>JAJFFN010000001.1 GCA_021776635.1 Robiginitomaculum sp.
TGTGAGCGTAGCCTGCCTCTTGTGAAAGCCTTGCCCCTAAAGGGATATAAAAAAATGCTAGCATTTCCTGCGGTTTTACGCCTAGCCAGTGAACAAATTGCAACATGCCATTTCGACCTGAGTTTATGAGTACACTGCCTAGTTAAGCGTTCCGCCCTTGATACTAAAGATACTGACCCTAGAGTCAGTATCTTAATTTGAATAATATTCAACATATCGGTTTGAAGTTTCGATTTCAGATATTCTTAGTTGAGCGGACGATCCCGCTCGTTCCGCTAATAAGCCTATTATACATTCGATTAAGGCTAAAGTAGCAACATATGAGGAGTAAAAATGAGACGTAGCGGTAGGGACAATAAAACTCTCAGACGCTTTCGATATTGCGGGACATGTGTGTGTGTCCGTAATGACGACCACAAATACACCTTGCTTCTGGGCCAATTCCACAGCTTGAATTGAAGCGCGAGCATAAGGTGGCTTGGTGATGACAATCAAACTATCTTGGTCATCTAGCCCAACTAAACTGCTCCCAAGTGAAGACCCGACACGTCCTACTAATTGCCAATTATCGGCAATAAAACCAGCACTATATGCCATATGTTCAGATATACCTGTTGAACCTAATCCGCCCAAAACGGCAACTTTTCTAGATTTATGGATATGTTCAACAACGGCCTCAAGCACTTTCGTATCATGACCCAAATTAAATGCTTGCAAGTTTTGGGCACAAGCTTGCAAATGTTTATTCGCAAACCCCAATTTATTATTTTTAGTTGCACCACTTTTGCTTTCATCACGAAGTTTTTGTAAGCCGTGAGAAAATGTATCGGCTAGTTGATTAATCTGAGCCCGTAAAACATTTCGTAATTCTTCGTAATTTTTATATCCTGTTGCACGGGCTAGGCGGGTAAAAGTGACAGGTGCGAGCCGCGCATCCGTTGCAATTGCCCGCAGACTATGGGTGGCAACCATTGTCGGGTTGGCCACAATATAGTCCGCCGCTTGCTTGAGTCTGGGGCTAAGCTTTGCATAGGTGAGGCTAAGTGTTTGCGGGAATGACTTCATTTTGTGTAAATCCAACTAAGAATTAAAAAGAGAGTGTTTCATTTGTTTCATATATTGCTGTGTATAGGAATATATGTTACATGTCTAGGAGACGCGAACATATTTGGGTAAATAAAAATGAAAATCAATGAAACTCATATCCGAAAAAGTAAGCATTCTCAGACCTTGCTGATCAATCAACTGTCCCTTGAGCGTGCTCAAAAAGGAGAAACTGTTTTTAAATTTGGGTTTGGGCAAAGCCCGTTTCCGGTACCATGTGAAATACAGCAGGCCTTAGCTGATGCGACCCACAGAAAAGAATATATGAGCGTTCAGGGCCATAAGCCTCTGCGAGAGGCTATAGCCAAATTTCACAATGCCTTAGAAAACAAAAATATGAGTGCCGAGCAAATCATTGTCGGCGCGGGCAGTAAAATTTTGCTCTATTGTCTATTAGCTGCATTTGAGCGCGCCGAGGTGGTACTGCCGGCACCAAGTTGGGTTTCCTATGCCCCGCAAGCACGTTTATCCGGCCACACAGTCAGTTGGATTGAAACCAATTTTGCCGATCACTGGAAGTTAAAACCTGAACAATTGGATCGTTTCTGCAGTTCGCGAGCAAGCCCTGATATCCCACTAGTTTTAATATTCAATTATCCCAGCAATCCGACGGGGCAAACCTACAGTACACTAGAACTCCAAGCTTTAGCCACAATTATGCGTAATCATAATGTCGTTGTAATCGCTGATGAAATTTACAGCTTGTTGAGCTATGAAAAAAGCTATTCAACCCTTGATGAATTTTATCCTCAAGCCAGTATTGTCACGTCTGGTTTGTCCAAATGGTGTGGTGCTGGCGGCTGGCGGCTGGGCTTTGCCCATATACCTAAGGGGCTTGGGCAACAATATTTTCAAGCCGTTTTGGGAGTGGCTTCGGAAACTTATTCATGTGCGCCAGCTCCCATACAAATAGCAGCAACACATGCCTATGAAAACCAAAAATCTGCACAAGTATTTTTGCAAAAGCAAACCAAATTATTACATGAAATCAGCCATTTTTGCGCCAAAAGATTGCAACAGGCTGGCGTAAAAGTTCATCAAGCTCAAGGTGGGTTTTACCTCTTTTTAGATTTTGAAAGATTTATGAATAAATTAAACGCAAAAGGTATCAACCAAGGAGAACACTTAACCCATGCCCTGATGCGCGATAAAGGCGTGGCGCTCTTACCGGGCAATGCTTTTGGCATGCCAGACAAGAGCTTAACCGCACGTCTGGCATTCGTTGATTTTGATGGTAAAACAATACTTGACGTACCAAGCCCCCAAATGGCGTTATCTAGGGTTAGGCAAGGCATTACGGAAATCAGTGACTGGCTCAAGGCTTTATAATGTACTGCTCATTTATTTTTACAAAACCAAGGAGAATTAACATGTATTCCTATTTATCCAAACTGATCACAACATCTATCCTAGCGGTATCATTTGCGGCCTGTGCAGCAGCCCAAGATAGAGGCGAGGCTTATGAAAATGACCGACCGCGGGCCCGTGATATTGGCTTGCAAATAGGCACAATGTCACCAGGGACGTATAATGCCATTACAGATGTGTCCGGCATAAAAGTAGGGCATCATACGGTGAATATAGGCCAGGATATCAGGACTGGCGTGACAGCCATTATTCCATCGGACCACAATATGTATGTCGACCCTATACCTGCATGGGTTCATGTCGGGAACGGTTATGGAAAGCTAGTCGGGGAAACACAAATTCGCGAATTTGGCGAAATCGAGACTCCGATAATCCTGACCTGCACATTATGTGTTTGGACAGCAGCCGATGCTCTAAAAGATTGGCAATTGGCCAAGCCAGGTGAAGGGCAACACACTTTAAATCCGGTTGTCGGCGAAACCAATGATAGCCGCCTCAATAATATGTGGTCAAAAGATACGATTAAACCAGAATATGTAGTAGGTGCGCTAGAGAATGCAAAATCCGGACCGGTAGCCGAGGGCAGTATTGGCGCGGGGCGCGGGACGCAGGCTTTTAGTTGGAAAGGCGGCATTGGCACGAGTTCCAGAGTTTTACCTAAATCCCTAGGGGGATATACAGTTGGTGTTTTAGTCCAAACAAATTTTGATGGTGATCTTACCATGAACGGTGCGCCTATTGGTCGCGAGCTTAACGAATATGCATATAAGATACATCTGGAAGAAGCCCGCGCAGGGAAAAGACCTCGCGACGGTGGCTCAATTATGATTGTCCTTGCCACTGATGCGCCCGTCCTGTCGCGCAATCTTGACCGCATGGCCAAGCGCGCCATTATGGGGCTCGCACGTACTGGCTCAGTCGCACATAACAGCTCGGGAGATTATGTAATTGCTTTTTCTACGCATAAAGATGTTCGCAGAAATAGAAATAGCCTGGAGCCATTGGCCACCTTGACCTTAACCAATGTCGCAATGTCGCCTTTGTTTCAAGCAACGGTGGAAGCCACCGAGGAGGCCATCTATAATGCTATTTTAAAAGCAACAACGGTATCTAGCAAACGCGGAACGATTAAAGCGATAGATGTCAAAAAGGTTCAAGCAATTTTAGAAAAATATAAAGTAACGCACTTTGACGATGCTTTACCGCCTGGCCGGATAAAATAAATTATGTTTTGCAAAGCTTGGCTTTTGAATGTACTTTGTAAACCAAGGTAAATAGTATTGGCTCACTTGTATCTACAATGATACCTGTGCTATTTAGGTATTACAGTTATTTCAAAGATTAAACGCAACAGGAGCACACATGTCAGAATATGTCCACGGAAATATGAACATTGCAACAAATGATAAAGCCTTTAAGGGCTTTGTCAGAATTTCAGCATTCTGCACAGCCTTTTTTATTGTCGTGCTACTAATGCCGATATTGGTATTTGGCGTACATTTAGATTGGCCTGCGGCTCTGGTCTTTAGCTTTGTAGTCGGCATTGCTATTTCACCAGCCTTTAAACTTGGTGGTGGTTGGATTGGCACATTATTTGGCCTCGCAATTCTCGCAAGCATTATCGGTTTGTTGTCCTCTGCACTAAACTAAATATACCAGCACCATACAAAAGCCAGCACGATACAAAAGGAAGCCATCTTGAAAATAGCAGTTATTAAAGAGACCGGAGCCTCTACAAGTACAAGTGGGGAGTCCCGGGTTGCGGCCACACCTGATGCAGTTAAGTTTTATATAAACGCAGGGCATGCCGTAACCGTCACCAAAGGTGCGGGTAAGCAAGCTAATTTTTGCGATGCGGATTATAAAAATGCAGGCGCTTCTATTAGCACAACAAATGAGACTAGTGTCAAGACGGCAAATTTTGTGATGTCCATCAATGGCGGCTCCAAAGCACTTGTCGCTAAAATGAAAAAAGGCGCAGGCATTTTCGGCCTGATGAACCCGACCGACCAACCGGACTATGCCAAAGCCTGTGCAAAGGCAGGCGTCACCGCCTATGCCGCAGAATATATTCCGCGCATTTCTCGTGCTCAAAGCATGGACGTACTGTCCTCTCAATCTAACCTGTCTGGCTACCGCAGCGTGGTCGAAGCCGCTGCTATTTACGGGCGTTCTTTTCCAATGATGATGACGGCGGCAGGTACCATTGCACCTGCCAAAGCCTTCATCATGGGTGCCGGCGTTGCCGGCTTGCAAGCTATTGCCACGGCAAGACGTCTTGGGGCTGTAACCACCGCAACAGATGTCCGCCCCGCCGCTAAAGAACAAGTGGCCTCCCTTGGGGCAAAGTTTATTGCCGTTGAAAACGAAGAATTTAAAGAAGCGGAAACGGCTGCTGGTTACGCCAAACAAATGAGTGCAGAATATCAAAAACTACAAGCGGAACTCACCGCTAAGCATATCGCCAAACAAGACATTGTTGTTACCACGGCGCTCATTCCGGGTCGCCCCGCACCCCGTCTTATCACAAAAGCTATGATAAAATCCATGAAGCCAGGTTCGGTTTTAGTGGATTTGGCCGTAGAGCGCGGCGGTAATGTCGAGGGCGCCAAACCCGGCGAAATCGTTACTACGGCAAATGGTGTCAAAATCGTTGGCATCCTCAATTGGCCATCACGTATGGCGGCGGACGCTTCGGCGCTTTACGCCCGCAATATCCGCAACTTTCTGCCCTTGGTAACCGCCGAGGACGGCAGCTACGCACCAGATTGGGACGACGAAATTATTCAGGGTTGTGCGCTAACACGTGACGGCAAAGTCGTACACGAACGATTGAAGTAGGGAATAAATATGAACATGTTAATTATGGCTGGCGGGGCCGGAATTTCTCCCGTTGTGTTTCAATTGGCAATTTTTGTGCTGGCAATTTTTGTTGGTTATTTTGTGGTTTGGGCCGTAACACCCGCCCTGCACACGCCGCTCATGGCCGTAACCAATGCAATCTCTTCGGTTATCATCGTTGGTGCGCTTGTTGCTGTATCTACGGCAGTAACGGACGGGGTCAATTTTTCAAGTGGGCTAGGCTTTGTCGCTACTCTGCTTTGCGCCATTAATATTTTTGGCGGGTTTTTAGTGACCCAGCGTATGCTCGCTATGTATAAGAAAAAGGGGTAGGGGAATGTCCCGTCAACGCACTGAACTTATTGAAAGCTTACAACATATCCGTCCCGAACTTGACAAGAAATATGGTATTGAAATTTTTGGGTTAATTGGTTCATGGGCACGTGACGAAGCGGAAGCAGCGAGTGATATAGATATTGTATTTAGAATTATTGATGGGCGCGATGTCAATCTCATACATCTTGGTGGCGCGTGGACATTGTTGAATGAAAAACTCGGTCGCGATATTGATCTCATTGCCTGGGATTCAGTTGAACAAAGGTATAAAGATTTCATGGAAAAAGATCTGGTCAGGTTTTATGGATAAAAAGATAAAAAACCGCCTCATTGACATGCGAAATTACTCAGCAGAAGCAATAGAGTTTCTAGGAGATTTAACATATGAAGAGTTTTTGCAAGATCGAAAAACCATGTTTTCGGTTGTACGCGCGATAGAGGTTATAGGCGAAGCCGCCGCTCAAACCGGACGAGAGCCACTTGAAGTATTTCCGGGAATTCCGTGGAAAGAAATTATTGGTATGAGGAATATTCTTATTCACCAATATAGCGGAATTGAAATGCAAACCGTTTATAAAACCGTCAAAGACTTTCTTCCCGGCTTTATGGTGAATTTAGATAAGATACTGGAACAATAAAATGAAATACGCACTTTCTCCTAACATCGCCGCCCTTCTCTATGTCATCTCCGGCGTATTGTTTATTCTTGCTTTGCGCGGATTGTCTTCACCCGCCTCGTCTAGACGCGGGAATGTGTTTGGCATGATCGGTATTGCCATCGCGATAATTACGACCATGCTTTATGTTGGTATTTCTGGCTATGCCCTGATATTGGTTCTTGTCGCTCTTGCCATTGGCGGCAGCCTTGGTGCGCTCATCGCTAAAAAAATCCCTATGACCGATATGCCGCAATTAATCGCCGCATTTCACTCGCTGGTCGGTATGGCCGCCGTGTGTGTTGCTGTCGCCGCGTTTTATGCGCCTGCAAGTTTTGGCATTGGTGAAGTGGGCAGTATCCACGGCGTTAGCCTCTTAGAGTTATCCTTAGGAGCGGCCATTGGTGCCATTACGTTTTCTGGCTCTGTCATCGCGTTTCTCAAGCTAAACGGCAACATGTCCGGTGCACCTATCACATTTAAAGGCCAGCATCTTGTAAACCTCTTACTAGGTCTTGGTATTGCAATGTTAATCGGCATGTTGATGAAATCTGGCGGGGCAGATGCAAATGTATTTCTCCTAATTGTCGGCATAGCTTTCTTGCTCGGATTTTTGCTTATCATCCCTATTGGCGGCGCCGATATGCCCGTGGTTATCTCTATGCTCAATTCTTATTCTGGTTGGGCAGCGGCAGCACTGGGCTTTACGCTCGGCAATATGACGCTGATTGTGACGGGTGCGCTCGTAGGTTCATCTGGCGCTATCCTTTCATACATCATGTGCAAAGCCATGAACCGTTCTTTCATCAGCGTTATCCTCGGCGGCTTTGGCGCAGAAGCTAGCTCCAGCGGCGGCGAAAAGGAACAACGCCCGGTCAAGCAGGGCTCTGCGGACGATGCAGCCTTTATCATGAAGAATGCTTCCAAAGTGATTATCGTGCCTGGTTATGGTCTTGCGGTTGCGCAAGCGCAACATGCCACACGCGAGATGGTGGATAAACTTAAAGAAGAAGGCGTTGAAGTCGTCTACGCAATCCACCCGGTTGCGGGCCGTATGCCTGGTCATATGAATGTATTACTGGCGGAGGCAAATGTTCCCTACGACGAAGTGTTCGAACTGGAAGATATAAATTCTGAATTTGCTAACGCCGAGGTTGCCTTTGTTATTGGTGCCAATGACGTGACAAACCCCGCTGCCAAAACAGATCCAGAAAGCCCGATCTACGGCATGCCTATTTTGGATGTGGACAAAGCAACGACGGTCTTGTTTGTTAAACGCTCTTTATCTGCAGGTTATGCGGGTATTGATAATGATCTATTTTATGCAGACGGCACAATGATGTTGCTCGCAGATGCCAAAAAAATGGTCGAAGATATTATCAAAGCCCTTTAGATTTTGGTTAAAAAACTAAAGATCACGTCCGATAGCAAGAAATTTTTCTCTGCGGCGCTCTATACGCGACTTTGAATCCATTGACTGCAAGTCTTTTAGTGCACTCACAATAGCAGTACCTACTGATTTAATGGTTTTTTCAGGACTGCGATGTGCGCCGCCCAATGGCTCTTTGATAATTTTGTCTATGATACCGAGTTTTACCAAATCTTGGGCTGTGATTTTCATTGCACCTGCGGCAGCTTCTGCCTTGGCCGCATCTCGCCATAAAATTGAAGCGCATCCCTCTGGAGAAATAACCGAGTAAATTGAGTGCTCCAACATATTAACACTATCAGCGGTAGCAATAGCGACGGCACCGCCAGAGCCACCCTCGCCTGTAATAACACTAATGAAAGGAACCTTTAAGGACAAACCTTTGTCAATGGACCGTGCAATTGCTTCTGCCTGACCGCGCTCCTCAGCACCGCGCCCCGGATAAGCGCCTGCCGTATCAACCAAGGAAATAACAGGCAAATCAAACCGCTCGGCTAGCTCCATTAAGCGTACGACTTTACGGTAGCCCTCAGGCCCTGCCATACCAAAATTATGCTTCAGCCTAGTTTCCGTATCATGGCCTTTTTCCTGTCCCATAATAACAATAGGCCGACCGCGCAATCGGCCTAAGCCACCAATCATTGCTTGATCATCTCCAAACTTTCGGTCGCCGCAAAGCGGTGTAAAATCGCTAATCATACCATTGATATAATCGCTGAAATGTGGTCGGGATGGATGTCTTGCAACATGAGTCTTTTCCCACGCACCAAGTTTGGCGTAAATTGATTTAAGTTGTTTGTTTGCTTTGTCCTCCAAGCGAGAGATTTCCTCAGAGACATCCACACCATCCTCGCCTTTGACATGTGTGTTTAAGGCTTTCAGGTCATCAATTTTGCCGTCCAGCTCTGCTAGTGGGCGTTCGAAGTCCAGATATGTGCGGGCGGCATTTTGAGGAGCGCTCATGAAATCATCCAACAGTTATTGTGTGGTGGACAATATCAGGGTCACCAAGAGGAGCAAGTAAAAGCTTGCCGATTAAGATGTTAATTTTGGTACTAATTAATGCGTGACCTATGTAGCACCAACATCTGTGGAAATACCGTTCCACATATCCGTGGCTACACTACCGATACCTGTTGCACCAACGATAATGCCAACGGCCAAAATCGCCGCTAAAAGACCGTATTCAATTGCAGTTGCTCCGCTTTTATTGCTTAAAAATCTAGCAAATGTGTTCTTTATTTTTCGCATTTTCCCACTATCACTCAAACCGACGTCCCCGTGTCAACCTGTCCCTTATTTCCTGAGCCAACGGGATATCCGCAGGAACCAGGTCGAGATCACAAACACTGTCTGGAAACACCCAGCGCACTTGTTGTCCCTCTTTCGGACGAACCATTCCGTCCCATTGTCGACAGAGATATAACGGCATGACCAAATGAAAATCTGTGTAAGTATGAGATGAAAAATTGAAAGCCTGCAAACACCGTTCACACGGCTCAACCCCTAATTCTTCCCATAGTTCACGTCTAATCGTTTGTTCCGGCGTCTCTCCGTCTTCAACTTTACCACCCGGAAACTCCCACAGCCCCGCATGGTCTTTACCAACGGGTCTTTGGCTCATTAGAATACGCCCATCTGTATCAATAAGCGCACATGCCGCAACCAACATTAGCTTCATCTTTATACTCCGTTCGTCTTAAGACCATATTTACGGGAGTGGTTAATAACCTGATTAGAAAAACCTCTAGCTCCGGTAATCTGCATTTATATTAATATACCCATGGGTTAAATCGCAAGTCCAAATTTTAAACTTGCCGCTGCCCACCGCAACATCGACATGAATAGTTAAATTATGATTCTTCATATACTTAATTAGAGTATCCTCATAATAATCAAGTGCCCGACAACCGTCTTTGGCCACGAGATAAGGGCCAAAAGAAATAGACATCTGGTCTCGATTTGCTTTTTCACCAGATTTGCCCACCGCCATAATAATACGGCCCCAATTGGAATCTTCACCAGCAATTGCCGTTTTAACCAAGGGTGAATTGGCAATACTCATGGCAATGGTTTTGGCTGCGTCCTTATTCTTCGCACCTGAGACACAGATTTCAATAAATTTACTGGCACCTTCGCCGTCTTTGACGACTTGGTGAGCCAAATCAAGCATGATCGTCTTTAAACCTTTTTTAAATGCCTTCAGGCGCGGATCATGAATATCCATTATCTTGGCATGTGAAGCTTGAGCAGTGGCCACAAGGAGCACAGTGTCACTGGTAGACGTATCACTATCTACGGTGATTGCATTGAAACTGGTTTTACAAAATTTACGCAGCAACTTTTGTAGGATTTCCCTAGATATATTGGCATCCGTAAAGATAAAGGATAGCATCGTCGCCATGTCTGGCGCTATCATGCCTGAGCCTTTGGCAATACCGCAAATATTTACTGGCACTTCGTCGATGTCACATGATATCGTCGAACCTTTAGGGTAGGTATCAGTTGTTGTAATAGCCCGCGCTGCATCTTGCCAACTACAGTTTTCATTTGCCAAATGTATACCTTGTACACCTTTTTCAATTGGGTTCATTATCAGTGGTTCCCCGATGACACCGGTTGATGCTACGTACACACCCTCAGCCTTACATCCAATTTTTTGTGCCGCCAAATGGGCCATGTCGCGCACACCTTTTTGACCAATTTTTCCAGTAAATACATTTGCATTCCCCGCATTGACAATAATACCGGAATGTGCCCCTTTTTTTAAACAAGCTTTTGACCACTCAACAGGCGCCCCAGGGGCCGTAGATTTTGTAAATACACCAGCAACACGGCTTTCCTTTGCCAACTTTACTAACCACACATCAGGTCTGTTTTTATATTTTGCACCGGTTTCAGCAGTCCACATTTTGACCCCTTTAATTGGTTGCATATCTGGAAAGTTTCTTGGTGCTAGTGGTGAGGTTTTAAGGTTCATTGTTATTACCGTCTTTCACTGTAGGCTTAGTCCCTGTTTTTAGCTGGATGTCACTACTGGCTCTTAAGAATTTCAAAAATTTTTGAATTTCCTCATATGTCATCAAATTTACTATTTCTGGCCTTATGGCTTCTAAGGTCGGCCTTGGCAGTGCACGCCGGTCTAAGACAGTCAAAATATGCCAGCCACCGCTAGCTTCAAACGGTTCGGAAATTTTACCTTTTTCTAGCGTAAATGCAACTTTAGCAATCGCTTCTTCTATAGAATTTTGCGTAAAATAACCCAAATCCCCTCCTATATCTCCAGTCGATTGGTCAATTGAAAATTCCTTAGCCAATGCAGAAAAATTACCGCCACTTTCAACTAATTTTTTAAGTTCCTGTGCCTTTTCTTCAGTACCTACAACAATTTGCCGGGCACGTACTTGCTCGGCATTTCCTTGTAGTGCCTTTTGCTCGTCATACATCCGCTGGACACTTTCATCTGTCACTTTCTCCGTTATTAATTTCTCAATGACCACAGTTGCGAGAATGCGTTCGCGGGCAGCAGCAAGACGGCGGCGCGCTTCATTGTTTTGATCCAATGAACGTCGTAAAGCCTCCAATGCTAGCAATCTTTGATCAATTAGCTCATCAAGTGTGGTTTGGAAAACGGCATCTTTGGGTGTTATTATTTGTCCTGGTTGCATTTTGCCTTTGATGAGAGCCGCATGCTCTACATCGGACAAGAATATACTGGTGCCGCTTACTTGCGCTACAACCGTATCACCTAGTCGGACAATTTTCGTATCAAGCGGTGTTTTTTCGTCAACAATTGAAGCTCCTTGGCAAGCGCTGAGAGCCAACCCGCAAAACATAATTGTAATAAGGAATAGTTTTATTGTTATTTTTGTCACATCAACCTCGTAAACTGATTACCTATTATTGACTTACAGGCTAACCATCCTTAAGTCACCATCAAGCTTTATAACATTAAATAGATGACCGTTAGTGTCAAAACTCAACCAAGACCTTAAGGATTTCCATGTTAGGTATCGCGAAAAAAATGTTTGGTACGGAAAACGATCGCAAACTCAAGAAAATGCGACCAACAGTCGATAAAATCAATGCTGCAGAGCCAGAGTTCGAAGCTTTAAGTGATGCGCAACTCAAGAGCAAATTTACGGAATTCCAGCAGCGCTACAAAGACGGCGAAACTCTTGACGACTTGTTGGTTGAAAGCTTTGCAACCGTACGCGAAGCGGCAAAACGGACACTGGGGCAACGGCATTATGATGTGCAACTTATCGGAGGGATGTCCCTGCACAGGGGCGAAATCGCCGAAATGCGCACAGGTGAAGGTAAAACCCTTGTAGCAACTTTAGCGGTGTATCTCAATGCAATTCCTCAGCGCGGCGTACATGTCGTGACAGTCAATGATTATCTAGCATCACGGGACGCCGAGTGGATGGGCGAAATTTATTCTTTCCTAGGATTGACAACTGGATGTGTCATTCACGGCCTTGATGACCACGGGCGCAAAGAAGCATATAATTGCGATGTAACATACGGGACTAACAATGAATTTGGTTTCGATTATCTACGTGATAATATGAAATACTCCGTCGAGACAATGGCGCAACGCGGCCATCATTTCGCAATTATTGACGAGATAGACAGTATCCTTATTGACGAAGCTCGAACACCACTTATCATTTCTGGCCCCACAGACGATCGTTCTGAGTTTTACAAAAAAATAGACACTTTCATACCCCTAATTAAAGAAACCGGTTACGATATAGACGAAAAAGCCAAAACCGCCGTTTTTAACGAAGAAGGCACAGAGCAAATTGAGACCATCCTTAGCGAGAAGGGCTTGCTCGAAGGGGATAGCCTCTACGACATCGAAAACGTCACTATGGTGCACCATATCAATCAGGCACTTCGCGCACACAAACTCTATACGAACAACAAAGATTATATCGTCAAAGACAATCAAGTTATGTTGATCGACGAATTTACGGGACGGATGATGGAAGGTCGCCGCCTGTCAGAAGGCTTACATCAAGCCATTGAAGCCAAAGAAGGCGTTGATATTCAGTCTGAAAATGTCACATTGGCATCGGTTACATTCCAAAATTATTTCCGCCTATTTGAAAAACTTTCCGGTATGACTGGTACGGCATTAACCGAAGCATCTGAGTTTTATGATATCTATAAACTGAATGTTCTAGAAATACCGACAAACCGTGAAATCCAACGTATCGATTCTGACGACGTAATCTACCGTACTGAACGCGAAAAATTCGGCGCTATCGTTGATGAAATTCGTGAATGCCAAGCCAAAGGTCAACCAATGCTGGTTGGCACAGTTTCCATTGAAAAATCTGAACTATTATCACAATTTCTTACAGACAAAGGCATTAAACATCAGGTGTTAAATGCCCGTTACCACGAGCAAGAAGCGACAATTATCGCACAAGCTGGCGTGCCAAGTGCCGTAACTATCGCGACCAATATGGCGGGTCGGGGTACGGATATCCAGCTCGGTGGCAATCTGGAAATGCGAATTGAACAAGAAGCCGTGGACAGTGAAACAGACAAGCAACGCGCTACGCGCATTAAAAAATTAACCACCAATGTCGCAACGTTAAAACAAAAGGCTTTAGATGCGGGCGGCCTTTATGTACTGGGCACGGAGCGCCACGAAAGCCGCCGTATTGACAACCAATTACGTGGTCGTACCGGGCGCCAAGGTGATCCGGGACGTTCCAAATTTTATATTTCCACCGAAGATGATCTCATGCGAATTTTCGGCGGTGACCGTCTAAAAACAATGATGGGTAAAATGGGTTGGGAAGAAGGCGAGAGCTTGACCAACCGCTTTATGTCAAAAGCCGTTGAACGCGCTCAAGTCCGCGTTGAAGCCCGCAATTTTGATATTCGTAAGAACTTGCTGAAATACGATGATGTGCAAAATGACCAACGCAAAACTATATTTGAGCAACGTCTCGAATTTATGACCGACGATGATGTGTCAGATGTGGTTGAAGATATGCGTCACCATATTTGTGAAGATTTGATCGAGACCCATGTGCCCAAAAAAGCCTATGCAGAGCAGTGGGACATAGAAGGCCTGACCACTCAAGCCAAAGAGCTAATGAGCTTAGATTTGCCATTTGCTGACTGGGCCGTCGAAGAGGGCATTGCCGACGAAGAAATGTTGGATCGTTTCAAAAAAGCTTCTGATAAAGCCTTTGTCGAACGCAAAGGCGAAATTGACAAACCAACTATGCAATCGGTTGAGAAACAAGTGCTCTTGCAGGTCATCGACACAAATTGGCGCGAGCATTTACAGCACCTTGATCATCTAAAATCCGTAGTTGGCTGGCGCTCATACGGACAGCGCGATCCGCTAAACGAATACAAATCAGAGGCATTTACATTGTTTGACTCACTCTTGACCAATCTACGTGAGGGTGTGACCAAATTATTGATGAACTTACAAATAGAAACCCGCCCACCCGAACAGGCTCAAGAAGACGTATTTAATCCAGATGATTACGTTGATTTTAATCCAGAAATTTTTTCCAATACATCCGAATCCCATACGAATTTGCAAGCACCCATGGCGGCCCCTCAAAACGCACCTATTGCACGTAGTCCGCAAGACATGCTTGCACAAACGCCAACAAAAGGGGCAAAAGACTTCGACGTAGAAACCTATATTGCACAAAATGGCCGCATCGCCAGAAACGCCGCCTGCCCCTGCACATCCGGCCTAAAATTCAAGCATTGTCACGGTAAGCTTTGATTGGTGAAACGTTCAACCGCTTCTTTAATATGGTCCGGCATTTCGGTGTTCCACATATAGTGCTGACCACCTTTGATGAGGATGAATTGTTTTTTACCTTGGTGTAACTTGTATAGAGCCTTGCCTTGTGTGTGCGGTATCAACTCGTCATCATCACCGTGCAACAACAATAAAGGCACTGTAACTTCTGGCATTTTCAAATCTGAACGGTATTTGTCTTTAAGCAATAGAGATGTAGGAAACCACGGCATCTGCTTTTTTGCCATAGCCTGCATAGACAAAAACGGGGCAGACAAAATAAGGCCTGCTGCATCTCTCTTGCTTGTTATATGAACTGCACAAGCCGCACCCAAGCTGTCACCGTAAATGACAATGCGCTCTGGAGCTATGCCCATGGCGACCAACTCATCATAATTGGCTAGTGCAGCGCTTAAAATATCATACTCATTCGGCATACCGGGGTTGGCGGCGTAGCCAGGAAATTCTACGGCTAGGTAGCCTATGCCCCAAGATTTGAAGGCCTCAAAATGTTCGACGTACTGATAGGCAGCACTGCCATTACCATGAATGAATAAAATTACGGGCGCCATATCACTGGGTGGCTCACCAAAAATCGATTGTACCTTACCAATGTCAGGCACATTGACTGCAATTATTCGCACTTCATTTTTCTTTGAATAATTTGAAGGTATTGGTGCCTGTGGTGGAAAATACATAAATGTGCGTTGGGTAAAATACACAAAAGAAAGTGCGGCCAGATACAGACCTACTACACCAATAATTGCCCATTTAGCTAAGCCCATAATTTAATCCACCAGATTAACGCCACTGCCGTGGCCTTCATTTCTTAAAATTGATTCACAGGATCAATTTTTGGGGATATTAATCCCCACCAGAAACTGAAGCCCAAAACGACTTCGCCTTATCCAAGAAACTTGCGCTTTGTGGGGAGCAGCTTTCGTCGCCGCCTTCTTTTCTAAATTCTTCTAGGAGTTCTTTTTGGCGCGCATTTAGACCGCTTGGGGTTTCTACGATTAAATCTACATACATATCGCCGCGCTGGTTTGAGCGCAGTACACTCATGCCTTTACCCCGCAGGCGCATACGGCGGCCTGATTGGGAACCTGTAGGGATTTTGACCTTGGTACGACCACCGTCTATGGACGGGATTTCGACCTCACCGCCAAGTGCAGCACAGGTCATAGGCACATGGGTTTCGCAAAACAGATGCGGACCTTCGCGCTCAAACAAATCATGGGGTTTAACAGAAACAAAAATATAAAGATCGCCTTTAGACCCGCGCGGCCCGGAGGATTTTGGTGCAGCATCCCCTTGCCCGCTGAGGCGAATACGGGTGCCATCTTCTACGCCCGCAGGAATGTTGACTTCCAGTGCAGTTTCAACACGTTCTTGCCCAGTTCCATCGCATTTTCGGCACGGGTCAGAAACATATTCACCCTGCCCACCACAACGCGGACATGGACGCTCCATAGTGAAAAAACCTTGTTGTGTTCGCACTTTACCTTGGCCACCACACGTAGAGCACGTCTCGACTTTGGCACCTTCTGCGGCACCACTACCGTCGCAACCACCGCAATCCTCGGAGATCGGCACATTGATTTCCAAGTCTTTGCCGCCGTACGCTTCTTCGAGAGAAATTTCCATCTCGTAGCGTAGATCTGCACCGCGCGCTGTCCGCCGACCACCACCACGGTTGCCCCCACCAAACATGTCGCCAAAGCCCCCGCCTTGCTGGCCGAAAATTTGCGAAAATATATCTGAAAAGTCGTGGAAACCGCCACCACCTGCACCGCCGCCGCCTTGGCTAAATGCACTATGGCCCATTTGGTCATAAGCGGCACGTTTTTGATCGTCCGACAGTATAGAATACGCTTCGTTTATTTCTTTAAACTTGGCCTCTGCCTCGGGTTTGTCTGGATTGCGGTCAGGATGATATTCCATCGCTAGCTTACGATAAGCCGACTTCAATGTTTTACCGTCCGCCGTTTTCACACAGCCTAAAACTTCATAATAATCGCGTTTCGTTGTTGCCATTATATCCTCATAGGGGCCATCTTGCCCTCTTATTTGTTCAGCTCAAGGATAGAATTTATCCCTGTGCGTTTTGTGATTGTGTATCCGTGCCCCGTGCAAAGTTCAAGCAAAGACGTCGTTTCTTCACGGCCAGTTTCCAATATAAGCAGATTAGGCCAAAGACTGAGGGGGGCACTTTCAAAAAATGCGGTCAATGCGCGTTCATCGTGACCTTCAATATCAACTTTCATAGCATCAATGTGTGACAAACCCTGTTCCTCACAAATACTGTAGAGGGTCTTTATCTGTACGGGTTGGTCCGACGCTTCTTCATTTTCTCTAAGCCTTACTTCGCCGCGATTGATATCGCCGCCGCCCATATAGCCCACGCCGCCTAGGTTCGATATTGCATATGGCAGAACCTGGATATTGGCCGCACTGGCCTT
Source organism: Robiginitomaculum sp. (assembly GCA_021776635.1). Classification (GTDB taxonomy): domain Bacteria; phylum Pseudomonadota; class Alphaproteobacteria; order Caulobacterales; family Maricaulaceae; genus Robiginitomaculum_A. The sequence goes on from JAJFFN010000001.1 coordinate 16,987, forward strand.
AATATTAAACGCTAGTCTAGATCGGTTGGTTGGGTCAGGCTCAATAGCCAGTATGCGCGTGTCCTTGCCAGTTGATTTGGCATGGGCTGCCAGAATTAAACTATAGAGCCCGACATTTGCGCCGACGTCCAAAAAAACAAAAGGCCTATGGGCGCTGGCATCAAAAGCACTTGCCAAAGCCGCGCGTTCTTCGGCGTCCCATATCTGTACGCCCGCAAATGCCCGCTTCTCGCAGCGATTAGAGCGCGGGTAGAGCCGTGCGTTAACGCCCGCCATCACCTGGACATCAAATGGGTCCGACAACCCCTTGAACGCTTGTTTACGGTATAGTGATATTCCGAGGCGTCCTATGCGTGTTGCTGCAAATTTATCCGCGCGTTTTCGCAAAGTTTCACGCTTGGCAGGCAAAGCATAATGGCCAAATGTGGGTGGGGTGTTAGAAATCATAACGGCATCTTCAAAATACCCGCCGAATCTTCCTTCCTCCATTTATGGGGGAAGTACCCCTCTTCTTCAGAGGGGGGATGGGGGGACACATTTCAGTCTTGCATGGTACGAGCGATCGCCCCCCATCGAGCGCCAAGAGGCGCCCACTTCCCCCATGAAAGATGGGGGAAGGAGGGTTACGGGATTTTACTGCGGTTTCGAGCATCAAGCCGAAGCTTAGGTCTCTTCTTCTTGCGCTTCTTCGTCTACATCCTCGAAGTCGGCATCGACAATGTCTTCGTCATCGTCAGAAGCTTCAGCGCCCTGCGGTGCATCTGCACCCTCAGCTCCACCTGCGTCTTTATAAATGGCTTCACCCATTTTCATGACGGCAGCGGTTAGCTCTGCAGATTTTTCGTTGATGGCTTCGGCGTCTTCACCTTCAGCAATTTCGCGAACTTCTGTTATCAATGTCTTGATATTTTCGCGGTCTTCTTCTTCTATCTTTTCGCCGTGTTCTTCCAAATCTTTTTCAGCTTTGTGGGCAAGACCTTCGGCCTGATTTTTCGCTTCGGCGAGTGCGCGGCGTTCTTTGTCGCTATCCGCATTTTTCTCAGCGTCTTTAACCATTGCCTCGATGTCTGCGTCAGACAGACCGCCGCTAGCCTGGATACGGATTTGCTGTTCCTTGCCCGTAGCGTTATCTTTGGCGGACACATTGACGATGCCGTTTGCATCAATATCAAAAGTCACCTCGATTTGTGGTAAACCACGTGGTGCTGGCGGGATACCAACCAGATCAAATTGACCAAGCAATTTATTGTCTGCAGCCATTTCGCGCTCGCCTTGTGAGACACGAATGGTCACAGCTGACTGGTTATCTGCAGCCGTAGAGTAAACTTGCGATTTTTTGGTTGGGATAGTGGTGTTGCGGTCAATCATGCGTGTAAATACGCCGCCCTCGGTTTCAATACCGAGGGATAACGGTGTCACATCAAGCAAAAGAACGTCTTTGACATCGCCTTGCAGCACACCGGCTTGAATGGCGGCACCCATGGCCACCACTTCGTCGGGGTTGACGGATTTATTGACGTCTTTGCCGAAGAATTTAGAAACGGCTGCTTGCACCATTGGCATACGGGTCATACCGCCAACCAAAACCACATCATCAATATCGCCCGCCTTGATACCTGCATCAGCCAAAGCTTTCTTACACGGCGCAATAGAGCGTTTGACCAAATCGTCAACCAGAGCTTCCAATTTTGCGCGGGTCAGCTTCATGGTCAAATGTTTTGGGCCAGACGCATCCGCAGTAATAAACGGCAAATTGACTTCGTAGCTGCTCGCAGATGATAATTCTTTTTTGGCTTTTTCCGCCTCTTCGCGCAGACGTTGAAGGGCTAGCTTGTCTGATTTCAGATCAATGCCGTTTTCTTTTTTAAACTCGTCTGCGAAATATTCAACAATACGCATATCGAAATCTTCACCGCCGAGGAATGTATCGCCGTTGGTGGCTTTGACTTCAAACACGCCGTCGCCGATTTCAAGAATTGAGACATCAAATGTCCCGCCGCCCAAGTCGTAAACTGCAATCGTTTTGCCGTCTTCTTTGTCCATACCGTAAGCCAGCGCCGCAGCCGTAGGCTCGTTGATAATACGCAAAACTTCGAGACCAGCGATTTTACCAGCATCTTTGGTGGCTTGACGCTGGGCGTCATTAAAGTAAGCCGGAACCGTGATAACCGCTTGGGTGACTTTATCATCAAGGAAGCTTTCAGCGGTGGCTTTCATTTTTTGTAAAATTATGGCGGAAATTTCAGCAGGGGAAAGAGATTTCTCACGGCCTTTAACATAGGCATCACCACCGTCGCCTTTAACAATAGCATACGGGACGAGCTTGGCATCTTTCTTGACCATCGGGTCCGTAAACGGACGACCAATCAAACGTTTAATCGCATAATATGTGTGATCTGGGTTCGTCACACCTTGACGGCGCGCCGGTTGACCAACAAGACGTTCACCGTCTTCTGTATAGGCGACAACAGACGGGGTCGTGCGCTGGCCTTCTGCATTTTCTATTACGCGGGGTTTACCGCCGTCCATAACTGCGACGCAGGAATTTGTCGTTCCCAGGTCAATACCAATGACTTTAGCCATAATTTTTCTCCTTTTAGGCGGCAATACATGTCCATTATTGTTCTTGGGCCGCAATTTGTTATTTACATATTAATAGGTGGGTTTTCACCCTTCTCAGCCCATATGGGGTTTGGATTTCGACCTACAAGGGTTTCGGTGAAATTGTCGCGGTTTTTTTGTAATTTTTGTGAGTCTGACACGTTTTATGCTGTTTGCTCAATGTCCAGAAAGATTTTGCACCAATTTCGCCCAATACAGCCGTTAAGTGCGACAATTTGACACAGTTTATGCAGTGTGATAGCAATTTGGCAATTAGGGGGTGCGGATGTTATTTAATTCACTGACATTTATTGTTTTTTTCGTAATAGTACTGGGCTTGCACTATATGCCGTTTTCGTGGCGGATAAAAAAGTCCAACCTACTCATTGCTTCATACTTGTTTTACGCCGCATGGAACCCGCCCTTTGTACTCATATTATGGATTTCTACCGTTGTAGATTGGTATGTCGCAAAAGCCATTTTCCTAGAAAAACGTATCAGTAAACGCAGGCTTTTGCTGGCGCTCAGTATTTGCGTAAATTTGGGTTTTCTAGGGTTTTTCAAATACGGTAATTTCTTAATGGAAAACTGGATATGGTTGATGAACCAGTTTGGAATTAAGTGGGTCGCCGCCAATTGGAGCATTGTCTTACCAGTTGGGATTTCCTTTTATACATTCCAAACAATGGCGTACTCACTAGATATTTATCTTAAACGCGCCAAGCCTGCGAGTTCATTCCTTGATTTTGCGCTCTTTGTCACATTCTTCCCACAATTGGTCGCGGGACCAATCGTTCGCCCTACACAATTAATACCGCAATTTCTCAAGCCCCATGTCGCCAGTTTAAAGCAGCTTAGCTGGGGCATTAGCTTGATGATATTAGGCATATTCCAAAAGGTTGTGATTGCTGACGGGCTTTTAGCACCCTCTTCTGATATGATATTTGACGCCGAAAAATCGGTATCTTTTCTAGACGCTTGGCTCGGTACATTGGCATTTTCAGGGCAAATTTTCTCCGATTTTGCAGGCTACTCAACCACAGCCATCGGGGTGGCTTTAACGCTCGGTTTCTCCCTGCCCGATAATTTCAGGTTTCCTTATGCGGCCATTGGGTTTTCAGATTTCTGGCGGCGTTGGCATATATCTTTGTCGGCATGGCTACGCGATTATTTATACATTCCCCTCGGCGGTAACCGTAAAGGTAATATCCGCACCTACGCCAATTTAATGGTGACAATGTTGCTTGGTGGTCTTTGGCACGGCGCCAGTTGGACCTTTGTTATATGGGGCGGCTTGCACGGCCTATACCTTGCTGGGGAACGTCTATTAACGGCGCTATACGGCACCAAAAAATTTGTTCAAACATGGACTTTTCGCTTGGGGGCGGCTCTGTTCACATACTTCCTTGTAAACATTACCTGGGTGTTTTTCCGCGCTCAAGACTTCCCGACCGCATGGCGGATGATAAAATCTATGTTCGGGTTTGCTCCAGATGATGCGGGTACGCCACTGCCCACACTTTATGTAGTTCAGGTTGTTACAACCATTGTATTGTTGGTCGGTGCACACTGGTATATGCGCGATATCAGCATCGAAAAAGCGGCCAGTAAAATACCAAATTGGCTGCTTGTTTTTATGCTAGCACTCATGACATTTTTGATCATTATTACACAGGGGTCAGGCGATGCCTTCATCTACTTCCAGTTCTGATATTACATACCGCGAAGTTCCGAAGCGGCCATGGCCACGGCTAATTGCTGCCGCATTAGTGTTATTGGTCATTGCCATTTTTTGTTGGGAAATGTTGGCGCGCTCTATGCAGCATAAACCCGGTACTTTTCACGGTTTCGCCGAAAGGTGGGCGGTAGAGCGCCATAAATTGGACAAACCAAATGATTACAGAGTGGTGCTTACTGGGTCGAGCCGCATATTATGGGCTTCGGATTTGGACATCATGGAAGAGGGCTTTGGCACACGTCCGCTACAATTGGCTTTGCCTGGCACTGGCCCCGCACTTATTGTTGAAGATATCGTCAACAATACCAAATTTGACGGCTTGGTCGTGGTCGGTGTGACCCCATTTTTATTCAACCGGCTCGACGAAGGTTTCTTTGGCGGCGCGGCACTTAAACGGTATAAAAGCGAAAGTCCTTCCCAGAAAAGTGGTGCGAAAATTCACGGTGTGCTCTCCAAATATTTCGGATTTTTAGACGAAGCCTTTGACTTGTTTCAATTGATAGAACGTTATTCCGACTTCCCCGTTCGCGAAGGGGCTGAAAACCTGATGCAAAAAGACTGGAAGCTTGGCGACGGTGTTGCTGACGGGCAAATGGATATGTGGCCGCCTATTGAGCAGATCGGCAGTTTTGACAACACACAAATCACTAATTTTTGGTCAGGAGGGTTAGGCAGGCCACCCGAAAAGCCAGAACGCATGGCCGAAATGGCCAGTGAAGCCTTGGAATATTTTACGCCCTTAATCGAGAAACTACGAGAGCGCGGCGGCGATATGGTGTTCATTCGCATGCCGTCCACAGGCGGTTATTTAGACCACGACAAAAAAACCGATTATCGTGGTTTGACTTGGGATGTCATGGTCAAAGACTTAGGCGTACCGACCATCCACACCTTTGATTATCCTGGGCTCTCGACCGATCTTGATATTCCCGAATGGTCACACCTAAGCCGAGCGAGCCAAGACCTATGGAGCCGCGATATAATTCCCATCATAGAGCAAACATACGAACAGTACCGTGGACATTCGGTCTATGAAATTATTAAAGCCGCGCCATAGCACCATAAGCCATTAAACTCGCCGCTTTCGGACGTTACCCAATATTTAATGCCGCATAGAAGGTAATTTACCTTATAAGAAAGCATGAAAAGACAACTACCAAATGGGTTTCAATATTTGCCTGAATACTTTGATCGCTCGGCGCAGGTGAGTTTGTTGACCGCTGTTACACAAGCCGTGCGGGGTGATGCGCCGTTTTTTCAAGGCAGTATGCCGCGCACTGGCGTTCCTATATCCGTAGTCGGCAGTAATTTTGGGCCGCTCGGTTGGGTGGCGGATATCAAGGGTTACCGTTATGAATCTTTGCATCCCAAGACGGGAAAACCGTGGCCGCCCATGCCGCAGGCTTTATTAGATATTTGGGACGACCTGACCGCCTACCCCGCGCCGCCCGAAGCCTGTTTGATAAACTGGTATAGAGAGGGCAATAAAATGGGCATGCATGTGGACAGGGACGAATACGATGTGAACGCGCCCATAGTTTCTATAAGCTTGGGCGATCCTGCACGGTTTCGCCTAGGCGGGCAGGAGCGCGGTGGCAAAACCCATAGCCTAAAGCTCTCTAGCGGCGATGTGGTGGTGCTGGCAGATGAAGCACGCAAATGTTATCACGGGGTCGATAAAATATTTTACGGGCAAAGCACATTAGTACCTAAAGGTGGCCGGATAAATCTAACTTTGCGGCGGGTAAATAAAGTCTCCTGACACACTAGAGCACTCCACTTTAATATGGAATCACTTTGAGCGCCCGAGTTTGTTCCGTGAACAGGAGGTGTTTCCGACGCGGTGCCCCATTTTTGCTTTCGGGACCGTTAGGAGACAGCGACACATTCACGGGGTCTTGTACCCTGCGGGTGCAAAATCGGGTGACCAGAATAACCAAAATAACACATATTTACTATATCTTACGTGTGGCTTGGGCGATCTTTGTTTTTTGGATTGCGTTGCGTCCCTTGACCGGGGCTAAAGCCCCGATCTTCGAGCCGC
>JAJFFN010000002.1 GCA_021776635.1 Robiginitomaculum sp.
GAGAAAGGACAAAGAAGAAAACTATCGAACATCGGCGCTTGCAATACCGCAAAGCCGTAGCTTAATATCAATCAACAATAGATGAGCAAACTCTCTCTTAGTGCAGGCCTAAATCTGTGCCATTTTATATGAAGACGGACACTTATTACTACGTTTATCTGCATCCGATGCTTCACCGAATATACGACCTTGATCTAGTCTCATGAAGGCTTCAGATACTGCGTCATATAGACCCGTCTGGTGTAAACCAGTCGTTAATTCTGTCATCGTCTGCCAACGGTTGAAATATGTGTCTTCTTCAATCCGGCTTCGAGGTGGCCAGGCAAACACTGAGGGGATTGCAGTATGAAATGGAATGCCATCCGCCTTATTGATGCGCATCGCTTGAGAAGCACAATCAATTTGTTCAGGTGCTTCTCGATCTATCAATGGGGTTGCAGCTTGAATAAATAATTTGTCGGTTCCGTTCCCTATAAAATGCAAAGTAGCAACATTAAAAGCAAAGCCACCGTTTGAATGGGTGGCGGCGTATTCTTGGAGTTCAACAGGATTAATGTAACCTAAAACACATTTTTCGATTTTTATGCTTGGCACTGGCTCCCAACCATGTTCGTAGAATGAACCTGTCTTGGCATCATTTAACCAATCTAAAAGGCGTTCAAGACAACCATTGATCCCGCTAGTATCGTAGATGGATTGCAACCCTGAACGTGCTAAACAAAGAGAAGGCAGTGAAATTACTGAGCCTGGGTTGAGATGCGATAGATGTCGAGGGAAATCATGCCGCAATGCGTAAACCGTAGGTGCAGATTTTCCGATATTATCTTCTGATTCAAAAATAAAGCTAATTTCCTCTACATCGTTTATCAAATCTGAGTCATTACGCATGAGTATATCGGTTTTGATTTTAAATTCCACGTGCGCTGCCCCATCAGTAAGCACTTTATAGGTAATAGAGCCGTCTACGATGGGGGGGAATTTCTCAAGGCACGTTAATTCCCATCTAACATTCCGAGGGTTTTTGGGCGCGGGTGCTGTAGTTTTTTTAGGTGATGATTTGTGACTACCCGTTGCCATATCCGCCACCACCGGACGAACTTGGCGTCTTCATAATTATTGGTGTTGCAAGTGCTGCCTTTGTTGGCCCGCCTGATGTAAACTTAAACTTGATGTCCTCTGGGTCTTCGCCTTTTTTTCCGTCTGTAACCATAAAACGACTTTTTACATCATCTGTAACAACACCATCACCGGCAAGAATATTGTGATATTTTGTACGCGCATCTGGATGAGGTGGATGTTCGGATCCGAATTTTCTACAGCTAGCAACAATATGGGCTTTGTCTCCAATTGGGTGATTCAGAGCTGCAAGGGCATCCTTTGAAAAAGTAAACGTATCATTGCCTGCATCTTTTCTACCCATGGAATGACGGGAACAATGATGCGGAGACAACAATATATCCCAGCTTAAACAATCATCATCATAGTCTTCTTCCATACGCTCCCAAATTTCCACGGTACTATCGCCACCAAGAATTATTTTTGATGTTTCGTTACCAACAGCAATATTCCATTGCACAACTAAACTGGATGGGTTTGAGGAATTGTTCTCCTCGTCCTCATCTGTTTCTTCGATATCAGCTTCATCTTCTGTAGGGGCTAATATGCGATAAGAAATTCCACTTTGCAGTTCTACAAGTTCAGCATTTGTGGCTGTAAAAATTTTAAGTCGATTGCCATCCTGATCCGCTGCGGCACCTGTTAAGTTTTTACGGCGTTTTATTTCATCCAGCAAAACTTTAGAAACATCTGTTGTGTAGTTAGGGTCAGCACTATATGGACTGCACCAAATCTCATTAACGACAATTTTTATATCACCATCGTCAGGATCACCATCACGGCTGTTTGGGTTTCCAACATGGAAAATTTGGTCAAATCCACGTAAATGATCTTCATCAGGATGTGTCAGGATAAATATATCGCAATAATCATCGTTACATGCATCGCGAATTTTCGGGGCAAAGTCTAATACATCATCATTGTCATTATCTTCAGCATCATTAGCTCGATAATGTATATCAGTCATGATAGTGGTATCATGCGCCTCAATTAACGAAGTATCGCCGTTACTACAGGCAAAAAATGTTATCTGGTTAGTGGCCATGTTATCATCCTCTCGTTCGTTTTAAATTGTTCATGCAATGTTCTGTTTTTCATATAGGGGTAGTCTTGCGATTGTTCAAGTGGACTTGTGGATTATTTATTATACACAAGGGGCATTATAGGTGAACTTATCTCCTACATTAGAATGGCGATGCCAATATCTTCTTCTGCTATCATTATTACCTTGGTTTTTTGGCCGCGATATAACTGAGAGGGGTGCACACTTGATTCTGTTTTTGCGCTTGCAATCACCCCCAAACCACTCAACATTACAAAATTTTAACGTAATCGAAATGCACCAGAATGCACTAAAAATCACTCGCATTTGGTACCTATTTGGTACCTAAGCGATTTTGGAGAAAATTTTATTTTGGAAAACTCGCCATAAGCCATTGAAAATAAAGAGAAAAATGGTGCCCCCACGCGGACTCGAACCACGGACCCCCTGATTACAAATCAGGTGCTCTACCAGCTGAGCTATAGGGGCAGACTTGGCGAACAAGTCTAGGAGCGCGTGTTACTGCGCTCTTTTGAAAATTGCAAGCCTGTATATACATATTTGCGTAAAAAAATAGGCGGCACTTTATGCCGCCTAACTGGTTTAAAAAGATTGTGTCTATGCGTACACTGCCTAGTCGCCAATAGCGTCTTTACCACGAAAAAAGCTGAGAATAGCGCCAACCAATATATAGCCGACCAGTGTATGGCCAAAGTTGAGACCAACGGCGCGGTGGGACGCCCCTTCATAAATATGTGCATACATCATCATTGGTAAGGCTATGAGTACGGCTATTAGAGCGCAGATTTTCACGCATGTCAGCAAAACGGACGCGCTGGCATGGTTCAGAATATAAGCTAAACCAAGAACCTGTAATAATGTGATTACGATACCGCCAATATACATCATTGCCCCCATACTCTCTGCTTGCGCAATAGCGTCTGCTTCGGATATGCCGTTAAACGCTAGCCACATTTCTGTAAAAAGCATGCTGTACCAGACATAACCGAGTAAATAAAACGCGACAGTTGCCACCAAGATTCCAAGTAAATTCGTTCCAAATATTTTGGGCATATATGCCTCCCCTTTAAGTTGTTGGCCTTATGACCATTACCTAATTATAACACTCATCACCAAAAACTGCAATATAGATAAAATCTTGCAAATGTGGGGGAATGGATTAGGTAATCCTTGATACATAAAGGAACAACATGGCTCGTATTCTTATTACATCGGCACTGCCCTATATTAACGGCGTTAAGCATCTTGGTAATCTGGCCGGCTCTATGTTGCCTGCGGATGTTTATGCGCGCGCTATGCGGCTATTGGGCCATGAAGTTTTGTACATTTGCGCCACGGATGAGCACGGTACACCAGCGGAATTGGCAGCAGCAGAAGCAGGTGTGGAGGTCTCTGCATATTGTGATGCCATGCACACTGCACAGGCGAAAGCCGGCGCAGATTTCAAAATGAGTTATGATTATTTTGGTCGCTCCAGCACACTATCCAACCATGAATTGACACAGCATTTTGCGCATATGCTTGAACAAAACGGTTTGTTAGAGGAACGCGTATCCGAACAAGTATATTCTAATGCAGACGGCAGATTTTTACCCGACCGCTATGTTGAGGGCACATGCCCGAATTGCGGCGAAGAAGGTGCGCGAGGTGATCAATGTGATGCTTGTGGTAAATTGCTCGACCCTGCAGATTTGATAGAACCTTATTCAGCAGTCTCGGGTTCCAAAGATGTGGAAATTCGTAAAACAAACCATTTATATTTAAAACAGAGCGATATGGCAGAGCGCTTGCGTGCATGGATTGATAAAGCGCAAGGCTGGCCAAACCTAGCTAAATCCATTGCTTGTAAATGGCTTGATGAAGGTTTGCATGACCGTGCCATTACACGCGATATGAAATGGGGTATACCGGTTGCCTATAAGGGTGTTGTCCGCCCCGGATTTAAAGACAAGGTTTTCTATGTCTGGTTTGATGCGCCGATCGAATATATTGCCGCAACCAAAGACTGGGCCGACGCCAACAATGGTGACTGGGAATGCTGGTGGCGCACTGATAAGGGCGCAGAAGATGTCACCTATGTGGAGTTTATGGGGAAAGATAATGTAGCCTTTCATACGCTGTCTTTCCCGACGACTTTGATTGGTTCTGGTGAGCCTTGGAAATTGGTTGATAAACTCAAAGCATTTAATTGGGTAACGTGGTACGGCGGAAAGTTTTCCACCTCCCAAAAGCGCGGCGTTTTTATGAACCAAGCACTTGATTTGGCACCAAGTGATTACTGGCGTTGGCACCTGACGGCCAATGCGCCAGAAGGTGCGGATGCAGGCTTTACTTTTGAAGATTTTCAAGCAAGAATCAATTCAGACCTTGCCAACGTTCTTGGCAATTTTGTTAACCGCATCACTAAATATTGTGTTGGAAAATTTGATGGAAAAGTTCCTTCTGGAGGGGAGTGGGGCGCACCTGAAGACAAGCTCGTAGAAGAACTTGCCACACGACTTCCCAAACTTATTAGCTATTACGAAGCAATGGAGTTTCGAAAAGCTGCCGCAGAAACACGTGCTATTTGGGCCACGGGTAATGAGTATCTGACCGAGGCGGCACCGTGGAGCCAATATAAAACCGATATAGACCAGGCTGCGATTGGTGTACGAATTGGTCTTAATTTGGTAGCGTTATTCGGTATTCTCGCCCAACCGATTGTGCCGGACGCTGCAGTGAAAATTCTGGATGCCATGAATATTCCGGCGGGTAACCGCACTTGGAATTTCGGTGAGGGTAATTGGAGCGAACAAATCAAGGCCATATTAGATGCGCTGCCACACGGGTTGGAAATCTCAGCACCAGACGTACTTTTCGACAAGATAGAAGACGCGGATGTTGAAGAGTGGAAGAGGCGCTTTGGTGGTTCATGATAGATGGGCTTTATAATACGGATGTGCTGTTTTTGGCTGCCAATATCTCGCATATAGGTGAACTTGAAAACCCTGACGGAACGGCACGTAAAGTTTCTAAATTATGTGGGTCTTGGGTTGAAGTTGATGTCAAAATGGGTGAGGGCGTCATAATGGATTTTGCCATACGCCTGCAAGCTTGTGCACTCGGGCAAGCTTCTTCGGCAATTTTGGCGGAGAATGTTATCGGGTCAAGTATTGATGAACTACAGGCTGCACGTGACGGCCTGCGGGCAATGCTCAAACAGGGCGCCGAGGCACCAGAGGGCAAGTTTTCTAAATTATCTCTACTGGCAGATGTAGCCAATTACCCTGCGCGTCATACCTCGACATTGTTGGCTTTTGATGCTGTTGCTGAAGCGGTAGAAAACGTTTGATATAAGCACTACCGCATACCAAATTTGATGATCAAATTTGTGGAAAATTGTATGATATTTATTAAGGTTGGAGTGTATATATTTTTGCTGCTCAGCTTGCTGGTTGCCACCTCAAGATGTTCTGTTTCATTAGCGTAAATTTTCAATACACATTCATACGCTTGAGTGTCATGGTCTTTTAGAAATACTAACTGCTCCTCAATGTGTGAAAGGACGACGCTTTCCACAGCAAATGTTGTGGCAATAATTGCTTCGGAGCCAATTAAACCAGTAATAAAACCGAGAATAGATCCGCCTATACCGCCAAAATGATAGCTGACGCATCTGCGGACACCGTTTGTAGATAGGTATTGTTTAAATATTTTGCGGTGAGTTTCTTCGTGCTGGATAAAACGGCTAATTTCTGGAACAAGGCTTGGCGCTCTAACTTTGGCAACCCATCTTTGGGCGCGGTAAATATGCACAGCCCCATTTTCGCCGACATGGTCGACCTTAATCATTTTCTCTGATATTGTTTGTGCGCGGCTTAACATAAGAAAGTGATAGCAGTATATTATTTACCTGTATCAATTTTTTATAGCTAAGAGAACAAATATATATATAGAACCCTTTATGAGAAACCCGTTTACATATTTGGCTATTGGGCTGTTGAAGGTATATAAATTTACACTGTCGCCTATGCTGTTTGCACTCGGCGTTCGGTGTCGTCATGAACCGGGATGTGCCAATTATTCTATTGAGGCATTCTATACTCACGGCGTTTGGCGTGGGTTTTGGCTGACTTTGTCACGTCTATTGCGTTGTCACCCTTGGGGGTCATCGGGACTTGACCCCGTACCAAAGTCGATTCATAAACAACCATTCTGGGCGCCGTGGCGATATGGAGATTGGGCTTGGACAGAGAGATGCGGTGAGGGGACTTGTGCGCAAACAAATGAAAACGAAATAGACTGAGAAAAACATGTTAACAGTAACATTCCCAGATGGTGCCACACGCGATTTTGAAAATGGCGTTTCTGCTATGGATGTGGCCAAATCGCTATCCAAATCATTAGCTAAGAAAGTCTTGGCGGCCAAAGTCAATGGCGCGTTATGGGATGCGACACGCGTACTAGAGGGTGATACTACGTTAGAATTGGTTACTGCGGCGGACCCCGAAGGATTAGAGCTTATTCGTCACGATTGCGCCCATGTCATGGCAGAAGCCGTGCAGGCATTATTTCCAGGCACACAAGTCACAATTGGGCCAAATGTGAAAGATGGATTCTATTACGACTTTGCCAGAGACAAGCCGTTTTCCGAGGATGATTTTGCGGCTATAGAAAAAAAGATGAAATTCATCATCCAGCAAAACAAACCTTTTGAACGGGAAGTTTGGGAGCGGGATGCGGCCATTAAATATTTCACAAATAAAGGCGAAACCTATAAGGCAGAGTTGATATCCGATTTACCTGCGGATGAACCTATAACAATATACCGACAAGGCGATTGGTTGGACTTATGCCGCGGACCACATTTGCCCAGCACTATAAAAATAGGCCAAGCCTTTAAGTTAATGAAAGTGGCCGGTGCCTATTGGCGCGGCGATAGTAAAAATACGCAATTGCAAAGAATATACGGCACGGCGTGGGCGACCAAAGACGATTTGGATGCTTACTTACACCGCCTAGAAGAAGCCGAAAAACGCGATCATCGCCGTTTGGGCCGCGAGATGGAATTGTTTCATTTCCAAGAAGAAGCACAAGGACAGGCATTTTGGCACGAAAAAGGCTGGAGGCTCTATCGGACACTGCAAGATTATATGCGTCGCCGTCAAAACGGTGCGGGCTATAGTGAAATCCGTACACCTGAACTGATGGATCAAAAGTTTTGGAAAGCTTCGGGGCACTGGGATAAATACCGGGAAAACATGTTCATCACGCAAGTGGACGACGAAGATAAAATGTTTGCGCTTAAACCAATGAACTGCCCTTGTCATGTACAAGTCTTTAACCACGGTCAACGATCTTATCGTGATTTGCCCTTACGATTGGCGGAGTTTGGCTCATGTCACCGATATGAGCCTTCTGGCGCATTGCACGGCTTGATGCGGGTGCGGGCCTTTACCCAAGACGACGGCCATATTTTTTGTCGCGAAGACCAGGTCATCGGTGAGGTCAAAAGTTTTTGCACTTTGCTACAATCCGTATATACGGATTTGGGTTTTGATGAAGTTATGGTACGCTTTTCAGATCGCCCCGAAGTGCGGGTTGGTTCTGATGGCGTTTGGGATAAGGCTGAGGCTGCACTGCGTGCTGCTGCGGATGCAACTGGCCTGGACGTTGAGTATAATCCAGGCGACGGTGCATTTTACGGACCAAAATTAGACTTTGTTCTCAAAGATGCCATTGGTCGTGAATGGCAAACGGGTACTATTCAGGCGGATTTTAATCTACCTGATAGACTTGATGCCAGTTATATTGGCGCTGATGATGCTAAACATCAGCCCGTCATGTTGCACAGGGCTATATTAGGGTCGTTTGAAAGATTTTTGGGTGTATTAATTGAACACTATGCTGGGCGGTTTCCGCTTTGGCTTGCACCGGTTCAAGTCGTTGTTGCCACCATTACGTCTGAAGTAAATGATTATGCAAAGCACGCCGCAGAGACGTTACGTGCGGCAGGGTTGCGGGTTGAAACTGATCTCAGAAATGAGAAAATAAACTATAAAATCCGTGAACATTCATTGGCAAAAGTCAATGTGATTGCTGTGGTTGGCAGCAAAGAAGCAGAAGAACAAAAGCTAGCATTGCGTTTCTTAGGAGAACGCCAACAAGAAATTCTATCTCTGGATTGCGCCATAGTAAATTTGACTAAAGAAGCAACGCCACCAGATTTACGGTCTTAGCATGGCGGGAATTCTGCAAAACCGGGATTGGATAGCCAAAAAAAACTATATCCTTTTAATCATCATGTTTGTTGCTCTGCCTTTTATGGCACACGCTGGTGGGCTCGGTATAGCTGCCATAGTGGCGTTAAGCGGATTGCTAGGCGTTATTGGTTTTTGGCCAAAGCATATCAAGAATTTCTTACACCGTGTTCCGAAATCCATATGGATGATTTTTGTTCTACTTTTTTGGGGGTGGTTTTCTGTATTATGGTCACCGTATAAAAACTCTGATATACTCAATAACGCGGTAAAAATATTATTTGGCATGCCGGTGTATTTAGGCTGCGCCGCTATGATTTGTGCACAGAATAAATATACACATAATATACTTCCGTGGCTATTTATTGCTTCTTTAGTTGGTTCAATCATCGCGGTGTTATTTGATTTGACAACAAATTATAGTTTAACTTTACTGGTAGACCCTCTGGCTAATGGCGAAACACTGGCAAGTCGTCACGGTGATATGGTACAAAACGTTGGCCATGCCGTATCCGTTCTGGTATTATTTGTCATCCCAATTAGTGTGTTTTTGTGGCAAAAAAATATGCCTGCAAAATTCTTTGCTATTCTTTTAATATTAGCCGTGGGTATTTGCACGCATTTGGCAAATGCAAGTGCGGCACAAATAGGATTGTTGGTCGCATTGATTTTTATGGGACTAGCTATTGTTCATTCAAAATTTGCCTTAAAAAGTGCATTTTTAATGGCAGGAGCTTGTTTGTTGTTTGCACCTATTCTCGCATTTTTGCCTGCAAATTTAAGTTCGGAAGTGCGAGCGAAGTTACCGTTTTCTTGGGAAGAAAGAGTGTTTAACTGGGAAGCTCTTTATGAAAAAATTGTAGAACATCCGTTAATTGGACACGGTTTTGATGCGGTGCGGACATTTAATAACACACATACAATTCGAGGGTTTGATGAAAGGGCTTTGGTCTCTTTACATCCACATAATGCAGGCTTGCATTTATGGGTAGAAGTAGGGCTTGTGGGCATATTGTTGGCTTGTATTGCACTGTTTTTTGGTGCACGACAATTGTCGGGTAAAGGAGGTCTGTCGCACTCAAGACAAATTGCGGCTAGTGGCCTTTGCGCCGCGACAACAATAATGGCGAGCATTTCTTATGGCGTGTGGCAGGATTGGTGGTGGGCTTCAATAATTTTGGCTGTTGCAACTGTTTCTTTTGCCAACACATATACTTAGGAGTGTTTTTCTGACATTTGCAGATATATTTTCTTTACTTTTGCATATTACTTTGGTTATAATTATTTAACCGGGGGGTCGGAAAGAAGTGGTTTTGATGTCAACAAATGTGGTTCCTTTACCTGTACGGTTTCTAAAAAAACGTATTAGTGTTGTTATGGTGTCGTACTACACAGGCCCATCTTTACTGGAATCCGTTTCTGCCGTTCTGGCAGATCCTGACATCTCAGAATTAATAATCGTTGATAATGGTAATTTGGCCTCGGCGCGGCAAAGATTATGGGCATTTGCAAAAAACAAAAACCGTATGCGAATTGTACAAGGGCAGGGCAATGTAGGGTTTAGTCGTGCATGTAACTATGGCGCTAAGCTTGCTAAGGGTGATTACATATTGTTCTTAAACCCAGATGCTTTAATTGAAGCTGGCTCTGCGATGAGAATGGCTAAATGTGGGAAAAATTTAGCACTTCCATGGATTGTGGGTGGAAATTTGCAAACAGTAAAAGGCAAAGAACAACGCGGCTCACGCCGTAGTGAATTAACACCAATATCTGCCGTTGTTAGCTTTACGCCTTTACATAAATTACCTAGATTGGATTCAATCCATTTAGAAAATAAACCGGTTCCCAATAGCCCTGTTGATATGCCTGTAGTAAGCGGAGCTTGTTTAATGATGAACAAAGAGAGTTTTGATATTTTGGGTGGTTTTGATGAACGGTATTTTTTGCATGTAGAAGATATTGAAATATGCAGACGTACACGATTACTAGGTGGGGATGTATTTTTTGAACCTAAAGCTAAAGTCATGCATTATGGTTCTACGTCCAAAACGAGGATTGTGCGTGTGGAGCGCAGTAAATTACGTGGGTTTATCATGTATTTTTGGGACTATACTGAACATTGGTGGAGCAAAGCTCTTCTGATATTGTCCATCCCATTTATGTTTACGGCAATTATGGGTCGGGCTTGGTGGATGTCTGTTCGAAAACCGTGGATTGAGTAGGGCAAATATCCGTCTTTAATAACTCTAAACGAACCGAACGACCTTTTGCATAATTAAATCCTTTGATGGTCTCAAGACTTGTAAGGCAAAGCTCTTGTTCAGCTAATTTATTAATGAGTTTGTCTCCATATTCTTTTGTAGTGGTGCGAACCCTATCTAATATAATGATGTCGTTAGTTTTCATATTCAATGATGATAATCGCTCCTCAGGCTTTCCAAGTAATACATTTGTTCCCAAATGGAAAACCATACTTGGTTCTGTAAATTGTGTTGACAATACGGTCATATTTGCAACGGGTGTTTGAATACCGTGTTTAGTAAAAGCCGATTGCAGTTTTTGTCCAATTTGCAATTGTTTCATTGAGGGTAGAATATACAGATATGTTGGTATTGAAATGATGATTGCAGCCGCCAAAGCCCCATAATAAGCGTGAAGAGTTTTCCCAACCCATAGCTGTCTTGCTGCATATATACATATAAGAATGGCGCCAAACATTATGGCAAAACTCCATTTGGGGTAGTCGCCGTAAGCAGCTTGGGCAAATAATACTGCTGTAGTCAGGACTATGCCGACGACAGTAAATATCACCGCGCCAATACGTCTTGTTAATTTAAACTCATTTACCCGGCTTAGTGTTGCAACGGCTGCACCTGCCATTAGAGCAAACGCAGGGAAGGTAATGAGGGTATAATGTGGCAATTTGGTTGGTATGAATTCTAACAAAATGAAAAATGGTATACTCCAACAAAGCAACAGTCTTGCAGCAAGGGCTACGGGCGTATCGAAACCTGCGCCGCCTGCAGCTTTGCTCCGCGCCGCGCGGAATGCGAAGACAAGACCTGGTAATAAAAACAAGCATGCTGGCCAAAACGCCACCCATATCGTGCCTAAATAATAGCCAGGTGGGCCTGGATGTTTTTCTTGAACACCTTTGAGCTTAGGCGCTAAATCATTGCCGATGGCGTCTATGAAAAATGCGCCACCTGTTTCTAGCCAAATCAAGACTGTCCAAGGCAGAACGATCATTAAAAACAGCACTGGACCAGGCCAAAACCCTAAGGGCTTAATCCAGGTGGTGTTACGTTCCCACATCACAAGCGCTAACAAACACAGCACTATGAGCATTGGTAAAATTGGTCCCTTAATCATAACTGCACAGCCAAGAGCAACCCAAAACAATACGCCTATACGCTGATCGCCGCCATTGCGTAAATGCCCTAGGCTGGCTAATACCAAGGCCGCAAAAGCCAACAATAGCGCATCTGTTTTGGCTATATGAGCCTCAAAAACAAAAATAAAACTGACGGCTAAAAGTGCTGAACCATATAATGCGCTCTCTCTACCAATCATGCGCGAGCCGCCCCAATAGGTTGCCAAAATAGTTAAGATTGCTGCGATTACAGACGGTATTCTATGTGCCCAAATATCGCGTTTTTTTACATCCGAAAACATCTTGACACTTGCGGCCTGTAACCAATACGCACCTGCTGGTTTTTTATTGCGTGCACGATCTTGAAATTTGATATTAATATAATCGCCACTTTCAAGCATTTGTACCGTAGCTTGCGCATAGCGCGCTTCATCCCTATCGATGACAGGTAAGCCAGAAAGTCCCGGCAATGCCATTGCTAAAACCAAGAGTGTTAGCAAGAGCATATCTTTTGTGCGTAATTTTATTTTGTTCATAGACCCTTAGATAGCATTACATAATTCTCACACAAGCTATATTGCGTGTTTCGTGAACTCGTGTCATGAGCATTAAAAATTTAAAAGAGGTTTTCGTGCCAAGTAAAGCTAAATCAAAAATTAAGTCGCAGATTAAATACAGTGTGGTCATTCCGGTATTTAACGAAGAAGAAAATGTAGGCCCACTTTCTGGGGAGATTGCAAATGCCATGCGTAACCTTCCTTATGAAATGATATTCATCGACGATGCAAGTACGGACGGTACGTTAAAGGCCCTTTCAACACTAAAATCTACCCATAAGACCTTAAGAGTGCTCAGCCATAGGAAAAACTCTGGGCAGAGCAGATCCGTAAGGTCAGGTGTAAAAGCGGCGAACGGTGATATTATAGCGACGCTTGACGGCGATGGGCAAAACGATCCTGCTGATATTCCAGCTCTTATCAATAAAATGATACGTAATGATGCTCCGATGAATTTAGCTCTGGTTGGTGGACGAAGAGCTAAACGTAAAGACACGTGGGCAAAACGCGCAGCCTCACGTTTTGGAAATGGGGTGCGTAAATGGCTCCTAAAGGACAAAGCAGATGATACGGGTTGTGGCCTAAAAGTTTTTAAACGAGATGCATTCTTGAACTTGCCATATTTTGATCATATCCACAGATATATTCCTTCATTGATGTTACGTGAAGGTTATACAATCGAATTTGAGGATGTTGGCCACCGAAATCGTCAATTTGGTGTCTCTAAATATACAAATTTTGGCCGCCTTATTGTTTCAATTTCAGACTTACGCGGCGTCATGTGGCTCAACCGCCGTTCGCAAAACCCCGGTGAAATAGATGAAATTTAGATGTGAGTGCGCAAACGCATTATAAGTAATTCTATAGATAATTATTTTCGCTAAAAGGCTTGAAACTTATTCAGCATTTAAAAACCCACATACAATTTGAGAAAAGAAAAAATAACCCTAGCGCCTTTATATTATAACTGATAATACGCGCCCGCAAAAGGAGTGTTCTCATGTTGATTCGTGAAGGTCTCACATTTGACGATGTGCTTTTGCTACCAAAAGCCTCAGAAATATTGCCGGGTGATGCTAATTTGGCAACGCGCTTGACTAAAACTATTACTCTTAATGTACCTTTGTTGTCAGCGGCAATGGATACAGTTACCGAAGCGCCCTTGGCTATTGCGATGGCGCAGGCTGGCGGAATGGGTATAGTTCACCGAAATTTATCCATAGACGAACAGGCCGAAGAGGTACGCAAAGTAAAGCGTTATGAGTCTGGTATGGTGGTAAATCCAGTGACGATTGGGCCGGATGCTACATTGGCTGAGCTACGAATGTTAGCTGACGAACATATGTTTTCTAGTTTCCCCGTTGTTGAGGACGGTGGCAAGCTTATCGGGATTATCACCAACCGTGATACGCGTTTTGCATCCGACCCGCGCGAGAAAGTTGCAGATATGATGACCCGTGATTTGATCACGGTCTCTGAGGGAACAACAGAAGACCAAGCCCGCGAACTACTGCACAAACACCGTATTGAACAAGTTTTGGTTGTTAATAGAAAAGGTCGTTGCGTCGGTTTGATTACGGTTAAGGATATGGAGAAAGCCCAAAGTTTTCCAAATGCCTGTAAAGACGACAATGGAAGCCTTAGAGTTGGTGCGGCATCTACGGTCGGTGATGCGGGGTTTGAACGAGGGTTAGCATTAATTGCTGCTGGAGTAGATGCGCTGATTATTGACACGGCTCATGGTCATTCCATCAAAGTTATCGAACAAGTAAAGCGGTTCAAAGAACATAGCCAAGATGTACAAATAATAGCAGGTAATATTGCTACTGAGGATGCGGCTAACGCACTAATTAGTGCTGGTGCAGATGCTTTGAAAGTTGGCATAGGGCCTGGGTCTATATGTACGACACGCATTGTGGCCGGAGTAGGGGTGCCGCAATTAACTGCAATCATTGATGTGTGTAAAGCAGCGAAAAAAGCAGGAATTCCAGTTATTTCTGATGGGGGTATAAAATATTCTGGTGACATGGCCAAGGCTCTAGCAATAGGAGCAGAGAGTGTTATGATTGGGTCTCTATTTGCAGGTGCAAGCGAAACACCTGGGGACGTATTTTTGTACAAAGGGCGATCCTACAAATCATATCGCGGTATGGGTTCCGTTGGGGCAATGGCAAGAGGTTCTGCGGACCGTTACTTCCAAAAGGAAGTTACCGATAGTATGAAATTAGTACCAGAAGGTATAGAGGGTCGTATTGGATTTAAAGGGCCTGTTGGTCCCATAATTCATCAACTTTTAGGTGGCGTGCGTGCGGCGATGGGATATACGGGGTCAGCGAATATTACTGGATTTCACAAAAATGCAGAATTTGTTCGTATAACGAATTCTGGGCTGCGAGAAAGCCATGTTCATGATGTTGCCATTGCCCGGGAAAGCCCAAATTATTCTGAACAAAAATAAAGATATAATACTATGAGACATGGTGGACGTATTCAGGCCGCAATTGAGGTTTTGGAAGATATAATAGGGCAACATACGCCTGCTGCACATGCGCTTCGAGATTGGGGTAAAGCGCACCGTTTTGCTGGCTCAAAAGACCGTGCTGCTATTGGCGGGATTGTATTTGATGCACTTCGCCGTAAGTCTTCAACACTTTGGCGGATGGGGATTCATAGTGCAGAAGATAAGGAGAGCGCCGGAGAAAGTGCAAGTGCAAGTGCGAGAGCATTAGTACTTGGTACAATGGTTTGGGCATGGGATGAGAGTATAGAAAGCCTCTCAGCCGTTTTCTCAGAAGATGAACATTCACCCACACCCTTAACAAAAGATGAGAAACTTTCACTGAAAGGTGCGCGTGATCTGAATATGGCACCTGACTGGATACGCGCTGATATACCTGAGTGGGTTTGGCCTGCATTTTCCAATAATTTTGGTGAAAATGCAGTGGCTGAGGGGCAAACCATGTTAAGGCGTCCGCCATTAGATTTACGGGTCAATGGCTTGAAAGCCGACAAGAAAAAGGTTTTGGTTAAACTCAAACAGTTTGGCGCTCTTGCAGCGAAATTGTCGCCTATGGGAATTCGTATTGAAGCTGGAAGAAAATTAGATCGTCTCCCAAATATTCAATCAGATCCAATGTTTCTAATGGGAGAAGTGGAAATACAGGACGAAGGTTCGCAAATCGTATCATTGCTTGTGGACGCCAAACCTAGTGAGACAGTATTAGATTATTGCGCCGGTGGCGGCGGTAAAACATTGGCATTAGCTGCTGACATGGGAAATGAAGGTAAGATTTATGCTTATGATATTGATAAGAGACGTTTGGCACCACTTTATGCAAGAGCACAAAGGGCAGGGGCTACAAATATAGAGGTTGTGCAACCGCCGCAAGGTAATCTAAGTAAACTTCGCGGTACTATTGACCGTGTCTTGATAGATGCTCCGTGTACTGGTTCTGGAACATGGCGACGGAAACCCGATACAAAGTGGCGGCTTTCATTAAACACATTGGAATTGCGCATAAGTGAGCAAAAGGCTGTGCTTGAACAAGCAAAGCAATATGTACGCCCTGATGGGTTGTTGATTTATGTTACCTGTTCGCTGTTCGCAGAAGAAAATGAAGGCCAAATTTATTCTTTTCTAGAGACAAATAAAGATTTTGAACTTTTATCGGCAGGCGAGGTTTGGGAAGAACGTATCGGAACTGATAAAGCGATGCCGTGGTCCGAAGACGGCTGTACTTTAACAATGTCGCCTGCATCAACTAATACCGACGGCTTCTTTTTGGCCGTAATGAGAAAAACTGGAAAATAGAATTATGACAACTGGTCATCACGAAAAAGTATTGATTATAGATTTTGGCTCTCAGGTTACGAAACTTATTGCAAGGCGGGTACGAGAAAGTGGTGTTTATTCTGAAGTACATCCCTACAATCGGATCACAGATGAGCTGTTGCAGTCATATGGACCTAAAGCGATTATTCTCTCAGGCGGGCCAAACAGTGTCGGCGGTGCCAAGAGTCCACGTATCCATGATAGTGTTTTTGATCTCGGTGTTCCGATTTTGGGGATTTGCTATGGCCAAATGGCCATGGTTGATCAACTTGGAGGCTCTGCAGAGGCTGCAGACGAGAGAGAGTTTGGTCGTGCAGCAATAAAAATTGTCAAAGACAGCCCTTTGTTTTTGGGTATTGGTGAAGTTGGTTCAGAACATACCGTTTGGATGAGCCATGGGGACCGTGTTAATAAATTACCGGAAGGTTTTGAAATAATTGCTAAATCTCCAAATGCACCATTTGCAGCAAGTGAGGATTCTGCACGCAAGTTTTATAATGTTATGTTCCACCCAGAAGTTGCTCACACACCTATTGGTGCACAAATACTGCGTAATTTTACGCACGGTATAGCAGGACTTAAAGGGGATTGGACTATGGCTGCGTTTAAAGACGAAGCAATTCATGCAATTCGCAAGCAAGTTGGTGATGGAAAAGTAATTTGTGGTTTATCAGGCGGTGTGGACAGTTCAGTTGTAGCGGTTTTACTCCACGAAGCCATTGGCGATCAATTAACTTGTGTATTTGTCGATACAGGCATGATGCGAAAAGATGAGGCTCAAGAAGTAGTTTCTATGTTTTCAAAGCATTACGACATAAACTTAATACATGTAAATGCTGAAAAGCAATTTTTATCATTGTTAGAAAATGTATCTGACCCAGAAGAAAAGCGCAAGATAATTGGTAAGACATTCATTGATATCTTTGAAAAACAAGCGAAAAATATTGGTGGTGCAAACTTTTTGGCACAAGGAACGCTTTACCCAGATGTGATAGAAAGCGTGTCTTTTGATGGTGGTCCATCTGTTACTATCAAATCCCATCACAATGTTGGAGGGCTACCGGAACGTATGAATATGGCATTGGTAGAGCCGTTGAGAGAACTTTTTAAGGATGAAGTCAGGGACTTAGGGCGAGAACTTGGACTCCCTGATAGTTTTGTAGAAAGACACCCATTTCCCGGACCAGGTCTCGCTATTCGTTGCCCAGGTGCTATTACAAAAGAAAAGCTTGATCTTTTGCGAGTCGCCGATGCGATCTATCTAGATCAAATAAAAAAACATAATTTATACAATAAGATATGGCAAGCTTTTGCAGTAATATTACCTGTAAAAACCGTTGGTGTTATGGGCGATGGTCGAACATACGAATATGTGTTGGCTTTACGAGCCGTAACTTCATCTGACGGAATGACAGCAGATTATTACCCTTATAGCCATGATTTTTTAGGCGAGACTGCGACGCGAATAATCAATGAAGTTCAGGGTGTAAATAGGGTGGTTTATGATATTACCTCTAAACCACCTGGAACGATCGAATGGGAATAAAAATACATTGTCTAGTTAACTTTTAACCTCCATTTTCCGTTAGTTTTGACTGTAATCCTTACCTTGAGCTTTAAGGTATTTAAACCTGATTTTGCTATGTTCATCACAAGCGCCAAAGAGCGCAAACTGGTGAATGGAAAAAATTGTGAACTTTCGGATTAAATATCTGATATCTGCCTGTATGGTGATTATGTCTGGATCGCACTTTGGCCAAGTAAATTTGGCAAGTGCGAAACCGGCAAAAAACGCCGTATTGTTAGAGATTATAGACGGTGACACCGCATTTATTGTTGATGAAGGCAAGAATGCTGCGTGGTGGGTAGTCGGGCAATGCCTGCGTCCCATCCCCGTGAAACCTAGAAATAGTTCAAATAATACAATGACTTCAGAAGAAATACGTACTAATTCTCGTATTGGAGATCGCCAGATTGCGTTAACACAACAGTTTCGCTTCACTCTGGCTGATACTCCAAACGGGCCTATAACCGCCGAGGTATATAATTCCTTGCGCGGTGGTTGGTCTGCTGTACCCGTTAGGCAAATTGCCCAATGTGAGTATCATGCATACTGCCGCCTGCGCTTGGAATCCCCAGAGTGTTAGGGCTTTTCGCCCGACATAACGGCCTTAACCGCCTTAAATCACTAGGTTATTTCCTTTTCAGTGCATTCTTTTGCTTGCTTTCTATGTCTTCACCAGGGGCATATGCGCAAGAAAATTCGCTCGTTGTTGACGATAAACCTGCTGTATTGCTTGCTGAATTAGCACCTCAATTTCTAGTTAAACTTGAAGGAGAAATACTACAAACCGATGTTAGTCGTAACGAAGACGGTAAATTCTTTGTCCGTGCAGAACCAATCTTTACGGCGCTCAACGATGTATTTGAATACAATGTTGAGGAGGGTGTACTCTTGGTACAACGTTCCCAAGACGGTGTTGTTATGGAACTTAATACGGACACAGGGTTAGTCAAAGCCAATGGTCGTAAAATTGGTAAACTTAAGCAATATGGGCAAATAAGTGATGGGCGTATTAATCTAACCCCCAATGCAATTGCGGTTATGTCAGGTGCTATTGGCAAAATTAACATTGATGAAAAGAGGATTGATTTTGAACTTGACCCTCGGTTGAAAGTTTCAACTGGTTTTGAACTGTTTGTGAACGACATCCCGCTTGGCAATGTAGAGCCTGGACCACGAGCTATCGGTTCGGTAATGTTACTTCCATTATCACCAATTGCCAAAGAATTGGGTCATACACTTCAAATCATCGATGGTGGTGCTTCTATCCGAATAATGCGAGCACAAGACAGCGCTGAGTTTGAGCTGAATCTCGATACGGGTTTGGTTAAATTAAACGGGCGTCCTGTGGGTGTTTCTAAAGAAGTTACCTATTTTGATAAAACCAATCTTTTATTACCAATAGGCACGATTGAAACATTGACCGGTACGCATATCGATGTTGAGGGCGGAAATTCACGGATCAATATTGTTCTTGATGACCGACTTAAAGGCGCAATAAAACCGGGAGCGAAGATCAAAGACCTTACCAAAAACACGCCCTTAACATTTGAAACTATCGAATTGAATTTAGGAACTGACACCATTAATTCGGTTGATGTCGACTTTCGCGTTAAAAACTTCAATGCGCGAATGCGTTATGAAGTCCCTGATTTACCGACAAATATTCGAGAGGCAGAGCCGTCATGGCTCTCGCTAGATTACGCCCATGTTAAGGGTGGTTATGGATCTTTAGGTGACTTATCAGCCGACCTCCGCGAATTAGACGGGGTCGGCCTTCGGCGTATTAGGGGGGCTAAATATGCTAAGGAAGGCAAGAAAGGTCGGTGGGCGATTGCTGCAGGTGTCCCAACGACAGGCTCAACAAAAATCAGTGAAGATCAAACGCGATTGAATTTTGGCGGCTTGGCGGCTGGTGCTCGCTATGCCAGCAAAGATGGTTGGGAAGCTGGTTTATCCGTTAAGTCTGACGGGTTAAGCGACGACCAAATGGCTGTTTTATCAGCTATTAGTGGACGTCTGGGGCGGAAACAAGGTAAAAAACTTAAATGGGATGCACGTACTGATGTGGGTTATTTCAACGGAAATGCCCGTGAAAAATCTGTAGATATACGTGCGAGTGCCAATGCTCGATATGCCATAAATCAAAAAATCAATGTTGAAGCATTTGCCTCTTATGATGGCGCAGAATTTTTACGCTCAGATTTGGATGCAGAAGAAATAGTGGAACAAGATACAAATGTTGACGACACGGATTTGGTTCCGGATACGCGGGAACGCGGGCAAGATTTTGCTAGTTATGGCGTTGCATTACAATTAACGCCCGGTCAAATACTTGGTCCATTGGAACGCCCTGCATTTGCAGTACGATATAGCAACAACCAAAGTGGCCTATTTTCTAAAAATGGCAATGATACGTCTACGCAAAGTTATGGCGCATCCATAAATACATCTTTACGTAAAATTGGGACGAACATCTCGGCTGATTATACCGCTTATAAACAAAAACAAAGTGATGGGTCGACATCAGACGGTGATCAAATCACAGCACGTGTATTCCAGGATGCCAAATATGCATCTATTCGTGGGCAATTTACATCGACACGCAAAGGTGATGCAACGCGCAAGCAAAGGTTTGATGCACAATTAACTGCCAAACCATATAATTTTAGGCTTCCCAAGGGGGCAAAATTGTCAGTAGCACCGTCGATCGCTGGCTCGTGGAGCGATGATAGTGAATATATCCGTGGTGGCGTTGTCGCCAGTCTAAATTCAGGAAAACTATTGGGTACGAAGACAAAATTGTCGGCAAATCTAGGAATTTTACAAAACTTTTCTGGCAATGCTGAGGATAAATCCGATAAGTTTTTGTCCGTTTCCTTAGGACGAAAAGTCAAAATAAATAAAAATATAACAATGGGAATGAGTTACCGCAATAACTTAAAGGGAGAACAAAGGATTGGTCTATTTTTAAATGGCCGATTTGATTTCAATGAGAAGCGTAAATTCCGAGAAACTGATGAAGGACGTGGTGTTTTAAAGGGACGTGCCTTTTTGGATAAAAACCGTGACGGTAAAAAGCAGGAAAATGAGCCGGGCGTAGGTGGTGCACTTATACGCGTTGCAAGTTCTCGCATGGCACTCCGAACAGATTCTGCGGGTTATTATACCATTCAAAACATTAAGGTAGGCATCCATGATTTACGCATTGATGGCCGTAGTTTGCCATTAGGATATAGTTTGGCGGAAAACGCCTCTACAAAAGCCAGTATACAAGAAGGACATATCACTGATGTTGATTTGCCCATAGTTCAGCGTGGGCAGATACGTGGTTTTGCCTTTGTAGATGAGAATGGTGATGGCCAGCATAATAAAGGCGAAAAACGTCTAGAGGGCGCACGTTTGGCATTAACGGATAGCACAGATGCGGAAAATCACCATGAAGTCTATGCAAGTAGTTTTGGGCAATTTGCATTTGATGATTTGCCTGCTGCTGAATATAAACTCGTTATCTTGAAAACTAACTCTGCCGAAAGTAATCCGTCAGAAATACCTGTCATCATAAATCTTGCGAAAGCAGATGACCTGATGGCAAAAATAAATATAGCTGCCAATTCAACAAATAAAATACACTTGGCACAACAGAATTCTGCGACCAGTCAATCTGGTAACAGGGTAAAGAAGGGCAATAACCGCCTTTCTATGAACACGCGAAAAGTAGAAATTCCTCCGCCGGAAATCCAGGATGAAAATATCATTGTGGCAAATCCGGCACCGTAATTTCTTATCGCGTCATTCACACAACTCAAAAGCGGTCTCGTAATAGACCGCTTTTTTTTGCTCATTTATAAAGGTTATATTCGAAATTTAGCCAATGATGAAACTTGTCTAGCATTTGCTGCAAAATTTTTGGGTGACAAGCATTAAACACTTTGCTTGTTTATTGTCCAGTTATTATCTGTCAAATTATGTTGTCAACTATGGTTCTTTATAAAGATCAAAAACCATATCGATATTAAACGAACCAACACCCATAGACATGTCATAATCGGGCATAGTGTATAAAAAATCCAAACGTATAGTTTGTTCATTTAGGTCCCCATTTCGGCGTCTAACACCGCCAAAACGTCTAAAGTCAAACATTTTTGTTGGACTGGCTTTTAAATCTCCCAAATCGTTTATACCGTTAACAACCGTTACACGTCTCGTTGTTGCGCGACGACCAAACCTAAAACCTGCATCATTTCCGCGCCGCGTTCTTGCAGCATCAATTTGTATGTCGCTTAACGAAATAGAGCCTGCAAAATCATCGGTTGCACTGGCTATAGATGCTTGCGCACGTAAGGAAAAGCGAGTGTTACGAGAGGTAATAAAAAAGCTGTGTGAATAGGATTTTCCAGGCCCGTCAAGCAAGATATCTGTCCTTGGCCCCATTGAAAACACGCCTCCAAAATCGTCACCAGCATCTAGATATCCATCACCATCATCATTGAGTGCTTGACTAATTGTTGTGCCGTTTTGGGTGATGCCCATGACCATACCTTGAGATGAATTAGGACCGGTGTGTTTCGTTAAGCTTCCCGTTAAATTAAAGTCTCCAAAAACGGCACTATCGGGTATCATTTGTGTGCCATTCGCTACACAACACGTATTGGTCGCAAAAATAAAATTGTCATATATATCAAAATTTTGACCGTCGTGAACTACGGCACAGCCATAGGTGCGGCACCAAAAATCATTATCTAAAAAGCTGGCACTCGCTACCACACCCCAACTGGAAACCACCAGAAAACTGGTGGTGCATTTAAGTAATTTCCAGTTTGAAATCATGATTACGGTGCTTGATAATCAATGGATTGAATAACAACAGGTGTGGATTTAAACTTATTTTGTGGAGCAAAAGAATTGTTCATCTTAAAATCAATACTGTATTTATTACCGGTCTCCAAGCCTTCGACATCGTCAAGACGCATTACATAATTGCGTTCGCCTTGGTCAAGAACCACAGCAGACATTGGCATTTCAGCGACTGTCACACCTGCATTGTTCTTTACGAATGCCGTTCCTTTAAGGCGTGCATGTGCATCACCATCGTTTTTAATCGTCATACTGAGCATGGATTTATCTGTGCTGCTGACCGCTACATTGCTAACGACTGGGCTGCTTTTGGATGGTGTTAAAGTTAAATAAAACAGTGAAGCCAGTTGATATTTATTCCAAACGCCTGAAACTTCGCCGCGCTCATCCATTTCAGGGAGCAAAGTCGTAGCAAGTAAGGCAAAACGATGGTCACCCTTTTGTTTGATTTTGTAAGGAACACTGATTTCAACAGTAACATCCATAGATGTTTCAGGCTTAAGCGTGACACTGGCTGGGCTAAACCTTATCCATTCAGCAGCAGATTTATCACTTTCTCCCGGAGGGCTAAGGCTCAACTTACCGTCTTTGTCCAAAGTCCAGTCCGCAAGTCCCATCGTCAAACTTATGGTTTTGGTTTTATGTACATTCCCAATCGTAACGATTTGACGGTGTCGGTCCCCGGGCTTTATGGTCATTTCCACGGTGGAAGGTTGAACGCCAATACCAAATGCGTTTGCAACCGGTGCGTACATCATAGTTGTTGCGATGGTACCTGCACAAATTAGGGCTGACGTAACCATGAAGTTTTTCATTGTTTTCATTTGTCTTCTTTTCATGTTGAGATATTCCTTATCAATTTCAACTTCAAACTAGCAAAAAATGTTTGCGAGTTTATTAACCGTACTATCTAAAATCATGATACAAAAAAGCCCCACCTATGAGGCGGGGCTTTTGAGCAGGTCGCCCACAATCAAGGGACTTCCTTATGCGTGAACTTTATTCTTACGGAACGTAAACAGTAAAGGTTACGTCTGCTTGAATAGTACCAGCACCCATGGACAGATCATAGCCAAGGCCAGTGCCATCGTCCAAGGTATAGGTGTTATCAAAACGTACAGACTGTGAAGCCAAGCTACCACGAGTTGCCGCTGTGCGTTGTGTACCGTCAAAGACTTTGGTGGCAACGGCGATATCATTTAATGCGTTTACAACCCCTGGGACTGTTCCAGGATTTTGTGCATTCGCACCGTAAGCCAAACCATCATTACCAGCAACGTCTAGAGCCATAGCATATGAAATGTTGCTGGTGGTTAGACCGTCAGTTAGAAAATCGCCAGTGGCGACGAAAGCTGAAGATTGAGCAAAGATATCAAAGGCAGCATTTGAAGCTACATAAAAGCTTGATTTATGCTCATTAACCATGCCGCTAGTTGCGTCGCTACCAGCGTCGATACCAAATGCAGTTAATGTATCAGCCGCATCTAAAACGCCGGTTGTGCCGCCGTCTGTAAATGTACCATTATCTGCACCACCTGTTATAGGGTTTACAGCAGCGGTTGTACCGTCAACATTTTCTACACCGTCTTTAATGGCTAGAAGTGTTCCCGTTACAACTGTAGCGCCATCAGCAGCGATAAGGTCTGCACCAGCAGTACCGGTTGCGTTAGTTAAAAGCACGAAGTCAGAGACAACAGGAGCGTCGTCAGTACCATCAATGCCGTCAGCACCCCAAACAACGACTACGCCCAGTACTTGAAAAAATGGACGATCGATGATTGAAGCATATGCAGTAGAAGCCGTCACAATCGCGGCAGCCCCACCAGCTAAAAGTAGTTTTTTAAGTTTCATTTTAGTTTCCCATAGATCAGTTTTATTCCGGGTTTTCCCGATAATGAAACAGTTTATAAGGGAAATGGATTTAAACGCGGTTAGAAGTCTTAGTAAAGAAACGGTAAATTTTTGCCTAGGATTTTCCTAAATATCGGCACATTAAGGCCAAATTTATGATATAACTGATTCTTAAGCTTAAAAAGGATTAGGTTATGAAGCGTCAATCACTTCTTATATTCGGTGGTATCTTATTGTTCATTCTTGCTTGGTGGATAGGGTTTTCGTTTCTTGGCAACATAAATAATGATAATACTTACAAAAACGACCCCATAACCGTTAAGACGCAATCTGATGCACCCAGTTTAAATCCTACCGCCAAGCCAGTTGAACACGAAAAAGAAACTAAGTTTCAAAATACCGGTTGGAAGATTGACGAAGCACAATCTTCACCACGGGCCTGCCTGCAATTTAATTTGCCACTCAACACTGACGATAATCTAAAGGTTGTTGATTATATTCGAATTGAACCAGAAGCAAAAATAACAACCAAAATCATAGATCAAAGTGTGTGTTTATCTGGATTAGAGTTTTCCAAAGACTATAAAGTCACAATGTTGACAGGGCTAACTGCTGCAAATGGCAAAGCATTGCTTGCAGATAAAAGTATTGATATTAGCTTTGGTGACCGCCCTGCGCATATTGCATTTGCAGGAAATGGTGTAATTTTACCACGCATAGGTGCGCAAGGTATTGCCATTGAAACCACAAACATTTCAGATTTGGAAATTGAGGTCTTTCGTGTCGGCGACAGGATGATTGCAAGACGTCGCCCTGATTCTGGTCAAGCTATAGAAGAAGGTGATTATTATTACGGTTACGATAATGTGGCTACAGAAGTACGAGAGACAGTTTGGAAAGGTTCATTATCAATAGATGGCTCGCCAAATACTGTAACAACAACTGTTTTTGATCTGGCAAGTGCCATTGGCGAAATAAAACCAGGTGCCTATGTAATAGAAGCAGTACGCAAGCGTGTTGACGAGGATGATTATCGTCCAGCAAGAGCGTGGCGGTGGATAATTTCTACCGATTTGGCGTTTACAACCTACCAAAGCCCGTCAGGACTAGATGCCACGGTAAGGTCAATAAATACTGCAAAAGCTATGAATGCTATTCGTGTTGATTTGGTCGCCCAAAATAATGAAATACTAGGAAGGGCAGCAACAGACCGTCAAGGACGCGTACATTTTGATACCCAATTATTAAAGGGCAAAGGAAATCTAAGACCGCGTATGCTCATGGCTTATGGCATAAATGGTGATTACGCACTTTTGGATTTTAATCGTTCTCCACTGGATTTATCCGCTTTTTCAATAGGTGGTCGAAAAGCTGCAAAAACAATAGATGCATATGTATTCTCTGATCGCGGCGTGTATCGTCCTGGCGAAACTGCCAATATTACGGCAATGCTAAGAGATACAAAAGCCCATGCAATATTTGGGCGGGTTGGTCAGGTGCGTTTTCTGAAGCCCGGCGGTCAAGAATTCCGCAAAGTCCGTTTTGAAACATTACATGAAGGCACATTACTACATGCCTTTGTCGTTCCAAAATCCGCGCCGCGCGGGATGTGGCGTGCCGTTGTTGAAGTTGACGGAATTGGGCAAGTGGGCGCTATTGGTTTTGATGTTCAAGATTTTGTACCTCAAAAGCTTAAGGTAGAGGTGGACATTGATGCCGCACCATTACGTGTAGACGAAATCAGGCCATTGGAAATCTCTGCTCAATTTCTTTACGGTGCCAACGGTGCAGATTTGCAAGGTGAAGCTGAAGCTCGTATTCGCGTGGAACCCAACCCTTTTCCAAATATGAAAGGTTATACATTTGGTTTGGCCGAAAAATCTTTCCGCGAAGAGTTTATTAGCCTTGGTGGGGGACTGACCGACGAAAAGGGTATTCTTCAATTAGATATGTCCTTAAAAGAAGCCCAACTCAGTACAATGAAACCTCTAAGGGCTGAAATAACTGCTGGTGTATCTGAACCTGGCGGGCGCTATGTGCAAACGAGCACGCGCATCCCGGTGCGAACGAAGGATGTTTATATTGGTATAAAACCTAAATTTGATCGACGGCCCGCCCGTAATAAATCTGCTGGATTTAATATTAAAGCCGTAGATTGGAGTGGTGCTCTTACGGAAATGGAAGTCGAATGGACTTTGGTCAAAGAAGACTATCATTATAATTGGTACCGCCGAAATGGCCGATGGCAATACCGATATGACATGACCGACGTAGAAATTGCCAAAGGTGTTGCGGATATATCTGCGAACGATGGTGCTGATATAGAACGCACTCTGGATTGGGGTCGTTATCGCTTAATTGTTAAGGGCAGGGATGTAAATATTTCATCTTCTTACCAATTTTGGGTTGGCTGGGGTGGTACGTCTGCAAATAATGCACCGGATCAAATTCAAATGGGCGCGCCGACGATTGATGTAGGTAGCGGTGATTTAGTTAAATTAAGCATCAATTCTCCTTATTCTGGCATTGGTGAATTGGTTATTGCCGATCAAGAAGTACGCAGCATAACGACGGTAACAATCCCAAAAGGTGGCTCTGAAATATCTGTGCGAATGCCTAATAATATTGGTTCTGGTGTATATGCCTTGCTGAGTGTTTATACGCCGCGTAGTGCCGATAAGAGACCAGTTCCGCGCCGCGCAGTGGGTATTACATATATGAATGCTGATACAAGCACACAAAAGCTTGATGTTAAATTATCCGCACCAGAAGTTGTCAAACCGCGCCAAACTCAAAACATACGGGTGGATTTTGATAATATTCCGCGCGGTGAACGTGTTTTTCTAACCTTAGCAGCTGTAGATGAAGGCATTTTACAAATTACCAAGTACAAATCACCTGATCCACAAGCTTTCTATTTTGCGCGCAAAGCTATGCCATTGACCGTGAGGGATGATTATGCCCGTTTGCTAAATCCCAATCTCGGAGAACCAACTCTGGCACGCTCTGGCGGTGATACTCTAGGGGGAGAAGGTCTAACGGCTGCACCAATAAAGGTCGTTTCATTGTATAGCGGGCTTGTTGATGTCAGTGGCGGGAAAGTGTCTGTTCCCGTAGAACTTCCAGATTTTAACGGAAAACTCCGTTTAATGGCTGTGGCTTGGAGCCGTTCTGCTGTCGGTAGTGATGTATCGCCGTTGATTGTCCGTGATGCCGTACCGGCAGTTTTATCATTACCGCGCTTTTTAGCACCTGGTGACAAAGCCTTTGCCACAATTTCGGTAGATAATGTAGGTGGTGTTGCTGGTGATTACGATTTGTCCTTAACCAGTAATGGTGTTCTATCTGTAAAAAATGCTAGTGATAAATTGAGGTTGGACAAGGGCCAACGGAAATTGGTCACACGCGAAATCAGTACAAATCAAACTGGAATAAGTTCTGTTGAACTCGCAGTGCGTGGTCCAAGGGGTTATAATGTTAGTTCGTCTTTTGATATTCAGACGCGCTCAGCGTTTTTGCCAATTTCCAAAATGGTGACGGCGCCCATGGAGGCTGGCGCGACATACAGCCTAAATCCAGATATACTGCAAGGTTTTGATCATAGTAGTGTCGATGTTAATGTGTCTTTCTCCCGCACGCCGGGATTAGACCCAACCGCCTATGCAACTGCAGTATCTCGTTATCCCTATGGATGTTCAGAACAAACCGTTAGTGCGGCTATGCCATTGCTATACGCCCATGAGCTAGGCGGCGTTCCGGGCATCAACGAAGCGGATGCCAAATTTAATTTACAAGTTGTTGTAGACAGACTGATAAACCGTCAAAGTAGTGATGGCAGTTTTGGATTATGGCGTGCCAATGATCGGTACGCACGTCCGTGGTTAGGTGTTTATGTAACTGATTTCCTATTGCGTGCTAAAGAAAAAGACTATGTCGTGTCGCAAGACGTCATAGATAAATCTTTGAATGCACTGTCCTCAATAACTAAAATGCCGAGGTGGCCGAGTTTGAATTATCTATATGATTATGAAGTAGATACGATTGAGAGGCGCTATGCCCGCCAAGCCGAAGCTGCGGCTTATGCTCATTATGTACTGGCAAAAAATGGTAAGGGTAAACTTAAAGACATGCGATATTTCTCCGATAATCATGCGGAAAAACTACGCTCTTCAATGTCGTGGGCGCATTTAGCTACTGCCCTGTCCATGATGGGCGACGAACGTCGTGCTGGACAAGCATATGTAAGAGCTTTGGCATTAGTGGATAAAAATGTTGATCATGACTATTACCAATCGCCGACCCGTGATGCATCTGGTATATTGGCTATGATCGTTGAGACTGGGCAAAACGCGTATTTGGAAGCGGCGCAAACTGCATTCCAAAAACACCTTAAAGAGCCAAACCAATTAAATACACAAGCAAAAGCACAGGTCATTTTTGCAATACGTGCCCTCCTTAAAGACAGTGAACCTGTAGATATAAGTGCACAAAATGCGAAAATGACGATTAACTCAGGAGTGACAAAAACACATCTTTACGCTAGTGATTTAGTCATTACGCCTGAGTTCACCAATAACTCTGACAAGCAAGTTTGGCGCTCCGTTATGATTAGCGGCACGCCACTAAAAGCCCCTCTGGCAGTTAACGCAGGTTTTGAAGTCACAAAGCGTATTCAAAAAATGGATGGGAGTTTAGCTAATTTAAATAATATCAAGCAAGGTGAGCGTTATATAGTTAAAGTCAGTTTTAAGTCTACGAAATCTCGATCAGGCTTGGCCGTTCTAGCTGATTTATTACCTGCAGGCATGGAAATAGAAGCTATTTTAGAGCCAGGTGAAACGGCCTATAATAATGTAAGCGATCTTAGCGTTTTCCAAACTTCAGAAATGCGTGATGACCGTATGGTAGCTGCAACCAAAACATATGGGCGCAAAACATACCGTATTGCTTATTTGATACGTGCCGTGACACCAGGTGATTTTGTATGGCCTGGCGCCGTTGTGCAAGACATGTACCGCGAACAGGACCATGCAATTTCAGAAGCGACGAGAGTTCAAATATCTACACAAGGCAAAGGCTAAGCACCGTGCAACTGTTCGAGCAGCTTAAATGGGCGTTTCTCATTATTATGGGCAGCCTTTTAATTGCCAATGTTCTATTCCCTCCGCCCCTTGAGCAGGCATATGATACGTCTACGCTTGTTACGGATAAAAATGGGCAATTGTTGAGTGCATTTACCGTTGATAATGGTCGGTGGCGGCTCAAAGCAAATATGGATGAAATTGATCCACGTCTCACATCAGCGGTAATCGCAATTGAAGATAAACGGTTTTATAGGCATAGCGGCGTTGATCCGTTGGCCGTATTGCGTGCACTTCGCTCATGGGGAAGGCAAGGTGAAATCGTTTCTGGCGCATCAACATTGACTATGCAATTGGCAAGGCAGCTAGAACCACGACCACGTACACTTAAATCGAAAATTATTGAGAGTTTTCGTGCCGTACAATTAGAACTACGTCTCTCTAAGCAAGAAATTTTATCACTCTATCTAACACATACGCCTTATGGAGGGAATGTAGAGGGCATCACCGCGGCTACTCATGTTTATTATAATAAAAGCCCTGAACAGTTGACTGACGGTGAAATTGCTTTGCTTATTGCTCTACCCCAAGCACCCGAATCTCGGCGTCCTGACCGACACGTAATAAATGCGCAAAAAGCGAGAGATGAAGTATTAGATAAATTGCTCAAAGCGGGTTTAATCTCAAAACTACAAGTAACCGAAGCCAAACAAGACACAGTTGCTTCTAAACGTAATAACTTCCCACAAATGGCCTGGCTAGCTTCTCGGAAAATCAAAAACACAGTGAACCGTAAAGGGAAAATAGTCTCTAGTCTCGATAGAAATATTCAACATAATATAAAAAAATTAGCAGTACAGTTTACAGAAAAACTGGATAGCAATGTAGCTGTACTTGTTATTGAAAACGAAACAATGAAGGTTCGAGCGCATATAGGTTCTGCTGGTCGAGATAGGCCGGGGGGGTGGATAGATATGACCAATAGTATCCGCTCACCGGGTTCAACCTTAAAGCCATTTATTTACGGCTTTGCATTTGACGATGGTTTGTCTGCCCCTGGTTCATTTATCTTAGATGCTCCAACAAGGTTCGGCTCATACCAGCCTGAAAATTTCAACCGCCGCTATCATGGTAAAGTGCGTGTTTATGAAGCTTTGGGACATTCGCTTAATGTGCCTGCCGTACTTGCACTTGATAAAGTTGGCACAAAACGATTTGAAGCGGCATTGCAACTAAGTGGGTCTAAATTGGTAATACCAAGTAGTGGAGACGGTGAAGCAGGGCTTGCCATGGCATTAGGCGGCATAGGGTTAAAAACTCAGGACCTTGCAGTATTATACGCTGCCCTTGCGAATGACGGTAAAGCTCAGGATTTGATTTGGACGGAAGACGGAAAAATTGGAAATGGCTATCAGATTCTAAGCAAAGACAGTGCAATGAAAATTACTAAAATTTTGAAACAAGCACCGACACCAGATGGGCATGTGCCCCATTGGCTCGCAAGAAAATCCCATGCAATTGCTTATAAAACGGGGACGAGCTATGGGTATAGAGATGCATGGGCGGCAGGTTATACGGATAAATGGACAGTGGTCGTCTGGACTGGTCGTCCTGACGGGGCGACGCGCGTAGGAAAAACTGGGCGAGGAACTGCTGCACCTCTATTGTTTGATGTTTTCGCAAATTTGCCCAGTGTTAATGGTGAAACGGCTTTTGAGCGGATTGCCAAAGCCCCACAAGGTGTAAAGAATTTTGGCGGCAACCAAGATGCGGCGCCGGTGTTGTTGTTTCCGCCTGATGGATCCGAAGTTGCAGTTGAAAGTTTTGGAATAAAAAGCAAAGGCTTAACACTAACGGCGCGCACACCCAAGCGTATAAATTTGGCTTGGTATGTTGACGGTAATAAACTGGAACCACGACATCTGAGTGGACAAACCGTCTGGCAACCCGAAAAACCAGGTTTTTATAAGGTCAGCGTCGTTGATAATCAGGGATCAAGTACCAGTGCAAATGTACGTATTATGGCCGTACAATAAAAGCGACAAATTTCTAATGACATAGATTTTTAATTGGCTAGATTGTTCGAAGATAAGGAACTTTTTATGAAACAAGTCGGCCAAAAATCTGAGTTTTTTAAATATATAAAATCTGAACTTGCTGACATCGAGACGGCGGGCATGTACAAACGAGAACGTTTAATCTCTGGTGCGCAATCCTCTAAAATATCCGTAAGTGCAGACGGTATTGATAGTGATGTCCTAAATTTTTGTGCTAATAATTACTTAGGCCTAGCCGATAGCCCTGAATTGATAGAGGCCGGAATAAAGGCACAGGCTCGTTTCGGTTTTGGTATGGCTTCAGTGCGGTTTATTTGCGGCACCCAAACTATTCATCGTGAATTAGAGCAAAAGATAGCCGATTGGCTCGGGTATGAAGATAGCATTCTTTACGCAGCCTGTTTTGATGCTAACGGCGGTGTATTTGAACCACTCCTATCCAAGGAAGACGCGATTATTTCAGACAGCCTTAATCATGCTTCTATCATTGACGGAATACGTTTGTGCAAAGCCATGCGCTATCGTTATGCCAATTCCGACATGGCTGATTTGGATGCGCAGCTTAAACGGGCTCGTGAGGATGGGGCCCGGCATATATTGATTGTCACGGACGGCGTGTTTTCTATGGACGGATATATAGCCAAATTACCAGAAATTTGTGACCTAGCTGATGAATATGGCGCTCTGACTATGGTTGATGATTGCCATTCCACAGGCTTTATGGGCAAAGGTGGGCGCGGTACTGCGGAACATTTAGGCGTTCTGGGCCGTATAGATATTTTAACTGGTACACTCGGTAAGGCTCTCGGCGGGGCTATGGGTGGGTTTACCTGCGCCAAACAGGAAGTCATCGACATGTTGCGTCAACGCTCGCGACCTTATTTGTTTTCTAATTCTCTGGCACCGTCCTTAACGGGAGCCAGCATTAAAGCTATTGAATTGGCTAAAAATGGAAATGTACTTCGGGGTAGACTATTCGCGAACGCCAAGCAATTTCGTGCTGGAATGGACGCGGCAGGGTTTGACCTTTTGGACGGTGAACATCCAATTATACCAATTATGCTCGGTGATGCAAAGTTAGCACAAGATATGGCGTCTGGACTGATGGAAGAAGGTATCTATGTCACCGGGTTTTTCTTCCCCGTAGTCCCTAAAGGCAAAGCCCGCATCCGCACCCAAATGAGTGCGGCTCACACACCAGAACAAATTGATAGAGCCGTCACTGCATTTATCAAGGTCGGTAAAAATCTTGGGGTTATATCATGACAAACCTACCCAAGACTATGAAAGCTCTCGTAAAAGCCAAATCCGAAGTTGGGCTTTGGCTGCAAGACGTACCCGTCCCAAAAATTGCGCCCAATGAAGTTTTGATAAAAATCCACAAAACGGCTATTTGCGGTACGGATATGCATATCTATAATTGGGATGAGTGGGCGCAAAAGAACATTCCTGTTCCCATGGTGGTTGGTCATGAATACGGCGGCACCATCGCGGCTATTGGCTCGACAGTGAAACGGGTCAAGGTCGGCGACCGCGTGTCGGGCGAAGGCCATGTGGTTGGCCATGTATCGCGGAATGCGCGGGCAGGGCGTTACCATCTCGACCCGAAATCCAAAGGTATCGGGGTTAATTTACCTGGCGCCTTTGCTGAATATTTGGCACTGCCGGAATTTAACGTGATACCACTTGGTGATAGTTTACCAATGGATATTGCAGCTATTCTCGACCCATTAGGAAATGCGGTACACACAGCACTCAGCTTTGATCTGGTTGGCGAAGATGTGATGATTACGGGCGCAGGGCCTATCGGAATAATGGCTGCAGCCGTGGCTCAGCGAGCAGGGGCACGGCGCATAATGATCACCGATGTTAATGACTGGCGGCTCGATCTTGCCCAAAAAGTTGCTCCCGGAGTGCGTACTGTCAATGTTCTAAACGAGCACCCGCGCGCAGTTATGTACGAGATTGGCATGAAAGAGGGATTTGACGTCGGCATGGAAATGAGTGGTCAACAGTCGGCCTTCGAAGGCATGTTAGACCTCATGATTATGGGTGGCTCCATAGCCATGCTCGGCATCCCGTCCAAACCCTTCCCCGTAGACTTCGGTGCTTTCGTGTTCAAGTCATTGACATTAAAGGGAATTTACGGTCGCCAAATGTACGAAACATGGTATAAAATGTTGGCCATGCTTGATAGCGGATTGGATATGAGCGGCATCATCACCAACCATTTTGGTGCGTTAGATTTTCAAGCCGCGTTCGATTTGATGCTGACAAAGAAAGCGGGGAAAGTGATATTGGATTGGATGAGGATTTGATGAATAAACCAAAATACAAGCCGCTAACCAACTACCCACAATATCCAGAACAAGAAATGCTTGTACGGGCGCGGGGTGTTTTGGATGTTCTCTCTACCCGCCGCACCATCCGTGATTTCTCGGATAAACACGTACCGCGCTCAGTTATCGAAGCTTGTATTGCGGCGGCGGGGACGGCACCGAGCGGGGCCAATCATCAGCCTTGGCATTTTGTTGCGATTTCTAATCCAAAGATGAAACGCAAGATCAGGATAGCTGCCGAAGCCGAGGAGAAAGCGTTTTACGATAGCAAAGCGAGTGATGAATGGCTCGAAGCGCTTATGCCGCTCGGTACAGACACCAATAAACCATTCCTCGAAACCGCCCCTTGGTTGATTGCGGTTTTTGCCCAAAGGCGAGGCGGCGTAAAAGCAGGTATGGACATGAAAAACTATTATGTCACAGAGAGTGTCGGAATAGCTACAGGCATGTTGATTACTGCCTTACACAGTGCAGGTCTGGGTACATTGACCCACACACCAGCGCCCATGAATTTTCTGCGGGATATCTGCGGTCGCCCCAAAACCG
Organism: Robiginitomaculum sp.; assembly: GCA_021776635.1. Lineage (GTDB taxonomy): Bacteria > Pseudomonadota > Alphaproteobacteria > Caulobacterales > Maricaulaceae > Robiginitomaculum_A. Next base: position 34,476 of record JAJFFN010000002.1, read on the forward strand.
AAAAACCATTTGTGCTGATAGTGGTTGGCTATCCAGATAAAAACGTCCAAGTGCCAGAACATGCTCTTATCAAGAAAACCCTCGGTGTTATTTCTACATTTGAGGAATGATGTAATTTCTGAATTGGGATGAAAATATTTCTTGCCTATTATCAGGACATGCCTATATAGCGTGACAGCTTTTTATAATGCGTCTTAATGGATTTGTGCGCATTCTTTTTCGGAGAATTTATGGCTCGGGTTACTGTTGAAGATTGTATTGAAATAATACCTGATCGTTTTGATTTGGTTTTGATGGCTGCTCACCGTGCACGCAATATTTCTGCTGGCGCGGCGCTGACCGTTGAGCGGGATAATGACAAGACACCAGTTGTAGCATTGCGTGAGCTGGCTGAAGAAACACTTGGTCTTGATGATTTGCGCGAAAGTCTGGTAATTGGTCTGCAACGGGTTATCATGGACGATGATATTCCTGAAGAAGAAGATCAAGCACCAATCTTGGCGTTAGAACACGGCGAAGAGCAGCCTAAAGAAATGTCCGATGCCGATATGTTGCGCGCACTGCAAAGTGACCGTGATAACGGTCCTGATAACCGGTTTTAATTCCGCTTTATTCGTGTATAATTTTGATTGCAGGGCAAGCATGCTCTGTTTAAGTTCTGGGTCAAATAAGCCCTGATAAAGGATTCTTCATGTCGACACCTTGCAAAGACAATGCTGTATTTGAAGCCATTAAACTAGAATTACACCGCCAGCAAGATCAAATTGAGCTGATTGCGTCTGAAAATATCGTGTCAGAAGCAGTGCTGCGCGCACAGGGTTCTGTGCTGACAAATAAATACGCAGAGGGGTATCCTGGACGTCGTTATTATGGTGGCTGCGAGCATGTTGATGTGGTTGAAAATTTGGCAATAGAACGAGCCAAGAAAATGTTTGGTTGCGAATATGCCAATGTGCAAGCGCATTCAGGCAGTCAAGCCAATCAGTCCGTTATGATGGCATTGCTTAGGCCTGGCGATACGCTGCTGGGTATGGACTTGGCCTCAGGTGGTCATTTAACCCATGGAGCCCGCCCAAATATCTCTGGCAAATGGTTTAACGCTGTTACTTACGGTGTACGCGAAGACAATTGTATGATTGATTATGATGCAGTTGAAGCCTTAGCTTTAGAACAAAAGCCAAAAGTAATCATTGCCGGTGGTTCCGCCTATGCGCGCGTCATAGACTTTGCGCGCTTTCGTGCGATTGCAGATAAAGTTGGTGCTTTTTTACATGTAGATATGGCGCATTTCGCAGGCCTAGTCGCGGGTGGTGTTCATCCTAGCCCATTGCCACATGCCCATGTTGTTACAACGACAACACATAAGACGTTGCGTGGTCCGCGCGGCGGCATGGTTTTGACAAATGATGCAGACATCGCAAAGAAAATCAACTCGGCGATATTCCCAGGCTTGCAAGGCGGACCTTTGATGCATGTGATTGCAGCCAAAGCCGTTGCATTTGGCGAATCTTTAGAGCCCGAATTTAAAATCTATGCCAAAAATGTTGTGCGCAATTGTCAGGTCATGGCAGATGCTCTTGTCAAAGCAGGTTATGCCGTAGTCAGTGGCGGTACCGATACGCATTTGGCACTCATTGATTTACGTCCTAAGGGCGTAAAAGGTAAATACGCAGAACATGCTCTTGAGCGGGCCAATATCACTTGCAATAAAAACGGTATTCCGTTTGACACGGAGAAATTCACAATCACATCGGGTATCCGTATTGGGTCGCCAGCAGGGACAACGCGCGGATTTGGCGAAGCAGAGTTCAAGCTCATTGGTGCATTGATGGCCGAAGTTCTGGACGCTCTCGCGGATAGCCCAAAAGGCAATGCTGAAGTTGAAGCGTCTGTACGTAAGCGTGTTGCTGTGCTAACCAAAGATTTTCCGCTTTATCCGGGACTATAGGTGATTTATGCGCTGCCCATTTTGCTCTAGTGAAGATAGCCAAGTAAAAGACAGCCGGCACACCGAAGATGGCAATGCTATTCGAAGACGCAGACACTGTAATGGTTGTGGTGCCCGTTTTACCACATTTGAAAGAGTACAATTACGCGAATTAACAGTTGTTAAAAAAAATGGCCGCCGCGCACCATTCGAGCGAGATAAATTATTGGCATCTGTAACCATTGCCTTACAAAAACGCCCCGTAAATGATGAACAAATCGAGCGCATGATAAGTGCGATTGTTCGGCGCCTTGAAAGTATTGGAAACACTGAAGTATCAAGTGAAATAATTGGTCAAATGGTAATGGATAGCTTGCCGCACCTCGATAGTGTTGGCTATGTCCGCTATGCATCCGTATATAAGAATTTCCATGAAGTTTCGGACTTTGAGAGCTTTATCGGAGAAGAGAAGTTGGCTTCTGAAACAGACAAACCCGTTAAAGAAAATTAAGTCATGGTTTCTGACCCTGAAAACGAAATGCACCGCCGCCATTTAGCGCGACTTTCAGCAGTACAAGCCTTGTACCAAATGGAAATCACAGATCAAAAATCAAAACTTGTGGTACGCCAATTTAATGAACATTGGACAGAACAGGCTATTAGTGATGGCGAGATGAGGGCAGACAGAGAGTTTTTTGAGCTGATAGTTTTAGGTGTCGTGGCAGAGCAAGATATTATTGACAAGGCCATCTCAGGAAAGCTTGGTAAGAACTGGAAACTTAGCAGGTTAGACGTCACATTGCGGGCAATTATGCGTTGTGCTAGTTATGAACTTTTGCGTATGTTTAATGTACCTGCGATCGTCGTTGTCGATGAATATGTTGGTTTGGCGAAGGATTTTTACGCTGGAAAAGAACCAAATTTTGTAAATGCCGCACTTGATAAGCTTGCCCGTGAATGTAGAGTTGGCGAATTCGTTAATCCACACAAAAAACCAATAAAATCAGATGGATGAATTTGGCTTTATAGCCAAACATTTAAGCGTTCTGGCTGGGCCAGAAGGTCTTGATCTCAAAGACGATGTGGCCGTTTGGCCGGCTCCAAAAGGGTTAGATATAGTCATGAATATGGACACTTTAATAGAGGGTATTCATTTCCCCGACGGTAAATTTGATGCACAAATAGCCGAAAAACTAATAAGAGTTAATATTTCGGATTTAGTCGCAAAAGGAGCTGACCCTAGCGGATACTTATTATCGCTTGCGTTATCAAAAAAAGTTGAGGAAGCCAATCTTGAGGAATTTTGCCAAGGTCTAGTTGATGCACAACAACGCTACGGAATTTCGCTATGGGGCGGAGATACGACGCGAGTTTCTGGAAAAAACGTATTAACTGTTACATTAATCGGCACCGTACCAAAAGGAAAATCTGTTTTACGATCAGGCGCCAATCCAGGTGACTTGGTCTGTGTGTCCGGTCACATCGGGGACAGTTATTTAGGTCTAAAACTTCTGTTAAATCAAATACATGCTAGTGATTACCAGTCTACTTATTTGAAAAATATCTATCATATGCCGGAACCACCATTTGCTTTGCGCACCGCTATACGTAAATTTGCGACAGCTGCACTGGATATTTCAGATGGTTTATTGGCCGATGCTGCCCACCTAGCGTCCGCTTCGCATGTTGGCATAGATATTTTTCTAACAACCATCCCTTTGTCAATAGAAAGCACAAAGTGGGTTCTTGGGGAGCGTGACCATTTAAAGGCCAGACTCAAATTGGCGGCAGGTGGAGATGATTATCAAGTGCTTTTAACGCTTCCTGAGAATAAATTTGCAGCTTTAAAAAGGCAGGCCATAAGAGCAAATATTTCTCTGACGGTCATTGGAAAAATTACTAAAAGGTTAGGGGTGCGGTGTCTTGATAGTCAGGGCAATGAAGTCGTTGTAGATAAAGCTGGATATAAGCACTTTTAACAAGAAAAAACCCGATGTCTGAATTATTAACACAGAACACCGGGTTTTTTGTGAGGCTTGCGCTTGGACTTAACGTCCGCCGCCTGGGCCACCACTTCCCCCCGGAACATCCTGATTGCCGCCGAGCTGATCGACGGGGATACGGCCAATCGTGCCGAAAATTTGTTCTAATACTGAAAGCTCACGGCCACGTGTAGGCGTTTTACGGTTTGAATAATTTACGTATTGGCCGTTTTCTATCCCGTATTCAGCTATTTTTTTAACCTGTCCATCATTATTAAATGTAATGGCAGTAATTGTACGTTCAGATATAACAGGTCTTAAATATGCTAGGCGTTCACGCACACTGCTTAGATAAAACCACGTATTCTCGTCAAATGTACTCTTAATAGAAGGATTTCCCAAGCGAGCAAGGACACTAGCCTTCGTGTCTGTGTTGGCATCAACGGCTTGCGGCTTATCTTCAGTTGGAATATATCCATGATTTCTGAGAGTTGGATTGCAGGCTGTAAGTCCAATCAGCAAAATACCGAGACCAGCAGTTTTAATTAAATTAGGGCGCATGCAAGCTTTCTCTTTCAATTTGTCAGCGTATCCATTACCCAATCACATTCGACATTGCAAGTAAGTACATGTGAAAAGAGATGGATAAATGCTGAAAATATTGTCACGAATATCTGGTTCAAATCGTACAGAAATAAAAGATGCTAGACTTATCTACGAAAAAGTTATGGTTCAGTCCCGTAGCCATAGATTTTTTGGTGAAAATCTATGTAAAGATACTACAGATGGGCGCATGGAAGTCCTATGCTTACATCTCTCAGTCATTTTATTCATTTTGCGTACGCATGGCAAAACTGGAAAAAAGCTTAGCCAAGCAATATATGATGTGATGATTGATGATTTTGATGTTGCATTACGTGAAGAAGGGTTAAGTGATACGGGTGTGGCGCGGCGAATAAAACCGCTTGCGAAAATGTTTTTCACGCGGGCAAAACAATATGCGGATGCATTTGAAGCCATAAATATGAACAAAACTGCACTCGCCAATCAAATCAATAATTTTGTATGTCGTACTGATGACAATGTTGATAGTTTTGTTGATTATACAGTCACATTTTTGACGATTTTAACCGAAAACAGCCTTGGGCAAATTGCACAGGCAAAAATAGATTTTCCAAAGTTTCACTAAATAATATGTATTCAAGTTGGTTTTTCCCTTATAAGTATATTTCTAAATTTAGTTACTCGGGGAATACATGCTAGACGGAATGGTAATATCGATTGATGCAATGGGGGGCGATAATGCGCCAGACATTGTCATTCATGGTATAGAATATTTTTTGAAGCATGCCGGAAAAGGACGTCATGCCCGTTTTATCATCCATGGTGATGAAGAACAATTAACAGCTTTATTGGCAAAAACTCCGAAAACCCGAGAACGCAGTGAAATTCATCACACTAATAGCATTATTGCCATGGATGCAAAACCTGCTACAGCCATGCGGCGCGGCAAGGGTACAAGTATGTGGAATGCCATAGATTCCGTGAAACAAGGCCAGGCAAAGGTAGCTGTTTCTGCTGGCAATACGGGTGCTCTTATGGCGGTGTCTAAGCTGCTTTTACGTATGAAAAATGGTGTTCAACGCCCAGCAATAGCCGCTCGTTGGCCACATCAAGAAGGTTTTGGCGTTGTTTTAGATGTTGGCGCCAATTTGGAATGTGACGCCAATCAATTGCGTGAATTTGCTGTGCTTGGTGAGGCTTATTATAGAGCACTCTATAAAAATAAAAATCCAAGTGTCGGACTTTTAAATGTAGGAACAGAAAGTATGAAAGGCAACGCCACTATACAAGCAGCGCATGACAGCCTTTCTGGTTCAGAACTTGGCCTTAATTATATAGGTTTTGTAGAGGGTAATGACATATCTATGGGCGATGTAGATGTTATCGTGACAGACGGATTTACTGGGAATATTGCGCTCAAAACGGCAGAAGGCACTGCGCAATTACTCGGAAAATTTATTAAAGGCGCACTCAATGACAATTTTTTCTCTAAAATTGCCTCTATTGTAAACCTTCCAGCATTACGGCGAATGAAAAAACGTATGGACCCACGTTTGGGCAATGGTGGACTGTTTTTAGGATTAAACGGAATTGTCATAAAGAGCCACGGCGGCACAGATGCAATTGGCTATGCGAGCGCATTGAATGTCGCTATTGAATTAGCGGACAGTGATTTTTTGGATGAAATAGAACGTACTTTGGACGCGTTACATGATGAAGATGACAATGTGGAGATACATATTCCATGAGCCATAATAAATCGTTTATTCGCGGGGTAGGGTCTTGTTTGCCGCCTCGGGTTCTTACCAATGCACAGTTAGCAGAAACCGTCGATACTTCTGATGAGTGGATACGTGAACGTACAGGTATTACCCAACGATACATTGCATCAGAAGGTCAAAATACTTCGGACCTTGGCACTGCGGCTGCAAAAGATGCACTGACAGCAGCAGGAATGGACGCATCTGAAATTGATTTGATTATTTGCGCAACATCGACGCCAGATTTAACATTTCCTTCTACTGCTACAATTATACAAGAAAAACTTGGTGTTCATCACGGCGCAGCATTTGATGTTCAAGCTGTATGCTCGGGGTTTATCTATGGGCTTAGTGTGGCAGACGCCATGATCAAAGCTGGTTCAGGGAAAAATGTATTGTTAATCGGCGCAGAAACGTTTTCGCGTATTCTTGATTGGAATGACCGGACAACGTGCGTGCTCTTTGGTGATGGCGCAGGCGCTATGGTATTGTCGTCAACGCCAGACAAAAACCCAGACGCTGGTGATGGTGTATTAGATACAGAAATAAGATCAGATGGGCGTTTTCGAGATTTACTATATGTAGACGGTGGGCCTTCAACTACGCAAACAGTCGGCAAGCTTCGTATGATAGGCAATAAAGTTTTTAAACGGGCCGTCACAGAACTCTCAAATTCAATGCTAGAATGTGCGCAAGAAGCAGGTGTTGCTATTCCCGATATTGACTGGTTTGTACCCCATCAGGCAAATCAACGGATATTAGAGGCCGTTGCAAAAAAACTGGATTTACGCAGAGGTCAAGTGATTTCTACTGTTGCTTATCACGCGAATACGTCCGCAGCTTCAATTCCGCTCGCCATGGATGTTGCTATCAAGGATGGTCGCATTAAACGTGGTCATACGATAATGTTGGAGGCATTCGGTGGTGGTTTCACCTGGGGTTCTGCCTTGCTAAGCTATTAACAGCCTAATTTAGTGGGTTTTTTCAACATTTTAAGTACTTTTAACGATATTTGGTATTGGCATAGAGAAGAATATTTGCAAGTATCAGTGCACGTCAAAGGGGAATGTATGTGAGTGAGTATACGGTAACACGAGCAGATTTAGTTGATGCTGTGTATAAGGAAATTGGGCTGTCTCGTAGCGAGTCTTCGATTATTATAGAATCAATATTAGGCCATATCTCAAGTGCCCTGATCAATGGCGAAACGGTAAAGCTTTCTGGTTTTGGTACTTTTGATGTACGCCATAAAAAATCTAGAATGGGGCGCAATCCAAAGACAGGTCGAGAAGTCCCGATAACATCACGTCGCGTTTTATCATTTAGGCCTTCAAATATATTAAAAAAGCGTGTTAACTCGGCGTTGACGAAAAACTAGTCTATTATAGTAGAGTAGTAGTGATTCGGTATTTCTATACGGGACAGGCAGAAAAGCCTGCAGGAGCATGACGCAAAGAAAATCAACAGGTACAAAGTCTACTAGGGCGTTTAGGACCATTAGTGAGGCCGCGGACGAACTTGATTTGCAAGCGCATGTGTTACGTTTCTGGGAGAGTAAGTTTTCTGACATCCAACCTATGAAGAGAAGGGGTGGACGTCGTTTCTACAGACCCGAAGATATTGAATTCATTCGCGGTATTAAAGTTCTTCTTCATAGAGAAAAACATCCCATAAAAGACGTACAAAAACTAATCCGTATACGCGGTCCACAAAGCGTCATGGATTTGGGAAGATCGGTTGAACAAGCGTCTAAGCCTAGAAATGTAAAAGAGACCAATCTGGTTCCCAAACGAATTAAGCCTGTAATAAACAAACCAAAAATGACACCAACAAAGCCAGTTAGTAAACCAACGGCTTATGACGATGATATTGTGCGCCGACCTGGTGTCGTTGAAACACAAGAAGACCGACCTGCGCCAAAGCAAGTTTCAAGGCAAGTTTCAAAGCCAGAATCTTCATCTACACCAAAACCTACAACTCCAGCACCTATAGATAATGAAAATAAAACCAATCTAGAGGATGCGTTAGTCAGGTTGAAAAAGCTTAAATCACGCTGGCAAAAATTTACATAAATTATTGTTGTTCATGGTCGGTCTACTGCCTATAAGGCTTGCCTAAATACGGACAATATAGTCGGAGCGTAGCGCAGTCCGGTAGCGCACTCGCCTGGGGGGCGAGGGGTCGTAGGTTCAAATCCTATCGCTCCGACCATTGTTTTCATTGCCAGTGAGAATAGGGGATTTAATGTCATCTGAAACACCATTTTCTGCAAGTAAAGCCGTAAGTTTGTGGCTTTTCATCATGCTCATTATGGTGGTGTCCATGATTTTGCTTGGTGGGGCAACACGGTTGACCAATTCTGGATTGTCGATAACTGAATGGCGGCCAATAACAGGGGCCTTGCCACCGTTATCGGATGCGGCTTGGGTGTCAGAATTTAGTAAATATCAGCAAATACCAGAATTTAGTGCCGAACACCCAGATATGGATTTGGCAGGTTTTAAATTTATATACTTTATGGAATGGAGCCATCGTCAATTAGGCAGACTGATAGGTTTGGTGTATTTTGTACCGCTGGTTTTGTTCTTATGGAAAAAGAAAATACCCAACGGTAAACGCGGGCGCTTCATTGCTATATTGTTTTTGATTGGTGTGCAGGGGGCAATTGGCTGGTGGATGGTCGCCAGTGGGTTGGCTCATGACCGCGTAGATGTTAGCCAATACCGATTGACCGTGCATTTGGGTACTGCATTCTTTATTTTGGCGTTATTGTTGTGGACATGGCTAGACAATCAGCAGAACTGGCCAGTAAAATCGACTAACACTAGATTGCAAAAACGCTCTATATTTTTGTTTATATTACTATTTTTACAAATTTTAGCGGGCGCATTGGTTGCGGGAACCCATGCAGGTTTGACTTATAATACATGGCCATTAATGGACGGGGGGCTAGCCCCAAGCGGTTATTTAGCACAAAATCCATACTGGATTAACATGTTTGAAAATGTTGCCAATATTCAATTTAACCACCGTATGCTTGGATATACCGTTTTCCTTATGGCGATATGGGTTTGGTATAGTGCGCGTAATCATGGAATGGTCTCATTGCACCGTATCGCTGGCATGTTGATACTAGCTATTTTCTGTCAAATAGCTCTTGGTGTTATTACCTTGCTCTATGTCGTTCCGTTAAATTTGGCATTGGCTCATCAAGCAGGAGCTATAATCGTGTTTTTACTGGGTGCATCTATGCTCAGAACTTCTAGATATAGCGTTATTGATCAACAGCCTTAGCATGGTTAAACGCTTGCAATAGTTGACGTTCTGCATAGGACATACTGATAAATACAATTCGGTTTTCGTCTGCATCAACCAACGCAAGTACGCCTTTTGCATATGCCCCACCACCATAATTTGATTGGGTCGACGCTATATACTTTATGCTAGTTACACCCCGTACGCTTAAGCCATTTTTAATATTGGCTTGAAATTCATCACCATTAATTAAAAGTCCACCCGTTTTACTGGGTTGAAAATGGAATGTGTTGCTGGTGAAATCCGCCAAATTATCTTCCGTTGGTATTGAAGTTATGTAACCAACACCTTGATGATTTTTTGCACATTCAGATACGTTTTCGTAAGTAGAATTTTCCGCTTTAATTTTCGGTTTAACAGGGATCGGTTCAATAATTGTCTGCTCAAAGTGCTTATCTTCAATGTTAAAAGAAATGCGTTTGATTTCATTGTTGGCTGTTAATAGCATAGCCGTCTTTGTAGCTGTGTCTTGTGCCAAACAAAACCCTTGCGCATCAATAGGCTCACCAGAATAAAACATCGGAGAAAAATTCCCGATATCATCGGATTCGATAAAGGCTTCTATCTTGTTGTTACCTGTTATTGCTAAAAACACACCTGGTTCGGCTTCTCGGGCAAGGCCGACCATATCAATAAATTTTCCGTTACCGACACGCTTAGGGTCACGGCCTTCAATGTCTGTGGAATAAAGATGACCAGCATCGTCCAGCAATATGATGCGTCCGAGCCAAGGGGCAAGACTGTTCGGAACAAATATTAGCTGTGCTATTGATATATCCAGAGGAATATCGTGGGTCGCGACCATATCAATTGTTGCCGGTGTTTTTGCAGCATTTACCGGAGCTAAGTCAGCAGATTTCTCTGAACATGCGACCATACCGAAAATCAAAACTGTAATGGCAAATAAAAGTGTAAGTTTTTTCATTCTACCCGCATAATTTACTCAGCAGGGGATTGCTAGTGAAAATATGGATAGTATCTATCGGTATGTCGTTTTTAGCGCAAAAATTACACAATAATATACGGTAATATTATACCGTAATTCTATCTCATTGTTTTTATTGTCTAATAATGTAAAAATGCAGAAAGTTGTTGACGATAAGCTAGGGTACACATAAGACAGCGCAATATTTCAAAACGGGTGTCATTTTGGCACTTTTTCAATCGAGAGAAAACTATGAAAACGACTAAATTTCTCAAGACAGCCGAGGTAGAAAAGCAATGGATATTGCTCGATGCCGAAAATGTTATTACTGGCCGCCTTGCTTCTTATATCGCTTTGCACCTTCGCGGCAAACACCGGCCTGATTATTCACCACATATTGATTGCGGCGACAATGTCATTGTTATTAACGCTGAAAAAGTGGCTTTGACCGGTAAAAAAAGAAAAGATAAAGTCTATTATCGCCACACAGGTCACCCAGGTGGTTTGAAAGAAACAACTGCAGGCAAAATCCTAGATGGTCGTTTTCCTGAACGCGTTTTACGTAAAGCCGTTCAACGTATGTTGCCAAAAGAAAGCCCTTTGGCTCGCAAGCAACTTTCCAATCTGCATATCTATGCTGGTTCAGAACATCCACACACTGCGCAAAAGCCGACCAAGATCGACTTTGCAGCTATGAACTCAAAAAATGTAAGGGCTAAATAACATGACTGCCGAAACACAAAACGAAAAGCAAACTCTTGAGGATCTCAAAAGTGTAATGGATGGAACCGCAGCTGTTACAACATCAGATGACGGAACAGTGGCTGTTGAAGTCGTATTACCCGAACCAAAGATTGATGACCTTGGTCGTTCTTATGCGACAGGTAAACGTAAAAACTCTATTGCCCGTGTTTGGATTAAACCTGGAAATGGGAAAGTCACAGTCAATGGCCGTGATCAAGATGTATATTTCGCGCGCCCAGTTCTTCGCCTTATTATTCGCCAACCTTTTGAAGCAGCAGAGCGCGTAGATGGCTATGACGTTGTTGCCACTGTAAAAGGCGGAGGCTTATCCGGCCAAGCTGGTGCTGTTCGTCACGGGATATCCAAGGCTTTAACATATTATGAGCCATCTTTGCGCGCAGCTCTTAAAGCCGGCGGTTTTATGACACGGGATAGCCGTGTAGTGGAACGTAAAAAATACGGACGCAAAAAAGCCCGTAAGAGCTTCCAGTTCTCAAAACGCTAGATGTTTCTTTGTTAAACAAAAAAACACTTTCATTGTTTATGAATTGGGTGCTCTTCGAGCGCCCTTTTTTTATTGGTTGGGGTAAGGATTATGACAATATTAAAGACAGCAGTGTTAGGCGCTTCAGGTTATACAGGCGCAGAATCCGTACGTTTGATATTAGGGCACCCAAATCTGGATTTGGTGGCGCTCACTGCCCACCGACATGCGGGCAAAGCCTACGGCGAAGTATATCCACATTTGGCCCATCAGGGTCTACCAGACTTACAAAACTGGCAAGACGTAAATTGGGATAAAATAGATGCAGTATTTGCGTGTTTACCCCACGGTGCTAGTGAAGAAACAATTGCTGAATTAGCTAATAAAGATATTAAAATCATAGACTTATCGGCTGATTTTAGACTAAGGAACGCACAAGTTTATCAAAAAACCTATGGGCGTAAACACACGTCACCGAAATTATTAGAGAGTGCCGTTTACGGGCTTACAGAATATGCTCGTGGTGAATTGAAATCCGCTTCATTGGTTGCATGTCCAGGATGTTATCCGACCGCTAGTCTCCTTGCAATACTCCCGAGCTTAGACCTCATCAAAACTGAAAGCATTATCATAGATGCAAAATCGGGTGTAAGTGGAGCAGGTCGAAAAGAAAATTCTGCTTTGATCTATCCTGAAATAGCAGAAGGTGCACATGCCTATGCTGTTGGCAATCATCGCCATGGGCCAGAAATTGATGAAAAATTAAGCGCTATAGCTGGACAAAATATTACCGTAAGTTTTACGCCGCATCTTATTCCTATGAATAGGGGCATGATTGCTACTGTTAATGTTGAGTTAAATGAAGGCGTGGCAGTAAAAGACCTACGTTCGGCCTATGAAAAACGTTATCAAAATGAAGCATTCGTGCATGTAGAAGCTGAAGGCGTAGTTCCGCACACCCGCCATGTTAGGGCGTCCAACCAATGTCGTATCGGTATATTTGCAGGCCGCAACCCGCGCCGAGCTGTGATTATATCTGTTATTGATAATTTGACCAAAGGCTCGTCTGGACAGGCGGTACAGAACCTTAACGTCATGATGGGGTGGGACGAAACCCTTGGGCTAAATTTGGTACCAATTTTCCCCTAGGTTTTGAGGCAATTTTCTAAGTTATTGGAAAATATTTAATCACTTAAACGTCATGAAAAACTTGACGTGTGGGTTAATAATTGGGACATAAGGAGAAACAAAAACTAAAATCATTAAAGGGGATAATTATGGCTGGAGCACCATCACAAGGTACAGCACAATGGTCATCACGTTTCGCATTTATTATGGCGGCAGTTGGCTCTAGCGTCGGGCTCGGTAATCTTTGGCGGTTCTCCGCTGAAGCCGGTTCAAATGGCGGCGGTGCTTTCATAATGATTTATCTCGCCTGTGTAATTTTCATAGGCATTCCGGTTTTAATGAGTGAATACATAATTGGCCGTGCAGGTAACGCAGCCAGTGCTATTCGTAGTGTTGGTGATGTTGCGGGGCGCTCTGGCGTTTCTAAACAGTGGAGTATTTTAGGTGTCACAGGTATGGCTGCTTCATTCCTAATCGTTAGCTTTTATTGCGTTGTTGCAGCGTGGGTTATTGTCTATATACCAAAATTTCTTTCAGGTAGTTTCACAGAACAAACGCCCAATGAAGTTTCAAATCAATTTTCATCATTGATAGTGGCGGAACCACTTAAGGAAATTATCAATAACCCTAAGGACTTATTTAAGGCTCCCAAAGAAGTGTTGCTTGCTTTTACTGGCTTCGCGATGCTGACATCTTTTCTTGTTGCGCGCGGCGTTAATAAAGGCATTGAATTCGCCTCAAAAATTCTCATGCCATTGTTCTTTTTCCTTTTGTTTTGTTTAGCTTTATATAGTTTGGCAACAGGGTTTTCTACTCAGGTTGTTGTAGATGGTAATGCTAGCAATGGATCTGCTGAGGCTCTCAAATTTCTCTTTGCACCAGATTTCTCTGTAATCACGCCGAAAATTGCGACTGCGGCTCTTGGGCAGGCTTTTTTCTCTATCGGGCTGGGCAGTGCGATAATGATTACATATGGCTCTTATTTGCCTAATTCTATTAGTATTCCTAAATCGGCCATCATCGTCGGCCTTACGGATACTTGTGTTGCTCTGATTGCTGGCTTGGCTATTTTCCCGATTGTGTTTTCTCATGGATTGGATTTCTCTGCTGGAGCCGGGATATTCTTCCAAACTCTTCCTGTTGCATTATCGAATGCTCCGGGTGGAAATTTCATCGGAGCAGGATTTTTCTTCTTGGCAATATTTGCTGCCGTTACATCTTCAATCTCATTATTAGAGCCAATGGTCGCTTGGTTGATCGAAAAATTAAACATCTCTCGTTTGATGGCTGCGGCAGGAGCGGGCTTTGTAATGTGGCTGCTTGGCTTTGGTTCGATTTATATAAGCGGATTTATGAGTGTTCTAGATGGAGAGCTAACGGGCGCTATTATGTTGCCTCTTACAGGACTTCTGACAATTTTATTTGTTGGTTGGCGAATGAAGAAATCACTAGTTGAAGAACAAATGCATGGTGTGTCTAAGGGCATGCAGAATTTTTTGATTGTTCTAGTCCGTTTTGTTGCACCAATTTTCGTATCCATAGTCCTTATTGTTGGAATTATCAGCACATATTTTGCAGGCAAAACAACAGCAGAAGTGTTCGAATCCAATGGCTTTAAGCGTCTGTTAGTCTTGATTGCTTGTTTGGTCATTATTCTTATTTGGACGCGTGTAAAAGGTCGAAAAGCTTAATAAACGGTCATATATGGCATCTTCTCTTGTAACGTATGATATATCACAATATTAACCATTCATAGGGAATATTCATTTAGCTTTCAGCTTTACTGCATTAAGAATATAATCTGTATGAAATCACAATGAGCTTTGTTCAATTAGGAAATAAAATATGAGCTTCTTAACCAGACCTATGGTTATCATCTATTCTTTAGCCTTTAGCGCACTGTCGGCATGTACAACAGTTGATTTTACACAAGTTGCAGTCGACCAAAAACAAGGGATCGATAAAGAAACTGAAAAGAATGTGGTTGAACGTTCAACGTATACGTTAACCAGTATGTTTTATGACAATGGGTGGTGTTCAAGTGCTCCAGAAATAAAACCCCAGGCAACAGCAAGCTTTTTATTCAATGGGATGAATAAAGGCAATGATGAGCAGGTGTTGACATCGAAGCCAATGACAATCACGCAATTACAATCAGATATTACCAAGGCTAATAATCAAATTGAACAAGTCACGAAAGCCGCTGAAATATATTTGGTCGTTGCAGACGAGATTGTCGAATTAGATATTGAACTCCTGCTTTTAGAAGCCGCATTACGGTCTTCCCGTGAAGCAAAATCTGGCTTTACGCAAAAAATAAATAGCTTATCTGAAAATGATCAGTCGATAATTAACGGGCTTGATGAAATTTCGCATTCAATAGAGGCATTAAAAGACGTCACAAATGCATATGGTGTGCGAACTCGATCACATATTGCTGCCCGAGCTGCAAATGCAGGATCCTAATTCCCCATAAGTTCTAAAATAATAAACTTTAATGACACAATTATTTGAAAATAATTAAGTCCTTTTCCTTGACCTTTGTCTCAGGATTTGCACGTTGGTTTAATGGATACAAATATACAAAATAGCCATGAAGCCTACAAATTGGAAATTGACCAAGGCCAGTTGGTAGTCCACGCAATTGGTCGGTGGAATTTAGACACAATTAAATCCATAGATAAGGCCCTTAAAATTGATTTGAAAGCGCTTGGATACGGTCAAGTTAAATCATCAGGTGAGGATTACGGCGTTGATGATAGCGAGTTCGGCGGAGTAATTTTTGATTTCGAAAACTTAACGCGAATTGATACTGCTGGTGCATTTAGTCTTGCGCGTACTATCGGATGTCATGATGGTTTGTGCCGGATGTGGCGAGTACGAAATGCCAATTCCGGTCAAAAATCATTGCTTACTGTTGCTGCCGAGGCTCAGGCTGAAATGGCAAGAACATTGCCAAAGCCTTGGTATGACACCTTCACAAGACTAGGTGAGGGGTTTCTAAACGGGATTGCTGAAACTTATAAAACCATTGCTTTCTTTGGGCAATTCGTCGTTATCATTTTAAAAATGATGTTACAACCACAACGCATTCACTGGAAATCAGTTGTTTCACACATTGAACGTGTTGGTTTAGATGCGCTTCCTATTGTAACTTTGCTGAGTTTTTTTATTGGATGTGTTATTGCCTTTATGGGGGCAGACCTTCTTGAGGCTTTTGGCGCAAAAGTTTTTGTTGTTGATTTGGTTGGGGTTGCTGTTTTGAGAGAATTTGCAGTTTTAATAACTGCAATTCTAATGGCTGGACGTTCCAATTCGGCTTTTACAGCTGAGATAGGTTCTATGAAAATGCGACAAGAAATCGATGCAATGACAGTAATTGGCCTCAATACTGGGGAAACGCTTGTGGCCCCGCGCGCATTTGCATGCTGGGTTTCTGCGCCTATTTTGACTTTCTTTGCAATGGTTTCAGGTTTGCTTGGTGGTTTGGTTGTGGCTTGGTCTCAGGGTATTTCGCCTGTTTTATTTACAGCACGGATTACAGAGGTGGTTTCAATAAATCATCTATGGGTTGGTATGTCAAAAGCACCAGTATTTGGCCTTGTTATTGCTATTATTGGATGTCGCCAGGGTTTGGCGGTTGGCGGTTCGGTCGAATCTCTCGGAACACGAACAACAATTAGCGTTGTGCAGGCAATCTTTACAATAATATTATTGGACGCAATGTTTGCAATGCTGTTCCTAAAGATGGGTGTATAGGTGGCAAAAGTTGACTATAACAAACTCGATCTATCTGTACCCGTAAAAGCGATTGGTATACGCTCCCAATTTGGTTCAAATGTAATTCATGAAAATCTTGATTTAGAGCTTAAAGCGGGGGAAATTCTTGGTGTTGTTGGTGGCTCAGGGAGTGGAAAATCAGTACTATTGAATACACTATTGGGATTGAAATTACCTGAAGCTGGTAATGTCAAGATATTTGGGCGAAACCGCCAAAATTTAGACAAACATGATTTAAAGGCCTTTGAAACCAGGGTAGGGGTATTGTTTCAAGGCGGGGCTTTATTCTCATCATTGAATGTGCGTGAAAATATTATGGTGCCCCTACGTAAACACACTGATTTACCCGTGTCATTAATGCGAGAACTTGCAGAAATGAAACTGAATATGGTAGGTTTACCAGCAACTGCTGCGACACTTTTTCCCGCTGACCTTTCCGGTGGTATGCAAAAACGTGCCGGGCTTGCACGGGCTTTGGCCCTCGACCCACAAATGCTGTTTCTAGATGAACCCACAGCAGGCTTAGACCCAATCGGAGCCGATGAGTTTGATGATTTAATTTTAGAGCTTAGGGACGCACTCGAACTGACTGTATTCTTGGTCACACACGATCTTGATACATTATTTAAAACTTGTGACCGCGTGGCTGTATTGGTTGACAAACATATTGCTATTGCCGACTCTCTGGATAAAGTAATTAAATATGATCACCCTTGGGTGGCTGAATATTTTGGGGGACCGCGTTCAAGGGCAGCAGGTGTTCAGGATATCCCCTTATAAAAAGGCTAACGCTAGAAAGGCAACTACATATGGAAAGTAAAGCAAATTTTGCTGTAATTGGTGCCTTTGTACTTGTTACACTGTTCGGGTTTGTCGCATTCTTAGCCTATATTAGCGGCCAGCAGTTTGATGAAGAATATGATCATTATATTGTTGAATATATTACACCACCACGCGGGATTTCAGTAGGCAGTGAAGTGCGTTTTAATGGTTTAAAAATGGGCGAGGTTACAAAAACTATCTTAGATAAAGACGATCCAGGAAAAGTTTTAGTGTATATACAAATTCAAGCTGATACACCTGTTCACATTGATAGTTATGCGCAAAATGAGCCACTTGGATTAACTGGTTTAAGTTATATTCAATTATATGCTGGCGAATCTGGAAAACGTTATGATTTTGAAGCATTAGGTGCAAAAATTCCCCATATTGAAGGCCGCGGTAGTACATTTGATAACTTACTTGGTGGAAGCGAATCTGTAATTGATAATGTTAATTTGGCATTATCTCGGGCAATAGCAGTCTTAGATCCAAAGGCTGCCAAGGATTTACATGGTGTTATAGCAAACCTAAACATTATAACTGGCAAAATTTCTAAAGTCGATATGAGCAGCGAGCGAATTGATGAGTTTATGAAAACAATAGAGCAAGCCGCATTAGATTTTTCAACGGCGTCTTTAGCAATTGATACGACTGCAAAAGATGTTTCAAAGTTACTCGAAGGAGATGGCGTCTTAAATGTTCTTCAACAGACAGAAAAATCACTTAAGGCGGCTGAAGATGCATTGAACGAATATAAGCTACTTGCAACCGATGGACGCGCACTTTCCGAAGAAGCACGTCTCATCATAGAACAATTTTCAAGCACGGGATTACAAGATTTGTCGTTGGCTATGGCGGATTTAAAAACTTTAATTGATTCACTCAACAGAGTGTCTGAAAATCTTGAACGTAGCCCAATTGAGTTTCTGGTTGGTCAAGAAAAAGAAATTATGGAGTTACCACAATGATTAAGTCCAAAAGGTTTTTCTATGTTGTGAGTACATTAACAACTCTAATAACAGTTTCCGCATGTACCTCTCTACTACCAAAACCAAAACCAGCACCTACGGTATATCGGTTGAGCATCCCGTCAATTTCCCCAACAACCCTTGTTAAGAATTCAACTGTAATAAATATTGAATTTCCGCAGGCGCCACGGGCTTTAAGCGGAACAGACATTGTTTTATCACCCGATGGTCGGCGACTAACAGCCGCAGCAAGTGCAACATGGGCAGAACCAGTACCCAACCAAATCCGTCATGCGCTAATAGAAACCTTAGTTGATTATGATAATATTACTGGGGTGATACCCAAGGGCGGTACAAGGGCTCCATACAGATTAAATATGCAGATACGCCGTTTTGAAGCGGAGTTTGATAACGGCGAAGAATTTGCACCCAACGCTTTAGTTCAAATCAATGCGGCTTTAACAGATACAAAATCGCGTAAATTAATTGGCATTCATTCAGTCAATACAGATAAGAGAGCAGACACGCTAAGTGTTTCTGCAATCGTTAATGCTCAAGACGAAGCAACCCAAAAAGCTATGAAAGACATCGCAATTTGGTTGGATGGCTTATTGGCTGAATAGCAACAATTTCTTTATTGTATTGACAACTAAACGCTAAATACAAGTTTGTTTAGCTTTTGGGTTCTTTGGCTTTAGCCACAGGGGTGCTTGCGGGAGCACTTGAAGGTTTACTTTTACGCGTACATTTACCATCGAAAAAAGCTCCATTTGCGATAATAAGATGATCCTGTTCAAGATCTGCAAGGACATTCGCGGTTTCTGCCATTTCAATACTATTGGCATTTATTTTCCCCGTAACTTTCCCACGGATGAGAACTTTGCCAGCATTTATTTTTCCATTGACTGCGCCTTGCTCACCAATGGTCAAGGTCGTTGCCTTAATATTTCCCTCAAGCCTACCTTCGATTTGCACGTCACCATCTGTGCTGATTTCACCAGTTACGATTAAATCTCTGCTTAATATAGAGGGGGCATTAGCAGATTTATTGCGAGTAGCAGGTGCTACTTTCTTACCAGAATCCAGTGTTGTGCTTGCTGGTTTTTTAGATGGGTCTTGATTGTTTTTACTGAACATATTGGCCGGCTTTCATAAATAATTTTGGATTATAAGTACGATCTTCAAATATAACTTCATAGTGTAAATGCGTACTTGTTGATCGCCCTGATGAACCCATACCTGCTATTTTTTCTCCCTTTTCAATTTTTTGCCCTCTTTTTACATAGGTTTTTTCAAGGTGTGCATAACGTGTTTCAAATCCATATCCATGATCAATTTCGACGACCCGACCATATCCAGAACGCCGCCCAACAAATTTAACTTTGCCTTTTGCCGTCGCAACTATTGGCGCTAATCGGTAAGAGGCTATGTCCATTCCGCTATGTTTTGTCGGACGTTTTGTAAATGGGTCTTTGCGCGCACCATATGCACTTGTTACATAATTTTCTGCATCAATTGGGTAGGCAAGGGGAATTGAATTTAGTGCTAATTCCAATGAAGCAATTTCTGCAGAACGTGCTTTTATTCCTTCTAACCTCGATAAAAAAGCACTTGAATTAGTGTGTGTACTCTCACCCGTTTCAATAAGTGGGCCACCCATGCCACCTTTACCGTTCGCAAGAATTTTTTCTAATGGAAGACCTGTTGAACGCAACACCGCCCGCGTAGTTTCTATACGGTTTTGAATTGCATCTTCACCAGACAATAAAATACCATTTTGTTCGCGTTCGAATTTTACAAAAGAAGTATCAAGAACTGTGCCTGTGTCAATAGCTACATTTTTGCCAAATTTAACTCGTGGTTGCCGTTCAAGGGCATCTGCAACAACGGGAGCCATAAGAACTTCACTGCTAGCATATTGTGTTAAATTGAGTTTGTTTTCTGGTGGTGTAATACCACCTAGTGTTATCAAACTAACAATAGTATTGTGTTTGTCCTCAAAATGTTTTGCAGCCAGCTCAAACTGATTTTGCTGTGTTTCCAGTAATATACGGGCATCTTTCTCTTGCGCCTCTAAATCGACTATATAGCGATCATATTGTGCCTTTTGCACCATGAGCTTTTTAGTAGAAGAACTAAGAGGGCTTTGTCCCCATAACACATTGAAAAACGTAAACAAAAACCACGCAATAAATAAAAAAGCTGTAAACGCTATCAAAAATTGTGCACGCGTTGTCAGAATAAAATAGTCTACACGTCCACCAGTTCGATGAATGAACTGCCGTTCCGGGAACGTTTTTAATAGACGTCCTTGTAAATTGACCCATAATTGTGATGGCGAATTTTCCAGAATATTTCCCCGATTATATGTGTGCTTTAGATATTACGTGAGAACATTTAACAAGTTTTCAATAAAAAACTAGACAAAACATCAAAAAAGCGAAAAATTTAATAAATAATCGGCTAGTAATCCATTCAAGTAACTCTTTAGAGTTGATAAAATTCAGAGGGCAATCCGGCTAACGCTCTAGCTTCATGGTTGAATGGTGGTTTTAGCGTGCCTTTATAATGATTTTGTACAAGTAATTTAATTGTTTCTTTTGGGGGTAAGTTTTTTTGTTCACAAATATGTAAAAACCACCGTGTACCTGTCGCAACATGTGGGATTTCTTCTTCATAGATAATGTTAAGGATATCGGCACTTTTTGCGTCATCAACACTCATAAATTTTTCAATCATTCCTGGTGTGACATCAAGACCTCTGGCTTCTAGTACCATTGGGGCAATGACCAAACGTGCAATTAATTCATTTTCAGTTGAAAGGGCGGCTTCCCAGAGCCCATTATGTGCTGGAAATGCGCCGTAATAACTTCCTAGATCACTTAAACGTTCAGAAATCATCTTAAAATGTCGAGCTTCATCCGCGCAAACTTTTACCCAGTCTGAAATAAATGTTTCTCTCAATTTATCAGATATTTGTTGGTTATTGCTAAAGCGAGCAAGCAGGTCCGCGGCTAAATTAATTGCATTGAATTCGATGTGAGCAATTGCATGTAGCAAGGACTGACGTCCTTGTATCGACCCTAGGCGCCTTCGCATAACTTTTGCAGGAGGAACAAGGTCAGGTTTTGACGGACGGCCTGGTTGGAGCGGAATTTGTAATTGTGAAGCATTTGAAAACCCAACTTTTCCGCTTTTCCAACAATCGGCCATATATTGTGCTGCATTGGTTTTTTCATCAGGTTCATTTGCCGTTAAAACGGATATAGTTAATTCTTGTATCTGCATATCTGTTAAAGAGAATTTATAGCATCCAAGACGGCTTTCGCATGTCCTTTTACTCTTACCTTTCGCCATACATGTGTAATTTTTCCGTCTACATCTAATAAAAACGTTGAACGTTCTATCCCCATATATTCACGTCCGTATAGCTTTTTAAGCACCCAAACACTATAGTCTTCACAAGTTATACCTTCTTCATCTGCTGCCAATTCTATAAGTAAATCATGTTTTGCAATAAATTTATCGTGCCTCGCAACGGAATCTTTGGAAATACCAATTATTTTGGCGTTATGTGCATCAAAGTCTTTTTTCAAAGAACTAAAAGCTGTAGCTTCCGTCGTGCAGCCAGGCGTCATATCTTTGGGATAAAAAAACAGGACAACTATGTTTCCGCGTAATTCAGACAGTTTCAACTCACGTTTTCCCTCAGTAACACTGGTTGTTTCAAGCGTGAAATCTGGTGCAAGCGTGCCAATTTCCATTACTGCCTCCTTATTTGATTGTTTTGTGCTATGAGCGAAAAAGAACTTAAATTCAAGCGCCTAGATATTAAAGCGCTGGCTCAAGTGCAGTTTGAAAAATTTAAGGGTGTTACTAAAAATACATTTGTAAAAATCACAAATCTTTCCATCAAAGATGTGAGAAAAATATTTCTCAAGATAATATTAGAATTTAGTAGTGTCATAATATCATTGACTATTATTTGGCTAGCCGCACTCGGTATTTTGATGAACCGACCTTCAGTGGATTTAACCTTTGTTAAGCCTCACTATGAACACTGGTTTTCTGAGGCTTTTGAAGGAAAAACAACTAAAATTGATAGTTATTCTGCAAAATGGGATCAAAGTCGCAGTATTGTTCAGATCCATGCCCAAGGTATACACATTAATTCTGGTAGCGGTGCTTCTCAAACAATCGACCATGTGATTGGAAGTTTCCGAATAAAAGATACTTTATGGGCTACTCCAGAACTCGTAAGCCTTAACATTACTGGTGGTTCCCTGACTGTGATGCGTGCAGCAGACAGACGTATGCAAATTTCGTTAGGTACACCTGAAGCATCGGGGAATGTTGGCGCTTTATGGAAGTCTGAAACAGGTACGGCCAGCAGAAATTTGTTTGGACAAATTGAAGATATTACTGTGAATACAGCCGACATCTATTTCGAAGATAGATTAAACGGACTTGAACTAGAGTTTCAAAACATAGACGGCACATATTCTTTAATTGGTGACAATATAGTGTTTGATGCAGGTGGAGTCCTGATAATGGATGCGAATTCACAGGCGGTGTTTAGTTTGGAAGTACATACACAGTCTGACTTAAAGTCAATAAAAGCTAATTTGGATGTTAATAATCTCGTGCCTGCTCGCATAGCGCCTGCAAGAGGACCAATAGCCGTTTTATCAAGATTAGAGGCTCCCATTGACCTGAATGCTGCAGTCATTACAGGGACTAACACAGGTGTTGAGGATTTACAGTTTAGCTTTATCGCCGGTGCAGGGGCGTTACAAACTGGAACCACATTTAAGCCTTTTTCCCGCGCTAGGATTGAAGCGCATTATGACGCGATGGAAAAAAATATTGAAGTACAAGCTTTAGAAATTGAAAGTGAAGCTCTTGATTTAAAAGCAGGTGGTTATATACAAAATACGATAGGTGGTATTACAGGTTTAATAACACAACCTATAAGCTTTACGGCGAATATTTTTTCTGCTCGCTTAAATCCTGGTCGCAGGTTTGAAGGGCCTTTAACTCTTAAACCAAGTACACTTTCTGGAACTTTAGACATTAACTTTAGTAAAATATTTTTTGACACCCTAAAATTGGATTTTGGCAGTTTTCAAACTGATTTATCTACAGGCATGCAACGTGATAAAGCTGGTTTTGTAACATCAGTAACTGCGGATGGCGTTATTAATGGGGTGATGGACAAAGGACAATTACTTGGGTTTTGGCCTAATGATTTTGCTCTTGGTGCACGCAATTGGATCAGAGATTCTCTCCAAACAGGTAAGATATCAAATTTGAAAATTTTTGCAGACCTTGATTCTGAAGATATCCAAAACCAGCAAATCGCAGATGAACACTTAAACATCAAGTTTGACGTTCATGATGGGGAAGTTCGGTATATGCGAAAAATGCCGTGGCTAAGAAATGCTGTGGGGAACGGCGAATTACAAGGTAATAATGCTAAGTTTTTCGTGAGTTCTGGTTCTGTAGACGGATTAGACATCACGCAAGGACTAGTCACTATTCCTAAACTCAGTCCACACGGTGGTGATTTTACAATTGAATTATACGGCAATGGACCTGTCAATGAAATGCTCAGGGTTAGTAATTTTCCCCCATTTGAATTTTCAAAAAATTACGGACTTGATCCTAGTTCTTTTGGAGGTATTGGAAAAATCCGCTTAGTTGTTACGCGACCTTTGCTTGAGTTTTTTGATCAAAATAGAATTTTATATGCGTTATCAGGTGAATTTAAGGACGTAAGTATCCCTGTTGGTGTTGCGGGTTTTAATTTAAATGACGGGAATTTATCATTACATGCTGATAAAAACGGCATAGAAATCTCTGGCCCCATTCAATTAGGTAAATGGCAAACCCGCTTGGACTGGTTAAAGCCGCTAGAGATTACAAATACCCCTGCAAAATATACTCTTATAGGCGCCATCTCGCGCGATGATTTAGATGCTTTCGGATTTGGATTTCGCCGTAATTTTGGAGGAGAAATTGGCCTGCACATTAGCGGCGAGGGCGATGGTCTAGCTATACAAGAAGCCGATATATTTGCCAATTTTGATCAAGCAGAAGTTAATATTGGTAACTTTTGGCATAAACCCACTGGTAGCAAGGGAAATCTAAGTGGGCGAATAATATTTGCTAATGATGGTGGCAGCCGTTTTGAAAATGTTTCAGTTAAGTCGAAGGGCTTGGATATTCAGGGAAATATTGCTTTGGCCTCAGACATGCGCCTAATAAGCCTGAACTTACCCACTGTAAAAATAGATCAACTTTTGGATGCGACAATTGTTTCAAAGCCAATGAGTGATGAACTGTTATCAGTAAGTATAATGGGCGATTATTTGAATATAGAAACTTGGGCAAATCAGGTATTAAATACGCAATCTAGCTCTCTAGAACTACCAATTGAACTAAATGCACATCTCACTAAACTAAAATTAAATGAAAATTATGAACTAACAAATGCGCGTGCACAATTTTCTCACAACGGCGATGCAATAACTAATGCCCTTTTGAGTGGTTATATGAAAGAAGGGTCTTTTCTGACAAGTATTATTAGTAACGATGTCACGCAAGACCGTGATATTAAAATAGAAATACCAGATGCATCCTTGGCCACTTTGGCATTTCTAGGCCAAGAAAACATTAAAGGTGGTGACCTGAAAATCAATGGCAAATTGCCGCCCGCAGGTGAGAAGGGAAGTTTAAAAGGGCAAGTATCTTTACAAAACTTTACCCTTATTCATGCACCTGCATTCACACAAATACTCTCTCTGGCATCTTTGCAAGGCATGGCGGATACGCTGAGCGGCAGTGGCCTTAAATTTAATGACATGACGTTGCAATTTGCAATGAAAGACGGTGAAATAAAAATTAGAGATGGGCGCGCATCCGGACCTGCTCTAGGACTTACTGGCGAAGGTAATATTGATATAGCAAACAATACCGTAGATTTTAATGGAGTATTAGTGCCATCATATTCAGTAAATTCTATACTTGGCGACATACCAGTGCTCGGAAATATTATGGTTGGTAAAAAAGGTGAGGGTATGTTCGCCTTGAACTACTCTGTAAAAGGGCCCTTTGCACAAACTCAAATATCAGTAAATCCCTTGTCCGCTCTAACTCCGGGATTTTTAAGAAGAGTATTTGACGTTGATCGCGATAAAATAGAAGATCCAAACATTGCCGATTTAATTAAAGAGCAAGAGAAGAAGGATGAATAAGCAGGACAATCGCTTGCCGCCTGCACTTGGTTTCTATATAGCCAAATTGAATCATTCAAAGAGATAAAAATGCACGATATAAAAGCCATCCGTCAAAACCCCAGCACCTATGACAAAGCATGGGCAAGGCGCGGACTTGATCCGCAAACAAAGGCCATTTTGGACAAAGATATTTTAGTGCGCCAAGCTCTGAAGGTTCAACAAGAAGCTGAATCAGCCCGCAATACAGCATCAAAACAAATTGGTATGGCAATGCGTGAGGGTAATAAGGCCGAGGCAGAATGCTTAAAAACTGAAGTGGCCGGCGCAAAAAATGTAATCGCGGCTATGGGTGTGCAAATTGAAGCAGAAAAAAGTGTTTTGAATGAATTGTTAGCGGGATTGCCTAACCTACCTTCGGATAGTGTGCCAGACGGTGTTGACGAAGACGAAAATGTTGATCTGCGTATTTGGGGCGAGCCAACTAAATTTGACTTCAAACCCAAAGCCCATGATGATCTTGGTGCAGCATTGGGAATGATGGATTTTGAAACGGCAGCAAAGATGAGCGGATCAAGATTTGTGGTTCTCAGCGGCAAATTGGCACGTGTAGATAGGGCACTAGCAGCGCTCATGTTGGATATCCAAACAGAAGAAAACGGTTATACAGAGTGCGTCCCACCAGTCTTAGTAAGAGCACCAACACTTTACGGTACGGGCCAATTACCAAAATTTGAAGAAGATCTGTTTAAAACAACAGGGGATCATTATCTCATCCCAACAGCCGAAGTCTCCCTGACCAATATTGTTCGAGAAAGTATCATTGATGCAGATAAACTTCCTATACGCATGACGGCACATACACCGTGTTTCCGTTCCGAAGCAGGCAGTGCGGGACAAGATACGAAAGGTATGATACGCCAGCATCAATTTAACAAAGTCGAGCTTGTGTCTATTGTCAAACCAGAGGATAGCGAAGCTGAACACATACGTATGCTATCGTGTGCCGAAGAAATTTTAAAAAGATTAGAGCTTCCTTATAAAGTAATAGAGCTATGCACTGGAGATTTGGGCTTTGGCGCGCGAAAAACCTACGATATTGAAGTCTGGTTACCTAGTCAGAACTGTTACCGCGAGATTTCTTCTGTCTCCAATTGTGGAGATTTTCAAGCTCGCCGCATGAACGCTCGTTATAAACATGCTGAAAAAGACAATAGATTTGTTCACACGCTCAATGGTTCCGGCTTGGCCGTAGGGCGAACGCTCGTTGCAATACTGGAAAATTACCAAAACGAAGACGGTAGTATAACAGTACCAAAGGCCTTGGTGCCTTATATGAGCGGCGTAGAGGTGATTAGCTAGTGCGTATACTTCTGACAAATGATGATGGTGTATCTTCGGACGGCCTCGAAATTCTTACTGAAATTGCCCGCACAATAAGTGACGATGTCTGGATTGTTGCACCTGCTCAAGAACAATCAGCGGCATCCCGTGGAGTCAGTTTGCACCACCCAGTGTTTGCTCGAAAACTAGCTGATAAAACCTATTCTGTCTCAGGTACGCCAACGGATTGTGTTATTGTCGCCTTGCGCGAGATAATGCTAGATAATATGCCGGATTTAGTGCTTTCAGGTGTAAATAGAGGCCAAAATATCGCAGAAGATATAGGATTTTCTGGTACTGTCGCTGGCGCTTTGCAAGCAATGCAAATGGGCATTCCGTCAATAGCAATTTCACAGGCTCGCGGGTTTTACAACCATAACCAAGGAAAAGTAAATTGGAAAATTGCCTTAAAACACGGGCCTAAACTATTGAAAAAACTTTTGAAACAAGGTTGGCCTGCGGATGTTATTCTCAATATTAATTTTCCTGATGTTGAAGGCGATAAAATTGAGGGTGTACACGTAACCAGCCAAGGGCGTCGTGATTTTGAGATGAGCAATATTGATAAACGCACCCATCCGCGCGGTGGCCACTATTATTGGCTAACCTATAAGGGCGGTAAATCTGATCCTGTAGCAGGTACGGACTTACGGGCTGTTTATGATGATTTTATCTCTGTTACGCCGATACATATTGACCACACGCACTACAAAACTGTGGCAACTTTGTCCGCTTTATTTGAGGACTAGCAAATGTCATTCATTGAGCCCGGACTTTTTGACATGATTATGCGGTTAAGAGGAAGCGGAATATCCGATAGTAATGTTTTGCGGGCTATGGAATTGGTCAAGCGCTCCGCATTTGTACCTGACAACCTAATTCCGCAAAGCTATGACGAGCGCGCATTGCCAATACCGTGCGGACAAACGATACCCGCACCCTTAAATATCGCGATAATGTGTCAAAGTTTGGATGTAAAGCCTTCTCATAAAGTATTATTGATAGGTATTGGAAGCGGTTATACATCTGCCGTACTTGCCAAAATGTGTCGACGAGTTTATGCGGTAGATAGGTATCGTACTTTAGTGGAATATGCTGAAAAACGCTTATTGAAGCAGACAGTAAAAGTTGTCGTGCGCCATGGTGACGGCAGGTTGGGTTGGCGCGGTCAAGCGCCTTTTGATAGAATTTTGGTGTGTGCATCCGTTCGTGTTGTACCAGACAGTCTGCAAAACCAGCTAGCACCTGAAGGTTTAATCCTAGCTGTTGTAGATGGTATGCTTGTCCGTTCTGAACTGGTTAATACAAAGCTTGTGGATACGCCTATCCTCGCTATGGACTTACCCGTTATGGAAGCTGGTAAGGCAAAGTCTTTGTAGGACATTCTTCTACAGTAACTTTAACCGTTCTTTTACCATAATGCATGACTGTAAACATAACTATTTTAATGGAGGTCGTTATGTTTACACGCATTCTTATCCCAATTGCTATTGCTTTTGTTATTTCAATCCCTGCTTTTGCCCAGAATAATAATACTGCTTTACAAGAAGAAATTCAAAAAGTTCACGCTTATAAAGCGCAAGGGAACACAACACCTACAACGGATGTTTACCAGGATGCAAAAGTAAAATTATTTGCAAAACCGTCCACAGAAATTACTTATATGAATACGCCAATACTGCAAAAAGAAGCGGCGACAACTCAGACAAATGCAGCTCAGGCAAATGCAGCTCAGGCAAATGCAACTCAGGCAAATGCAACTCAGGCAAATGAAGCTCAGGCGGCTACGACTGGGACGTATACGCGCATTCATCGCGTCGTCGATGAGGATACGTTATATAATATCGCCAAACGCAATTGCATTACTGTTCATGACATCCAAAATCATAATGCAATGCGTGACAGTAACATTCAGATTGGTCAGGCTTTGGCAATTCCTGCAAATAAATGCAACGCTAATACGGCTTCGCGCCCCAAAACTACGCAGACTACACTAAAAACTCATACAAAAATTGGTGTTGTGCGCCAGGTCATGCCTATCCAAACCGGAATAAAAGTTCGTGCTAGTCATAATCGATATGCAGTTCTCCCGAAGGATAGTCTAACCAGCATTGGTAGGCGTTACTGTGTGACAGCAACCGAAATGGCAGAGTTTAACAATATTGACGTCACCACTGCCATACAACCAGGACAACTCCTGCGTTTACCCCAAAAGGCATGTAAGTAATTTCAACATTATCTACGTTAGTGCATTGCAATAAATTTACCGGCGCCTATATAGTCTTGAAGCAATAGCCTATGAAAGGCACAGATTTTGGGACACAGTTTATGTTAAATATATTTATGCAAGCAACACCAGCCGCTGCACCGAGCGCCTTAATGCAATTTATGCCTTTTATATTGGTCGGCTTGATATTTTACTTCCTTTTAATTCGTCCCCAGAACAAACGTTTAAAAGATCATAAGGCTATGTTAGCTGCTGTAACGCGCGGCGACGAAGTTGTAACAAGCGGCGGACTAATTGGTAAGGTTACCAAGGTGACCGAAGATGATATTACAATAGATTTAGGCAGCGGTACCAAAGTCAAAGTGGTCAAATCTATGCTCGCAGATATACGCAACAAAAAGGTCGCCGCCAATGATACTGGTAAAACCAATAAGAAATAAAACTCAATCACCTTAGGCAGGAGCAAATTCATGAGACCTCTATATTGGAAATTTTTTCTGATTTTTGGGGCTGTGATTGTCGGTGCCAGTCTAATCTTCCCCAAGGCGCTACGTAAAACTGCGGTTTTTAATTCAAATAATATTCCGCACGCTGTATTATTACAGGGTCTAGAGCAGAGTAATTCCTTGATTTTTGCTGCTCCGCAAAGAAAGCCTAATGCCAACATTGTTGTGAATACTAAGTTCCCAACCGAACTATTTACTACCATATATTCAATACAAAATGAAATAAATGCCAATCACTTTGGCTGGTTGATTAAGGCGCCAGCATTTTCTCTTAGTGTTGGTACTAGGCCAACCAAATCTCGTGTCATTGACTGATATTTTGTGACCTCACAGTCTTATTTCCAAGCAAAAAACATTTGCTTGTCATAATAATTACCCTAGTAGTACGGCCTATCATTTACAGCGGTACTAATTTACCCACACAAAATAAAAAGGGAATGCAATGTTGCATTTTTCACGTTGGAAAATAACTCTTATTCTTGGAGCAATTATGGTCGGGCTACTTTTTGCTATGCCCAACGCACTTTCCGAGAAAACGCGCGAAGGCTTACCTTGGCCTTTACCCAAACAAACTCTAAACCTAGGCCTTGACTTGCAAGGTGGCGCTCACTTACTTTTGGAAGTTGACCTTAAAGATGGTGTAGAGAAAACACTTAAATCAGAGCTAGCAGGTATGCGAGCGGCTCTGCGCGAAGACCGTATTTCTGCTATATTGCGCATCAAAGACGAGGCGATTTTCGTTACGTTTAAAAATGATGCAGATGCGAAAACTGGTGCACCGATAATGCGTAAGCAATCTGTTCCAGTAGATGCGAATGCCATTGGCGGCGGTGGTAAGACACTCGTGATAAATAAACTGGATGAACTGCGTTATAAGGTTTCAGTTTCCCAAGCCTATATTGATTATTTAAGTAACCGTACAATTGAACAATCAATTCAGGTTCTTCGCAAACGTATTGACCCAACAGGAACGACGGAAATGACATTGGCCAAAGAAGGTTCAGAGCGAATTTTATTGCAAGTACCTGGCGCAAAAGACGTTGATGAATTAAAAGCACGTATTGCAAAAACGGCTAAACTTGGCTTTCATCAAGTTTCTCCTGCTGATCAAGTCGTTATGGAGCTTTGTATCGAAAATAATCAATGCCCACTTGGTAAAGTCGCTTACCCGCAAAAAGACGGTACTGGCTATATGATGGTTCAAGATCGTGAAATCGTAACGGGTGCTGACCTTAAAAGTGCAAGCGAAGGCCTACATCCACAAAACAACTATCCGATTGTTAATTTCAAATATAATGCGCGTGGCGCACGTAAATTTTGTGATTTTACAGCCACGCATGTAGGTGAGCCATTTGCGGTCGTTTTGGACGGTGAAATCATCACAGCGCCAAATATTAATGGGGCTATTTGTGGGGGGCAGGGTTTTATTGAAGGCAGTTTCACTATGGAGAGTGCCAAAGAACTTTCTTTGCTCCTTAATGCGGGCGCCCTTCCTGCAAAACTTAATATCGCAGAAGAGCGCACAGTTGGCCCTGAATTGGGGGCTGACTCTATTAATGCAGGTAAAATAGCTTCCATTTTGGGATTGGTGGGCGTGGCAATATTTATGTGGCTCAGTTACGGATTACGGTTCGGCACATTCGCCAATATTGCATTGACGACCAATATTATTCTCATTGCAGGCGCATTGTCATTACTGGGGGCAACGCTTACCTTGCCAGGTATTGCCGGCATAATCTTGACTATTGGTATGGCGGTTGATGCAAATGTGTTGATCTTCGAGCGTATTCGTGAGGAAACTCAAAATGGACGCGGGCCAATTAATGCCATTGATACGGGCTATCGATTATCTTTAGCACCTATTTTGGATGCTAATATCACAACATTGATTGCCGCATTGACACTGTATTTTGTAGGGTCCGGACCAATCCGTGGATTTGCTGTTACTTTGTCGATTGGCATTGTCATGTCTGTGTTTACTGCCGTCGTAGTTGCTAGGTTGATGACCTCTACTTGGCTACGCCGTGCGCGGCCTAAAAAATTACCAATATAGGTGCCCCATGTTTGATTTTTCCTTAGTACGCCATTTACCCAAAGACACGAACGTTCCTTTTATTAAGGTGCGGTTGATTGCAATGGTTCTCTCAATTTTAGCAATTATTGCTTCAATTTTTTTGTTTTCAACCAGAAACTTAAATTACGGCCTTGATTTTAAAGGCGGTACAGTATGGGAATTCCACCTAACAGAAAGTCCAACAGATGCTAATTTAAGCTCAATTCGAGCCTTGGGACCACAACTGGGACTCGGTGAATTGGCCATTCAAACAATTGGTCAAAGCGATAAAGATAAAGTACAGGCCATACGCCTGTCAGTTGGTAAACAACCTGCACTTGAAGGTGATGAAAACGATGACAAAGCACAACAAGTAGCTTTGAAATCCGTACAAGACGCTGTTATTGCACTGTACCCTGAGGTCGACAATACGGAAAATACATTAAGTGTCCAAGTTCTTGGCACCAAAGTGTCGGGGGAGCTCAAGCAAAAAGGAGCTATGGCTGTTGTTCTCGCTCTGATGATGGTTCTTATCTATATTTGGTTTAGGTTTGAATGGCAGTTTGGCCTCGGAGCTGTTATTGCCCTAGCTCATGATGTTATTTTGACTATTGGTGTATTTTCACTTACTGCGCTTGAATTTAACTTATCCATTGTTGCTGCGATTTTGACAATAGTTGGGTATTCTCTCAATGATACTGTGATTGTATATGACCGTATTCGTGAAAACCTGCGCAAATTTAAGAAAAAGCCATTAGAAGAGGTCTTGAACTTATCTATTAATGACACCTTGTCGCGCACCATAATGACGTCAATGACGACCATGCTTGCTTTGGTTGCTCTATATGTTTGGGGCGGTACAGGCCTGCACGGATTTGCCTTTGCTATGATATGGGGCGTGTTTGTTGGGACCTATTCATCAATATTTGTAGCGTCCCCAGTATTATTGCTATTAGGCGTCAACCGAAGCGGGCCACAGAAATAAAGTCTCTTCCAACATATTTTGGAGTAAGGTAACTCATTTATTTAGAAGTTGCCTTAGTCCACATTTGGATATTTTAAGGAATACGCGACCAATTATCCGGTCATTGGCCACTGGCCCCATAACGGTTCTTGGCGTTGACTTGGGATTATCGCCTTTTAAGAAATAACGATTATTTTCTATCCGTTCAAGCCGTTTAACAATTCGGCCCAAATCTGAATGGTTGATTACATAAATAAACCCCGGCCGCACGGACCGGGGTTTAATTGTAACTATATAGTCACCGTCATTCAGAGTAGGTGACATGCTGTCACCGACCACTTTGACGAGGCGTATCATTTAGAGGTCTGGATAAACCACTTCTAGGGCAGGGGCGTAAGGTGCCGTGACCCGTTTTGTTTTGACGTCTTTCATTTTCCAGAACATTTCTGCGAAATCGTTGACCAATTCTACGAGCGCAAGACCGTCTTCGCGGTGTAGCTCTTGTTTGCATTTGCTAGCTTTCATCATGATATTGTGGGCAAGCTCGCTGGCTTGGTCCTTGAGGATATCGCCTTTGATAAAGTCGCCCCAAATAATGCGGATTTCGGCTTTGACCTTTTCGGCCTGCTTTTCTTTTTCCGCTGTATTGCGCGCAATCTGCATGGCAGTGGCAACATTCATATCGCTAGTATCAATGGCCAGTAGGATATCCATTTGGCGAACAACGGATAAAGCATGATAAAGCGCCGGCTGTGGGTCATAAATACCGCACGGAATATCGCAATGGGCAGAAGCAGTGTTGATATTATCTTCAAATTTTGAAATTAAAGTGTGTAACATGTCTGTAGCTCCTATGCGCGTTTAAGCTTTATAATGAAAGCAACAATAGCTGCAGCCCCAACAACTGCTAACAATGCATGTGAAGGACTTGTTAGCCAATGCATAAGATTTGCAAGCAGAGAAGCCTCATGTGAGCCTGTATGGGCAGCAGCAGGCACAGCCAAGCTAGCTATAGCTGAAGCAATAAAGGTTGTTTTAATAATTTTCATGAAATTCTCCTGTTGTTTAATTGAATATCTATTAAATTGGAATCATTATAAACCTAGATTTACTGCAAAGCCAAATACAATCGCCTTCTTCTAGACACAAATGTCCACAGAGTAGTCTAGAGTTGGGTAACGAATCAAAGGAGTATGATAAATGAGCGGAAAAATTAATAGCCATATGCTGCCTGCACTCGTTGAAAATGGTTTGTTGCCAGGTAGATTGTACACACAGGCACTCGTTTTATTTCGAAATGCTAAAGCTTGGGACGGGTGGGCCTTGCGGTCTTTATTGGCACTAGGAACCGGGCATTTTCTTGCGGGGGTAATCTTCTTTTTTGCTTACAATTGGCATGATTTATCTGAGGCAGTCAAATTTGGCATAGTGTTTGGCGGTATGATCCTATCCGCATTGGCATGGATAGGACTAAAGTTGGATAAACCTATTGCACAGGTATTCGGGATTAGTTTGACTGTGCTCATAGGTGTGTTTTTGGCAGTGTTTGGCCAAGTATTCCAAACACCGGCAGCAATTTATGTCCCTTTTACAATATGGACGATTATGGCGCTACCATTTGCTGCTGTTTCTCGTTCCTTGGCCCACTGGGCAGTGTGGTTAATCATCGCGACGATAGCCGTCAATACATATATTGGATTTGGCCTGCAAGATTTGTACGGGCGTGAAGTATATTTTTGGGCTTACGCGGCTGTTGCCTTTATCTATTGTGTATTGCTGTTTGTTTACGACCGTGTACAGAATATGTGGCCGGAATGGGCGCGAGCAGGGTGGTTCCGTGTGCTATTACTAACCATTGGTTTTGTCTATGCTAATGCCGCCTTTGCCACAGCCGTTTTAGATAATCAAATTAATTGGGCATGGCCCGTGATACCTATTATGGGGGTAGGTGTATTGGCTTATCTCAACAAGCTAAACCATGACAGATTATCGTTTCCACCGCCAGCGCAAATTGCTTGTTTGGTATTGGCAGCTACTGGACTTGGGGCAATGGCCGCCCAAATTGGATTGCGAACTATTGGCGAATTAACTGATAGTGGTGATGCATTTGTCTTTGATCTTTTGCTTGGTTTTATATGGATGGCTGGGATAACATTTGTATTGGC
The DNA here is from genome assembly GCA_021776635.1 of Robiginitomaculum sp. Lineage (GTDB taxonomy): Bacteria > Pseudomonadota > Alphaproteobacteria > Caulobacterales > Maricaulaceae > Robiginitomaculum_A. Next base: position 69,408 of record JAJFFN010000002.1, read on the forward strand.
TAAGGCGTTCAAGCATTTTGGTGATATAGATAAGCACGAACAAAATACGTCCGTGTCTGTTAATGAAATATCAGATGCATCAGAAACTGTAGAGGGCTATTTTAATCCTGCTAGAGCATTGGATGTAGAGGTTTTTTCTTCGGACTTACAGTTAAATGCCGTTTCGGTTCAAGATGTGTTACGCGCAGAGACAGCCGATACCTCGCCGTGGTATATGGAGCTGTTTTTAGGATTCTCTGGCGTATTTACGGCTATCCTAGCTATGAGTTTTCTTGGCACTTTTTTGGCAGTGACCCTAAATGTTGATCGTCCTGAATATTTCCTTGGTTTGGGTTTGGTGGTTTATGGCGGAGCAGTCTTTATGCGCCTAAAAATTAATGGCTTATTCCCACGACATTTCTTTAATACACTCCTCATGGGCGGTGGAGCATTAGCCGTAATTGGTGCGGCGATGTTTTTTGAAGGCGAAGCGGGGTTTATACTCTTCGCGATGCTGCTCAGTGCGCTAACTTTATGGCTGATACACGACAGAATATTAGAGTTCCTGATGGCGGCAGGATTTGCTGGAATGTTAACCTATGCGCTTCTTTATTATAATGTGCCTTATGCCTTTATTTGGCTATATGTAGTGTGCGTAATAATGGGCATCATATGTGTTACCTTGCCATCAAAAATTGGTTTTGGAAAATCTCGAAATTTCAGGGTTTTAGGTGCGGCAGGCGCGGCATTCTTGCTCACACCTTGTTATTTTGCCGTTACTGGCGGTATGAAAACACTTCAAGCTTTTATGATTTCTGAACGTCTAGGTGTTGAAAACTTACCAGCCGCGCCGGACTGGGTTGAACGAGTAATCAGTGCAACGATTGTAGGATTGGCCGTTTGGTATTTAAACCGACTTAGAGGAGAGAATGATGAGTTTACCCCCCACATCACCATATTGTTCTTATTGCTACTTGCCATAATGATGATGCCTCTTGGCAGTGCTGCTGCTTTGTTATTGATACTAACAGGGTATATACTGGGGCTACGTAGCTTGACGATTGTAGGTATTTTGGCGCAGATTGCTTATATTGTTTGGTATTATTACGATATGGACATAAGCCTTTTGTATAAATCTCTACTGCTCATGGGGTTTGGGACGGTTTTGTTGGTTGTATACTCTATTGTGATTAAAAGAGGAGCCAAACATGTTTAATTTTCGTATCACAATTATAGTTGTCGCGCTTGTAGCCATTATCTTCAAATTCACGAGCGGTATATCCGCGATGAATGCGATCAAAGAAGAGGGTGAAACATTGCTGTTAAAACTCCGTCCCGTTGATCCACGTGCCTTTATGATGGGTGATTTTATGGCACTTGCTTATGACAACGCCGTGACAACTAGTTATCATAAGGGCTTAAATGCGCAGGGTCTGCTTGTCTTGCATCGAGATGACAATAATGTTGGTACATTTGTACGTTTAGAAAATGAAACAGAACTATCTACAAATGAAATCAGAGTTAAATATGCACGTAAAAGGTTGCGCACTGATATTGGCAACGCCAGATATTACTTTCAGGAAGGGACTGCTGAAATTTTTCAAAATGCAAGATATGGTGTGTTTAAAGTATCTCCGAATGGTTATATGCTCTTGGTGGGATTGGCAGACAAAAATTTTATTACCATTACTGTAAACGGTACAGATAAAGATAATCCTTAATCCCTCGCTAACTATCCTTATATAAATTATAAACATGTTAAATTTGCTCAAAAGAATCAGATTGTCATGGCCGTTTTTGGTTCTATTGGTGGCTTATGGATATCTAGGTTTTCACACATTTGGTGGCAATTTGGGTGTTTTAAAACTTGCTGATTATTCTGAGCACAGTAATTCTTTAACGAATGAAATTAAAAACATAAAAATGAAACGTGAAATTCTAGAACTGCGCGCCTCACAATTAAGAGCGAATAACCTGGATCTCGATAGATTAGATGAAGAAGCGCGGCGAATCCTCAGTCTTTCGTATGCGAATGAAGTAGTTATTTGGCTTGACGAAACACCCTAATTAATAGTTTATTGACTGTTATTGTGCATTCGTTTTGCATATGTGTTTCGTATATGAATTAAAGGCGTTCAACCAATGGCAAATATCGGTAAAACAACAAAAAAAGAACTGCTGCAATTATACCGCGAAATGCTGTTAATTCGAAGATTCGAAGAAAAGGCAGGCCAATTATACGGCATGGGATTAATTGCTGGTTTTTGTCATCTTTATATTGGACAAGAAGCTGTGGTCACCGGAGTAAATGCTTCACTGAAAGACGGTGACCAAATGATTACGTCTTATCGCGATCATGGTCACATGCTGGCTCTAGGTATGGATGCAAGTGGCGTGATGGCCGAACTGACTGGGCGTAGTGGTGGCTATTCCAAGGGCAAAGGCGGCTCTATGCATATGTTTAGTGTCGAGAAAAACTTTTATGGCGGCCACGGTATTGTTGGTGCACAAGTACCCATTGGCGCAGGATTAGGCCTCGCCAACAAATATCTAGAAAATGGTAAAATAAGTACCGTATTTTTTGGGGATGGCGCGGCTAATCAAGGGCAAGTTTACGAAACTCTCAATATGGCGCAGTTGTGGAAATTACCTACATTATTCATCATTGAAAACAATCAATATGCCATGGGTACCAGTATTGCGCGCTCGACCGCGCAAAAAGACTTGTATAAGCGCGGGCTAAGCTTTGGTGTCAAAGGCGTGCAAGTTGACGGCATGGATGTGTTAGCCGTGCGCGACGCTACCAAAAAAGCTGCACGCCATGCCCGCTCTGGCAAAGGGCCTATGATACTCGAAATGATGACATACCGCTACCGTGGTCATTCCATGTCTGATCCGGCCAAATACCGTACCCGCGAGGAAGTCAGCGAGATGCGCGACGAACACGATCCAATTGATATGGTCAAAAACCGCTTACTCAAAGAAGAATGGGCTGATTTAAATGCACTTAAAGCCATCGATAAAGATATCAAATCTATAGTTGGTGACGCAGTAGAATTTGCGAAAACCTCCCCAGAACCAGATCCGAGCGAGCTTTATACGGATGTATTATTGGAGGTCGACTTATGAGTATAAATATACAAATGCCCGCTCTGTCACCGACTATGGAAGAGGGTACTCTGACCGCATGGATGGTCAAAGAGGGTGACACGGTTAAGTCCGGTGATGTATTGGCCGAAATTGAAACCGACAAAGCCACCATGGAAATAGAGTCTATTGATGAAGGTGTCGTTGGTAAAATTTTGGTGGCGGAGGGGGCGCAGAATGTTGCTGTCGGCACCGTGATTTTACAATTGCTGGAGGACGGTGAGGGGGCTGATGATTTGTCTGCGCCTGCCGCAACTCTGCTCACCCCGTCGCCCCCTGCGGGGATGCAAGCACAAGACGGGGTCCACAATGAAGGCGGGAAAATGGATCCCGTTCTACAACGGGATGAGCGGGATAAGCGGTATGATAGGGTTTCTCCCCCTGTGCAATCCACCCCCGTTGAAATGGATATACCCGCTGGCACCGAAATGCACGAAACCAGTATCCGTGATGCTTTGCGCGATGCAATGGCCGAGGAAATGCGCAGGGACGAGACTGTGTTTGTCATGGGCGAAGAAGTGGCGGAATATCAAGGTGCCTATAAGGTCACCCGCGAACTCTTGCAAGAATTTGGTGCCAAGCGGGTTATAGATACACCAATCACCGAGCACGGCTTTGCCGGTATCGGGGTTGGTGCGGCCATGGGTGGACTTAAACCAATCGTTGAGTTCATGACCTGGAATTTTGCCATGCAAGCCATTGATCATATTATCAATTCTGCCGCCAAGACCTTGTATATGTCCGGCGGGCAAATGCGTTGCCCTATCGTTTTTCGCGGCCCTAACGGTGCGGCCAGCCGGGTTGGCGCGCAGCATTCCCATGATTATTCCAGTTGGTACGCTAATGTGCCGGGTCTAAAAGTCGTCGCGCCTTATGATGCTGCAGATGCCAAAGGCTTGCTAAAATCTGCTATTCGTGACCCGAATCCCATTGTGTTCTTGGAACATGAAATGATGTACGGCGAAATTATGGACGTTCCCGAAATGGATGATTATCTCGTGCCAATCGGTAAGGCTTTGGTGCGGCGTGTTGGAACCGATGTCACTATCACCGCCCATTCCCGCATGGTAGGTCGCGCCCTGGAAGCCGCCGATATTCTGGCGGGCGAGGGCATCTCCGCCGAAATCATAGACCTACGCACACTCCGGCCTTTGGACAGTAATACAATAATACAAAGCGTCAAGAAAACCAACCGCATAGTCTGCGCCGAAGAAGGCTGGGGCCAATCCGGCATAGGCGCAGAAATCGCGACACGAGTGATGGAGCAGGCTTTTGACTATCTTGATGCACCGCCAGCAAGGGTGTTCCAAAAAGACGTGCCCTTGCCCTATGCGGGAAATTTGGAAGCCTTGAGCTTGCCAAATGCGCAGGATGTTGTGAATGCGGTTAAGGAGGTTTGTTATGAGGATTAGCCATGCCAATTGAAATCCTAATGCCTGCTTTGTCGCCCACCATGGAAGAAGGTAACTTGACCAAATGGTTGGTGGCCGAGGGGGCGGAAGTGTCCTCTGGGGATGTGCTGGCCGAGATTGAGACGGACAAAGCCACTATGGAGATTGAGGCCGTGGAAGAGGGGGTCCTGACTAAAATTCTGGTGGCCGAGGGGACGGCGGGCGTGAAAGTTAATGCACCAATTGCCGTGTTGCTGGAAGAAGATGAAGATGCGTCCGTGATGGACGGGTATGTGTCGGGTGGGAGCGCACCAATTGCTGCGCCTGTGCCTGCTGAGACATCTCAATTGGATTCCCGCCTGCGCACCCCAGGGGCACTTCCTGCGGGGCGCGGGAATGAACGGGGAGGTGGGGAAATTGAAGCATCTCAACCAGAAACTAAAACACCACCATCTAAGTCCGCTCATACCCGCGACGGCGGGTATCCAGATAAATCTGGGCGGATAAAAGTATCCCCCTTGGCCAAACGCATCGCTAAGGAAAAGGGACTGGATTTGTCCGCCATTAAGGGTTCTGGCCCTAAAGGGCGAATTATCAAAGTTGATATTGAGAATGCGAGACTAGCAACAACTGAAGCGCCAACACCTCCACCAATTCCCGAAACCACAACAACTGAACTCGGTCCCTTGCGCGGCGGCGGTGCTGACTATCTTGAAAAACTCGGCATACCTGTTGGAAGTTACGACCTTGAACCGCTTGACGGCATGCGCCGGATTATTGCCAAGCGCCTAACTGAAAGCGCACGAGATATACCGCATTTTCCACTCAATATTGATTGTGAAATTGATGCATTGCTGTCCATGCGCAAGGAACTTAATACACAAGCACCTGAGGGCGTAAAAATATCCGTCAATGATATGCTAATCCGCGCCTGTGCCATCGCGCTCAAACAAGTTCCTGACGCCAATGCCAGTTTTACACCAGACGGTATCGCCTATCACCACAATGCGGATGTGGCTGTAGCTGTTGCAATAGACGGCGGCCTCATCACCCCCATCATCCGCGAAGCTCAAAACAAAGGTCTGTCGATTATCTCGACCGAGATGAAGGACCTTGCCACCCGTGCTCGTGACCGCAAATTAAAACCCCAAGAATTTCAAGGCGGTACGTTCTCTATCTCTAACCTTGGCATGATGGGCATCGACTCGTTCCAGTCTATTATCAACCCGCCCCAAGGTATGATATTGTCTGTAGGGGCAGGGGCGCAGCGTCCCGTGGTAAGGGACGAGGAAATGACCATAGCTACAATGATGACCGTCACATTGACTTGTGATCACCGTGTTGTTGATGGCGCTAATGGTGCCCAGTGGCTATCCGTATTTAAACGGCTCATAGAAAAACCTGTGACGATGATGCTCTAATTCCCTTAGTGAGCGAATTAAAACCTGTTTTTCTGCGCCTGTACTGTCCTGACTTGCCTTCGATACTCTTTTGAGTATGCTCATGATATGTTTAAGTTATTGAGCAGTGCTATGTTTATTAAATCTACAATTGTTATGTTGGTCACGGCAGGTTTTGCAGGTAGTGTTGTTTACTACGGTATTGGCGCGCCGCAAGTTATCGTCAACTCGCAGCAAAATTCACTACTCCAACCTAATAATATTACGATTACTGATATTCAACCTGCGATCAACAATCCCAATGAAGCTCTTGAACCTGTCCTTGAACCTGCTCCAGAAATTCTTACAAATCTTGCTCAAGTCATGCCTATGCTTATGTCGCAAGCCGACAATATTGGCACAATAGAAATCAAGGACCAAGCCTATCTAGATGTCGTCAATTTTTCGGTACGTCAGCGCCAATACAGATTTGCAGATGCGGCGATGCTTAAAATTAGTCAGACTGAACTTCGTGATACGGCTCGCGGGCAAATGGCTATTGCTCTCGCAATGGATGGCCGTGCAGTTGAGGCATTTGACATAATCGATACGGTGGAAATTGATGCGCTTCGTGATGTCATGCGCTTACAGGTAATTGAAGCAATGATTGTACCTGAATCCTTGCCAGAAGGATTATTGCGAAAGTAATTTTCAGGCGTTTTTACTGTTTATATCCAAGTCATTATCTTGTATTGCATGCGTACAAATAAAAACGAGTGTACAATGCCTATTGACTTTGACGTTATCATTATTGGTTCTGGCCCTGGCGGTTATGTTGCTGCCATACGCGCAGCACAATTGGGATTAAAAACGGCTGTTGTCGAAAAATCAGAAATTGGCGGTGTGTGTTTAAATTGGGGGTGCATACCGACCAAGGCTTTGCTGCGCTCTGCTGAAATTTATACAAATATGCAACATGCCTCAGAGTACGGATTAACTGCAAAAACAGGATTTGATTTATCCGAAATCGTGAAACGTTCACGTTCTATAGCGGGGCAGCTGTCTGGCGGCGTAAAATTTTTGATGAAGAAAAACAAGATTACGGTCATTAATGGTTTTGCAAAGCTAATAAAAAACAAACCTGCACCAAATGTGATTGTAGAGGGAAAAACTTACACGGCAAAACATGTTATCTTAGCAACAGGTGCACGGGCACGCACGATTGCACAAGCGGGATTGGAACCAGACGGAAAATTCATATGGACGGCAAAGGAAGCTATGGTTCCGGACAAATTGCCAAAGAAATTATTGGTCGTTGGTTCAGGTGCTATCGGAATGGAATTTGCTTCTTTTTATAATGCATTTGGTTGTGATGTAACCGTTGTGGAAATGCTAGATCGCATACTGCCTGCTGAAGATGCCGAAATATCTGCATTAGCTGAAAAAGCCTTTAAAAAGAAAGGTATGCGCATATTAACAAAAGCGCAGGTCTCAAGTGTAAAAACACAAAAGTCGAATGTAAATGCTGAAATAAATGGGAAGGTCGAAAGTTTTGATCGCATAATACTTGCGATTGGTATTGTCGGCAATGTCGAAAACATGGGACTTGAAAAATTAGGTGTTGAAATAGATCGCAGCCATATTGTTGTTGATGAATTTTCTCGCACAAAAATCCCGGGGCTTTATGCCATTGGTGATGTGACAACCCCACCATGGTTAGCGCATAAGGCTTCTCATGAAGGTATTATCTGTATTGAGAAAATTAATGGTGGCAACCCGCATCCGTTAAATGCTTCGCGAATACCGGGATGTACGTATTGCCAACCGCAAATTGCCAGTGTTGGTTTGACAGAAAGCCAAGCCAAAAATGCAGGACATGCTATCCGTATTGGGCGGTTTCCTTTTATAGGAAATGGTAAGGCTATTGCTCTTGGCGAACCAGAAGGGCTGATCAAAACGGTGTTTGATGCGAAAAAAGGTGAGTTGTTAGGTGCCCATATGATCGGTACGGAAGTCACTGAATTAATTCAGGGCTATACAATTGCGCAAACTCTAGAGACGACAGAAGCAGAATTGATGGAGACGGTATTCCCACACCCGACTTTGTCGGAAATGATGCATGAAAGTGTACTATCGGCCTACGATAAAACTTTACACATTTAACGGCGAGGATTTCCTAAAGCTCAATTTTTGAGCAAATTTAGTTTTGTATGCCAACGCTGGCTTTTCCACATATTTCCACGACAGCATAGCAAAACCTATTGCCATCGGTGAAGCAAGTGTGATGAGCGCCCAAACATCAATACCTGGTAAGAAGTGATGAACGCCCTGCAAAGTTGCCCAATGATAAATATAAAGCCCATACGATATATCATCAAATTTCTTTAAAAAAATTAGTTTTGGAAGAATGCAATATGCGGCCCAAAAAAGCATATACCCAGCAGTTACAATACCGATAACTTCAAAAACCACTGTATTATGGCTAAGTGAAGTTAAGACGACAAGGACTGGAATAATCAATATGTGGAATCTTAGTTTGTCTCGGTATGCATAAATAGCAGCACCAAGCCCGTAACATAAGCCAAAACGCAAACACATTTGTAAAGTAGCGGGTAGTTTTTCGTAAATCCCGAAATAATAAGCTATAGGAACAGCAACCGCAAAAATTAAAAATTGCGCAAATATCATCCAACGACGCTTCATTAAACCCAAAGCAAACACTAAAAAAGTGCCAATATAAGCCAATACTTCATAACGCAATGTCCATAATGTCGCTGAGGCATTATGTTCACTGTTGTTTGGTAAAATTCCCGGCAAAAACATCTCGGTTTCTATAAATGGTAAAACTATAAATGGTTGTTTTAAGGTCTCGGGATGTGTCATATAATCAATAAAAGGCATGGTCGTTGTCATCAAACCAAAAACAAACATCATCAGCAAGACATGAACAATAAGTGCAGGAAAAATACGCAATATTCGCGCCGATGCAAAGCTCGCCAAGTTTTTACGGTATAACATTGACCCCGTAACAAGAAACCCCGAAGCAATAAAAAATAAATTTACGGCCATAAAGCTAGAAGTCAGTTCATAAAATATGTGTGGTTCATCAGTACTATTGCCGCCAACAACAACAAATGCATGCCCTATCAGTACCATATAGGCAAATAAAAACCTTAAGGGCGTAAAAAAATTGTCATGCCCGTCTCTGATTTTGACTGCTTTTAATATATTCAAATCCATTGGTTCCACATTCATCTATAATTATCTGGCTTTATTACCAGAAAATAATTAAGTAATAATTGAACCTAAATGACTTGTTTTAAAGGGCTTCAAACCCCATAATTCTATATATGACAACACTTATTGATAATAAAAAACGTCCTCGACATCCTGAAAAAGCCCATAAACCAGATACAAAAGTACTCAGGAAGCCAGCATGGATACGTGTCAAAGCGCCCACATCGCGCGGCTTTTCAAAAACTAATAAAATTGTGCGCGACAAAGGGTTGGTAACAGTCTGCCAAGAAGCGGCATGCCCTAATATTGGTGAATGTTGGGAAAAAGCCCATGCAACTTTCATGATATTAGGCGATACATGCACACGTGCTTGTGCTTTTTGTAATATTAAAACAGGTCTACCAGGACCGGTAAACAATGCAGAAGTCAATGAAATTGCGAGTGCTGTAGTTGAAATGGATCTAAAACATGTCGTAATAACATCGGTTGATAGAGACGATTTATCCGATGGCGGAGCATTACATTTTACTAACGTTATCAATGCAATACGTAAAAAATCTTCCGAAACAACTATCGAGATTTTAACACCGGATTTTTTGCGCAAAAAAGGTGCGGTTGAAATGGTAATTGATGCCAAACCGGATGTCTTCAATCACAATTTGGAGACCGTCCCCCGAAATTATTTAAAAATTCGCCCCGGTGCGCGTTACTATCATTCTTTACGGTTACTTGAGCGGGTCAAAGAACGTGACCCCGAGCAATTCACGAAATCAGGCCTTATGGTTGGTCTGGGCGAGAGCAAAGAAGAAATTATGCAAGTTATGGATGATATGCGGGTTGCGGGTGTTGATTTTCTTACAATTGGCCAATATTTACAACCAACGCGCAAGCATGCTGCAGTAGAGCGATTTGTCACTCCTGAGGAGTTCAAAGCATTTGAAACCATAGCCCGCGCCAAAGGATTTTTAATGGTTTCTGCAACACCGCTCACACGTTCCAGTTATCATGCAGATGCTGATTTTAAACAACTGCGTGCTGCGCGCCTAACAAAACGAGGCCACTAATGAAAATACGTCGTCAAATAAGATTGTTCCACAAACCTGAAGATTTGCTAGATATGGTTATTGACGTGGAAAGCTACCCTAAATTTATCAATTTTATTTCTTCGGTGCGAATACTAAACCGAGAAATGCCTGCAGCAAACCTTGAAGTTTTAACAGTAGATGTCGCCATACAATACAAATTTATTAGTGAGACATTTAGATCACAAGCAACAGCTGATCGTGAAAATTTAAGAATACGTATAGAAAAATCTGGTCATGGTGGTGCCGTTCGTGCACTTGCAAATACTTGGATTTTTCATGAGCTTTCAGACGGATCTACTCAATTGGATTTTGAAGTGGATGTAGTATTGAAAGCTGCACCGTTACAATTTTTAATAAAAAGAAAAATTGATAGCGCTGCTCTCTCAATTATGGGCGCTTTTGAACGGCGCGCCAAACAAATCTGTGAACCTGCTGGCGACCAAAATCAGAATATTAAAATGAATTAGCCTCAATTATCCTCTACACATTCTATCAAAAATTTCAATGCGGCCCTAACTGTATTTTGTCTAACGCTTTCCCGATCCATATTAAAAAATTCACAGATATGGGTTTTAGTTTTATCCCCTTTTTTTGCAATACCGATCCAAATCGTACCCACAGGTTTGTCAGGGGTGCCACCTGTTGGACCAGCTATACCCGTAACCGAAATGGCGATGTCAGTATGCAAAACCTTGCGGGCACCTTCAGCCATTAATTTTGCAGTATTTTCACTAACGGCACCTTGGCGGGCAATAATTTCTTTGGGAACTTTCAAAATATTTATCTTTATATCATTTGAATACGAAATAATGCCGCCTTCAAATACGGACGAAGAACCGGATATAGCTGTCAATGCAACACCGATGCCGCCGCCAGTACAACTTTCTGCAGTTGCAATCGTAATGCCCTTGTTATTTGCTGTATTAATGACGTGTTCAGCTAAACGGTAGATTACTTCATTCATAAAGGAACCCTCACACTCGCTATTGCTGATGCTGCAATACCTTCACCGCGACCTGCAAAGCCCAAACCTTCGGTCGTTGTGGCTTTAATACTCACACAACTTATAGGAATTCCAAGTGTTGCAGCTATATTTTCGCGCATAGCAAAACGATGAGGTTTTATTTTTGGGAGTTCACAAATTAATGTCACGTCCACATGGTCTATGATTGCACCTTCTGTTTGCAAGAGCTTGGCTGCATGTACGAGGAAAAGCTTGGAATTCACGCCTTTCCATTTATCATCTGACGGCGGAAAATGATCGCCAATATCACCAGCACTAATCGCTGCGAGTAAGGCGTCTGTAAGCGCGTGCAGCCCAACATCGGCATCGCTATGACCTTCTAGGGAAAACCCTGCGTGAATTTTCACGCCGCACAGAACCAAACTCTCACCAGAACAAATCTTGTGTACATCAAAACCGGATCCGGTGATATTTTTCATATTATCATTTCGCATAAAATCGTTTTCAAAAGTTAGTTTAATGTTGTCTGGGTCACCTGTGCAAAAACCAATGGACAAGTCCGAATTTTTTGCGACTTCAATATCATCAACCAAGTCCGCATGATCTTCTATATTCTCATATGCTGCAACGATTTTAGGATAGTGAAAACCCTGAGGTGTTTGAACTTTTTTCAATTGCTCACGGTCAACTGTCGTTCCGTCCCTAGACTTAATTGCGTCAACTATAGGGAGAACAGGGACTACCGCAGAATTATTTTCAAGCATATTTAAAACATTTATTATCGTTTTTTGCTTTAGGTATGGCCGCGCAGCATCGTGGATGAGGACAATATCTGGGGCATATGTGCGCAATGCTTTTAGACCCGCTTTAACAGAATCAGTGCGGGTCTTACCGCCGTATACGCAAGAAACTTTTTTGCCGTATGCATCACAAGCGGCGGCAAACAATTTTTCATCATCTTTATGTATAACAACAACAATATTATCATAATTTGCAAAACAGTTTAATGTCTTTGTTAAGACCATATCTCTGCCCAAACTACGGTATTGTTTTGGTAATTCTCCACCCGCTCTTAGTCCACGACCTGCGGCGACAATTATGATTGCAATTTTTGCATTTTTAAGTGATGAAATATTGTGCAAGTTCTTTTTTCCCGTTAAAGACAAATTATGACGAATCTTATTCAAATCGGCAAGCTTAAGTTAAAATCAAATATTCTGGTAGCACCCATGACCGGCATATCAGATTTTCCGTTTCGCCTTGCCTTACAAGACTTTAATCCCGGCTATGTAATGTCAGAAATGGTAGCGAGTGAATATTTAGGCCGTGGACATCAAGATGCTATGCGAAAAACTGCAGGTGCGGGGAAGATTGAACCGCTCGCCATTCAACTCGTGGGTAGAGAAGCAAAATGGATGCATGAAGGCGCCAGTATTGCACAAGATGCTGGGGCAAAAGTAATAGATATCAATATGGGGTGTCCTGCAAGACGGGTTACAAACGGTCAAAGCGGCTCTGCGCTTATGCGGGATTTGGATCACGCCATGACATTAATAGAGGCGACATTATCAGCAACTGACGTTCCTGTGACATTAAAAATGAGGCTCGGCTGGGATGATGATAGCATTAATGCGTCAGAGCTAGCGCAACGCGCCGAAGCTGCGGGTGTACAAATGATTGTGGTTCATGGGCGTACACGCTGTCAATATTACAATGGCAATGCAGATTGGGAAGCTGTTGGCCAAGTTAAACGAGCCGTCAATATTCCCGTAATTGTCAATGGTGATATTAGGTCACCTGAGGCGGCAGTGAAGGCCATGCAGGCATCCGGAGCCAACGGAATTATGGTAGGTCGAGGCCTTATTGGTAGACCTTGGCTGGTTAGCGAACTTATGGCAACGCTCTCTGGTACTGAATATTTGCCCATTTCACCCGAGCAGGCATTTAATGTTTTTCATAAACATTTCTTACATATTTTAGATTTCTATGGTCGCGAGAAGGGCATAAAAATAGCGCGAAAACATGTGAAGGATTACATTAACAAAGCACCCTTTAAAATGGATGACCAGTTCAGGACAATGTCTACCATTCGTGCATGCAACACAATGGAAGAGCTTGTTGTTATTCGAATTATGGAAAAGTTATTTTTGAATCCTGAGCAAACCAGTTTGTCAGCATGACCACTTTACCTCTTCATGCTGAACTTATAGATGTTTTTCCAGAACCCATATTTGTTTTTAAAAAAAACGACTTTTCATTAATATGGATGAATTCGGCTGCTGAAGCTTGGACCTGTAGTTCCACATCTACAAAATATGGAACCAATATTAAAGATTTAGCAAATGGCTTTGAACAATTGGAACCTATTCTCAAATCAACAGTTGTAACATTATCTACTATTCGTGGGCATGATTTAAATGTTTTGTCACCTGATTCAAATTTAATAACAACGTCCTATATTGCCTTTCCGTTTAGTAATGGCGTTGCCGTTATTTTGTCCCCACAACGTTCGAGTGTTGAAATTAATACCGATGGGCATAAGGATCAAGCGGTTGGGATGTTCGGACGCATGCTAGCTCATGAGCTTAAAAATCCGCTTGCAGGCATCTATGGTGCCGTCCAATTACTAGAACATGATATATCTGAGAAAGCTAATTTGGAAATTACTGAACTTATTAAATCGGAAGTGAAACGCATAGGACGGTTAGCAGATAAAGTGGAGAATCTTTCTTCTCTTGTTAGCACTCAAAATACAAATTTAAATATCCATACCGTTTTACGAAGAGCATTCCTTTTATTTCAAAATGCTAACAATACATCAATAGAGTTTATTGAAAACTACGATCCATCCTTACCAGATGTCCATGGTAATTCTGATAATCTTATGCAAGTAATTATTAACTTATTGGCCAATGCTACTGATGCTGTACATGCGCATTATGATAAGGGAAAAATTGAAATACAAACTTTGTACCGTACGGGTATACGCAAGCAAGCACAAGGAGGTCGCCTTCATTCATTACCTGTTGAAGTCAAAATAATCGATAACGGGATTGGTGTGCCAGATCATCTCAAGGATAACTTATTTCAGCCTTTTACTACTGGAAAAATTAATGGTCAAGGTTTGGGCCTTGCTCTTGTATCAAAAATTATCAATGAACACTACGGAATAGTTACGTATACAAAAAACAAAGATAAAACTATTTTTTCTATTCTATTACCTGGAACAAAATAGAAAATGAGTGTAAACCTATGAAATTAAACGTTTTATTAGCTGACGATGATGAAAGCATTCGATTTGTTCTTGGCAAATTTTTGACAAGAGCGGGTTACAATATAAAATCAACTGACAACCCATATACCTTACTTAAATGGGTAAAAGCCGGTGAAGGTGATGTAATACTTACGGATGTACACATGGGAACAGATGAAATTTTTACATTTGTCCCACAATTAAAGTCTTTACGCCCAGAATTACCTATTATTGTAATAAGTGCGAACACATGCATGGTAACCGCATTGAAGTCTCGGCAAACGGGTGTTTTTGAATATATTCCAAAACCATTTGATTTTGCAAAATTAGAGAAAACTATTCAACGGGCACTGGATGTAAATGCACCACCAAAAACCGATAAAATACTTAGTAATCCAGACCAGATGATAGGCCGTTCCAAGGCAATGCAACCTGTTTTTAAGGCAATTTCTGATTATGCGTCTGGCAAAGTGCCCGTGTTCATTTCCGGTGAAGCTGGGACAGGCAAAAACCTGACAGCAAAATGCTTGCATGATGCAGGTAAGCGCAATGATCTTGGTTTCTATCCATTTGATAGATTTGCCGACGCCAATGATTTAATAAAAACAGTAAAAAACGGAGACGTGTTTGTTGACCGTATTCATGAACTGAATATTGAACAACAAGTATTGTTACTTGGTATATTGGAAGAGAATGAAAGTCGACATTTAAATGAACAATTCCGTATTATCGCAGCATCCGAAAAAACGTTAGACTTTATTTATGAACATCAACTGGTTAGGTCGGATCTACTTTCACATTTACTGGGAGGAAAAATATTTTTACCGCCATTAAATGAAAGAACGGATGATTTAGAAGAATTAGCCACTCATTTTTTAAATTCGGTTAGATTAGGTACGCGAGGCGTTATCAAAGCAAATGCTTTAGCACGATTAAAAGTTCATTCTTGGCCCGGTAATGTCCGTGAACTGAAAAACTTAATGCACGTAATTGCATTGCAATTTTCAGACACCGACATTTCAGAAGATATTATCAACCAGATGCTTGATACAATGGAAGCTTCAGACGAAAGTAATGTTTCACAAAGCGACATTAAGGGCGCTTGTACAGACTTGTTACAAAAAGCACTCATCACCGATAGCCCTTCCTATTTCACGCCCTATGAGCAAGCCCTAGAGTGGGTGGAAAAACCATTGATAACCGAAGCTCTTCGCTTAACAGGTGGAAATAATTCTAAAGCAGCCAAGTTGTTGGGTATTCATCGCAATACCTTACGGACAAAGATAAGAAATTGGCACCAAAAATAGACTTTGATTCTTGTTGCAGTAAAGTACCAGTGTGGTAAATGGGTAACAATGATTACTGCTCATAAAACTAAATACACGCCTGTAAAATCACCACCTGTAAAAACACCAAGAGTGTTTTTAACTGCTTTATTCGGTTTATTTTTTACACTTGCTTCTGTTTTAACCGGTATAGGTGCTTTAATGGCACTTTCCGGTGATGAAGAGCAAGCAGCGAGCGCATTGCCGGCACTTTGGTCAAATTTAGCTTTGGTCATTATGCTCGGCATCTACTTGATTTATCGGCTTCGAACTGTGCTTTATAATTCTGATGTTAGCGACAGCGCGCCGCACCTCCATAGAAGGTTTGTATTGATATTTTCCTTAGGCGCACTGCTGCCCGCTATTCTTGTTGGGGTGTTTTTTACAGCATTAATGAGTAAAAATTTAACAAATATTTTTGGTCCAACTGTTCGCCAAACTATGCAAAACTCAAGAGAAGTTTCCAACGCCTATTTACGTGAAGAAATAGAGGAAATATCCCAAGGTGTTTACGAAATTGCTGAGGATTTGAACCGAGCAGAATCTACTTTGCCTAACCGAATTACTTATACGGCTTTTTTAATTAGCCAGGCTGTCTTTAGGGAATTTCCTGTTGTGTACGTTATCGATAGTCATGGGCGTATCCTATCCCAGGCGGAAGGCCCGCAATCTCCAAACTATGTATTGCCTAGCGTAGAGGCCATGAGCCGCGCCAAAGAAGGTTCACTGACGATCACAAGCCGCAATGAAATAGATTTGTTGGTCGCACTTTTTAAACTCGAAGATTATACCGATGCATATTTATATACGGGGCGATATTTACGCGCAGGCGTTCTAACCAATATTGATAAAATAGATGAAGTTGAAGCGTCACTTGAAAGTTATTCAGGAAGCTACAAAGCCCTAAACAAAGTTTTTCTACTCACATATATTGAAGTCGCGCTCCTTATTCTTTTTGCTGCGATATGGTTGGGCTTGTTATTGGCTAACCGCATAGTGACCCCACTTGGCGAAATGGTGAATGCTGCGGAAAAAGTGCGCTCTGGTAATCTGAACACAAGGGTAAATGTGAGTGGCGTGTGGGATGAAATTAGTGATCTTGCAAATGCCTTTAACCGAATGACGAAGCAGTTACATACCCAACGTAAAGACTTGGTTCTTGAACATGATATTTCCGAACAACGCCGAGAGTTTTCAGAAGCTGTACTATCGGGTGTTAGTGCTGGGGTCGTTGGCTTAACGCCAGAAGGAAAAATCACAATCATTAATAAATCTGCAGAAATATTGCTTGATGTTCGGTTAAATGATGTAGTGGGTGCACCTATTTCACTAATATTGCCCAGTTTTTATCCAGCGTTCACCCAGGCTAAGGACAATATCCATAATCGTGCCGATGACCAAGTTAATTTGGAAACTTCAAGAGGAACACGAAATTTAGATATAAGAATTTCGTCGTATAAAGGTGATCAACTTGAAACAGGTTGGGTGATTACTTTTGACGATATAACGCGCTTGGTTGCCGCACAAAGACATTCTGCATGGCGTGAAGTTGCCCGACGAATAGCCCATGAAATAAAAAACCCTTTAACACCAATTCAGCTTTCAGCTGAGCGGTTAGAGCGAAAATTTCACCCAGAGATTAAAACAGATCCTGATACTTTTTCCAATTGTACAAAAACTATTATGCGACAAGTATCTAATTTAGGTAGGATGGTTGACGAATTTTCCGCATTTGCACGCATGCCTGCTCCTGTTTTGGAAACTGTCGGCTTAAATACAATTATCGAAGACACGCTCTTTGCATCTCGTGTCGCATTTCCAGATATTAAATTTATTTATGATAAATCAAAAATAATTGAAACAGACGTATTTTGCGATGAGCGTTTGATATCTCAGGCTTTGACAAATATTTATAAAAATGCCGGTGAATCAATTTCGCGAAGGCTAGAACAAACAGGACCGAAAAAATGGGATGGGTTAATCACTACAGTACTATCCATCAAAAAAGATATGATACATATTGATATTATTGATAACGGGCAAGGATGGCCGGACCAAGATAGGGAACGTTTACTCGAACCTTATATGACGACCCGTGATGAAGGTTCAGGCCTAGGATTGGCAATCGTAAAACGGATTATTGAAGACCATGGAGGTGATTTAGAATTAGTTAGAAAATCATCAAAAAGAACAGGCGCACATGTACGTATTAATTTACCAAAAATTGATGAGACATCTACTTCAGAAAATCAAAAAAATCTAAAAGCTTCCTCAAATTCAGGAGAAAAATAGTCATGAGTTTTGAAATACTAGTTGTTGAAGATGAAGATGATATAAGAAATTTAATTGCGGGCATACTTTCTGATGATGGCTATCCAGTGCGTGAGGCCGGCGGGAGTGAACAGGCGCTAAACGAGTTTAAGTCACGTAAACCCTCTCTAGTAATAATGGATGTTTGGCTCAAAGGCTCTGACCTGGACGGTATTGAGTTGATGGAAATATTCAAGAAAACGGATCCAGATATTCCTATTATTATTATCAGCGGTCACGGAACGGTTGAAACAGCCGTTTCCGCCATCCGTAAAGGTGCCTATGACTATATTGTCAAACCATTTCAAAGTGAGAAATTGCTTATTACGGCAAAGCGAGCAATGGAAGCCGTAAAATTACGCCAAGAAAATGCAGATTTAAAAGGCAGAGCAATATTGGAAGAAAGCTTGATCGGGGGTTCTTCCGTCATTTGCCAGATAAGGCAAAAGATAGACAGAATAGCACCAACAAATAGTCGCGTATTAATTTCTGGCCCATCAGGTGCTGGCAAAGAGCTAATCGCAAGATTATTACACGCTAAGTCTGATAGGTCGAGTGGGCCGTTTCATGCTGTCAATGCAGCCTCTATGGTACCGGAAAGAGTTGAAGAAGAACTATTTGGTATTGAAGATGAAAATGGAAATGCACTAAAAACAGGATTATTGGAGCGAGCACATTACGGCACCTTGTATTTAGATGAAGTCGCAGACATGCCAAATGAAACACAAAGTAAATTATTACGGCTTTTGGTAAACCAAAGATTTAGAAGGGTGAGAGGACAAAAAGACGTTCAAGTAGATGTCCGAGTTATTACTTCAACCTCTAGAAATTTAGAGAAAGAAACCAAATTAGGCCAATTCCGTGAAGACTTATATCACAGACTTAATGTAATGCCTGTCACTGCACCAGCCTTAATGGAACGACGTGAAGATATTCCAGAGCTCGTCGATTATTTTATCAATAAACTAACATCTTCAACAGGGTTGCCATCTCGGAAGATTGGCGAAGATGCGATGGCAGCATTACAAGCGCATGATTGGCCTGGAAATGTACGCCAATTAAAAAACAATGTTGAGAGATTACTTATCTTAGCTGGTGGTGAACAAGGTGAACCTATAACCCTTAAATCTTTGCCAGAGGAAGTCTCAGTAGTACGGCATACCTCAACTGCACAAAATAGTGATAAAATAGTAGCCATGCCATTACGTGATGCTAGAGAGCATTTTGAACGTGAGTATTTACAGGTGCAAATCGAGAGATTTGGTGGTAATATTTCAAGAACGGCAGCATTTGTTGGCATGGAAAGGTCTGCTTTACACCGTAAGTTAAAGTCTTTGGGGATACATTCGTCCACAAAAACAACCAGTTAATACAAGGCGAACAACATGGACATAATAATTTGCGGTGCAGGCAGGGTTGGTTACGGTATTGCGCGACGTTTGTCTTCGGAAAACAATTCTGTAACCGTTGTAGATTTATCAGCAGAACTTATTCAAACAATATCTACGGATTTGGATGTTCGCGGTATAGTGGGGCACGGCGCACACCCGAGCATATTAAAGAAAGCGGGTGCTGATAATGCGGATATGATTATTGCTGTGACTTATTCAGACGAAGTCAACATGGTCGCATGCCAAATATGCCATTCATTATTTGGTACGCCAATTAAAATTGCGCGCGTTCGCGCACAGGACTACCTAGAAGAAAAATGGCAAGACTTATATTCCCGTGAAAATATGCCGATCGATATAATAATTTCCCCGGAGATAGAAATAGGTAAGGCAATTCTGCGTCGATTAAATACGCCTGGCGCATTTGATGTTGTACCTTTTGGCAATGGGTTGGTGCAATTAATCGGTATTCAAGTCGATGCAAAATGCCCAATAACAAATATGCCTATTCAACAAATAAGTGAGCTGTTTCCAAATTTAAAAGCATCAATAGTCGGTGTGTTCAGAGACGGACAGTTTTTTGCTCCAGATCCTGATGATCAACTCGATATAGGCGACAATGCATATTTTGTAGTAGAATCTGCACATGCTAGCAGGTTGTTGGAAATTATTGGCACATATGAAGAGAAAGCTCGGCATGTTGTTATTTTTGGGGGAGGTAATGTTGGTTCTTACGTAGCCAGAGAGTTGGAAAAAGTGTCTGGCGTTCGTGTTCGTATTATAGAAGCTGACAAAGACCGAGCTGAGGCTACTGCTGAAGATTTGAAAAATACTGTTGTATTGTGTGGGGATGCCTTAAGTGCTACAGTACAAGAAGAAGCTGGTGTACGTGATGCGCAAGGCGTTTTATGCCTAACGAATGATGACAAAACGAATATCATTGCAGGTATTATGGCTAAATCATTTGGTGCTGGACAGGTCTTTAGTCTCATTAATGATATATCATTGCTAGATATAAAAGCATCTCTAGATCTTGATATGATTATTGACCCGCGCGCAACGACAGTATCGTCTATCTTGCGTCATGTCCGTAAAGGGCGCATACTTGATGTCTTTGCACTTGAGGGCGGTGCAGCAGAGGTTATGGAGGGAGAAGTACTCGATACATCACCGCTGTCCGGAAAACTTTTACAAGAAACAGTGATACCCGACGGTATTGTTATCGGGGCCATTATACGAAACGGTAATGTTTTGTTGCCAAATGCAGATTTGGTAATACAAACTCGAGACAGAATTGTGCTACTCTCGGATATAGCGGCTTTAAAGAATGTTGAACAATTATTCCGTGTCAGTGCTGATTACTTTTAGGTTTAGACGAAAAAGGGAAATGTGAAAATGGCGTATTCACGGATTTTTCTTTGGCTTGGTTATGCGTTGGTTTCTTGTGCAGTACTCATGTTAGTGTCCGCATTGGGTGGCCTAGTATTTAGAGAATTTCCAGAAGCCCAATTGTTTTTGTCTCTTGCATTTATCGTTGGTGTAATTGGGTTAATCATTATTTTTGTTGGTCAAAATGCACCTACGCATGAAAGCACGCGTGATGCCCTAGTGTTTCTCGTATTTTTCTGGCTTCTGGTGCCTGTAATTACATGTTTGCCTTTTTTGTCATTACCCGAAATCAATAGCTTTGCTCTCGCCTATTTTGAAGCTTCTTCTGCAACAACGACGACTGGTGCATCAACTTTAGCTCCTGATTTATTACCTAAATCGTTCTTGTTGTGGCGCGCTCTCTTGCAATGGAGTGGTGGTGTTATGGTGGCTACATTTGCAGTCGTTATTTTAGCCGCCCTTAATTTAACGGGAATCGGTGAACATCGATCATCTTTGTTCACATTACGCCGCGGTGAAATATTTTCACGCTTACTTGGTATTGGAAAATTGATTGCGCTACTTTACGCTATTATTGCAACCATCTGCTTCGTTTTTCTTGTTATTTCAGGAACGCCAATATTTGAAGCAATTTGTTTAGGGTTAAGCGCAGTATCGACAGGCGGATTAGTACCCCGAAGTGGACACATGGCAGAATACGTTTCTGGCATAGGTGGTATAGTTCTAGCAATCACATGTTTACTTGGCGCAGCAAATGTCTCCGTTTTGTGGGATTTATTGCGGAGAAGAAACGCTGTGTCTTTGCGCGAAACGTTTCTGAATATTGAACATAGGGGAATATTTGTAATCATAGCCATTATGGTTTTGGCAGGGTTTTTATCAACTGGTGCCGCCCATTTATATACTGTACTTGTCGAAGCTGTCTTTATGGCCAGTTCAACAGGATTTGATTATCATGTTATAGGGATTGACATGGTACCCAGTACATTATTAATCGCATTCGTATTGATTGGTGGGTCAGCATTGTCTACGGCAGGCGGCCTTAAAATCATACGAATATTGCTACTATTTCGTCATTTACGAACTGAAATAGATCGTATGAGCCATCCTTCGCGCGTCATGCCGGTTAAATTCCAAGGGCGCACCATCAACGACAAAGCGTTTTTATCAATATGGATGTACTTTTTTGGCTATACTTTGGTTTTCGCTTTAGGCATTACGGCTTTGGGCGCGTCTGGCCTTGAATTTACACAAGCCGTGTCTGCAAGTGCTTCAGCTTTATCAAACACAGGGCCTTTGTTAGCAGCGACCAACCCTGAAATAGCTTATAGCGATATGAATGTGCTTTCTTTGTCGATTTTAACCGTCATAATGTTACTTGGTCGCATTGAAGTTTTGGCAGTTTTTGCTGTAATAGCGCCATCTTTTTGGCAAAATTAATATTGCAGCCATATTTTTTTAAAAACATTACAATTCTACCTTGCTTTATAGCGCTGATGGGCTTTAGGTAGGCATTACGGGGATGTGTAAAAGAAAAAAGGAATAAGACATGTCTGGTGAGAAAAGACAAAATCTGCAAGATACATTTTTAAATTCAGTCCGCAAATCGAAAACACCATTGACCATTTTTTTGATGAACGGTGTTAAATTGAGTGGGGTCGTAACTTGGTTCGATAATTTTTGTGTGCTTCTGCGCCGTGATGGTCAAGTACAGTTAGTTTACAAGCACGCCATATCAACAATTATGCCTATGGAACCGGTATCATTATTTGCTGCAGAAACTGAAGATGACTAGACGATTGGGCTTATGATTGAAATCGAAGCTAGGCCGCAACTTGCTTTGGTGTTGCACCCTGTAATTGGCCGTGAGGGCCCGCAACACTCTAAATTAAAGCTAGAAGAAGCCAGTTTATTAGCTGCAGCGCTTGGTGTGGAAGTATGTAATGAATTGGCGATTACAGTACGAGAAGTTAAAGCAAGTAATTATTTTGGCAGTGGGAAGATTAACGAAATTTCTGCTATAATAGCTGAACATGATATCAATCTTATAGTTATCAATTCTGCTCTTGCACCCATTCAGCAAAGAAACTTGGAAAAACTTTGGAATGCTAAAGTCATTGACCGTACTGGTCTGATATTGGAAATTTTTGCGCTTCGTGCAGCCACCAAAGAAGGTCGGTTACAAGTAGAATTAGCCCGCCTTGCCTATGAGCGTTCACGCCTAGTGAGAACGTGGACACACTTGGAACGTCAAAGAGGTGGGCAGGGTTTTTTGGCAGGACCAGGTGAAACACAAATCGAATCTGATCGCCGGATGTTGGCCGATAAAATTGGGAAACTACAAAAAGATTTAAGACAAGTACACAGGACAAGAGCCTTACAACGGACAAAGCGGAAACGTGCACCAGAACGCGTGGTCGCTTTGGTTGGATATACCAATGCCGGCAAATCATCACTTTTCAACAGATTGACAGAGGGCGGCGTATTAGAAAAAGATATGTTGTTCGCTACTCTTGACACGACACACAGGATATTATCGTTACCGAGCGGGCAAAATGCCGTTATGTCTGACACAGTTGGTTTTATATCCGACTTGCCTACTGACCTTGTGGATGCATTCCGCGCGACCTTAGAGGAAGTTAAAGAGGCCGATCTGCTTATTCATGTGCGCGACATATCTGACCCACTTAGTGAACAGCACAAACAAGACGTTTTGCAAATACTAGATTCCATAGATGCAGGTCAAAACCATGGGCAATCCATGATAGAAGTTTTGAACAAAATAGACCTGGTCACCGATGAACTCCGTGCATCCTTGAAAGGAAAGAGCAAGCAAAATCAAAGTGTTTTTTTGATTTCCTGCACTAAAAATAGTGGCTTAGACACATTACTGGAAAGCATTGAAAGTGACCTATCCAAGGCTGATCATGTCGTAAATGTTATTATTCAGCCAAAAGACATGCAAGTTCGAGCTTGGCTGCATCAACACGGCAATGTTTTGGATGAACAAATTTCAAAGCAAGGTGACTGTAAAATGCGAGTGCGCTTAACACCTGTGGATGCAGGAAAACTCCACACACATAATCCGCAAGTTTTCATCTAAATATACTACAGTCCAGACTTTTTTGCGGCTTGGTAGAGTTCTTCTAGGGCAGTTAAATCCATGCTTTCCAAATCTTTGTTCGCATGCTTTTCAATAAATCTAAAACGTCGGATGAATTTTTTATTACAGTCGCGCAGCGCATGTTCAGGATCTACGCCCAATTTTCTGGCAAGATTGGAAACTGCAAAAATCAAATCTCCAACTTCCTCGTGAATACGAGCATGTCCTTCCTTATTTTCATAAGCTTCAACAATTTCACTGGACTCTTCGATTATTTTAGCAATCACTTGTTCTGGCCGCTCCCAATCAAATCCAACTCTTGCCGCACGTTTTTGCAACTTATCTGCCCGCGTGAGTGCCGGTAAGGACAACGCAACACCATCTAATATTGAAGTATTTTTATTTTGTTTTTCAGCACGTTCTTTAGCTTTCAATGCTTCCCAAGCGACTGTTTGCGTTTTGCTGTCACGTTCTTTTTCACCTCCAAATACATGGGGGTGGCGAGCAATCATTTTTCTTACAAGACCGTCGCAAATGGCATCAAAATCAAATATATTTTGTTCTTCTGCCATGCGTGCGTGAAACACGACTTGCAGTAACAAATCGCCGAGCTCCTCCTTAAGGTCGGCCATATCATTACGCTCAATTGCATCGTTCACTTCATAGGCTTCTTCAATTGTATACGGTGCGATTGACTTAAAAGTTTGCTCTATGTCCCACGGACACCCTGTTTTTGGATTGCGCAACCGAGACATCATAGTCAGTAATCTTTGACGTGGTGTATCGCCCAAACTTGTTGCCACCTCTTTGATATTCATTTAGGGCGCTGCGCATTTCGCCGTAACGTCGTGATAGTAAATGCTAATAACACGGCAATAGATACCCCGTAGCACGTCCATACATAAAAACTATATTTTCCAAAATCAGGGATAAATTCCATTAGAGTTTCTCCATTTTGGTCGTGGAAACAGTTGGTTTTTTACGCTGAACCTGTGCATCTGCAATAGAATTTAATACTGTATTCAAAACCACCCAACCTAAAAAAAATGTATACCCCAATGCCATTAGAGCCAGCGGTAATGCCATTGAACTAGGCAAGCCAGGTGCGTCTGGCATTGAATATGAAGATGTTTGGTGAAGCGTATTCCACCAATCTACAGAAAATTTTATAATCGGTAGATTTATTGAACCGACCATCGCGACCAAACCAGCAATCCTTGCGGCCCGTTTTTTGTCGTCAACACTGGACCACACGGCCATATAACCAATAAAAAGGAATAACAATATAAGCGTTGAAGTCATGCGTCCATCCCATTGCCAATATGTCCCCCAACTTGTCTTGCCCCATAAACTCCCTGTTATCAAACCTAGGGCCGTAAAGGCTGCACCAGGAAGGGCGAGGGCGCGCGCTAATTCATCAGAGAGAGGATGACGCCAAATATAGGCCAGAAGACTTGCAATAGCCATGCCTGCATAAGCACCCATACCGATAATGACTGCTGGTACATGAACATACATAATGCGGACACTATGGCCTTGCAATTGATCCTCGGGAGAGTTGAACAGGCCAAAATAAAGACCACTGCTAATAAAGAAAAATGCAAGTAAGCCAAAAAGCGGTGTAACAATATTTGCAAATTTTTTAAACCGCATAGGGTTTGCTAAAAAATTGATCATATCTTTACTCCATCCCAGTGTTTAATGCTGCTGCAGCAGCCGGAATACCAATTGCCGTAGCAATTAAACTTATACCTACCAGCACTTGAAATTCCAAGGCAAATAGACCTGAAGCACTAAAACTTACGGCACCACTGACCGAAAAAATCAACACCGGTATGACAAGAGGGATTGTTAACAAGACCAGTAAAAACCCACCACCCTTAAAACCAACCAGACAGGCTCCAGAAAATGCACCGTAACAAACCAGAGCAGGGCTAGCTACTAGCGCCGAAAAGAAAAGGCCAATGAGTATTGGCATTTGTAAATCATATAAAAATGCGGCAATGGGCAATGCCAGTATTAACGGTAAAAAACTGAGCAACCAATGGGCGCAAACTTTGGCGAGCACATAATTTCCCATAGACATTCCAGAGAGTTTTATATGCTCCAAACTACCATCATTTGCATCACTACTGAACAATTGCTCAAACGAGAACAATAATGAAAACACAATGGCTAACCAAATGATCGAGGGTGCCAATGGTCTCAAGGTTTTAAATTCACCACCAACTGCGATGGCTGACAATGAAAGAAACACTGCAAAAAAAACCAAACCCATCAGCCATGCGCCGCCTGACCGAAATGCGATACGCATATCCCGCAATATTATCCCATAAAGCCTACTCATAAACGGCTCCATTATCAGCTCCATTAAGTGTTAACACTCGTGTGTTGGATCCAATTTTTTCTGGTGATGTATGTGAGGCAATCAAGGCGCAACCACCTGATGCAACATGTTCTGCCACCAAAGCATGGATAAGCCGACGGCCATTTACATCCATAGCAGCTGCGGGCTCATCGAGCACCCAAACATATGCCTGTTTGATTAATATTCGTGCTAAAGACAACCGCCTTGATTGGCCGGCAGATAGTACTTTAGCCCGTAAATCAGTCTGTGCGATTAGTTCAACTTTCTTCAATGCCTGTTTAGGAGAGATAGAAGACTTAAATATAGTGTGCCAAAAACAAAGATTTTCAAGAACAGTTAAATTTGGCTTATGGCCATCATTATGTCCTAGATACCCAGTATTAGCGACAATGTTTTTGTGAACATCTTTGCCCATAAAAGTAATATTTCCGACGTCAGGCCGTAATAACCCTGAAATGCATTTCAGTAATGATGTTTTACCTATGCCGTTACTGCCAGCAACCCAAATAATGTCACCTGCTTTCAAATCAAACGATAGTCCTTCAAACAGCACGATTTCGCCTCGTGATATTGATAGGTTGCTAACTTCTAGTATATTGGGTTTATTAAATGTAGATTGCATGAAGTTTAGCCTATACTCAAATGCATGAAATGTTCTATATATCCATAGAATTTTATGTGTGCAATTTTAGCGCATTTCCTAACACGCAATTTCTAGATAGACCAGTACAATGAAACCAAAACATCAAAACAAACGTTTGATCACTTTCGCAGTTATTGCACTAGCTGTCGTTAGCGGTGCTTATTTAATACTCAGAGCCTTGGGGGACAATAAACAACTCTTCGTAAATCCATCAGATGTCGTTGCTGCGTCTTATATACAAGGCGACAATAAAATAAAAATAGGTGGTTTAGTCGTTGCAGGAAGTGTCATTAAAAAAGATGGTTTAAATACGAATTTTTCAATCGTCAATTTTGATGATCCTGACCCTGCGTTACCCGCACTTAAAGTGAAATATAATGACGTGCTTCCCGATTTGTTTGCAGAGGGGCAGGGGGTCGTCATCACGGGCACGCTCGCACCAAATGGTGTTTTTGTAGCTAGTAATGTTCTGGCAAAACATGATGAAAATTACATGCCTAAAATGCCTAAGAGTTAATCATAATATTTTCCTGTTTTGGCAAGTAGTTTACATTGCTGACTTGAACAGCAACACCCCATACGCTACACCCGCGCTACGCACCAACAAGATTAAATCGGAGTATTTCATGGCTGGACATTCAAAATGGGCCAATATTCAACACCGCAAAGGGCGACAGGACAAAATCAGGTCTAAGCAGTTCTCAAAACTTTCTAAAGACATAACAATTGCGGCCAAGCTGGGTAGCCCTGATCCAGATATGAACCCACGATTACGCTTGGCGATCAACAACGCCAAGGGTCTTTCTATGCCCAAAGACAATATCCAGCGCGCCATTAATAAAGGCACTGCGGGTGAGGGTGCTGATTACGATGAGATGCGCTATGAAGGTTTCGGTCCTGCAGGAATTGGTATAATTGTCGAAGTTTCAACGGACAATAAAAACCGGGCGGCAATGGAAGTGCGTACAGCATTTTCCAAAAATGGTGGTAATTTAGGTGAAACGGGTACCGTTTCATTTGGATTTGATCAAATTGGTGAAATCACCTATCCACACGCAATAGGTGATGAAGATGCCGTCATGGAAGCTGCTATGGAAGCTGGTGCGGATGATGTCGAGTCTGATGAGCCATCTGACGACCCAGAACAGACGCCTGTTCATACATTTATTACAGAACGTGACCAATTAGCCCA
The DNA here is from genome assembly GCA_021776635.1 of Robiginitomaculum sp. GTDB lineage: Bacteria > Pseudomonadota > Alphaproteobacteria > Caulobacterales > Maricaulaceae > Robiginitomaculum_A. Next base: position 97,564 of record JAJFFN010000002.1, read on the forward strand.
GGTGGCTGAAGACCTTGAGAAACAGCTTGGTGAAGCCCCTAAAAGCGTTAACTTAATCTGGAAAGCACAAAATATGATTGACGCTCCAGATAAGGCAGCAACTGTTATTAAACTCGTTGAAGCACTCGAAGACCTTGATGATGTTCAAAATGTTTATCACAACCTTGAACTATCAGAAGCAGCTCTAGTGGCACTCGAAGAATAAATTCACACTGAAGGAAAAACAATGGCTACGCTTAAATTCAAACATGACAATAAAAACTATACCATCAAAGGCGAATGGAAAAAAAACGTATTTTCTGCTCAAGCTTGGCACGGTAAAAAAGAAGCCTCCGCAATTTTTTCAATTGAAAAAACACCCGTCAAAGACGGCGAACTTGCCGACGATAATGATTTGGCCAATGTAGTTATGGAAGCGGCTAAATCGGATGTAATTTCAGAAAATTCTACGGAAACATAAAAAAACTGGCTATAGTACTCATCTATGGTACCCATAGATTATTTATTGTAGCATTCAAATCCGCAATCTTGCACATACAAAATTAAAATGTATTTACGGACATTGATGCAATGAAAATGCCAGAGAAATGGTCTGAAAAAACCGGCCTAGAAAACATCGCGACTATGATAGATGCGAACTCACCTATTCATGATTCTATGGGTGAAATGCTCAACCTTGAATTAAGCGAATTCAGTAAAGGTGTTTGTATTTATGAGGGCACGCCAACTGATCGTCACCTCAATCCGCGCGGTCACATACACGGTGGCTGGACTATGAGTATTCTTGATGCCGCCGCCGTTTTAGCCGTTGTTACTGAACTCCCAAAAGGACGGCTTTGCGCAACATCAAGTCTCGAAGTCAAATTTTCTAGGCCATTAAAACCAGGTATGAAATGTCGTGCTATAGGCAAGGTCAAGTCAATAAGTACAAATCTTGCTCACGCAAAAGCCAAACTCATTGATGTTAAAACAGGAAAACTACTCGCGTTTTGTACGTGCAGTGCATCCATTTACGACGTTACAGACTAAATTTTCCTACCGAACAGCAATAAATATTCTGTTCCGTCCACGTTGTACACTTAAGAACACGGCCCCTTCTTTTTTACTAACTAGCGCCTCAAATTTTGAGAGATTATCAGTATCAATATTATTCACAGCTCTAATGATATCGCCCTTACGTAACCCAGCATCAAAAGCATCTGAACCTCTGCGAATGTTACTGATAACAACGCCCTTTTCGCCGCCAGCCAACTCTGCATCACTAGGGATATCCATGAATGTTGCACCGCCAAAGGCTTCAAAACTAGAAGGTTCTGCATCATTGTCATTATCGTTATTATTTTCAACGTCTTCACGCACAATTTCTTCATCTGGTGCTTTTTCAATGCCAATTTTTGTTGTGCGTTGTTTGCCATTACGTAGATAGGTTATTTTAGCTTGTTTTCCGCGTTCCACAGCACCAACGGCATTGCGAATATCATCACTATCAAGTATTTCAAGTCCGTTAAATGCTACAATAACGTCACCGACTTTTAACCCAGCCTTTTCAGCTGGACTGTCTTCTTCAACTTGTCTGATCAATGCGCCGTCTCGTGAGGATAAGCCCATTGCCTCTTGCAGAGTTGGGGTGATATTTTGAATACCTACGCCAATGCGTCCACGCCTGACTTCACCGTAATCAATCAATTGGTCCATAATGCCACTAATCATATTTGCAGGAATGGCAAACCCAATCCCGTTAGATCCACCTGAACGAGACAAAATACGGGAGTTAATACCAATAAGTTCACCTTTTGAATTCACCAATGCGCCGCCAGAATTGCCCTTGTTAATTGCGGCATCAGTTTGAATAAAGTTTTGGTATTCGTCTTGTGCTGCACTCGAACGCCCCAAAGCGGAAACAATACCAGTTGTAACGCTTTGACCAATACCGAATGAATTGCCAATTGCTATGACATAGTCACCAACTTTTACATGGTCAGAATTTGCCAAATTTACATCAGTCAAACTTGACAAATCAATTTTCAAAAGCGCGATGTCGGTTTTTGGATCTGTGCCGACGACATCTGCTTCGGCAGTTCTGCGGTCTGTCAAAGTGATTGTTATCTTGTCTGCCTTATCAATAACATGGAAATTTGTTAGTACGTAACCTTTGTCTGCATTGATTATAACGCCGGAGCCAGCCGAGCGCATTGTACGTTCATCTTGTTCTTCTTCACGCCTCTCATTGTTTTCATTATCATTGCGAAAAGGGTTGCCTCGTTCACCAAAAAAACGCTCCATAAATTCATCGCTCATCTGGTTGCGTCCAAACATATTGCTAGGTGCCTTTACCGTGGTAGCAACTGAAATATTAACAACAGCAGGCGTAGTACGTTCAAGCAATGGCGCGAGTGTCAAAACACCTCGAGCTGGGTCAACGGTCAAACCCTGCTCATTGTTTGGCTTACTACCAAATACGGGCCAATTGGATTGGGCATTCGCGGTTAATGGCAAAGCAAGCATGGTTGTAGATAGTACAAGGCTAACGAAAAGAGGCTTTTTCATGGTTTCTCCAAATATTACATTTGTTATAAATTTAACCAGCTTGCGCCTAGCTTCAAGTAGAATGGGCACATTATTACAAAGATTTAAGGGGGCTCACCTGTGTTATTTTGAAACACGTGTCCTGATATAAAACCATTTAGGCCACAAACATCTCTTTAATAGAGAATTTTTTGGCGTTTTACGCTTGTTTTGGTGTGGCACGAAGATTGCAACGATAAGGGAGAATGAACTGCTCCCACAGATCATGGTGAAGGCTCTAATAAAACTCTTCACCTCAAAACTTAAACGCCCTTGCATTCGCGAGGGCTTTTTTTTGGCTTTTTCACCTATTTTTAGCGTGTCTGCAGAGAAGTCCTTGACCACCTACTTCACTTGCCTATGTTTGTTAAATGGGATTCATTAAAAACATAATCGAGGAAGTTAAATTTATTCGCACGATGAAGCGTATGTTGGCCGCTGTCGAGGATGTAGACACAGCCTCAACTAATTTAGTGCCCGACGATATTGAGAGCATCGTAGATAAATACCCAGATAATATCGCTTTTATCGAAGATGATAAGGAATGGACGTACAGAGAATTTGATGATTACGCCAACCAAGTTACCAATTGGGCAAAAGGTGAGGGCGGTAAACCAGGTGATACCGTTGCCGTATTTATTCGTAATCGATTGGAGTATGTAGCCATTTGGTATGGATTATCAAAAATAGGAATGATCCCAGCTTTAATAAACTACCAATTACGTTCAGCAGCGTTAGCCCACTGCGTGACTATATCCTATGCCAAACTCGCAATAGTTGACCATGAATTTATAGATGCTTGGAAAAGTGCTCAAAGTAAACTGCCTGAAGGTTTGGTTGCTTTTAGTGCGTTTGGAATTGCAAAAGCCTTTAAAGATTTTGACACTGTCATATCCGAGCAAAGCAGTAAAAGGCCCTCGCGAGACATTCGCGCAGCGCTGGTTGCTGGCGATATTTTTATGAAAATGTTTACATCTGGAACAACAGGGATGCCAAAAGCAGCAAAAATAACCCATACACGCGGGCAATATTATCTTCGGGGCTTTGTTGTAGCGTCCGGCGCAAAATCGACTGACCGTGTGATGATGGTCTTGCCGATGTATCACGGTACGGGCGGGATTTGCGGCGTTGGATTGGCTTTGAGCGTTGGTGGCGCCGTTATTGTTCTTCCAAAATTTTCCGCAAGCAATTTTTGGGATGAAGCTGTAAAGTACAAAGCAACTATTTTTATGTATGTAGGCGAGCTTTGCCGCTTTTTACTTAACGCCCCAGCCCACCCCAAAGAACGCGACCATCAGTTACGGTGTATTGTTGGTAATGGTCTACGTCCCGAAGTTTGGCCTAAATTTGTTGAGCGTTTTACAATTCCAAAAGTTGTCGAGTTTTACGGGGCCACTGAAGGAAATATATCCATGATTAATGTTACCAATAAAGTTGGTGCAGTTGGTCGTATTCCAGAATATATGCGCGACAAATCAAATGGAGATTTAATTAAATTTGATGTGGAAACAAACACCCATATTCGCGGAGAAGATGGGTTTTGTCAGCGGACAGAAGTTGGCGAAATTGGTGAATTGATTGGCGAAATACGTCCAGGTGAAACCCGCTATAAATACGAAGGATATGAAGATAAGGATGCTAGTGCTAAAAAAATCATAACCGATGTCTATACCAAAGGTGACCGTTGGTTCCATACGGGTGACCTCTTGTGGCGGGATGCGCAAGGATATTATTATTTTGCAGATCGCATTGGCGATACATTTCGTTGGAAGGCAGAAAATGTGGCAACAAACGAAGTTTCAGCTGCAATTACTGAATTTGCAGGCGTCTCCCAAGCAAATGTTTACGGTGTACCTATTCCTGGTTATGACGGCAAAGCTGGTATGGCATCACTCGTTATTGACCCAAATATAGACTTGGAAGCGCTCTATAAACATATCAAAAATGCTCTACCACCTTATGCACGACCTGTATTTTTAAGGGTAACTTCAACTTCAAATACGACGGGAACATTTAAATACAAAAAAAACGATTTGGTAAAAGATGGTTTTAACCCATCTAAGGTTAAAGACGCAATCTACATGACTGAGCCATCTAAAAAACAGTATATACGCGTAACGAAAACTATTTTTAAAAACATTGAGCAAGAAAAATATAAGTTTTAATGATAACTTTCGACGAAATACTCAACTATTGGTTCGAACTGTCTGGGCCATCAAAGTGGTATGCAAAATCTGATGCTTTTGATGCAGATATTCGCACAAAATTTGAAGAGTTTTCCATTGGTGCAGCTGCGTTCTTAAAAGTTGAAGGAAAGCATCCTTGGCTAGAAAAACCAGATTCTGCACTGGCACTCATTATATGTCTCGATCAATTTCCTCGCAATATGTACCGAGATAACATGGGAGCATTTGCCTGGGATGAATTAGCCCTCACTTGCGCCAAGAATTCTATAGCGCTTGGCCATGATTTAAAAACACTACAAAACCGTCGTCAATTTTTTTACTTACCATATATGCATGCAGAGGACCTCGCTACTCAAGATGAATGTGTACGCCTTATTGATGGGCGATTGGACAGTAGCTCAAACTTGTTTCATGCCAAGGCCCATCGTAAACTTATCTCTGATTTTGGCCGATTCCCACACCGTAATGAAATTCTGGGTAGGGAAAACACAAAAGCAGAGAGACAGTTTTTAGCAGACGGTGGTTATTCACCATAATCAGCACAAAGGATATTCATGGCCGTCGAAAAAAGAAAAATGAATTTGGCAGAGGAATGGAAACTTCAGCTTGATAAAATAAAACTCAAGCCGGATCAAATTTACTCTATCCATAATAAAATCCGTACATTAACCAATAAATTTGATGTTCCAGGACCGGAAATGCGGGATGTCTTCGATTTTGACATCCATCATGAAAATTTTCCTGTGCCAGTACGTTTATATGTTCCAAAAGGTGCGGCTCGGGAAAATGGGCCTTGCCTTGTATATTTACACGGAGGCGGATTTGTAACCTGTTCGGTGGATTCCCATGAAGGTGTCTGTTTACGAATAGCCGACAGTTCAAAAATGCGTGTACTGTCTGTGGATTACCGTTTGGCACCTCAATACGCATTTCCAGCAGGGCCAGATGATTGCGAGCTTGTCCTTAACTGGGCATTACAAGGAAATGGGCTTCAATATGGTATTGATGCTACTCGTTTAGGTATAGGCGGGGATAGTGCAGGCGGCAATATGGCTGCCTATTTAGCGCAAAAATACCGTGAAGATTTAAAAGTACAGATATTGCTGTACCCACTCATGCAAATGGCTGAAATCAAACCACAAAAACCTGGGCCGCAAGATATGTTGCAATTAGGTGTCGTGGCATTGAAGTTCGTTCTTAAATACTATGTCGTAGATGCAGATGTAACTTCAACGAGAATTTCACCTTTATTTGAGAAAGACTTAAAAAATTTACCTCCCGCATACATATTGACATGTGGTCTGGATCCGCTTCGCGAAGAAGGACTATTGTATAAGCAATATCTTGAGGACAATGATATTCCGGTTAAATATGTTCACGAAAAAGCAATGCCGCATGGCTTTTTAAATTTTTCTAAAGCATTTCCAAAGGCCCGAACTTTACCGATAGAAACAGGAAAATTTGTTCACAAAGCCTTAAGGTACTAGGGTCAGGGGCTCTTAAATCACTTATTATAAATCATTTATTTAAATCTCTGGCAATTTCGGGGCGGGCGAGCAGTTCGTTCATCTCTGAAGCTGTATCGAATGTTGTATCGACTTCAAATCTAAGTGTTGGAGTGGAGCGCATTTTAAGTTCACGTCCGAGCTTTCCGCGTAAAAACTTCGAACAACGGTTCAGGGCGGCTACGACCTCAGCTGTCTTAATGCCACCAAGCGGTGCAGCATAAATCCGTGCCGTTCGCAAATCAGGTGATGCCCGCACCTCGGAAACTGTGATAGATACACCTAGTAAATCAGGATCACGAAAATCTTCTCGTGCGATAATATCTACCAAAGCTCGACGAATTAATTCGCCAGCCTGTAGTTGTCTTTGACTAGGTGGTTTTGCCTGTTTACTCATTTCGTTTTCTCATTTTAGTAAAATCATTTTTGTTATGTTGAGGCTGTATTTGAATCCATTTTCAAATTTCTAGCACACTAAGCTAAGAATTGTTGGCGTTCTTGCTCATTATTTTGACATGCTATTGGCAAATTAAACGCAGAATCGTGCACGGAATAGAAATAATCAAATTATCACCTAACAATGACATAATAGTATCTGGTGTAGGCTTGGTAAATGCTGGCAATATTAGATGTTATAGAAAACCCGAATAACAAAATAAAACTTTCGAACAAATATCTAATCGAGCTTCCGGTCGAGTAATTCGACAGTGAAACATTCAATGACATCGCCTTTACGCAGGTCATGATAATTTTCAAAGCCCATACCGCATTCTTGACCAGCAACAACTTTTTCGACTTCACCCTTAAAGCGTTTCAAAGTTGACAGCGTGCCTTCGTGAATGACCACATCATCACGTAACAAACGCACACCCGCACCGCGTTCCACCTTGCCTTCGGTAATCTTGCAACCAGCAATATTCCCGAGCTTCGATATATCAAACACTTGTAGAATTTCAGCATAACCAATGAAAGTTTCACGGCGTTCAGGCGCCAACATACCTTCAAGCACACCTTTAACATCATCAAGTAACTCATAAATGATGGAGTAATATCGGATTTCAACACTTTCACGTTCGGCCAAATCCTTGGCTTGACGGTTAGCACGGACATTAAATGCAATAATTGGCGCACCAGAAGATTTTGCCAACATTACATCGCTTTCATTAATGCCACCAGCAGCACCGTGAATAACACGAGCACGTACATCTTCGTTGCCTAAACTTTCAACAGATGAGCGAATAGCCTCGACAGACCCTTGTACATCCGCTTTAACCAACAAGGCCATTTCGTCGATTGATTTTTGCTTCAATTGTGACAACATTTGTTCCATGGACGTAGCGGCATCAATCGAACCAGTAGCGCTACCTTGCTTGCGGCGGCGCTTGCGATATTCAGTGATCTCGCGCGCTTTTGATTCCTTACGCACAACTGCGAATGCTTCGCCTGGGGCAGGGGCGCCATCCATACCGAGCACCTCAACAGGTTCTGAAGGGCCAGCTTGTTTCAGTCTGGCAGCACGTTCATTCATGATAGCTTTGACTTTACCCCAATGCTCACCGGCAACGACTATATCACCACGTTTAAGCATGCCGCGTTTAATCAAAAATGTAGCAACTGGGCCACTGCCTTTGGCAACTTTAGATTCAATAACAAGCCCATCTGCACGGCGGTTCGGGTTCGCCGTTAATTCCATCAATTCGGCTTGATTGACAATTGCTTCAGCTAAGTCGCCCAAACCGGTCTTCTTAAGAGCCGACACTTGTACGGTCTGCACATCCCCAGACATGCTTTCCGTAATAATTTCATGGCGTAAAAGATCTTCTTCTATCTTTTTAGGATTGGCCTGTGGCGCATCCATTTTGTTTATAGCAACAATAATGGGCGTATCCGCCGATTTAGCGTATTTAATACTTTCAATGGTTTGCGGCATAACCCCATCATCAGCGGCGACGACGAGAACAACAATGTCAACAGCAGCCGCGCCCCGTGTCCGCATTTCAGAAAACGCGGCATGACCAGGCGTATCAAGCACAGTAATTGTCTCACCCGATTTAAGTTTTAACTGATAAGCTCCAATGTGTTGGGTGATGCCACCGGCTTCACCACTGGCAACATCAGTCGTACGAAGTGCGTCAAGTAAAGATGTTTTACCATGATCAACATGACCCATAATGGCAATAACTGGTGGACGTGGTTTTAACGAAGCTTCGTCGTCTTTGTCATCCGTTGGTGAAAATACTTCAACTTCAGCGTCACTCTCTGCAACCCGCTTCACAGTATGACCAAAATCTTCAACAATTAATTGTGCAGTATCTGCATCTAATACATCACTTGCAGTGGACATGTCGCCTTGTTGCATTAGATATTTGATGACATCATTAGTCCGCTCAGACATACGGTTGGCCAAATCAGCCACTGAAATAGTTTCAGGCACTACGACTTCGCGGTAAACCTTTTCTTTTTCACTTGTTCCACCTGTACGGCGCTGTTTTTCACGTTCACGTGCACGTTTCACCGAAGCAAGAGAACGTTGTCTCTCTTCATTACCAGCAAGTGCGCTGACAATTGTAAGTTTACCACGGCGACGTGTAGGCTCGTTTTTACGCGAACGATTTGGCTTTTGATGCTGCGGTTTGGCCTTTTTAATGCGGCCTCCTGCACGTTCCAATGCAGAAGCATCGGGAATTGTTGCGGCAGGATCCGCAGCAGGTATATTTTGCTGTACTTCAGGTTTTTGTTTTGCTTTTCGTATAGGGCCACCTGCAATAGGGCGGGCCGCCCGACGTTCGGCTTCTGCAGCCGCTTTTTCTTCCTTAGCAAGACGAGCGGATTCTTCCGTAGCACGCACATCGGCTTCTTTTCTAGCTTCCAATGCCGCACGGTCAGCTTCATCTCTCTGGGCAAGAGCTTTACGCTCTGTTTCGCGGGCTTTTTCACGCACAGATTTTTCGGCTTTAGCTTTTCCAACCGCCTGTTGACGCTTTAAATATTCTTCTTTCGATAAGCCAAGATTTTTTGCTGCAACTGCATCTTGATCCACTTTTTTCTCAGGCGCTGGAGGAACAGCTACACCCAAAGAACCTGGAGCTGACGGTGCACCAGGCGCATTAACCAAACGGCGTTTTTTCTTTTCAACTACTACGGCTTTAGTACGCCCTTGTGAGAAATTTGAACGTGCATTGCCACCCGCCCTAGGACTTCCCAAGGACATTGGCTTGCGTGCTGGTGGTTTATCGCCAGAGTTATTATCTGTATCGCTCATATCGTCTTTCTATATCCTAAAATCAGCGTTTCATAAAGACGCCATTTACAGGTTCTTCTTAAGTGGGCGCACCCTAACGGGGTTTAGCTCACATGCAACTAAATTCCGTAACCAATATTTGGGTCATTTTTAGCCCCGATATCAGCTGTTTTTACACGCTCATGTTCTCTGTCAGGCCACCCATCAGGCAACAGTTTACGAAAGCCTGCCAACTTATCAATTTCGCGCGCAATCGCATTTGCCATCTTCCCTTTGTGAATGCAGGCGTGTACCAAATTATCGCGTCCAATGGTTTTACCTAATTCACTTCCTGTGAAACAACCAACAATGGGCGGCATTTTCATGTCTAGTTCTTTTGCAATTGCCTTAACAACAACGCGTATTTTTGATCGCCCATCCGGTTTGCCGTCACTAGCCTCTATACGGACGCCAACTTTACCGGAACGGGCACAAGAGCGAACATTTTCAAATCCGCTCTCTAACTGGCCTGCCCGTTTCGCCATGCCAATCATACCCAAAACCCGCTTAGCAAGGCCCAATTCAATTGCATCAACAAAATCGTCACTCAAGATGATTTTACGTTTTGCCGCTCGCGCAATCGCACCAGATTTTACTGCTTTTTCAACAGACTGTCGGCGCGCGTCTACCCAAACCCCACGTCCCGGGAGTTTTTGGTAAATATCTGCTACAACTTGTCCGTCTGGACCAAAGACCAAACGTAACATATCAGCAGGATTACGAAGTTCACCTGACGCAATATCACGCCGTTCACGCGGCTTATGGCCATGTGAGTTTTTAGAAGATACCTCAGGCAATTGCTGCGCCTTGTTTTCAGAGTTCTCGGTTATGTCAATTTGTGTACTCAAGAACCAAATACATCCTCTGCAGTAAGAACAACATTTTCTTCGTCTGTTGTTTCTTCTTCTTCGGTTTCGACAATTAAATCTTCTGGCTTAATCCAACCAGCCAAGACGCGAGCTTGCATAATCATGTTTTGAGCAGCGTCCGCAGTAAGACCAAAGCTTTCCAATATCCCGTCTTCATGTACACGCTCACCATCAACCATTTCGTTGTATCCACGTAGATCGTCGGGGATCATACCAGCCACATCTTCTACAGTTTTGATTTCATTTTCTCCAAATGTGACCGCAATCGGCAATGTTACGCCTGCAATCGTTAAAACGTCATCCTCAACACCAGCAGCCTTACGTGCCTCATCTTGCTCAAGAGCCATTTTTTCAAGGAATTCACGGGCACGTGTCTGTAGTTCGGTGGCAGTTGCTTCGTCAAAACCTTCAATAGAAGAAATTTCTTCTGGGGCAACATAAGCAACTTCTTCCAAATTGGTGAAGCTTTCAGATATCAAGACCTGAGCAATCATTTCGTCCACATCAAGAGCCGTCATGAATATATCTGAACGTTCCTTGTATTCTTTCTGGCGACGTTCGCTTTCTTGTTCCTCGTTCATGATATCGATCGCCCAACCTGATAGCTGTGAGGCGAGTCGGACATTTTGCCCACGGCGGCCAATGGCTAATGATAATTGATCATCAGGAACAACAACCTCAATACGGTTTTCGTCTTCATCCATTACCACTTTGGTGACTTCGGCAGGTTGAAGTGCATTGACAATAAAGGTCGCAGCATCATCATTCCAAGGTATAATATCAATACGTTCTCCTTGAAGCTCATTAACAACTGCCTGAACCCGTGAACCGCGCATACCCACACACGCACCAACCGGATCTACGGAAGCATCCGAAGTACGAACAGTAATTTTGGCGCGCGACCCAGGGTCACGAGCAACAGCAACAATTTCGATGATACCTTCATAAACTTCGGGTACTTCTTGCGCGAATAAAGCGGCCATAAATTCGTTGCATGAACGTGATAGGAAAATTTGAGAGCCCCTTTGTTCTTCTCTTACCTCAAGAATATAAGCACGGAGGCGGTCACCACTTTTAACATTTTCGCGTGGCAATGTTTCTTCGCGTCGAATGATGGCTTCAGTACGACCAAGATCCATAATAATGTGACCGTATTCAACACGTTTAACAATACCTGAAACAATTTCGCCAACCCGTGTTTTATACTCTTCGTATTGACGCGCACGTTCAGCATCACGAATATGTTGCATGATAATTTGCTTGGCCATTTGACTTTGCACACGGCCAAATTCAATAGGCGGAAGTGGGGTTTCAAAGGTCGTCCCAATAACCGCATCCGGATTATCAAGCATCGCCGTTACCAAATCAATTTCAGCAGATTCGTTTTCAACTTCCTCAACAACTGTGATGACCCGCTTGAGAGACATTTCACCCGTAACCGGGTTTAATTTGGCACGAATATCATTTTCAGTCCCATAACGTTGTCCAGCCGCTTTTTGGATGGCTTCTTCAATGCCTGCCAATACAATCTCTTTATCAATTGATTTTTCTTGGGCTACAGCTTTCGCAATTTGCAAAAGTTCTAACTTGTTAGCACTAATTCCTGCTGTTGACATTAGATGTCTCCTTTTTGAGATGGGTTGTTCTTGTTAGATATTTTCTTGTTGTTATTAACTTTGTTATTCTTTGAACCTTTTTTAATCATTTCATCTGTGATTAAAAGCTTGGCCTCGCTGATCCAGGAAAATGGTATTAAGGCGGTCTCTTGTTCTTTATCAAGATTAATAGCAACGTTTTCGCCGTCAAGTCCGGCCAAAGTTCCTCTAAAGCGTTTGCGCCCTTCGACAAATCTGTCCAATTCAAGTCGCGCAAGTTGTCCTGAGTATTGTTCGAAATGTTTCAAATCGGTGAGGGGACGGTCTAACCCAGGAGAAGACACCTCTAATACATAGGCATCATCAATTGGATCTTCAACTTCGAAAACGGAGGAGAGTGCTCGCGATAATTGTGCGCAATCTGAAACATTCATCATACCGTCTGATAATCGCTCCGCCATGATTTGCACCACACTCCGGTTACCACCTTGCACACGGATACGGACAATGCCGTAGCCCATATCCTCTGCAACAGGGCTAGCGATTGCCAATATACGATTATCCATATTTGTTTTGGTCTTCAAGTTTTTCTCCTATATAACACTTCACGCACGTTAGAATTAGGCAATAAAAAAACGGCCCCTTGCGAGGGCCGCCATTCCCATCCTGTGGGAGGCGCCATGTAATTGGTAGCTTTATAGGGGAGTAAAAAACATTTGTCACCTAGTTTTTATGGTATTTGTGGTAAATTCAAAATTTATGATATAAAGACTTAACTAAGGTCAGGACCTAACGAATCTTACAGGTATTTAATTTTACAAACCTGTCCATTCCATTACTGATTATCAACTAATTTAATTAGCTCATTTTGGGGAAGTCATATGAAAAAAATTTTACTAATCAGTACGGCCATATTGGCATTAGCGGCTTGCGAACCAAAAACAAGCACACCAAAAATCAATGTTGATGGTTTCACTAAGGTCGAATCCGTATCCGCCAAGAGCGGTGAAATCGCTATCCCTTATAATAAATATGTACTGGACAACGGCCTTACGGTCATTTTGCATACGGATAAATCAGACCCGCTCGTACATGTTGATGTAACCTATCATGTTGGTTCTGGCCGCGAAGAGGCGGGACGTTCCGGTTTTGCCCATTTCTTTGAACATATGCAGTTCCAAGGCTCTGAAAATGTAGCCGATGAGCAACATTTTGGCTTAATCACTGAAAGCGGCGGAACCTTGAACGGTTCGACAAATACTGACCGGACAAATTATTTTGAAACCGTACCTTCTAATCAATTAGAGCGAATGTTGTGGCTCGAATCTGACCGTATGGGTTTCTTCCTTGATGCCGTCACTCCAGAAAAATTTGAAAATCAACGTGAAACTGTTAAAAATGAACGCGGGCAAAATTATGACAACCGTCCTTACGGTTTGTTGCGCGAAAAAGTTAATGAAGCCATGTACCCTGAAGGCCATCCCTATTCATGGCTTACGATTGGGTATATCGAAGATTTAAACCGTGCAGACCTAAATGACCTTAAACGGTTTTTTCTACGTTGGTATGGCCCAAACAATGCGTCTTTAACCATAGGCGGTGATATAGACGAAGCACAAACACTTGCGTGGATTAAAAAGTATTTTGGTAGCATTCCGCGCGGCCCAGAAGTCGAAGCACCGGTATTTACTCCCGTTACACTGGACGAAGATCGCTATATTTCCATGGAAGATAATGTAGCACTTCCGCTTATGTATATGTCGTGGCCAACAACCCATGTATACCACGAAGACGAAGCACCACTTGATGTTCTTATGAGTATCTTAGGCTCAGGCAAAACCTCACTTATGTATAAAAACATGGTCAAAACCGGTAAAGCGGTCCAGGCAAGTGCAGGACATGGGTGTGCAGAGCTTAGCTGTACATTTACTTTACTAGCCCTTCCAACACCTGGAAACAGCCTGGCTGAACTTGAAGAAATTGCCCGCGCGTCATTGCTTGAATTTGAAGAACGCGGTGGTGCCAATGATGATGACATTCTGCGAGTAAAGGCTGGTATAGTTTCTGGTATGGTTTACGGCCTAGAGAGTGTGTCTGGGAAAATGTCGCAGCTGGCGCAATACCAATATATGCGCGGAAATCCCGACTATATCAAAACCGATGTAGCTCGCTATGAGGGTGTTACCAAAGAAGATGTGATGCGTGTCTATAAAAAATATATTAAAGACAAGCATGCTGTCGTCATGAGCATCGTCCCGAAAGGTAAACCCGAAGCCATTATCAAGCCTGATACATGGACAATGTATGAGCGCAATATACCTGAAAGTACGACCGGCGAGGGCATTGTGTTGCGTCCTGGAACATCTGATTTTGACCGTTCTGTCATACCGACACCGGGGCCAAATCCAACAATTAAAATACCAGAGGTTTATTCAAGCAATACCGCGAATGGCATTTCTGTAACAGGCGCCGTGAATGCTGAAGTCCCGACAACAACAATTCGTTTGCGTATTCCGGCAGGGCAAACACGTGAAAGTGTTGATAAACTTGGTCTAGCTACACTTACTTCAGCAATGATGGATGAAGCCACTTTGGTAAATAGTGCAGAAGATTTATCAAATGAGCTAAACAAATTAGGTTCAAGTATTAATTTTGGCTCAGGCGATCAATTTACGACTGTAAATATTCGTACACTCACTAAAAATCTAGACAAAACTTTGGAAATAGCTCTTGAAAAACTTACCCAGCCAAAGTTTGCACAAGATGATTTTGACCGGTTACAAAAACAAACGATTGAAGGCATCAAAAACGCCAAAAAAGATGCCAGTACAACTGCCACAAATGCATTTACGGAAATATTGTACGGTAAAAATAACAGCTTTGCACGGGCAAATAGTGGTTCAATTGAAACCGTCAAAGGTTTGACATTAGATGATGCAAAAGCTTTTTATGCCAATACTTATGGCGCTAAAGATAGTCAAATATTAGTTGTTAGTGATCTATCTGGTGATGTGATTTCTAAAAAACTCAATGTTTTTAGTGATTGGCAGGGCGGTCATATGGCTGCAAATGAATTAAATGCGTTCCCAAAATTAGATACGGGTACTCTCTATTTTATCAATAAACCTGATGCAGCCCAAAGCGAAATTCGCATAGGTAAACGCGGACCAAAATTTGATGCCACTGGAGATTACTACCGTAATGAACTGATGAATTATAACCTTGGTGGTGCTTTTAATTCACGCATAAATCTAAATTTGCGAGAGGATAAAGGGTATACCTATGGCGCCCGTTCATTCTTTTATGGTAATAATCTACGTGGTGGTTACCGTGCTCAGGCGGGTGTTCGTGCAAACACAACAACGGATTCTATCCGTCAATTTGTCAAAGAGATTGGCAATGTACAAAAAGATGGTCTTACTGATAAAGAGCTTTCGTTCATGAAAGCATCACTCGGGCAACGAGATGCCAGAAGTTATGAAACGCCACGTCAAAAACTAGGGTATTTATCAGAAATAGCCCTTTACGGCTTATCGCCTGACTATGTTGATGATCAAAACGATATCTTGAAAAATATCACCAAAGATGAATTGAATGCATTTGCATCTGAGAATTTGAAATTGGATGAAATGATTATGGTGGTCGTTGGTGACAAGGCCGTCGTTATGGACGATCTAAAAACTCTCGGTTATCCAATTGTAGAAATTGATGCCGATGGAAATGCCGTTACCGAGTAGTTAAAAACCTTTACAATTATATAAGCATCCCGGATTTATTTCGGCCAGATTTGTTTTGGCCAAATTTGTTTCAGCCAGATTTGTTTCGGGATGCTTTTTTTATTGGCAACTAACTCATCATTATTTTTGGCAAAAACGTTGCAATTTCTGGGAAAAACGCAACCAACATAATTACGAAGATTTGAATACCAATGAATGGAATAACGCCCTTATAAAGTGCTGTTGTTGTAACCTCGGGTGGAGCAACGCCCCTTAAATAGAAAAGCGCAAAACCAAATGGCGGCGTCAAAAAGCTTGTTTGTAAGTTAAGTGCCATCAATATTCCTAGCCAAATTGGATCCATCCCCATAGCCATGAGCGGCGGTGCAACCAACGGCACTATTACGAAGGTAATCTCGATAAAATCTAGGAAAAAACCTAGAAAAAACATAACTATCATTACTAAAATTAAAGCACCAACAGCACCGCCGGGTGCTGAAGATAAAATCCTTGCAACGAGTTCATCTCCGCCAAAGCCGCGAAAGACCAAACTAAACATGGTTGCACCGATTAAAATGACGAACACCATGGAAGTGATATACATTGTAGAACGGGAAACTTCGGCCAATTGCCCTTGTCCTTTAAGATAGGCTAGAGCAACACATGTTCCGAGTATAGCCAGTCCACTGAATAGTAATGCGAGTGAAACTGCAATACGTTCATTAATGGCCCAATAAATTTGGTTAAATCGTAAATCAACACCCGTAAGGTCAACGACTATAAGAGCAATCAACCCACATGTGGAAAGTACAATCAGCTTTCTAACTGCCGGCCTCTCTTCTGCCAATTTGTAGCCCGCCAATAAAATTGCGCCGAGTGCACCTAAAGCAGCCCCGCGTGTTGGTGTCGCATACCCTGACAAAATTGAACCAAGAACTGCAATAATCAGCAAGAGAGGCGGCAGCATTGCATTTAAGGTACGGCGTATAAATTTCCCAATATGTACATCTTTATCCCAGCCGGTTGCAGGGGCCATATGTGGTTTCAAAACAGCAACAACAGCAATATAAATAGCATATAACATCACAAGTATAAGCCCAGGAAGGAGGGCGCCTGCGAACAAATCTCCAACAGAAATAACACTGTCGCTTTGTAGCCCATGGCTCCGCTTGGCTTCTTGATATGCGTTGGAAAGCTGATCGCCTAAAATCACTAATACAATAGACGGCGGAATGATTTGGCCGAGTGTGCCAGACGCAGCTATTGATCCAGATGCTAATGACGGCGCGTAGCCGCGCTTAAGCATTGTCGGTAAAGATAATAACCCCATTGTCACAACAGTCGCCCCAACGATACCCGTAGAAGCGGCCAATAAGGCGCCAACAACAATCACAGATATTCCAAGACCACCGCGTAAATTGGCAAACAAATCTCCCATTGCCTCAAGTAAGTCTTCGGCAATGCGGGATTTTTCCAACATCACCCCCATAAATACGAATAAAGGCACAGCCATGAGAATATCGCGGGTAATAAGCGGAAAAATTCTACCAGGAAGAGCGAGCAGGAAACTTGTTTCAAAATGCCCTGTATACACTCCGAGAGCTGCAAAAATTAAGGACACACCACCAAGGGTAAAGGCAACTCCATAACCGTACATCAATGCACCGCAGGCAACGGCAAACATCAATAAAGCTAGATATTCATTCGGGCTCATAATCCAGTTTCCAAATGGTCTGTCACATAAGGCTCTTCTGCGGCGCTTTCTAAGTCGGGTGCTAGTTCAGGAAGAAGGTGTCCGCGCATGAACAAAGCCGCCCGCCCTGCAATCGATAGGCCTTGCAGCAGCAACATTAAAGCAAAAACAGAAACAAAAGTTTTTAGTGCAAATATGCCGCGAATACCATCCGACTCAGCTGATCCTTCAAAAGATGTCCAAGCCAATCCAACAAAGCTCTGCGCATTCCAAATAATCACAAGACAAAACGGAATAAGTAAAGCGTAAAAACCAACGATATCTACTAATGCTTTAGATTGAGCTGACATTTTAGAATGAAATATATCGACGCGCACATGCTGCCCAGCAAGTAATGTAGTGGCAGACCCTAGTAAAATAACCGTTGCGTGGAAATAAATCGCGCTTTCATCAAACTTGGTCCATGCTTGTCCAAAAATCGATAGGGCAATTACGCCAAAGGCAATACTAACTACAAGAAAGGGTAAGAGCCACTTAACCATTTCACCCACCCAAATATTTACATCATCAATGAGTTGCGACAATGTGTATTGAAATTCAGTTATTAGTTTTTGTGTAGGGAATATTAGACACAAAGCTGGTGTCAGTAAAAACGGAAGGAATACCCAGCCAATCCAATGCAGACTTCTTCCAATAATTTCCAATAATTCTGGACTCATTTAAGCGCAGCCTCTCGCGCAACAATATATGAGCCATCACTAATTTCTGTCCATGTCCGGTAGGTATTTCGTGCCTTTATATAGCTCTTGTAAATAGCCTGTGTTTGTTTGTCCGAATTGCCAATTTCTGCAACCGCGTCTTCACTTAATTTGCCAATTTTATCCCAAATAGCTTTTGAGAAAATGCGCGGGCTAATATTGTGTTTTTCCTTGAGCCTAATAAGGGCTTCGGCATTTTTATGGGTATATTCACCTACGCTGAGGTCATTTGCACTCCGACCCGCAGCAATAAATATGAATTGATCCGTAACCGAAAGGCTGTTCCAAACATCAAGATTTACCCCGAGGCTAAGCGCAGCACCAGGTTCATGGAATCCTGGGCCGTAGTAATAAGGGGCTTCACGGTAAAACCCGAAAGCATAATCATTCCACGGGCCGACCCATTCCGTCGCGTCGATGGCACCAGACTGAAGTGCTTGGTAAATCTCGCCGCCAGACAATTTAACCGCTGCACCGCCAAGCCTACGGATTACTTCACCACCAATGCCTGGCATCCGCATTTTAAGACCCTTAAAATCTTCGAGTGTGTTGATTTCTTTTTTGAACCAACCTCCCATTTGATGGCCAGTGTTACCTGCATGAAACGCTTTTATATTAAATTTGGCCGATAGAGCATCCCATAATTCCTGACCACCTCCAAAATTAACCCACCCATTTATTTCTGTAGCTGTTAGCCCCATGGGAACAGCAGTAAAAAATGAAAAACCCTTGGCCTTTCCCTGCCAATAGTATTCTGCTGAATGGTACATGTCAGCGGCGCCGGTTGAAACTGCGTCAAAAACTTCACCTGCGCCAACCAACTCTCCTGCTGCAAATACTTTGATTTCTATGCGTCCCTCAGTCATTTGCGTGACAGACTGCGCAAATCGGTTTGCCATTATACCAAGACCAGGAAAGTCTTTTGGCCATGACGTAACAAGTCGCAATTGTCTTGCGTTCGTGCTTATGGTGGGGGCACCAGAGGCAGATGTGTTATCAATATCAGTTTTCTTGGTTTTTCCGCCTAAAACTGATACGGTTGAAGCACCAGTTGCCAATGCAGCTGCTGCGGTCAATAATTCTCGTCGTTTCATGTTTTCCCCATTAAATTTATTGACTATTCTATATCACGCCAACCATGTTTTTCCAATATTTGATAAGGTTTAAACTTGGCCTTATACGACATTTTTTGGCTCTGCTTTACCCAATATCCCAAATACAAATATGGATATCCAGCCTTTTGGCAGATTTTTATATGATCTAAAATCATGAAATTACCAAGGCTGCGTTTGGTAGCAGACACATCAAAAAAGCTATAAACCATTGATAAACCGTCGCGCAATGTATCCGTTATACAACAAGCAATAAGCTGGTTGTCTTTGGTTTTATATTCAACAACTTCTGTGCGTGATGCGCAGTCTTCAACCATCATTTCGTAGCGCTCAAAATCCATTTCGGCCATACCACCATTAGGATGTCGCGTGTTCAAGTAAGCTTGCAATAGAGCATATTGTTCTTCCGTCGCAAAAGGTTCGCTAACAGTTCGTATTAAATCTGCATTGGCTTTTAGGGTTCTACGAAAACTTCTGCTCGGCGAAAAATCAGCTGCTTTTACTCGTAAAGAATGACAAGCATGACAAGTTTCGCATGCTGGGCGGTATATGACGTTCTGTGATCGCCGAAACCCAGAATGCGTCAAATAATCGTTTACATATGGGCCTTCGAGAGGGTCCAATGGCGTAAATATCTTACGCTCCATTTCTCCGGCCAAATAAGGGCAGGGCGCTGGCAGTGTAATATAAAACTGCAAATCATTTGGGTCAAAGTGACGGCTCATAGTCTTACACTAGCCAATATTAAATACAAAGGGAAGTAAGACTATATAGCTAATCCAAATTATTAAAATCAGTGGCACACCAAAGCGCAAATAATCGCCAAATTTGTAATGCCCTGGCCCCATAACAAGTAAATTGGTTTGATAGGCAATAGGTGTTGCGAACGAACAATTAGCTGCAAACAATACGGTCAAAATTAAAATTTTAGCATCAATTCCGGTTTGTGCAGATACACTAATAGCTATAGGCGCAAACAGCAATGCAGTGGCGTTATTAGACAACAGATTGGTCATGACCGCCACAAGTAAGAAAAGTCCGGCGAGTAAGGCCTGTGGGCCAAAGCCTTGTAAGCCATCAACAACTTGTGCTGCAATATAGCTTGCCCCAGAAGTAGCTTCGAGCGCTATCCCCATCGCAAATGCAGCACCAATTAACAAAAATACTTTCCTATCTAATGACCGTATAGCTTGGCGCATATTAAGGCACCTTGTCGCTATCATTAACCCGGCACCAGTGAATGCGGCGTGGACAATAGGAAGAATACCTAAAGCAGCGCTTAAGATAACACCTGCGAAAATAATCCGTGCAATATTGGCTTTGCGAATATCTGGCAAATCTTGTGTCGCCCAATCGAGCAGTAAAATGTCGTGGTGATCCCGCATGGCTTCAATTTGCGGGACATACCCAAATAAAAGCAAAACATCACCTGCCTGTAGATGTATTTTCATCATGCGGTCACGCATCATTCGTGAGCGTCTTTGAATGCCTAGTACAAGGCTCCCATGCTCTCTTTGAAACCCAGCTTGCTCTATGGTCTTACCTATCATTTGTGATCCAGGTGCAATCACAGCCTCACTAATCACCATGCGAGCAGAACCTTCATCCTTTTTGAAACCAGGTGTAGATAACATCCCCTTTAAATATTCAGGGTAAGCAGAAAGAAGTCCCGTTAACGCTTTGCGTGTTGCTGCAACGCTAAGAATATCGCCTTGCTTTAGTGAATTTTCAAATGGTGGAAACAGTTGTTTCTCGCCGCGCGTAATAGAACGAACTGTCATCATTCTTAAATCACGAAACAATCCCGCGACAGGCTTTGCACCGTGCAGGGGATGCGTTTCTGTAATACGGATGGGTGCTATATACTGCCGCCCAGAAACGGATTGCGTACCTGGAGCAGGCCCACGGTTTGGTAATAGCCATTTGGACGTCAACACGATATAAATAGCCCCAATCCCAGCAAGAATTAAACCTGGAAAAGCTGGGTCAAAGAACGAAACTGTTTCCTCTGTAGAGCGCGCAAGTGCCCCCGCCACCAAAATATTGGTAGAAGATCCAATCAAAGTCGTCATACCTGCTAGAATACATATAAAACTGAGTGGCATCATAAATTTGGAGGCATTGCCCCGCAATTGTAGCGCCATAGCTGATAGTATTGGAATAAACATAACCACCACAGGTGTATTGTTCATAAACATTGATGTGATGAATGCGATTATAAACACGAGTGTTAGTGTTCGTTTTGGTGCTCTAGCAAGATATGAATTCAACTTTCTTGTCGGTGTTTCCAAGGCACCAGTTTCGAAAATACCTTGTCCAATTACCAATAAAGCCATCACAGTAATCAATGCAGGGTCAGAAAAGCCTGATAACAAGGTACGGGCATCAACTTGCATTGAGCTTTCCGGCACAAATATTTGAAAAAACAATAATAATACAGATATTATTCCAATTGAAATTATTTCAATTGAGTATTTTTCAAGTGCGTAGAGCGCCACACCGACGGCAACAATCCCAAAGATTGCCCACATTTGCCAACTGGTTTCTAATACTTGCCCGTCCATATCAATTATGTAACAGGTAATTTTACCCTTGGCGAGACCGATTAAATGTCATTACAAGGAAAAATACGGGCAATAAGACTGTTCGGCTAAATGATGAGTGAGAAAATATGGCAAATTTAGCTTTTTTAGGGCTTGGTGTTATGGGCTATCCTATGGCAGGGCATTTGGTTGGCGCTGGACATAGGGTAACTGTCTGGAATAGGACTTCGAATAAATCTGATAAATGGGTGAGGGAATATACTGGACGTGTCACTAAAGAAATAAAAACAGCCGTGACTGGTGCAGATATCGTGATGATGTGTGTTGGAAATGATGAAGATGTCTATGCCGTCGCCAAACCTGCTCTAAGTGCAATGAAATCTGGCAGCATCTTAGTCGACCACACGACGGCATCTGCAAAATGCGCCCGTAATTGTTATGAAATTGCCAAGGCTGCTAATGTCGGGTTTTTAGACGCACCTATTTCAGGGGGTGAGGCCGGTGCAATTAACGGCGCACTCACAATAATGTGCGGCGGTAATGTAAGCATATACGACCGTGCGCACCCCATTATGGATGCCTACGCCAAAGCAATAAAACATATGGGAGCTTCTGGAGCAGGGCAGCTCACAAAAATGGCCAACCAAATTTGTATAGCAGGGACATTGCAAGGCTTGTCCGAAGCCGTACACTTTGCCAAAAGAGCCGGACTTGATGTTGACGAAGTTATTCAAGCAATCGGGCAAGGTGCAGCACAAAGTTGGCAAATGGATAACAGGGCCTCAACAATGGGGCGCGGCGAATTTGAATTTGGATTTGCTGTAGATTGGATGCGCAAAGACTTAAAAATAGCTTTGGAAGCTGCAAAAGAAAATGGTGCAAATCTGACGCTAACGCGTACAATCGACGCCTATTACGGTGATATACAAAAACTGGGTGGCCAGAGATGGGATACATCTAGTCTAATAAAAAGATTGGAAAATTGATGCTTAAATTATTGAAAATTATCGGACTGGCAATCGTCATAGTTCTTGGTACCTTGATTTTAATACTTGGTATAAATTACTTTAGTTCAGGTATTAAAATTGACAAACAGGTAAACTCCACTTCCAAATCAGTTGGGTCTGTTATTACAGTTATGGACTGGAATATTGGCTATGCAGGTTTAGGCAAAGATTCTGATTTTGTCATGGACGGCGGCAAAAATTTATTGCCACCCAGTCGGGAAATTGTAAAAACCAATGTGCAAGGTATAGCCGATATTTTAAATAAATACCCTGCAGATTTCTACTTAATGCAAGAACTATCAAAACCGGATATGCTCAATATGGGTGTGGATGTTCTTGGCGGGGTCCGTGCGGCTTTACCCGCGCATTCGTCTTGGTTTACCCATGATTTTAGTACAAAATTTATTCCCACTAAATGGGCACTTAAACATGGTTTGGCTAGTTTCACTCCCTTCGCGCCTAATAATATTTCCGTTTTACGTTTACCCAATGAACCAGAAAAGCTTGGCGGAATTATTGAGAGGCAATACCATATTCAGGTTACAGAATTTACTGAAAATGGACACGAATGGGCATTGTTTAACATTCATCTGTCTGCTTTTGATGAAGGTGGTAATATCCGTGTTCAGCAATTTGAAAAATTACTCGACATAGCCAAAGAGTTTTATGCGTCTGGTAAACATGTCGTCATTGGCGGTGATTGGAATATGCAATTAACACCTACGGATTTTCCGAACAATACAGATATGAAGCAATTGTTCTGGCTTAAAACCTTACCAACCGAAAAACTACCTGCAAATTGGCGATTGCTATATGATGCAAATATAGCCACGGTCCGAACCAATTACCAACCATATGTCAAAGGTGAAAATTACACGACAATTATTGATGGATTTTTAGTCTCACCAAATATAGACGTGATCAACATCAAAGGGATAGATACAAATTTTGAATTTACCGACCACCAACCCGTTTTAGCACAATTTACATCGCGGCCATAACGGGGACACCAAACATCATCTCATGTAGATATTTCGCAAGTAGAAAGTATACCGCTACGCCAACTATGACAGCGTAAATATCACCGATTATTGTTACTTTTTTTACGGGAATGTCACGACCAGAAACTGCAATTCTGTCTATAATTGCGAACGCAAGAAAGCTACCAAAAAGTATAACCGCGTTCATCTCACCATTTGCCATAAGATGCCCAGCACTCCACAGAATAACGGCTAAAAGCATGGGGTGTTTGACAAATTGTTTAATATATCCGCGCGGCCCATATGCGACCATGAGCATTATCAAAGCCAACAACATTAACCCCATATTGGCATGTACACCCCAATCCGGCGGAGTATAAATATTCTCAGAGGGGCGTGCTAACCCATAACCCCACAACATCAATACAAAACCTGCACCTGAAACTATAGAATAAAGCCCCATATATTTCGTAGTTCCCATTCGCAATCTTATGTCTCGTCCTGGCACTCGACTTCGAAAACTTGAATACAAATGCGTAGAAAAAAAAATGATTACACCGGCGAATAGAAAATAGATTTTTGCCTCCCAGGTTTATTTTCAAACAAGCCATTATCTAATGGCACTTGTGCTCTATACAAATTAGTCTATACAACCGCTCGCATTACGACAAGTACTTGTTCAATAAACGAGCTGCTCTAAATTGTTTGGATACAGACCATGAAAGCCGATATTATTCTGTCCCGCAGTTTCACATTCGAAGCCGCACATTCTCTTGATTTACCCGACGGGACAGACCCGGGTTATAAAAACCTGCACGGCCATTCCTTTAGCGCCATCCTTTTTGTCAAAGGTCGGCAAGAAGACATCGACAAATGGCTGTTGGATTTTGGGTCTCTCGATCCTGTAATAGAAAGCATTCGTGCGAAACTTGACCACGCATATTTAAACGATATCAAAGGCTTGAAATACTCAACATTGGAAAATCTCTGCGCCTATATATTCAAGCTTGCCAAGCCAATGGTTCACGGTCTGCACGGGGTAGAGATATCAAGGCACACATGCGGCCAAACTTGTAAACTGGTTCTTGATAGCTAAATGAGATTTTTATCAGACGACCAATAGTGTCTGCTGAAATATAACCCAATATTATATTTCTAGATAATTTCCAAAATGGCGGAGGGGGAGGGATTCGAACCCCCGGTACACTTCCGTGCACGCCGGTTTTCAAGACCGGTGCATTCAACCACTCTGCCACCCCTCCGCAGGGATAAGTCGTGTTTGCGAGCTTACGATTGTAGGGGCGGGTTAGCAAGGCTTGCTCCCTTACGCAAGTGCCTTGATACAGTTTTAGCAAACTATTTAAAGGATAATATATATGCGGCGTAGGGCGCCAGCACAGCGTTAAGTTTTTGGAAACCTTCTTTGCCAATTTGCTGTTAAACTAAAAAATCAAACACTTTTTAAGCCTGTCTTATAACGCGGATTTAAAGTTACTGAATTATGTTCACGCTTAATCGAGAAAAGCGGGCGTATCGTCCGTGATAAACAATTTAGGCTAAGGTAAATATATCAGCCTTGTAAAAAACGGATTTATTATGACAAGTTTTAAATTTAGTGGTGTTGTAAAATTTGGTACTGTGGCTGTCATTGGGCTAACAACATTAGTACTTGGCGCGTGCGGGACAACTTCTAGCACTATGAAGGCTAATAGTGCACCAATTACCTATAAAATGGGCCAAGGTGAACATCAACAAAAAGCTGAAGCAGTAGAGTTTACCAACAAATACTCGGCACAAACACCAGATGCACATCAACGAAAATCGCCTGCTAACCGTCCTGACTTTAAAAAGAAAAACGTTGATACAGAATTATATGCTCACCAAAAAGTTGGGAAGCCATATACGATTTTCGGTAAACGCTACACACCTAAGCATGAACCCCGTTATGATAAAACTGGTACGGCTTCTTGGTACGGGCCCAAATTCCACGGCAAGCCGACGGCAACCGGTGAGCTTTATAATATGAACGACATTACGGCTGCTCATAAAACATTACCGTTAAATTCAATTGTCATTGTTACCAATACTGAAACTGGTAAATCACTGAATGTTCGTGTGAATGACAGAGGACCTTTTGTCGGCGACCGGATTATTGATTTGAGCCGTACAGCCGCAAATATGCTTGGACTATTTAAATCAGGTCTAGGTGAAGTTCGCGTTCAATACGCAGGTCCAGCCGACCCAATGGCACCACAAATGGCGGAAAATAAATTCAAGAGAAATCTGTTGCCAAGGCGTGCTAAAAAACCGGCATCAAGACCCGAATATGTTGCACAAACGCCGCAGTATAAACCACTTCGTGAGTTTGGTGAAAAAGTAGTGGCACCACTGCTACAAGCAATACCCAAGTTGCAAGCTGTGCCAAAACCCAATTTGCAAAATTTGAAATTACCTCAAAGGCCGAGCGGTGACCTAAAAGACGGTCCTATTACACTAACGATTAAAGGTCCAATCCATATGGCCTCCGATAAAAGCGATAGCAATAATAATAAAGCTAAATTTATTCCTGCAATCAATTACAAAAATATACCCGCCAAATAAATATCTGCCAAAAAAGGACCGGCGGAAAAATAAATACACTTTCAAGACTTTACGAATCTATCTGACTATGTGAGTTAAGGTGTGCCTAGGTACACCTTTTCTTTTTGCAAAAAATAGTTATGGATAGAGTATGAAGAAATTTATCTACAGCGTGATGTTTATTGCGTTACAAATCATTGTTGCGCCAAGCGTATATGGTCAATCAGAGACGAATGAGTTTCAAACACCTGCTTCTCACATGATCATCATGGATCATGCTAGCGGCGAAATACTTTATGAAAAGAATGCCCGCGCGCCAATGTTCCCCGCATCAATGACTAAAATCATGACCGCGTCTGTTGTTTTTGATTATTTGAAATCAGGTAAATTCGAACTAGATGACGAAATGAAAGTCAGCGTAGATGCATGGCGGCGCGGCGGTGCGGCCTCTGGGTCATCAACCATGTACCTTGAACCAAATTCAAAAGTTAAAGTCAGTGACCTTATACGCGGCGTTATTGTTCAGTCTGGCAATGATGCGTGTATCGTCTTGGCGCAGGGTATTGCAGGCAGTGAGGAAGCTTTCGCCGAATTGATGAATAACAAGGCCACTGAATTGGGATTAAGCAGCGCCAACTTTGTAAATGCCACGGGTTGGCCGCATCCTGATCATAAAATTAGCGCCTATGATTTGGTGCGTTTAGCAAGACACAGCATTTCCAGTTACCCAGAGATGTATAAAATTTACGGGGAAAAAACTTACACGTGGAATAATATTAAACAGCCAAACAGAAACCCTTTATTTGGTTCCGGTATTTCTGGTGTGGACGGCTTGAAAACGGGGCATACAGAAATATCAAAATATGGTTTTGTCGGCTCTGGAGTTCAAAACGGAAAACGTATTATCTTCGTGATCAATGGATTGGAAACCAATGCGGCACGCCGTTCTGAATCTCGCCGAATTATGCGCTCAGCATTTAATGATTTTAAAGTCTATTCTATTCTAAAGAAAAGCCAATCAGTCGGCTACGCAAACGTGTTTATGGGTAAAGACAAAACTGTGCCATTGGTTGCGCGTGATGATGTAAATGTAGGCGTGTATATTCCGTCAAGAGTCGACATGGAGTTTAAAATAATCTATAATGGTCCAATTCCTTCCCCAATTTATAAGGGTGACCATGTTGCAAATTTATTGGTGACAGCACCCGGGCGCACTGATGAAATTGTGCCTTTACTTGCTGGTAAGGATGTAGACAGAAAATCAATACTCGGGCGCATTATGGTCTCTTTGCTTGACAAAATACGCGGAGAACAATCATGAAAACTGGCAAATTCATTACATTAGAAGGCGGTGAAGGTGCTGGTAAGACAACGCAAGCATCACGGATTAAATCAGCATTGGAAAAAGCCGGCATAGAAGTAGTTATTACGCGCGAGCCGGGCGGTACATTTGGTGCAGAAGCCATACGTGATTTGGTGCTTGGGGGATCACATGAACGTTGGTCTGGATTAACTGAATTATTGCTAATGTATGCAGCACGGCTTGATCATGTTGAAAAATTGATAAAGCCAGCACTTACTCGTGGTGTGTGGGTGATATGTGATCGTTTTAGCGACTCCTCAATGGCCTACCAAGGCTATGCACGTGGATTAGGGCCAGAACAAGTTGCTGCAATCGATAATGTTGTTATGCAAGGTTTCAATCCGGATTTGACTGTTTTGTTTGATATTGATCCGATATTGGCACAGCGCCGTGTTAAGACGCGCGGTGAGGACTTATCACGATTTGACACAGAGGACTTGGAATTTCACAAAGTGCTACAAACTGCATTTTTGGACATTGCCAAAAATAACCCTGAGCGTTTCAAAATTGTTGATGCCACTTTGTCGCGCGGTGCAATAGAAACACAAATAAAACATATTTTAATGAAACATTTTTCGGGGTTACGCCTTGGCTAAACCAGCTACAGATTTTATGCCAGAAGCTGACAAAGCTGATGGATGTCCATCCCCGCGCGAACTATATTCACTTGTTGGTCATAGGGATGAAGAAGCAAACTTTGCCGCAATGTATAATAATGACACTTTACATCATGCATGGCTAATTAACGGACCAAAAGGCATAGGCAAAGCCACATTGGCGTACCGCATGATTCGCCGTGTTCTTGGTGGCATACCACATACGAACGGTGCTCTAGATGTCCCTATTACGGATCCTGTCGCCCAACGTATACAGTCATTGGGGCATGGGGATTTTCTTCTTGTTCGTCGCCCTTATGACCCAAAGACAAAAAAACTACGTGCTGGAATTCCAATTTCCGAGGCTCGGAAAATCAGTGAATTTTTTTCGCGAAAAGCGGCAGAAGGCGGATGGCGGGTTTGCTTGGTTGACAATATTGACGAAATGAACCCCAATGCAACAAATGCCGTTTTAAAGATTTTGGAAGAGCCTCCAAAAAAAGCATTGTTAATTTTACTTTCAAATGCGCCCGGACGGCTTTTGCCGACAATACGGTCGCGCTGCTTACCTCTCACATTACGGCCTGTGAACGATGACAGGCTACGTACATGGTTGGCCGAACGTACAACAGCAAACGAAACAGATGTTGAGGCCGCAGTAAGTTTAGCAAATGGTGCGCCGGGAAAGGCTTATGCATTTGCGCAAAATGCAGATAATGTATTAAGGCCCCTTGGAAAGTTCATAAGTGGGTTTCCACGGCAAAATACACATCTTCTCCATTCTTTATCTGACACATTATCTCTTGCAAAAAATCAAGTCAGCCATGATTTATTTTGGGACGGCTTGCAATCAATCTTGCATGCGCAAGCTATTTATGCCGCAACAGGGGAGTGGAAATGCGCGTTTGAACCAATTGCGCTCCAGCGTACTCCAGTTACTTGGGTTAAAATTCGTAATGAATTGGAGCAAATGCGTTTAGCAGGAGCAGGGCTCAATATGAATAAAAAAAATGTGTTGTTACAAGGCATGATGCAAATCGGAGCCGCTACATGATATTAGGCACAAAATGTTAGTAGACAGTCACGTAAATCTTCACGGCGATCAATTTGCGAACGACTTGGACGCGGTTGTAGCCCGTGCCCATGCCGCAAATGTAGGGACTATGTTAAATATTTGTTGTAAGGTTTCTGAGTTTTCCGATGTGTTTGCCATCGCTGAACGCTATGACAATATGTATGCATCCGTGGGCACACATCCTCACGAAGCAAGGGAAAATCCAAATATAAAAGTTAGTGATATCATAGACTTGACACTATATGAGAAAGTCATTGGCATTGGTGAAACCGGGTTGGATTTTCACTATAATTATTCAGACAGCGACGATCAATATGCTAACTTCCAAGCCCATATTGAAGCGGCACGCGAAACGAGCTTGCCCTTGATTGTTCATAGTCGTGAAGCAGACGAACAAATGGCAGATTTGCTTGAAAGGGAAATGAAAATAGGTGAATTTCCTGCGCTGTTACATTGTTATACGGGTGGCCAAAGACTAGCAGAACGGGCTATTGAAATGGGCCTGTATTTTTCATTATCAGGAATACTAACCTTTAAGAATGCCCATGATTTAAGAAATATTGCAAAAATACTACCCGAGGATAGGCTCATGATTGAAACCGATTGTCCTTATTTAGCGCCAATGCCTAACCGGGGTCGGCGCAATGAACCTGCGTGGGTTGTTAGAGTTGCAGAGGATTTGGCTGTTCTTAAAGGCTGGAGCTTTGAGGAAACCGCTGAGCGTACTACAAATGCATTTTTCAATTTGTTTAAAAAGGCAAAAAGGCCCCTAAATGAGTAACGTATCATCCATCCATAATTTACAAGTCACTATTTTAGGCTGCGGCTCAAGCGGCGGTGTGCCGCGTGTCGGTGGAGATTGGGGGGCTTGTGACCCTTTAGAGCCAAAAAACAGACGCTTACGCAGCTCAATTTTAGTTGAATATTGGCAAGGAGAGGGGGCTGCGCGCCCCAAAGAAGACAAGCGCACCATCGCACTCATCGACACATCCCCTGATCTCAGACACCAACTTCTTGCTGCGAACACCCAACACATTGATGCTGTACTTTACACCCATGATCACGGCGACCAGACACACGGAATTGATGATTTACGCGCTTTGGCCTATCGTCAAGGTGCCCGCATAAAAACCTATATGGGGTCCGAGGACCAAAATGATATTTCGGTACGGTTTAAATATTGTTTTGAAAAGCCAGAAGGGCGTATGCATCCACCTATTCTTGATTTGCAAACACATATCAAAGATGGTGATGACATTTCCATTAGTGGGCCTGGTGGTGAATTGCCCATATCCGTAGTTGAAGTTGGCCATGGTAATGTAAATGCCTTTGGATTTATTTTTTGTGGTAAATTAGCATATACGCCCGATGTACACACAATAAATCAAGCCACTCTTGATAAGCATTCTGGTATCAATACATGGGTTCTCGATGCTCTACGCTATCACAAACACCCTACACACGCCCATATGGACAAAAGCTTACATTGGGGCGCTCAAACCAGAGCTAAAAAACTTATTTTTACCAATCTTCATATAGATATGGATTACAATACTTTATTGTCCGAACTTACCGGTCCGCATGATATTGCTTATGATGATATGAAGTTTATCGTGTAAAAACAACCATATGACGTCTATAGTTACCACTTTTAGTTCTCATAATATAAATTATGCGCCTTTTGTTAATAAAATATATTTAACTGCATAATTTAGATATATTCAAAAATTGAATTACTCACCTTATTTAGATTGTAAAAGGTGTTCGTAGATACTAGAGCAAAATTATGAAATACCATTCTTTGAATAATCCTGATTTACAGGTCGGTTTTAGCCGCGCCTTGCTATCAAGTCTGGCACCGGACGGCGGGCTCTATATGCCAAACAGCCTGCCCCGTTTTGGAGCGGATGAATTGGCTCGCCTTGGTGCTTTACCGTTCCATGCCTGCGCTGCGCATTTATCGCGTTTCTTTGTCGATGACAAGTTCACGGACGAAGATTTAAGAGCACTGTGTGCAGATGCTTATGACTATCCCATGCCTTTGACCACATTGGCCGGAGAGCGACTAGATGCTGCAACCCCCGAACCTGGCGACGAATATATTTTAGAATTGTTTCATGGCCCTACCTTGGCTTTTAAGGACTTTGCGGCACGGTTTATGGGACGAACAGTCTCTCATTTGCTGAGCCGGTCAGATGAAAGCCGTACAATCCTTGTGGCAACATCCGGTGACACGGGCGGTGCCATTGGGCAAGCGTTCTTGAACTTGCCGGGCGTGCGTGTGTTTATATTGTATCCGAACGGCGGCGTAAGCTCTGTACAGGTACACCAACTCACATCCATGGGAGGAAATTCCAATGTAAAGGCCATTGCCATAAACGGCACATTTGATGATTGCCAAGCGCTCGTCAAAAAAGCCTTTGCTGATAAGGACATGAGCAGTGAACATCATTTGATGTCTGCGAATTCAATCAATGTTGGACGCGTAATCCCTCAAAGTTTTTACTATTTCTGGAGCAGTGTCCAGGCCAAAGCCGCCTTCCCGAATCGACCTATTGTTTACAGTATTCCGTCTGGTAATCTTGGTAATTTAACCGGTGGTCTCATAGCACGAAAAATGGGTGCACCTATTCATAAATTCGTCGCCGCTAATAATGCCAATGATCCTTTCGTGGATTATTTAAACACTGGTGAATACACACCGCGCCCGTCCGTACCAACACTGTCAAACGCCATGGATATTGGCAAGCCAAACAACTTTCCGCGTATTCTCAGCCTGTTTGATGATGATTTTAGCGCCATTACAGATGTCTGTAGTGGTTATTCTTACACGGACGCACAAACAGAACGGCATCTACGTAAAACTTTTACCCACGATAATTATTTAATGTGTCCACATACTGCAGTTGGCCATATGGCTTTACAAGATTTTGCGGAAAGCACAGATGAAAACTATACAAAAATTACCGTTTCAACGGCTCATCCCGCAAAATTTTTAGACGAAGTCGAGCAGATAATACGCGAGACAGTGCCCCTACCCTCACTTCTACAAGACTGTATTGATGCACCTTCTCATAAGCATGTTATGGAGCCAACATTGGCTGCACTCGAAGAATTTCTGAAGGCAAATTGCTAATGTTGTTAAGCGCTGCCGAATTTGACAAAAAAAACGCCCAAGGCCAGCTCCACATAGCCCTTGTCGGCATGTCAAACATTGGCAAAAGCTATACGGCACTGCGAATTGCAAGGGCGTCGGATTTTACACGCTATGATGTGGACGGCGAAATTCAAACCAAATTAGGCAAACAAGACATGGGCGCGGTGGCCGATTGGATGGGACATCCTTTTACGGACGGCTATGCTACCAAAGCCGCAGAATATTTAAAGCTCGAAGCGGAGTTGTCTTTGGCGGCAAGCCGCAGCGCGGGAAATTTGATTTTGGACACAACGGGTAGTGTTATACATATCCCAATGGAGGATTTAAAATGCTTAAATAACAATTATTTAATTGTTTATATTAAAGCAAATGTAGACGATATAAATACATTGATAGACCGCTATTTTAAATATCCAAAACCAACCATTTGGGGTGATTGTTTTCATAAAACTGATGGCAAATCAGATATAAATTCTATACTGGATTGTTATCCTGAACTATTGGCCTTGAGAGCAAAGCTATACGAAAAGCTAGCGAATATCACCATTGAATCTGCAGATTTAGCGGGCGCAAATATAGAAGATAAAGACATACTACCCCTTGTCCGCAGATATTTAACTTAAAACTTGCCCAATTACAGCTATCATTAGCTTGAACCGCCCGTAGGTTCAGCGTATGTAATATTCATTATTTAGGAGTTCATTATGTTTGCCAGCCCTATTCAGTTATTAATAGTAGGCGTCCTCGTGCTTGTTTTGTTTGGCGGGCGCGGCAAAATTTCGTCTATTATGGGCGATGTGGCTAAGGGTATCACAAGCTTTAAAAAAGGCTTGAAAGAAGACCCAGAAGGCGACGAAGAAACAAAAGCTGATGATGCGATTGACGTAACGCCGCCTAAAGAAAAGAAAAAGTAGCTATATTTTGAATATGCCTACTCTGCTTATAGGGTACACACCATGATCCCCCAGCTTGGTTTTGCAGAAATGCTGATAATCGCTGTATTGGCGCTCATCGTCGTTGGTCCCAAAGACCTGCCTAAAATGATGCGTACGGCTGGACGTTTCATGGCCAAAATAAAAATGATGGGTCAAGAGTTCAAAGATGCCTTCACCCAAATTGGTGAGGACGAAGAACTGGCCAATTTGCGCAAAGAAATAGACGAACTGAAGGCCATGGGACAAATGTCAAATTTATCCGACGAAGCCTTCGCAGAAGATATGCGCGCACTGGATGATGATTTACGGGGTATGTCAAAAGAAAATGACGAAAACAAGGCTAGTGAGAATGACTAAGCCTATAACCGATAATGAAAAAACAATAGAAAGCGAGAGCATTGAAAACAGTCGTGCCCCCCTACTCGACCATCTCTTTGAGCTTCGAAGACGGTTGATATTTGCTATCCTCGCGATCATTATCGGTTTTGGTATTTGCTTGTTTTTTGTGCGGCCAATTTTTGATTTATTGGTGTTACCGTTTGAAAGCGCGATAGCGAATGTAAGTGCGGATCTTATTGCACAAGGCAAGCCCGAGCTTGAGGGCGACCTCATCTATACGCAAGTATTAGAATTCTTTTTTGTAAAATTAAAACTGGCTTTGTTTGGCGGTCTTATATTGTCATTTCCTATCATTGCCTATCAGATATACCGTTTTGTGGCACCAGGTTTATACAAGAATGAACGGGGTGCATTTTTACCCTATCTAGTTATATCGCCCCTGTTGTTTATTGCGGGAGCATCCTTGGTGTTCTTTTATATTTTCCCATTTGTTTTGGAATTTGGCTTGCGCCAACAACAAGCTTTCGCCAATGGTGCGACCGTGTCTCTCCTGCCCAAAGTCAGCGAATATCTCAGCTTGGCAACAACAATGTTTTTGGCATTTGGACTGTCGTTTCAACTCCCGATTATCCTAAGTTTATTAGGACGCGCAGGCATAGTTAGTTCATCTGCACTCAAGAAAGGCCGTCGATATGCAATAGTAGGTATAGCCGCTTTCGCCGCCTTCGTTACCCCACCAGATCCAATAACACAAATAGCCCTCGGCGGCGCGATTTACTTGCTCTACGAAATTTCAATAATAAGTGTAAAATTGATAGAAAAAAAACGCATCAAAGACGAGTAACGGGTTCGCTGGTTATCAATTATTCAACGAAAATGGTACCGCCTCTCAGGTTTGAACTGAGGACCTCTGGTTCCACAAACCAGCGCTCTAACCAACTGAGCTAAGGCGGCATCTACGTCGAAGCGGATGCTTTAGACCAGTCGGTTCGCCGCATCAAGCCAAGAATGATCTTATAAAGCAAATTTATACGTCCAGTTTATGCTTCACAGGCCTTTAGTGCAGCTTTCAGTGTATTGTCACCCCAACCTTGCGAACCCATACGTTCTTGGCACTTGATATAATTGTGCAAATCACGAGCGCGGCGGCTCGGATCTGGATGGGTCGACAGAAGTTCCGGCTGTCGTCTCGGACTGCTTTCAGCCATTTTTTCCCATAATTTCACAGCTTGATACGGATTATAGCCAGAACGTTGCATATAGCGCGCACCAAGTAAATCTGATTGGCTCTCATGCTTGCGAGAGAACGGTAAAACAACACCCAAAGTGAATCCCATGCCCAAAGCTGCATTCAGCAACTGCGAATTTCTATTGGCTTTTTGGTAGCATTGATTTCGCGCAGTTCCGGTCATTGTTTTACAATTTTTGCCCATTTGTGTCGCGCCAACTACACCACCAACAGCTAAACCGAGCTGACCAGCCATTTGTGTATTAACACGCTCGCGCGCATGTTGGCCGGCAACATGCCCGACCTCGTGACCCATTACAGCGGCAATCTGGTCATCATTATCAGCGAAATCCATCATACCCTTGTAAAAACCTACTCGATTACCCGGGAGTACAAATGCATTTTTAGTATCTGAATCAAAAACCGCATAATCCCATGCCTGATTGTCTCTTCGTGCGCCCCTGGAAATTCTTTTTCCGATGTTTTGCAAACGCCCTAAATATCGCGGGTCAGTAGAAAGTTTCTCTTTGGATTTAGTTTGGGCCCAGCTTTGTGCCGCCATTTGATTAAGAGCCCCTTCACTCACCAAACCTAAAAATTGACTTGTCCCCGTTTCTGCGTTTGTAGCACAACTGGATAGTCCGCCTGTCGCAGCGATTGTACCACCGGCTGCTAAAGCCTGTATCATCTTTCGCCGGTCAAGTATCTCGCGAGTTTCTTCGTCTACAATTGAAGGTTCGGGGTGGTGATGATTACACATAAAAAATCCTCGCTGTTAATTTATACTCTTAAACGTGAGCGCCCTGCCCGATGACTATACTTGATTGTTACAATTAATACAGAAGAAAAAACATGGTTAGAGCACTCCACTTTATCATTTTAGCTTTCAGGAACTGTTCATGGACAAAATGTCAATTTGAAAACAAGCTTAACTGTGTTATTATGGTCGCCGAGGAGAATATTATGCGTAAACTGTTTATTGGGATAATTATTATCATTGCACTGCTAGCTGCAACTATTTTCGTATTAACCAGTCTTATCCCTGCCTCTGTATATAAAGACAAGATCACTGAACAGGTTAGTGCTGCACTTGGACGGGATGTTCAGATTGCTGGAGATGTAAAATTATACATATTCCCCTCACTTGCCGCCAAAGCAGAGACCGTTACAATCGCAAATGCAGAAGGTTTCAGCGACCAAGCATTTGCGACTATGGATAGCTTGAAAGCCAATGTGAAATTAATGCCATTGTTCAAAAAACAGGTGGAAATTAAGTCATTCACGTTGGTAAATCCCAAAATTTCTCTTGAAAAAAACAAGGACGGGAACGTCAATTGGGTATTTGGGGATGAAGTACCCAAGCCTGCGCAAACTACCCCAAAGCAAGCGCAAACAGACAAAGGCGCTTTTGCGAGAGATGGGCGCTATACGGATTTGAAATTAAGCCTCGGAAAATTCACTCTTGATAATGGTATTATCAATTATGCAGATGA
This sequence comes from Robiginitomaculum sp., assembly GCA_021776635.1. GTDB lineage: Bacteria > Pseudomonadota > Alphaproteobacteria > Caulobacterales > Maricaulaceae > Robiginitomaculum_A. The sequence continues at coordinate 134,139 of JAJFFN010000002.1, forward strand.
ACAGTCTGGGGCGCATTATAATTTAACGGATGTTAATATGCGGCTTTCCATGCCCGGCCTTGATCAACCCGTAAATGCAAATGGCAATATGGTACTAAATGATATTCCAATGGATATTGAGCTCATGCTAGATACACCAGAAGCTTTTTTAAACGGGAATGATGCACCTGTTAAACTTAATTTTAAATCTGACCTCATTAATGTGTCAGCAAATGGCCGTTTTACCCCATCTTCGATTGTTACATTTGACCTAGATTTTGACGCAGACATTCCTTCCACAACAAAACTAGATACATTTTTGCAACAGAAAAGCCCCTACGGAGCACTGACTGAAACGGCACGCATAAAGGGCAATCTTGCCTTTGATGGCATAAACATGGTTGGTAAAGGCACACAAATCTCCTTGAAAAGCGATATTATGTCTACTGATTTTTCCGGTGATTTTTCAGCAGGCGGTATACCGTCTGCTGCTGGAGAATTAATAATCAATATAAAGGATATCAAAAAACTGCAAGATACTCTCGGCATGGCTATCGCACAACTGCAAGCTTTTAACACCGTTGCACTCATTACAAATCTGGATACAGACGGCAAAGTTACCCGCGCAAAAAATCTAATAATTGATATAAAAGGTGAAAATATAACGGCTCACTATAACGGTGAGGCAAAGTTCGATAACGCCTTAAGTCTGGACGGGAATTTTAACGCGGCTAGTCCCTCTATTTCCGCTTTACTGCCAAAGCTTGGTGTACAAGGGTTAAAGGCTGCAAATATTGTTGGTGATTTGGCAGTGTCGGGGACAGTCAATGGTGTTGTAGATGCGCTAACTATAGATAATCTTGACTTCAAAACCAAAGGCGGCGACTTGGATGCAGGCTATACTGGACAAGTCAAGCTTGGTGAGGATATGTCTTTTAACGGTCGGTTTAATGCTTCCACATCATCTCTCAAAAATCTTGCGGCTAATGGAAACATACCCCTACCCTACGCAGATGCATTGGGATCAATGAAAGCGAATGGCAATATCAAAGGGCCAATTACGTCATTGGCTATAGCCGAAATCAAGGCTGTGCTCAGTGATGGGCTACTTAATCTTGATTTTGATGGGAGTTTCAAGACCGGAAAAGCTCTTGGCTATGATGGGTTTGTCAAATTAGATATCCCGTCTTTACGCAAACTTGCTGCACTTGACGGCATAATATTGGCTGCTGACACCGAAGTTGGCCAAGTGTACGGACCCGTTTCAGTGGCTGGACAAACCAAGGGCAATCTAGTGAATGCCAGCATAAACGGCGCATCAATAAACTTTGATAATTTAGTCGGAAACGGAGACTTCACCGCGAATTTATCGAACAAACCCAATATTATTGGTAATTTGACAATGCAGGGTTTGGATTTACGGCCATACCAGGCTGCTATGTATGCAAATCGTCCAAAAGGCGTTCAACCATGGAGTGAAGACCCTCTTGATTTGTCTTTTCTTAAATTATTTGATGGGCAGTTCACTTTAAACACGCCGAACCTTTTATTGAACACTATGGAAATGGGACAAAGCACAATTAAAACCACTGTAAAGAACGGTGTGCTTAAATCCAATATTCCCAATGTTAATTTATACGGCGGAAAAGGCACTTTGGATATGGAGCTTAACGGCACCAGTACTGTGCCTCAAGTCGCCATGGATTTCACTTTGAACAATGTAAACGGTCAGGGCTTGCTAGGGGCCGTAGCTAATTTCACCAAGCTCAGTGGCAATACCGGTACGACCATGAGCATCAAAGGCTCTGGGCGTTCACAGGCTGAAATTATGCGATCACTCTCGGGTAAAGGCAATTTTGAATTAGCTGAGGGTATTGTAACAGGCGTAGATGTTGAAAAATTTACTAGTAATTTTAGTGATATAAGCTCATTACTTCAATCAAGAGCCCTTCCTGCAGGCATAGGCCCATCCTATAATACGCCTTTCAATAAATTAGCAGGATTGTTTACCGTTAAAAATGGTGTGGTCACAATCGGAGATTTTGCCTTGACCGCCAACAACGTATTGGCGGAAGGTGCTGGCCAACTTGATATTGGCCAACAAAATGTTGACTTTAGCCTGCGCCCTCGCCTCAAAGACGGCAAAGGTATAGCGGGTTTTGGCATCCCAATTAAATTTAGTGGCAATTTTGGCGGTGTTAAAGCAGGACTCGACTCTGATCTTATGACAAAAATTGTAGCTGCGCGCGCCAAGGCAGAATTGCAAAATCAGCTTACAAATCAGGTTGGCGGCGAACTGGGCGGCGTCATCGGTGGTTTGCTCGGCACCCCGCAAACTAATTCCCAGAAAACAAAGCAAACCCAGCAAACTCAAAAACCAGCAAATGCCACACAAAAACCAACCACTCAAACCCAGGATCCTCTGTCCGGTTTATTGGGTGACCTATTGGGCGACAATACATCAGATACAGATGCAAAACCAAAAGAATCAGAGGGCAAGGAACAGGAAAAAGAGGAACAAGAAAAACAGAAAGAAGAAGACCCGTTTGCAAAAGCATTAAATGATTTGCTTGGCGGTAATTGATTGTTTTGTCTGTAAAATAATGCCGCGTTATTAATGTTAAATTTGTCTATTGCGCCTGAATATTAGCAAATTTGACAAATTCACCTAAATTAGGTAGTATAGATATATGATTACTGAAAAAACCATACCGTCCACCAAGTTTCAAAACACGGCAGGACAAGCACTGGACGATGCCTTACAAGACCCTTTAGGAATTACGAGACGTGGTCGCCTCACTCATGTTCTGCTCTCTGCGAGCGAATATGAGCGCCTAAAACGTAGAGATCAGCAAGCGTATGCAATCGCCAACCTGCCTGACGAAATGGTTGATGCTCTTGCAAGTGCAACAGCCCCTGCTTGGACTGAAAAATATAACGACGAGCTCCGTTAAAACATAAATGTCCATTCCTGATCCTGAACCCGGCCTTGTCATACGTTATAGCTATCTATGGCAGCTTGAAGCCATTAAAGGAAAAGTGGAAGGCACAAAAGACCGTACTGTTGTGGTTGTCATTACCTTAAAAAATGAAGATGGAAAAAAAAGGGTAGCGGTCGTCCCTATAACCCATAGCCCACCTACAAAGCAAAAAAATGCCCTGCAACTCCCTGCGCCAGTTAAAAAGCGTTTAGGATTGGACGATGAAGCCTCATGGATTGTTTTAACAGAGGTAAACGTCTTTACATGGCCGGGGCCAGATTTGCGACCCATAAGCCGTGAAAAACCAACCCAAATGGCGTTTGGTTATCTTCCTGAACGACTAACACAAATGATTATAGAAAAGCTCCGCGCAAATAATAAACGCGGTGCCAAAATGGTGAAACGGACTGACTAAAATATAAGATGGTACGGGCGGCCAGAGTAGACCCGAGACATTTAATCGTTATATATCAATAAGTTAGATAGTTTCCTCGTAAAAATTGACACACAAATTGACCCCCAAATTGACACACAAAATGCTCCGCTTTTGAAAAGAACCTGTATTATTCCAATAGAACATTATGCCATACGAATCAAGTTACCAGAGCATGCCTTGAATATGCTTATGCTGTATCCCAAAATTTTGACTTTATTCTTTGTCAGGGAACAGTCCTGGCGTCCACCTACTTGCAAGCGTTGCCGGGAAGGCTAGGCACAAAATTGCGCGAGAGCTTTGGGAGGTTAGAACGCCGCGCTCCATTAAGGCTGATGTAATGCGTCTGGCGTGTCTGGGCGTAACGCCGAGTAACTCTGCAATCTCTCCCCGCTCTAATTCCCCTTTATAGAGAATAGCATCTAGCACTTGTGTGGATTTAGCGGGTAGACTCCCTGCCCTAATTTCTTCCTCGGCCCATAACTGAATACGGCTTCGTAGGCGTTTGGGCTGTACAAGCGTTTCCATAAACTCAACTTGGTCAATACAGGTTTGAAGAAAGAACATCGTAAATTTTGCCAGTTCTTCTTCGCTTAGATTGCCGCGCCCATCAAGATCATTACGGCGCGGTAGGTCACAAGCGGCCAAGTGCCCTTTATATTTCTTTTCATTGCGCGCGAGACCCCGCGCTATAGACCAAAGACCGCCCGTATCGATGGCATCAAAAAGAATGGCATAGGACATGAGGCGCGCTACGCGGCCATTGCCATCCAAGAACGGATGCACCCATAGCAATCTATGGTGAGCGGTGGCCGATGATAAAATGGCGTCCACCTTGCCAACTTTGCTATAGGCACTTTCGATCCGCGTCATAAAATTTGGAATGGCGGCGGGGCTAATGGCTATATGCCGCCCAACTTTCACATCTCTAGTTCGCAGCTCCCCCGGAACAACGCGAGCACGCTCACCCGTTTCAGGGTATTCGACCCAAAGTAAATCATCAGGGAGTAAGGAACAAAATCTATGATGTATTTCCAAAATACTCTTGGCTGATACGGCGCGGCCATGCAGTCCTCCGCCATCAATCCATTTTTGTACGGAAATATGGGCACGGGCCTCTAGCTGTAAATCTCGTTTTTCAGGATCCGTGCTGTAATCCTCATTAAGGGCTTTTTCAATATCAATAGGATGGGTGTCGTGCCCCTCTATTAAATTGCTATAATAACAATTCATAGACCGCACGAGGTCAGACAGGGCTGATACAATTGGATCAGGCAGGCTTTTACGCAGACCCGTTGTTTTTGATGCCAGTTCTACTGCCAAATCAGCCAAGGCGGCTCTGTAACGTGACGAACTACTGATCAGCATCGGCTCCATCATAGAAACCGTTTCACCTCTATCAATGTCCGTACTCATGTCCGCTTCTATGTCCGCTTTATTATCACCCATAAATGCACATGTATCACTATTTACTAAACAAATCACTATAAATATTTAGCAATAGATGTCCGCTTAACGAACCACATACCAAAACCGTTCACCGTTTACTCAATTTCCGCTTACGGCGATATGCTTTGAGACGCTCCAACCGATCTTTACGCGATTGCAATTCCTTTTCCAACCGCTCAAACGTAGGCCAATAGTCATCACCATATGATTCAACTAGACGAGCGACAGTCGATAAACATTTTTCAATTTCGTCTATACGGGAATCCATTTGTAAATCCAGCGCACAAAGCGGCAACAGTAAGCCGTTTTGTTCTGTAAATCGCCTATTATGCTTTCTTAGGCCGTGACCAAACGAGGTCAGCACCGCCTTCGCGGTCAAATAGTGCGGCATTTACTGGTTTAGGTAGCATTGGCCCGTCGAGCAGAACTTTAATATAATCAAGCGGTTCATCGCCGTCCTTAGTTGCTTTCCATGCAACACCAAAATCGCTGCGGCCAGATTTTATGAAATAGTCGGGACTGTCTTCGTTTTTCTTATTATCGTTGGCGATGAATTTGACTTTGTGCGACATGCTAAGCGTGGCGATAGTGCCTTCATAGCCTGTCTTTGTTTGTTTAAATGTTCCAATTGTGGGCATAATATTTCTCCGTAAGTTGAGGGTTTAAAACAGGTTTAAGCTAGCTCGCGCTTGGCTTTCTTAAATCCACTATCACTCGCTAAAAAGCTGGTGAGCATGGACGGGATAAGCGCGCTTACGGCCTGTTTCTCGCCGTAGGTTTGCTCATATAAGGATGCGTAAATTGTGAGATCAGCCATCAAACCGGGTGGTAATGACACTGACATTTTTGACGGTGTCATATCGGGTAGTTTTGCGAGTTTTAGATTTGGCTTCGCCATTACTGGTCTCCATAAGGTTTGAGGATAAGGTCGCGGCTAACAATAACGTTAAACCGCCATCCGGGCCGTACTTTCAAGGTAGGCTGCACATTGAGATTACGGTCGATAATGCGCTGCCCGGCTATATTGGCCGTGTCTTGCCCTGCATTTTGTAGCGCGCGCGTGCGATGGTCATCACTATCAGATGAAAGTACCGAATAAACAGTGTAAAACTCTCGGTCAGGAGCCGCAAATCTTGCGAATGCCTAAAATCATGGCGTGTCATCAAGTCAAGCCGCCTCGTTATGGCCTCGTCCCGAATATCTTCTTCATTATTGCGAAAATATAGTGTCAGAGCACGGTCAATAATGCCCGCCTGTGTGCGCGAGCCTTGCCGTACCAAGAGCGTAAGCCGGTTATGGTTATAAGGCGATATTCGGGCGCGCACGCGTGGTTTTAAACTGGGCATTTCTATATTCCTAATTCGGGGTCAACGGCATGGGTAAAACCGTGCGCTTGCTGCAAGGGCGACATGGGCTTTGGAAGCTGTCCAAGCTGCAACGCCGCCGCCGTTGACGGGTCAAGATCATCCTCTTTCTTTGGAACATGGTCTTTGGTGTGGTGTTTGACTTTTGATTTTTCCGGCAAAACGGGCTTGCGGTCTTTACCCCCTTGCGTATTGGCCGCTTTCAAAGCCGACTTTTCATCGGGCGTTATCAAACGATCATCCACAGACCGCGTCATAGCTTCGCCGTCTTCTGTCCAATCTGAAACCGTCCTTGCCGGGGAGAGCGGATACGGCCCATTTGGGGGAAGTGTTGGCGGTGGCGTGACACGGCCTGTGAAATTCTTATCTTTGTAATAGCGAAGTTTTTTTGCCTTGATGGGCGGGAAGCCAGACAAAAGAATGATCTCGTCCTCTGGCGGCAATTGCATGACCTCGCCCGGCGTCATGAGTTGGCGCGCCGTTTCTTGGCGCGACACCATGACATGGGAGAGCCATGGGGCGAGCCTATGGCCTGCATAATTGCGCATGGAGCGCATTTCGGTGGTGCTGCCAATAGCGTCCGAAATCCTTTTAGCTGTGCGCTCATCATTGGTGGCAAAGGCAACCCGCACATGGCAATTATCCAAGATAGAATTATTGGGGCCATAGGCTTTTTCAATCTGGTTGAGAGATTGGGAAATAAGGAACGCACGCAGTCCGTACCCAGCCATAAAGGCAAGCGCACTTTCAAAGAAATCAAGGCGGCCAAGGGCTGGGAACTCATCAAGCATAAACAGCACCCGTCGGCGTTTTTGCACAGCGCCAACATCGAGCGTTTCTGTCAGGCGGCGCCCTATTTGGTTGAGGATCAACCGGATGAGCGGTTTTGTTCGGGATATATCAGATGGCGGCACGACCAAGTAAAGCGATACGGGTTTATCACCAGATACCAAATCAGCAATTCGCCAATCACAATCAGATGTCACCTTGGCAATCGTCGGGTCTCTATAAAGGGAGAGGAAGCTCATCGCCGTCGACAACACACCTGACCGTTCGTTTTCAGATTTATTGAGGAGTTCACGGGCCGCTTGGGCGACCACAGGATGAACTTTGGGGGGATGAACTTTGGCATCGCAGTGATCGCCAAGGTGATTTGTTCGCATCATAGCCCAGAGCGTGTCTTCAAATGACCGTTCTGGGTCAGATAAAAATGAACCCACATGGGCGAGCGTTTTATGTTTTTCTGCGTAAAGCACATGCAAGATTGCACCGACTAGAAGCGAATGAGCTGTCTTTTCCCAATGGTTACGGCGCTCTAAATTACCTTCGGGGTCAACCAAAATATCGGCAATGTTTTGAACATCTCGGACTTCATACTCACCCCTGCGCACTTCAAGGAGCGGGTTATATTTTGCGCTACTGGCGTCCGTGGGATCAAATAACAAGCAATGGGAAAAGGTAGAGCGCCAGCCAGATGTCAGTGACCAGTTCTCACCCTTAATATCATGAATAACAGCGCTTTCTGTCCATGAAAGCAAGGTAGGGATAACAAGGCCTACGCCTTTGCCTGAGCGCGTAGGCGCAATGGCCATAACGTGTTCTGGGCCGTCATGACGGATATAGTCATTATTTTCTTGGCCAAGAAATACGCCTTTAACATCAAGCAATCCTACAGATTTAAGCTGTTTATGGGTCGCCCAGTGTGATGAGCCAAATGTATTGAGCTTTTTGGACTGCCGCCCCCGCCATACGGAACCAATAACGGCAAAGCATGTCCCAACAAAGCCGCCGCCCGCTGCAATTTGTCCGCCCCGAGCAAAAATGTGCGGCGCGTAAGCATCAAATTGATACCACCATTCAAACAAGCGCCACGGAAAATAAATTTTATGCTGCGATACAGAAAACCATGGATCACCAAGATAAGCGTCATAACTAAATTGAAATGCTACCCACTGCGTCGCATACCATGTGGTAAGAATGATCGTCGAGAAAACGATAATAATCTGACCAATAATGATGTTCTGTGGCGACATAGCCTGTAGTCCCTTCTTCTAACGGGACTAAGGCTGGCATAATTATTTACGGCAAAACTAGGGGGTGTTTGGCAGTTTTGAAAAGGCTTTGGCAAGTTTGGGCAGGAATGAGCTAGTTTGGACAGGGCTCGGCAGGTCTGGTTTTACTGCCGAATAGGTTCCGTTCCCTCGTTTAGAACATCAAGATAGCGCGTATAGGCATAGATACGCCCACGTTCTTTACCTGTGATTTCGGTTAGAATTCCAAGGCGTTCTAAATTGGCAAGCGCATTATTAGCCGTCGGAAAGCTCGTATCAGCAAGATCAGCAATTGTCGCCGCCGTCATGATAGGGCGTTGCTGCAAAATATTGTGCACTTTACGAGCCATAGGGGCTGCACGTTTTAGTGCATCAATTTTTACGGCATCGCTAGCAAAAATATCTGAAATCGTTCGCGCCGACCGGTGTGCTTGCTTAGCGACATCGCGCACACCTGATAAAAAGAACTCAAGCCAGACCTCCCAGCGCCCGTGCTCTCGTACTTCGTTGAGCAAAGCGTAATAGGTTTTTCGGTGGGTTTTGAGATATAGGCTAAGATAGAGAAGCGGTTCTTCCAATATGCCCTCTGAACACAGATACAAAGTAATAATAAGACGTCCAAGCCTGCCATTACCATCAAGGAACGGGTGAATAGTTTCAAACTGTAAATGGGCAATACCAGCTTTTATAAGCGGCGATAGTTTATCGTCTTTGCTATGCAGGAACTTTTCTAAGTTAGCCATAAGGCCAATTACAGAGTTTGGCGGCGGCGGAACAAATATCGCATTGCCAGGCCGCGTGCCGCCTATCCAGTTTTGTGACTTACGAAATTCTCCGGGCTGTTTCGTACTGCCGCGGCCGGTCGCGAGTAAGATAGCGTGTATCTCCCGCATCAACCGCACAGAAAGCGGAAAACCGCCGCGCATTCGCTCTAACCCATGATTGAGCGCCGCTACATATGTCGAAACTTCCTCAACATCGTCCACTTGCGCGTCTGGAGCACCTGGTGCTTGTTCATTCTCATACAATAGCAAATCCGATAGTGACGATTGCGTGCCTTCAATTTGCGACGATAACAATGCCTCTTTGCGAACATACATATACAGAAATAACGAAGTATCAGGCGTCACAGCCCGCACCCCATCAAGCCGCCCCAAAGCCAACATGGCCTCACTAGCCAGCGTAGATAAATCCGTCATATTGATAGCAGGCACAGGCGGCAACAGCTTAGGCACATAAGCCCGTGCCGTCTCCCCCACCGTACTAATGGTGACGTAATCCCCTATCCGATCTGCATATTCAGTTTTTGGCACGAGCCGTTACCCTTTAATAAGAATCTCCACTATTAAAGAATAATACACTAAACCTTAATTAAGTCACGCGCTATTAAAGTTTCCAAACTCACTATTAGGGCAAATAAATCCTAAAATAGACATTAGAAGATGCTGTACGAAAAATAGTAAAAAGCAAATATTTTCATCTAAATTATAAAATTGGAGATTACCACAGTAATAGCCTCTGAAGTTATTGAGGTTCGTTTACCACGAGCCACCAGTCCAATGATCTCTTGCATCCATCATTTCTGGTGATTTTACAATTATCAATGTCAAGGTTTTACGTTCTGGGGAAGCCCTATTGCCTGTAAGAACAGTATTCGTCCACACATCAAATCTGTCTGCATCATTACCATTAAAATAAATGTTCGCCGAGCATATGGAACGACTTACTTGCGCATTTGCGTGTCCAAAAATTAAATCGAATGCATCAGCATTATGATCTAAACTTTTTTTTGGAATCCAATTGTCAGGCCAACTACCTGATTTCCTAAACCATTCCCGACCTTGTGGCCCGTGACAGATGAGCATATATGGTTCAATATCCATATTGATATATCGCAAAGCTGTTGCAATTCGGCTTGTGTTGAACTCATTTGCCAACTCATCGATTACTTGGAAAGATGGCTTAGAAAAACTACGAGCTATAGAGTGGAACATATACTTTGGCATGAGAAGTTGTGCGGCATAACCATCAGCTTGGCGTTCTTTTGCAGGAATACCATTTCGAGCTGATTCGATGTTTTCTTTTGAACAAAAAAGAACCTGTCCACGATGGAGTTGCCAATGAGCAATTTCATGCGCCAACGAAAAACGAGCTCTACGATCACCTAATGAATTATCAATAGTGATAATTGCTTTGTCGTCCAACCCTGCTATACGAGCTTCGCATGAATCCATTGTTTTGTATTTGACTTTTGCACCTTGAGCCCAAGCGATTGCCTCCAAGTCGATATCACTAGGCGTAACTATTCCATATTCTTGTAACAATAACTCTGGAGGGCTAAAAGAGGTCATACAATATTATTTCCACGTTATTTACACCCCAATTCTTTTAAATCGAAATAAACTAAAAATGCATCAGAATCTGAAAGCCCGCCCGCGCTTTCATTTCGAGCGGCCTGTGTGTAATCAGGGCATTTTTCCGCCGCTCTCGCAATAAATTCACGAACGTCAGAAATTGAAGGAACATTGGCTTCAACTTTCACTGCTTTTTCAGCCATCATTAAATCTCTATGCGCCTTTAACCTTGCTCTTCCAGCTTCCGCTTTCGCCGTTTCAGCAATTGAGTTAAAAATGGAATTTATTTCTGAAGTGCCTCTTCCTTCCTCAAGAAATTCCTCCAATACTTCTTCATCACTTATTTCAAACAAATTATCAACCATTGCATCGGCAAGGTTATCTAGTTCCCTACGTTTTTTTTGGTTAGCCATTTTAGTGTTCTTTCGATTTCAATTTAGCGCTTTTACGTTTTATGCGTTTGTGAATTGTTACCAGCTCAGATTTGGAAACCCCAGCAGCATCGCAAAGTTCTCTGCCTTTAAGTCCGTCGAAAATACCAAGTAATACCATATGGCCTTTTTCATCGTTAATAAAGGCTTCTTCAATGCTATCATAAAACTGGGTTTCTTCAGATGAAAGTATGAGTGCCTCGTCAGGTGGTGGAGATGGATCAGTGAAGTTATCAACTAAATTAACATTATCATTAGTGATTTCTACAAATCCAGCCTCTATTCTGCGTTTGCGCTTCTTATATTCATTGTTTGCCAAGCTTTTCATAACGCCACGAAAAAATGTGACTGGTGCAACATTACTTGGACACAGCCTTTTACCCTGAAAGGCTTTTACTAATGCCATCTGCAACAGTTCCTCGGGCATAAGCCTAGCTTTTGCCGAATAGTAACCTGCAGTGCTTAATAAGCGTGCGCGGTCAGCAGGAGATAAGTTCTGAATCACTTCAGTTATCTCTCGCGTCGTTCGCGTTTTTTTTAGTGCTTTAGCGTCCACAAAACAGGCCTCCCTTTTTTATATTCATTCACTTAGGCTCCTTTGAGACTTCTATTCGGACATCTTTCTTGGTGTCTGAATTTGCATTTACTTAGAGCCTAAGAAAGTGAGCACGCAAATTAGATTTATGTTATAGGAGATAAGAACATGCCCACACAATTACAAGGTGACTATGCTGACTTAGAGGCCTGTTCGCTTCAGGTTACAGATACTAGCAACTTTAGACGTTTTAAGGTTAAAATTGATAATAAGTATCATAAAGTTGATGATCAAAGCCCTACCGGACGTCAACTCATAAAATTGACGGGCGCACGCCCTGTGGATGAAAATCTTATCTTTTTAGTATTACGCGGAGGCGGGTTTGAAGAACTTCGCCTTGATGAAACAGTCGATTTGACACGACCAGGCGTTGAGAGGTTCTTAACATTTGAAAGTTCAGCCTCATATCGATTTGAAATAGATGGTGAGAGAGTTGAATGGGGGACAAAATTAATTACAGGGCTTAAGTTAAAAGAAATTGCGAATGTTGATCCCGCGACATATGCCCTTTGGAGAGAGGTTCGAGGTAACGGGGATGACTTACCCATTCAAAATGAAGACTTTGTCGATTTAAGTGAAGCAGGCCTTGAGCGGTTTTTTACTGTAATTGAAAAAACAACAGCAGGTGATGCGCCACAATTATTACCCCGGCGCGACGAACAATACCTACGGGAACGAGGGTTAGCTTATCAAGAAGTAACAGAAGGTGGATGTACCGGGGTTATATTTAAAGATTATCTCCTCCCGAATGATCAATATGACGTAAAGAGCACAGATATATTAATACTACTACCTTCTGGCTACCCAGATGTGCCTCCCGATATGTTTTACTGTATGCCCTGGGTGAAACTGGCAACTCATAATGGATACCCGGTTGCCGCCGATGTACCTTTTACATTCAATAGTCGAACTTGGCAAAGGTGGTCGCGGCACAATAACCAGTGGCGCCGAGGTAAAGATGGTATTTGGACAATGTTGAAGCGTATTGATTGTGCTTTATTGAGCGCAGCATAATGAGTGCAGATATTATTTTACCAGAACGCTTACGCGAGGCAACTTTTCATGCAGGATTTGATGGTTCCAACGAAGCAGGAGCTTGGGTTCTTTGTAGTGAGGTAAAAATCAGTACTGATCCTTGGACTAAACTTGCAAGAACTAAACTTATAGTACAGGACATATTGCCGCTAACAATTGGTGACATCGAATCTTCAAGTCAAACTCATTTAACAGTCCGTACAACCAGTTTTATAAAAGTCTTAAAATACGCACAGCTCCACAATTTGGTGCCGGGATTTTTACATGGCCACCCGAGCGGGCATGCAGATTTCTCATTGCGAGATGATGATAATGAAAGAAAATTGTGGCAAGCTGCGAGCAACCGAAATGGTAAAGAGGCTACTTTAGTAAGCCTTCTTGTACTTCCTGACGGGACAATGAGGGCGCGAGTTTGGGATTCGTCGAAAAACCCTATTTCTGTGACTGTTGCAACAAATGGAAGTTCTCGTCAATTTCTTACCCCAATTTTGGTAAATTCAGTATGTGAAAGTAATTTAGATCGCCAAACGCGAGTATTTGGAGATGGATTCAACAACTCATTACATAATTTAAATGTGACCGTTGTAGGTGCGGGTGGAACTGGATCGCCCCTTGCAATAATGTTAGCACGTTCAGGAGTTGGTCAACTAGCTGTCCTTGATCCAGATCATATTGAAGCGTCAAACATACATCGATTACATGGCGCAAGTTATAAGGACATAGGTCGAGCAAAGGCTGAAGTAGTTGTTGACCATATTCAAAGCATAGATTTGGCTGTAAATGCTAAGGCCTGTGTAGGTAATGTGTTAGATGCCGATTGCCGAGATTTGCTAAAAGCTTCAGATATTATTTTCTGTGCAACTGATGACCATGCGGGTCGTATGATGCTTAATCGTTTTGCATATTTTTATGAAACTCTTGTCATTGATATGGGCCTGGCGGTCGAACCGGAAGGTAAACGTCTCATACGAGATATGACAGGACGCGTAACAATGATCTACCCTGGAGCAACGTGCCTTTTATGTCGAAACATTATTGATCCTCTACGTGCACGCGAAGAAGAGCTTCTACGAAAATCACCTAAAGAGTTTAATAAACAACAAAAAGAAGGTTACGTTATCGGTGGCGGCGATCCCGAGCCAGCGTTTATTGCAATGACAACTTCTGTTGCGTGTATGGCAATTGATGAAATGGCCCAAGTATTGAGTGGGTTCCGTGGGAATAAACGTGCAGTTACTCAGCGTCTCCGGCGTTTTCAAATTCCAGAAGACCGTTGTTCTGGTGGTGCCCCCGAACCTGATTGCCCTGTTTGTGCAAGTACAGAATATTGGGGAATTGGTGACATAAATCCGTTTCTTGATCGTGTCGGTTAAGATAATGATAACACGTTTATTCAGATTTTTTAGTATCAAACTTGGAATAATTCCCAAACCGGATTTCATTGTTCGATATTCTCCGAACCAGATGAATCCTAAAGATATTAAAAAAAACGAAATCCTAATCGTGGGCAGAAAAAGTAATCCCAAATGGGCCTGTTTCCATTGCCCAGGCGAATGCGATATCTTTCTTCGTTTGCCGTTATCTCAAAACTTATCACCACACTGGAAAATTAAGGTAGGTATATTGGGAGTTCCAACCGCTTTTCCCTCGGTACATCAGAAAAATGCGTGCAAAGCGCATTTTTGGATTCGCTCTGGCCACGTGAATTGGTGTAATGATTCCCAATGCAGTTAGCCATGAGCATTTCAATAGTGGAAAATAGACAATTCCTATCGGTCGCTTTTGCCCCCAAAGCAGCCTAAGAAATATCCCGCCCTTTATTTAGTGCCCACGAAATACCATCCCCCGAAACAACACCCATGACCTCACGTCCAAGATTTCGCTCAAGCGTATCGCGCCACGGTACGAGCGTGAAATCTTTGCTGCGCTCTATGATTGCGTATTTCCCGCTTGTTCTATCAATTGACCGAACATAAGTGCCCAATACCTTGCCCTTGCTTGGCATAGGCGAAAATGATTTGGATAATTTTCGCGAAATCTCTTCCCCGGCCTGTTTCAAATCATTCGCTTCTAACCTGTCCAAATGGCCTTGCTTCAATGGATCGTTCATGTTTTTGATAATAGATTTATCTAACAAATATTTTCGTCGTAAGTTTTTCGCCGCACCTAACTCTTCACCGAAGCCCTCAACTTGATCATTATCCTTGTTATTGAACAACTCCTCATCAAGCCACGTTCGTCCCATTGTTTGAGCTAGTTTTTCTAATGGCAGTTTTGATAAAATCCGCACATCAACAGGTTTGCCATATGCTTTAGACTTTTCAAATGCTTTGGCGCGTTTCAAATAATCATGCGGGATTTTCCAAGAGCCGTCACTATTGCGCTCAGCGTGGCCAACTCTACGCATGGCTTCAAGTCTGCGCACATGGGTTTCAACAAATTCTGGCCTAGCGGATTTATCCTCATTCATATGCGCCGCCGGGCTATAAATGCCACGTCTTTTATCGGCGACAGCATCTATGGTGTAATCAGACGGCTTGGGCGTTATATTGGCTGGCTTTGCCTCAATTGTCATGCCCGCCTCTATTTGCTCAATGTTAGCGGCGCTACCCACATCCACATAAAGAGCTTCGCCGCTAAGTGTATCGAGCACCATATATGCTCTGTCATTCACATCGTCAGTAATGCCTGCTTCAACAACCCAACCAATGATAGGCTTTGCGCGTTCATCATAGGCATCATAAATTTCGTCACTTAAGACTGCGCGCTGCAATTTAGCCGTTTTCATAGCACGGTGATAGGTTTTGAGAATATCACCACGTTCCCCCATGCGCCGCAGCGTGCGTTCAAATTTCTCGTCGAGCTTCCAAGTACGCCAACCCGTTTTCTCCACCAGACCCATTTTACCGAGCCGTTTAAGTCGGCCCATATTAAGCCGCCAAATGGCCTCGGAGCCATCTTGCGGCCCGGATGTCATATCCAATACATTGACCTGGACATTAACCTGTGCCATTTTCACAAAGCTGCGATCAATTTGAGTAAAGCGCTCTTGCGGCACCATCATAGCTATTTTCTTGGCCGCGTCCATTTGCCTTATATGACCAAGCTCTTTTGTGACAAGGTCTTCAGCCAGGCTCCGCATACCGTAGGAAATATATTTGCGCGGGATGACCAAGTCTTTGCCGTCATCACGAACACCGCGCAAAACAATATGGGTATGAGGAATGGCCGTGTCATAATGATCGGCAGCTACCCATGATAGGCGCGTTTCTAAATCGCGTTCCATATGGTTCATAAAATCACGGGTGAAAGCCGTCAGATCGCACATATCCTTACTATCTTCTGGCGAGACAATTATCCGAAATTGGTGACGGTCATTCTTGCCGTCTTCATGAAAGCTTTCCGCGTCCGTAAATATCCCGTCTTTGTCATACAGATAGCCCTTACTGTCTTCACGGCTCGCACTATCACGCTGGATATAATCAAGGTGTAGTCGCTGCGCCCCCTGCCCCTTTCCGTCCATGCGTACCAAATTCACTTTCACAATAACACGGCGCATAAATAATTGTTCAGGATTTGCCCTTCGCGAACGGCCTCCGCCCCGTGAACTGGAACTGGCTATAGCTGCACGCCTTACGCGCCCTGCCAAACTTAAAAACTTACCCGTCCCATCAGGCGTGAATATACGCCCGAGTTTCACATTAAATGGATTATCCCCGCGCCCGCTCATATGGCCGTATTTTGTATAATTAGGGTATTTGGGGGAAGTGGCCCGGCCAAAAACCACACTACTACCCAATATAACGCAAATTCACTTGGGACACCGCTTTTTGCGGTGGCCCATAAAAAACGATGTGCAGACAATGGCTTAGGGCTGCCAGGCCCAGCCCTTTTATCTTGCCCTCTGCTCAAACCCTCCCTCATTCGCCCAATTCCCCAGATTTCAAGGGTTTCGCAGATTTTTCATTTCCAAGGTACGAGACCATTCCAAGGATATTCTGACGCTCTACTGCGCCAAAATAACGGCTATCATACCCTGCCTGTACATCAGGCGAAACAATGATGAACTCTCCCGGCTCAAGAGTGAAACACCCCGACTTTACCGGCATAACGCGCCCCAAACTGTCCTGTGCCTGTATGGGTATATCAGGCCTGTTTGGGACGCTCATCCGGGTTTTATGATAACAAACTTCATCACCTGATACCGCCCAAATGGTCTTGATAAGCGGGTAATCATAGGGAAGATAACGGCGATCATCGGCAAGCACTCGCGCCCAATTGGGTGCGTAAGCGGCCACTTTCATATCGCGTTTTGGCTCAATGTTTTTATACAAACGGTAGCATCCTATCGGCGCACTATCAGTAGGATTATAAAGCAAAATAGGTTTTGGCGGGAAGACAATTTCCGTTGCTGTCGCAACGATTGCAAGCGTAGCAATACCGCCAATCAATACGTTTTTAAGCATGAGTATGCCTCATATAGCCATTAGTACACGGCAATGGCATATTACGAGTATTCGTGCCCCCGAGCTTACGCCAGTAAGCCGCTGGCACTATACTAAGATCACCGCCAATACGGTTTTCTAACCTATCAAGCTGTTCTAAGCTGCGGCGCGTGGCTTTACTGCCCCGCGCTCTAAAGAGTAAATTTGCCCCTGGATAAACACCCGGTATTTCTGTAACCCGTCCTGGCATTGCGGCTTCGCATATATACAATGTCCATAATATTGTACCGTATTCATTACGTTGCCAACGTATAAACCCGAATGTTTGCAGCGGTTTAAACGCATGAAGTTTAACACCCTTCCCTTGCTTAACCACAGTCTTCCCGATGCCAAACCGGAGACGGTGATTGCAATGACCGCGCACATAATGCTCGGTCACTAGGGTATATTTATCCGTTTTCATGAGCCATTTTCTTATACTGGAACGTGGTTGTCCCGCGTTCCATTCGGCCTGACCATCGTTTTAGCTCGTCAATATGGTAGAAAACTTTACGGCCATGTTTATGATATTTAGGGCCATTTCCTTTCCACCTCATATTGTTGAGCGTATGGGGAGCCAAGCCTAAAAAATCGGCAGCCTCCTCAACGGATAAATAGGAGCGTTTATATGGTTTTCCCATCTCGCACCTCCATTCACTTTCAAGCGAAAGGCGCTAATTCGCCTATTCGCTTAACGAATCAAGGCACAAATTTAAGGGCTTGTGGAGTGTTAAAATTAATTTTTTGGTTTAACACCCCGCTCAATACGAGTAATATAAGGCAAGTTACGTGCTTAGTTTTTATCAAGAATGGCCAAATAATCGCCCTCAATAAAGGCTTTACCGCGATTATAAGAATTGCGAGCGTCTTCTTTTTTAGCCTTAATAATTTCAACACTTTCTTCAAATATTTTTGAATGATTTAGGGCAATGATTACGTTTTTCCATGTCCCGCCAGCCACTCGAATATCATAAGCTATGACAGATTTTTTATGTAAATAGACCTTATTTGGGACATGTAAAGGTTCATTTTTGGAGATAAAACCATCGTAAATTCCGAACAATTCTGACGCTGTTTTAGCCCGTTTTTCCATGTCAGATATGCGGTTAAATTCTACCCCGATAAGGACGTTTTCATGGGTCAAATCTATGTCGTCACACTGCATTTGGAACCAGAAATTTTCGCCCATAAAGCGGATGTGATATGATCCATCTGCTCCCTTAAAATGGGTGCGTGATGCGGGGAAATTTGATAGGTTAATATACTGGTTTTTATCATCAACATTTTGTGCGTCAACAATGTGAAACCTCATCACTGTTTTGAACACATTTGGATGCCAAAATACATTGGCTTTATAAGCGTCATATGCGGGGTTTGCAGGCAATAATAACCCCCATTTTTCAAGCTCTGGATAGCTACGAGAAGCGGTTATCGCGCAGGATTTCAAAGAAAGCCTCGTCGGGTTGCCAAAGCGGTTTCATATCAATCTCGGTCACATGACCGATTGCGGCGACCAGTAAATCACTGCTCGATAGACTTTCTGCCATAACGCATGTCATGATCCGCAAAACATCATCATCGGTGAAATCTAATAATTTGATGAACATGGCCGCACAGGAATAAGAATGCCCTGCTTCCGTAAGCTGTGCGCCCTCCCATAAAATATCAAGCAATTCCCGAACGCTTTTTTGCTCCGCCAAAAATGTGTTATGGCAAATACTAGTCTCCAAGCTATCGCGGGTTTTGTCTTTAATGGCGCCCATCTTATGGGTGTTCACTTGCCATAATCTTGAACCTGTGAGCATGTGCGCCGTTACCAAGCGCAGTGTGGTTTGCGGGTTTTCTATTAACGCCGCTCTTGCCGCCGCGTGGCGGTGCAAACCGACATAGCTGTAAAGCGGGCCTGACATTTCAGGTTTTGAAGTCTTGGCCTTGCTTGGTTTATCAGTGCCTACGCCAATAATAGCGTCGATTTTCTTGGCATCTTTAGCGGTTAAATATCCCATATGGGCTTCCACTTGGCCGTTATGGGATATTTCTACAAATACTTTACCGCCCGCTTCCAATGGCCGTTTGCTATGCTCCCAAGCATAAAACGTCTCGCCCCTGTCCATAACAATAACTTCGCTCCATCCTTGGGTGCGCAGTTCTTTTACGGCTGTAGCAATGGCCTTGCTTTGATATTCCCAAAACGTATCAGGGTCACGGAAATAACTATCATCATCAAATAAATCGGTGATGATGGTTCCGTCATAATCGGCCAATTCAAACAAAGCGGTCTTGGTGGATATGTTATTCCCGCCCGTCAGCCATGATTTTAACTCATTCCCATGCGGTTCGTATTGCTCCTCGTCGTTGAACAAAGCAAGCCAATCGGCTTGCTGTTCTGGCGTTGCCAAAGTCAAAGCACGGATTGTCGAGACACGGATTTTCTCATCGGCGTATAGGGTACGGATTTCTGGTGTGAGGTCTGATAAGGCTAGAATACGTTTGACCTTAATTTCGGTCACGCCAAAATACGCGGCAATATCCTCGACGCAACGGCCTGATTTTTTCAATCTGCCAAAGGCTTCGTATTGCTCCATCTCGGTAGCGGGAAGCCGTGCGATATTTTCAATAATCGACGCTTCAATCGCCGCCGAATTATCACCATCTTCTAAGATACCGCATGGGGCTTTGAGGGTCTTGCCTGTTTCTTTGGCAATGATACGAAGTGCGCATAATCGTCTGCGCCCCGCAACCACGCCGTAACCCTTGCCCTCCTTGCGAACGAGCATACTTTGCTGAACGCCGCTTTCTCGAATACTCGGCAATATGTCAGATACATCGGGGGCTTTGCCGCCGTGTCTCATATTATGGCGCGATATTTTTAAATCGTTAATTGGGATTTCTTTGAGTTTCATTTTAGTCTCCATTTGAGTTGGCGATGAAGTCTAAAAGGTCGATTTGCGCAAGGCCGACTTCATCAAAAAGGCCTACTTCATCTAAAAGATAAAGGTCACAAGGTTTTTGCACCGCGAACGGATTACGTTTGGGGGTCATAGGGTGGGTAGTTCTAGCTGTAATTTTCCACAAGAGGCAGGCTACGCACTCGCCAAGGGTCACGGGGCGCACCCCGTCTATCAGGGTCTGCGCTCCAATTTCTGTTTCTTCAATTTGGGGTTTTGCGCTCATGCGGCGCTCTCCATAACTTCGTCACTGTCAGGGTCTGGCGTATAGTTTGCGAGAATATAATCAGCCGCTTTGGACGCGAGAGACGCGGCGCGAAATATCGCCCGTTTGTCATTTCTAAGAACCCGAAGCCATGAACCAAGATAATCAGTGTGGCGCACCGTTGGGACAATCGACAGCGCGGCGCAGACAAAGGCAGAGGTCATTTCTGCAACAAGTTCTTCCTTTGCATAGGGAATAGAACCCTTTGCGCCTTTCATATCCCGCTCAAGTCTTGATTTATGGCCTGTCCAATGTCCAAGTTCATGAAAACAAGTGCGGTAATAATTGATTTGCTCAAAGAATGCAGGTTGCGGCGGCACTTGGATAAGGTCTTTTGACGGAACGTAAAAAGCCCTGTCCCCACCAATCCGAAAATCTGCACCTGTTGCCTTTATCAGTTTTTCAGCAATGGGGATAGTTTCACATTCGGGCAACGGCATTGCGCCTTCATAAAGTTCTGGCGGTAAGCCCTCGCATTGGTCGACATTGAAAACCGTATAGCGTTTTAAAAATCCTATTTTCTGTGGGTCGGTTCCGTCTACTTGGGCGCGTTCCTGTTCCTTTTTCGGGATAAAGGTATCGGCATAACAAACCGCCGTGCCGCTCTCGCCTTTTCTGACATTACCGCCAAGCACTAAGGCTTGCTTATAGGTAAGCCAGACTTGTGTTGTGCGCCGCGTTTCAATGGCCGCGCCCCAAAGAAGCAATATATTGATGCCCGAATAATTTCGTTTTGTATGCCCGTTGCTCGGTAGTCCCAAAGGCGTGGCAATATCAGGTCTACCCCAAGGCTGTGCCCAAGGTGCACGTCCTGCTTCTAGTTCACGAATTACGGTGTCCGTAACATCTTGATAAAGGTCAGTACGTTTCTTGCGCCTAATTTTTTTGGGTTTTGGCGCGGGTAAAAAACCCACGGGCGCAAGGTCAGTTTTGGGGTGTTGCAAAGCAGTTAAGGTCATCGGTTTGTCTCCAATGCCTGCCCAAAAAAATGAAAGCTAAGCATCTGCCAATCAGACGCAAAACAATTCCCCCCGCAGGGGGGCGGGGGTGGGCGGCAAGGAGGCCATCAGGCGGCGGGCATTAGGGGATGGTGCAAGGGTTTTGGTAGAACGACTTTGATGAACTTAAACGGTTTTATTCCAAAGCCCTTGCAGCGTCACCGCCCGCTGCCAGACTGGCCGTCCGCCCACCCGCGTCCCCTGAGGAGGAATCTTAAAATGAAATGCCGACGCGCAGCGGCGCTTCGAGCAAGGCGGAGCCGCGCAGGCGTCAGCCGAACGAAGTGAGGGAAGGATCAAAGCTCCCCTTAAAAAGGATTGGGGGTGGAGACAAGCGGAGCCCTTGCGAAGCGCAGGCTCCATTCACGCGAGCCCGATCGCGGCTCGCCGCGAGACGCCCTCCATCATCATATAAAATGGCGCAGATTTAGGCGTGCACTAAGAGAGAGTTTTCTCACCTATTATTGATTGATATCATGCTACGGGTTTGCGATCTTGCTCCAAAGGATTAGCTTGAGTTTAAGCGTCCCGTTTGAGCTCATCCGTATACTATTTTTCCTTGTGCATACGATCAAAATTGAACTTGAAATACTAATGCACGGCGCGGCGGAATATCTCAAGATAATATTAAATGAGAATTACAGAGGCTTTTTGCCCCATGAATTTTCCCATATTCTAGGGAATGTGCAGAACGATAGTGTTTGTGATATAGTTTATGTGAAGCTCCAGTAAGTGAAGCAAAAACCAGTGCACGGCGCAAGCCAGATTTGTCCCTCAAAACTGCTTTTGAGACTATATTATCAATTTGTTGCATGCCATTATTCGAGGCCTGCTATGATAAAAAAGGCTTGCCCGGCGAGAACAAGCGCGCCGCCTATCCAAATGGAAATGCCGGTAAACATAGCCCCAAAGCCAGATATTGTCAGCACCGCTCCTATTATTATAAGCTCACGCGGGCCGATACGGTCTGGCTTTTCTGAATGTAATTTCATGGGTTTGAACGCGCGCGCATTCTGTCCAGGGTTTTCGAGCCGAAATCTTCCGATTTGGCATTCGGTTTCCCTGTATTACGCGGATCACCTGGATCGAACATCAAGCCGTCGTCGGCGTGGTCACCGCCAAACAGATGCCCTAATTCGTGTGGCGGCGCATCCTTGAGCCGCCAACCCAGTGCCTCTTTGTTGGAATCGCCAAGCTCACGACCGGATTCTTGAAATATCACCGCGCCCATTCCGTGCATTCCGGTTCCCGGATCACTGTCAGCCTGACCTGCGATGGCGCCGGTATCTTCGAGACCATCGCCGTCTTCGACCAATGTACCTTGAAAGCCGTTGAGCAAATACACCACCCATATATCCGGATCCGCGTGCAGGTCTTTGTTATCAAAGGCATAAACACTGCGCAGATAATCCTGCTTGTCGGATTTGTAGTGTAGTCTAAAAGGTATAGCCGACGTCCCTCGGTTAAGCTCGCCTTCAACCGGTAATATGAACGCAGGTGCATAAGCATCCTCTAGGCGATCGAGCGGTATGGGTGGCAGTGCGTCCCCGTCCTTGAGCAGATCGTCATCGGTCAATTCATAAGACTGCCCGATCACGCTATCGTCAAATGGGCCCCAACTCGGAGCATAGTTAATGGTCACCCAATCATCAAAAAATCCATTGGCCGTATTGGCAACGACTTTATAATCGTTGTTGCCGACATTGATATTGCCATTGATATAGCTGTCTTTAACACCTTTAATGCCTGATTTCGACTCTTCGGGCAGGTTGGCGTAAATATTTTTATCCAGTTTGAGCTTAAATTTTATACCGCCGTTGGAGGCCAAACCTAAATCCTTATAATCTTCGATAATGCCGATGAGTGTATTGTCTTTTACTGGGCCCATGGTATCGATTTCCAGATACATTTTGCGCCACACCGTCAAAATATCGCTGACATATTCCTCATGCTGGGGAATTTGTGCTTTTTCTGGATTCTTTTCGATGGCTAAAATATTCGGGTCGACGATAAAAAACGGATGAAGTTTACTATAGTCGGCGAGTTTGCTGTCATCATTCTCAAGCTCCATAAGTGTCACAAAGTCACCGTTGCCGACAATACGAAAATTATCGCCCGGCTGCATGGTTGTTTGAAATTCGAAGGTTTCCGTTTTGTCCTTAAACTCGACCCTGAGATATGCCTTGCTATCTGCCGGGAATCCGCCCCACACATGCGGGGTCTTGCCGCGGTTATCCTCGGCTTTGGTTTCGTCGTCAACTTCGTCGTCAAAGGCGCTTGGGTCATCAACATCAAAGGCGCGAAACACAAACTCTACTGGGCGAACCGGTTTAACGTTGAGGGTCACTTTTACGTCTACAATGTCCTTTTTCTCTCCGTCGCCTGGCAAGCGCTTGCCCGGGAAAACCCGGTAAACTTTATCCTTCATCCACGTTGGTACCTGCTTGTCCTCGTCGAGTTTGTCACCGTCATCGACGCTATTGCCTTTGCCAATAAATTCGATGTCTGCAATGCCCAGAGCCGTAAGCGTGACCGTGTCTGTGAGTTTTGCGTTGGACGCGCCTCTCGGCTTAAAAATGAACTCAATTTCAATGTCTTTGGCGCGTTTGCTCGGTTTTAGAGCCTCGATCCAAATTTCTTTTTTGAATTTTCCTTTGTTCGCAGGCTCTGTGAACACTTTGTCAAAATCGACTTGTTTATTGTGAAACTCGAATTTGGTTTTCTTGTTTTTATCGTCCCAAAGCTGAATTTTATCGTTGACGCCGTCAACTTTTATCTCGACCATGCCATCAGATTTTTCCGGCAAGGTCAGTTTGAGACGCACAAGCTCATCATCATCGGTGACGCCGTCCTTGTCCTCAAAGTCAAAATATTTATCCTTATCATCATTGTCATAATTGACGAATGTTTGCGCCCCTTTGTCTTCTTCGTCCTTATCGACAATTGCTTTATTCTCACTGATACCAATCACTTTCGGCTTATAAATAGTCAGCATATCCGGTTCGCACAGATGAATGCTATCGATTTTAACCCGCGTATGATTGCTGACCCTGCCCGGAATGCCCGTGGCTTGTACCTGCTGCATCATTCCGCGCGGTTGCACTTGTGCACTGACCGATATGCCGTTCGCAGCGTTAAGATTGCCACTTTTTAGATTTATAGGCATGGAAATCGTCACCCATTCGCCCGAACTTTGCGTAAAAGTAGCCTCGCCTGAACTGCCTAAATCCGTTCCGCCAACAATCTGACTACCCCTTGCCAGCGCCACTGAAAAGGTAAGCTGATCCATTGGTGATATATAACCTTTATAGGCTGCACACACATTGGCTTTTGCCTCTGAGATAGGCAGCACGGTTTGCAATATCGACGCATTGCCAGCCCCGCCGAGCGTTTTCAATGGGCAAGGGTCTTTGCAACTTGTTACGCCCGCAGGTGTGGCCATGCCAGATAAATCGACAAGCGCAGGTGCGCCCATTTTTTTTATGGCTTCTCCCATATCGAAATTTTTAAGCTCGGCTGAGGCATTTCCCGTATGCGCGTCGCTGGATTTAAACACCGTTTGCATGTCAAAGCCCTGTGCTTGCGCTTTGGCGGCGGGCGGTATGCCGAAACTGGAGAAGCCGTGCGGTGTATTTTCGTCGTCCCAGTTTTCCATACCGCCGTTGGGAATATTGTCCTCAAAATCATCAACATTCCAAGCCCCGCCGCCAGGTTGTTCTGGTCGACATATATCAACTTGGGTCAAGTATTCTGGTGTGTCAGGATAATGGTCGGTTTCGGCCAAGCAATTTTCGACGCTCATTGCGCCTATAAATTGGCCATCCCCCTTATTACAGCAGTCATATTGCGGCGCGGCGGTTTCCATGGGGGTCATTTGACCACTATTTGGCCCGACATTGGGGAGCGTAGCTCCAGGCGGCATGCCTGGTATTGCTGGCATGCTGGGCATGCCGCCCATTTGTTGTAGATATTGTGTCGCTTGGTTTTGCGTGTTTTGGAAGCACAGTAATGCCTGCGCCATATTTTCCCCATTTTTACCAATATGGACATGGTTAGGTTTAGCGGTACAGACATCGAGGCTATCGGTGGTGAACTCTTTGGTTTCTAAATTACAGCAGGCTTTGGCTTGAGCTAAGGCTGGCGATGAAATCAAGACACTAGACGATAGCAAGAGACCGATGGCCGCATAGAAATAGTGTGTAATTCGCGCCCGCATGTTATTCTCCATCTTTGTTTTACGGCCTTAATCTCCCATAGACATGCAATCCTATCCACTCGGTCAAATGTACTAGTATGCAAGTTTAGCCCTATTGCCTAAACTTTCGATACACTGTCTAAACTTGGTCGTGATATTTTGGGGGTTTTGATTTTTTTGGAAAATGATTGCAAAGATTTTGTCCGCTACCAAAGCGGTGCTCTTGTCCTCAAGCTCGGCCGTTTCGTCTGGCAAATGCACGGCGTTACCGCCGTCTTATTGGTGGCGCTAATCTGGACACAAACTAGGCCTGTGTTAAGCCTACTTTGGTTAGCGTGGATGATCGGGATTGCCGCCTCCCAAGCCGTTATCTGTTTTCGCGGCGCGGTGCTGGCAAACCAAGAACATGATCTCGCACGTTGGTTATTGGCTTTTAATATATCAGCAATTTTATTGGCGTGTGGTTGGGCGTGGTTCGTCATGATGTTGATGCCGGAAAATAGTCCTGAGCTGCGCAATTTTATCGGGTTTGTCATAGGCGGTGCATTGCTCACTGTGATTGGCACCCAAAACCTGCATTACCGGGTTATGGCAATAACACTTGTTCTGATTATTGCGGCTGAATGTTATCGGTTGATAGCTTATTCAATTGGCCTGTATTCAGTCCTATCAGTCGGTATGTTGATGATTTTCATGATGCTGATGTTAGGTATGGGCTGGATGTTGCGCCGCTTCACGAGACAAGGTTTTGTCTTGCAATGGGAAAAGTCTTGGCTGGCGTCGCGGCTTGAAACCCAAGCAGGCTCGCTACATACTGCGCGCCTTGAGGCAGATGCGGCTAATGACGCAAAATCCCGATTTCTTGCCCAAGCCAGCCACGATTTGCGCCAACCTATTCATTCTATGGGATTGTTGTTGGCATCAATTGGCGACGAGACCCTAACACCGCGCACCCAAATTGTTATGAACCGCATTGGGCTGTCGGTTGAAGTTCTTTCTAAATTATTTAATTCACTCCTTGATGTAACATTGCTGGACACGCGCCAACTTATCCCAAAAGCCTCTAGTTTTAATCTGGGCGCACTCATAGGAGAAATCAGTGATGAGTTTAGCCTGGCTGCGCAAGCTGAAAATGTTGTTCTAAAACCAAAATGGGAAGATGCTTTCATCACTAGCGATGCTTTAATCGTGCGGCGGGTTTTACAAAATCTTATCTCCAATGCTATACGCCATACGGACGGCGGCGAGGTTCATCTCTACACTCAGCAAAATGAAGACGGGGCGTTTTTGGTTGTAAAAGACACGGGGCGCGGTATTTCTGAAATAGATCAAGCACAAATATTTGAAGAGTTCACCAAAGCGGGAACGGTCACCGATGCAGCGGAAGGATTGGGACTTGGCTTGGCCATTGTGCGTCGTTTGTCACAGGTGCTAAATGTCAATATTGATTTTTCTTCACAACTAGGTGTCGGCACACAATTTTCCATTGGCCCGTTTCCGCTCGCCAAAAATCTAGGTGATGCTGATGATCCTAGTGATCCCGGTGATATTGTGAAAACACAGCCGCCACATTTTGCCGAAGCCCCCGGGCGCGTCATAGTCATTGATGACGATAAGGCAACCCTAGAAGCAACTGCGGCATTGCTATCAAATTGGGGTTGGGACATTGATGCCCGCACATATCTGTCAGCAGAAGATATTGCAAAACTGCCGCAGTTTGATTTAATAATCTCAGATTACGATCTCGGTTTTGGCCGCACAGGTCTTGAAGTAATATCTGAAATCCGTGCCGTGCACGGCGATATTCCTGCTCTGCTCATTACGGGGAGTTCAAATGTGAGTGTTCGTAAGAAAATATTACAGGCGGGCTATGTAGTTTTACATAAACCAGTGCGCCCCGTACAATTACGTTCAGCCATCCTCGGCTTGGTCAGCTAAATCCAATATACCGTAAAGCGATCCGTAACTTGCTGCGGCCGCTCGGTTCGAGACATCTAATTTTTGGAAAAGTGCGGAAATATGCGCTCGCACGGTAGACAAAGAAATTTTAAGGTCACGGGCAATTTCTTTGTTGGAAAAACCAAGGCAAATTAAGCGTAGAACCTGCATTTGCCGTGGCGGCAGACCGTCGATTAAACCGCTGCCTTGTTGCGCGCGCTTTGCACATTCTGGCGAGGGAAAATAAATAACACGCTCGCCGTCCATGACCTGACGCAACCCTCTTTTAATACAATCCGGTGCTGATGATTTTGAAATAAAGCCGTTAGCGCCCGCGCGCATCAGCCGTTCAATGGCGGCTTGCCCGGTCAACATTGACACGATGAGTATGGCCATCAATGGATTATTCCTGCGGATTTCCATGATACCTATTTCCGGCTCTAGCCCCGGGAAAAACACATCCAACAACAACAGATCAGCGGGTGCCTGGCGCAGTATTCTGCCAAGTCCTTTCATATCACCGGTTTCGCGAACTTCGACGCCGTCGAATAAATCCGAGACAATAAAATTTAAGCCTACACGAAATACTGGGTGATCATCGGCAATTATGACACTGTTCACTGCGACCTCACTTCGCGCTCCATGTTTGGATGTTCGTTAGAGGCCTCACTCTTTGCGTTGACGCTCTACCAGTTCGACACGTCTATTTTTGCTGCGCCCCGCATCACTGTTGTTTGAAAAAACCGGATTAAGGGGGCCAACGCCGTGGGGCTCCAGCCGTTTTGATGCAACCCCGTGCTCGGCTTTCAAAGCATTCACGACTGCATAGGCTCTATCAGAAGACAGTTTGCTATTATAGGAGAAAGTACCAACCGAGTCTGTGTGGCCGACAACGTAGAAGTCTTTGTCGGCATTATCGGCTAAATATTTTGCGATCTGTATAAGCGCGGTTTTTGATTCTGGCTTTAGGACGGCCTTGTCAAATTCAAATAAAATACCGTCAAGCACCACCCGGCCATATTCATCAATGTCCGAGCCCATAGCTTCCGCATTAACAATAACCAAGCCGGTTTCTGCTTGCTCTACCTCTATAATATCAATCAATGTGCCAACATAATTGGCAGAATGTTGCTCGACAGTGATAATTGTATAAACTGTTCCGGCTGCCCGTTCTTTTTTGGCCACGATTGACCCTGCGCCGCCTGATGACGAGGTGCCAGAAAACATGGTGCCAACCTCTCCGGGCTTTGTTGTTGGATTAGCTCGAAACAGAACGTCCGTCCACGTGCGGCTCCCAATATCATTCCCTCTGCGATTATCAGAAGCGCCTTTGCCGATGATTTCGAAATCTTCGGCGGTTAGTGCATCAAGGTAGTTTTTATAAATTTCAGAATAGGTCCGGTCCGTCCCCGCATATTTATAAAACGTCCGCGTCACCCGCCCTTCGGTATCAACCCAATCGCCAATTGTGCGGTAGCCTGTAACTGGCCCAGTTGGCACCCGGTAAGGCATATAATTTTCGATATGTTGCCAGAGGATAACTTGCCCCGGGTATCTCGTGATCAGTGGATGCTCTTTGGCACCTTTAACATCATCGGCATAAGCCGCGCTACTTGCCAGCAATATTGCGGCAGAAACATGAAAAATAAATTTATAAATAATACGCATTTGGCACCTCGTTTTCGTAATTCACAGTTAGGCTTGAAAAATTATCAATTGTTAATAGCACAAAAATACATAAATTGCACCAACTATGATACTAGTACGCATGTACAGGTTGCTATGGGTGAAAGCTTTGGAGAATATGGTATTTATGTGAGAGTAATATAGAGGGTAATAAGATGAGAAAAGTAACTTTAATATTGGTGAGTGCAACATTCATACTTTTTAGTGCAGTATCTGGCTGCGGGAAAAAAGATGATCCCCAAAGCGGGTCCAAATCTAGCATTAACAACAGCATAGCTATAACGCCTGCACAGAAAATGGCGAAATCCTATATTTCAGAAATGCAACAGATGGCCAGTGCACTCGAATCAGTTACCGATGCAAAAAGTGCGGAAAAGGCGGCTACGGAAATTCGAAAAATCAATGTCAGAATGGAAGCCCTCAGCGATAAATATGAAGATAGTGATAATCAGTTCGGCATGGCCACCGTTATGATGAGCCACCAACAGGAATTTATGGCCATACAAACACGGGTTAGCGGCGCAATGATGAAATTATCCACTGATCCGGCTTTGATGAAGACCATGACGGATGCAATGTCGGAAACGCCAAAATTGAAATAATACCGATTTAAGCAGACCTATACGATTAAGTTCGCTTATTTTAGCTGAGTTGTTTCTTGCTCAACCGGTGTTTCGCTTTTTTGCGCTGCAGGATGCCCTATCGCAGCATAAAGACTAATCCCGCCGACAAAAAGCACTAAAGCGAAAGCCAAGGCAATTGGGAGCCGACACAGCCATCGCCCAAGGGATCCTGCCACAAAAAACTTCCCCATTGACCAAATAATAATCGCAAGAATACCAGCTGCAAATTGCCATCCCATGAATGTTGTTAAGCGGTTAAGCCCTTTGGTGAACCCGTCGCCTGCGGGTTCGGTCATGATAAACAAGACGAAAGAACCCCCGTAAACCAACACCCAAACGCACAATAAAATCCAGGCAATTTTCTGAGCAGACATGTTCCCTCCCATTTTGGGTAAATATTTTCGTATCGGAACCAGTATTCATGATTACAATGAGTTTGCATACTCGGTCATTTGTACGCGTTGACTTTGGCGTAAATATTTTGCCTTCTTTATCCATGAATATTTATAACCACCGTCTTAGCACTGCATTTAAACACCTTATTGCCAGTATGACATCCGTATATTTGCTCAGCATTGTATTTAGTTTTTCTGCGTCTGCCCAAACCTGCGAAGCTAATATTGAGCGGCACGCCGTAAAAATCTTGGGCCAAACAGATGACGGCACACCTAATAAATTCATTCCATCGGAAATTTACGGTAATCATAATTTTGCCCAGAAGCTGGATAATGGCTGGGTGTTTAGGCTTGGCGCATCGCGGTACGGATGGAAAATATATCTTTTCAGCGCCGACGAGAACACTGCAAATATCGACTTAACCCAAGTGACGCCCCCGTTTCGAACTGTACCAAATCCGCGCGAAATAGAGGGTTGGCATTTTAGGAATGCGGCCAATACCGGCATAAATAAGGGCGATGTTAACGCACCGCAACATTTACGAGAGTTCTTCTTCTCAACCGCGCTCATTGGCACGGGCGGGTTTAAATCGTCCAAAGGCGCAGACCAACCACCCATGTTCGAAGCCGATCCAAATGATGGGCGCGGCTGGTTGAAAATCCTCGATTTTGGTTTAACCGATTTGGAACCAAGTCAAAAAGCAAAGATGAATTATCTGAAATTTAAAGCCTGCCTGACTTGGCCGAAAACCGACGCCGAAAAACGTATTGAAGCCAATGCAAAAAGCCCTATATTTTTACCCGCCGAGAAAGAAATATTTGGAAGTTGCGGTGTTGATTTTTCAAAATACACCCTCAAAGCAAGCAAACTTCCAAGGCTTCTTAGCGGCGATATTGACGGCGATGGTGCGATTGATACAATCGCACAAATAGAACGCAATAGGGATAGGAGACCCGGTCTTGCGGTATGTCGGGCGGGCAGTTATCTTGATATCATTGGCATGAAAGACGGGCATGGTTTTGCGCGGGCAACTAGCTGGAAATTACTGGCCAGGGACAGTAAAGAATTCGGATATGAAGGTGAGCCAGACCGGACAAAAATGGACGGAGATATGCTGGTTTTTGAAAACCCTGAAAAGTATATGAACATATATTATTGGGCAGATGGCAAATTGAAATTTCAATCCATTTATCACTATATTGAACCCTAACCACCATACGACCACATTTCACAATTCAAATTTTTTTTATTTCAGAAATAACAAACCAAATAATTTTGGAACATAACTAATGTCTCCTTTTGCCAGCAATCCAGACGACAAAAACGAAGGCATTTATACCATCGGGATCATGTGATTGATAAAATTTATTGTTTGCCTAGCAATCATCTAAAAATCAATTGAATCACTGTTAAATATCCACCTATTTCCAAGTCAGTACCGAAATAATACAGTCCATCTTTGTGTAACAAATCGCGTAATTTTTTGTGTAACACAGAAAGCTACAATAGCACTTAACTTATTGTTTTTACTGTGTACTTTATTAAAGGTTGACGCCGTGTGCAGGCACCACTTCTACAAAAGCAGGATAATATTGGTGTAACAAATGGTGCAACATATAGGGTAACAAATTAATGTTCGCCGCCCAATAAGTGATTGTTATTGTTAGTTAATTTTATTTTGGTTGACTCCTGCTTGCGGAGCCACTCAATCCCTATATCCCATTGATTTTTATGCGTTTATATCATTTCGCCCAAGGTTCTAGTCCTGTTTCCATTTACCATTGAATCTCAAATTTACATTAGGCTCATGAGCTTTAGCTTATCTTTACTACGGTCTCCTAATCCCCGAAAGCAGACCTCTCGAAAGTATGACGGGATGCGTACTGAGGGGGCAAAGCGGACGTTAGCTCAGAGTCCTAAAACGCCCAAAAACGGCCGCTGGTAATGTTTGCCGATACGGCAGCATTCGCCCAAAGTGCCGATCATTAAGCGACCCCTACGTGTTGACTAGCCTATACAAAATGTATGAGCTGCAACAGCATCGCTCTTTTCGTTCGCAACTCATTTCGCGGCTACCTCACCCATTCGGAATGCTCGTTCAATCCATGTTTGAATTTTTATTGGAGATGCAGTTTTTACTGACCCAAACTGGACAATGTGTTTTGTTTTAATTCCGCAAAATCCAAGAATCTGATTTTTCACCACATGTCGCGCAGGCTTCTTATAAATGAATGTGTCGACAATTGGCGGAGTATCGGAAGTAATGATCACATCTGCTGATTTACCTTTTAAAAGCTTATCCCACTTCAAGCCATCATTTCTGTAATTAAAAGCAAAGCCAGGCGTTAGTGCTCTGTCGATAACTGCCTTTGCTTTAGTTGGCATTGCGCCCCACCAATAAGGATGGACTATTAATAGGTGATCTGCCCAGTTGAGTCCTTCCTGCCAAGCCAGCAAATCCGGTTCTAACGGCGATGCGTTTTTGCCATACCCTTCAAAATCCATGCTAAATGACATGCCGCATAAATTCATCTGCCTCACGTTACCGCAGTGACTTTTCGCGCCAGTTTGATAGGCGTCCGCTATACTTTCACATAATGATTTAGGTTTTGGGTGAGCGACCCATATGAAAATTTTTCTCATTTTTAATACCTCCAGCTTTTGGTTGTTGACATGGTGTCAATTAAGTATACGTTGACACCATGTCAACTAGAAGAACCAAAACTCGTGAAAAAATTTTACTAGCTGCGTGGAAATTGCTTGAAGCAAGCCCGCCGATCAGTGTCCGTATGAGCGATATTGCGAAGGAAACCGGTATTAGCCGGCAGGCACTCTATCAGCATTTTCCGGCAAGGTCTGAATTGCTGATTGCGACAGCGCGTTATCTTGATGAAGTCAAAGATGTCGATGTCCGATTAGCCCCAAGTCGAAGCGCAAAATCAGGTGCAGAGCGACTGGATGCCTTTATTGAAGCATGGGGAAATTATATCCCCGAGATTTATGGTGTCGCGAAAGCATTCTTGGCGATGAAGGACACGGACCCAGCGGTCGCGGCTGCGTGGGAGGACCGTATGCAAGCGGTGAAACACGGCTGCAATGCCGTAATTCTTGCATTAAAAAAAGATGGTACACTTTCACCGAATTTCCCCCCAAAGAAAGCGACAGATATTTTGTGGACCATGCTTTCCGTACGAAATTGGGAGCAATACCGGTTTGAATGCGGGTTTTCTCAGAGGACGTATATTAAAACGATGAAGCAAGTTAGCAAGCGTCTCCTTTTTATTGACACCACCAATTCAAATAAATGAGCAAGGATTTAAGTATGACCACAAATGCATCAGCCAGCGCTATACGATCGAGTGAGATTGCAAAAGTTGCCCTTCAAAGAGCGGCTATGTTTTGGTTTGTGACCGCTGTTGTGGGGCAATGGATTTTCGCTTATTATACCGTCGTTTTTTATGGTGGTTCTGCTGTGCGCGGCGATGTTGAAGCGGTCAATAAAAACCTCATTCATGGTATCATTCCTGGTGATCATATTGGAAATTTGATGGTCATTACTCATCTCGTATTGGCCGCTATTATCACTTTCGGCGGTCCCCTTCAGATTATACTCGGCGCTGTTTTAACGGATGCCAGGCGGTTTAAACGGGTGCCAAATATTCGTGCAACGACCGCATTAGTTCACCGGTTCAATGGGCGCATCTATATGATGACAGCTCTCTTGATCAGTGTCGGTGGTCTGCACATGATTTGGACCCGAGGTACAATAGGTGGTCTTGCTCAACATATCGCCATCAGTTTAAACGCTATTCTGATTATTGTTTTTGCAGTTATTTCATTGCGCTATGCAATTAAAGGAAAAATCCAAAAGCATAAACAATGGGCATTGCGTTTGTTTCTTGCTGTTAGTGGTGTATGGTTTTTCCGTGTCGGTCTCATGCTATGGATGAGTATCCATCAAAGACCGGTCGGCTATGATCCGGCAACTTTTACGGGCCCTTTCTTATACTTCCTGGCTTTCGCCCAATACCTGTTACCACTGTTCGTACTAGAAGTTTATTTTCGCATTAAAGATCGAGGGAATGCACTGGGACGTTTTGCGATGGCCATAACAATTACATTGCTCACAATTGCCATGGGGGTTGGTATCTATGGTGCATTTACGGGAATGTGGCTCCCCAAAATGTAAACCATCAACTGGCGGCAACGAACATTATGTTCTCAATGAGTAAAAAATAAATAGGAGTTCTTACTATGGAAGACCAAGAAAACATGCAAACTCGGCAAGTGTATGCGCGAATTGCTGGCTTCATGTATCTGTTCGTGACTGTCACTTATATATTTGGAATGCTGACAGCTTCAAAGTTTACCGTGCCCGATAATTTTGCTGAAACAAGTAAGAATATTCTGGCCAACGAAGGACTTTATCGAACTGCGATAGCGAGCCAGTTGATTTCCAGCTTAAGTGTTGTTCTTCTCGCGCTTGCTTTTTTTGCTTTGTTAAAATCAGTTGACAAAAACCTTGCAATGCTTGCCCTTATTTTTCGGGTTGGAGAGGCAGCCATTGGCGGCGTTATGGCCCTAATAAGCTATACTACTTTGTACGTTTATAGTGGGCCGGGTTCACTTGAAGTATTTGAACCAGATAAATTGCAAGGCCTCGCTGCGATACTGTCCGCAGCCGGTAGCGCAGGGTTTTACATTGCCGCCATATTCTTTGGCTTCGGGTCTACAGTCTTCTTCTACTTGTTGATTAAATCGAGATATATCCCCAAAATCTTAGCTGTGTGGGGACTTTTCGCATCCGTAGTCGTGCTTGTTATCGGATTTGCTAATCTAATTGTACCGGACCAGGCAGGCGTCTTAGAGCGAGGTTGGTTGACAATGTTTATCGCCGAAATTTCAACGGGATTGTGGCTGTTGGTGTTTGGCATCAAATCACCGTTACAAAACTCGAAAATGGCCAGTCAATAGATCAGGGTTTAAGCACTCAAATACACGTAAAATAAAAGGAAATATCAAATGTTACTACGGATTATAATTATATTTTTACTCACGGGCGGCGCGCTGTCGCTGAATGTTTCACAGGCGAATGAAGCACAGGCGAATGAAGCACAGACGAATGAAGCACCGGCGAACAGCAGTTACAAGGCGGCGGAGTTTTCTACAGAGTTCCCTTATGAATCCAAATTCATCAAAGTGCGCGGCTCAAAGATGCACTATATTGACGAGCGCGAGGGCGATACCTTCTTGTTTCTCCATGGCAATCCGACATCAAGCTACCTGTGGCGTAATGTCATGCCCCACGTGAAGCCGCATGGGCGGATTGTAGCGGTCGATAATATTGGCTTCGGCAAGTCCGATAAACCCGATGTCGATTACACTCTGCAAACTCATATCGAATACACAAATGCTTTTATCCATGAACTTGGGCTCAAGAATGTCATCCTTGTGGTCCATGATTGGGGTTCCGCGTTAGGTCTTAATTATGCCGCCACTCATTCACGCAACGTTAAGGGCGTTGTCATGATGGAAGCGCTCATTCCACCGATGTTTCCGGCGGACTCTGTGGACATATTTGGCCCCTCCGCGGGTTTCTTTAACCAATTGCGAAACCCTGAAACTGGGCGAGAGCTGATTATTAATCAGAATATTTTCATTGAACAAATGATTGGGAATGCTTCTCTGACACGATCCATGCCTAAAGAAGCACTGGACGTTTACCGTGAGCCTTTTCTCGATGCATCTGCACGCGAGCCAATATATGTCTGGCCACAAGAACTTCCTATCGAGGGGGCCCCGGCTCGCAATGTAATGGTTGTTGAGCGATATGCTCACTGGTTGAAAAAATCGCGCACTCCTAAACTCTTGCAATATGTTTCACCCGGTGCACTTGTAACGCCGGATAGAGCTGATTGGGCCGCCAAGAATTTTCGCAATATCGAAACGCAATTTGTGGGCTACGGCACCCACTTCATTCAGGAAGACAATCCACAGGCAATAGGTCGAGGCATTGTCGACTGGCACCGGCGTAACTTTAAGAAATAGTGCTGTAACCCGTCAGTGATCATGAGATTTTTGCATCCATGGTCGGCTATAATTTATCTTAAATAAAGGGAAAACATGAAATCGATTATACTTTCAATGCTTGTAACACTCTCTGTGTTGATGACCAGCAGTTGCAGCCATAGCCAGAATGGATTTCTAGTCCTGGAAGGCCCCTATCTCGGGCAAAAACAGCCGGGTTTAACGCCTGAGGTTTTCGCTCCCGGTATTGTTTCGACAGAGCATGAAGAATGGGGCAGTAACTTCACATCCGATTTAAAAAAGTTTTATTTCAACAGACAGGGAGGGAAATATAAAAAATCCACGACGCTTATCATCCAATACAAAGATAATCAATGGATCGAGTCTGTTGCACCGGAAACAGACCCACTAAGAGGGAATCCTTTTATCTCGCCTGATGGCAAGACCCTGCATTTTGGCAAACGATATAAGGAGCGCACCGACGCAGGTTGGTCAGAGATGAAAAATCTTGGTGCCCCTTACGAAGATATCGGCATTATGACCCTTACAGTTTCCTCTAAGGGAACCTATGTTTTTGACGAAAGAGGGACAGACGGTGATGGGCTTCTTCGTTATTCACGGTTAGTAGATGGCAAGCGTGAAGCGCCGAGACTCTTTAGTAACGAAATAAACACTGGTTTATGGACAGCTCACGCCAAAATTGCTCCGGACGAATCTTACATTATTTGGGATAGTGAAAGAGATGGCGGATATGGTGAGACTGATATGTATATCAGTTTTCGAGCGGCTGATGGCTCATGGGGCGCCGCCATTAATTTCGGGGATAAGATAAACACAGCTGGCAATGACTCTGGAGGATACATAACACCCGACGGAAAATATCTTTTTTTCGGTAGGAATACGGGCTCAAAAAATTCTGAAAATTATGATATATTTTGGGTGGATGCGCAGATTATTGAAACGCTCAGGCCCAAGCCATAACCCAACCGTAGGCTCGTGGTTACCCCGAATAAGAAAAAAATTATGAACATCCGCTTTACACTTAAAAATTTGATCATTGCAACGGGCGTTGTCGCGATGGTCATCGTCGTTTTTCTCGTCCATGCTTTGGCTGGATT
Source organism: Robiginitomaculum sp. (assembly GCA_021776635.1). Lineage (GTDB taxonomy): Bacteria > Pseudomonadota > Alphaproteobacteria > Caulobacterales > Maricaulaceae > Robiginitomaculum_A. The sequence goes on from JAJFFN010000002.1 coordinate 171,489, forward strand.
GAGGGCGCGTCCAGTGGTTTTTGCCGACCCGCCAGCGTTTGTTGAACGGTACGCAGCTGAAATGGACCGTTCAGACCCGCCCTCCCAACCGACAGAATTTGAAATAGGCGGCGGACAGCTTGCCACATCTGAGTTTGCCGCACTGACGGCGGGTTTATCCAACGAAGAAGCGTTCGTGTTTAACGTAATTCTGGATGGTAAATCGTTTCCCAAGCTTTTGCGGTTGTTCGCGCATCCAGAGAAAGCGCAACGAGTGACAGTGGCGACGGCTTTTGCCGTTGTGAACGCTAAGTTTTCTCATAATGAAGAGACTGGTTTCGCAGAAAAAAGACGCCAGTTTTGGCTAGATGTAGAGGAACACCTTCCCGATATTCAAAACGCGCTTTTTGAAGCATTGATTGCGTCCGCTGAAGAGGGAATGCCGAACCAGATTCCGTATTCATTGGCTTGGATGCCGGGGCAGGGCCGTGAAACGGTCGAGGTGCTTGCATGGGCGGCTAAACACCATCCAGACCCGCGGGTGCGAAGATTCTCTGTCTATTTTGTGGTTAAATATGGAGGGCACGAAGACCTTGCCGCTCCGCTCCTGCGGAGCCTAACCCACGACCCGGATTACAGGGTGCGTAAGGAAGTCCTGGAACGGCGGTTTAGTAGATTCACAGGAAAAAGATGACGAAGGAAATAAAGCTTAAATCGATGGTTTCTAACCCAAGGGTAGAGTGTTTTATCTCAAATAAGGAAAAAACTATGAAACATATTTGTACCTCAATTATTCTGTCGATAACAGTTGTGACAGGTATTGGCGGATGTCAGACCCAAGCGACTTCAACAACAGAGGTCGAAGACTATGTAACTAAGCTTAAAATACATTATCAAAAAACACTGCCTATTAAGGCTTATTCCCTGAACTATCATTTCCTAAACACACAATATAGGGACCATAATTATTGGGACTATCTTTCGCCAAATAGGCATATGTCAGTTAGAGCGGTCGAGGTAGATTTGGTAAAAAAACATTTTTACGACAATGATATACTTTATTATTCGGGTGGTCGATTATACGACCGGGCTCAATTCCAAAATGATAAGGAAAGCTTTTTTTATGAAAAAAGCGCCACTGTACTGGGTAAGGCTATTCGCCGTAAAGACATGGATAATTTTGATAGGTTTAAAAACTATAACGTCATGAATATCGACTTTCTAGCGGTAAGACCTCTCCTTGAAGAAGCCAATATTGAGACAAATATTACCCTTAGCCAAGATAGAATTTCGGGGACAACAACCCTCATACACAAAATTTCTGACGATAATGTTATTGATTATGAATTTAGCAACAATCCAATGCAGTTGGTGTCGATCAACAATAGGCTTCTAGGAGGATTTTCTGTCTATACTAACTATAAAACTACTAGAGGCATAAATTTTGCTCGAACCGTGCACCAATATTATGATGGCGCAACGGAAGCCACCTATGTAAAATTCATTGACCAATTTGACATCATTGAGGTCGTTGACCCTGCCAAACTTCGGGTTCCAGAAGGATATGGCCCGATAGTCATTAGAGGTGATGGAACTTTAGTGTCAAAAGAAATTGCAACAGACCTTTATCTTGTTACGGACTCTTCAGCCTCGCGCAATAGCTTGTTCAAAGTTAATGACGATGAAATCATGGTGTTTGGCGCAAGTGGATATACCGCATTGTCAGAGAAAACGATTAAACTTATTCATGACCAGTTTCCCCACAAGAAAATAACCTCAGTTTATGTTACCCATCCCCACGGGCATCAAATTGCAGGTCTCAAAGTCTTTGTCGATCAGGGTATTGAGATTATTGCCGATGAATAAACTATAGCAGCGATTAAAGCCTACCCACGTTTTGTTGACGACATTAATCGATTCAAATTCCGTACTGTTGAGCATGAGCAAATCATTGATGGCGCACATTTTTACGTATTGGAAAACATGCACTCTAAACGACAAGGTTTTGTGTATTTTAAAGACAGTGGGATTATTTTTCAATCACACTTCCTCCACATTCCTTTCGATAATACCATTGCTAAAGTAACCCCCAATTACACCAGAACTTTCATTGACTTTGTCCGAAGTAAGCCGCTTAAATTCAACCGAATTGTTGCTAACTACAAAAATAACAATATTTCTGTTGAAGTAGTGAGCAAAATTTATGATGCCAATAAGTAATGTGTTTCGGGTTAGTTTGGCGGGAAGTATGAATTGAAAGTAAGCGGTGCGCCACGCCCACCTTCTATTGAGTCTCGCTTTGAGCAAGCCTGTCCCTTCATGATTTAAAGGGAGGGTTCCATGGGAGTTTCAACGGAGCTACAAACGAGTTTGGATGTTATATTACCTCCTAAAGGTAGGGCTTGGCTGGATCAGGCCCGAGCTCAGGTTTCGACTAAGTCGCCAAAACGCCCAAATAAAGCCACTCCTACCGCCAAACCGAATGTTGGGAAGTGCAATCAATGACTTCATTGACACATAACGTCCTGATTGATATATACCCAGTATATTTATCGATAAACGAGAATTTTATGGCTAGTCCCGATCGCAATAATTTAAAGAGTTTTGATATACCAACACCCGTTCGCTTGTCGCTGTTGTGGGCATCGCTAATGAGCCTATACATCTACAATGACTATTTCAGCATGTACCGTCCGGGCACCGTTGACAACATGATTGCCGGTAAAATGGGTCCTCTTGGTGCGGCAACCCCCACAGTATTGATTGTTGTTGCTCTTATACTGGCAATTCCTGCATTGATGATTTTTTTGTCTACGGTTTTGCGGCCAGTTTTTAGCCGATGGAGCAATATTATCTTAGGTATGGTGTACACGATCATTGAAGCCCTCACATTTTTCGGTTCCGCACCGTTTTACCAAATGGTCGTTGTCTTTGAAATTATTGTAACCCTACTAATTGTTTGGATTGCTTGGCATTGGCCGAGGACGGCCTAGTCGCCTCGTCCTGTGTTCGCTGTCATGGGTTTGCATAATGCTCTAACGTTTGCTCATGTCCACAGCTGTCAAAACTGAGCGTCTTAAAATCGCCTAGTTTAAGCCACTGGGCTAATGACCGCTAAGGGGATAAATTTACCATTTCTCATCTGATTAAAATAGATATGGTTTTCAGAGTATTTCTGCTAAAATAGCGGTATGGTAGATGTTCTCAAACGACATATCTTATCTGATATTTATGTATCCACACGCTTTCGTAGGGTTTGTGATGATTATGCATTGCATAATTTAGCTGACCTTTTTGCATTCTCTCTTCCTAGGCCCTGGACACAGACTTGGTATCAGGCACTTTTTTCTATTCCAAACTTCGGGCCAGTTTCGATATCTCATTTGACCAAAGCTATTCATGAGTATGCATTTGAGCATCCGGACATATTGCCCCGTCTTTTGAAAGAAAAATTCTATGCTTCGCCTCCATACAAGACGCTAGAAGAGTTACATTTTGCGAAGTGCGAAGCCCGAACGATTTTGTTTCATTCGCGCCCGGCAAAAACAAAGGCTCTGACCACATGAAACAAGGGCGGATTGATGAAGCCGTTTTGGCACTGTTATATTTTGGTCGCCATGAAGGCTCTCGCATGTCGAGCGAAGTCAGAACATGGAAGACCTTTGACTGGGATGTTATGGACAGGCTTTATAAGAACGGCCTGATCTCCAACCCCGTGAATAAGAACAAAGCCGTAGCCTTTACAGAAGATGGGCTGAAAGAGGCTGAGCGGCTTTTTCGGGAATTGTTTGAGGCGTCAGAACCTGATGATGAGTGATATTTGATGGCCCGAAAGACGGCACTAAGCGCAAAGTCTCTGGAAGCTCTCGGCGCAGAGCGCCTGGCTCTATTGCTGATGGATATAAGCAATGGTAATCCCGCTTTAAAACGAAAACTACGGATGGCCTTGGTGGCAAAGGAAGGCGGTAAGGCGCTCATATCCTCTGTTCGAAAACGCCTGCGCGAACTTGGGAGAAGCCGAAGTTATATTGAGTGGAATAAAGCCAAAGCCTTTATCGCCGAAATAGAGGGATTGCGGCAGGTGATCTTTGAAGATGTCGGCAGTTCTCACCCCGCTGAAGCCGTTGAGTTGTTTTGGGACTTTCTTGGCATTGCGGTACCTTGTTATGAACGTTGTGATGATAGCCAAGGCTATCTAGGCGGTATTTTTTATCAGGCCCGCGAAGATATGGGTGTTTTGGCCGAGCAAACCAAACTGGATGGGCGTACGCTATCAGAGCAATTATTCTTGGTCTATCAAGACAGTGGCTATGGTCAGTATGATAGCTTGATTTCTATATTGGCACCGTCATTGGGCAGCGAAGGTCTCGATCATCTTCGGACGTTATTTGAGGATTGGCAGGCCGGATTGAAGCCCACGAAAAAAGAGAGGTGGGACTCAAAGAGCTTTGCGGCTAAATCCGCTCTACAAGAAATCGCGGACGCGCAGGGTGATGTTAAGGCTTACAGGGAGCAATATAGTACTGAGCTACAAAAGCGGCCCAGCATAGCTGCCGAGATTGCTCTGCGCTATCTATCCGCGAAACAGCCCCAAGAGGCCATGCAGGTTCTGGACGGCGTTGATGAAGAGCCTGACCTCGCTAAGGATATCGTATCCAGCATGCATTGTGATCTCTCATGGCATAGTGCCCGCATTGCGGCGCTTGAGGCGTTGGAACATGGGGACGCCGCTCAAACTCTTCGGTGGGAGGTTTTTCAAACCTCGTTGGACCCGACGATACTTAAAACATATTTGGACCGCATGGCTGGTTTTGACGATGTCGAGGCTGAGGAACAGGCCTTGCAACATGCGGTGACTTATTCCCACATGTATGGGGCGTTACATTTTTTGATAAATTGGCCACCTCAGGGGGTATCTCAAGAGGTAAGTCAAAAGCCTTCAAAGACCTTGGCTTTAGACATGGCGGCAAGGTTAATTGAAACACGCTTTGCAGAAATAGATGGCCGCTATTATGAATTGATCGCGCCAGCCGCCTCAATTTTAGAAGCCCGGCACGCCCTGGCCGCCTGCTTGTTACACCGCTCTCAGATCAATTTTGCACTTAATAATGCCCGTAGTAGCCGATATAAACACGCCGCTCGGCATTTGTTGGCTTGTGAAAGTTTAAACGATACAATTGAAGATTATGCTCTTCACACACCCCACAAAGAATATCTCGCAGATTTAAGAGATCGTCATGGACGCAAAACATCTTTCTGGGTACATTTTGATAGGGCATAGATTATCAATATGAAGATGAATACTCGAAAAAGGCAGAGGCTTAAAACGCCCAATACTGTTGAAAAATTCCAAAAATGAAAAACTCGAGATTTCCGCTATTAGAGTAAAATGCTAAAAACCAAGATTAAATTTGCTTGTCCAAACTCATAGATACGTCAGAATTGCCATGTCCGAAAATTAGTTACCCCTTCGTATGAAAACTCTAAATCCTCATCTATGAGGCGCAAATTTTTGAGTCAGGAGAAAAAAAGAATTTTTCAACAGTATTGCCCAAAATAAGCCACTCACGATAATTTCCGCTCACCCCCAAAGTGGACATCCCGCTCGAAAGGCCGGATGCGTAATGTGGGTTTAGGCAGGTTTGATGATCATTTTACTTCTAAAAAATGACACCTTCGGTTTATGTAAACTTGGAAATGGTTGTCGAGTGGTCATCATTATCCATCTTTATCAAGTGCATAGCCTGCACTTCGGATCGTGCGGATCAGGTCTGGTTTATTGTCTTTGTTTAGGGATTTTCTGAGGCGGCCTATGTGGACATCTACTGTGCGCTCATCCACATAAATATCTGTGCCCCAAACATGGTCGAGGAGCTGGGCGCGGCTCCATACTTTTTGCGGGCGCTCTAGGAAGGTTTTTAGCAGGCGGAACTCCGTGGGGCCGAGCTTGATGTTTTCGCCGCCCCTGCTAACGCGGTAGGTTTCAGTATTCATCGTAATGCCTGCGTATGACAGTTCTATATTGCCAATGCCAGATTTGCGTAAATTAGCTTTGATACGGGCGATCAACTCTTTGATAGAGTGAGGTTTGACCACATAGTCATCTGCACCGACGCCAAGCCCGCGTACTTTATCGTCCTCGGTTCCGCGCGCGGTCAGCATAATAACGGGAATGGCTTTTGAATCTGGATTGGCTTTAATCTGGCGGCATACCTCTATGCCCGACATATCGGGCAACATCCAATCAAGCAAGATAATGTCAGGACTGTATTCTTGGATAAGAAGCAAGCCTTCATCTGCCGTGGGCGCATGCTTAACGCGATAGCCTTCGGCTTCAAGGTTGTATTGCAAGATCTGAGCTTGCATCTGTTCGTCTTCAATGATGAGGATGAGCGGTTTCATAATACTGCTTTACGAGCCTTCTGTGCTAATGTCATCAGGTCCGATAATCATTTTGCTGGTTTTATCACCTTTGGGACGTTTGTCTTCTGGCCACTCACCTGTGACAAGGAAGATAATCTCTTGGGCAATGTCGGCAACATGGTCGCCCATGCGTTCAATGTTTTTGGCGATGAATAACAAATGCATACAGCCCGATATATTGCGCACATCTTCCATCATATAGGTAAGAAGTTCACGGAACAAAGTATTGTGCATTTGGTCAACACCTTCGTCTGCGATACGGATTTCTTGTGCGGTACCCGCATCGCGTTTATTGTGGGCATCGAGAGCGGATTTAATCATGCTTTGTACAAGCTCGCTCATACGAACTAAAGTTCCAATCGAACCTGTAAACGCTTCGGCTTTGGTGATCGTATTTGTGCGGCGGGCCATGTTTTTTGTGTAATCACCAATGCGCTCAAGATGGCTAGCCATTTTTAATGTCATCACAACATTACGCAAATCAGCAGCAACAGGCTGGCGCAGAGCTAGGATTTTTATGGCGTTTTCATTGATCTGTGCCTCTAAATGATTAATGCGCTTGTCGCCTTTTAAAACTTGTTTAGCGAGAACGCGGTCTTCTGTGCGGAGTGCCTTGGTGGCTTCCAGTAATTGTTTTTCTACAAGCCCGCCCATTTCAAGAAGCAGGCTTTCTATGCGGTTGAGGTCATCATTAAATGAGGAAACAATGTGTTCGGTGTTCATGACTTTATCCTATCCAATTTTACCAGAAATATAATTTTGGGTGCGTTGATCTTCTGGGTTGGTGAAGATCTTTTCAGTAGCACCAACTTCAACAAGTGTACCGAGATGAAAGAAGGCCGTCTTTTGCGAAATTCGCGCGGCCTGCGCCATAGAATGAGTGACGGTTACGATCGTGTATTTTTCTCTCATTTGTTCCATCAAATCTTCAATGACAGCTGTAGCAATCGGGTCGAGGGCGGAGCATGGTTCGTCCATAAGGATGACTTGTGGGTCAACGGCTATGGCGCGTGCAATACAGAGACGTTGTTGCTGCCCGCCAGATAATCCCGTGCCAGACTCGTCTAGGCGGTCAGAGACTTCATCGTAAAGACCAGCGCGTTTTAAAGACGTAATCACGATGTCCTTGAGGTGATCTTTGTTATCCGCCAGATCATGAATACGCGGGCCGTAAGCTACATTTTCAAAAATTGATTTCGGGAACGGATTTGCCTTTTGGAACACCATACCAATACGCGCACGCAAGGCGACCACATCAACTTTCTTGTCATGTATATCTTGCCCTGCAAAGCGTATATCGCCAGTAACTTTGCAAATAGAAATCGTGTCATTCATGCGGTTGAGGCAGCGCAAATATGTCGATTTACCACAACCAGATGGCCCGATAAGCGCCGTGATCTGGTTTTCGGGAATGTCGAGGCTGACATTATCTATGGCCTGTTTTTTACCGTAGAAAACATCAACATTTTTTGTACTCATAATGGGTGGTTTGACCACTGCCGCATTTTGCATTTGTATATCCATAGCTATTCCCATTACCAGCGCCGTTCTAATTTCTTGCGTAAAAATACGGCAAGTAAATTCATTAATATTAAAAACATGAGCAGCACAATTATAGCGGCTGATGTACGCTCAACAAAGCCTTTTTCAGGACTATCCGCCCACAGAAAAATCTGCACGGGCAGAGACGTTGCCGCGTCTGTCACACCGTGGGGGATGTCGACAATAAAGGCCACCATACCAATCATCAAAAGCGGCGCGGTTTCGCCGAGAGCTTGCGCCATTCCTAAAATCGTTCCCGTCAGCATACCAGGCATGGCCAGCGGTACAACGTGGTGAAATGTTGTTTGGGTTTTACTAGCGCCTAACCCATAAGCGGCTTGGCGAATGGAATGCGGTACAGAGCGCAAGCTGGCGCGCGCGGCAATAATAATAGTTGGCAAAGTCATCAGGGCCAGCACCATGCCGCCAACCAAAGGGGTCGAGCGCGGGATATGAAATACACCGAGGAATATGGACAGCCCAAGCAGTCCAAACACAATAGACGGCACGGCGGCGAGGTTGTTGATATTGACCTCAATCAGGTCTGTAAGTTTAGATTTTCGCGCATATTCTTCGAGGTAAACCGCTGTCATAATACCGAGCGGGAAGGCAATGCCGAAGCAAACGAGTAAGGAGAAAAACGAACCTAATGCCGCGCCTAATATCCCCGCCATTTCTGGCTCACGGCTATCGCCATTGGTAAAAAATGCGGTGTTGAATTTCTTTTTTATCATGCCGCCTGATTTAAGTGTTTTAATATAAGCGATATCCGCATCACTCAGGCGGCGTAGGTTCTCGTCGAGGCTTGCATCGATTTTGCCTTTCATAAATAGGTCAACTTCGGAGGAGGCAGAGAGCCATATGGTTTGGCTTGTTCCGATAAGGTCAGGATTATCACTCACCAATTTACCCATCTCAAATACCGCGCCGCTAGAGAGGAGTTTATATAATCTTTTCTTGCCATTACGGTCGGTCACATTTGGGAATGTTTTCGCCAATGCCGCTGTGAGAACGGGCTTATAATTTGCCCGTGCTAACTCTTGCGGGTCGCGCGCGCTAGACGGGTCAATTATTAGTTCTGAAAACGTGACCTCAAGGCTAATTTTTGTTTGCTGAAAAGCGCCCATACCGCGAAAAATAATCGCGCTAAACATCAAGACTAAAAAACCAAGCGCAATCATAATAGCAATGCGGCCACACCATTTAAACCGTGCTTCTTTGGCATGGCGGCGTTTTAAGCTTGGTGATGTTGTGAGGGCATATTCAGTCATATTGTTTCTTGTATTTATCAACAATTTTCAAGGCGATGACGTTGAGGCCAAGCGTTAGAATGAAGAGGAAGAGCGCGATTGCAAAAGCGGCTAATGTTTTGGCGCTATCAAATTCTTGGTCACCCGTCAGTAGTGTAACGATTTGTACCGTCATAGTCGTGACGGCTTCTATTGGGTTGAGGCTCAACTTTGCCGCAAGTCCCGCCGCCATCACCACAATCATAGTTTCGCCAATGGCGCGAGATATGGCTAGCAAGAGACTGCCCATAATGCCCGGCGTTGCCGCAGGGAGAACAACTTTGGTAATGGTTTCCGCAGGTGTTGCCCCCATGCCCAAAGATGCGTCGCGTAGGGCTTGCGGAACAGCATTTATAACATCATCGGACAAAGACGAAATAAACGGAACCAACATAATGCCCATGACCAGTCCCGCCGCGAGCGCACTTTCAGACGAGATTTCAAAGCCGACGCCAGAACCGCCAGCGCGGATAATCGGCGCAACGACAAGGGCGGCAAAAAAACCGTAAACAACGGTGGGGATGCCCGCAAGTAATTCGAGGAGCGGCTTAATAATCGCGCGGGTTTTTGGACGTGCATATTCCGCCAAATAAACGGCGGATAACAGACCTAGCGGCGTCGCTACTAACATAGCAATGAAGCTAATCAGGAGCGTGCCTGTGAGTAGGGGGATGACACCAAAGGCGCCGCTAGATCCTACTTGGTCTTTGCGTATGGCCATTTGCGGCGACCATTCCAGACCAAATAAGAAATCGGTAAGTGGGATTTTTTCAAAAAACCGAAAGGCTTCAAATGCAAGTGAAGCCACAATCCCAATTGTGGTGAGGATAGCCACCAGCGAGCTTGCAATCAGTATAGACTGAATTGCAAGTTCTTTGATTTGTGTGCTGCGGCGCGCATGCCTTAGCGTTAAATCAACTGATGGTTCCATGGGTGAACGTCCTAATCCAAGGTCAATGCTTCAAGGTCAGTGCTTCAACGTCAATGCTTCAAGGCCAAGCGCGCTGGTTTTCCACTTTGCATGTTCAACATCGTTCATAGGAATGAGGCCTTTTTCAGCTAAATACCCATCTTCACCGCTAGCTTTATCGCTCATAAACTCAGCGAGATATTCTGTGATGCCCGGTACTTTGCTCACATTGTCTTTCTTGACGTAGAAGTACAAAGACCGCGACACGGGGTAGGAGTCATTAGAAATATTCTCAAATGTAGGCGCTTTGCCATCCACAATACTACCTTGAACACTGTCCGCATTTTGATCTAGAAAGCTAAAGCCAAAAATTCCGAAGGCGCTCGGGTTGGCGTTTAGTTTTTGTACAATTAGATTGTCATTCTCGCCGGCTTCTACAAATGCGCCGTCCTCACGGATGGTGTGGCAAAGTTCTTTATAGGCGGGCTTGTCGGTTTTCTTCATAGCTTTAACCCAAGGGAAGGTTTTACAGCCGCCTTCCATGGCAAGCTCAACAAATGCGTCGCGCGTGCCAGAAGTTGGCGGCGGGCCCATGACTTCGATATTCACTTTAGGCAAAGACACATTCACGTCGTTCCAAGTCTTGTAAGGGTTGGCTTGAAGGCCTCCATTGCCGTCTGGCACTTTTTTGGCAAGCGCTAGAAACACATCCCTAAGACCGAGCTCAAGCTGTGGGGACTTGCGAGAATTGGCCAGCACAATACCGTCATAACCAACTTTAACCTCGACAATATCATCGATACCGTTGTCAGCGCAGCGCCCCACTTCGGACGCTTTAATACGCCGCGATGCGTTGGTGATATCGGGATGGTTTGCGCCAAGACCAGAACAAAACAGTTTTAGCCCGCCGCCTGAGCCTGTGCTCTCAACGATTGGGGTTTTAAATTTTGTGGTGCGTCCGAAGTTTTCAGCAACCGTTGTTGCAAATGGGTAAACTGTGGACGAACCCACAATTTTTATTTGGTCGCGCATATATGTCGTTTGCTGTGCATCTGATGCTTGGTTGGTTGTCTTTGGCGCCTCTTTACCGCCGCAAGCCGCTAGGGTAAGGGCGAGCACGCTGGCTGTCATGAATTTGTTTATCATTGTCATCTCTTTCATTTTTTTGGCATAAATTGGGCGAAACCGTTTCGCCGTTATCCTGTAAATAATGAATTTTCATGACGCTTTTCATACGCAGCTGTGACGCCTATATGACACTTATATGATGGTTTTATGACAAGGCGTGTTTAGGGGGAATTTAGGCGGGGAGAACAACACTGACGAAACTGCCAACACCGACCGCGCTCTCAATAGAAAGCCGGCCGCGGTGACGATTTAAGATATGTTTTGTAATGGCAAGGCCAAGCCCTGTGCCGCCAGCATCGCGGGAGCGGCCTTTATCGACCCGGTAAAACCGTTCGGTTAAGCGTGGTAGGTGCTCAGGGGCAATACCTTCACCTTTGTCCTTTATGGTAATTTTTATAGTATCCTCGGCTTGAAAAATTTGCACTTCAACTTGGGTCTTTGGTTCACTATATTTCAAAGCATTTTCAATCAAGTTTTGAAACACTTCCGTTAACTCGTCTCTATCACCAGTAATAGGCGGCAGATCATCAGAAGCCGTTAAAACAACTCGGTTTTTGTAATCTGGTTTGCTTTCAGATAACACCGCGATAATCTGGCGGATCAACCTTGGAATACCTACTTCGCCTTTTGGCGGCAAATGCTCTTTGGCTTCAAGCTTTGACAACGACAATAGGTCGCCAACCAGCCTTGACATGCGCTGGGTTTCGCCGTGCATCAAGCCGAGAAAATTATCCCGCGCTTTGACATCTTCGCGCGCTGGCCCTTGCAAAGTTTCTACAATCCCCATGAGGCTGGTAAGGGGAGACCTCAATTCGTGGCTCACATTGGCAACAAATGTAGACCGCGATTTCTCTGCGTCTATCTCGGCCGAAATATCGATGAGCGTAAACAAAATGCTATCGCACCCCGCACCTACCAAAGATGCAGCACTCGCTTTATAAGTCCGCGGCGTTTGCAAATGCAGAACAAGGTCGCAAGTTTTAAGCTCCCCAGTTTTTACCGCCTTACTCAGACACTCAATTGCCCCAGGCTGTCGCAACACCCGTACAAAATCCAATCCGGCCAATCCTGCTTCAAATAGGTTTTCCGCAGCACTATTCGCGTTTTGGATTTTATACTCATAATCCAAAATAAGCGCAGGGTGCGGCAGAGCATCAACAATATTCAGGTATACATGGTTTTGCATTCTTTTTTGATCCGGTTAATCCGGTCGCACAATATACAAAGTCCCAGCTTGAACAACTATTTAACATAAAATATGTTCTTAAGATGATAAATTTAACCATTAGAAATCAAATTGTAATCGCCCAATAATACCATTGCCGTTGTTGGCAGAACCGTTTTCGGCCTTTGAGTTGAAGTAATTTATGCCAAACCGCGTATATTTGGTTGGCCACCAGTCTGCACCAAGGACAAGAGTTTCCAACTCTCCAGTGTAAATATTGTCTTGTAAGTCTACTCTATCGTATCGGCCTACAAGCGAGATCGCACCATAACCGCCTTCGCCTAGAGGTTTATCGACCTTGGGACGGTTAAACTTTCCACCTTTATATGTTTTTTTACCCCCAAAAAAAACACCAACCTCGCCGTAATAACCACCAAAATTGGCGTCAGGGTTTGCAGTGCTTCCTTTGGCGCTCAGACTCGCATACTCACCCGAAGCCCAAAAGTTATTGTGGATGATGGCAGTTTCAGCTCCGAAGAAATTGTCACTTTTGGCAAACCGACCCGTATCGATGATCCGACTTGGCGCCACATGAGTATAAGGGCGCTGACGATAACGTAGATCGGAGGATGTATCACCTTTTTTACGATGGCGCCATGACACGCCAAGATGAATAAGAGTTTCGTCCGTTTTTATCGGATTAAATGTAGCGCGAGTTGCGTATGCACGGCCTTCATTTGTACCGCCGTTGACTTCCAAATTTGTGGTAAATACGCCAGCATCAAATGTGTAATTAGATCCAGACGTTCCAACAGAGACGCCGACACGCCGGTCAAAAGCGAAAGCATCAGTGAATGCCGAACGTTCCAGTGTTGAGATAAAACGAGATGATGTTTGCTCATCCAAAGAGTTGTGGGTTTTGAACTGACCTACCTTGATTTTCAGCTTGCTCGCCGCCGGTGTGAATTGCACATAAGCATCCTCAACATTGATCGATTTGCCAGACGCCTTATTGACTTCAAACTTGTATTTTATACTCGAATTGTAGTTGCCGGAGACATTCAAGCGAGCGCGACGGACCTCCGTGTCATTGATGCTGCTGTCCGGCGTGTTTAGATTAGCCGTTGTATAGTCAATTTGAACGCGCCCTCCGACTTTTAGGGTTTTTTCTTGCGCTACGGTCGCTGGTGCCATCACAATTGACAGGGCGAGTAACGATACGGTCATGCCGCCTTTGCTAGTAATATTCATTTTTTAACCTTTATAACTTTGTTGGTGTTAGTGTACATTTTCGCAGAAATAAAAGACAAAACGGCGTAAATTATGTGACGATTCAGTATTTTTTTTGTTTAAAATTTATGACAATAATAGGATATAACGATAATCGTTCAGCCCCATTATAGTATTCCTCCTATAGTGCTAAAGCGGGCCGAAAATCTAGCGGACATCGTGTTCGCAATGAGAACCAGTTCGAAAGCTGACAAAGTGAGCGTCTTAAAATCGCCTCGTTTAAGCCACTGGGCTAATGACCGCTAAGGGGATTATCGCGTCATTAGCAAACTTCAGGCGGATGCCCGCTTCTGCCCCCGTTGCAGACATTACGTAATGGAGTTAATCGTTTTGCAAAGGGCCAAACGGGCTTATTTATCAATAAATATTCATTGCTCGGCACAGCATTTTATGCGTAATTATATATTATCCAAACAGTCCGGGAGTAAATATGAACCATGACAAAATCGATGAAACGGTATTAGCCCTTTTGTTTCTTGGGAGGCATCAGGTTAGCAAATTAGATGACTTTCGAGCTTGGAAAAGCTTTGACTGGGACACGCTTGACAGATTGCATAAAAAAGGTTTGATTTCCAATCCCATCGGTAAAGCCAAATCTGTTGCCTTTACGCAAGACGGGCTGGATCAAGCGGAGCATTTATTTCATAAATTGTTTAAAACGGTTGATTAGAGAATGGCCTCAAAAACGACATTAACCGCCAAAAACCTAGAGGCGCTGGGCGCTGAGCGTTTGGCGGAGCTTTTGTTGGAAGTCAGCGCTGGTGATGCGCTCAGCAAACGCCATTTACGCCGCGCCCTTGCCCTAAAGGCTGGCCCCCAAGAATTAACCCAGCAGGTTCGCAAACGCTTGAGCGCTATTGTACGGTCGCGTGCCTTTGTTGATTGGACAAAACGAAAAGCTTTAATTCATGACTTGGACGCTCAAAGGTTTGCCATCGCTGAAGATATTGCCAAAGATTCTCCAAGGGACGCCCTTGATCTTATGTGGCGGTTTCTAGGATTGGCTGCGGGTATTTATGAGCGCTGTGATGACAGTAGCGGTATGCTTGGCTGGTTATTTTCACAGGCACTCGATAATTTGGGTGAGATTGCACGGGCGGCGCAGCCAGACAAACCTAAACTCGCCAAGAGATGTTATATGGCGCTCAGAGATAATGGTTACGGCCAATATGATGGCCTTATTGTTGTCCTCTCTCAAGCCCTTGGAACACAGGGTTTAGAAAAACTTAGAGACCTATTTTTAGCCGAAACTTCCCTGCCGCCAAAGATCAATAAATACGGCTTTGACAATGATGCGATAATTACCAAAATGGCTCTCCAAGACATTGCCGATGCTTTGGGCGACGTTGATGGTTATATTGCGCAACAAGACGCGGACACATTAACCCGGCCCCATATTGCCGCCGAAATTGCTTTGCGCCTGCTTACAGCCGGGCGCGAGCGAGAAGCCTTAACAGCACTTGATGCAACCAACCTTGAAGGCGTGCCCTATTTGCTGACACAGTGGGAAAATGCTAAAGTGCAAACACTTGATGCCCTTGGCCAGACCGACGATGCGCAAGTTTTGCGTTGGTCATCTTTCAAACGCACATTTAGTGCCGAGACTTTACGCACCTATTTAGACGGCCTCGCAGATTTCGATGACGTAGAGGCCGAAAACAAAGCCATGGATTATGCCTTGAAATTTGAAAATGTGCATATGGCTCTCAAGTTTTTAATAGACTGGCCCGAGTTAGAAAAAACGGCCATACTTGTGAAAGCCCATTTTGATGAATTTGATGGTCATCATTATGAATTGCTCACCCCAGCCGCCGATGCGCTGACAGCAAAATATCCCCTCGCCGCAACACTCCTACACCGCACGCTGATAAGTTTTGCTTTGGATAAATCGCGTTATAAGCGTTACAAACATGCGGCCCGCCATCTGGGAGAATGCGAAAGTCTGGCTGAAATGATCACTGACTTCGGTCACTTTCAAAACCACGAAATTTATCTAGCGAGTCTCAAATCCAAACACGGCCTCAAAACCTCATTTTGGGCACATGTTGAGAATGGACATTTTAAAGAGTTGCAATGATATCACTTGCATACGACTCGTAAATTTTCCTCAAATTTATCTGGTACTGGATGCATGATTTTTAAAAGCTCATCACGTCTAAAAGCTAATGACCCACCATCACCATATTGAGGGCGAGTATTTTTATGCCCCATGAGTAAACAACGCAGGTCATGATCAATACCTACCTCAAGCATCCTCTTTTCAAATGAATGCCTAAAGGAATATATCCGGTGGTTTGGCGTCGGAAATAAGCCACGCCGCCTGAAAGTTTTAAGAAGAGACACAGAAAGCAAATTGCCTTTATCCTGATAACGCGGGAAACAGTCTTTTGCTTGCTGCATGGCAATCAATGAAACACCGACAAGGGGAATATCTCTAATTGAAGAGAATGTTTTTAGTTGACGGTTATCTTGCACACGAATGCGAATATGCGGCACTTCATGGTCGAGGACAACATTCTCGGGCAAAATATTCGCTATCTCGCTCGGTCTACACCCCGTCTCCATTAAAGCGTAGACAAGACAAATAGCTTGATCGTTCAATTTATCAAACACACTAGGGTCAAGCATCCGCTCTCTTATCCAGTCATCCTCAAAATGAGGCACATCTTTACCACCACGCTCTACGAAATTGAGATTCCTAAATGGGTTTAAACGCTCCTCTTCGCCTTCAAATTCCCAGAAACAACGATAGAGTTTTCGCAAATTCCCTAGGTCACGATTAGCCGTATTAGGCATTAGTGGTTTTACATTACCATTTGGGAGGAGCTTCTTCGCCCACCAGTTATAGAATTCGCGTGCTTCTTTACGAGAGATTGCATCCATAGCCATATCACCATGCATTTTCACGAAGTTGCTGACTGATCTTTTCTTTATTTTTTTCCAATCAGCCTTTTGTCGAACTGATTTCCCTAAAAGATCACTAATCGCAATTTCATTGCAATACGTTTCAAATGCCTGTGTAATTGGAATTGACGGCTTGGGAGCAATGCCTAAAACCGCCTCCGCCTCATCTTGCTTAGGCAATGTGTGGTTTGGGAGAACGGCTAACCTATTTAACAACTCAGTTACGTCTGGCTGCTCTATGAGTTCACTGTTCGGCGTATACATAAAACCTTTTGCCATAGCCCTTCGTTTTGCCCCTTCATACCGCTTGATAGCCAGACTAGATTGCCTGGCCTGTCGGTTATCTGATGACACACCATCAGCGGCACTTGATACACCAGCCCAAAATAAATCATCAGCCTCAACAAGAGCGTCTCTTCTAGCGCGTGCAACATCAATTGATGTTGTTTTCAGTGATTTGCGAATATAGCGCCTTTTGTCAAAATCAGCATATTCACGCGGCACTCTACGCTCGTAATGGAAACGATCATTGCGCTTCATCAGGTATGCATCTTGGTTTCTCATAGAGAATTCATAGCACATTGACACACAAATTGACACACAAAATGACCCACAAAATATCGTTTTTTTGGAATCAAACCGCAAAGCAATACATAATATTGTTATATTTCAATGGGGTAGTAGAATTTAAAGGAAAAAAAGTGGTGCGGGCGGCCGGACTTGAACCGGCACTTCCTTACGGAAACAAGATTTTAAGTCTTGCGTGTCTACCGATTCCACCACGCCCGCATAAGCATATTTTGATAATTATCGGCCTTGTCATTAACAGGCGCAATATGGCGATAAATTTGTTGATTACCAGTTAAAAATTGCGCTTCGCTCATTTATTTCGCATACAGCCCTATGATATTTGCATCCCCCCTTATCGAAGGTCGTCTCGTTAACCGTTACAAACGGTTTTTTGCTGATATTGAACTCCCCGACAATAGTGTGGTTACTGCACATTGTGCGAACACCGGATCTATGGCGGGTTTAAAACAAGCTGGCAGCCGCGTTTGGATATCCAAAGCTGATAATCCGAAACGTAAATTAAAATATGACTGGCGAATAGTAGAAGTTTGTCATGATACGCATAAGGTGCTTGTTGGTGTGCATACAGCGTGGGCCAATAAAATCGTTGAAGAAGCGCTAAACAGTCAAAAAATCATAGAATTAGCAGACTATGAAAATTTACGCCGTGAAGTGAAATACGGGGAAAACTCCCGTATTGATTTTCTGTTAGAGAGTAAAAATAAACCGCCTTGCTATGTAGAAGTCAAAAGCATTACATTATCACGGACTCAAGGCCTTGCAGAATTCCCAGATAGCCCGAGCATCCGCGCTAGCAAACACGTCACTGAACTGACGCATATGGTCAAGAATGGTGCACGGGCGGTCATGCTCTATGTGGTCCAGCGTGATGATTGTGACCACTTTACTGTTGCAACAGATATCGACCCAAAATACCAACAAGCTTTAATAATCGCCAAAAATGCGGGTGTAGAAAGCCTTTGTTATGACTGCACCATATCACCCAGTGAAATCACCATTTCAAATTCTATCAAGATTTTAGACCATTAAGGTATTGGAATCTGCCCAAGTCTCCTGTTATAAAGCGAGCATGATGAACTATGTACAAGCCGATTTAGT
This sequence comes from Robiginitomaculum sp., assembly GCA_021776635.1. Taxonomy (GTDB): domain Bacteria; phylum Pseudomonadota; class Alphaproteobacteria; order Caulobacterales; family Maricaulaceae; genus Robiginitomaculum_A. The sequence goes on from JAJFFN010000002.1 coordinate 189,808, forward strand.
CGGCACAGCCCGCGACGGCTCAATTAAATTACACGGCCCCGAAGCCTTCGCAGGCATGCGCAAAGCTGGCCAATTAGCCGCCGCTTGCCTCGATATGCTCGTGCCCCTAGTCAAACCAGGTGTCACGACGAAGGCCTTGGATGACGCTGCACGGGAATTTGTGCTCGATAATGGAGCCGTGCCTGCTTGCCTAGGCTATAGAGGTTACCAGCACACAGTTTGCACTTCGGTCAACCATGTGGTTTGCCACGGCATCCCTGTCGCCAAACCTCTGAAGGACGGAGATATTGTTAACATTGATGTGACGGTTATTCTCGGTGGCTGGCACGGAGATACGTCGCGTATGTATCCAGTTGGCACTATCAATCGCAAAGCCGAACGTCTTATTAATATTACTTATGATGCGCTTATGCTCGGTATAGCACAGGTCAAACCTGGCAATACTGTTGGCGATATTGGCGCCGTTATTCAAAAATTTGCACACGGCGAACGGTGTTCTGTCGTTGATGACTTTTGTGGGCACGGGCTTGGTCGGCTCTTCCACGACGAACCAAATATTTTACATGTCGGCAATCACGGAGAAGGTGATATTTTAAAACAAGGAATGTTTTTCACCATTGAACCCATGATAAACCTTGGCAAAGCCAACACCAAAGTCCTCAGCGATGGTTGGACAGCTGTGACCCGCGACAAAAAGCTAACGGCACAATTTGAACATTCCATGGGCGTAACGGCGAACGGCGTTGAAATATTCACCAAATCACCGGCAGGACTTGACCGTCCACCCTATCTCTAAATTGTGTCTAATTTGCCCTCCAAAGCAAAACCACATTACCACGGTCACCGTGACCGTCTCCGCACTCGTTTTCTGGAAGGCGGCGCATCCGCCCTCGCCGACTACGAACTCTTGGAGTTATACTTATTCAACTCAATCCCGCGCCGTGATATTAAATCCATAGCCAAGGATTTGATTGCAAGATTCGGCAGTTTTGCAGAAGTCGTTTCGGCACCGATTAAGCACTTGCGCGAAGTCAAAGGTGTCAGCGAAAGAACCGCACTAGATTTAAAGATATTGCAGGCTGGCGCGCTTAAATTAGGTCAGGAAAGCATATTAGGTAGGCCTGTGTTGTCAACGTGGCCTGCCCTTTTGGATTATTGTCGTTCGGTTATGCAATTTGAAAACGAAGAACAGTTTCGCGTTTTATTCTTAGATAAAAAAAACCGTCTCATCGCAGATGAAATTATCGGCCAAGGCACGGTTGACCGCGCTCCGGTTTACCCGCGCGAAGTGGTCAAGCGGGCATTAGAGTTGTCCTCTACCGCCATTATTTTGGCACACAATCATCCATCAGGTGACCCAACCCCGAGCCACAGCGATATAGAGATGACCACCAATATCATCGCCGCCGCCATACCGCTCGGCGTAGCCGTCCACGACCACCTAATAATAGGCCGCGACAGCACGGTCAGCTTTAAGACGCTTGGCTTGATGTGATGCGTAAATAGTTAGTCACTATTAACCCCATAAGCCGCTCACCCCTGTGCATACAGGGGTCCATCTTTGTACTCATAGTTAGATACCTGCATGCGCAGGCATGAACGAGGAGAAGAGTATTACCTTTTAGTATTCTCAAAATTATCTAATTATCATTTAATTGAAAAAAACGTATCCACGGTTTTGCGAATGCCCTTATACCTAAATTGTTCTCTCATCAGGGACAGGCAAGTGATCGTTGGCTGGCTGGAGTGAGAGACGGCGTCCGTCAGTGTGGATGCTCTGGTAACGCGGAGTGGTCGGCTGGCTCCGCCCCAAGAGCACTTGTGCGCGCCCGTAGGAAGTAGTCTTGGGCTGCTGCGCTTACTGCGCGGGCGAGGTCCTTGTGTCCACGACTGACCTACGGGCCCCCTATGTGTGCGTAGTGTCCGTAATCGATTTTATCGATTACAACGTAGCACAGACAGTGCTTGCCATGTCTGGACACAGGGTTTGCGGTAAAATGCCCCTCCGCGCCACTGCCGTGGCCTTCTGCACTTATATTTAATCCACCGGATTAAATATTTTGCTACGCAAACCAGTTCCGAAGCCAGTGAAGGGCAAAACCACACGCCCTGAACGTAGTGAAGAAGTAGCCTTGGGCTACGGACGTCCCATTTGTTTGGGAAGTTCCGAGACTAAGCAAAATAACGTCAGTCCGAATGGATGTGGCAAATTTTGTGCTGTAAAGTTATTTTTAATAGAATGGCTAAACTAGGCATTGTACTCATAAAATTCGCACCATAGTCTTACTGATGCCAGTTTTATCATTGCCATGAAATTGGTTGCTGTTTTCTCGTAACGTGTTGCGATCCTGCGGAATGATTGCTTGATACGACCGAAGAAGCGCTCGATTGCGTTGCGTTTTTTATAGGCTACTGCGTCAAACGCCAACGGCTGCAACCTATTGGATTTACTGGGAATTACATCGATTGCTCCCTGTTCTTTAATCATGTCGCGTATCCAGTTGGCATCATAGGCTCTGTCCGCCAGCACTTGCTGGCCGGGCTTTAACGCCGACAGCAATATTTTGGCAGGCGGTGCATCATGAGCTTGCCCTGGGGTTAACAAAAACCGCAATGGTAGGCCATGCTCGTTAACGAGGGCATGGATTTTTGTGCCTAGTCCGCCTCTTGAACGACCCAGACATCGATCTGGGTGGTTTTTTTTAGCGTCGCGCCAGAATGGTGAACGCGAACGCTGGTGCCGTCAATCATGACAACATCTCCGTCGTTGGCGGCAATAGCTGCATCCATAATTCTGTCCCATACACCCGCCTTGGCCCAGCGGTTAAAGCGGTTGTAAACAGTCGTATAAGCCCCGTAACGGTGGGGTAAATCGCGCCAAGCACACCCAGAACGTAAGACGTAAAATATTCCATTAATCACACGTCTATCGTCCACGCGAGGCTTGCCGCGTACCTTGGTTGGCAAAGCAGGCTGGATATATCGCCACTCAACTTCACTCATATCATATCGTGCCATAGTAAATCTCCATCAATTGTTGATGGAGACATGGAATCACAGATTAACCGATTTGGGAATCCCTTTTATGAGTACACTGCCTAATTTAGTCATTATGTTGCCCTGAATTTATTGCTGTGAAAATGTGCGCTTGATAATAGGAAATTTGTAATGTTATTGACTGAATTTATCTAACCACTATGAGTATTTAGACAAAAATATGAATGAACGGGAAAATTATGCTAGCCAAACGAAACAATAAAACATTTATTTTGATATTGCTGACTTTGGTTTATGCATTTAGTTTTATTGATAGGCAAATTTTAGGCATTTTAGTCCCGTTTATTCAAGATGAACTAAAACTTACCAACACCCAAATCGGGTTTTTACTCGGCCCAGCATTTGCTATCGTTTATACATTGGCCGCCATTCCGATTGCTTGGCTGGCCGACAGGTTTAGCCGAGTTAACATTCTCACTATTGCGCTGACTATATGGAGCGGTTTTACGGCTCTGACCGGTTTTACTGGCAATTTTACCCAGATAGCTATTGCTCGTATGGGTGTCGGCATTGGCGAAGCTGGCGGTAGCCCACCTGCCCATTCTATGATTTCTGATTTATACCCATCTGATAAACGCGCCAGCGCTTTAGCGGTTTACGCACTGGGTATTCCTATTGGCGTCATGTGTGCTTTCCTGATTTCCGCCAGCTTGCTCGGCAAGCAAGGTGCTGAAGTCAATTGGCGGCGGATATTTGTAATATTAGGGGTCGTCGGAGTCGGACTGGCGGTAATCATTCGCATTTTTATGACCGAGCCGAAGCGCGGCGCCATGGAAAAAAGTAAGGAAGCAAGTAAGGAAGCTAGTAAGGAAGCTGATATTGAAGCTGACAATAATCATGGCAAAAATCCTGGCCCTTCACCTTTTTGGAATTCACTCCGTCAATTATTAAGTATCCCCTCTTGGTGGGCCATGTGTTTGGGGATTTCCTTGGGCTCATTTGTCGCCTATTCATTCGCCGGATTCCAGACTAAATATTTACTCGCCTTGCAGCCGGATCTCAATTTCAAACATTTATTGATTGCACTTGGTCTGATAAATGGCGTGGCTTATTCATTTGGTACATATTTTGGTGCGCGCATTGCCGATTTTTTTGGGAAAAACAATGTCCGCGCCTATGGCTGGGTGCCTGCACTGGCCATGATTGGCGCTTTGCCTCTGGCTATTGGTGCTTTTAATTCTGGTTCAGTCAATCAGCATCTTGTATATATTTTCGTATTTTTATTGTTTTTGGGCGTCTATTTGGGGCCAAGTTTTGCCATTGCCCAAACTTTGGCACCGATTAGCATTCGCGCCATGTCAACCGCGCTATACTTTTTTATCCTCAATCTAATTTCCATGGCTGGCGGGCCATTTATCACCGGAATGCTGATTGATCATTTTCTTAAAACAAACGACGAATTACAAGCTGTAAGTCAAGCCATGACGACCATTAGTTATGCTTTTGGTCTGGCCACAATATTTTTTCTGTTTGTCGCTTGGCGTCTCCCCAAAGATTGGGCGGATGCAAAAAAGAGAAACGAAGCTGTTGCATCTGATTGAATACAGCATATGTAGAGCGCGTCCAACATTCATAGAGAGACTTAATAATGATTCCTCGTTACGCCCGCCCCGAAATGGTTGCTATCTGGTCGCAAGAGACCAAATTTCGCATCTGGTTTGAAATTGAAGGTCATGCTTGTAATGCTATGGCTGAATTGGGGGTAATCCCGAAAGCTTCCGCCAAGAACATATGGGGAAAAGGCAGCGCCGCTGAATTTTCCGTTGAGAAAATTGACGAGATTGAACGTGAAGTCAAACACGACGTTATCGCCTTTCTAACGCACCTCGCTACTTTTATTGGCGAAGATTCGCGGTTTGTGCATCAAGGTATGACGTCTTCGGATGTGCTGGATACGACCCTTTCAGTGCAACTCGCTCGTGCCAGTGATTTGCTTTTGCTAGGCATGGATAAAGTCCTCGCGGCATTGAAATCACAAGCACTTGCGCACAAATACACACCAACCATTGGACGGTCTCATGCCATTCATGCTGAACCAACAACTTTTGGCTTAAAAATGGCGCAGGCTTATGCTGAATTTGCGCGCTGTCGAGAGCGATTGGTTACGGCCAGAGTAGAAATCGCCACCTGCGCGATATCTGGAGCCGTTGGTACATTTGCCAATATTGATCCGCGTGTTGAAGAATATGTAGCGGAAAAACTGGGGTTGAAGGTAGAACCGATTTCCACACAGGTCATCCCGCGTGACCGCCATGCCGCTTTTTTTGCGACCCTTGGTGTTGTCGCCAGTACTATTGAACGCCTGGCAACAGAAATCCGTCATTTACAACGCACAGAGGTTTTAGAAGTTGAGGAGTATTTTTCCAAAGGACAAAAAGGCTCGTCGGCCATGCCCCACAAGCGAAACCCTATTTTGACAGAGAACTTAACTGGTCTAGCAAGGCTCGTGCGTTCTGCCGTTACCCCTGCCTTGGAAAATGTAGCTTTGTGGCATGAACGCGATATTTCTCACTCTTCCGTAGAGCGCGGTATTGCACCTGATGCAACAATTCATCTGCATTTTGCTCTGCACCGTCTTGCTGGAGTTATGGAAAAACTGGTTGTTTATCCTGACAATATGTTGGCAAACTTGAACAAGCTAGGCGGTCTACATAACTCACAACGCATTATGTTGGCACTTACACAAAAAGGTATGAGCCGTGAAGACGCCTACAAAACTGTGCAAACAAGCGCGATGGCAAGCTGGCGCGGTGAAGGCGATTTTCAAACGTTGTTAAACGCAGACAGTAAGATTACAGACCGTTTAAATTCAGACGAAATTGGCGAGATGTTTGACCTTGGCTACCATTTTAAACAAGTTGATGTAATTTTTTCAAGAATTTTTTCTTAGTCTTTTCAAGTATATATACATTTTATTATTGTAATACAACCTTTCGTAAATGAAGTGTAATGATGCTCTTTGCAAAAAAATAACCATTGCCCTGTATCAAAACGGCATGAAAAAAATAAATGGTGTCAACTTCAAGAGAATTAGGAAAATACAATGAAAAAATTAACTGCTATATTGGGTACAGCAATTTTATGTTCAATCACGGCTACAGCCAGCGCGGCAGAACGGCCAGACATCTATGTCGTCAAATTCCGCGCCGATGATTGCGCTGCGTGCAAAATTATGGAAGCGCAACTCGATGATGCTTTAGGTATGGTAAAAAGCAATAAAGTCGAACTCGTTACTATCGATTCAACCACGCCGTTAAAATGGGAAGCATCTGCCCACAAAGCATTTGATCGTAACTTCGTACCACAATTTAATAACTGGGTAGGCTTAACCGGTTTTGTTGCCGTTATTGACCGCCAAAGCCGACAAACAATTGGCTGTGTTAGTGACAATCAAAATAAATTTAAGATAGCAAATTTTATCAAATCTGCAGCAAACCTGCCTCATGACCAAACGGTCTCAAATCATACCGGACAATTTAAATGCCCACCTGTATTTAATGTTGATCCCGGCGAATAATTACCCACGCAATAAAATTATAGACCCGGTTCGCCGGGTCTATAATTTAAACCACCTATTAAGAGGCATCACGAAAAATTTACACCTCAAACTGTATAAGTCTGATGCACAGTATAATTATCGCGGGTAAGAGTAATCTATGATTAGGCTTTTCAGTTTTATATTTTTCTCATTACTTATGGTTTTGAGTATTGGCGCGACAGCTCATTCGCAGCAACGTCCAGATATCTATGTAGTGATGTTTAGGGCGGATTGGTGCGGACCTTGTAAAATTGTAGAGCCAAATTTAGACCGTACTTTACGATTGTTAAACGACTCTGGCATTCGTGCAATCACAATAGATGTAACAGATAGCCCGCGCATAGAAAGAAGCGCACATATAGCTTTTGACCACAATATAGTGCAACAATATAATCAATGGTACGGTGTGACAGGCTTTGCAGCTATTATTGATGCCGATACCAAAACGACTTTGGGCTGTGTCAATATGATGTATGATGTCGGCGCTATGTCGGCGCACATCAGAAATTTAAAGACCTATGCGATGACAAATCAACCATCATTTGACATTACCTGCCCTGCCCCAAACGCGCCGCGCTAAAGACTAAGTCAGGTTCTAATCATTTTCAAGAATTTGGGCACGGGCTTCTGTCATGAGTACATTCATCCTATTGCGTAGTTCAACGTCCGAAAATTGTACACCAGCTGCAATTATGTCTTGTTTAACTTTACGAAAAACATCTTCATCGCCAGCTTCTTCCATATCAGATTTTATGACTTCTAACACATAAGGCGTTACTTCATCACCAGTTTTGCCAATTAAATCAGCTACCCATATCCCGAGGAGTTTATTCCTTCGCGCATCAATTTTAAATTCTTGATCTGCAGTCAAAACAAATTTCTTTTCAGCAACATTTTTACGGTCATCAAAGGATTCCATTTTAGCTCCAATCCGGTTGAATTACTTTTAGCCATTTTACGCAAGCAAACTTGAAAACACCAACAATATTTTATAAATATCCCCAAGAATAATTATTTAATTTTAGCGTAGATAGCCTTGTAGAGAGAGCAAGGCTAAGATAGATTCTTCCCTTAGAGTGCGAATCGCACGTTATCAGTAAAGATAAACATGTCACGGCGAGAAAAAATCTACGAAGGTAAAGCTAAGATTTTGTATAAGGGGCCAAAGCCTGGTACAATTGTTCAATACTTTAAAGATGATGCCACTGCATTTAATGCTAAGAAAAAAGCCGTGCTCAACGGCAAAGGTGTTTTGAACAACCGCATATCAGAGCACATCATGCTGATACTCGGAAAAGTTGGTATACCAACCCACTTTATCAAACGATTGAATATGCGTGAGCAATTAATAAAAGAAGTCGAAATAATCCCTTTAGAAGTAATTTGCCGTAATGTAGCCGCTGGCTCTATTTGTCCTATGTTTGGTCTTGAAGAAGGTAAACGCTTGCCCCGTTCAATCATTGAGTTTTGCTATAAGAAGGATGAACTCAACGATCCTTTAGCGACCGAAGAACATATACTCGCATTTGGTTGGGCGATATCTGCGGAAATTGATGAAATGACCGCCCTCACCTTGAGAATTAATGATTTTCTCTGTGGCATGTTTGCAGGTATTGGCATTGACCTCATTGATTTTAAAATTGAATTTGGCCGCTATATGGACGAAAACGGTGAGCAAGTGATATTGCTTGCAGATGAAATAAGCCCGGATTCTTGTCGTCTTTGGGATAGCCAAACCCAAGAAAAATTAGATAAAGATAGATTTAGACGCGATCTAGGTGGTCTTGTCGATGCTTACACCGAAGTTGCAACTCGTCTCGGTATTTTAAAAGAAAATCCCAAAACTCCCCCCAAATTATCCGTTGTCACAAATGAGCATGAATAAATGAGGATGAATTAATGAAAGCCATCATACATATCGGACTAAAATCAGGAGTTCTTGACCCACAAGGCCGCACAATTGCACGCTCACTAGCCCATTTGGGATTTGACAGTGTTACGAAAGCACGGCAAGGAAAAACGATAGAACTGGACCTTGATACCGAAGATGTCGACATTGCAAAATTGGATGTCGAAAAAATGTGTAAGCAATTATTAGCGAATACTGTGATTGAAGATTATCAAATCGAGATTGTTGAGCAGGACTGAGTATGCAAAGTGCAGTCATTGTTTTTCCTGCTTCCAACTGTGATCGCGATGCGGCAACTGCTTTGGAAAAAATCACTGGACATAAACCGCTTATGGTTTGGCATGAAGAAACCACTTTGCCCAAGGTTGATTTCGTAATAATTCCCGGTGGGTTTTCTTATGGTGATTACCTGCGTTCTGGTGCTATTGCTGCCCGTTCGCCAATTGTGCAAGATATAATTAAAAAAGCGGGCACGGGTTTGCCAGTCGCAGGTTTTTGCAACGGCTTTCAGATTTTAACTGAAGCCGGGCTATTGCCGGGCGCACTTATGCGTAACAAAGGTCTACGCTTTGTTTGTCGCCCGCAAAAACTACAGGTGGTTAATACACAAACCATGTTTACGTCTGGCTATAATAATGAAGAAGAAATAACGGTGCCGATTGCTCATTTTGATGGAAATTACTATGCCGATGATGACACGCTTAAAAAACTAAAAAGAACAGGTCGTATCTTGTTTAAATATGTTGATAATCCAAACGGCTCACAAAATGACATTGCCGGGATTAGCAATCAGGCCGGGAATGTGCTTGGAATGATGCCCCACCCAGAGCGTGCAATTGATCCTCTTCATGGCGGTACAGGCGGCATTGCATTGTTTAAAAGCATTGTGGAGGCCGTACAATGAAGAAGGTTGTCATTACACCAGAAGTTGTTGCAGAACACGGACTGTCCGAGAGCGAATATGAACTTATTTGTGACAGGTTAGGACGCACACCAAATATAAACGAACTTGGTATTTTTTCTGTCATGTGGTCAGAACATTGTTCATACAAATCATCCCGACGTCATTTGAAAAAAATGCTCACCAAAGGCGAGCGTGTCATTCAAGGCCCAGGTGAAAATGCAGGTGTCATAGATATCGACGATGGTGATGCAATTATTTTCAAGATGGAAAGTCACAACCATCCTTCATATATTGAACCTTATCAGGGTGCTGCTACGGGTGTGGGCGGTATTATGCGAGATGTTTTCACTATGGGTGCGCGGCCTATTGCAAATTTAAATGCACTACGTTTTGGTGATCCTTCACATCCAAAAACCAGGTCCCTTGTCGCTGGTGTTGTTCACGGTATTGGTGGTTATGGCAATTGCGTTGGCGTTCCTACTGTTGGTGGTGAAACTAATTTTCACCGTGGTTATAATGACAATATTCTTGTTAACGCGATGTGTGTTGGTCACGCAAAAAAGGATAAAGTCTTTTATTCTGCTGCAAAAGGTGTTGGAAATCCTATTTTTTATGTTGGCTCAAAAACTGGACGAGATGGCATCCATGGTGCCACGATGGCCTCGGCGGAATTTGATGATGACAGCGAGGAAAAACGTCCAACAGTTCAAGTCGGTGACCCGTTCACAGAAAAGCTCCTTATTGAGGCTTGCATGGAATTAATGTCCACCGATGCCATTATTGCTATTCAAGATATGGGCGCAGCTGGCTTGACTTCATCTGCAATCGAAATGGCTGACAAAGGTGGTGTCGGGGTTAAAATGAATTTGGACAAAGTGCCCCAACGCGAAAGCAAGATGACGCCGTACGAGATGATGCTTTCGGAAAGCCAAGAACGCATGCTTATGGTTTTAAAACCAGGCAAAGAGAATTTAGCTGTTGAGATTTTCAATAAATGGGACCTTGACGTAGCCGAAGTTGGCATAACAACCGATACGGGACATCTCATTCTTACCCATAAAGGAAAAACCGTATGCGATATACCTATTGCACCACTTGGTGATGACGCACCTAATTTAAAACGCCCATATGCGAAGCCACAAGAATTGGAAACCTTGAAAAACGACCCTGTTATTGATCCAATAGAGCGAGGTACAAATTATAAAGATATAATTTCTATTCTCATCACGAGCCCTGATATAGCGTCGAAAAGATGGATTTGGGAACAATATGACCGATCCGTCATGGGTGACACGGTTCAAAGTTCAAATTCTGGCGGTGATGCTGCGATTGTTCGTATTCACGGGACGAATAAGGCCGTAGCAATTACAACTGATTGTACACCGCGTTATGTTACCGCAGATGCATTTGAAGGCGGCAAACAAGCCGTTGCGGAAACCTACCGTAATTTATGCAGTGTTGGCGCAGAACCTATTGCTATAACCGACTGCCTTAATTTTGGTAACCCTGAACGCAAAGAGGTTATGGGACAATTTGTCCGCTCCATAGAAGGTATTGATGCGGCTTGCCGTGCATTGGATTATCCTGTCGTCTCAGGTAATGTTTCTTTGTATAATGAAACCAACGGACAAGCTATTCCGCCAACTCCGTGTATAGGCGGTGTAGGATTAATTAAAAATTTAGATCGCTATGCCAGCCTTTCAGGTGCAAAAAATGGCGATCATCTTGTTCTACTTGGCAACACAACCGGCTGGCTTGGTGCGTCCTTATATGCACATTTAATACTTGGGCATGATAAAGCTGATTCACCAATATATGCGCCGCCTCCCGTTGATTTAATGGCTGAAAAAAATAATGGAACTTATATTCAACGCCTTATTCGCAATAGACGCGTAAACGCTGTTCATGATCTATCCGATGGGGGCTTAGCACTGGCAGCAATAGAAATGGCATTTGCTAGCAAACTAGGATTTGAAATTAAAGGATCCGCCGATATTCCCGTCTATGCATGGCTATTTGGTGAAGATCAGGGTCGTTATTTAATTGCTGTCGAAGGCAACAGCCTCAACCCTATCTTGAGCACGGCACAAGGATTAAATATCCCTGCTAAGAAAATTGGTGTTATAGGCGGAGACCGTTTAATTGCTTCTGGTGCATTTGACTTATCATTACATGATACCCATATGGAATATGAAAACTGGATGCCAGATTATATGGCGGACTAAAATCAACTAATGAGACATATATGGCAATGCAAGCAGATGATATTATATCTATGATTAAGCAAGAAATCCCGGATGCTGTTGTTGAATTGGTCGACTTGGCAGGAGACGGTGATCATTATAAAGCAATCATTACAAGCAATTCTTTTGTAGGCATCTCACGTATAGCGCAGCATCAAAAAGTGTATACAGCTTTAAAAGGTAAAATGGGCGGCGAATTGCATGCATTAGCCCTTGAGACAAAAGCTAAATAAATAATATTATATAGAAATACTAAGGAATATTATGGCAAATTCAGCAAATGAACAGATTAAAAACACCACAAAAAACAACAACATTGTCTTATATATGAAGGGAACTCCGACATTTCCGCAATGTGGGTTTTCATCTACTGTGGTGCAAATTTTTGACTATCTCGGCGCGGAATATGCGTCTGTTAATGTCTTGGATGATCCTAAGATACGCCAAGGGATTAAAGATTTTAACAATTGGCCAACCGTTCCACAAGTTTTCGTAAAAGGTGAATTTATTGGTGGCTGCGATATCATGCGCGAAATGTTTGAAACAGGCGAGTTGAAATCCTTACTCGTTGAAAAAGAAATACTTAAAGCCTAATTTTTTCAATTATTCATGATCAATTCAAAAACTTACTTTTATTGAAACTTTCATAGGAGTTTTTTCTTGATGAAAACAATTACGATTAATAATTGTTTTCATTGATAACAAACTCAAAGATTGCTTTATTTACTACATATAAACATTTTTATGCTATAGGTTTCATAACTTAGTAAACAGCGTAAATTTGAGATGTCTTTAACATTTAAACAGGCAAAAAATTCTAACACTTGGCAAGATTTTATTGCTGAAGAGTCTGAAAGTAGTTTAAGACGGCGCAGGGGCATCCGGAAATCGACGTTTCGGCGCATGTATCTAAGTGTTTTCATCTTAGTGACAGCGGGTTTTACCCTTTATTGTAGCTTATTTTATGTTGGTGCATTTATTGATATGGGCAAAATTGTAGGTTTTAGCCAGTCAAACCGCGTTCATCATGCACAACAAAATATAAAACCAATTGATGATTTGAAACCTAGAACAGCTTTATCACCAATCATTGAAGCATTTATGATAAACCGTATTTATATGCGTAAAGGACAATCCATAATTGCCACCTATTCATTGCCTACCAATGCAGAATTATTTCTTTCGGTTAGGCAGTGTAAATCCCAACCATTATTGGAAATATTTAACTGCAGAGTTTTAGGCGCACAAAACGCCGTCATTAACAATCGTTCAAAAGGATTTAAAGAATTTATAGTCTCTGAACCTGGGTTTTATTATTTTGAAGAAAAGGTAGTCAAACTGCCAAACAAAAATTTAAAAGCATTTTTAGACTACCGAATAATTTGGTATAGAGGTGGCTAGATGGCACAGGATTTGCGCCCTCTAACTGATTTATAATAGCCAATATTAACGAGAATAAAATTCCACGGTAAGGTTCGGTTCCATGACAACAGGGTACGGCACTTCGTCAAAAGACGGCACGCGAACATAAGTCACCTTCATAGCTTTTGGATCAAGATCTAGATATTCTGGAAGTTCCCGCTCTGCACTCTCAAGTGCCTCAAGAACCAATGCCATAGTACGCGATTTTTCGCGTACCTCAACAATATCACCTGGCTTGCACCGATAAGAAGGAATGTTAACTCTGTTACCATTAACGAGAATATGACCATGGTTGACAAACTGACGTGCTGCAAAAACTGTTGGCACGAACTTCGTACGGTACACAATCGCATCCAAACGAGATTCCAAAAGACCAATCAAGTTTTCAGAAGTATCCCCGCGCATACTATCAGCTTGGCGATATGTACGGCGAAATTGTTTCTCGGTTATGTTTCCGTAATAACCTTTTAGCTTTTGCTTGGCACGCAATTGCGTACCGTAATCAGAAAGCTTACCACGACGATTTTGACCATGTTGTCCTGGTGGAAATGGGCGTTTATTTACTGGTGACTTTGGTCTACCCCAAATATTTTCACCGACACGGCGATCAATTTTATATTTTGCGGAATGACGTTTTGACATGCTTAAGCATCCTTTTGCGACGTGGCCCGGCATCGAGGCCAATCCTCGAAGCGATGAAAACGGCGGCACCACACCAACCCGTAAAACTCTGCTATAACAGAGTTGCGCGTCTTTTATATATTTAAAGAAGGATGTCAATCATAGTTTTGGTAAATAACTTTGTAGTGGAACCTATTCTTTAATTCATTTTTGCCATACTCAATATTTTCGATTTAGCGTAATCGACGACAACAAAATTGAAACAATTTGCAACACACTGTTCGCGCTATCACAGATGATTGTCTAGCGCTTAACACTTGGATATGACATGCGAAAACTATGAAAAACGAATCCAATAATACTCTTCAAAGAAATGGTTTATTAGCAGGTATAATTGCCTATGTAATGTGGGGCTTTTTCCCTGTTTATTTTAAAATTACGGGCGCGGTTCAGCCACTAGAAATATTAGCACATAGGGTTTTTTGGGCGGTTCCATTTGCATTGATAATTGTTTTAATACGCAAGCAATGGTCACAAGTCAGGAAAGCGTTTACAAATTTAAAAACATTAGGCGCATTGGTACTGGCCTCATTGTTTATTGCCTTTAATTGGGGGCTTTATATATGGGCAGTGCAGGAAAACCAAATATTTCAAGCAAGTCTTGGTTATTATATAAACCCATTGATGTTTGTCCTTGTCGGTATCATTTCATTTGGTGAGAAACTCAGACGCCTACAACTTATCGCAGCTATACTTGCCACAGTTGGTGTAATAATAATGACTATTGTTGGTGGGCAATTCCCTTGGATAGCATTATCCTTGGCTTTAAGTTTTACGGCTTACGGCATCATTCGTAAAACAACAGAAGTCGGCTCCCTACCCGGCCTATTTGTCGAAACATGTGTGCTGTTTTTTCCTGCTTTAATTTATCTAATTTGGCTCCAAAGTCAAAATAACCTTTACTTTACAAATACAAGCATAGACATGTCGACACTTCTTATGCTTGCAGGGCCACTCACAGTTTTACCTTTAGTGGCTTTTGCATTTGCTGCCCGCCGTTTAAAATTGTCTACAATTGGCTTTTTACAATTCATTGGTCCTAGTTTGCAGTTTTTAATGGGCATAGTTTATGGTGAAAAACTAACGTTTGGTGTGCTTTTATGCTTTGGTTTTATTTGGACCGCAGCAACTATTTTTATTTGGGATGCTGCTGTCAATGCGCAAGCAGACAACAACACTAATTAATAGACCCTGACCCTAGAGCACTCCACTTTAATATGGAACCACTTTGATGGGATGAGATTTGTTTTTTGGTAAGGCGCGGCTCGAAGATCGGGGCTTTAGCCCCGGTCAAGGGACGCAACGCAATCCAAAAAACAAAGATCGCCCAAGCCACA
>JAJFFN010000011.1 GCA_021776635.1 Robiginitomaculum sp.
ATACCCTCAAACCTAAGTGGTTTGACGATACTGATGGGCAGCTTTGTCGATGCCGCTAGACAGTTGAATGTGACGAATTAAGTGGGACAAATTGCCTAGAGCATCTTGCGATACGTTAGAGCTGCTTTGATGGGATGAGATTTGTTTTTTGGCCATTTTAGCTTTTTAAGGCGTGTTCTGCAGAGCGATGCCCCATTTTTGTTTTTTGGGCAATCGGTCAAGGGACACAACGACGCCTAAAAAGCAAATATCGCCCAAGCAACACGTAAGGTATTGAAAAAAAGAATATTTTCTTTAATCCGGTCACCCGAGTTTGCACCCGCAGGGCACAAGACCCCGTGAATGCGTTGCCGTCTCCTAACGGTCCCGAAAGCAAAAATGGGGCACCGCGTCGGAAACGGCTCCTGTTCACGAAGCAAACTCGGGCGCTCAAAGTGACTTTAACGTACCGCTAGATGCTCTAGGCCGTTTGGGCCGAGCACCATTTTCCAAAACGGCGTGCTCCATTCACCATCGTTCATAAAGTCTGCGAACAAAGGGTTGATGTGGTTATCCATTGTGAGACATGTGATGTTCATGTTCCTAATGACAGTATTGCGACAAAAATAAATTCGTGCGCAGGGCAAGAAATCCTGCGCTTATTTGCATGCATATAACCAAATTCAATGATAATTTGATCGTACTTCCAGTAAATTTCAACTTTTATAAATTTGTTTAAAATACCACTGTACATATCGTTAAACAGTGCGTAGATAATACGTATTATATGACATATAAGTGACGATAATTCCTCAATGTTACCAGACCCTAGTACAGAATAACTTTGAATATAATTTGCTTAATAGCTAAGTGTTTAAAGTTTAGAAGGCGCGGTGGAAACTCGGTTGCCCCACATCAACCCACTATCCCCGCGTCTTCGCATTTTGTTGCGAATTTTCTCAAAAATTTCGCGGCTTATTGTTTACGAGTAATGTCAGTATTGCCAGTGTCTGTACATCCATTATTCCGTCTATTTTAGTCGGTCTGTATCGGCGTTGAAAGGCTTTTACAACTGACTGTGTGGTCTGTTCAAAATCACCTGAAATATTTAGACCGTACCCAAGATAATTTAGGGCGGTTTGTACAAGTTGGGCATATTTTTTATCGTGATGTTTAGGGTCTATGAGTACGCGTTGGTCAATTGTTTTTACTTCTGGCCATATGCCAATATTGGCATCTGCGAGCTGAGCCCAAGGAAATTTTTCTCCTGGGTCTTGCTTGCGTTCAGGGGCGATGTCGCTATGGGCTACAACATTGAAATCATTGATTTTATTGCGCACCATTACGTCATTACACAATGTAATAACAGATTTTATCTGCGCATTTGGGAAATTAGGAAGGCCAAAATCATGACCGCCATTTACAATTTCTATGCCAATAGATGCAGAGTTAAGATCCCGCTCACCATTCCATATACTTACACCAGCATGCCAGGCACGACGGTTTTCATCAACTAACTTAAAAATTCGTCCGTCCTCTTCCACCAGGTAGTGGGCACTAACTTTGGCTTTCGGGTCACACAAACGTTTAAGGGCAGCTTGACCCGTATCCATGCCCGTGTAATGCAAAACCAATATTGTTATTGGCAATTTGCGTTCATCATGATTAGGTGAAGGTGTGCTTATTGTATTTACGATGGGTACATCTCTTCCATTATCTCTAAACCTTTAACAAGCATTTCGCCCAAAACTGCTTCATCAATATCTGATAATCGTTTGATATATAAGCAAGATTTACCTACTTTATGTTTTCCAAGGCGTGATAATTCATTTTCAAATTTTTGAAATCCCGGCATAATATAGACAGTCAAATTTTGTACTCGCGGCGAAAAACCGATACGAAAGAAGTCACCTTCGCGGCCAGTTTTGTATTTATAGTGATAGTCGCCAAACCCAATAATACTCGCTCCCCACATTTTTGGTTTCAGGCCAGAAATCTCTTCCATGGACTTTAGTAAGGTAAAACAGTCGGATTGTTTTTGCGAAGGGTTTACCGTGTTCAAGAACGATTCTGGAGATTGCTCAGTTTTTTGTGTTTTATTTTTTGCCTTGCTCATGACGCCTCTTTAATGAATTTCGTTTAAAGTTTGTTTCTGGCGTCGTGCTATAACATATACACTTGCTAAAATAAAGATTGAGCCGATTATCAGTTTTAAACTAAATGGTTCACCGCGAAGCAACACGCCAAGTAAAACGGCCCAAAATGGCGTCATCAAGGTTAAAGGAACAATCAGGCTAACGTCATATTTTTTAATAAGCCGGAAATATTGTCCGTGGGCAAATATTGAAGCAAGCAAGGCTGTATAAAAAACCCCGATCATAAGTCCCCATCCCGAAGATTTCGCAGTTTCTATTTGGCCCGTCTCAAACAAAAAGCTTGCAATGCTCAGGCTTGGAATGGCTAACACGCTCATCCAAGCTAGATATTGAAAAGGGCCAATATCCCCGACGCTTTTAATTAAAATAGAGCCTACGGCCATGATGAAAAATGCGACTGCGACATACACAAGACCGACATCAAAAGCAAAGCTATCGGGATTATAAATCAAAATTATGACCCCTATGAGTGCGCCAATAATGCCCACACCACGTTTCGCGCCAATTTTTTCGTGCAGGAATATAACAGATAGTATTGTCGCAAATGGTATCATCATCTGTGAAACAATCGCGGCCGCGCCTGCCGGTGCCGTTTTCAGCCCCGTATATAAAAATGCTAAATGTAAAGCGCCTACACAAAGTCCTGCCAGGCACAAATTTATAAAGTGCTTGGGGATAGGCAATAAAAAAGGTGCCATTAATACGGCGACAAGTGTAAAGCGTATAGCTGCAAAGAAAAAAGGAGGTATAGCCAAATCACTAAGCATCCATTTTGACAACACGAAATTACCGCCCCAAATTAAGCAGCATAAACATAATATGAAAAAATCTTTCAATCCCATTGTTTCGGCTTCGCTAATGATAATGTTAAAGTCTAGGAAATTTTAGGTCGTGCTGCTAAATACATAGTATGAATTTTAAAAGCCGTGCCCCTTTAAAAATTTGGCAATTTCCTTCAAGGCATCATCGGCTTCGGGGAGGATGTTGTCAAAAATTTGCCAAACATGTGGCATATGAGACCAAGTTTGTAGTTTAACTTCTGAACCTGCTTTGCGTGCCTTTGCAGTATATCGCCGCGCATCATCATACAAAATCTCTGCGCTGCTCGCTTGAATGAGTGTGGGTGGTAAATCATTCAGCTTGCCAAAAATTGGTGATAATGTTGGTGAGGAAGGGGACATGCCTAATTGTTTTAAACTCCCCCAAAGGAGAAATGTGTTTGGAACATCAAGTAAATTACCAATGAGGGGGCGAAGCATATGGTCGGTGCTCACATTTTCTCGGATGCTTGGTGAAGAATATGTGCCGTCTACGGCTGGGGATAAGGGTATAGCTGCATCTGCGGGGCGCAACCCATTATCTCTTGCCCATTGAATTGTCGATAAGGTGAGATTCCCACCAGCAGAATCGCCCGCCACACATAATTTTTTTACTGAGAAAGGCCCATCTGGCCCATTTTCCAATATCCACTTATAGCTGGTGCGGCAATCTTCGACCCCAGCCATACGCTTGTTCTCTGGCATTAGACGGTAATTGATGGCACATATACTGGCACCTGTCATATTTGCCAAACGACTGGTTAATGGGCGGTGGGATATACAAGATCCAACGGTAAATGCTCCCCCGTGAATATATAAAATCCGTTTGTCTGGATCGGATTTTGCAGTCGTCACCCATTCGCCGTCAATGTCACCCCAATCTGAAGCAATAGAGACGGGGGTAAATTTAGTATTTGGAAAATCACGGACTAAGCCACCTTTTTCAAAACGTTTACGCTTGGCAGCGATTGGCTCGCCGCCCTTATGTCCTTCAGCAGGTTTTTCAAAATTTTCATGCAGATACGCATTCATCTCTTTTATACTGGCGGAGTTTGGATCACAGTCAAAAGTAACGGGAATGCCCTCATCATATTTGGAAAGGTTTTCACCTTTCAGATACTTTGTAGCGGCATATAATGCGGCAAATGGTACAGCTATCGGCAGTAAATAAAACATATGGTTCCCTAATTTGTAGAGATTATAGCTCTGTAAATATTATCGTCAATCTCATCTTCTGCCAGACAATGATAAATCGCTTATGTGTATTTGGATTTAGATTAGGGCGTATATATCGTATAGGTTACAGTCGCACCTAGGGCGCCAGCACCCATACTAAGATCGTAATTGTTTGTTGCTGCATTGGCACCTCTGAGATTGTATCTAGGCCTAAAACTGACGGCATGATCCAATAACGATCCACGTGAAGCGGCAGTACGCCTACCACCATCAAAAATTTTTGTTGGTGCAGCGGTCATCAAATTCAGGCGGTTCACACTCGTTATTATACCACTTCCGCCAGACGAAGGATTTTGTGCACTTGCACCATGTCGCCCCGTTACGGCTACTCTTAAGCGTAATCGAAAGCGAATGTTACTATAATCATAGACGCTGAAATCCCCTGTAGCAATGAGGTCAGTTGCTTGTGCATAAATATCAAACGCAGCATTACTAGCGACAAGAAATTGTGAAGACCGATTGCCAGTAATAATATCAATGTCAGTTGATCCGTCCAACTCGAATTCGGAATAGGAATCGTTCTCATCCAATGTTTGGTGCGGTCCGGCGGAGGTAAATATACCGCCCGTTACGGGGTTTAATATTTCAAATTCATACCCACTATCTTCGCCGTTGGAGACAGAATTAAATTGCCCAGTATTAAAATTCATTGATACACCATCCGCTGCAATAATATCATTTGCTTGCGTACCTGAGGTCGTAGTGAGGAGATTGAAATCTGTTGCGAAGGGTGCAGTGCCGCTGTCTTCACTAAAAGCATCTCCGCCCATAACGATAA
Source organism: Robiginitomaculum sp. (assembly GCA_021776635.1). Lineage (GTDB taxonomy): Bacteria > Pseudomonadota > Alphaproteobacteria > Caulobacterales > Maricaulaceae > Robiginitomaculum_A. The sequence goes on from JAJFFN010000011.1 coordinate 4,968, forward strand.
CAACCGATTGTGCGCGTAAAAAAGGGCGGTCAACAATACCAGCATACGTTGACACACTCATTGCAGTAGCACATAAAATACTCCCACATACGCCGTCGCGTAACCGTTTTTTTGCTATTAGCATAAGATAGCCCTATTCCCAGACTGAAAATTTAGCAAATTATAGTGAAAACCTAGGAAATAAACGTAGTTAAAAAACCACAAAAAAATATGATGAATACATTGTTAAATGATGAGTTGGGGTTGTAATTTTAGCAGAAGCTCTTTGTGCAAGCTTGGATGCTTTAAAAAGCAATTTTCGCGAGAGTCGACGGTAATCTTCACTAATGATACCTAATATATTGATCTATGTTCACTTTATGTTGCTTTATTGTGTAAACCCACTATCTTAGGCATATGACAAAATCATCTTCTAGTTCTGGTGAAATGCGTGAGGCGCCAGCCGCCTTTGTCGCGCTTCAAGAAAAATGGGTACCCCATCGGCCTAAACGACCTGCAAAAATGGATGGTGGGAAAAAGTTTCGCCTTGTATCTCCATTCGAGCCTAAGGGCGATCAACCGCAAGCGATTGCAGAGCTTTGTGAGGGTTTAGCAGATGGAGAGCGTGAGCAGGTTTTGCTCGGCGTTACGGGTTCTGGTAAAACCTACACAATGGCTAAGGTGATTGAACAGACTCAGCGTCCCGCTTTGATTATGGCACACAACAAAACGTTAGCAGCACAGCTTTACGGAGAGTTTAAAGCATTTTTCCCTGACAATGCGGTTGAGTATTTTGTCTCTTATTATGATTATTACCAACCGGAAGCCTATGTACCGCGGACCGACACTTTTATCGAAAAAGATAGTAGTGTGAATGAACAGATTGACCGTATGCGCCATGCCGCCACCCGCGCTTTGTTAGAGCGAGATGACGTGATAATCGTAGCCTCCGTGTCATGCATTTACGGTATTGGTTCGGTGGAAACCTATACGGAGATGACCACGGATGTAGCGGTAGGCGAAACGCTAGACCCGCGACAATTCATGGCTGATTTGGTGGCAATGCAATATACTCGCAATGATATTGCCTTTGCCCGGGGCACATTTCGGGTGCGCGGAGATACAATTGAAGTATTTCCAGCGCATTTTGATGATCAGGCCTGGCGTATAGATTTTTTTGGTGATGAGATTGATACTATTACAGAATTTGATCCGCTCACTGGTAAAACACAGGGGCAATTGCAGCATGTTCGCATCTACGCAAATTCCCATTATGTTACCCCGCGTCCGACATTACAAACCGCAGCCAAAAAGATCAAAATTGAGCTGGATGCGCGGTTAAAACAATTTGATGCTGATGGTAAATTGTTGGAAGCGCAACGTCTTTCTGAACGAACCGGATTTGATTTGGAAATGATAGCGGCGGCAGGACATTGCTCGGGCATTGAAAATTATTCACGATATTTAACGGGGCGCAATCCGGGCGAGCCGCCGCCGACTTTATTTGAATATTTGCCCGATAATTGCTTGTTATTTATGGACGAGAGCCATGTGAGTGTTTCTCAAATCGGTGGCATGTCCAAGGGAGATATGAGCCGTAAATCAACACTGGCCGAATTTGGCTTTCGTCTGCCATCGTGTATCGATAACCGCCCATTGCGCCACGAAGAATGGGATGCCATGCGGCCACAATCGGTTTTTGTATCGGCGACGCCAGGCCCGTGGGAGTTGAACCAGACAGGCGGCGTATTTGTAGAACAGGTTATCCGCCCGACAGGATTAATAGACCCGCCCGTTGAAGTGCGGCCTGTTGCAAAGGACGGGGCTTCGCAGGTAGATGATGTCATAGATGAAGTCCGCAAGACCGCTAAGAAAGGCTTTCGTTCCTTGGTTACGACTTTGACCAAAAAAATGGCTGAAGATTTAACTGAATACATGCACGACCAAGGCATAAAGGTGCGCTATATGCACTCTGATATCGACACTTTGGAGCGTATCGACATTATTCGGGATTTACGACTTGGCGTTTTTGATGTGTTGATTGGCATTAACTTATTGCGCGAAGGTCTTGATATTCCTGAATGTGCATTCGTTGGCATATTGGATGCAGATAAGGAGGGGTTTTTGCGATCGGAAACTTCCATGATACAAACCATTGGACGTGCGGCGCGTAATTCTGAAGCCAAAGTCATCCTTTATGCCGATAAAATAACGGGTTCCATGCAACGGGCTATGGACGAAACTGACCGTAGACGTAAAATCCAGCAAACCCATAATCTAAAAAATAATATTGTACCGCAATCCGTTAAAACAGGAGTACAAGACATTGTTGGCGACACCCAAGCCGCTGACCAGATCAAAGAGGAAGCCGCAAGATATACACCAAGCGGACTACTCAAGAAAAAATACGAGGTCGCAGAAGACGGCGCAGAATTCATAGGCGAAAACCATATTGGCGAAAATTTGGGCACAGTTCTAGCAAACCTAGAAAAACGCATGTTCGTCGCCGCAGAAAACCTAGAATTTGAAGAAGCCGCCGCCTTGCGCGATAAGATTTTGGAATTGAAGGGGGAGGAATAACCTCACCCTCATCTACCCGCTTTTATCCTTTAGGGCATACCTGCGTATGCAGGTATCCACCGCAGGATATTGTGTTTGTACAAATAATTCAAATATAGACCCCTGCATGCGCAGGGGTGAGCGGTGGGGTTAAGTTTGAAACGAAACTTCACACCTTAATGCCCCGACGCGTTGTGGATGGCTTGGCTGATTTCTAGGCCTGAGAGTAGGGCTTGGTATGTTGGTTCGCCGAGTAAGAGACCGAGGTCGGTTTTGTCTTGGACAAGCTGTTTGAATTCGGGAATGGTTTTGGGGTCATTTAGGTCGCGTTCATTTTCATCCGACCATCCCAAAACATCATCATATTGGCTAACCTCTTGGGCGCGGGTGGCATAGTAGTATAGTACATTGCCGATACTCGGCGCACCACAACTGGGTTTTGTTGTGATGTTACGTTTCCATTCAACGTCAGGATTTATTTTACTTGTGATAGTGCAAGCGTAAACATCAGGCTTGGTATCGTTAACTTGCATAGCCAGCCCTGCGTCTTCGATCGTATCATTGATAAAATCACTCATAAGGCTGATGATATTTCATATTTTAGCAAATATCTAGGGGGTGAATTTATTCACTGTGATGAACAATAGAACATGTAAATTGGGCATTAAGTTCGCCCAAAAAGCCGTGTTAAGTGTTTGGCAAAAAATATGGCTTATTTGGGCATTGCAAGCTTTGGTACTTTACGTTTATATGTAAACTATTGATATATATGTCAATCTGGGGAAATATGACAAATTCGCAACATGATATTTTAACGGCAGTTTATTTGGAACAGCGGCCAGCATTGTTACGGTTTTTGTGTGCGCGTTTGCGTAATCCAGAACGTGCGGAAGATGTCTTGCAAGACGTGTATTTAAAACTCACAAGATCAAATTTGCCTGCAAGTATTGATAACCCGTCGGGATTTTTATTTCGAATGGCAGCAAATCTTGCCCTTGACCATATCCGCAAAAATAAACGGGCGCGATTACGTGACCAAGCTTGGAGTGATCTGAATAACGAAAAATCAGGAAATCAATATCAAATGGACACGCCTCATGCCGATGATGCCTTGATTGCCAAGCAACGATTGTTGGCTCTTAAAACGCGATTACAAACACTGTCACCGAAGGCCCGCGAAGCATTTGAACGTCATAAATTTGACGGGCAATCCTATCAACAAGTTGCAGACACTATGGGTATAACAATTGGTACAGTTGGCAAACATTTAGGCAAAGCGATAAAACACATCATGGCAGTCGATATAGAGTATAAAAACAATGAATGAATTTCTACAAAAAGTCAGAATTTGTGTGGGGGTGTAATATCATCTGCGGCGTCTATATAAATGAGTATATTTGTGTTATAAATATAGCGCTCTAAGAAAAGGCATAGAAAATGAGCAAAAACATTGCAATATCAGAGCCAATTTTGGCACAAGCGCGCACTTGGTATGTCCGCATGGGCGATGAGCAAGCGGGCGGTGATGACTGGGCATTGTTTACAGCTTGGCTGGAAGAAAATCCTGTGAATGTTGATGCATATGACCAAGTGGAGATGGCTCTTGCAGACGTTGCATCTGTGGTTGAGGCCCAAGAAAATATTACGCAAAATAATGAAAATAATGAAAATAATGAAAATAATGTTGTTCAACTGATAGCCAAACCCAAGAAACCTCCAAAAATAATCTGGGGTCGTCTTGCAAGTATCGCGGCGCTATTTATCGCTACTTTGACTGTGTTTTATATAAATAATCAGTTTCAACCTGCTAGCGTACAAACTTATGCCACCAATGTTGGCGGGCATGAAGAAATTGTCCTTAAGGATGGAACACGCATAAATTTGAATACCAACACTCAAATAAGCGTTGCCATTAATGATAGAACGAGAATAGTTACACTAAAAGGTGGAGAAGCTTTTTTTGACATCGCCAAAGATGAGAAACGGCCATTTATCGTCAATGCAATGGACACAAAAATAACGGATATAGGCACATCATTTTCGGTTTATGCAACGGATGTGGCCTTGATGGTTTCGGTTGCTGATGGGATAGTAGACATACATAACAACAGCCAAACGACACGCCTTTTAAAGGGGCAAGAAGCGGTTCAAATGCTAGGCTTTGATGATATTGCGGTGCGTGCTGTTGATATTGAAAACATTTCGACTTGGCGCGACGGCGTCCTTGTTTTTGACAATGTTGCGCTTTCAACAATAGTTCCAGAATTGAACCGCTATTTTAAAATACCGATTTCACTCAAAGATGAAGTCGTCGCGAATTTAACTTTTTCGGGTGTTATCAATATTAGCGATCAAAATACAATGCTTGGCTCAATGGAAGCACTTTTACCAATTAAATCAGACTTTGCGAACGGGCAAATATTGCTGTACCATAAAAACTAATCAATATGGTGAAGTACAGCTGTAAACATAAAAGCCTTAGGTGGCGTTGGTGGCGTTCAACCCTGATGTTGGTGACGACGAGTACTCTAGTGTGTACACCAATTTATGCGCGTGAATTAAATCCCATCGCGATAAATTTACCTGCTCAATCCCTGGATAGAGATATTCGCGATTTAGCGCGCCAAGCCGGGATTACAATTAGTTTTTCCCGCCGTGCCCTCAAAAAGTATAATAGGAAAACATTTTCAGGAAATTACACACCGGCTGAAAGTTTAGAGATTTTACTTAGAGATACTGATTATACATATCAATTCGTCAATAAAAATACGGTGCGCATATTTAAGAAAAAAAGCACAAAACCAGTTCGTGAAATTAAACCAAAACCGAGCGCAAAAAACGCGGAACCTCCGCAGGCTGCAGACCCATCAGGAATGAGGCCATCTGAGATACAGTTTTCTAACGATGAAATTTTTGTCACAGCTAACAAGCGCACACAGTTTGAAATACTGCAATCTGCGCCCTATAGCGCCAGCGTCATTTCTGGCAATATGCTCAAAACATTAGGTGTTATTGATACGCAATCATTATCCTTACACATTGCGGGTGTTGAGATGACAAATTTAGGGTCTAGCCGGAATAAAATATCTATTCGTGGTATATCTGATGGGGCATTTAATGGACGCGTACAGGCTACGGTTGGCGTTTACTTTAACGACACTCCGATTAATTTTAATGCACCTTATCCCGAAATCCCGCTGATTGACATTGAAAGCATAGAAGTTCTACGCGGACCGCAAGGATCATTATATGGCGCGGGGTCTATCGGAGGAATTTATCATATTTCTACAAAATCCCCCGCCCTAAAAAAACCGTCCGCATGGCTAGAAACAGATTTATCTATGACGAAGGAAGGCGGTGTCAACACTGCATTTAAGGGGATGGCAAATCTTCCATTGGTAAAAGACGAGATTGGGTTGCGAGCCGTAGGATATGTGATTGATAATAGCGGCTATATTGATGATATTCGGCTCGGTCTAAAGGATGTAAACAGTACAACAATTCGCGGTGGACGCTTAAATGGTTTATGGCAAATTTCCCCCGATTGGAAGCTGAGCCTCGGTGCCGCCTATCATGATGTGGACACTAAAGACACGCAATATGAGCTAGGATCATTGCCGCGATTGCAACGGGCCAACTATTTGCGCGAGCCGCATCATGATGATTTAATTCATTTGCATTTTAACATTGCAGGCACCAAACAATGGGGCAAAATTAACTCAACAACCTCGTGGATCAACCGCAGCATTTCAGACCAATTTGATGCATCTCTGTCCTTGCCAACGATATTAAATCGCCCCATAGAGCTGACGCGATATCAAGAAAATCGGGACATCGATTTTTTCTCCCACGAAACAAATATAAATATTGATGTCAGTGACAGGATTGATATATTACTTGGCGGGTTCATCAAGCATGCCAATATTGATTTCTTATCTGATTACAATATCCTTGGGGATGAATTGACGAACCCAGAAACTTTATACAAAGAGATTCGAAGCGATACTTCTACCCATTATGGTGGTTTTGGTGAAATTGATTTGGTCTTAACGGATAAAATTGAAATAAGCGCGGGCCTGCGTTGGTTTGATGAACACCTCAATACAAAAACGTTAATTGACGATTTTGTAGTACCTGAAGCTTCAATTACCGGCGCGAAAACAGACAATGATTTTCTTCCTAGATTTAATATAGGGTATCAATTTACTGACGACGCTTATTTATATGGTCTGGCCACAGTGGGTTATAGGGTGGGGGGTCTGAATACCGGGAACGCGGTGAATTCAGGTGCATTGCCAATTCCAAATTCACCGTTTGGGAATGATGACGATGATGATGATGACGATGATGAGAATTTATCAATTTTTGAATCAGATGTCATAACGATGTATGAATTTGGCGGTAAGACTAATTGGCTAAATGACAAGCTTATTGTTAATGCCAGTCTCTTTTTTGTAGATTGGAACAGTATTCAAACCGAGCACATTTTGGTAGACGGTTTTTCCAGTGTTTTAAATGCCGGTGATGCAACTAATTTAGGTTATGATTTTGAGGTACTTTTTCGCCCTACATCAAATTTTGATTTTCAGGCCAATTTAACCGTTAACGACCCGGATTTATCAAATATCAATCCAGCGTTGGGGCCAAATATTGATGGTAAACACCTGCCGCGTATTCCTGATTATTCAGGCGGGTTTGTTGCGACATATCGCAAACCAATAACAAAGAACTGGGATTCTACTTGGAGTATTGATTATGCCTATACTGGGTCATCTCAACTTAGTTTTGCACCTGCAGATGATTTATCCATGGGCAAAAATCATTTTTTGAATGCCCGCGTCAACTTCGTAAGTGAAACCTGGCAAATAGAAGGTTATGTTAACAATGTACTTGATGATAAATCCAACACATTCTCATTTGGTAACCCATTTACATTTCGCTTGCAGAAACATTTAACACCGCAACGCCCACGAACTATAGGCATGCGGGTGCGGCGACAGTTTTAATACGGCATGATATTGCCGTTTATTCACTATTCCCAAATTTATTAACTTTTATATGGCAGTCTCTCGCGCTTTGTGACGTCTCTATAATAACAGCAAAACAAATTTGCAGTTATAACTTTTCGTGAACGGGAGACTTTAGAATGACAAATAATTTTAAAATAACAACGGCATTTATGACTATGGCAACGGGATTAGCTTTATCGCAAGTCGCCATTGCACAAGATGCTTATTTTGGCTCTAATCAAGATGTAAGCACCACGGCTGGCGTGCATATGACAATTCCTTTTGGTAGTAAAAAATCAGACCGAGCTGTTGATAAAGCCAGATTTGGTCTCATGCTCAACATGACGCACGAATATAATGACCGCAACTTTTATACGCCAAAACGCGTGAACACAAATTTACTAGATTTTGGTATGCATTTTGACGGTCGGCCAACAATGCTCATAAGCGGAGAAGATATGTACACGCCTTTATTTGCTCCACTGAATGCGAAGGGGGATGATGGCGGCGACATAAATATCTCAAAAAACACTGTACTGCTAGCAGCAGGAGCCGCATTGGCTGTTGGCGCTGTCGGAGCTTTAGCTGGTGGCGATGATGATGACCATGATAATGACCGTGACCACCACGGCCCGGATGATGATTTTTAAACCTGATCCAACTATTTTTCATATTTTAATTTATAGTAACTAAGGTTTGGGGGCAACAAGTGCACAAGATGATTTAGACTTAGGCGCGGTTGCTGAAAGTTCATAAACTTAAATGGTTATTCTGAGGCGGGTTACATATATGACCCGTCTCATTTGTTAGTTATTCGCGCAATATAACATGTAAATTGGGCTTTAAGTTCGTCCAAAGAGCCTTGTTAAGTGTTTGGCAAAAAAATTGGGGTCTTTGGTTATAGATTTGTGTATAGACCTTGCGCGTATACCTGACCGGCAGAAAGCAAGGACAGGGCCGTCGCTTTGCTTAAGCGTTGCCGCAAAATGCGCACGGTCTTCAGCGGTTGCGCGGCCAGGCTTAAACGGGATATAGTGATATTGAAGTCCCGCTTTATTTGCGGCAGTCAAGAGTGCCTTTGATAAAGGTTGTGCAGCTTCTTCACCGTCAGGGCGACAATTTATGATGCAGGTAAAGCCAGCATCAGCGAGCGTTTCTATGTCTTTAGAATAAATTTGCGCTGAAATAGAGAACTGATTATTTATTTTAATAATTTGCACCTATAAACTTATAGGGCGTTTAGCGGAATTTTTAGATAAACAGTACCATTATCATCAGCGGACGGAAATTCACCAGCGCGCATATTGACCTGTACAGATGGCAAGATTAACTTTGGCATTGCAAGTGTTGCATCGCGTTCAGTCCGCATTTTAACAAAACTGGCCATATCAACATCGCCGCCAACATGCTTGTTGTTTCGTTTTTCTGCTCTAATTGTTGTCTCCCAAGCAAATTCATCACGTCCTGGTGCTTTGTAATCGTGGCAAAGAAATACACGGGTTTCGTCTGGCAAAGAAAATAGTTTTTGTATTGAGTTATAAAGCATTTCGGGACTGCCACCTGGAAAGTCACAGCGCGCAGTACCAAAATCGGGCATAAACAATGTATCACCCACAAATACTGCGTCACCAATATAATATGACATGCAAGCAGGTGTGTGGCCTGGCGTATGAATTGCAGTTATCTCTAGGTCGCCTAACATAAAAGTATCGCCGTCAGTCGACAATATATCAAACTGGCTTCCGTCTACGTCAAATTTCTTACTGGCATTAAACACATCACCGAATACTTTTTGCACAGCGTCTATATTTGCGCCGATCATGGTTTGCCCGCCTAATTTTTCTTTAAGATAAGGGGCGGAGGACAAATGATCTGCATGGGCATGGGTTTCTATGATGTATTTTGTCGTTAATTTTGCGCCCCTTAAATAGTCAATCAAAACGTCAGCCGCTTGCGTGTTTGTTCGGCCTGACGCAGCACAATAATTCAGTACCGGATCAAAAATGATAGCCTCTTTGCTGTTGGCATCGTGTACGATATGGGTTATTGTATTTGTGTCTGGATCAAAGAATGATTTTACGAGCGGATTTGGGGTGCGAATGTTCATACTGTCCTCATTTGTTAATTCTGGATTTGTGCATTCTGGTTTTATATAGTATTAAAACGATTCTAAATAGAGACAATATGTCCCATTCTAATTATTGTTGTAGAAACCGAAAGGGAGAATGAAGTGACGGGTTAAAGTGTTTCCAGTGCAGTAATATCTGACATGCTCTACTGTAGGTTTCTTGCTGTTATTAGAGCCTACCTTCATAACCTTTAGCATAGCGAAACTTTATGGATAGCATTATCGCAAATAATGAGGGTCTCATACGCTTTGTGGTTTTTGCTGGTGTGTTGGTTGTAATGTTGATGTTAGAGACCGTATTTCCGCGCAAAATACTTACTCAAAACAGATTGCTTCGTATTTCTACAAATCTGGGGATAGTTGTTCTGTACACGATCATAATACGCGTTGTGTTTTTCTTTGTTGCGATTGGTGCTGCTGTTGGGGTTGCAGTATATGCTACTCAACATGGATGGGGACTTCTTAATATCTTACATTTGCCGTTGTGGGCACATATTGTGCTTTCAGTAATCTTGCTTGATTGTGCTGTGTATTGGCAGCATGTCGCCTCCCATAAAATTCCAATATTATGGGCAGTCCATAAAATGCACCATGCTGACCGCGATATAGATACGACAACGGGCATCAGGTTTCATCCGGTGGAGATTTTACTGTCTATGTTGTATAAAATGATCGTCGTCATTATTTTGGGTCCAAATTTAGTAGGCGTAATTTTATTTGAAGTTATCCTGAATGGAACTGCTATGTTTAATCATGCAAATGTGCGTTTACCATTATGGTTAGATAAAAGTATCAGAATTTTATTTGTTACACCTGATATGCACCGTGTACACCATTCGGTCATACCCCAAGAAACCCATTCCAATTACGGTTTTAATCTATCAGTATGGGATCGGCTGTTTGGCTCCTACATCAAACAACCCGCTGGTGGTCATGATGATATGATAATCGGCTTACCACAATATCAGACGGATAAACCGTCGCATTTACTTTGGTGTCTAATGCTCCCATTTAAGAAAAATATATGAGGAAAATTTTATGAACAAAAAACTATTTATTATGATGGTTGTTGGAACTTTATCCGCGTGCTCTCAAGCGAATAACAGTGTTGCTGCTCCGAAATCCCATACACAAGAAGAGGTACAAGTTCAGCAAGTGGAACAAAAAGCTGTGGAGACGCAAATCACCCACTTAAATGCCAATGAAGCGTTTGAAACAATTAAGGCGCGTCCTGATCTCGTTATTATAGATGTACGCACACCAGGCGAATTTGCTGGTGGGCATATTGATGGTGCTATAAATATTGACTTTAGGAATGCTAATTTTGCTTCACACATTTCAAAATTGGATGGCTCCAAAGAATATCTCATCCACTGTCGTTCAGGTGGGCGTTCAACTCGCTCCTTAACAACGTTCAAAGATGCAGGGTTCTCTCATATTTTGCATATGGACGGCGGAATGATTGGCTGGAATAAATCCGGGCTGCCAACCGTGAAATAACGTATCTGATTTTTCTATGGTTTTATTGGGTGCGGGGGTGTTACCTTAAGCGCATTTCTTTTAGAGTAGACTGCAACTCAGGCTTGATATGAAATACAGACACGTAAATGTTTATGAAGCGCATAAGCTCTTAAAGTCCTCACCAGAAATAGTGGTGCTGGATTTACGAACAGCTGATGAATATGAAATGTTTTACATTGAAGGCGCCGTAAATCTGGATTGTGAAAGCAAGCCTTTTGAGCACCGAATTACACGGCTTAACCGAAATAAACCATATCTTATTCATTGCCATTCTGGTGGACGTAGTATCCAGGCGCTTAAAGTATTTAAGAAAAATGGATTTACTAATATTACGCATATGGACGGCGGCATGCGCGAATGGATGCACGCAGACTTACCGCTAATAAGTCACTGGTCGTTATAAAATACTTTGCCCCGTTTTGTCCCAATCTTTCATAAATGCTGCAAGACCTTTGTCGGTAAGGGCATGATTGGCCATGTCCCGGATTACATTTGGCGGCGCAGTCGCGACATCGGCACCAATGAGCGCGCAATTTTCCATATGTTCCATAGACCGGATGCTTGCAGCTAGAATTTTGGTATCAAAATTGTAATTGTCATAGAGTATGCGGATTTCAGCGATGAGGTCACAACCATCTTCACCAATGTCGTCTAGTCTGCCAATAAATGGTGAGATAAATGTTGCGCCTGCTTTTGCCGCTAATAGTGCCTGATTTGCCGAAAAACATAGCGTCACATTGATTGGTATGCCTTGGGATGAAAGGGCGTTTGTGGCTTCGAGACCGGCCCATGTCAGAGGCAGTTTCACGCAAACATTATCGGCCCAATCGGCCACACGTTTTCCTTCTTCGATCATGCCTTTGGTGTCAAGTGCCGTAACTTCGGCGCTAACGGGGCCAGATGTAAGTGCGCAAATTTCTTGTATAACTTCTTTGATATTTCGCCCAGAACGGGCAATTAAGGTAGGGTTGGTGGTCACTCCGTCAACAAAACCGCTCGGGATTAGGGCTTTGATGGCGTCTACTTCGGCGGTATCAATAAAAAATTTCATGTTCATCTTTCTAACAATTTTCTTCGGCGAATCAATTTAGAGCGTTAAAGCGTAACTAATGTGTAAATTATGGTAAAAATTGCGAAAATTTTGTTTCCGGTCGCTGTACCTGAACCATTCGATTACCTTGTACCTGACAAGATGAAATTATCTATAGGTGATTTCGTTTATGCGCCATTAGGTACGCAAAGTAAATTGGGCGTGGTTTGGGGTTTTGTTGAGCGCGAAGATACGAAGAAGTTGAAGCAAGTATTGGAGCATAAACGCGCCCGCCCGCTCAATCCTGAAATATTGAAATTCGTTAATTTTACCGCCCAATATAATTGTACTTTACAAGGCTCGGTGTTGCGTATGGTTTTGCGCTCCCACAAAGCCTTAGAGCCTAGCCCTGATGTGACATTATATAACCCAACAGGGCAGCGACCAAGCGGTTTAAGTGCGGCACGCAAACGGGTTCTTAGCCTGGCGGACATATGGCCTGCGCGTGCGGGTGAGATTGCCAAGGCGGCGGGCGTGTCATCGTCTGTTCTGGGCACTATGACTAAGGCGGGATTGTTGGAGCGATTTACCGCCCCCTTAGACCCACCGTTCGCGCCGCCTAACCCTGATCATGAAGGTCGAGATTTTGAACTGACCCCAAAACAAATTAACGCTGGCGCGAAACTGCAGGCTTTGGTGCAACAAAAATCTTTTAATGTAGCCCTTTTAGACGGTGTAACGGGGTCTGGCAAAACGGAAGTGTATCTGGAGGCTGCGGCGCAGGCATTGCGGGCGGGGGGGCAGGTGTTGATATTGGTGCCAGAAATTGCCCTCACACAAGCAGGACTTAAAAGATTTTTTGAAAGATTCGGTGCTGAACCCGCGCAGTGGCATTCTGCTATGGGTGATGCAGCACGCAGGCGGGTTTGGCGTGAAGTCCATAATGGACGTGCGCGGTTGGTTGTTGGTGCTCGCTCGGCACTTTATTTACCTTTTGCTGACCTGCAACTTATTGTCGTCGACGAGGAGCATGATGGGTCTTACAAACAAGAAGAAGGTGTCATTTACAATGCACGGGATATGGCAGTGATGCGCAGTAAATTAGCCGGGGCAGCGGTGGTTTTGGCTTCGGCTACACCGTCTCTGGAGAGCCTAACCAATGCCCGCTCGGGACGCTACCATCATGTTATTTTGCCAGAGCGTCCGGGCGCGGCAACTATGCCGGATGTGGCACTGGTGGATTTAAAAGAGCACAAGCCCGATGCTGGTCGGTTCTTGTCTAAGCCTGTTATTGATGGCGTCACCGAGGCTTTGTCAAAGGGCGATCAGGCCATGTTGTATCTGAATCGTCGCGGATTTGCGCCTTTGATTATGTGTCGCGCTTGTGGGGAGCGGTTGAAATCACCTGATACCGATAGTTGGCTTGTGCAACACAAACGCACCGGGCGAGCGGTTTGTCATCACACTGGATATTCAATGCCTATGCCGACCGCGTGCCCAGAATGTAAAACCGAGGGTGCCCTTACACCTGTTGGGCCCGGGGTTGAGAGGGTTGCCGAGGAAGTTTCTGAATTATTCCCAAATGCACGTATTGAAATTTTATCGTCTGATACGGCTGGCAATCCGCAAGCTATACGCACACGCATGGCGGCTATGGCGAGCGGCGAAATAGACATTATGGTCGGGACGCAAATGGTGGTCAAAGGCCATAATTTCCCGCATCTTACATTCGTGGGTGTCGTTGATGGTGATTTGAGTTTGGGCGGCGGCGATTTACGAGCAGGAGAGCGCACATACCAAACCCTAGTGCAAGTCGCAGGCCGTGCTGGCCGTGCCGATAAACCGGGCAGGGCGCTCATCCAGACCCATATGCCGGACCATGAAGCGTTTGTGGCATTGGCGGCGGGTGACCGGGAGGGTTTTATTGCGGCGGAACTCAGTATGCGCGAAATCCTCGGGCTTCCGCCCTATGGCCGTCTGGCCGCAATAATAATATCGGCAACAGATGCCGCCAAAGCTAATGAATTTGCCCGCAAAGTCCTTAACGCTGCGCCGCGCGCCGAGGGCATAGAAATTCTCGGCCCCTCCGAAGCACCAATAACAATCTTACGCGGACGCCACCGCAGACGTTTGCTCATAAAAGCCGAACCCAAAGTAAACCTCTCCGCCTATATGCGCAGTTGGAAATCCCGTATTCGTGCGCCTCATAAAATCAAGTTCGCAGTCGATATTGACCCTCAGGGTTTTATGTAGGCAAGGGTTTTATGTGATTTTGTGAGACATTACCCCGCCGTGTTGTCCAAATTACACCCCTCAACACCCCTAACATCCCGCTCATACCTGCGCATGCAGGTATCCATTGACGCAAGTGCGGTACACTTCGATAGCACGGCAATAGACCCCTGTATGCACAGGGGTGAGCGGATTGTTGGGGGGTTGGTTTATGTGACGCAAAATTTATGTGCATTTCAAATAGGGTGTGATAGCCAATCGGTATGATGAAATTTATATATATATTCGCCGCACTTATATTTGCGCAACCTGCATTCGCCAAAACCGTCGTCTATGAATTCGACATCGAAAAACAGATGCTCAACAAAACCGGGACACCGACGATGGGTATGACCGTGGGCGGTGGTACGCCCGGGCCTGTGATAGTCGCCACTGAAGGCGATTTATTGCGGGTTACGTTTCACAACACAATGGATGTGCAAACGTCTATTCATTGGCACGGGATATTGCTACCAAATGAGCAAGACGGGGTGCCGATTTTGACGACTTCTCCGATTGCGGCGGGCGCATCGCACACTTTTGAATATCCGATTATCCAAAGCGGCACCTATTGGTATCACTCTCATACGGGTTTGCAGGAACAGCGCGGCGTCTACGGGGCTATGGTTTTGCATCCAAAACCTGCAATGGCTAAGCACGAAACGGAAAAGCCTGATGAGCATGTTGTGGTGTTCTCGGACTGGTCCGACGAAGACCCTAAGCATATTCTCGCCAACTTGAAAAAGGATGGTGATTATTACGCGCTCAAGAAAGGCTCGGTGCAATCATGGGCGGGCGTCCTTGCCAATGGCCGTGCAGCCATTAAAAACAGGCTTGAGGGTGCGTGGTCGCGCATGGGGCCAATGGACATTTCCGATATCGGTTATGATGCATTTCTCGCTAACGGTAAATCGTCTGTGGATTTGGGCGTTGCTGAAGGTGGGCAAACGGTGAAATTGCGCATGGTCAATGCGGCGGCGTCTAGCTATTTCAATATAGAGTTTTCCGGCGGACCCATGACGATCATTGCTACGGACGGTGTTGATATTGTACCTATCAAAGTCAAACGCCTGCGCTTGGCCGTCGCCGAAACTTATGATGTCCTAGTCACTCTGCCAATGGATATGGCCTACGAGTTACGGGCAACTTCTGAAGACGGGACTGGATTTGCATCTGCGTGGCTCGGCGAGGGGCACAAAATGCCTGCGCCCGACATCCCGCGTCCGAACCTGTATTTATCTGGCCATGATATGATGGATATGGCCAATATGAATAATGATATGGATCATGATATGGACAGTATGGACATGGACGAGCCTGAAATGGATCATACGGAAATGGATCATGAGGAAATGGGGCACGATATGAGTTCTATGAATATGACTAAGGCTAGCGCGGACGTCATTGCGCATATGACAGACTATAAAGCCGTTCGCTCTCCTGTCGATACCAGCCTGCCGCAAACCAATTTGCGCACCGTCAATCTGTCACTGACAGGCAATATGGAGCGCTATGTCTGGTCATTTAATAACAATATTTTGTCAAAAGCCGATAGTATTAAGATTAAAAAAGGCGAGACTGTGCGGTTCGTCCTTAAGAATGAAACTATGATGCATCATCCGCTGCATCTGCATGGTCATTTCTTCCGCGTACTCAACGGCCAAGGCAAGTTCAGCCCGCTTAAGCACACGGTCAATGTGCCGCCCATGGAAACCGTGACCATAGAATTTGCCGCCAATGAGGAGAAAGATTGGTTTTTCCATTGTCATAATCTCTATCACATGATGGGCGGTATGGCACGGGTGGTTAGCTATGTGAACTCTACCAATTACACCGATGAGCGGCGCCGCCAACTTTCCCATGATAAATGGTACGCTGCCAATTCACACACCATTACCCATAATCTCGCTTATGGCCTGACCAGCCTATCAAATTCTGATACGGCTATGGAAGCGGAATATGACTGGAATTACAAAGGTGCCTATGATGCGCAGCTTCACGCCAAGCGCTATCTCAGCCGGTTTATGTCCGTATACGCAGGTGTGCGTGCTGAGCGTGAAGGTTTTGCCAGCAGCAAGACAAAAGGCGTCATAGGTGTGCAATATGTTTTGCCGTTGCTGATAGAGACGGATTTGCAATTGGCGACGGACGGACATGTGGAGTTGGAAATCGGTTCGGAACACCAACTCACCGACCGTTTGCAAATGGAGTGGGAAGCCTCAACCGACGAAGATTACCGCATAGGCTTTGCCTATGAGCTAAACAAGAAATTTGCGCTCGCGGCTGGTTGGGACAGCGAAGCGGGTTGGGGTGTTGGGGCTAGATTAAACTTTTAACGGAGGTTCTACATGATATATGAGAAAAAACTATTGCTCGCCAAAATACTGGTGAGTGTGGGGCTCTGTGTATTTGTACTCGTGCCGATCGGCTTTGGATTGGGAGCAAATCATATGCCATCGGTGCAATACGGTCATTTAATCGCATTACCAATTATGTTGTGGGCGATATGGGGTAGAAAGTTGCACGGTACAGGGCGGTCTGTGCGGCTAATGGCGTTTATCGGTATTGCTTTTACGCTCGGATTTTTCATTGCTGCGGCTTTAGGTGATAAATTGGAAGCAAACTTGCACGATCCAGGTCTTGAGCGGCTGATATTTGGTATGGATAACAATATGGTGATGAACGGTACGATATTGGTGCTGTTGGTACTCGGCGTTTTCCTCAGTATTCGTCAGGGTTCAGACGCAAAATAATCCCTTATTAAGCCCGCAAAAAATAAACTGAAAAACTAGCGTAAAACAGTGCTTGGAATCAAAAAAAAGCCGTGCTAAGAGCGGGCGAATTTCGCGTGAGGAGACTTGCGCGATTCGTAACTCTATGGGCATTATTGCCCAAAAACATGAATTTGAATTTGATTTTATCTGCCGCGTATTATACCCTTAATAACGGCGAAAATATGGACTTTTTGCATGTCAGAAGCGATTGCCATACCCAGCGAAGCGGCCAGCCGCTATGCATCTGCTCTTTTGCAGTTGGCCGAAGAGGCTAAAACGCTGAAAACAGTTGAAAAAGATTTAAAAACTTTGAAAGGTCTGTTTGCCAAAAGCACGGACCTCGCGGATATGGCGACGAGCCCCGTATTGGCGGACGGCGCTAAAGCCAAAGCTCTGCTTGCTATCGCGATTAAAGCCAAGCTTGGTAAATTAACCAAAAACTTTATCGGCACCGCAGCTGACAATGGTCGTGCTGGTGAATTGACGTCTATGATTACGGCGTTTGAGCAAGAATTAGCAGAAAGACGCGGCACGGAAAGCGCCGTTGTAACGTCTGCGAAAAAACTCACTGGCGCACAGATTAAGTCGATCTCAACCAGTCTTAAGAAATCACTCGGACACGCAGTTAAATTAGAAATGCGCATTGATCCGGAACTCCTCGGTGGGTTCGCCGTGAAAATCGGATCTAAGTATTACGATGCCACCCTAAAAACCAAATTAGAGGGCTTAAAACTCGCCCTCAAAGAAGCATAGAAGAACACGAGCCGAGGAGAGCCAAGGGCTCGACCGGGTAATAGAAAGAAAAGGCTAAAAGCAATGGATATTCGCGCTGCTGAAATTTCAAGTATATTGAAAAAGCAAATAAAAGGCTATGGCACCAAAGCCAAAGTCTCGGACGTTGGGCAGGTTTTGTCCGTTGGTGACGGGATTGCTCGGGTTTACGGGCTTGATAATGTCCGCGCTGGCGAAATGGTTGAATTTCCAGGCGGTGTCAAAGGTATGGCGCTGAACCTAGAGAGCGACAATGTCGGTATCGTGATTTTCGGTGATGACCGCGGTATTAAAGAAGGCGATACGGTTAAACGTCTCGGCGAAATTGTTGACGTTCCGGTTGGCATGGGGCTTCTTGGTCGTGTGGTGAACGCTCTGGGTGAACCGATTGACGGCAAAGGCCCGATTAAAGCCAAAGAGCGCCGCCGTGTTGACGTCAAAGCGCCCGGCATTATCCCGCGTAAATCTGTGCACGAGCCTGTGCAAACTGGCATTAAGGCAATTGATGCTCTTATCCCAATCGGTCGTGGTCAACGCGAATTGATCATTGGTGACCGCCAAACCGGTAAAACCGCTGTGGCCGTTGACGCCATCATCAACCAAAAAGCCGCATTTGATAATGATGACGAAGCTGACAAGCTTTATTGTATCTATGTTGTGATTGGCCAGAAGCGCTCAACCGTAGCGCAACTTGTCAAAAATCTTGAAGAAAATGGCGCGATGAAATATTCCATCATCGTTGCCGCGACCGCTTCCGAGCCTGCACCTATGCAATATTTGGCACCATTTGCAGGTTGTGCCATGGGCGAATTTTTCCGCGACGGCGGCAAGCATGCTCTCATCGTTTATGATGATTTGTCCAAACAGGCTGTGGCTTATCGCCAAATGTCTTTGCTCCTTCGCCGTCCGCCGGGCCGTGAAGCTTATCCTGGTGATGTGTTTTATTTGCACTCCCGTTTGCTGGAACGCTCTGCTAAGTTGAACGAAGCCAATGGCGCTGGGTCTATGACGGCGTTGCCAATCATTGAAACACAAGGTAATGACGTGTCTGCGTTTATTCCGACCAATGTGATTTCTATTACGGATGGCCAGATTTTCTTGGAAACAGACTTGTTTTTCCAAGGCATACGTCCAGCTCTTAATGTTGGTTTGTCTGTGTCTCGTGTGGGTTCATCAGCCCAAATAAAAGCTATGAAGCAAGTTGCTGGCCCGATTAAAGGCGAGCTTGCGCAATACCGCGAAATGGCAGCCTTTGCGCAATTTGGTTCCGACCTTGATGCCTCAACCCAAGCCATGTTGGCGCGCGGTGAGCGTTTGACGGAACTCTTAAAGCAGCCACAATATTCGCCCCTGCAAGTGGAAGAGCAAGTGTGTGTGCTGTATGCTGGCACGCGTGGATATCTGGACGGTATAGAAGTTAAGCAAGTGCAAGCTTATGAAGCCGAGCTTTTGGTTCACCTCAAAGGTCAGCATGCCAAGTTCTTGAACGCGATTAAAACTGGCAAAAAACTAACAGATGACCTGGAAGCCCAGCTCAAGACAATTCTTGAGAATTTCACGTCGAATTTCGCGGGTTAGTCTGAACTTAGATAAAGCTTAGGAGCGCGGCTATGGCCAGCCTTAAAGATTTACAAAACCGGATCAAAAGCGTTAAAAATACGCAGAAGATTACCAAAGCCATGCAGATGGTTGCGGCTGCTAAATTGCGTAAAGCGCAAGATGCTGCTGAGCGTTCACGGCCATATTCAGACCGTATCGGTGCCGTTATTACCAATTTGTCCGCATCAATGGCGGGTAGCCAAGGTGCGCCAAAGCTACTGGTTGGTACGGGTGAAGACAAAGTGCATTTACTGGTTGTTGCTTCGGCAGACCGTGGTTTGTGTGGTGGTTTTAATACCAATATTGTTCGTAAAGCCCGCGAAGAAATTACTGCACTGGAAGCAGCTGGTAAAACCGTCAAAATATTTTGCATCGGTAAAAAAGGTTTTGAACAACTTGACCGTCTTTACGGTGATAAAATTGTCAAAATGGTGTCATTGAAAGAGCATAAAACACTCACTGGGGCTATTGCAGCAGAACTCGGTGGTTCCATTACACAGATGTTTGATGCTGGCGAATTTGATGTTTGCAAATTGATTTATTCGCAGTTCGAAAACGTCATGACCCAAATCCCGACAATTAAAACCATGATCCCGGCGATTGGCGATATGGGCAAACACGCGAACAAAGAGGGCGAACAAGCCTCTGATGAAGTATTCGCGCCCGACCTTAAAGGCGCAGCCTATGAATACGAGCCAGACGAAGAGGGCATTCTTGAGGTCTTATTGCCGCGCAATATCAACACGCAAATTTTCTCGGCTCTGTTAGAAAACAGCGCAGGCGAAATGGGCTCCAAGATGGCGGCCATGGACAATGCCACACGCAGTGCGGGCGACATGATTGATAAATTGACACTGACATTTAACCGTTCAAGACAAGCGCAAATCACGTCTGAATTGATCGAAATTATTTCCGGCGCAGAAGCGCTTTAGTAAAGAGGAAGACGAAACAATGGCTAAAAAACCAGCAACTAAGAAAACCGCAGTTAAGAAAACGGCCGCTAAAAAACCAGCCGCTAAGAAACCAGTAGCTAAGAAACGCGCACCAGCGAAAAAAGCGGCTCCAAAAGCAACAGGCCGTATCAGCCAGATTATTGGCGCGGTGATTGACGTGGAATTCGAAGGCGCATTGCCAGCGATTTTAAACGCTCTAGAAACTGACAACCAAGGCAACCGTCTTGTACTGGAAGTTGCCCAGCATTTGGGACAAAATACGGTACGTACTATTGCGATGGATAGTACCGAAGGCCTCGTGCGCGGCGGCGCGGTGACAGATATGGGTGCGCCCATCACTGTGCCGGTTGGCCCAGCCACTCTTGGCCGAATTATGAATGTTATCGGCGAGCCTGTTGATGAAGTTGGCCCGATTAAAGCCAAATCCAGCATGTCCATCCACAGAGATGCGCCAGACTTTAAAGACCAAGCGACAGAGTCCGAAGTTCTCGGTACTGGTATTAAAGTTATCGACCTGCTGTGCCCTTATGTTAAAGGCGGAAAAATTGGTCTGTTCGGTGGTGCGGGTGTTGGTAAAACCGTTCTCATCATGGAGCTTATCAACAATATCGCAAAAGCATATGGTGGTTACTCCGTGTTTGCCGGTGTTGGAGAGCGAACCCGCGAGGGCAATGACCTTTATTGGGAAATGATCGAATCCAATGTGAATGTCGAAGGCGGCGGCGGGGACTCGCGTTGTTCTCTGGTTTACGGACAAATGAATGAGCCTCCAGGAGCCCGTGCGCGTGTTGCGCTTACGGGTCTTACACAGGCTGAGTATTTCCGCGACGAAGAAGGCAAAGACGTTTTGTTTTTCGTCGATAACATCTTCCGCTTTACCCAAGCTGGCTCCGAAGTGTCTGCGCTTCTTGGACGTATTCCGTCCGCCGTGGGTTACCAGCCTACGCTGGCTACAGAAATGGGCCAAATGCAGGAACGGATTACGTCTACTAACAAAGGGTCTATTACATCCGTGCAGGCGATTTATGTGCCAGCCGATGACTTGACCGACCCTGCGCCTGCCACCTCATTCGCTCACTTGGACGCGACGACGGTTCTTAATCGCGCCATATCTGAAAAAGGTATTTACCCTGCGGTTGACCCGCTTGATAGTACGTCTCGTATCCTTGAGCCGCGCACCGTTGGTGAAGACCATTACGAAGTTGCCCGTATGGTGCAAGAAATCCTACAAAAGTATAAATCGCTTCAAGACATCATCGCCATCCTCGGTATGGACGAGCTGTCTGAAGAAGATAAATTGGTTGTGGCTCGGGCGCGTAAAGTTGAGAAATTCCTTTCCCAGCCTTTCCACGTTGCAGAAATCTTTACTGGTTCTCCTGGCTTGTTGGTCGATTTGAAGGACACAGTAAAATCATTCCGAGGCGTCTGCGAAGGTGAATATGACCACATTCCAGAGCAGGCTTTCTACATGGTCGGCGGTATCGACGACGTGATTAAAAAGGCCGAGAAGATGGCCCTCGAAGCGGCATAAAGGAAGCGGCATAGTATGAACGGCAAGCTTGATATTAAGGACTGCATCAATGATACATGTCCCAATTCTGGTAAGCCTGTAACGACTGATGGATTGATGATATTTAAAGGCAAGGTTGTTGGGTTTTGTAATCCGAGCTGCCGCGATACATTCGAAAACGCGGTCGCGATGTTTGAAGAAAGTATGAGCAAATACCCAGAGGAAGTATAATGGCAGAAAAATTACAATTTTCATTGGTATCGCCTGAGGCGGAACTCTTTTGCGGTGAAGTTGACCAAGTTGATGTTCCGGGCACCGAAGGTGATTTTGGCGTCTTCGCAGACCACGCACCGTTCATGGCGGCCATCCGCACCGGCGCGATTACAGTTTATAATGACGGCACGGAAACCCGCTACATGATCCAAGGTGGCTTCGCCGACGTCATGCCAGAAGGCCTGACCATTCTGGCTGAAAGCTGTATTCCCATGAGCGATGTAAAAGCCGACATGCTCGGAGAGGAAATCACCAAAGCCGAAGCAGCTCTAGAGACGGCAGAAGGCGACGCAAGCTTGCCCGCCGCTCAACATTTGGACGGTTTGAGAGGGTTGTCTGAAAGTTTGTAACTACGACTGCTACAACTACCTTTATTAAATTTACCTCAAAAAAAATATTCTCTTCTCATCCTCCCCCACAAAAGTGGGGTCAGGATGATATCTAAAATTTACTCCGCCTTCGTCCCCACCACCGGCACATGCCGCACAGCCCAGAAAAATACCAGTAGGCCTAATAATGTTAGTAATCCTGCCAGCATAAAGGGTGCGCCGGGGAAGTATGGGATGCTGTCTGCGCCGCCGTAATGATGAAACAGTCTGGTCATAGCCAACGGACTGATGAGCATGGCGATGCCGGAGAGGGCGCCTGTCGCACCTTGTAATTCACCTTGGGCATTTTTAGCAACGCGGATAGACATTAAATTTGTGATGGCTGGGTTGGCTAGACCGCCCAAAGCAGCGGGGATCATATACATATAAGCCATCAGACCATTACTCGCCATGCTGATGCCGATAAAGGCGGTGGCGTTCATAACAATACCAATGACGGCGCAATTGATCATGCCAAGTTTTGGGATTGCGAGGCGGATAAGTCCTCCTTGAACGATAGCAGACCCGACGCCAAATGCGCCAAGGGCAAAGCCAATTTGGCCAGTGCTCCAGTCCAGCTTTTCAGCAGTGAAAAATGAAAATGTACTTGGATATACAAAATGTGCGCACGAAAACAAGAAGATAACAACCAAGAACCAGCCAAGCTTTGGAAGCTTAGAAATGTTCTTAAGCACGCCAAATGGATTGGCACGACGCCATTCAAATTTACGGCGGTGTTCTTTATCCAGGCTTTCTGGCAAAAAGAAGAACCCATACACGCCGTTTGCTAAGGCGATTATTGCGGCTAAGTAAAACGGTACGCGTGGGCCAAGTTCTCCAAGTAGGCCGCCAATACTAGGGCCGAGAACAAAACCTACGCCAAATGCGGCGCCAATCATCCCAAATTTTTGTGCCCTTTCAGAAGGCGGCGCTATGTCGGCGATATAAGCATTGGCCGTGGCATAGGTTGCGCCAGTTGCTCCTGATATAACCCGGCCAACATATAATAAAGCAATTGTTGGTGCGACGGCCATAAACAAATAATCAAACCCAAGGCAGAATAACGAAATTAACAAGACGCGCCGCCGCCCATATGCATCGGACAAAGCTCCAATGATGGGCATAAAAATAAACTGCATAACCGCATAACAAAATGTCAACCAACCACCGTGAAGAGCGGCCTTGTTTAATGGTAAGCCTGTCAGGTCTTTTAGAAGTTCGGGTAAAACGGGCATGATAATACCCAGCCCAATCGCATCGATGAGGACGGCAATTAATATGAAATTGATTGAGTTTGCTGTAACTTTGCTCGTCATTTAATCCCCAGTATTTTATAGCTAGACGAGCTTGGAAAACTCTTTCTCGACCCTTTCATAGACGGGACGTTTGAACGGTACAACCAACTTTGTTGCCGTAGATAATGGTGCCCAACGCCAATCCGTAAACTCGATCTGATGATGGGCGGATAAATTGATGTGTTTATCTTTTCCCATAAACCGAAATGCAAACCATTTTTGTCGTTGTCCGCTCCAGCCTCTGGCACGCTTTGAATATTTAAACCCGTCTGGGAAATCATAAAACAGCCAGTCATTTATCTTGCCGAGTGGTTCTATCAAGTCTTTGGTAATGCCTGTTTCTTCAGCCAGTTCGCGAATAGCCGCGTGCTTGGCTTTTTCACCTTTATCTATACCCCCTTGCGGCATTTGCCATACATATGGGCCTGAAGCTTTTTTACGGCGACCAAGTAAGACTTCGCCTTTGGCATTGTATACGGCAATTCCTGCGGCGGGTCTGTATTTATCAATATCACGACGTTTCATAAGGATAGTTTTACCGTTTTTTCAAAGCGTATGATACAGGTGCAATTTCGGTATCTTTTGGTTTGCTAGCCAACCAAGACTTTATGCCATCAATTGTTCCCATATAGGCAAAACCCATTCCGATAGGTACGTTTTCATAACTTTTTGTAGCAATAGTTTGTATGCTGTTGCGTACAAAATGACTATCTTGCTGTACTTCATCCAGATAACCATAAGCGGTTATGAGAGGCAGACCTTCGCGCTTAGCCAGCGGAGCTATACGGGCATTTTTGACGGCCCCATCATAGACAAAACCAAGGCCCGCATTTTTTAATGTTTTAAGAATTGGTAAGAGTGTTTCCTCATTATTAACTAACGCGGAACCATCATAATTTGTCACCGCAAAATAACCTTGGGCCCGACTTAATAAATATTCCAAGTTTCTGATATTAACATTGCTTTGACCTTGAACGGTTAAAGTGCGGGCTTCATGGGTGCCAGTTCCTTGCATCGGCAATTCTATTAATACCTCATGACCATGTGCACGGGCTTTGTTTATCCAGCTTTGTAAACCGGGTGTATTGACGGCAAATGATAGTGTAACAGAGCCTGGCAAGTTATCGATTGCCATTCGGGTAATTGCCGGATTTAGGCCAAGTCCACCAACAACCAATGAAATATATTTTGTATCCTTTACTGGCGTAAACGGTTTCGCATAAGATGTGAGAACAGTGCGACCATCTTTATGAGGATGCGGGATGTTGCCAAAGTCCGTCTTGCGATTGAAGCCTGCAATTGGTGCACGAATGAGGGGTGTGTATTTCGTTATTGTTTGTTGGTTGTTATTAATAGCCCTGCCATCAATTAACAAAGGCCCAGATTTTATTATTTGGTTTGGTACAGTTGATTTAGGCTTGTTTTGCGGCTCACCTACCATGCTGTTCTGGTCTGTTGGATTAGACTTAGGCGGAATATTATCTGGTTTAAGTAAATCGGGAAGTGGAAGTTTTTCCTGAGATACATCTGCGACTAAGGGTTCAGGTAAAGTAATTTCGGTATTCGCATGCGAAACAGGCTTGTTTTTAGCAGAAATGTTTAGCCAAGAGAGTGTGGCTAATGAAAGAATAGCCAACAATAGCACTGCACTTAAACCGTGTTTGCGTACGGAGGGTAAGTTTCTAGGATTTCTACGAATATGTTGAGCCATATGAGATGGGTAGCGTGGGAATGGATTAAATACTAGCGAAAATGTCTGTTCATGTTCCGCCAATATCGTTTACAAATTATTGATTGAAAAACCCTTGCAACCGCTCGTTAAAATCTGGTTGTTTTAATACTTTGGCCGCCTCTTCCAATTGAAAATCTTTATTGTCCGGCCAGTCTTTTGGCGCATATTGCGGCTTTGGCTTTGGTTTGGCTGTATGCCCTTCTGTTTCGCGTATGATGGCATCTAACGAATTGGGTAGGCTGGACTCCGTAATAGTCATATGCTCTTTACCATCATTTGCAAAAGGTTCTATCCAGATATCAGGTGTTATTCCTAGGCCTTGAATAGAGTTGCCAGAGGGTGTGAAATAACGCGCCGTTGTAAGACGGAGTGCACCTTTGCGGCCCCCATGGAGTGGAAATACGGATTGAACGGAACCTTTGCCAAAGGAGGGTGAGCCAATAATCATAGCCCGGCCTCTATCTTGTAATGCACCTGCTACTATTTCCGAAGCCGAAGCGGAAGCCCCGTTAATCAGTACAATTAAAGGAACACCTGCAATGTTTTCACCTTGTTTGGCATGATACCGGCTATTATCGCCTGCTTGACGTCCTCTTACAGATACAACTTCACCGCCATCTAAAAACAAACCTGCTATGTCAACACTTTGGTTAAGGAGACCGCCGCCATTATTTCGTAGATCCAAAATCAATCCCGGTAGGGTTATTCCGTTCTCCTTGGTT
Source organism: Robiginitomaculum sp. (assembly GCA_021776635.1). Taxonomy (GTDB): domain Bacteria; phylum Pseudomonadota; class Alphaproteobacteria; order Caulobacterales; family Maricaulaceae; genus Robiginitomaculum_A. The sequence goes on from JAJFFN010000011.1 coordinate 31,462, forward strand.
AATAAGTCAATGGCTTCGGTTAGGTCACGGGTCGCATGTTCATTGTTAAAAGTTTCGAGATAGATATAACCAACACCTTCAAACATGCGGTGCCGCACGGCTCTGCTTTGTATTATCTCTCTTACTATGACAACGTCCCTTGGTTTTTCGTCCGGGCTTTTGACCGTTACGGTAATTGGGTCACCAGCAAGGCCGCGCATTTTTGCCACAGCATCGCTTAGGTTTTTATCTTTAATATCGTCACCTTCTACATGTGTTATTTTGTCGCCTGCTTTAATGCCTGCGCGAGCAGCAGGTGCATGAGGATTGGCATACCCAACCAGTATCAATCCGTCTTGCATAGTGACTTCTATACCGAGGCCGCCATATTCTCGCCGTGCACGTTTTTGCTGTTTTTTAAAGGCAACAGGTGCAACATAACGTGAGTGAGGATCAAGAGATTGTAGTAACCCGTTTAGCGCATCATCAATTAAATCATTTGCCGTAACAGGTTCTACATACTGGTCTTGAACCCGTGTCAAAACATCTGCAAATAATGCCAATTGCTCATAAGTTTTTTGCTCAGAATCGAATTTGGCGTCGGCCATTGTACGCAATGACAGACCTGCGCCCAAACCAAATGTAACCAATAAGCAAAGCCATAATGACTTTTTAAACAATAGTTTCACTCTTTAGCCCTTAACTGCGTCTAGCCGAACTTTGTAAGAGCCGTCTTTTAGTATTTCCAGTGCACGCTTTAGCTGAAAATCGTCCTCAACTTCATACCCTTTCGGAGGATATTCAACATCCATTTTCTTTGTTATCGTTTCGGCTTCGTCACCATTTTCATTTTCAATAGCATTTGGTAAATCAGATTCTCGTAATGAAATGTCCACTTTGTCTTCATCAAGTAGAGCATATGAGACGGCAATGTCTGGGGTAATACCAGTTCCCTGTATTGAGCGTCCAGCCGGCGTGTAATAACGTGCAGTCGTTAAGCGTAAGGCACCATCGCGACCATTGCGAAGAGGAATGACGGACTGCACAGACCCTTTACCAAAAGAAGTAAGGCCCAAAACTAGTCCGCGTTCACGGTCTTGTATTGCACCGGCTACAATCTCTGAAGCGGATGCAGAGGCACCGTCTATAAGAACTATGACCGGTATGCCGTCAACTAATTGACCTTTTTTAGCATTATAAGTTTCTGTATCTTCGGCCCGACGCCCGCGTGTTGAAACAACTTCGCCGCCGTCGAGAAATGCACTTGAAACACGGATAGATTGGTCAAGCAACCCACCAGGATTGCCGCGTAAATCAACAATAATACCAGGAATTTCACGACCAAGTTCTGTTTTGATAGCATTGATAGAGGTTTCCAAGGATGGTGCCGTTAATTCATTAAATTGTGAAATCCGCAAATACCCAATTCCTTCTTTTATTTCGTGACGTACTGGAATTTTTTTGATGATAGCTCTTACCATAGTGATATCACGTGGGTCTTCACCTTTGCGAACAACGGTCACTGTAATTGGTTCGCCTGGTTTGCCGCGCATTTTATCAACAGCATCATTTAAACTAAAACCAAGTATAGAGACACCGTCTACTGCCGTTAGGTAATCGCCAGATTTAATCCCAGCGCTTTTTGCAGGCGTGTCGTCTATAGGAGAAATCACTTTGACTACACCTTCTTCCATTGTCACTTCCATACCAAGACCACCATATTCCCCAGAAGTGGAAATTTGCATGTCGTCAAACTGGCTAGGAGCAATATAGCTGGAATGTGGATCAAGGCCTTGCAGCATACCGTTTAAGGCATCATCAATTAAATCTGCATTATCGACAGGAACCACATAACCATTTCGAACACGTGCCATTACATCTGCGAGCAAATCAAGTTGCTCAAAGGTTTGCTCTTGGCTCGATTTCTCAACGGCTATTGCACTCGTATTGCTCGTTGAGAACGCGAATAATGCGCTGGCCGCAACTATCCCCATAGTTGGCAAAATGTATTTCATCTGTGTCTCCGCAATTTTCTTATTGTGACGTTCATATCTATTACAACACCATCTTACCAGAAATTATCACTAACTTAGATGAAATTATGGTTATTTTTTCGTGTGCAACTTTATTTTTCCTTATTGGCTTCTTGCAAGAGCCGCGCCAACCCAGGGTTTAGGGTTGATACTATTGCGGTTTTTGCGAAATTCCATAAATAGCTCTGGCGACATAGCTCCGTCTGCGGGCATTAAGCCAAGAGGCTCACCTGTTTTAACCCGCGTACCAGCTTCGGTAAATGTATCTCCTAAACCCGTAAGAACAATAAAGTAACCATCTCCGACGTTTACAATCACGACATGATCGTCATTAAAAGCACCGGAAAACTCTACCCGGCCTGCAAATGGTGCTATTACTTGGGCTTTTCGCGTAGATTTTAAGCTAATGCCTTTCGCTGTTCCGCCGCCAGCCAATTTCGCACCGAAATTGCGTGCTAATTTGCCAAAAACAGGTAAGGGGACTTTGCCGCGTGCATCTGCAAAGCGACTAGAGCCAGACGGTAGATATACGGGCGGGACATAAGCAGGTGTAGAATTTACACCTGTTTGTGGCTTTAACCTCGGTATGGGCGCACGGGACGAACGGGGAGGTTTCAACCGCGGTAAAATCGCGTCGGCAGTATTTTCAAACCGCGCGATCAATTCACGCAAACTGTTTGCTTCTTTGGCTAAATTATTGGCTTCTAGTATTTTTGTTTTTCTACTTTTGTCTAGCTGGTTACTTAGTTCTGACTTGTCATTGATAATAGATTTTATACTTCCCAAACGAATATTCACGGCTTTTGCGTGCTCAGATATTTCAAAACGCTTATCATTCATTTTTGTACGGGTATTTTGTAACGTTGTAAGCTGTGCCTCTAAGACCTTGGATTTTTCCTGCAGTTTTTTGCTGAGATAAGCGAGCAACTGGGCTGCCCGGGCAGCATCTGTCGCATTTTCTGGATGCACCAATAATGCTGGTGGTGGATTGCCGTCAATGCGTTGCAAGGCAGCTAGGATATCACTCAGAGCGGTACGGTCTGATAAAATTTTGGCTTTTAAATCACGCTCTTGCACGGTTAGCGCCGTAAGTTCAATACGAGCATTTGTTTCTGCGCGCTCATAACCTCGCGCTTGACTGCTGGTTGCCACTAAACGATCTTGTAAATCATTGATGTCGACTAGTATTTTCTTTTGTTGATCTGTGAGAGATTTGGCTTGTGCTTCGGCTTGTTTTTGTTTTTCGGTCAAGGTATCCAATTTGTTTGGAACCGTTGTCTGTGCGTGTGCAAAACTCGTTAATAATGAAAATAATAATATAATTAAGAAACGAAGCATAGGTAAGGTGTTAGCTGAAATTTAATCCCTATGATAGGGCGTACCTGCTAATATTGATAGGGAACGGTAAATCTGTTCGGCAATCATAATCCGGACTAATTTATGTGGCCAGACGGTTTTTCCAAGTTGCCATTTTACAGCATTCGTCGGCACGACGTCTGTCTCGAAGCCATCTGCACCACCAATTGCGAATACCAAAGTATCAACCCCGTCGTCGCGCCAGTGTGCAATTTGTGTAGCCATTTGTCGTGATGTTAGTGCTTTACCACGCTCGTCCAAAACAACCAGAACATTGCCAGGCTTTGTCCCTGACAAGATGGCATCCGTTTCCTGCTTTCGTGACTTTTTTGTGCGGATATCAATTGCATTTTCAACTATATTTGGGATACCAATATTTCGTCCTACGACACCGGCACGGTCCATATAATCGTCAATCAATGTTCGCTCCGGCCCAGATTTAATCAATCCTGCGGCGCGGATGATTATATTCATGCGTTTTCTAAATCTTCGTGCGTTGGTGATACGGCCCAAAGTTTTTCAAGTGCGTAAAACTCGCGCACTTCTGGTCGGAATAAATGCACAATAACGTCGCCTGCATCAATCAATACCCAATCGTTTTGTTTGTCACCTTCGATGCCAAGTTTCTTCAAACCAATTTCTTTAAGACCGCGCTGTATATAGTCAGACAATGCATTGACGTGACGATTGGAACGCCCAGAGGCAACAATCATGGTATCTGCAATTGATGATTTGCCAGTTAAATCCAGTCGCACGATGTCCTCGGCGCTTTGTTTGTCAAGAATGTCGTAAATCATATCAGCCAGCTCTGCTGCGGCTGCTTTGGTTTTAACGTTCGCGCCAAGTTTGGCTGCGTCAGATGTATTGGTCAGTGTCTTACTCCAGTAATAATGGCGCCTTCTCAGTCGCTCCAATAAGGTCAGGGCTTATGCTCTATCGTGCATAAGGTGTCAAGGCTTTGGCAAGACTATGGCAATTGCATGTTGCGCAAAGCTGTCGATGACAGTCCATTTAATGGCGGCGTTAAATATGTCCACGCCGGTGCTTGATAATGAGCGAGCGTGTGCGCTTGGCTCTCTGGGATGCGGGCATAGCTATAGAGACGGGCAGCTTGGCTCAAACGGGCTTTTAACCTGTCACTGGTCTTGGCCCCAGGTCTCGAAATAACGGCAATGGGGATGGTTTCCATAATCTCGCGCCACCCTTTCCATTGTGGTAATTGTAATAGGTTGTCTGCACCCATTAGGAACACGAAACCTGTGCGTGGCCAACGTTTTTGGGCGTGTCTTATAGTGTCTACGGTATAGCGTGTCCCGATATCGCGCTCCATATGGCTGATATGCATACGTGGTGGAAGGTCGAGAGCTTTGACTGTAGCGACGCGTTCCATGTAAGGCGTTTGATCGGACTTTAAAGGATTTCCAGGGCTGACCATCCACCAAATCTGGTCGAGCCCAAGTCTTTGCAAACCGCAATTGGCTACGTGTAAATGGCCTGCATGTGCAGGGTTAAAGCTGCCGCCAAAAAGACCGATAGTTTGGCCATCATAACTCAAGGTCTAATTTGCCCCGTGCCAAGTACTTGATATTTATAACTGGTCAGGTGCTGTGCACCCACGGGGCCACGTGCGTGTAAGCGGCCAGTGGCGATACCAATTTCTGCACCAAACCCAAATTCACCGCCGTCCGCATATTGTGTCGAGGCATTGTGCATGACAATGGCACTGTCAACTTTGTTGAGGAATATCTTAGCTACGTGCACGTTATCGGTGATGATTGCATCGGTGTGGTTACTGCCATATTGGTCAATATGGGTAAGAGCATCTTCTATACCGTCCACGATTTTTACGTTGAGAATAGTGTCCAAATGCTCGGTCATGAAGTCGGCTTCACAGGCCAAATTTATTGAACTCACTCTTGCACAAGCGATTGCATCACCGCGTAATTCACAACCCGCTTTGGTGAGTGCATAGGCCAACTTAGGTAGCATGCCCAAGACGGCTTTATCCAACAATAAGGTTTCAGTTGAACCACAAATGCCGGGGCGCCGCATTTTGGCATTGACGATGATATCGCGTGCCATGTCTGGTTGAGCATCCGCATGGATATAGGTATGGTTGCGACCCTCAAGATGCGCCAATACGGGTACGCGGGCATCTTTTTGTACGCGCCCGACCAAACCTTTGCCGCCGCGCGGAATGATTAAATCAATATTACCGTCCAGCCCCGCAAGCATATGGCCAACCGCATCACGATTGGTTGTGCCAACATATTGTACGCAAGTTTCGTTCAAACCAGCCATTTTTAGGCCTTTTACAATAGCTTTATGTATAGCGACATTGGAATTGAGAGCTTCGGAGCCTCCGCGTAAAATACAAGCATTTGCAGATTTTAAACATAGGGCTGCAGCATCTGCCGTTACATTGGGGCGGCTCTCATAAATCATGCCGATAACACCTAGCGGCGTACGGACTTTGGCTATTGTCAAACCGTTAGGTCTTTTCCAACGGTCGTCTTCTAAACCAATCGGTTCGGGTAGGGCTGCAACCGCTTCTAATCCTTGGGCTATACTTTCGACCCGCTCGTCATTTAATCTTAGCCGGTCAAGCATGGCTGGTGTTAATCCTTTGGCTGAGCCTGCGTCCATGTCAATTGCATTGGCATTTAGAATTTCGGTTTTTGCTTCTCTGACTTCGGTTGCCATTGCAAAAATAGCCTTTGTGCGCTGTTCACTCTTTGCAAGACGCAACTGTGCGGCTGCAGTTCGAGCATTGCTCCCCAAATTGATCATGTGTTTTTCAAGGTTATTTATCATTTGCTTAAAACCATATTGTCGCGGTGAATGAGTGCAGCCCCACCATCATAGCCTAGTTTTGCTTCGATGTCGCTTGATTTCAAACCCTTGATTTTGGTGGCGTTTTTTGCATTATATCCGGTTAGTCCGCGTCCGATCTCTACGCTTTTATCGTTGAGTATCATGATGGCGTCACCGCGTTCGAAACTGCCCTCTACCTTTATAAGTCCTGCCGCCAGCAAACTGCTGCCATTGGCCAAGGCACGGGCTGCACCTGCATCTATTGTAAAACTGCCTTTGGGTTTCAAGGTGCCAGCTATCCATTGTTTACGCGCGATTTGTGGGTTGGTTTTCGCTAAAAACCAACTGGAATTTTCTGTACCGCTCGCCAGTACAGATAAGGGGTTTTGCTTGTCACCTTTGGCAATAACAACTGTACAGCCCGCTTCGGTTGCAATTTTTGCCGCCAGTAATTTTGTTACCATACCGCCACTTCCCGTACCGCGTATTTGATTTGGTTTTCCGCCCATGGATATGATGTCTGGTGTAATTTCTTTAATTTCAGGAACATGATTGGCACTAGCATTCTTATTTGGATCGCTATCGTAAAGGCCGTCCACATCAGATAACAATACAAGTAAATCTGCGCCGCACATTTGCGCCACCCGAGCAGCCAGACGGTCATTATCACCGTAACGGATTTCGTCCGTTGCCACAGTGTCGTTTTCATTTATGATCGGGATGGCGCCAAGCTTGAGCAATGTGGCTAAGGTAGCTCTCGCATTAATCCAACGACGACGATCTTCGGTATCGTTTAAAGTTAACAAGGCCTGTGCCGTTTTAAGCCCTATAGGATCTAAAACGGCTTCATATGTTTGTGTTAAAATTACTTGTCCGGCTGCGGCGCAGGCTTGTTTTTCTGATAAGGACAAATTGGCTTTATCCAGCCCAAGTCGCCCCCGACCAAGTGCAATCGCGCCAGATGAAATGATGAGTACCTGTTTACCTGAAGTGGTCATACTGGCGATGTCTTGCGCTAAATTTCGTAGCCATTCCTGGTTTATTAAACCGGTGGTTTCGTCAACCAATAAGGACGAGCCTATTTTTACGGCTATTCTATTATAGATATTCAATTTAGCCATCAAGGACGCCATTTTTCTGTTTCAGGCTCTAGTCCGGCTTGCTTGCGGGCATCTGCTTTTACGCTGGCAAGCCTTGCTTGTTTATCCGCATTACGGTTAAGCTCAACATGTTTAAATGCAGCACGCATCAATTGCTTTATGCTGGTTCCTGAGACACCGGAAACAGTAAAAACTTTGGCACCACTTGCTTCGGCTAGTTCTGCGGAGCGAAGTTTAATGGTATTAACGTCCAAAGCATCACATTTATTCAGGGCAACAATTTCTGGCTTATCCTTAAATATATCAGCGTAATCTTCTAACTCTTTACGAATAGTGGTATAGGCTTCACCTGGATTTTCTGCACTTCCATCAACAAGATGTATGATAGACATACAGCGTTCCGCATGGCCTAAAAATTGATGACCGAGGCCAGCACCCTCTGCCGCGCCTTCTATAAGACCCGGTAGGTCGGCCATAACGAAACGTTCGCTAGCCCCCATATCAACAACACCCAAGGAAGGATGAATAGTTGTAAACGGGTAATCAGCGGTTTTTGGTCGCGCCGCTGATACAGCAGACAATAATGTAGATTTTCCCGCATTTGGTAGTCCTACAAGACCGACATCTGCTATCAGTTTTAAGCGCAGCCAGAGTGCATATTCTTCTCCAGCTTCGCCCGGGTTGGCCCGGCGTGGTGCACGGTTTGTAGCGGATTTAAAACGTGTATTACCCCACCCACCATTGCCACCTTTGGCCAGCAGCATCTTCTCGCCGTGTTCAAGCATATCGGCAAGCAAGTGTTCGCCGGTATCGTTGTAAATCTGAGTGCCAATTGGGAGTTCAATTATGATGTCTTCTCCGTCCGCGCCTGTTCTATCACGGCCCATACCGTGATGACCGGTGCTTGCGCGAAAATGTTGTTGATAACGAAAGTCAATGAGTGTGTTAAGGTCTTCATTGGCCACAGCCCAGACGTCGCCACCTTTTCCGCCGTCACCGCCATTTGGTCCGCCAAATTCTATGGATTTTTCACGGCGAAAGCTGACACTACCTGCACCACCAAAGCCTGAGCGTACATGGATTTTTGCCTGGTCAAGAAATTTCATGTTGCACCCTAAATTTACTACCAGCGCACTGCTGTATTACGAGGCAGGCGAAGCTCAATACCTTCATAGCGTTCGCCTCTTGCGATTGAGAACAATTTACTGGGATCATTCTTATCAATAAAGCCAAGCTTTTCAAGCACGCGGCCAGACGCAGGGTTATCCGAAAAATAACCTGCGTCAATATACGGAACATCAAATACACGAAAACCTTCAAGAAGTAATGCTTTTGCTGCTTCAGGCATGTAGCCAAATCCCCAAAACTCTTTGCCTATCCAATATCCTATTTCCCAATCATCTTGATCATTTTTAAATAAATCAACTATACCCATAATGCTGTCATCTGCTGCCGTTATGGCATATGCGAAAGATAGGCCTTGCCGCCAATTTGCGGCTGCCCGCAACAACCAAAAATCGGCACTAAGACTTAGATACGGCATCGGGAGAGTTGCCGTCATGCGTAATATTTCTGGATCGTTGATACGGCGCGTCATTGTCTGCGCATCGGAGTTTCGTGTCCGGCGAAGAAGTAGTCTTTCTGTTTTTATCTCATCACGCATATTATTCTCAAAACGAAAAAGGGAAGATGGGCGGTGACCCATCTTCCCTAAAATCGTTAGGTATATTGATCACCATGAAACGGTGATTTTTACATCACCTATTTTGCAGTAGCCGGTTGCACAGATACAAACGTTCGTTTGTTGCGCTTGGTTGTGAATGCGACACGACCTTCGGCAGTTGCGAAGAGGGTATGATCTTTACCCATGCCTACATTGTCACCTGGGAAGAATTTAGTGCCGCGTTGGCGAATAATGATGTTACCTGGAATTACGGCTTGTCCACCAGATTTTTTAACGCCAAGACGACGGCCTGCACTATCGCGACCGTTATTCGATGAGCCGCCTGCTTTTTTATGTGCCATATTAGGTCTCCATTATGCCCGTCAATGGGCACATCATTTAATACTGTTTATTTTGCTGTAATAGCCGTGATTTTGACAACGGTTTCGTTTTGCCGATGCCCTTTTTTGCGGCGATAATTTTGACGACGTTTTTTCTTAAATACAAGAACTTTATCGCCTTTGCGTTGCTCAATGACTTTGCCACTGACACTAGCACCTTTGATAGAGGGTGCACCTACGGCTATATCGGATCCTTCACCGCACATAAGCACATCGTCAAATGTAACCTTTTTGCCTGCTTCGGCGTCTAGCTTCTCAATAACAATTATGTCGTCTTTAGCGACTTTGTATTGTTTGCCGCCTGTCTTGATGACTGCGAACATAATCTCGTCCTTAAAATCTGCGAACATACCGAAATGAAACATCAGTTTCTAGTTCCAGAGCCGCTGTTGAAAATGTTTTCTCGGAGCAAAACAAAGCCTTGCTATGAGAGAGCGCGAAATATACGAAAAAAACTTTGGCTGTCAATGTCTGAATTGAACCATTTATGGTGTTTTATTTTCGAAAATAATGTCGCAAAAAAAGCCCCGCACCACAGATGCGGGGCTAAAATTAAAATTTCCTCGATTTAGTTGTCTACGCGCCCGATAATTTTACCAGCAGTATCAATGATATTGCCATTTGCATCAACGCTACCAATAACAACACCAGACCCATCTACAACTTCGCCATTAGCACGAACCGTATAGCTAAATGATGAAGAACTACCCGTGGTGATCGTGCCCGACGAGCTTGAACTACTTGATGAACTAAATGAGCTACCTGACCTTGTCGTTGTGACTGGGCCCGTAGTGGTCGTCGTGATTGTGCGGCTGGTAAGTCCAGAAGCACTGCCTATCACATTGCCAGAGGCGTCAACAATATTTCCGTTCCCGTCAACACGTCCAATGATTACACCCGACGCATTTACAACATTGCCATTGGCATCAAGTGTATAGCTTGACGTTATTTGTGATGTATGGCGGCCTATTATATTGCCTTGCAAGTCAATGATATTGCCGCTTGCATCTATGCTGCCTATGACCGCCCCGCTTGAATTAACGACACGTCCATTTGCATCCACAATATAAGTGTTGGTGTAAGTACCTGATGTGAAGGTACCACCGCTAATTGTTGATGTCGACGTTGTTAACCCAGAAGAAGAACTTGAGGAGAAACTTCCGCCGCTCACCATTGATCTCCAGTCCACACCGAGAATATCAACAGTACGAAGGGTCAACCCACCTGTAGACATGCCTTGGGCAATTTGGAATTGCTCTACAGCTTTATAGGTCGCTTGTCCAAGAACGCCGTCGATGCGACCAGTATAGTATCCACGTTGTTGTAGCGCAGTCTGAATTGCAGAAATAACAACAGTGTTCGCATTGGCTTCACAAAGTACCTGACGCCATTCTGCGCGTTCAGGTGCGGTTTGTGTTCGCTTCTCAATCGTACCGTATTCAGCCGGTATAGCAATTCTTTCGATCCGCTCTGCTTCGACTAATTTTTGGACCGTCACTGTATCATATACGGCTGGTATTTCACGGCGCTCAGTACGAGCAGGTGTGTCGACAACACGGCGGGTTACAGTTTTGGTGATAGCAGGGATAGTCCGTTCAATAGAGGACGCAGCCGTTTGTAGGACGCGGCGGCTTACCTGTCTGGTGATTGCCGGAGTTACGCGTTCAACCGTTCTAGCAGGCGTTTTAACGACGCGGCGTGTTACTTGTTTTGTCACTGCCGGAATTGCACGTTGCTGTGCAGTAGCCGGTGTTTTTACAACACGACGCGTAACTTGCTTGGTGATTGCAGGGATTGCCCGCTCCTGTGTGGAGGCCGGACGATCAACTACACGGCGTGTTACCTGTTTGGTAATAGCAGGTACAATCCGTTCTACCGTATGCGCATCATCTTTTACGACACGGCGTGTTACTTGCTTGGTGATAGCTGGTATGACACGCTCTTGTGTGCGCGCCGCAGTCCGAACAACCTGACGATTTACCTGTTTTGTAACGGCTGGAACAACTCTTTCAGCTACCGATGCCGGTGTTCTTACGACACGGCGGCTCACTTGCTTGGTTACAGCCGGAATAACCCGTTCTTGCACAGAAGCAGGACGATCTACAATGCGGCGCGTAACCTGTTTGGTTACCGCAGGTATCACTCGCTCAAGCGTGTGTGCCGCATCTTTGATAACGCGGCGCGTTACTTGTTTAGTAACCGCTGAAATAACCCGTTCTTCAGTTCGAGCCGGTGTGCGTACGACCTGACGTGTGATTTGCTTGGTTATCTCAGGAACAGCTCTTTCACGTGCACCTGCTGGTGTTTCCACAACACGGCGTGTTTCTTGTTTGGTAACGGCTGGGATAACACGCTCAAATGTAGATGCCGGCGTTTTAACAATGCGGCGGCTTACCTGTTTGGTCACTTGTGGGACAACGCGTTCCACAGTGTGCGCTTCATCCCTTATGACGCGGCGGCTGATTTGTTTGGTGATAGCCGGAATAAACCGTTCAGTTGTTCCCGCTGGTGTGTCCACCACACGACGGGTGACTTGCGTAGTTACCGCCGGAATAATGCGTTCTTGCGTGGACGCTGGCGTTCTAACGACACGGCGCGTTTCTTGGTTAATAACAGCAGGTATGACCCGCTCAATGACTGAAGCTGGCGTTTTAACAATACGGCGACTTATTTGCTTGGTCACAGCAGGAACAACACGTTCGATTGTGTGTGCAGGCTCGTTGATTATACGGCGTGTTTCCAACTTGGTCACCGCAGGTATCACACGCTCTTGCGTAGACGCTGGTGTTCTTACAACGCGTCTGCTGACTTGTTTGGTAATCGCTGGAATTACACGTTCAGCAGTAGATGCTGGTGTTTTAACAACGCGGCGCGTTTCTTGTTTAGTTATTGCCGGTATCAGACGCTCTGTCGTATAGGCCGCTGTGTCGACAACGCGGCGCGTAACCTGTTTAATCACTGCTGGAATTACACGTTCAGCCGTCGTTGCAGGTGTTCTTACAACGCGCCTCGTCTCCACTTTCGTAACTGCCGGAATGGCACGTTCTTGCGTTGAAGCAGCCGTAACAAGTGCGCGGCGTGTTTCTTGCTTAGTAATCGCAGGAACGACGCGCTCTACCGTATGAGCCGCGTCTTTTATGACACGACGTGTCACCTGTTTGCTAATCGCAGGAATGATGCGCTCAGTCGTGCTCGCCGGTGTCATTACAACACGGCGTGTAAAGTCCTCAGTCACTGCTGGAATAATCCGTTCGACAGTCCTTGCAGGTTCTTTAATGACGCGGCGCGAACGCATTTTAGTGATAGCCGGAATAGTCCGTTCTACCGTATGAGCAGCATCTCTCACAACGCGGCGGCTTACTTGCTCAGTAATGGCCGGTACAACCCGTTCAACAGTGTGCGCAGCGTTTGTAATGCGGCGGCGCGTTTCTGTTTTCGTAACGGCTGGAATGGCACGTTCTATTGTAGAGGCTGGCGTTGCTACAACCCGGCGGCTTACCTGTTTGGTAATGGCCGGAATAACCCGCTCAACAGTGTGTGCAGCATCTTGGATTATGCGGCGCGTTTCAACTTTAGTGATTGCCGGAATAATCCGTTCTGATGTGCTCGCCGGTGTTCTTACAACACGGCGGCTGACTTGCTTGGTAATCGCAGGGATTACGCGTTCAACAGTGTGTGCCGGTTCTCTTACAACCCGACGGCTTACCTGTTCAATAACTGCAGGAATAACCCGTTCTTGTGTAGAGGCTGGTGTCCTGACAACACGGCGGCTGACTTGTTTGGTAACAGCCGGAATAATCCGCTCTACAGTGTGTGCGGCATCTTGGATGACACGACGTGTCTCTGTTCGTGTAATCGCCGGAATAATGCGTTCAGTTGTGCCAGCCGGTGTTCTTACGACACGGCGGCTCACCTGCTTGGTTATTTCAGGAACAACCCGTTCAACAGTGTGGGCCTCGTTTTGAATGACGCGGCGGCTCACCTGTTTCGTAATCTCAGGTATAAATCGCTCAGTCGTACTGGCCGGTGTACGGACAACACGGCGGGTAACTTGATTTGTGACTGCCGGAATAACCCGCTCAACAGTGTGTGCCGCTTCTCTGATGACGCGGCGTGTTTCGGTTTTTGTAACCGATGGAATAACACGCTCTGTTGTGCTGGCCGGTGTGCGGACAATACGGCGAGAAACCTGTTTGGTTATTTCAGGGATGAACCTTTCAGTTGTGCTTGCTGGTGCGACCATTTCGCGGCGTGTTTCTTGCCTAAGCACAGCAGGGATAACGCGTTCAATAGTAGACGCAGGTGTACTAACCACCCGACGGGAAACTTGTGCAGTGACCTCTGGGATAATACGTTCTTGTGTAGAGGCTGGCGTCACAATGCGGCGACGTGTTTCAGTTTTTGTAATTTCAGGGATAACCCGTTCTTGTGTAGAGGCCGGTGTTGCTACTACACGCCTTGTGACCTGATTGGTAACAGCCGGAATAATCCGTTCTTGTGTTGTCGCAGGCGTACGCACAACACGGCGGCTCATTTGCTCGATAACGGCCGGTATGACACGCTCAGTTGTGCTTGCTGGTGTATCAACAATACGGCGGCTTACTGTCGTGGTTACCGCTGGTACAACTTGCTCAACAACACTAGCAGGTGTTGCAATACGGCGACGTGTTTCGGTTTTTGTTATTGCTGGAATTGCACGTTCTTGTACAGTTGCCGGGCGGTCTATGACACGGCGTGTAACCGTAGAGGAAATCGCCGGAATGACCTGCTCAACAGTGTGTGCAGGTTGATTGACAACGCGGCGTGTAACTTGATTTGTAACAGCAGGCACAACACGCTCAACTATTTGTGCGGCTTGCGTAAGGACATTACGGTCATAGGTACCCGTCGTAGCGGAAAGACCTCCAAATGGCCGTGACCCATTGCCGCGGCGATCTGCTGCGGTTGCATCATTTCTAGATAGACCATCACGATCATCCAGACCGTTGTTGTCCCGGTCAATAAAGCCGGAAATTGTTCCGTTCGCATTGTAGCCTGAAAGTGTGCTTAATATGCCAGACTGCCGTGCTTCGCGCCAAGTGATAACCCGCGAAGGTGAAACAACAACGCGTCTTGTATATGTACTCGTAACGGCAGGGATTACAATTTCTTCGGTTGTAGCGTTGGTGTCAACGACACGGCGTGTGATTTGACGCGTAACTGCCGGAATATTTTTCTCAACCGTGCGCGCAGGTGTAACCAATACTCGTTTGGAAATTGTTTTATATGTCGCAGGTATCAAGACAAGACATAGAATTTCACCAGTTGCAGCAACGACAGTTTGTGTCGATTCGACGACTTGTTCAGATGTTCCGTTAAAGACGGTATATTGACGCGGCGTGTTGGTGTTAAATTGTCCTGATTGTTCGATTGAGCCATAATTCAAGGCCTGATTGCCTGGTTTCCACTCTTCGCGAGCCGGTGAAACCAACAACCGTTCAGTCCGCGTTTCATAAACAGCCGGAATAATTTCTAGTTCCGTGCGCGCAGGTTGAACAACAATAGTTTCTGTTATTGTTCTGTAAGTTGCAGCAACAGACCGTAGTTCTCTTGAAGCTTCTTGCGAAACATAAGTTTCAGTAATTGTGTCGTACACGGCAGGAATAACCACCATGGCTTCAGAAGCACTGGACGATTGGTATGTCCCTGTTTCTTGGCTGAATTGCGCAGGTATAACAGAATACTCAACTGTTTCAGGCTGCACAATGACGGTATCGGTAACCGTACTGAAAGTCGCAGGAACGCTGACAAGCTGTGTTGAAGCTTCTTGTGTAACTATTGTTTCGGTCACATCACGGAAAGTCGCAGGAACTGGTAGCAGCTCGGTAGATGCATCTTGGGTAATGATCGTTTCTTGATACGCCTCAAAGGTCGCAGGGACAGTTACGTAATTGACGGTTTGCGGTGTGACAACAACAGTGTCGCTGACAGTTTTAAAGGTCGCTGGGATGCTCACCAGCTCAGTAGTCGCCTCACGGGTTGTAACAGCGTCTGTAACGGTTTCGTATACGGCAGGGACGGACACCAATTCTACGGTTTCCTCCTGGACAATGACTGTTTCTGTAACAGTTTCAAATGTTGCAGGAATAGAAACAAGCTCGGTTGAAGCCTCTTGAACGACAATTGTCTCTTGGTACGATTCGTATTGCGCAGGAACGGTTACGTATTCAACGGTTTGCGGCGTAACCACAACCGTATCTGTAACCGTTTCAAAAGTGGCCGGCACAGCAACCAATTCTGTCGTCGCTTCTTTGACAACAACTGTCTCAGATACGTCTTCAAATACTGCTGGCGTCGTAATAATTTCGGTAGAAGCTTCTTGCGCTACAACCGTATCTGTTACGGTTTCAAAAATTGCCGGTGTTGTAATCAATTCATAGGACGCTTCTTGGACGACGATTTCCTCTGAAACTGTGTCATAGACTGCGGGAACAGTTACATATTCTATCGTTGCAGGTGTTACGACGACTGTATCAGTGACAGTATCAAATATCGCTGGATTGGTCACAAGCTCAGTTGAAGCTTCTTGAACCACAACGGTGTCTGTTACGGTTTCAAATGTTGCCGGAACGGTTACATATTCTACACTGGCGGCTTGAACGACAACTGTATCTGTCACAGTTTCGAATTGCGCCGGTATGGTTACGATTTCACTGCTGGCTTCTTGCGCAACAACGGTGTCAGTAACCGTATCATAAGTCGCTGGAACGGTGACATATTCTACTGTTTGCGGTGTTATTTCAATTATATCCGTCACAGTTTCAAATACGGCAGGTATAGTAACAAGTTCAGTTGATGCTTCTTGTGCAATAACGGTTTCTTGCACAGTTTCATAAACGGCAGGAACGGTAACATATTCAACACCTGCAGCCTGGACGACTATTGTGTCTGTTACAGTTTCGAATGTTGCCGCAATAGAAATGAGTTCGCTAGAAGCTTCTTGAACAACAATTGTTTCAGAAATGGTGTCGTAAGTTGCAGGTACAGTAACATATTCAACACCTGCTTCTTGCACGACGATGGTATCGGTAACCGTTTCATATGTCGCAGGAACCGTAACACGTTCAGTTGATACAGGTTGTACGACAACAGTTTCTTGGTAAGATTCGTACTCGGCAGGAACCGTAACATAGTCTACGGATTGCGGTGTAATCACAACTGTATCGGTAACGGTTTCATAAGTTGCGGGAACCGCAACGAGCTCAGTCGAGGATTCTTGAACAGTATAGGCTTCTTGAATGGTTTCATAAACTGCTGGAATAACTACGATTTCCACAGTTTCAGGCGTAATAACGACAGTTTCCGAGACTGACTGGAAGACCGCAGGAATTGTTACAAGCTCAGTCGACGCTTCTTGAACAACCACTGTATCCGTTACAGTTTCGTAAGTCGCAGGCACAGTAACATAGTCAACACTTGCGGGTTGAACAACAACAGTTTCTGTAACGTTTTCATATACGGCCGGTATTTGTACGAGTTCAGTCGAGGCTTCTTGCACTACAATAGTATCGCTAACGGATTCATATACCGCAGGAACAGTCACATATTCAACCGTTTCAGGTGTCACAACAATTGTATCAGAAACAGTTGTAAATGTTGCCGGTACGGAAACAAGTTCAGTCGAGGCTTCTTGGACAACAATGGTCTCTGAAATATTTTCATAAACGGCAGGAATGCTGACATATTCAGCACTGGCGGCTTGAACCTCTACAGTATCAGTTACAGTTTCGAAGACTGCCGGCGTGTTTATCAACTCTATGGACGCTTCTTGAACAGTTACATTTTCTTGGATGGTTTCATATGTTGCAGGAACTGTTACATAATCAACACTTTGTGGTGTGACGATTACAGTGTCTGAAACGGTTTCAAATGTTGCCGGAACAGATACAAGCTCGGTGGAAGCTTCTTGCACCACAATGTTTTCACTCACTGTTTCAAAAATGGCTGGTACTGTGACATATTCTACAGTTTGCGGCGTAACCACAACGGTATCAGTAACGTTTCTGAACGTTGCTGCTGTTGCAATCAATTCACTGGATTCTTCTTGTACAACGACCGTTTCGTTTATGGTTTCATATGTTGCCGGAACCGTTACATAATCAACGGAAGCTTCTTGAACAATGACAGTATCTGTTACGGTTTCAAAGACGGCTGGTACGCTCACCAATTCTGAAGATTCTTCTTGTGCAATAATGGTTTCAGTGACGGTACCGTACTGAGCAGGTACACTTACAAGTTCTGTACTTGCAGGCTGTACAACAACTGTCTCTGTAACAGATTCGAAAGTCGCAGGAATAGTGACGAGTTCAGTAGAAGCATCTTGCACAACAACGGTTTCAGAAATCGTATCAAACGTTGCAGGAACGCTTACATATTCAACGGTCTGAGGCGTTATCTCGACAGTTTCTGTGACGGATCTAAAGGTGGCGGGAACGGATACCAATTCCGTAGACGCTTCTTGGACTACAACAGTTTCAGAAACTGTTTCAAATACGGCAGGTATGGTAACAAGTTCGGTAGAGGCGTCTGAAACAACTATGGTTTCAGAAACCGTTTCAAAAGTCGCAGGAATTGTTACGAGTTCTGTAGAAGCTTCTTGCACGACAACCGTGTCAGAAACTGCTTCATAGGTAGCCGGCACAGTGACATAATCAACAGATTGTGGCTGCACAACGAGGGTTTCACTAACAGTAGAATATGTGGCTGGAACCGTTACGAGTTCCGTTGAAGCTTCTTGGACAACAACCAAATCGCTAACGGTTTCATAAACAGGTGCAATGGCGACAAGTTCAGTAGAAGCTTCTTGGACAACTACGGCTTCCGTAACTGTTTCATATACTGCAGGAATAGAAGTGTACTCGACGGTTTCAGGTTTGACGATTACGGTTTCTGTGGCCGTGCCGTAAACGGCGGGTACAGAAATAATTTCCGAAGAGGCTTCTGATACCACGACAGTTTCAGATACAGTGCGGAAAGTCGGCTGTGCCGTAAATCCACGCGTAGACGTGCCTGTGCCGCCTGAGTAAGAATTCACTGCATTACGTGTAATAATAGAACCATTGGTACCAACAAGGTGCCCGGCATTATTAAGAGTACCGATTTTACGCCCTGCTGAATTATAGACGTTCATGCTATCGTCAACGCGGTAGCTGTTTGAACCAATTGTTAAGGTCGTTGTAACGTCTGAACCAACACCAATAAGGGTAAGGGGGTGTACCGCATAAAGAGCAATCATATTGCCATTCGTTCCGACGATACTGCCGTCTCCATTTACAGTACCTATAACGGTTCCATTTGCATCATTACCCGTGCGAACAGTTCGGTCAGGGCTGATATAATAATTTACGCCGTTAATAGTAATGGTGATATAGCCAATACCAGGAACAAGGCTTGTTCCAACGCCTGAGCCGACCGGGAATATTTCAAAACTGGGTTCTTGAACCAACACACGTTCAGTCACAGTTTCATAACGGGCTGGAATTTTACGCAACTCCTCGCTCGCTTCATGCAGTACATATTGTTCTGTCGAAGTGGAATATTGTGCTGGAACAATTACGCGCGCAAAACACTCACCAGGTAATGGATTACCAGGTGGTAAATCTTGTGCAATTGTTGGAATAGCTAAAGCCGCAGTACATACGGCCAATAAAAGAGTGCGTTTCATATCAAAAACCCCCAAAACTCTATGTCAAAAAATCTGCGAAATGCAGATTTGAACCCAACCTTAACTAAAAGTTAATGAAATGACTAGGTATTAATGCATAAGTTGTGTAAATTTATGCAGAAAATCAACAGGATTTTTGTTACAGGCGAAAAGGTTTGTAAAAAGACTCCTTAGCGGCGTGTAATAATTCCCTATCTCCACGAGAATCACCGTAGGCTTCCAGCAAAACATAGGGTGTTTGTGCCATTTCTGCCGCGATTTTAATTATTTTCCCGTCTCCCCAACAATTCGGCCCCAAAATTTCTCCAGTTAAAACACCGTTTATTGTTTGAAGGTTAGTTGCAATGACAGTGTCGATACCATTGTTTTTCGCCCAAATATCCAAATAGTGGTTTATTGAAGCTGAAACTATATACAGTTTGTTTGGCGCAGCGTTCTTCTTTTGAATGGTTTTTATCGCTTCGGGGCGAATCAAGGTCGGGATAATTTCGTTCGCAAACTGCTTGGCGCGGGCATTAAGCATATTTTCATCGGCATTTTTAAAAAATGCGCGCACTACATGCTCTTTAACTTTGTTTCGGTCAATGAGCTTAAGAGCATAAGCAATAAATATGGGCGTTAATCGAAATAGTTTCAAAAGCCACAGAGGTGTACCTGCCCAATATCTCAAAAACAAAGCAAATGTATCCTTCGTCGTAATTGTCCCATCAAAATCAAAGGCAATCATCTGTACGGGTTTTGCGGTAGATTTGTTTTGCGTTTGATTTGTCAAACTTGACTCCAATATAACTTCTTTATTCATGTGCGACGATTTTTATGTGGGCGTAGGCAAATAATCAGTTAATAACATATAACGAATTGCAAACAAGTTAGTCAGTAGGAAGAATTGGATATGATCAACTGGGAAGCTCTGGATAATAATAAGTTTGCTGATGAAAACGCAATGGCGGCAAAGCTTATCGGTTTGACCCGCTTGCAGGGCTCTGAACAATTACGCATCAATGATAATGCGGTTGCTCTGGTTATAAAAGCCCGCAAAATGTCGGCACAAAAAGGCATGATGGAGAGTTTTTTAGAAGAGTTTGGACTTTCCAACAAAGAAGGCCTGGCATTGATGTGTTTAGCCGAATCCTTATTGCGGGTGCCCGACGGAGAGACGGCCGACCGTTTAATTGCTGAGAAGATCAATTCCGGAGATTGGGGCGAGCATAAAGGACAATCCGATAGTTGGCTTGTCAATGCTTCGACTTGGGGTCTTATGCTGACGGGCTCGATTGTTAACGTTGATAAAACAATGCGCAACAATCCTACCAAATTTATGAAGTCTTTAACCCGCAAAGCAGGTGAGCCGGTTATCCGAGCAGCCATGATGCAAGCTATGCGCATTATGGGTGAACAATTTGTGGTTGGTGCCACCATAGAAGGCGCTATGGAAAAGGCGAAAACATTAGAACTGGATAATAGCCCTGCAATTTGTTCCTTTGACATGTTGGGTGAGGGCGCACGCACTTCTCATGATGCGGACCGTTATTTTAAAGCATATTGGGATGCTATAGTTGCTTTGGGTGAAACACAAAACTCAGATTTATCACCCGAAAAAAAACACGGAATTTCAGTCAAGCTTTCTGCCCTGCATCCTAGGTATGAAGCCGTTAAAGAAGAGCGTCTTTGGACGGAATTATACCCAAAAATCAAAGCCCTAGCCATAGAGGCGGCAAAAGCCAATATTAATTTTACCATTGATGCAGAAGAGGCAGACCGTTTAATTATATCTTTGAAGTTACTGGATAAATTAACCAACGAAGATGCTTTGGGTGATTGGACCGGCCTCGGCCTCGCTATACAAGCATACCAAAAACGGTGTGTTGAAGTTGTGGAATATTTGGCTGATTTGGCGCGTAATTGTCGGGACGGTAAGGGTCGTCGTTTGATGGTAAGATTGGTCAAGGGCGCTTATTGGGATACCGAGATAAAACACAGTCAGGTAGAAGGCAATCCAGACTTTTCCGTTTGGACACGAAAGCCAACTACAGATTTGTCCTATTTGGCTTGTGCGCGCGGATTATTGGACGCTGGGCGTTGGATTTATTCGCAATTTGCTACTCACAATGCCAACACTGTTTCTGCCATTGAAGAAATGGCCTCTGGCGGACATCAATACGAGTTTCAAAGGTTGCACGGTATGGGTGATGCGCTTTACGCAGCCGTTTACGATGGCCCTGATAAACCGCAACCTTGCCGCGTTTATGCCCCTGTTGGCGCCCATAAAGATTTGTTGCCTTATTTGGTACGCAGATTGCTGGAAAATGGTGCCAATACATCTTTTGTACATTCATTTTTGGACGAGGGTGTACCTGCAGAAGAAGTGGCAAAATCACCATTTTCAGATGTTGCGCCTGTTCGCCACGATAAAATTCCGACCCCACCTGATTTATTCGGAGCAAACCGTAAAAATGCCCGAGGTATTGATTTAACCCAATCCCGATTACGAAAGGATTTGGAAAAGCGTACGGCGGGTTTAAGGAAAATTTCAGCTGGGCCAATTATCGCAGGTAAATCCCATACCAAAGGGGGGAAGCCAGTATATGCACCGCAACATGGCACAATCATTGGTACCTGCCGTGCTTCAAGTGAGGATGACATTAGCAAGGCCTTTTTATTTGCGAAAGCGGCTTATCCTGATTGGGAACAGCTCGGCGGCCCAAAACGTGCAGCTGTTTTATGTAAGATGGCAGATGCGCTGGAAAAAGAAACTGAATATTTCACGGCACTCATGGCACTGGAAGCCGGAAAATGTTTTCCTGACAGTGTATCGGAAGTCCGAGAGGCCGTGGATTTTCTACGATATTATGCTGGCGAGGCGAAACGCACATTTGGCACAGCTAAAAAATTAACCGGTCCGTCAGGCGAAACCAATCACTTTACATTACGCGGGCGGGGCGTATTTGTCAGCATCAGTCCGTGGAATTTTCCACTGGCAATTTTCACAGGACAGATTGCGGCTGCATTGGCGGCAGGAAACACGGTCTTGGCGAAGCCAGCTGAACAGACATCAATCATCGGTTATTCTGCTGTGAAATTATTCCAAAAAGCAGGCTTGCCAAAGGAAGTATTACATTTTCTGCCTGGGGCTGGATCGAAAGTTGGCGCTGCATTGACGGCACACCGAGATGTTGCGGGCGTCTGTTTCACAGGCTCAACCGAAGTCGCCAAAACTATCAACCGGGCATTGGCTGTCAAAGACGGTCCCATACCCGTGTTGATTGCAGAAACGGGTGGGCTGAACGGTATGTTTGTGGATACCAGCGCATTGAAAGAACAAGTGGTTGATGATGTCATCGCATCAGCATTTAATGCAGCTGGGCAAAGATGTTCGGCTTTACGTCTCTTGTTTTTACCTGAAGAAACGGCTGAGAGTATTATTGAATGTCTTATAGGTGCCATGGACGAATTACAGGTCGGCGATCCGGCTTTATCAACCACAGATATTGGGCCCGTTATTGACGAAGATGCCCGCGCTGGCCTGGTTGCACACATAGAGCGTATGAAACACGAAGAAAAAATCCTGCATATCTGTAGCTTCTCAAAGCAAGGATCATTCGTGCCTCCGACATTGGTAGAAATAAGTTCATTAGATGCACTTACCAAAGAAGAGTTTGGCCCTATTTTACATGTGTTGCGATATCGCCAAAAAGATTTGTTGAAATTGGCTACGAAATTTGCAGACAAAGGTTACGGCCTGACGCTCGGTGTACATTCACGTATTGATAGCTTCGCAGAAAAAATCGCAGATATTATTCCGGCAGGGAACCTTTATGTAAACCGCAATATAATCGGCGCAGTCGTCGGCGTGCAACCTTTTGGCGGTGTTGGGCTTTCTGGCACAGGTCCCAAAGCTGGTGGCCCGCATTATCTTCCAAGATTTGCATCCGAACGAACTGTAACGGTCAATATCTCAGCTCAAGGCGGCGATCCGGCACTTCTTAATTTGGATTAATCTTGGGCTGCTTTCTTGGCCTTGATATTGTTGGTTTTGATT
The DNA here is from genome assembly GCA_021776635.1 of Robiginitomaculum sp. Lineage (GTDB taxonomy): Bacteria > Pseudomonadota > Alphaproteobacteria > Caulobacterales > Maricaulaceae > Robiginitomaculum_A. Next base: position 54,550 of record JAJFFN010000011.1, read on the forward strand.
ATTTTGTAGCCAACATAAATCAACACCAAACCTAGAAACTCGGTTACAAACAGAACATTTACATGTCCCATACGCGTAAATGCTCCGCCAATTGCTGGTAATAAACCGCCAATAGCGATGAAGATATTGCCCTTGAAGCGGGCTTGGTGATCGGCTTTGGCATAATAGCGAAGAGCAGAATAAATCGCACCGCCGATTAGAAAAATTGCCGCATATATATTGATCGGCATTGAGAATAACCTGACCCATTGCCATGCAAACACTTTACCGGTTAATTTGCCCGCAAAATCTGTTGGCAGCGCAATCGGAGACATCAAAACACAGAGTGAAGCGATGACAATTACGCTGGTAAATAAAATAGTTGTGGCATTGGCAAATTTGCGGTTCATCAGTAAATATACCGAACCTTGCGCTAAAGGATAACCACCGAGCAATGCCCCGACGATATACCACAACCGTGTGTTCAGCGCGCTCCAGCCAAATAAAGCATTGATGCTTTCGCTTAGTGTACCAAGACCAAAAGCGACCACTCCGATTGACCACCAGAGCAAATAATTTGTTTTGCTATACCTGTAATGGGCAATAATTTCACGGGCGAAAAAAATGGAAAACAAGGTGGTAATGATCGGAATGTATTCAACATAATGGGACATTTTTGTAATCTTTATTCTTAATTTATGTAGGTATAATTGAACGCTAAAAACGCCTCTTAAAGAAATTTAGTGGAGTGTCTAGTGACAATATGTCACAATATTGAGAGGTTGTTCTTCACTTGTTTAGCGCTCAAATTTCATGAATTTTAATTTCCTAGGAATGTCTGCGTCATCACCAAGCCTACGCTTTTTGTCTTCAATGTAATCCGAAAAACCACCTTCGAACCATTCGACATGACTATTGCCCTCAAAGGCAAGCATATGGGTGCAAATCCGATCGAGAAAGAATCGATCATGGGATATGATTACGGCGCAACCAGCGAAATGTTCAAGTGCATCTTCAAGTGCAGATAGGGTTTCCATATCCAGATCATTTGTTGGTTCATCAAGCAGCAGTAAATTTGAAGGCTTGGTCAACATCTTAGCTAAGTGAACACGGTTGCGCTCACCGCCCGATAGTTTACCGACATTTTTCTGCTGGTCGGTTCCTTTGAAGTTAAATGCGCCTACATAGGCACGGCTGTTCATTTCGCGTTGTCCGAGATCAAGCACATCAACGCCGCCGGTAATCTCCTCCCAAACATTATGAGACGCATCAAGGGCATCACGGCTTTGATCCACATAACCCAGTTTAACAGTTTCACCGACCTTGAAAGTGCCTGCATTGGGCTGTTCTACTCCCGTTATCATTTTAAACAATGTGGTTTTACCTGCACCGTTCGGACCAATTACACCAACAATACCGCCAGGTGGTAAGCGAAATGTCAAATCCTTGATGAGTAATTTTTCTTCAAAACCTTTAGTAACATTATCGGCTTCGACCACTACATTACCGAGCCGAGGTCCAAGCGGGATGCGGATTTCTGCAGTCGTAACTTTTTCGGCCTCGGCACTGTCACGCAGCTTTTCAAAGGCTGAAATACGGGCTTTTGACTTGGCTTGACGCGCTTTAGGGTTGGAGCGTATCCAGTCCAGTTCACGTTTAAGCGCACGTTCTTTGGCATCGCCCTCACGGCCTTCTTGCTGCATGCGCTGGTGCTTGGCGGCAGCCCAAGAGGAATAATTGCCTTCATGAGGATGGCCTTGCCCGCGGTCGATTTCCAAAGTCCAGGAGGTGATATTGTCGAGGAAATATCTATCATGGGTGATGAGGATAATCGCGCCTTTATAATTTTTTAGATAATTCTCAAGCCAGGCCACAGTCTCTGCATCCAAATGGTTGGTCGGTTCGTCCATCAAAAGCATGTCTGGTTTGGAGAGCAAGAGTTGGCAAATTGCGACCCGACGTGTTTCCCCGCCAGACAGATTTTCAATCGCCCAGTCTTTGGGGGGACAGCCAAGGGCTTGCATAGCCATTTCGATCTTGCTGTCTATGTCCCAGGCATCACGGTTCTCTACTTTTTCTTGGAGCGCGGTCATTTCTTCCATCAGGGCATCAGTATATTCTTCGGCCATTTTCATGGCGACGGCATTATATTCGTCGAAGATAATTTTGTCTTCACAGCCTGAAATGACATTGCCCCAAACGTCTTTGCTATCGTCGAGACGTGGTTCCTGGGGTAAGTAGCCAATTTTGGTGCCCTCTGCAGCCCAGTGCTCGCCTGTCACATCTTGGTCAACGCCTGCCATGATTTTCAGCAAGGTTGATTTACCAGAACCGTTGATGCCAACCATACCGATTTTTGCGTCTGGGTAAAACGACAAATGAATATTGTCGAGAATGGTTTTATTACCAAATTTCTTGGACAAACCCTGCATATGATAAATAAACTGTCGTGCCACGTGCGGCTCCTGTAACTATATTGAATTTTGGCGACTATATGGCGCGGGGCAGGGTGTATTGCAAGGGCGAAAGCTATGTCAGATTTTGTATATTAATGGGCTTTATTTTAATGCAAATAGAATGACTAAATCAATTTAGTCATTCCTGGGTCAATACTTTATTCGTCAGAAGAGGGAATTGCCAAGAGGGTGTATGTATATGTGATATGTGGGTGAATGGTATGCGCGGAGTATTTGCTATGACATTGCCTTTTAGTTTTCCACATTCTATAACTTGACGAACCTGACTAAACATAAGGAAACCTCATGAACATCACCACCAAGCCTTTTGAATATACAGACGGTAAGCAGACCTGCGTTGGTTATCTTGCTTGGGACGAGACATATGCCGATCCTAAGCCTTGCGTATTAATCGGTCATGCGTGGGGGGGACGCAATGGGTTTGCCGAGAGCAAAGCCGTGCAGATGGCGGCGCAAGGTTATGTCGGTTTTGCTATTGATGTTTACGGAGACGGTCAGCAGGGAGGTAACCCGAGCGAGAACGAAGCTTTGATGATGCCGTTTGTGAATGACCGCAAAATGCTGCTAAAACGTCTGAAGGCTGCTTATACAGCCGCGCAAACCCTAGAGCAAGTTGACACAGATAATATCGCCATGATGGGCTTTTGTTTTGGCGGTTTATGTGCGCTCGATTTGGCGCGCTCTGGCGTAGATATAAAAGCCGCTATCAGCTTCCACGGCTTGTTTAGTCCAAATGGACTGCCTGCCAAAAAGATAAAAGCCAGCGTTTTGGCGTTGCACGGTTGGGACGATCCTATGGTGCCGCCTGCTGCCGTTACAGCACTCGGAGAAGAACTGACCAAAGCTAAATGTGACTGGCAAATTCATGCTTACGGCGGCACAAAGCACGGCTTTATGGTGCCAGAGGCCAATGACCCCAAAAATGGTATTCAATACAATGCCACAGCAGAAAAACGGGCCTGGGCTGTCACACTGGATCATCTGCGCGAAACATTTGGTGCGTAAGGTTTTTCGCTCGTTTTAAAGGGCTATATTCCAACGACATAAGCTTATTGCGAATTTTCCCTTGACGTTCTCGTTAAATTCTGTAAAAGAACAAACAGGGAACATTAAATTGGGAGTTTAATATGAAACAGATTGTTATGGACATTAGCAGTGGTATGGTGCTTGGTGTTGCAGTGATTATGATGAGCGTCTGGATGATGGTTTTGGGTGGTTAATTAGTAAATAAAGGGAAGTAATGGCGGCTAAAAGTAAGAGAGGCGATCCAATATTTGTACCGCTACGCTGTCGCACGCCTTATTCTTTGCTAGAAGGTGCACTCAAAATTGATGAATTAGCGGCGCGGTTACGCGAATGGCGTATTCCGGCAGCAGGGCTTACCGATACCAACAATATCTGCGCGGCTCTGGAATATTCAGAAAAAATGGTTGGCGTAGGGATACAGCCTATTATTGGGTGCACGCTGAGTGTTTATCTTGGTGGAGATGAGAATTCGCTTAATCAACATGGCGGCAAAGAGCTTGCGGGCACAATTGTGTTATTGGCACAAAATGAACAGGGTTATACTAACCTGTTAAAGCTGTCTTCTTCAGCGTTTTTAGATGTTGAAGCTACTGATTTGCCGCATGTAAATGTTACAAAATTACAAGAACTTAGTGACGGTTTAATCATGCTAACGGGTGGTAGTGATGGTTTCATCAACCGACTGATTTGCGCCGGACAAATGAAGCAAGCAAAAAACTGGCTACAAACCTTGTCTAACAGCTTTGAAGGCCGACTTTATATAGAATTACAGCGTCATGATTTAGCAAGTGAGCAGCAAGCGGAACCTCATCTTCTTGATTTTGCATATGATATGGAATTGCCGCTTGTAGCGACCAATGAGCCTTATTTTCTCGATCCAGAGATGCACAAAGCCCATGATGCGTTACTTGCCATTGCCGAGGGTAGCTATGTGCTGGAACCAGATCGTCGACATGTTTCAAACCAACATTATGTAAAAATGCCAGAAGCAATGGTTGAGTTGTTTAAGGATATACCAGAAGCCATTGAAAATACAATAGAAATAGCGAAAAGATGTGCATTTAGAAGCCCTATGCGCGAACCAATATTACCCGGTTTTGGGGATGGAAGCGAAACCGAAACGGATATTTTAGCACGTATGGCCCGCGAGGGTTTAGAGATGCGGCTAAAGCAAGTAGAGCCTGCAAAGCCGCGAAAAGAATATTTTGACCGTTTAGATTTTGAATTAGACGTAATTGCCAAAATGGGTTTCCCTGGTTATTTCCTTATTGTTGCAGATTTTATTAAATGGTCCAAAGAGCAAGGTATTCCAGTTGGGCCCGGACGGGGTTCTGGTGCAGGTTCTGTGGTGGCATGGGCGTTGACCATAACTGATTTGGATCCACTTCGTTACGGACTTCTTTTTGAGCGATTTTTAAATCCTGAGCGTATATCTATGCCCGATTTTGATATTGACTTTTGTCAAGAAAGGCGCGGTGAAGTTATTCGCTATGTTCAAGAGCGTTACGGTGAAGATCAAGTTGCCCACATTATCACATTCGGTACTTTACAAGCTCGTGCCGTGGTTCGAGATGTTGGGCGGGTTTTGCAAATGCCGCTTGGGCAAGTAGACAAATTGGCTAAACTAGTGCCTTCTAACCCTGCAAACCCAGTGAGTTTGGCCGAGGCCATTAAAATCGAACCTGCGTTACAAAAAGAACGTGACAGCGAACCCGCAGTTCAAGAACTTTTGACTATGGCTTTGCAGCTTGAGGGTCTTTACCGCAATGCATCGACCCACGCGGCGGGCGTGGTTATTGGCGATAGGCCTTTGGCTGAATTGGTACCGTTATACCGCGATGCACGTTCTGAAATTCCGGCAACACAATTTACAATGAAATGGGTGGAAAAAGCCGGATTGGTGAAATTTGATTTTTTGGGCCTAAAAACACTGACGGTTATTGATCGGGCATTAAAATATCTCAAGCAACAAGATATTGTTTTGGATTTAGATACGACTCCAGTGGACGATCCTGCAGCGTATAAGTTGTTGGAGCAGGGTCTCTCACAGGGTATTTTCCAGCTTGAGAGTACGGGAATGCGCGATACTTTACGTAAGATGGCGCCAAATTCTATAGAGGAATTAACCGCGATTATTTCTCTTTATCGGCCCGGTCCAATGCGTAATATTCCTGAATATATTGAAAGAAAATTTGGCCGTTCGCCCATTTCCTATCCTCATGATAGCCTAGAGGACATACTTAAGGAAACCTACGGTATCATAATTTACCAAGAACAGGTGATGCAAATTGCCCAGGTTTTATCAGGGTACTCGCTTGGGGAAGCGGATGTTTTGCGCCGTGCTATGGGTAAAAAAGACAAAGAGGTCATGGCGCGCCAGGAATCCCGGTTTGTTGATGGTGCAGCAGAGAACGGCGTAAAAGGAGCATTGGCTCGACAAATCTTTGCATTGGTCAATGAATTTGCCGGTTACGGGTTTAACAAATCCCACGCTGCTGCATATGCCATGATTTCTTATCGGACGGCTTATCTTAAGGCGCATCATTCGGTTGAATCTTTAGCGGCTTCTATGAGCTTGGATATCAGCAATGTTGATAAATTGTCGCTATTTGCAAGAGAAGCCAAGCAAATGGGCGTAAAAATCATGCCGCCTTGTGTGAATCGCAGTTTTGCTGACTTTGAGGTTGCAAATGGTAAAGTGCTGTATGCATTGGGTGCCATTAAAAACGTGGGCGTAGAGGCTATGCGGCACTTGGTAAATATACGCGAGGAAGGTGGTCCGTTTCTTGATGTGTTTGATTTTGCCCGCCGTGTTGATGCAAGAATTGTCAATAAACGTGCTTATGAAAATTTGGCAAAGGTCGGGGCATTCGATTGTCTTGAACCAAACCGTGCTCGTACATTCAAGTCTGCAGCGGTGCTCTTGTCTATCGGTGCAAGGGCTGCGCAAGAGCGCAATTCGGCACAGGTTAATCTGTTTGGTGACGCCGAAGAAACAATGGCAGAACCAGACCTTCCGATTGTAGAAGCTTGGGATAATGTTGCGGCTTTGGAACAAGAATTAGCCGCGGCTGGTTATTATCTGAGTGGGCATCCGCTTGAGGAGCAGGCTGAGGCTCTTAAGCAAAGAAAATTTCTTCAAATCATGGACGCTGACGAGGCTTTTTTGCATGGGCAGAGGGCTGTACGTATGGCGGGTGTATTACATAAACGTCAAGAACGTACATCCCAACGAACAAACAAACGTTTTGCTTATATAAATTTATCAGATCCAAGCGGGGAATACGAAGTATTTGTGGGTGAAGATTTATTGGTTCGCCACCGTGATATTTTACAAACAGGTAATTTATTAGAGCTGCAAATAAAATTGGATATGCGCGACGGCGAAATTAGTTTAACACTCAATTCTGTAAAACCTTTAGACGGCACAAATTTTGACAAAATACCTAAAATTCGCGGTTTGGAAGTCTATATTAAAAATACAGAAACATTAGAGGGTTTGAAGCGATGTATTGCCGGACTTGAGCAAGCGCCTATGAAGGCGAAAGGCAAAATGAATATAATTGTTCCCATTGAAGATGCCCAGGAAATTTTCTTAAAACTGCCAGGGCAATATGGGCTGGATGATACTTTCCAAGCGGCCTTAAAAGCAGTGCCTGGTGTGGAGAAAATAAACGAATTTTAATCAGGTTTGGCGTCCTGCATAGCTATATTTAGTATGATAGCCAAAAACAAATTTCATCCCATCAAAGTGGTTCCATATTAAAGTGGAGCGCTCAAGCTACTGTTACAAACTTAGGGCAAATGCAGAAATAGTTATTGAGAAATATTATGCAGATTGTGGCTTTTCGTCCTTGCAAGAATTTAATGAGCTGTTATACACCGCGCAAATTCACAGAACGGGATATGGCTGCTGCACGCATGTAGTTTGTCTTTCCGGTGAAAGTTGACAATTCTGTTTGCTTTCCAAACCCCGTTCGAGGCCAACCGGATAAGGAGATAACCCATGGCACTACCAGAATTTTCCATGCGCCAGCTACTAGAAGCAGGCGTTCATTTTGGACATCAAACACATCGTTGGAATCCAAAAATGGCACCATATATTTTTGGTGCACGTTCTAATATTCACATACTAGACTTATCACAAACGGTTCCTCTTTTGCACCAGGCAATGGTTAAAATGCGTGATGTAGCGGCTGGCGGTGGGCGTATTTTGTTTGTAGGCACAAAACGCCAGGCATCCGAGGCAGTAAAAGAGTCTGCGACACGTTGTGCGCAATATTATGTAAATCATCGCTGGCTTGGTGGTATGTTGACCAACTGGAAAACGATAACAAATTCAATAGCACGACTTCGCGAGCTTGAAGGTAAATTGGAAAATGTGGAACAATCCGGCCTGACCAAGAAAGAGCTCCTTAAATTAACCCGCGAGAAAGATAAGTTAGAGCTTGCTTTGGGCGGTATTAAAGACATGGGGAAAATCCCAAATTTGATTTTTGTTGTTGATACAACGAAAGAAACCATCGCTATCAAAGAAGCGCGCAAACTTGGAATTCCTATCATTGCGCTCCTAGATAGTAATTGTAACCCAGACGATGTTGACATGCCAATTCCCGGTAACGATGACGCCGTGCGGTCTATATCCTTGTTTTGTGATTTAATGGCAGATGCAGTTCTTGATGGCATGACAGAGGGCGCTATTGCTGCCGGTGTCGATATCGGTGCTGCTGAGAACCCAGTAGAAACTGCTCTGGATGCAAAATTGCCTATAGAAGAAGCTCCAGTCGAAGAAGCTCCAGCCAAAGAAGCTCCAGTCGAAGAAGCTCCAGCCAAAGAAGCGGCTCCTGAAAAAGCAGAAAAGGCTCCTGCAAAAGAAGAAAAGACTCCTGTAAAAAAAGAAAAGGCCCAGGTTACGAAAAAAGCGACTAAGCCTGCTGCCAAAAAAGACGTTAAAAAAGACGTTAAAAAAGACGCACCCGCAAAAGCTGATGACATTTCTTTGATTGATGGCATTGGGCCCGTTTTCAAGAAAAAACTTGAAAGCGAAGGTATCACATCATTTGCCGCAATCATAGCTTTGGACGCCGCCGCGATAACGGCCTTAGACGAGAAACTTGACCTTAAAGGGAAAATTGTTTCCGGCGAATGGATAGAGCAAGCCAAAGAGCTAATGGCGGGTAAAGCACCACGGGCAAAAAGCGACGCAGCTCGCGCATAATTAGCGGGTCTTGAATGAGCGGCAAGGGCACCCATCTTTGCCGTAAACTAACACATTTACGGAGAGTATAATGGCTACTATTACAGCTGCGCTAGTCAAAGAACTGCGCGATAAAACATCAGCAGGCATGATGGACTGCAAAAAAGCCCTCATGGAGACAGACGGCAATATCGAAGATGCAGCAGATTGGTTGCGTAAAAAGGGTATTGCGAAGGCGTCCAAGAAGTCAGGGCGTATTGCTACCGAAGGTCTCATTGGCCTGGGACAGTCTGGGACAACTTCCGCTTTGGTTGAAGTGAATTCAGAAACTGATTTTGTAGCACTAAACGAAGAATTTCAGGCCATGGTGCGCGAAATTTCTACTTTGGCAGTGTCTACAAGTGGTGATGTAGCCGCTTTATCGGCTACCAATATGGAAACTGGTAAGGATGTCGCGACCTCTATCACGGATTTGATTGCCAAAATCGGCGAAAATATGAATTTGCGCCGTACAGAAGCGCTCAGCGTGAATTCTGGCGTTGTTGCAGGGTATTTGCACAATGGTGTTGCTGAACGTCTCGGTAAAATTGGTGTTTTGGTGGCTTTACAATCAGATGGTGATGCCGAGGCACTTAACGAGCTTGGCCGTAAATTGGCGATGCATGTTGCTGCAACGTCTCCACTTTCCCTAAGTGTTGAAGATATGGAACCGGCTGTTGTACAAAAAGAACGTGACGTCTTGTCTGAACAAGCGCGTGCGTCTGGGAAGCCTGAAAATATCATTGAAAAAATGGTTGATGGTCGCATGCAAAAATTCTTCAAAGAATCTGTACTATTAAATCAAATGTTTGTCATGGACCCAGATCGTTCAATCGAACAGGTTATTGCTGACGAAGCAAAATCTATGGGAACAGCGATTGAAATGACGGGGTTTGTGCGTATGCAGCTCGGCGAAGGCATTGAGAAAAAATCCGAAGATTTTGCGGCTGAAGTTGCTGCTACTTTAGGAGACGCGTAAAACGCACCCTCTTTGTACCTTTTTCAAATTCGTATTATGCCCGCGTTTATCTTAGATATTTTTAGACATCTTTTTTGGACATCTTTTTTGGACGGGGGCATTATACTGCGCTATAAGCGGATGGATGAGTCGCAACTAATCAGGGGAAAAGTATGGGCACGGCGCTAAAATATAACAGAGTACTCCTGAAAATATCTGGTGAAGCTCTGATGGGGACACAATCGTTCGGGATTGATGTGTCTATAACGGCGCGTATAGCTGAAGAAATCGCCAACGCCCACGCTAAAGGCTTGGAAATAGGGTTGGTGATTGGTGGCGGTAATATTTTTCGCGGGTTAGCCGCTTCTGAAGCTGGGATAGAGCGCACAACAGCTGATTATATGGGCATGTTGGCCACAGTAATGAATGCGCTCGCCATGCAAAGTGCGCTTGAACGTATTGGACTAGACACACGGGTTATGTCCGCAATTCCTATGACCACGGTTTGTGAACCGTATATTCGCCGCCGCGCCAGCCGTCATATGGAGAGGGGACGGATTGTAATATTTGCAGCAGGAACGGGAAATCCGTTCTTTACAACCGATACGGCCGCCGCCTTGAGAGCCGCCGAAATGGGTTGCGATGCGCTTCTAAAAGGAACAAAAGTTAATGGGGTATATGATAAAGACCCTGCCAAAAATACGGATGCTGTACGTTATGAAACATTGTCATATATGGATGTCATAACCAAGAATTTACAAGTCATGGATACATCAGCAGTGACCTTGATGCGTGACAATGACATACCGATTATCGTTTTTTCCATTGCACATAAGCGCCGATTCGAAGATGTAATGACTGGAAAAGGAAAATGTACCATAATTACGTCTTAATTCGTGTATTAGAAGGCGTTGGTACACGATATATGAATAATACTAAAGGAGCCTCGTATGGCAGATTATAACCTTGTTGATATTAAACGCCGAATGGACGGTGCGATCACGGCTATGAAAACTGAGTTTAGTTCTCTTCGCACAGGGCGGGCACATACGGCCATTTTGGATAACATCACTGTCGAGGCCTATGGGGCTCAGGTGCCGTTAAATCAAATTGGCGCAATCAATATACCAGAACCACGCATGTTAAGTGTGAATGTTTGGGATAAAACCATGGTTGCAGGTGTCGAGCGCGCTTTGCGGGAAAGTAATTTGGGGATTAACCCCGTTGTGGATGGGCAAACTATCCGTATTCCGATGCCCGCATTGACAGAAGAACGCCGCCAAGAATTAACAAAAGTTGCAGGAAATTACGCTGAATCTGCCAAAGTCGCCGTGCGAAACGTCCGCCGCGATGGGATGGAGAGCCTACGTGATATGGAAAAAGACGGCGACATTAGCGAAGACGAGCACAAACGCAGTTCTGGTGAGGTTCAAGAGGCTACGGATAAACATATCGCATTAATTGACGAGGCATTGGCAATTAAGAATGAAGAGATTTTGCAGGTATAGCCTATGCAGTCATCGCCCCACCAAGTTCATGCCTCAGACGCCCTACCAAGACATATTGCAATCATTATGGATGGTAATGGTCGTTGGGCTAAATTGCGCGGACGCCCACGTTTGTTTGGACATCAAGCGGGTGTGAAAACTGTTAGACATGTCGTCGAAGACGCTTCAAAAATAGGGGTTAAGTGTTTGACATTGTACAGTTTTTCTACAGAAAACTGGTCGCGACCAAAATCGGAAATTAAAGCTCTATTTGGACTTTTGCGTAAATATGTTGATGACGACTTGCAAACATTACATGAGAGAGGGGTGTGTGTGCGGATTTTGGGATCGCGCAATGGGCTAAAGCCTGATATGCTTGCGCTCCTTGACCGTGTAGAAGAAACGACAAAAAACAACACCGAGTTTTCATTAAATATCGCATTTAATTATGGTGGCCGAGACGAGATATTACGGGCTGCTGGAGCGTTTGCAGATGATATATCAGCGGGCAAGGTTAGCGTAAATGAACGCACAGAAGACACATTCGAGACGTATTTGGACAGCTACGGTTTGCCAGACCCTGATTTGGTTATCCGCACTAGCGGCGAAAAGCGTATTAGCAATTTTCTGCTTTGGCAGGCGGCTTACGCCGAGTTTGTTTTTACGGATGTTTTGTGGCCGGATTTTTCCAAGCAAGACTTGCAAGCGGCCATACATAGTTATCAAAACCGTGAGCGCCGTTTTGGGAATTTAGCCACAGTTTCTAAAGATGAGGTTGCCTAGATGGTTGATGGGAAACCTACAAAGCTAAAAACTCTGGGTATTCGTGCCGCATCAGGACTTGTGCTCTTGGCCATATGCGGTGTGCCATTATATTACGGCGGATGGATACTGGCAGGTTTTATTGCTCTGGTTAGTACGCGGGTAATTTATGAATGGGTAAGGATGAGTGACCCCGGCCAAACAAAATTGGCATTAATTATACCGTTGACAGCTTTGTTATCTGCTCTCGCCTTGATACAATTTGGCACCTGGGGTTCCAATAATTGGAAATGGGCATTGGCTTTAGTGGGCCTTTTTGGTGCATTGGCGACCTTGGAACGAGCGCGGCGGGGCGGCGCGTTTTGGGCCGGCTTTGGCCTTTTATATATATTGTTACCAAGTTTAGCTATTTTGTGGCTTCGCGGCAATGAAGTTGGTGTTCATGCAGATGGGTTTGCCAAATTTATCTTTATTGTTATCGTCGTTATAGCTGCTGATAGTTGGGCTTATTTGGGCGGTTCGACCATAAAAGGACCAAAACTTATTCCGAAGGTAAGTCCGAATAAGACGTGGTCGGGTTTGATTAGTGGGTTTGTGTTTGGGTCTTTATTTGGCGCTCTTACGGCATGGTTTTTTGGCTTTGATCCAACATATGGCGCGGTATTGGCATTGCCGGTAGTTTTGTTTGCAGTTCTAGGCGATTTGTTAGAATCTGTTATAAAAAGACGTTTAGATGTAAAAGACGCAGGGGGTATTATTCCTGGTCACGGCGGTCTTCTGGATAGAATTGATAGTTTGATACTTATTTCTGTGGTTGCGGCTGTTGTTTTGATGATTTGGCCAGGTATTTGGCCACTTATTACTACAATGTCAGGTACATAACTCATTATGACCAGGCGCGTGACTATACTTGGCTCTACTGGGTCTATCGGAGAAAGCACACTAAGTTTAATTCGAGAAAGTGCGCCAGATGATTATAAAATCGTTTGTCTAAGCGCACATACCAATGCTGATGCCCTTGCAAAACAAGCCTTAGAGTTCAGACCAGAATTTGTTGCCTTAGGGAATGCAGACAATCAAGATTTTCTGCATGATGCACTGGCTGGAACCGGTATCAAAATAGGGGTTGGCCAAAAAGCCTTAATTGAGGCTGGTGCATGGCATTCAGATTTTATTATGGCGGCAATTGTTGGTGCGGCTGGCCTTGAGCCAACTTTAGCGGCAGTAGAGCAAGGCACAACAGTTGGGCTTGCGAATAAGGAGTGCCTTGTCTGTGCGGGTGATGTGTTCATCAAAGCCGTTAAGTCTGCTGGGGCAACATTATTACCAGTAGATTCAGAACATAACGCAATATTTCAAGTCCTTAATCAAGAACGACCCAATGAGGTTAGGCGGTTGATATTAACGGCGTCGGGTGGGCCGTTTCGCACATTAACGACCAGTCAATTACAGTCCGTTACACGCGCGCAAGCTCTTAATCACCCCGTTTGGGATATGGGCGAAAAAATTTCTATTGATTCGGCTACATTGATGAATAAAGGGCTAGAACTTATTGAGGCTAGCTATTTATTCCAACGCCCATCTTCACAGATAGATATCATCATCCACCCCCAGTCAATTATTCATTCGATGGTAGAGTATGTTGATGGTTCGGTTTTATCCCAAATGGGATCACCTGATATGCGTATACCGATTGCCTATGCCTTGGCGTGGCCATTGCGTATGGAAACAACTGTACAACAACTGAATTTAGCGAAAATTCAAAAATTGGAGTTTTATCCTCCGGATTCTGATAAATTTTCAGCTTTACGATTGGCGCGTGCAGCACTAGAAGCCGGTGGTATGGCACCAACAATCCTAAATGCGAGTAATGAAGTGGCTGTCGAAGCCTTTTTGCAAGACCGGTTGAAATTCTCTGCACTTACCGATTGTATAGAAATAGTCATGAATAGCTTTAAAAGCGAGAAGAGTTTTGCTAAACCCCTACAATCAATAAAAGATGTTCTTGATATTGATGAACGTGCTCGGGTTAGAACGCGTGAATTGGTGTAGAACAGGATAGGGGTAATTTAATGCTTGGATGGATGTTTAATGGGGTGATTACACTTGCCAGTTTTGCATTTGTGCTTGGCCTATTGGTGTTTATCCATGAATTAGGGCATTATTCTGTTGGCCGGTTTTTTGGTGTCTCGGTTGAACGTTTTTCCATTGGCTTTGGTAAGCCTGTTTTACGTTATAAAGCCAAATCGGGCACAGAGTGGGTGTTATCACGTATTCCTTTGGGCGGTTATGTTAAATTTCTTGGTGATTCGGGTGTAGCAAGTAATCCTGATACTGAAGAGCTCGCGAAAATAAAGGCGCAAATGGATAGCAAGCACGGTAAAGATGTGTGGAAGTCTTGCCTGCACTTTAAGCCATTATATCAACGTGCATTGGTGGCATTTGCAGGGCCTATGGCGAATTTTATACTTGCTGCACTGTTATTTGCAGGACTTGCATGGGGATTTGGAACGAATGAAAGGGCCGCAGAAATACACGAAGTTTTTCCTGACGGGCCCGCCAAAATAGCTGAGTTAATGGTTGGGGATAAAATCCTGACGATAGATGGTAAGGATGCAAGGAGCGTCAACCAAGCCATACAAATCATAACACTTAATAGCGGTGAAGAGCTTGAAATGTCGGTGCAACGCGGCGCAGAGCAAGTCGATCTCATGATAAAACCCGAACGACGTTCCAAAAAAGACGGAATTGGTGGCAATATGAGCGGCGGTGTTATTGGCGTTAAAATTGGCGGGGCAACAATCCATAAATCCTATAATTTTATCGAAGCTTCACATTATGGTATTGAAAATGTAGGCACGACACTTGCAATGACTGGAAAATATATAGGGCGGATTTTTAAAGGGAAAGAAAATGGCAAGGCGTTAGGCGGCCCCCTAAAGATAATGGCTTATACAGGCAAAGTTAGTATCATGTCTTCACAGGTTGAAGGTGGGATTGGAATAAAGCTAAAAATTGCTTTTATGAGTTTAATATCCTTGGCAGCTACGCTTTCTGTTGGGTTAGGTTTCGCAAATTTAATGCCAATTCCTGTTTTAGACGGTGGACATTTGGTTTACTACGGTTATGAAGCTGTCATGCGGCGTCCTTTAAGTGCGCAAGCACAGGAAATAGGGTTTCGTGTCGGCTTTGCCGTGCTAATTTCTCTGTTTTTAGTTTTAACTTTGAACGACATCGGGTATATCTCGAGTTTGTTTGATAATACGGGATAATGTAGGGTTTATGTTAAGAACCAATACCTATAATAATTTGCGTGTATTCCTGTTGTCAGTAATGGGGCTATTTTTGTTGGCCGCGAATATATTGGTGGTGACATCCGCACGTGCCCAAGATGTTCAAACGCAAAATCCTGCGCAAGTTCAAGCGCGTCCAGAAATTATTAAATCAATTAGAGTGGTTGGCAACCAAAGGGTTGAAGCCAATACCGTTGCTTCATATTTGCTTATTGCGCCTGGCGATCGGTATAGTGATGAGCGCATTGATTTGTCCATCAAGACACTTTTTGCGACTGGGCTGTTTGCTGACGTTTTAATCGAGCCAGGTGACGGCAATTTGATTATCCGTGTTGTTGAAAATCCAATTATCAATAGAGTTATTCTTGAGGGTAACAAGGCGTTAAAGTCCGAAAAGATCACCGATGAGTTGGAAGCGGCACCTCGTTCGGTGTTTACCCGTTCGCGCGTACAGGCTGATGTACAGCGTATCATTGATTTGTATAGCCAGTCTGGTCGTTTTGCTGCACAAGTTGTGCCTAAGGTTGTCCAGCAAGAACAAAATAGAGTTGATCTGATATTTGAAATTACGGAAGGCCCTACGACTGGGGTGCGCCGTATTAATTTTATCGGCAATAACGAATATTCTGATAGACGCTTGCGTAAGCAATTGGCCACGAAAGAAACCATTTGGTGGAAATTCTTTGGTTCTAATGATAATTACGACCCCAACCGCTTGGAATTTGACCGTGAGCAAATTAGGACTTTTTATACAGATAGAGGTTTTGCAGATTTTCGAGTGGTTTCTGCGGTTGCTGAATTGGTGCCGAACCAAAAAGATTTCTACATTACGTTTACCCTTGACGAAGGCGAAGAATATACATGGGGCGATATCAGTGTTGAAACGGAATTGAAAACGCTCGATAAAAAAATATTGGAAGCAATTGTACCAATAAGAAGTGGGCGTATTTATAAATCAAGTGAATTGGAAGGCGCAATAGATGTACTCACATTTGCGTCTGGTGCGGCTGGTTACGCCTTTGTCGATATTCAACCGGAAATTAAACGAAATCGAGAAACTAAAACGGTTGATTTGGTCTTTAATATGGTTGAAGGGCCGCGCGTTTATATTGAACGTATTGATATTGTCGGCAACACCACAACATTGGATTATGTCATTCGCCGCGAAATGGAATTGGTTGAAGGCGATGCCTTTAACCGAATACTGTTAGACCGGTCGAAAAACAGAGTGCGGGCACTGCGTTTCTTTGAAGAAGTTGAAATTACCGAAACGCAAGGCTCCACGCCCGATAGAGCCGTTGTCGAAGTCAAAGTTATTGAGCAGCCAACGGGTGAATTGTCATTCTCGGCTGGTTTTTCATCTGCTGACGCCTTTTTGGTTGATTTATCCATTTCTCAGCGAAATTTACGTGGGCGAGGGCAACAGTTAAAATTTGTTATACGTGCGAGTTCAAACAGGCAGGAAATCGATTTGCGCTTTACGGAGCCGCGTTTTTTAAATCGAAATTTGGCCGCCGGCATTGAATTGTTTAATATTACAAATGATTTCTTCTCAGAAGCTGGCTTTAAGTCAAAAAGAGTAGGTTCCCAAGCTACGCTTGGATTCAGATTAACTGAATTCACGACATTACAAGCGCGTTATGCACTTCGCCAAGAAACGGTGGAATGTACGGCAGCTTTAACAACGTCCAATCCTTTGCTTTGTTTACAAGATAACAACAGATTATCTTCTGTCTTGGGATACACATTTGGTTGGGACAAAAGAAATGACCCTATTACACCGACCCGTGGCTTTGATTTGTTCTTTACACAAGATTTTGCAGGCATTGGTGGCGATGTAAAATATCTTAGATCCGAACTTAGAGCCTCTACATATTATGGTATATTCAAAGACGTAATTGCGACTGCAAAAGTGTCTGGTGGTTATATTACAGGTTGGGGCGGCAATCCGGTGCAAATCAATGATCGCTTTTTTAAAGGCTCACGAACATTCCGTGGTTTTGATAATGCAGGTATTGGTCCTCGAACTTTGATTACAAGTTCACAATTCCCCAATGGGCGTAGGCTTAATGCACTCGGCGGTAATGCTTATGGGCATGCTGTTGCTGAGGTGAGTTTTCCGCTTGTCGCGTCACTACTTGGTAGTTTATTTGTAGAGGCGGGTACCGTTGGTCTCTTGGACGAAGAGTTTAAGGTGTCTACGGATCCGACAATTATCATTCGTGATGAATTGGCCCTGCGATCAATTGCAGGTGCAAGTGTGTTTTGGGATTCTCCATTTGGCCCAATCAGGTTTGATTTCACGGTGCCAATTGCCAAAGAGTTTTATGACGAAACGAAGTCATTTCAGTTTAATACAAGTACAAGGTTCTAAAATGAAGTTTTTAAAAATAGTAAATACAATAGCGACATCCGCTATTGCTGCCATTTTATTTGCAGGCAATGCAATGGCACAATCAAAGATATTGGTTATTGACCAAACAAAAGTGGTTTTGGATTCTGATGTTGGAAAACATGTTACGCGGCAGATTGTATCGATTAGCAAGCAAATGGACGCGGAAATGAAGGCGCAACTAACGCCTATCAATGCCGAACGTGATAAGTTGATGGTCGAGCTTAAAAATATGAGTGTTGAAGCCCTAAAATCGCGTCCTGATCTTCAGCAACGTGCGAAAACTTATCAAGCAAGCTCGCAAAAATCTAAACTTGAAATCAAATATAAGCAAAGAGAACTGCAAATTACGGAGCAAAAAGCATTGGCAAAAATCAATCAAAAATTGGAAACAATTTTAAAGGCTGTTATTGAAGAACGTAATGCAGATATTCTTGTCGATCGATCCATGGTTATTTTTTCAACACCTACTGTGGAAATAACAGACGATGTCATCAGCAGATTAAATGCACAAATGAAGACAGTTCCGGTTGTTAGAGAGCGTATAACTCGTAAGCCTTTGCCGAAACAAGCTAATAAACCGGCACAATAACTTTGGAAAGTATATATGGTGGATAGTCGGTTTTATAAGAGGCTAGGTCCACTGTCTTTACTGGAATTGTTGGACGGTCTGGATGTCGACATTCCTGAAGGCCAGTTTTGTGATATGATGATCACGAATGCGGCTCCTGTTGATCTCGCAGTAGCGAGCGATATATCCTTTTTAGACGGTAAAGGTGCCGCAAAAAAAGCGGCCACATGTGGAGCAGGGGCATGTTTTGTAACGACAAAAAATGCGGAATATATAGCAAAAGCTGGTGTTTTACCTTTAATTTCGCAATACCCCCAAGCAGATTTTTCAGTTGTTTTGGGACGGCTTTATGATGCTTTGAAATATAAGAGCGGAACAAATCAATCCTTCAAGGATGTCAACATTGGCAGAGGCGTCGTTATTGGAGATAATGCGCAGATTGGATCTGGTACGCAAATCGGTCCAAATACGGTCATAGGTCCGGGTGTGGTCATTGGAAACAACTGTGATATCGGTGCAAATGTTGTTATCGAATTTTCTGTGATTGGCAATAATAGTAAAATTAACCACGGCGCCGTTTTAGGCGGCGCCGGTTTTGGTGTTGCTAAAAGTGCTGATGGCGCCATGGATATCCCTCATATCGGCATTGTAGAAATTGGTGATAACGTATCAATCGGCTGTATTACAACGATTGATAGGGCCATGTTTGGCAGTACGCGCATTGGTGACGGTAGCAAATTAGATAACGGCATTCAAATCGCGCATAATGTTAAGGTTGGCAAACATTGCATGTTTGCGGGTCATGTGGGTATAGCTGGTAGCTGTAATATTGGTGACGGCGTCATTATGGGCGGAAGGGCTGGCCTGCCCGATCATACGAATGTAGGTGATGGGGCCATGTTAGTTGCAAATGCTGGCCCGATAAGAGATGTCCCAGCAGGTGAGGTGTGGGGGGGGCAACCGGCAACACCTGTGCGGGAACAATTGCGACAATTAAGTGCTATCCGCCGTCTTGTTAAGGCCCAAACCAAACCATCACAAAAGACTAAACCAGTACCAAAACCAAAACCAAAACCAAGCTCATGAATATTCGCCTTCCGTTAGGGCAAGCGGATATAGAGCAGTATTTACCTCATCGCCGCCCTATGCTGATGATAGATAGGGTTGTCGATTTTAACGGCGACACGATAGCAACAGAAATAGACACCGATCCCAAAGCATTTTATTTTGATGGTCATTTCCCAAATAATCCCATCATGCCTGGCGTTATTATAATGGAATGTATTGGCCAATCAGGGGCATTATTGGCCGCTCTACGCGGTGAATTCGATCATAAAGCCCATTTGTTGGCTTTTACCGGGTTTGAAAAAACAAGATTTCGTAAATTTGTGAAGCCA
This sequence comes from Robiginitomaculum sp., assembly GCA_021776635.1. Lineage (GTDB taxonomy): Bacteria > Pseudomonadota > Alphaproteobacteria > Caulobacterales > Maricaulaceae > Robiginitomaculum_A. Next base: position 74,128 of record JAJFFN010000011.1, read on the forward strand.
AATGAAACGCTTTGTGTTTTTTGTAAATTAGAAAAAAAACGTAGACATTTGTATAAATTTACAGGTCAAGCCGAAATAAATGGTGATCTGGTTATGCAATTGGCGTTTTCAGCTGCCCAAACGGCTAAACAAGACAAATAGAAGAGAAACGAGATGAGCGTAAATATCCACCCGTCTGCCCATGTAGATAGCAAAGCTCAATTGGATGATGGCGTTGAAATTGGACCGCTTTGTGTTGTCGGTCCTGACGTTAAGATTGGCAAAGGTGTTAAATTGCTAAGCCAAGTCAATATTGCTGGTGATACAGAAATCGGAGAGGGGTGCCAATTTTACCCATTTGTATCATTAGGTCATCCCCCACAAGACACAAAACATCAAGGCGGGCCCGTCAGCCTTACAATTGGTGCTCGCACGACATTAAGAGAACTTGTGAATATCCACCCAGGGTCAGATGCAGGCCGTCCAGAAACGATTATTGGTGAAGATTGTTATTTTATGGTCGGCACCCATGTCGCCCATGAAGGGCGTGTAGGTAATAACGTCATTTTATCCAATGGCACCCAAGTGGGTGGATGTGTAACCATAGGTGACAATGTTATTGTCGGTGGGCTTTGTGCCGTACATCAATTTACTCGCATCGGAAATAATGCGTTTATTGGTGGTATGACAACGGTAGTCAAAGATGTCATTCCGTACGGAATATCTGTTGGGAATAAGCAGGTACTTAACGGTCTGAATGTAGTCGGATTAAAACGGTCAGGGTTTTCCAAGACGCAAATCCATTCGCTGCGTGCTGCCTATAAAACTATCTTTACAGGAGATGGCAATTTTCAAGACCGTTTGGCCGAAATTGAAACAAAGTATGCGGATCAAGATCAAGTGATGAAGCTTGTTGAATTTATTAAAACTGGTGACAAACGCCCGATTTGCTTGCCTGGCAAAGTAAAGTAATGGCAATGGCACCACAAAAAGTGCAAAAAAAAATCGGCCTGATTGCCGGTGGTGGCAGTTTGCCCCATGAAATAATTACAAATGCCCATCAGCAAGGCTACGCAATATATGTAGCCGCATTACGTGGTTTTTCAGAACCCAAAGATTTTAGTGTCGATGGTGACGCTTACAGTTTCACTGATCTTCGCAATATGATTAAATGTTTTAAGCAGAAAAAATGCACGCATATAACCTTTGCCGGCAAGGTTTCCCGACCAGATTTTGGAACGATTAAGCCGAGTATTCGTGATATTCCTCTCTTTACAAAGATTTTAAGTGCGGCTGCGCGTGGTGATGACGGACTATTAAAATTCATGGTTTCTTTTTTTGAAGACGAAGGTTTTAATATCTTGGCTCCGCAAGATATTTGCACGTCTACCCTCATGATAGAGGGTTGTTTGGGGAAAATTGAACCCGCAAAAAATATGTTTGATGATATGGAAAAAGCCTTGAATATCGCCAAACTTATTGGGTCGGCAGATATAGGCCAAGGCGCAATCGTCAATAAGGGCTTGGTTCTCGCGGTAGAAGCGCAAGAAGGTACAGATCTAATGTTAGAGCGCGTAGCGGCATTCCCCAAAGAGATACGCGGAGGCGTTTTGGCAAAATGCCTGAAACCCGGTCAAGAGGAACGCGTTGATATGCCCACCATAGGTCTGACCACTGTTGAAATGGCTATCAAGGCGGAATTGAACGGCATTGTACTGGTTGCGCGGCAGGCTTTTATTATGAACCGCAGCGAGGTCATTGAATTAGCAGATAAACATGGTGTTTTCATTCACGGTGTAAAAGCTGATGAAAACTAAGTCACATATTTATATTGTAGCCGCCGAAAAATCCGGTGACGAGCTCGGTGCAGGCATGGTACGCCAACTTCGCAAACAAACTGATGGGCAGGTAAAACTATCTACCATAGGCGGGTCTGCTCTCGCTGCAGAGGGGCTGGATAGTACCATTGACATTAGTCCTTTGTCTATTCTTGGGTTTGTAGAAGGATTGAAATCTTATCCTGTTATTATGCAGCGCGTCGGTGAGGCTGTGGCATCAATTATGGCTTCTAATGCAGATGCAGTTGTCTTGATTGATAGTTGGGGTTTCATGGCGCGTGTTGCAAAACGACTTAAAAAACAAGGGTTTAAGGGGCAAATCATAAAGTATGTTGCCCCGCAAGTTTGGGCCATGCGTGAAGGTCGCGCTAAAATACTGGCGGGCATTGTCGATCATCTCCTGACCATCCATAGCTTTGATGCCCCGTATTTCACCAAGCACGGCCTTAATACGATTTATGTAGGTAATCCCGTATTTGATGAAAATTATGATGGTGGTGATGGGACGGGCTTGCGCAAAGAATACAATATCCCGGACGCAACCCCAGTTCTAGTTATGCTGTTCGGTAGCAGACTTTCTGAAATTCAAAGACTGGCTAAGCCTTTTGCGGATGCCGTTAAAATTTTGAAAAAAACGATACCCAATTTAACAATCGTATCGCCCGTATCTGATACAATTTTCGAAGATGTTCTTGCTGCTGCGGCACAATATTCAGACTTGCAAGATGTGATTTATCTAAAGGAAGACCGAAAACTCGACTGCTTTGCTGCCGCCGATGCTGCCATTGCTTGCTCGGGTACTGTCACGAGCCAATTGGCAATCGCAGGTGTACCGACCGTAGTTGGCTATAAACTTAACGCCCTAACATTTTTTGTCGCCATGTTCTTGTTTAAACCAAATTATATTTCCATCGTCAATATAGCGGCGGATAAAGTGCTCATGCCAGAATTTATACAAATGAAATGCACCGGCAAAAACCTTGCGCGCACGGCGCTAAGCTACTTACAAGACACACAAAAATGCCTAAGCGCAAGTCAGGCGCTCACAAATGCAACAACAAAAATGCGCCATGGTAAAAACGAAAGCGGTCAAGGAAATTCCAATGCGAGAGTTGCAAAAGCTGTACTTGGGATTGTAGGCTTTTAAGGTCGTTTTTTTAACACGAAGGTGATTTGCATGTTATACTGTTTAGGATTACGTGTAATTCAATGATAGCCAACCTATATAAATGAGGCTCTAATATGTTCAAATTTGCGTTAATAGTTTTCTCGATTTTTATTGTTCAAATGGGGGGTGCCGCCCATGCAAATCAAATTAATGTAAAGTGGACGCAGCTTAGACAAGCGGCTAATGCCCTAGGTGATGCCGCTAAGGATGGTGATAAGGCCGCTTATACCACATTATCAGAGCTGGCAAACCAAGATGCTAACGGGCCTGCCATGCACAATATGGGTTGGTTGCTTGATGTTGGATTTTATGTAGGGAAAGATAAAAAAGCCGCTTGTGACTGGTATAAAAAAGCTTCAACTTTAACGCAATACCCGCCCTCCATGCATAATTATGCTCTGTGCCTTTTTCGCGGTACAAATGGTGAGAAAAGTAGTGATGATGAGGCTCTAGGCCGTGAATTAATGTATGATGCCTATATGAGGGGTTGGACAAAGTCGGCGATTATTCTCAGCGAAAAAATATTAAATACGCCGTTACTTAGTCATGAAGACGCTTTTCAAGCGTTTAGTATCTCCAAAAGTGCCTTACGTACAACCCGCCCGACGCCGGATGAATTTTCATCCTTACAGTATTTGGTCGGTATGGCGGCAATCCTTGGGCCAAGAGATATGGATCAATACCGAGAGGGATATGCAGCGATGTTGCTCGCCATATCCAGTGGCCACCCCCGCGCTGAGAAAGAAATGATCAAACTAGAATATTTGTGGATGGCTAAGGTGGTTGCGGCAATTGACAAGCTAGAAGCCTACGATGACAGCACGGCTCAGGAATGGGTTGAACGTTGTTATGGACATCTGGCCGATAAATCTACGGACATGCATATTGTAAATTTTTGCAAAGACGTCTCTGAAAAAGAGCTAAATAAAGTTACATATTTGTCGGAAGATGCGAATTATTTGTCATCTATGATTATGAGTGATGATGGCGAGATTATCCGTTCCGCCCAACAAAGACTGGAAGCAAAAGCAGGCCCTTATCGCCGGGCTAAATTGAAATGGGAAATCATATTCATCCCAAAATATGAGACCAGGGTAGAGCAAGAAGCAGATAAGCCTTGATTTTTATGATTTATCGGGGTCACGCCTTATTACATCATCAATCGGTATTTTATTTTCATTCTGGGCTTCATCGTCAATTTCATTATCTATGAGAAATAATTTCTCTTCCATTATAGAAGAGCCGTATTCATCATTTTCATAAATATTGCCTATCATAGTAAATTCACGCATTGATGTTGCTTCAAATGTCACAGCAAGAAAATATTGTGCGCCAGAGCTGCCAGTTGCCTCAAATTTAATAGAGGTTTCAACTAATACGCTCACAGGTGCCGTTAAGTTATTGCTGAGTTCAGCCATTTCTTGGATAAGTACTTTGCGGACTTCTTTCTTATCAATATGAGCAAATGGGTCGGGTATTTGTGTTTCGATATATGCACTCACATCAAAATAGACGTCCCCGATCATGCCTTTAGATGTGTACTCGCCGTCGCTATCGTAAAATTCTTCTCTCAGCTCGCTCAAAATGTCCAATACGTCTTGCGCATATTGTTTTGCCGTTCCCTGAATTGGTACGGCTTCGAATCCTTGCCGGGCGGCTTCAACTGAGTTGATACAAACGGCCACATCATATTGGCTCGCCAAAGCTTCTTTGTCCCTCTTATCCAAAATGCGTTTAATAGCATTATGCATTTTTTGAGGGCTCGTCATGCGTGCTTACCGATCACTCATTTTTACATAATCACGCAAAGGTGCGCCGGTGTAGATTTGTCTTGGGCGGCCGATGCGTTGGGATTTATCGCCGAGCATTTCGTTCCACTGGGAAATCCAGCCGACCGTTCTAGCAAGGGCAAACAACACTGTGAACATGGAGGTCGGGAAACCGAGAGCAGAGAGCACTGTTCCAGAGTAAAAATCTACGTTCGGGAAAAGTTTTTTCTCAATGAAGTATTCGTCGTTGAGCGCGATACGTTCCAACTCCATAGCCACATCAAGAATTGGGTTATCGGTAATGTTGAGCTCGGCCAAGACGGCGTGAGCGGTTTTTTGCATCACTTTGGCGCGCGGGTCATAGTTCTTATAAACGCGGTGACCAAAGCCCATAAGCCTGAAGGGGTCATTACGGTCTTTGGCGCGCGCAATGAATTCGGGGATACGGTCTACGGAGCCAATTTCCTTGAGCATTGTCAGACAAGCTTCGTTGGCACCACCGTGTGACGGCCCCCAAAGACAAGCAACCCCCGCTGCGATACACGCAAATGGGTTGGCACCGGATGAACCTGCGAGGCGTACTGTAGACGTCGAAGCGTTTTGCTCGTGGTCGGCGTGCAGGATAAATATTTTGTCCATAGCGTCTGCGATAACTGGGCTAACCACATATTTTTCGCTCGGTACTGCAAAACACATTTTTAGGAAGTTTGCAGAATAACTTAAGGAATTGTCTGGATAAACATGAGGCTGGCCTATGGAATATTTGTAGGCACGCGCAGCAATGGTTGGCATTTTTGCGATCAGACGATGAACCGCCAAGTTCCTTTGAACTGGATCATTGATGTCAGTGGAATCGTGATAAAAAGCTGACAGCGCACCAACCGTAGCACAGATCATGGCCATTGGATGTGCGTCACGACGAAAACCGTGGAAGAAACGTTCAACTTGTTCATGTAGCATGGTGTGGTTGGTAATGGTCTTGGTAAATAATTCGGACTGTTCTTGGTTAGGTAGCTCACCGTGAATCAGCAAATAAGACGTTTCCAAGAATGTAGATTGTTCGGCCAATTGCTCGATAGGATAACCGCGATATAAGAGCTGTCCTTTTATACCGTCAATAAATGTAATCTGGCTTTCGGTGCTGGCGGTAGAAGTATAGCCGGGATCAAATGTGAAATGACCTGAGTTTTTATAAAGCGTACGCACATCAACTGCATCTGGTCCCATGGAGCCACCATAAACAGGAAGTTCAAAACTATTACCACCAAGTTCAACTTTGGCTGTGCCGCGATTTTCGATTTTATTTTCCATTATGTCCTCTTTTCCTTATCTAATAATATGTTTCAAGGCAGTCTTTTATCCGCCCAAGCGTTTCATCCCGCCCCAATAATTCTAATACTAGCGACAAATCTGGTGACGGTGCGCCTCCGGTTAAACAGGCCCGAAGCGGAGCGCCAATCTTACCAAACCCAATATCTTCTTTGGTAATGTATGTTTGCAGATGTTCTAATAAATTTTGGTCAACCCATTCGCTCTTTGTAACACCTGACAGAACAAAAAGCAAATCACGTAACCTGTTTTCTGTGTCTGGTTTTAGCGTTTTCTTTGCTTTACCTGTGATCTGTATGGGGCGCTCTCTTGTTACAAAGAAGGCTTTGTCAGCAAGCTCAATAAGCGTATTTGCGCGAGAGACTATATGGGGCAGGGCGGCGGTTAAGCGGGATGTTTGGGCGTCGTTTAAGGGGCTTTCGTTTTTAGCTTTGAAAAAAGCTTGACCATATGACACAAGCGTATCCACGTCTGCTCGTACCATATGTTCACCGTTGACAAACGCCATTTTATCAAAATCCAGGCGTGCTGGGGCTTTATTGATATCGGATAATTCAAATATTTTTGTGACATCCGTGTTGTCAAACACTTCCATATCACCGTGGCTCCACCCAAGGCGCGTGAGATAATTGCGCATGCCGGCAGGCAAATATCCCATATCCGCATAAGCATCAACACCGAGCGCACCGTGGCGTTTGGATAGTTTCTTACCGTCGGGACCAAAAATCAACGGGACATGGGCAAATTCGGGAACGTCCCAGCCAAGAGCCTGATAAATCAATTTTTGCCGCCCCGCATTGATGAGATGGTCATCGCCGCGAATGACATGGGTCACACCCATATCATGGTCATCTGCAACTACGGCCAACATATAAACGGGGCTGGCATCTCCACGTAGCAAAATAAGGTCGTCAAAATCTTTATTATCCCAGGTTATTTTTCCCTGAACCTGATCAATAATGGTCGTTTTGCCATCTGGAACACGAAAACGGACCACCATTGTCCCACCTTTGGGAAATTTACCACCGTTTCGCCAAGGCGAGCGAAAAGCTCTGCCTTCATCACGAGATTTTTGGCGCTCTGCATCTTGTTGTTCCGCCGTCATGAAACACGGATAAGCATGGCCTCTCTCGATCAACCGTTCGGCGATTTCCTGATGACGTTTTTCGTTTTTGCTTTGGTAAACTATATCGCCGTCATGATGTATGCCGAGCCAATCCATGCCGTCTAGGATTGCCTGTGTGGCTTTTGCAGTTGAGCGTTTCTTGTCTGTGTCTTCGACACGCAACCGAAATTCGCCGCCATGCTTGCGGGCAAAATAATAGCTGAACAAAGCTGTACGTGCACCGCCAATATGCAGAAAACCTGTAGGCGAGGGGGCAAAACGTGTTACAACTTTAGTGTTAGGCATAGATTGACCAATAAAGAGTTCAAGATAGGGGAGCTTACCATAAAACCCGCACGGATTGACAGGATAATAACACCGCAAAGGCGAATTTTTTTCTCCAAAATAGCAAGCCTGAAAGCTGATTTTGTGCGCGGTCTTTTGCGCGCGCGGTTTGAATGGTGCCTGGTTGCATTTGGCAGTGGAATTGCAGCATATTTTGCATGGCCAGTCGAACCTAATTGGGTCTTGAGTTTCACTGCGCCTCTCTTTTTATATGCAGTCCTGTTTGGTTTTCGCGCACGTCCAACTGCACATGAATTCATATTGCTTGCACTTTTTGCGAGCGCCGGTTTTGCGCGGGCTGTTCACCACACACAAGCAACAAAAGCCCCGATACTGCCAGATGTTCGCCGCACGTACACATTTACTGGCTGGATTGAAAATATTCACAGTTCCGGCAAATTGCAGCATTTTTATGTGCGTGTGCAATCAGTAGAGAGGCTGGCGCCAGAGCAAATGCCAAAACGAGTTCGGGTGCGGATAAAACCGTATGAATTTAAACCAGGCGATAGCGTCAAGTTTAAAACCATTATGTCTGCACCACCTGGCCCTGCCATAGTCGGCGGGTACGATTCTGCACGCTCCGCATATTATAAGAGGATTGGCGGGTATGGTTTTGCTATTTCAAAACCAGAAACGGTCACGTTGACCAAGCTCCCATTCGGCCAAAGGGCGCATCGTCAATTGGTCAAATTTAGGTATGCATTATCTCGGCGTATTCAAAGCCGTGCGCCGCCGCGCACTGCTGGTTTGCAAGCCGCTCTCCTGACTGGGGACCGTTCCGAAATACCACAGGCACAATCGGATGCATTGCGTCAAGCTGGCCTTGCCCATTTGCTTGCTATTTCAGGTCTGCATATGGGGCTGCTTGCGGGCGGCGCGTATTTTATGGTTTCATTGTTTTTTGCAAGTCTCGGACCGTTGTCGCGCCGTTATGATATGCGCAAATGGGCCGCCTTTGTCGGCATCATTACCGCGACCAGCTATCTCCTTATTTCTGGTGCGAGTGTTTCGACCCAGCGTGCGTTTATTATGGCGGTTATTGTGTTCGTGGCCGTAATTTTAGACCGCCGCGCCGTTTCTATACGTTCGGTGGCATTGGCAGCAGTAATAACATTAATGCTACACCCCGAGAGCTTGTTAAGCGCAGGTTTTCAAATGTCGTTCTCTGCGACGGCGGCTTTGGTGGCTGTTTATCGTCATTGGGCTGATAGACGTGAATTTAACACTATGTCGAATCAGGGGCGCGGAAATATATTTCGCCGATTGCGCAACGGGTTCATCGGCATTTCTGTCACCAGTTTTGTTGCTGGTGCTGCTACGGGCGGTTTTGCTGCTCTGCATTTTCACCGGTTTGCCCGGCTCGGTTTTATCGCCAATGTATTGGCTATGCCTGTTTTTACTATGGTCGCAATGCCCGCAGGTTTTTTGGCCGTGTTGATGATACCGTTTGGGCTTGAAAGCGGACCGCTTTGGGTTATGGGCACAGGATTGGATTATGTGGTTTTTGTTGCGACTTGGGTCAGCTCTATGAAATGGGCACTTGTCTATATTAAGGGGGCGAATTCCGTCGTCATAAGCTTTTTCTCGCTCGGTTTTGTTTTTCTATGCCTCGGGCCAAAGAAAATCCGGATTGCGGGCGTAGCAATAGTTTTGCTGTCTTGTGTTTTTTGGGCAGGAATAAAACGTCCTGATATGCGTATATCCGCAGATGCCCGTATAGCATTTTGGGATCCGGACGAGATTGATGTGCTGAGGGTAGACCGTAAACGAGGGGATGGTTTTGGTCGCGACCGATTCGTAGAACAAGCCGGTTTAAAAACTGCTGAAAAACGTTCCTATATGGATGTGGGAAGCTTGTGTGATATGTTGGGGTGTCGAATAAATCTCAAAGGGAAAAACATCGGTATTGTTCTTGAACCCGAAGGCGTGGCCGAAGCTTGTTTAGATTCCGACTTGGTCATCTTAACCCAAAGGGAAGCCGGCCCGCGTTCTCGCAGGGTCTGTAAAGCCCAGTTCATAGACGTAAAAACACTCACCCAAAGCGGCGCACAAGATGTGTATGTAAAAGATGGTGGGTTAGAAGTCCGTGCGGCTAATCCAAAAAAACGCAGGGCAAGGCCTTGGGGTTGATGGATTATCGAATTTTATTTTAGCTCGGTTCTATCCCTGCCATTTGCTCTAATTAAATTTTACTATTGCTTATTTAACCAAAAGGTTTAATAAAGCGGCCATGTCAAACTCTACAGAGCTAAATAATACATTTTCAGCATTAGCAAACGCAACACGAAGAGCAATTCTAGCGCGTTTGGCAACTGGCGATGCAACGGTCAATGAATTGGCGACCCCATTTGATATGAGCCTACCAGCAGTATCCAAGCATATTAAAATTCTAGAGAAAGCCGGGTTGATAACGCAAGGGCAGGAAGCTCAATATCGCCCTTGTGCAATAAATGCCGTTCCGTTAGAGGCCCTGGCCTCTTGGACTGAACAATATCGCCACATATGGGAAGCGCGATTTGACCGTATGGATAATTGTTTGAAACTAATGAAAGGGACTACAGATGAATGATGATAATAATAAATGGGTTTTGATCGAGCGTGTTTTCGATGCGCCAATTGAGATGGTTTGGCAAATGTGGACAGATCCAACATTATTCCAGAAATGGTATGGACCAAATGGTATGAATATACCTGTGGCAGAAATGGATGTTGTTGTAGGGGGAAACCGTAAAATTTGCATGGAAATGGTGCGGCCTGACCGTGTCATGACTATGTGGTTTTTAGGTATATATAAAGAAATTCAAAAACCGACACGACTGGTTTATACAGAAAGCATGTGCGACCAGGACGGAAATGTCATTTCCCCGCAAAGCATGGGCATGCCAGAAGGGCACCCTGAAGTCACAGAAATCATAATAGAATTATCGGAAGATGAGGGAAAGACACATATGAAAATGGTTCATATTGGCGTACCAGCTGATACAGGTGGTGCAGGCGGATGGGCGCAGGCATTTGATAAAATGGCGAATTTATTACAAGGTAGTTAGGTCAGAAGATGACCAAAACACTTCTCCAATAAAAAACGTATCCACGATTTTTTGCAGTGGGGTATATTGGGTGCATGAATTTTGTTGCTAAACATAAACAAGCATTTTTACACAGCGTATCGCATGCGGCGCTCCGGTTCGGATATGCCGCCGCTACGGTTGCGCGCGCAGAGCGCAAGCAAAACGGTGTGCATAAATCCGGGATAGAAGGTTTTCTCATCTGGCTTCGGATTTGGCTCGATTGGCTGAGCGGAAAGGATCAAGCGGCAACGTCTTTCTCTCAACAAGGAAAAGACCGTGAAGTAAACCGTCATCGCAGACGTATGAAAAAGCGGCGCATTCCGATTGCCCGTCTTAGATATCCTTTATACAATTTGTGCGGCAAAGGCCTTAGTATCACACAATTTTTAGAGCTTGAATGTGCGCTGTCCCTTCATGGCCGTATTAACGTATATAGTCTTCGCTACTTTGGATCTGTATTACAAAGACGGGCTTTGTTAGTTTGCTATGACCATGGATGGTGGCGAGCACCTATCGGTAAAATGGGGTATTTATGCTGCGGAATGTGGCGTGTGCATTTGTGGCCAGAATGGAAACATATTCCATAAAGCCAATATATTCCATAAAGCCAATATGTTCCATAGAGTCAATATGTTCCATAGAGTCAATATGTTGACGATGTGACTAAACGACTAAATTAGTAAACTAATTTAGTCGTTATTAAAATGTGTTGTTGTTGGCGTATGAATTTCCACTTTGAGAAGACGGAAAAACAAAAAACTAGCAAGACAATTAAACTTAAAAAACTAGAGCATTTCTGCATGGGTCAAGGTTTCCGCATGCCCTATCGGGGCGTACAAGGCAATACAATGGCCAAATGGTCGAATGACTAAATTAGTAAACTAATTTAGTCATTATTAAAATGTGTGGTTGTTGGCGTATGAATTTCCTGTTTTAAAAGACGATTAAACATGAAAAAATCCCGAGCATTTCTGCCCAGGATATAGTTTTCACATGCCCTATTGGGGCGCAGCTGTCTATTGCTTAAGCTACGTTGGAAAATTGGTTCATTGTATTTTTATGACCGCCGGCCTTAAGGGCACGTTCGCCGCCGACCATTTCTTTAAAACTGTCACCAATATCGGAGCCAACTTCGTGTTGATGTTTTACGGCAGAGACTTCGCGGCGGATTTCTTCGCGCTGGATCGTGTTGACATAGGCCATCATTTTATCTTTACCAAAATATCCACGGGATAAATCATCCATAAATTTCGCGGTCATATGGAAAGTAGGCAAGGTGATGAGGTTATGAAATACACCGGCTTTGGCCGCAATATCACTTTGAAAACTTCGTAGGCGGTTGTCTGTTTCTTGCCCGAGTTCCGTGTCATCGTATTTCGCCGACATCAGCGCAAGACCCTCAGGATACTCGTCTTCAGATATTTTCCCCGATGTAATCCAATCCGTGCGTACTTGGCCGCGCAAATTTAATGTCCAGTTAAAAGACGGGGAATTGTTATAGGTCAATTTAGCATTTGGTACGACTTCACGAATGGCATCAACCATGCCGCCAATGACGGACACATCTGGCGTTGCCGTTTCAATCCACAAAAGATCGGCACCGCCGTCAACCAAACTTGCAATGCAATCTTCAATAACACGTTCGCGGCCTGTGTCTTGTTTGAACTTATACAGACCATTGGGAAGGCGTACGGGCTTAACGAGTTTTCCGTCCAGTTGAATAGCAACATCACCTTCACCAAGTGGGTTGTTGGCGGTTACATCACTTGTTTCGAGCCATTTTGTGTATTCTGCAGCCATATCACCAGGCGCAGTGGAGACAGGTATTTTTTGGGTCAGGCCTGCCCCCAAGCTATCCGTACGTGCGACAATGACACCATCGTCTACCCCCATCTCTTCAAAAGCCATACGGACGGCGCGAAGTTTTTCGATGAAGTCTTCACGCGGAACTGTAACCTTGCCGTCTTGGTGACCACACTGTTTGGCATCCGAAACCTGGTTTTCGATTTGGATACAACAAGCACCGGCCTCTATCATTTTCTTGGATAATAAATATGTTGCGTGCACATTGCCAAAGCCCGCATCAATATCTGCAATGATTGGCACAACATTACTTTCAAAACTGTCAATTGCTTTGACGGCTTTTTTGATGGCTATTTCATCACCCGCCGCTTTGGCAGTTTTTAATTCTTTAAACAAATCGTTGAGTTCAACTTCATCTGCCTGACGCAAGGAGGTATAAATTTCACTGATAAGCTCAGGAACAGCAGTTTTCTCATGCATGCTTTGATCAGGTAAATGCCCAAATTGATTGCGAACACCGGCAACCATCCAGCCTGATAAATAGACATAAGTGCCTTTGACGGTACCTTTCATCCGTTTGACGGATTTAAGCATTTGTTGGGCGTGAAAGCCGGACCAACACCCTAGACTTTGGGTGAATTTTCCCGCGTCTTGATCATAGGCATTCATGTCCTTACGCATAACGGTCGCCATTTTTTTGGCGATATCAAGATGAGTTTTATAAGTGTTTTGAATTTTCAATTGGACGAGATCGTCAATATTAATTCCGCCAGGTGCAATACCTTCTGGGTAGCGCTTGAGGAGTTTTTTCTCTATTTTGGCATAAGATTTACGTTTGGTCATTTTGGTCTCCAATGTTTTGTGTCAAGAGTATTTTAAAAGTTGTTGGTATGCGGGAACCGTGAGAAAATCGACGAAGTCGACACTTGTCGCACTTTTCTTGAATATTTCCGCTGCTTCGGTGTAGTGGCCTTTACGAAACGCCGAAACACTCATGGCATCTTCAAGTTTGCTAATTTCTTCTGCGAAAATTCGGTCAAAAATTTCCGAATTCATCTTGGCACTTCCGCCTTCGCTTAACTCTACAAACACACCGTGTCTAAGCCATTGCCAGATTTGTGAACGGGATATTTCTGCCGTCGCCGCATCTTCCATAAGGTTGTGAATTGGAACGGCACCCCGCCCAGAAAGCCAAGCCGCGATATAAATAATACCAACCGAAATATTGGTGCGTATCCCAGCTTCTGTTATGGCACCTGTATGGGGAGCCAATAAAGATTCTTCGGTTATTTTTGGCGCCAAGCCCTTGCGTAATATCTGGTGCGGGCCTGTCATGTGCGCATCGAACACTTCCCTAGCAACAGGAACGAGACCCGGGTGCGCAACCCAAGTGCCATCGTGTCCAGCCATAACTTCGCGTTCTTTGTCAAGGCGGACTTTATTAAATGCGACTTCGTTTGCGGTATCGTCACCCTTAATTGGAATTTGTGCCGCCATCCCGCCCATGGCATGAGCCCGGCGGCGGTGACAGGTTTCAATGAGCTTCAGCGAATATGCGCGCAAGAAAGCTTTATCCATACCAACCTTTGCGCGATCAGGAAGAACAAAACCTTTATGATTTCGCAAACATTTTATATATGAGAAAATATAATCCCAACGGCCACAATTTAGACCCGTAATATGAGAACGAAGCTCATAAAGTATTTCGTCCATTTCAAAAGCAGCAGGCAGAGTTTCGATAAGAACCGTAGATTTTATCGTTCCGTGGGGAATACCAACAAAAGTTTGTGCAAAGTTAAACACATCATTCCATAGACGCGCTTCTTTGTGGCTCTCTAATTTGGGGAGATAGTAAAACGGCCCCATTTCCTTCTCGGCTAATCGCTGGCCGTTGTGGAAAATATGCAACCCAAAGTCAAACAAGCTGGCTGACATCGGTCGGCCATCTACGGTGATATTCGCTTCCTCTAAGTGCCAGCCACGTGGACGCACCAACATGGTCGCAACGCTTTCGTTTAGTTTGTAATCTTTGTCTTTGGCGCGGTCCGTATATGCCAAATTACCACGGGCGAAATCATACATATTGATTTGCCCATCAAGCATATTGTCAAAAGAAGGCGCAGACGCATCTTCGAAATCAGCCATGAACATTTTAGCCCCACAATTAAGTGCGTTGATCATCATTTTACGATCAACAGGGCCAGTAATTTCAACGCGGCGGTCGCGCAGAGTAGGGGGTATGGGATCAACTTCCCACATGCCTGCGCGTATATGAGCGGTTTCTGGTAGAAACGTTGGAAACTCACCATAGTCAAACCGTTCTTGACGGTCTTGACGGTATTCTAACATATTGCGCCTAGCACGACCAAAACGACGCTCAAGGTCAGCCAGAAATAAGAGCGCGTCCGGAGTGAGAATGGTCTCGAACCCCGGACGCATTTGCCCCACAACTTTAGCCAGTACCCGGTGGCGGGGAATATCTGTATTGGGTGAAATTGCTGTCATTACTGGCTCCATAGAATCTAAGTCAGTTTTTTTTATGCCACCTCAGGCATCTGCGCGAGCATTTGCGGGTGCAAAAGAATTGTTTGTAAATTTAAAACTTGTAAAATTGTAATATTTGTAAATAATATGAATATGAGCACACAAAAACTAATGATCGGGCCCCGGATAAGGCAGTTACGGCAATCCTTGGGTTTGACCCAATTGGCCATGGCAAATGATCTTGGAATCTCAACGAGCTACATGAACCTTATTGAACGCAATCAACGTCCAATGAGTGCAAAGGTATTGCTGAAACTTGCCGAAACTTATGATATTGAAATTGCAAAATTGTCACCAGAATCGGACGCAAAAATAGTTCAGGAACTTTCAACAATACTAAAGAACCCTGCTTACGGTTCTTACACAATTTCAAATGCGGAGCTTAGGGACAGCGTAGGGTCTAGCCCAGATTTTGCCAAAGCGTTTATCGCTCTACACGCCCGCGCAGAAGAATTGACTGTGCAGGCATCTTTGAGACAAGATACATTGGCGGATAGGGACAAGGTGGAGCTTTTGGAAGAAAGTTCCGGTGCGGTTGAGAATGTTCGCCGTTTTATCCATGATAGCCAAAACTATTTTGATGCGATTGATAAGGCCGCTGAAAACCTTGCCGACGAAATGGGATTAAATAATCGCCAGCCACAAATAGCCTTGAGCGAACGTTTGTTTGAAAATCATGGTATCAAGGTTAGGATTGTTCCTTCGGATATTATTCCTAGCCGGTTGAGTTTATTTGATCCCCATAATCAGCGTTTGGATTTGTCCGAGCTTTTACCACAATCAGGTCGGCGGTTTAGAATTGCCTATCAGCTTGGTTTACTAGAGCACCGGGATATTATTGACCGAACAATTACCAAAGCGATATTACCAAGCAAGGAAGCTGATGATTTGGCAAGGCTTAGTTTGGCGAATTATTTTGCCGCAGCCGTTTTGATGCCTTACGAGAGGTTTTTAAAAGCGGCCCATGACAATCATTATGATGTCGAATTGTTGACCCGCCGATTTGATACAAGTTATGAGCAAACTGCACACAGATTGACAACGTTACAAAGGAAAAGTGCACGAGGTGTTCCGTTCTTTTTTGTTCGTGTTGATATGGCAGGCAATATTTCTAAACGCTTTAGTGCAGGGAAGTTTCATTTTTCACGCTTTGGTGGCGCTTGTCCTTTATGGAATATCCATGCTTGTTTCCAGACCCCTGGAGAAACCATACCGCAAATTATCGAAATGCCAGATGGCACAAAATATTTTAGTGTTGCGCGCGCGGTTTTGCGCCCCGAAGGTGCCCACGGCCAACACGCGCAAATGGTTGCAATTGGGTTAGGCTGCGAACTGGGGCATGCCGATGAATTGGTCTACGCACATGGCAATACAGAATTGCAACCGACACCTATTGGTGTAAATTGTTATCTTTGTGAGCGTCCCGCCTGTCGCTCTCGCGCTCATGCGCCGATTAACCGAAAACTGAGCTTTGATGAGCGCGCACGCGACCAATCAATATTTAGATTTGATGGGTAAAATAATCTTCATTTTCGATATTATGAAAGGACTATTGATAGCCAAACTCCTGTGTTTTAAACCGCAAGGGTAGGCTGCGCACTGGTTGTTGCTACCAAATAAAATAAAATTGCCATAGTGCATAAAAGCCGTTGACGTTACAAAAAGAGCGGGCTAGTAAACGCGCCTTGTTGAAACGCATGTTTATAGCAAGCGGGTGTAGCTCAGTTGGTTAGAGCGCTGGCCTGTCACGCCAGAGGCCGCGGGTTCGAGTCCCGTCACTCGCGCCATTTTTCATACTTCAGTTTTGCACATAAAGAAAATGGGACAGCCCCAAAATTCTATTGCTTGATTTAAGCTCTTTAGTACAGATAAATAACGCGAAAAATGATACTTAATAAAATGCGGGAGCAGAGATGTTTAGGGCTTTATATAAATTGCTAATTTTAGGTGCCGTGTATTTGCTTGGCTCTTGCACGGATACGGATGTACAACAATCTGATTATATGGTGATTACTAACGGGCAGATACTCACCATGAATAACACATTAGAAGTCATCACGAATGGGTGCGTCGTGGTACGCGGAACAAAGATTGAGTATGTATCTTCAGATTGTGAGTTAGGCGCCTATCCAAATGCAAAGCGAATAGATGCCGAGGGCGGGATTGTTATGCCTGGTATGATCAATCTACACAATCATTTGTCCATGGTCGCATTTCGCGGCTTGGCAGAAAGCGGTATTGTTGATGTACAAGACAGGCTCTACAATTATTTTTTCCCACTCGAAAAACAGCTCCTAAACCGTAACTTGATACGAGTATCTTCTCGCCACGCAGCAATTGAAATGGCGTTGGGCGGTGTGACGACTACCACTGATATGTATTACCATGAAGACGAAGTGGCCAAGTCAGTTAAAGAGGTTGGATTGCGCGGCGTTCTAGGGGAGACGGTTATTGGTTTTCCGGTGGTTGATTCACAGGACGTTTACGGCGGTCTTGAATATGCACGCGGGTTTATCGAGGCCTGGAAAGATGATGCACTGATAACACCCGCAGTTGCACCTCATGCACCGTATTCAGTTTCCCCGGAGATGTTGCTGAAGTCCAAAAACTTGGCCGATGAATACGGTGTGCCGGTTATCTTGCACATGGCAGAAATGGCGAACGAAAAAGACACTATCGCCACTAATTATGTAAACACTACACAGGATAAATCTGTGGTGAAATACTTAGACGACATTGGGTTTTTAGACACAAATGTATTGGCTGCTCATGTTATATATATTGACGATGAGGACATGAAAATTTTAAAAAAGCGCGGCGTTGGTGTCTCTCATAATCCCAAAGCAAATACCAAAGATAGCTCTGGTGTTGCGCCGGCATGGCAAGCCCGTGTTTCGGGTCTAGATATGGGGCTTGGCACGGACGGTCCGATGAGTTCTAATCAATTGGACATCTTAAATGTAATGAATTACGCCGCAAGGCTTGCGCGAATTGAAAGCGGTGAAGTGAGTAAATTTGAACCAAGAGAATTGGTGCAAATGGCAACAATTGATGGTGCAAAAGCATTGGACATGGCTGATGAAATAGGATCGTTAGAGCTAGGCAAACTTGCAGACATTATCATTATTGAGACAAGTTCCCCAAATATGCAGCCTAATTATGATCCCTATGCAACATTGGTGTTTTCCGCATATCCTTCAAATGTTGTTTTTACTATGGTCAATGGTGAAATTGTCGCACGAGACGGCAATGTAATAAATATTGATATGCCTGCCCACCAAGCACAATGGGACGAGATAACAAGTGATGTTGCAAAGTTCGCTCAAACTTTGAATGCGCCAAATTAGGCTTGCGCCAAATTAGGCTTGCGCCATAAAATTTTGTTTGATAGGCGTTGTTCAACGTCGAGCGCGGTCGAGTGGACAACCGCGACGTTTTTATGCTTAGATTTGGAGTAAGCAATGAAAACGATTATTGAGCCTTTTCGAATTAAATCCGTTGAACCTATACGTTCTACGACGCGCGCTGAACGCCAGCAGCTGTTGGCCGGTGTGGGTTATAACCTTTTCCATCTAAAGTCAGACGATGTGCTGATTGATTTACTAACGGATTCCGGTACGTCTGCCATGAGCGCCGAGCAGTGGGCTGCGATGATGCGCGGCGACGAGAGCTATGCGGGCTCACCGTCTTTTGACCGATTTGAAGCAGCCGTTAAAGATTTGATGAATTTCAAACACATCATTCCCACCCATCAAGGCCGTGCAGCCGAAGCTATTTTGTTCTCTATATTGGGCGGCGACGGTAAAACAATTCCAAACAACACACACTTTGACACCACGCGCGGGAATATAGAAACTACAGGTGCCAAAGCGGTTGATTTACTCTGCGCGCAAGGTTTAACCCCGTCTGATCTTTCCCCGTTCAAAGGTAATATGGACTTGAATAAGCTACAAGCTTTCATGGAAGAAAATGCGGACAAAGTGCCGTGTGTCATGATTACCGTGACCAACAATGCAGGCGGCGGACAGCCTGTGTCACTTGCTAATATCAAAGGGGCTGCCAAAATTGCACGGGATTTTGGTAAGCCGTTTATCATTGATGGCTGCCGCTTTGCTGAAAACGCGTGGTTTATTAAAATGCGCGAAAAGGGGCAAGGCGAACGTTCTATTCCTGATATAGTTCGTGATATGTTTGCAGACGCAGACGGTATGACGATGTCGGCTAAAAAAGATGCGATTGTCAACATAGGTGGTTGGTTGGCCTTAAATGATGATACATTGGCTGAGAAAGCGCGCATGCGATTGATTATGACCGAAGGTTTTCCGACATATGGTGGCCTTGCTGGCCGCGACCTTGAGGCGATTGCGCAAGGGTTGAAGGAGGTCGTGAATGAAGATTATTTGCGTTACCGCGTTCGTACAAATGAATATATCGTCGAGCGGCTTGATAAAGCGGGTATCCCTGTGGTTAAGCCTGCCGGTGGCCATGCTGTATTTATAGATGCGCGGGCTTGGTTAACCCATATCCCGCCTTTGCAATACCCAGGGCAAGCAGTTGCCTGCGCCCTGTACGAAATCGGCGGTATCCGTGCTTGTGAAATTGGTACAGTTATGTTTGGCCGCCAACCAGACGGCACAGAAATCCCTGCGCAATTGGACTTGGTCAGGCTCGCCATGCCCAGACGTGTCTACACCCAAGCCCATGCAGATTACATAGTCGAAGTCTGCGAAGAAATTGCTAAAACCAGCTCCGAATTAAGCGGCTACAAGATAGTAGACGAGCCACCCGCACTAAGACACTTCACGGCGAAATTTGAAGTTTTGGGCGTTTAGTATGGAGAAAAATTATTTGCAATTATTGCAACACACCTTAAAGGTTAATTAGTTTATTTCGCCGATTCTCGGCTTGGTGAGGACAATGATTAAAGAATATTCCAATGCACCAGTTCAGGAAGTAACCATGGTCGTGCACTTTGAACCCGTGATGAGCTTAAATACTATCGATTTAATCGAGCGTTGTTTGGCATTAAAAACTATGTTTGGTGAATTTGATTTACAGGAAACGCCATATAGCCCAACTCACCTCGAATCTGTAGGGAGAAAGTTGCCAAGCCAGCACTTTAAAATTGGCAGTGGTTTACCAGAGTTGGGATGCCGTTTGACTTCGAGTGAAAAAACCGAATCTATACATATTCAGAACAATAGATTTTCAGTTACTTGGACGCGTCAAGCTGATGGTAAGTACCCTAGATACGATACTTTAAAGCCTGCGTTTTTTGAAAAACTCAAGCTTTTTACTGAAGGAGCGGGTTTGAGTGAGCTTAATTTGGATATTACTCAATGTGGAATTCAATATGTGAACCAAGTAGCCGATGATACCTTCACTGGGTTTTCTATGTTCAATTTCATTAATCTTAGGCATTTTGACCAACATGAGGGGTTAAATTTTTCAACAACACAAAGACTGGAAGACCAACATGAGGTTGGCCGTCTGTATATGGAGGCTAACACCGTTTTTTCATTTGAAGCAAATGATGAAGGGCAGGTGAAGGAAAAGCGTTTATTGCAAATGAAATTAACATTTAGGGGTGCACCTAAAGAAAGTGTGGGTGTTTTTTTGGATCGTGGACATGAAGCGATTGTATCGACCTTTTCGCAAAGTTTGAGTGAAGGTGGGCGTGGCCTATTTAAGGAGATTGAACGTGTATAGTGATCGTATATTAAATGATGCTGTTTATGAAAACATTCCATCATATGGCTTGGTAGGTCGCCCTACGCGCTCATATAGAACTATAGTGCATGGGCGAGTTAGCGATTGGGATAGTTACCTCAAAAATGCACTCAATAAGCTATGTGGTTTGCCGAATGGTTGGGATGGATATGCTAGCCCTCCTGTGAAATTTGAAAATGCCGAGTGTGCGTTGCACTTATTATCTGGAATTAAGAAAATTACTGATAATAGTGGAGTAGAACTAAGAAAAGTTATACCTGATGCGCCATATTTTGTTCCGGTTGCTGGTGGTGCTTTACAGGCAGAATGGCATTTGGATGGCTATTTTGTAGAATTGTTTTTCGATGGAACATCGCCAGTAACGGCTAGTTTTTACACTGATGATGACAATATTTATGAAGAATTTTTCCTTGATTGCTCCGGCGCACAAATTGATGCATCTCTTTTGATTCAATGGTTTATACGAATTTATGATCTGAAAAATGCTGAACAAGAAGCAGCGTGATTGTAATGACATAACTGTCCCTCATGATCATGAGGGAGTCACTAATGATAATCTTTTGATCAGGGGTATTTCTCGGGTACATATTGTTAACCATAGAGTTTCAAGTGCAGCATTTAAAAGTTCCTCTGACCCCTACAAAGGGATGAGTATTGATTTGGGGCAAATAAATGATGCTCGCAGCTATAATACTGGAAATTATGTTGGTGCAGTGAAACTATTAGCGGCGATCCCAAGAGATAAAGAATTGTTAGTTGGGTATGACCCACTACCGAGTAATGATGCTCACGGTCAAATTTGGAGGTATGACGGAACTGTGAAAAATATAACGGGAGGGCAAGCAAATTATATGAAGCGTAACAGTGAGTGGCATGTTGAAATTATAGATGTCGCTCTGTCTTAATGTTTTTGTTATTCTCAATGAATGAATTAGGGGGGTGTTCGTTTAGTTGAGTTTTTTCCCAAATCGTTTCTTTAGGAACAGTCCACCTAGAACCACCACAACCAAGCCAACTGCGACTATTGGTAAATAGACTTTAATTTGCTCGCCAACCAATTCTCCGAGGAGATGGAATGCAAGAAAAAACATGCTGACATAGAGGAAGCCTGAAAAGGCTATGGAACACCAGTACTTTATATAAGGGACGCCAAAGAACCCTGTGGCCAGATAGGTGGGAATTCGGGCCATGGGCAAGAAGCGGACTGTGATCAGAGTTTGAATAGCGTTCTCTTGAACAACGCCCTTTAGTTTCTGCACGCGTTCCCGTTCACCGTATTTTTTTGCCCATGAATGGTGTTTGGCGGCCCACCCCAGCCAATATTTCCACGAATCACTGGCGATAAGGCCCGCAAGAATGGCGGCAAATATGAAGTACCACGGATTAGGGCTGGTTAAAGACAACCCAGCAGCGCCAATAACGGCGGTGTCCTCTTGTACAAATGGGCCAATAAACAGAAGTAGATAAAACATCCACATACTGCCTTCGGGGATAAACTCCATAATATTGCCAATCCTACGCGTTTTGCGCATTATATCTTACATATGTGTCAGGAATGTAAATGCCTAAAAATGACGTTGCACAATGGATAAAGCCGTGACATAAGGCGCGGCACAAACTTGGCGAATGCGCCTAGTATACTTAAGAATTATTGATGCTGGTATAATTAAACTGGCAAATGAACTATTTGGATATGGACATGCAAGTAAAAGAACAAAAATCAAAAGGCCTCTCTAAACACTTTACTGTAACTATTAGTAAAGAGGATATGGAAACCAAACTCGCTGCAAAGATTAAAGAAATGCAGCCGCAAGTTAGCCTGAAAGGCTTTCGCCCTGGCAAAGTGCCTATTTCCCATATCCGTAAAATGTTCGGAACGAGCATCATGAATGATGTCGTACAGGAAACGGTCACAGAAACGACGCAAAAAACTATAGAAGATAATAAGCTGCGCCCTGCGGGACAGCCAAAGATAGAATTGCGTGCAAATGGTGCAGACGTCACCAGTGGGAAAGCTGATCTTGAGTATACGTTAGAAGTAGAAACCATTCCTGAATTTGAACCAATTGATCCAAAAACTTTAAAATTCACCCGTTTGACTTGCGCACTAGAAGATAAAGACGTTGATGAGAAAATGGCTGAACTGACTAAAGGTCAAGTTAGCTATAAGAAAAAAGCCAAAACGGCTAAGGCCAAAAACGAAGATGCCGTACTCATCAATTTTGTTGGTCGGGTTGACGGGGAAGCTTTTGAAGGCGGTGCTATGGATGAACACCAATTAGTTCTTGGCTCAAACAGCTTTATTCCTGGTTTTGAAGATCAATTGGTTGGTAGTAAAGCCGGTGACAAGCTTGATGTGACAGTGACATTCCCAAAAGAATATCAGGTTGCAGAATTGGCAAATAAAGAAGCTGTGTTTGAAACCGAGGTTCTAGAAGTCCAAGGTGGTAAACCTGCTGAGATTGATGATGAACTTGCCAAGAAATTTGGTTTTGAGGATTTAAAGGCTCTTAAAGAGGTCGTAAGCAAACAGGCCGAAAGCGAGCTGGATAATCAGTCTCGAATGAAAATGAAACGGGCAATCCTTGATGAGCTTGACGGTAAGCATGATTTTGATTTGCCACCAAATATGGTAGAAGCGGAGTTTGCAAACATTTGGGCACAAGTAGAAAAAGAAAAAGAAGCAGGGCAACTTGACGAAGACGATGCCAAGAAGTCTGATAAAAAATTAAAAGCAGACTATAAGAAAATTGCGGACCGACGCGTACGTCTTGGTTTAGTTCTCGCCGAAATGGGCGCAAAGGCTGATATTCAAATCACCAATGAGGAGCTTCAGCAAGCTATGGTCGCAGAAGCGCAGCGTTATCCTGGTGAAGAGCAACAAGTTATAGAGTTCTTCAAAAAAAACCCGGAAGCTGTGGCACAATTGCGCGCACCAATATTTGAAGAAAAAGTCGTGGATTTGATTATAGATACTGCCAAAATCACGGACAAAAAAGTCGATCGTGAAACACTTTTCGAAGAAGACGCATTTGAGTAAACATTTAAGGCTAAGACCTTAAATATATAAATTATACAAAATGCCTTGCAATCTTTGCAGGGCATTTTTTGTTTTATGCCGTGCTCACGTAATTGTGCGTATTATTTTTAGCATTACCTCTTGAATAATAATTTTCAATATAAACATTGAGGTAACTATTCCGCGCGATTGTAGTTGTAGAATAATGACTGCGACTCGTTCGCTAGAAAACACACAAGGAAAAGAATATGCCCACGTCCTATCAAGACCCTATGGAAACAATTTCGTATTTGGTACCTACCGTTATTGAGCAAACTAGTCGCGGTGAGCGGGCTTTTGATATATATTCACGAATGCTCAAGGATAGAATTATCTTTCTAACGGGGCCTGTTGATGATGCTATGGCTATGTCGATTACGGCGCAGCTACTGTTTTTGGAATCAGAAAATCCGAAAAAAGAGATATTTATGTATATCAATTCACCAGGCGGGGTCGTGACCTCTGGCATGGCGATATATGATACAATGCAATATATAAAGTCCCCGGTTTCTACAGTTTGTATGGGCCAAGCGGCCTCTATGGGATCTTTATTGCTCTGTGCTGGTCATCCTGATATGCGTATTGCGCTACCGAATGCACGCGTCATGGTGCATCAACCTTCTGGTGGATTTCGCGGGCAGGCTTCTGATATTCAACGTCATGCAGAAGACATCATTTCCTTAAAGAAGCGGTTGAACGAGACTTATGTCAAGCATACTGGTAAAAAATATGCAGTTATCGAAGAAACTCTTGACCGTGATTTCTTTATGACGGCGGACGAAGCGAAAGAATTTGGTATCGTTGACCATGTTTATTCGTCGCGCACGGACAATAAGAAATAGCATTTAACCAGGCGCGTTAACCGTATTTTGTGTCTATTTGAGAAAATAATAAGGACTTTGTAATAAAATTGTCATATTAAAAGACAAATAAGACCATATAATGCGGCATAATTATTGCAATATTATCTGATAATAATGATAATAGAAAAACAGAAGTGGAAATGACATGAGTAAGTCAGACAGTACAGACGCAAAAAATACACTGTATTGTTCCTTTTGCGGCAAAAGCCAGCATGAGGTTCGTAAGTTAATTGCAGGCCCAACCGTATTTATATGTGATGAATGCGTTGAGCTTTGTATGGACATTATTCGCGAGGAAGGGAAATCTAGCATTTCTGATTCTAAGGAAGGTGTGCCAACTCCACAGGAAATTTGTGATACTTTAGACGATTATGTCATTGGCCAGGGTTTTGCCAAGCGTGTTTTATCCGTTGCCGTACATAATCATTACAAGCGATTAAACCATGGTTCAAAACCCGGCGATGTAGAACTTGCTAAGTCAAATATTTTGCTAGTTGGCCCCACGGGGTGCGGTAAAACTTTGTTAGCACAGACATTGGCGCGTATTTTAGATGTTCCGTTCACAATGGCCGATGCGACGACGTTAACTGAAGCAGGCTATGTCGGCGAAGATGTTGAGAATATTATTTTAAAGCTGTTGCAATCTGCAGATTATAATGTTGAACGGGCGCAGCGCGGCATTGTCTATATTGATGAAGTCGATAAAATTAGCCGTAAATCTGATAATCCGTCTATTACGCGTGATGTATCTGGTGAGGGTGTGCAACAAGCTTTGCTAAAAATAATGGAAGGTACAATTGCTTCGGTTCCCCCGCAAGGTGGGCGTAAACATCCGCAGCAAGAGTTCTTACAAGTTGACACCACAAATATCTTGTTTGTCGTTGGCGGTGCATTTGCCGGTATTGATAAAGTTATTTCTTCGCGTGGACATAATATAAGCATGGGATTTGGCGGTGAGCTAAAAGAAGAAGAAGAACGGGACACTGGCGAGATTTTACAAGACATAGAACCGGAAGATTTAGTAAAATTTGGCCTTATTCCTGAATTTGTTGGCCGTTTACCAGTTATTGCGACGTTGACAAATCTAGATGAAGAAGCGCTCATCACTATTCTGAGCCAACCTAAAAATGCCTTGGTTAAACAGTATCAATTGATGTTTGATATGGAAGACGTAAGGCTCAGCTTTAATGAAGGTGCCCTTCGGGCCATAGCGAAGCGCGCAATTAAACGCAAAACAGGTGCACGTGGGTTACGGTCAATCATGGAAAATATTTTGCTAGATACAATGTATGATCTGCCAACATTTGATGGTGTAGAAGAAGTCGTTATTAATGCCGAAGTTGTAAACGGGAGTGCGAAACCGTTATTAATATACACAAACAAAGGCAAGAAAACGGATAAAGCGTCTTAATCCAATTCTAATTGTCCACAGACCCTAGCTAATACAGAAAATACTTCGTGACCTTGCGCTATTTCTGGCACATATTAGTGTTCAGCAATGGATGGAATCATGACTATAAATTTAAGCCGTATAATGAGTGTTGTTGCGCTAACAGTTTTACTGAGCAGTTGTTCGAGCATAAAAGTGCCAGACATGGATTTTATTAAGTTTCCCGAACTTAAGGAAGATGCCAAAAATATCCCTGATTACCCTGATGTGGCTGACGCTGCAGAAAAACCAAGTGATTTACGCTCTGACGGACAGTGGGACAAAGCTGCAGAAAATATAATTGCTAAAAGAGACAGCTTTGAAAACCCAGATTTAAAGGATCCCAGAACTGACACCGAAATCAACAATGCAATGCAAAATCTTGGTGCCAAGGTTGATGCATATAAAGAAGATGATCCGCAATAAATGTGTCTAATGCTCTTCTTGGCATAAATTCATCTATCCGCAAGCAAAAGTGGGTTTTGCGTACCGATGATGAAAGTAAAATCAGCGCGTTTACCAAGCAAGGTCTTAGCAATGTTACGGCGCAAATATTAGCTGGCCGAGACATAAACCCTGATGAAGCCCGCTTGTTCTTAAATCCAACATTGCGGCAATATTTACCAAACCCGTCGATATTAAAGGACATGGATAAAGCGGCTATACGTATAGTTGATGCAGTGGAAACTGGTGAGGCCATTACAATTTTTGCAGATTATGACGTTGATGGGGGAACGTCTGCGGCACAATTGATAAGATGGGGCAGGGCAATGGGGGCAAAGTTTGGACTATATATACCTGACCGCATAAAGGAAGGGTATGGGCCTTCAATTCAGGCATTTGAAGAACTTAAAAAATCTGGCACCGACTTGGTTATCACTGTTGATTGCGGCGCAAGTGCGGATGAAGCCTTAGCGGCGGCAGAAAATATTAAATTGCCAATCATCGTTATCGATCACCATATGATGAGCGGCGGCATGCCGCCAGCATATGCTTTGGTCAACCCGAACCGACCAGACGATAAATCAGGTTTAGGGGATTTAGCAGCGGCAGGCGTGACTTTTATGCTGCTGGTAGCCTTAAACCGTGAAGCAAAACGCAGAGGCTTGTCCGGAACACCTGATTTACTAACCCTGCTTGATTTAACTGCGCTTGGCACAATTTGTGACGTTGTTTCTCTTACGGGTCTTAACCGTGCATTCGTAGCCCAAGGTTTGAAGGTTTTATCAAATAAACCAAATCTTGGCTTAGAAGCTTTGGCAGAAGTGGCTGGGATTAGTCCGCCTTATACCACCTATCACTGCGGCTTTATTCTCGGTCCGCGTATCAATGCGGGCGGAAGAATTGGGCAAGCTGATGCCGGTGCACGCATGCTCTCTAGTGACGAAGTTGATGAAGTCAAAAGGATAGCGTGTGAGCTTGATAATATCAATAAAGAGCGCCGACAACTTCAAGACCAAATTTTACAAGAAGCCCTCGAACAGGTCGAGAAATTACCAGGCATACATTCAGCCAATGGGCCACAGGTAATTTGCATAGCCATGCAAGGTTGGCATGCTGGAATAATTGGCATAGTTGCCGGCAGGCTAAAAGATAAATTCAACCGACCTGCTCTTGTAATAGGAATAGATGCCCAAGGTGTCGGTAAAGGTTCTGGACGCTCTATGGGCGGCGTCGATTTAGGTGCCGCTATCATTGCTGCGCGTGAGCACGGAATTTTAGAGGCTGGCGGCGGCCATGCGATGGCCGCAGGATTGACTGTTAGCGAAGATAAAATACAGAAATTTCAGATATTTATTGAAGATTACTTGCGAGAAAACGTAATTGAGGCTCGAAAAAACGCATCTCTAAAAATAGATGCACTCCTCAGCCCATCAGCTGTTGGGCATTCCTTGATAACTGAAATAGAGCTTGTTGGCCCTTACGGAGCCAAGATGCCTGAGCCTTTATTTGCATTTGCAGATATGAGGGTTACATATGCGCAAAGACTAAATGGTGGCCATGTTCGTTGTGCCTTTGAGGATAACGCAGGCGCACGGATTGCAGGGATAGCATTTGGCGCCGAAGAAAATGGGTTGGCTGAGATATTGTTGGCGCCTAACCCACCAAAAATACATATTGCTGCTCGCTTGAAAGAAAACACCTGGAAAGGGCGAACCAAAATTGATGTGCAAATAAGTGATCTTGCCATCGCCAATTGATTCTTGAAAAAATTTACATTTTTCTTGAGTTTATGGCTTGCACCATAACAATAGCGACTATATATGAGCGGTTCGCTGTTTGCGTGGTCCCTTCGTCTATCGGTTAGGACGCCAGGTTTTCAACCTGGAAAGAGGGGTTCGATTCCCCTAGGGACTGCCATCAGGTAATACTGAACGCGACATTTTCAATTTAACAATCCAACTGAAAAAACATCAGCATTTTATTATGATTTGTTTGCATCATAAAATTGCTTCGGCTAAGACAAGTTCATGAAGAAAATACTTTTATTAACCATAATGATTTTATCTCTTGGCCTTGTACAAGCTGCAAGAGCTCAAGAAATACAAATTCCAGTAATGGATTTTGGCCCCCGTGAAAACTTGACAATTGTATCCAATGATACAACGCATGAATTTAGTATCGAAGTCGCAGATACACAGGCTCAATTATCACATGGTATGATGTACCGCGAAACTGTACCTGTGTCTGAAGGTATGTTGTTTGAATTCGGTGAAGAAAGTATAGTTTCTATCTGGATGAAAAATACCAGCGTCTTTTTGGATGTGTTGTTCGTAAGGGCAGATGGCAGTATCTTAAAGATTGAACATTCAGCCAAGCCTTTTTCCCTTCGTTCAATGACTTCAGAAGCGCCTGTAACTGCCGTATTAGAGATTGCTGGTGGACAGGCTAATGCATTGGGTATTCGCCCAGGCGATATCTTGCAACATGAGTATTTCAAAACGAAGCCATAGTCTAACTTTACTTAATATTTTTCTGGTTTCAGGGCTTGCGTATTTAAAATAAGCGGTTAAAAGCACTCTCACTTTGAGGATATGTTCTCGAAAACAGTCTAGTCAGGCAGACTTAAAAGCCCATTATTTCCGTCGGGGAGTAGCGCAGCCTGGTAGCGCATCTGTTTTGGGAACAGAGGGTCGCAGGTTCAAATCCTGTCTCCCCGACCATTTTTCTCTTGTATATTCAACTAAATAGTCGTTTAGAGCACAACAGATTTCGTTTTAGTAAGTATTTCCTAACCCAGATATGATTAATTATCAAAAAATGGGAACGGGAATTATATATGTCACTACAAAAGCTACAATCGCAACAAGCAAGCCCTAAAGAAGTTATTTCAAAGCGTCCGGCAAAACAAATTGAAGTGGGCCGCATTATGTCGGTCGGTTCCTCTAGTGCGGACATTAGTGTTAATAAGTCGATTATTAGTAACAATCATCTGCATTTGGTTGAGCTCGGCACTGTCTTGAAAATAGTAACCAATAGTTCGTTGGTTGTCGCAATGGTATCCGAGCTTAGAGTTGGAGCAGAAGACAATGAAGGTATGCGAGATGGGTGTATAGCGAAGCTAAGTATTTTGGGGGAAATTTCGACAAATAAGACAACCAGAGAAACCAAGTTTTTTCGCGGTGTTCGAACTTTCCCAGTGCTAAATCAACCCGTTCTAACAATGGTTAGCGCAGAATTGGAACTTATATTTTCGACTGGGAATTCACCCAGTATAACAGTTGGGCGCATGCAACAAGACGACAATATCATTGCTCGGGTAAAGACTAACGATTTGCTCTCAAAACATTTTGCAATTATTGGTTCAACAGGGTCTGGTAAATCTTGCACTGTTGCACTGGTCCTACAAGCGATTTTGGATGAAAACCGCAATGCGCATATTGTCTTATTTGATCCACACAATGAGTATTCAAAAAGTTTTGGAGAACTAGCATCTGTTGTTGGGCCAACACAATTTGACTTACCAATTTGGCTTTTCGATTTTGAAGAAACTGCCGAACTGCTTACATCAGAAATCCTGGATCACAAGCGTGAAGAAACGGATGTATTACAAGAAATTATCCTTAAGGCTAAACAACTTTTTGATCGTTCCAAACAGTCCGGAGCCAATGTAAGTGTTCAAGCAAAAGTTGAGGACGTTACCAAGAATTTACATCGTGCAGCTGCTCATATTTCATTGGATTCGCCTGTACCTTACCGTATGCGCGATGTTTTGAAATTATTAGAATATTATATGGGCAGATTGGAAAATTCTGGTAATATTGGACCCTATAAACGACTAATACGCCGCATAAACAGTTTGATGGCAGACCCACGATATCAATTTGTTTTTAGAAATCAGGCGTCGCCGCGTTCAATTAAAGAGCTTACGGGGGCTATATTTCGTATTCCTGTAGCGGGAAAGCCTATCTGTATTCTCGATTTTTCAGGTATTCCTGCACAGACACTTAATATTGTCGTATCAGTCGTCAGTAGGCTTGCATTTGAACTTGCAATGTGGAGCCAAAGACAGGTGCCCATTTTATTGGTTTGCGAAGAGGCACATAGATATATTCCGGCAGACATAAACAGTGGTTTTGCTGCCACGCGGCGCTCTATTTCGCGTATCGCAAAAGAGGGTAGAAAGTACGGTGTTTCGCTTGCAATAATTTCACAGCGACCATCAGAACTAGAACCTTCTACCCTTTCACAATGCAGTACGATTTTTTCAATGCGGTTGGGTAATGAGAGAGATCAAAATTTTGTCCGTGCAGCTATACCAGATGGCGCTGCCGACTTATTGTCATTCTTGCCATCATTGGGAACGGCAGAAACCATGGTGTTTGGGGAAAGCGTCAGCTTACCAATGCGCGTTGTTTTAAACAATCTGGCAGAGGATAGGCGGCCACATAGTTCAAGTGCTGAATTTACAGAGCTTTGGAATGCAGGTGAAATTTCCAGTGAATATATGGACGGTGTATTTGAAAATTGGCGAAAGCGCAGCGTATTAAATAAGCCGCATCCTGCTGAAGTTCCGCAAAAAACCAGGCAGAGAACCGTGAATCCTACGGTTGCAACACCACAAATATCAGAGCAAAGCAATTTGCAAAACACGGCAAGTAATAAAAGTAACCTGTCTGCAACAGCTATCCCGATAGGGAGTGTCAAAAAAATGCTCAACAAGGCTTTTCACAACAATATCTAATGAATAGAATTTACAGAGATGATTTTGCAATGTAGACAGTAACTTCCAATAATAAGGAATTACGATGTTTGCACTCATTCACCAACCTGCGCCCAACACAATTCAATCTGGTAGTCATGGAAATGATAAATGGGTTATTGACTTCCCATCAGATAACGCAATCACGATTGACCCACTGACAGGCAATACTGGTAACCACGACATGATGCGAACTGTAAATCTAAGCTTTGCCAACAAAGAAGAAGCTATTGCGTACGCAAAATCAAACGGTATTGCTTTTAAGGTTGTGGACCGTGCACGGCACATACCCAAAGGGCGTTCATATGGTGAAAATTTTGATTTTGACCGTAAGTTTCCCTGGACACACTAAGTTTTTGGCGCATTAAGCAATGGACAGGTTCGTGCGAACGCCATATACAGCCCGCAAATGGTTCCGTAGCTCAACTGGATAGAGCACCTGCCTTCTAAGCAGGGGGTTGTAGGTTCGAGTCCTACCGGAATCGCCATTCCCATATAACAATCAATTAAAACAATAGCTTATACGTATATTTGGGTAACCTAACACAAGGTTAGCTAAAATGTCACCATTTTCCAGCAACTCAATACCGGGTTTTGTTAATTTTTTTGGTTAGCTGCAAATGCGAAAGAATCAGGCGTTTGTTAATTCGCCATTTTACCTGCAAATAATGCGTCGATGACAGGACAATCTGGCTGTTCAGTCCCGCTACAGCGTGCTGACATTTCGCCAAGCGTCTTATCCAACCGTTTAAGATCGGCAATTTTCTGCTTGATCTCTTGTTGGTGACGCAAGGTAATAGCTTGTATTTGCGAGCACGTATATCCGCCGTCAACGAGGTCAATGAGCACTCGAACTTCTTTTAGGCTAAACCCTAGTTCGCGGCAACGTTTTACAAATGAAAGACGGTTCACGTGCGGATTTTCATACTGCCTTCGTCCGCCAGAACTTCTGGGCGGGGAAACCAATAACCCTTCCTTTTCATAATAGCGAATGGTTTCAATGTTTACGCCAGTTCTCTTTGAAAGTTCACCAATTTGTATGGTCATATCTCACGCCTTTGTGATGACTATTGTAAAATTACACTTGCTCCTGTAGTTACTACAGGTAGTACGCTATCTTTGAAAGTCGAAATTTTATGTCAAAAAGGAGACGGTATGAAAATCAATCAAAACCCTGACCGCACACTACCCATTCTCGGTTTTGGGCTGTGTTGCGTAATTCCTTGCCTTATCTTTAGTGTAGCATTTGCCGTACAGTATATTTTTTAGCGTTTTATGTCAGGCGCACAAAAACGAAATGATTATTCGCGCAGATTTCTGCCCTTCATGCTTATGTGGGGTATACCAATTCTTGTACTTTGCTCTGTAAATGTGTTGCAACACTATCTACCTGCCGCTCCAATTATTCTCATGATGGCAGGGGCTTATATTTGGATGGGCCTTGGGTGCGTTCTAAACGCTATGAAGTGTAATCGTCTGCACTGCTATATGTCAGGCCCTACAATGATAATTGGCGGTTTGCTTATTGGCTTAGTTGGTTTTAACCTCATGAGCTTGGGGCCAATAAAGGTCATGCATTTGAGTTATATTACGTTGTTTTTTGTTTTTCTGTCATTTGTTCCTGAATGGATAAATGGAAGTTACGTCAAAAACGATGACACTTTAGTCTGATACAATTATGCAATCTTCACAAAAACATAATGCTACCAATAGTATGCTAATGGCTCGGGGAAGCGTTTTATCTGGTATCTTGGCTCTATTAGGGGCTTCATGTTGTGTCTTGCCAATCATTTTGGTGAACCTTGGGCTAAGCAGTGCTCTGGTCTCCCATCTTAGTATTGTTGCAAAGGCAAAGCCTTGGTTTATGGGATTGACGCTAGTCCTGGTCGGAGCCGCTTTTTACTTGTCTTTCAAAGATGGGCGTAAACCAAGTACCAAAACAATAATCGTTTTATTGTTGGCAACCACTTTGATAGCCGTGTCTTATATTTTTCCCTTTTATGAAGGACATATATTAAGATGGTTAAAGCCGTAATGAGCACATTTGAAAAATGTTCGACGCTTACCTGTCCAAAATGCGGTCGCAAATCCAAAGATGAAATGCCGACAAACGCTTGCCAATATCTGTATGATTGTAAAGGTTGCGGAATTGTACTTAAGCCGCTCACGGGTGATTGTTGCGTCTACTGTTCTTACGGCGACGTAAAATGCCCACCTATCCAATTGGGTGACGACTGCTGTCGCTAAGCGCCTTGATTTTATAAATTGGATGCACTGTGCTGAAAATATTTAAATAGGTCAGTAAAACAAAGAAATAACCAGCTATATTCCGTCTTCAAAGAAGGGAGTTGTAGGTTCGAGTCTTACCGGAATCGCCATTTTTTTCATCCTCGCCCCATTTATGGGGGAGGTGCCGTAGCGAAGCGTAGGCGGAGGGGGAAGCAAGTTTCAACAACAATATGCATTCGGTAATGCTGTAGACTGGCGTGTATTTTAATCCTCACTAACGGCAAATACCGATAGTTGCTTCCCCCTCCGACCGCTTTGCGGACACCTCCCGCACAAAAGTGGGGTGAGGATGACATCCAAATTATATGACTACAGTCCATCATTTTATTTCTTTATAGTGCGCATCCATGAATTCTAGAAATGCTGGCCAGTCTTCTTTTACGACGCCGTGGGTGCCGGGGCGGATCCAAAAGGCTATATCTGCGGCGGGGTTGTAGTTATTTAACTTAGCTTGGGTAAGCCCTTGTTTGTTATAGATATTATATGCGGTATTGGCACCTTGTGCGGCACGAAATGCGCCGTTGGGGTCTGACCAAACGTCGCGTCTGGCATTGCCAAGGAATATTGGACGCGGGGCGATTAAGGCCAGTAAAGCATGCTGGTCGGTGGTCATATCCTGTTCACGGCCTGCATAATTCGCATAGGTTTGCGAAAACCAGTGTGGGAAGGTTTTGGTGATTTCGCCGACGCTTTCACCTTTTTTATATTTATTGAGGGATGCGCCGCCCGTACCGGATTGGTGGGAGATGACGGCTCCAACACGGGTGTCAAATGCTGCTGCGACCAATGCAGATTTACCGTAGCGAGAATGTCCGTAAGTGACAAAGCCGTCTTTATTAAAACGCTCGTCTTGCTCTAATACATCAATTGCACGCGAAAATCCCCAGCCCCATGCAGCAATTGCCCCCCAGCGGGTTTCACCGTCCTCATGACCTTTGGATAATGCCAATAAGTCTGCCAATCCTCGTTCGGAACGGTCTGCAACAAATTCGGATGGATACATTGCGGCAAGTGCATAACCATGTTCAAGTATCATTTCCGTTGGAGGGGTCGCGATATAGCGGCCAAACACATAATTCATAACCTTGGACATAAATCCGTCACCGTCACAAGAAAACCCGTTACCAACAGGCTTGCTGACGCCTGGATGTTGAACCGTATTATGGTTAGGGCAGAAGCTTTGTAGCATGATGACGGGTACTGGCGTTGTCGTGTCATTGGGGATAACAACAACCAATTTAAACGGGCGGGTGGTTGCGGATGTGCCGTTAAACTCGGCTGTTGCCGTAAGTGTGTATTCTTCTATGGAGGCTTGACCGCCATAAGCATTTTCAGTGATTGTTGTCTTGTCCAATATTTGTGTGCTGGAAGCATCGGGTAAAAACCCAAAGACTTGTCTCTCTAAATCCTCTTGAAGCTGTGGCCTAACCTTTTCTTCCCAGTCTTGTATAGTCGTCGAGTCCGTGGCTAAAACTGGGTTTGCCGCTAAACCATTTGGCTTAAGGTTTGCTCTGCTAATGGTCAATTTAGTCGGCCCACAAGCTATTAGAATTGACATAAAAAATGCCGAAATTATCCACAGTGCCCAACCCCTTTTACGGTTTGGCAACACCCTACGCATCCGAATGGGACAGGGTTAGGTCTGATAATGCCTGTTGCCAGTCATTTTTCATATCTTCGATATTCTCTAAACCGCAAGCTATGCGCACCAATGGCCCGCCGAATTTAGGGTCGTGGTCACGGTTTAGCTGTGGGTCGCAGTGTATCACAAGGCTTTCAAACCCACCAAAAGAAAAGCCCTTTGCAAATATTTTAAGGCGGTCGAGAACGGCAAGCACTTCTGTCTCTGGACTTGGTTTAAGGACTATACTGAAAAGGCATGAGGAACCCGTAAAATCCCGATTCCACAAAGAATGGTTTGGGTGAGAATCAAAGGCAGGATGGACAATTTTTTTTACTTTATCGTGCTTGCTCAACCATTTCGCCAAAGCTATCGCTGATTTTTCTTGTTGCTCGAACCGTGTGACGACTGTGCGAAATCCGCGTAATATCTGATAGGCATCATCAGGTGATGTAGAGTTACCATATGCGACGGCGGTTTTCGTGACTTTCATTGCCATAGCTTTTGTGCGAGAGACAACTGCGCCAAATAAAATATCGCTATGGCCGCTAAAAAATTTTGTGGCCGCGTGAACAACAACATCTGCGCCCATATCAAGCGGTGCATAAACCAGTCCTGCTGACCATGTATTGTCTACAATAGTCGTGATTTTACGTGGTTTTGCGACTTTAATAATTGCAGGTAAGTCCTGAATTTCCATGCTAAGAGAGCCGGGGCTTTCTAGTAAAATACACGCGGTATTACTACGGATAAATTTCGTAATTTCTGCGCCAATGCCGGGCGGGTAATACTCGACATCGATACCAAACTTAGTCAATTGCGTATTGCAAAAATTACGAATGGGCCCGTAGCTGCTGTCGGTAACCAAAATATGATCGCCGGCTTTCACATTTGCTAGAATAGATAATGTGTTTGCCGATAGCCCGCTCGGCGTCAGTGTTGCGCCGGCGCCGTTTTCTAGTTCACAGAAAGCTTCGGAAAGCGCATCGTGAACTGGCGACCCATGGCGGCCATAAATACGGTGCCCGCCATTGTACAAATCGTCCGCTTTATCAAATAATAAAGTTGATGCGCGGACGATTGGTGGATTGACACTGGTACCAATCCCAATTTTCGGTCGGCCTAAATGGGCAAATTTTGTTGCGTTTTTCATTCTATGACATCCAATTTGGTATGGGTAATCCTTTTTGCCGTAAGAATTCAGGATTGTAAATCTTGGATTGATAGCGCGAACCATAATCACAAAGCATTGTGACGATTGTATGCCCTGGACCCATGTCCCTGGCCATGGCAATTGCGCCTGCGATGTTGATTCCTGACGACCCGCCAAGACACAAACCTTCGTTTGTTGTAAGTTCAAACAATATATTCAAAGCCTCAGCGTCATTTATTCGGTATGCGCGATCAACTGTGATACCCTCTAGATTATCAGTAATGCGCCCTTGGCCAATGCCTTCGGTTATTGATCCGCCCTCGGTTTCTAATAGGCCGTCTTTATAGTATGAAAAAAGCTTTGACCCACCAGGATCAGCTATCCCAATTTGAATTTCAGCCCTCATTTCCTTGAGCGCCATAGACATACCGCCAAGCGTACCACCAGAACCGACTGCGCAAATGAACCCATCTATTTTCCCATTAGTTTGTGCAAATACTTCTGGAGCCGTTGTTTGAATGTGCGCATCGCGGTTAGCCGTATTATCAAATTGATTTGCCCATACAGCCCCTAGCTCTTTGGCTAATCTACCAGAGTACCGGACATAGTTGTCAGGGTTGGAGTAGGGCACTGCGTCCACTTCAATTAACTCTGCTCCGGCGAGTTTAATTGCGTCTTTCTTTTCTTGAGATTGGCTTTTTGGGATAACAATTTTACACGTATAACCCAGTGCAGAGCAAACCATCGCAAGCCCGATGCCTGTATTACCCGCTGTGCCTTCAACCACTGTACCACCAGGTTTCAAGCTTCCGTCAGCCTCTGCGGCACGAATAATCGATAGGGCAGCACGGTCTTTTACCGACTGCCCAGGGTTAAGAAACTCTGCCTTACCTAAAATTTCACACCCAGTAGTCTCAGATGCACTCTTTAACCGAATAAGCGGTGTATTTCCAATAAGCTCAATTACTGAATGTGTTGTCACGATATATCCTGTTTCTATGGGTTTAGGTTTAGAGGTAAGGGTTTCCTTTACGCGTTCAAGCAGTTTTTATTGGATTTTTGATAGTTTGATGAAAAAATTTTTGTTTCAAAACCTCAACTCTAGAGCATCTTGCGATACGTTAGAGCCGTTTTGATGGGATGAGATTTGTTTTTTGGCCATTTTAGCTTTTTAATGCGTGTTCTGTAGAACGATGCCCCATTTTTGTTTTTTGGGCAATCGCTCAAAGTGACTCTAACGTATCGCAAGATGCTCTAGACTAACAAGCTATTGTTTTAATGGTTTTAAAGGTAAGGTAACTGGGCTTTCTTCGACTTCGATAGTTTCCATTTCCATCAAGGGGGCTAGCTTCGGTAAAATATCCTTGCCGAGAAGGGTTTGAATTCTGCGCTTGGCATCTACTTTTAAATCTTCATAAAACAAATTATATGGCAAGGTTCGGTATTTGCCGCCAAAGCGGCTAGGTCTACGTAAACTTTTTGATTTTGGCTTATCGAGAAGTAATACGCCATCTTGGCATTGTGCACCTGTTTGCTGTGGCATGGCTACAGGTTTGGTGTCAAACCCCAAACCCTCAGCCGCCACACCGCCTAAGTGCAAGCGCGCAGGCGTGTAATCAGTATCCCTAGTCCACAAAAGAGGATTGACACAGAGGAGCGGGCGGCCTCCAACAGATTCCATATTATCTGCACCCCAAACAAGCGCACGATCTACAAACCGTTGAACTCTTCTTTTTTCCTGGGGCTCAAATGCGCCAAAGGCAATGACACAATTTGTATCTTGCTTGCGCGCACAAGGTTTTAATTTTGGAGATTTTTCAAGTACATAGGGGTGGTTGATAATATATGCTGCGGCCAGTTTTTGCTTTAAATCGTCATCAAAAAATTCGGTTAACAATCTTTGTGCATGTAATGCACCTTGGCCGTAACCCACAAGAACAATTGGCCGTTCAGGTGGATTATCTGCTAAAAATACTTGAAAGGCTCTGCGAACATCTTGGTAAGCGAATTGCATCGCCAATACAGAATCGTCACGGTTATTTAAGAATGTATAAAGAGCAGCCTGTCTATATTTTGGTGCATATACACGACTAAAACTAGCATAAGGTAATATGTAATTTGGTAATACAATTTGCTCAAAACTATCATTTAACTTTTTATTATTTATTGGCGCATTCCAATGTGTGCGTCCAAGAAACAGAGTTGGAGAGATGACAAAAACATCACCGCCTGGTATATTATTGCCTAATGAATTATTGGTCGTTATTTTAGCATTTGGGTGCGTGAGCCAACCAGAATTATCATTGTAGTTAGGTGCGATTGGCATGGCCATAGTCTGGAAAGGCTCTCCAGGGTCGTAAATGGATTGGAATAAATCATCTCGGTAATACCAAGACGCAAGTATAAGTGATAATGCGAACATTAACATCAAAACAGATGAAAGAATACGTATATGAATATATCCTAATTTCGTCATATTTTACCTTTATCACGAAAAATATTGTTTACTGAATCGTCTGGTTCAGCTTACAACACCATACAGACATCTGAAAGTTATAATAATGACAAATATGCCACCTGAACATCCAGTTAAAAAACACCACTTTTTCACATCGTTACGTAATAGCTTTTTTACTGGTGTTGTTGTCGCATTACCGATTGGCGTTACAATATGGTTGATTACTTGGTTTGTTGGTATGGTCGACACCAAAGTTAAACCCCTTATTCCAGCACATTACGTGCCAGATTGGGTTTTCGCAATCCCAGGTCTTGGCATAATTATTTCGATAATTGCTCTTTGGATGCTTGGTGCTGTAGCCAGTAACTTTCTTGGGAGCCGCTTGTTACGCCTTGGAGAAAATCTTGTGGCAAGAGTACCATTGGTTCGCAATGTCTATAAAACGTTGAAACAAATAGTCGTTACA
The DNA here is from genome assembly GCA_021776635.1 of Robiginitomaculum sp. GTDB lineage: Bacteria > Pseudomonadota > Alphaproteobacteria > Caulobacterales > Maricaulaceae > Robiginitomaculum_A. The sequence continues at coordinate 113,346 of JAJFFN010000011.1, forward strand.
ATGGCTAATCAAAAAGATCAGGCTTTTAAGGAAGTTTGCTTACTTGAATATCCGCGTAAAGGCTTATGGGCAATTGGCTTTATTACGTCCGATTTAAAGGGGGCACCTGCGCAGCATTTAAAAGAGGCGTATGCATGTGTATTTGTTCCGACCACCCCAAATCCAACGTCTGGGTTTTTATTGTTTGTCAAGCGGTCTGATTTGAAAATTTTAGACATGACGCCCGAAGAAGGTGCAAAAATGATCATCTCGGGTGGAATGGTTGCCTCTGAAGAAGACTTGGAAAAGTTGAAAAACTTGGAAGACATGGAAGAACCTATGCCGTCGCTCTGATAATTACCCTGAGTTCATCAACTTTACACCTATATCTTGCTCGAATAAATATAATAGATTTAAGACTGCTTTTCCTCGGTCGCTTTGAAGTTTTGGATCTGTACTTGCCAGCAGTCTTGCATCAGTAACAGCTGTTTCTAATAACGACTTGTGTTTGTCTAAATTCGCAAGCTTATATGCGGGCATGCCGCTTTGTCGCGAACCAAGCAAATCGCCAGAACCTCGAAGGCTCCAGTCTTTTTCGGCAATTAAGAACCCATCTTCAGTTTCGCGCATAATCTCCAACCTTGCCTTAGCGTTTACGCCTAGGGGACCTTTGTAAAGTAGTATGCAGGATGATTGTTTATCATTACGGCCAACGCGCCCTCGTAATTGGTGTAATTGTGCTAACCCGAAGCGTTCTGCATGCTCTATAACCATTACTGTGGCTCCGGGTGCATCGACCCCCACTTCAATAACTGTTGTTGCAATCAATATGTCATATTGACCACGTTTAAACCCTTCAGCAATAGCCTCTTTTTCTCTGGCATTTAGGCGCCCGTGCAACAATCCAACTCGGTCTCCAAAACGAGCCGTTAGATGACGAAACCGTTCTTCCGCCGAAGCTAAATCCAGTATTTCTGAATCTTCAACAAGTGGGCAAACCCAATAGACTTGTTCACCTTTGTCTAATATCCGCTCTAAACCGTCTATCACAGCTTGTATTTTTTCAACGGGTACAATACGCGTGTCAATTGGTTTGCGTCCCATAGGTTTCTCATCCAACCTTGAAATGTCCATATCACCATATGAAGTCAGAGCGAGTGTGCGCGGAATTGGCGTTGCCGTCATGACCAATATGTCCGGCTTTTGACCTTTTTGACTGAGACGAAGGCGATCTCTTACGCCAAAACGGTGTTGTTCATCGATAATGGCGAGCCCTAAATTTGCAAATTCAACATGTTCTTGGAACAAGGCATGCGTACCACACAGGACATCAATATGACCATCCGCGAGCCCGCTTAGAATAGCCGCACGCTGTTTGCCTGTATCTCGACCCGTTAATGCTTCTACGCTAAGGTTTGCAGGTGCGAGGAATGCTTCCAGTGAAACTTTGTGTTGCCTTGCTAAAATTTCAGTTGGTGCCATTATAGCTACTTGTGAACCAGCTTCACAAACATGCGCCGCCGCAAGAGCGGCAACGAAAGTTTTGCCCGCCCCTACATCTCCTTGCAACAAACGCGCCATGCGTGTTGGTGCACTTAGATCTGTTTTTATTTCTTCAAATGTTCGCGATTGTGCATCCGTTGGTTTGAACGGCGCACCCTCTAATACCTCTTGAGTATATTCACCTTTACCTTCAAAACTGCGTCCATTTTTCGTACGTGTGTGTTCACGTGCCAATGCCAATGCCAATTGTCTTGCGAGTAATTCATCATAGGCCAAACGGTTGCGATGTACTGTATCCTCACTTGTCTCAATTTTACTGGTTGGTGCATGTAGGTGTTGCAAGGCGACCAGCCAGCTCGGCCAGTTATTTTTCTGCACCATATTAGGGTCGAGCCATTCAGGTAGTTCGGGACAGTTAGAGAGCGCACCAACGACTGCTTTTTGTGCCATCTTTTGTGATAACCCAGACGTTAACGGAAATATAGTTTCAAATTCTGGGATTTGATCTGAGCTTTTTTCGGGAAGCACGTAATCAGGGTGTGTCATTTGTGGTTGCCCACGAAAATGCTCTATTTTGCCTGAGATGACTATTGTAGCACCTTCAGGCAATATCCTACGTAAATAATTAGGGCGAGCATGGAAGAAAGTAAGCTCCAATTGTCCCGTTTCATCGCTGACAAACACCCGATAAGGCAGCCGCCTGGTCGCTCCGGGTTTGTGTGTCTCTACCTTTACCTTCAAGATAACCATTTCGCCGTCAATAGCACCAGAAATTGCTGGTAGTCGTTTGCGCTCGACCAAGCCGCTTGGCGGCGTTAGTGCGACATCTCGTATCCGTCGCCCCATAGCTTTTTCTAGGAGTTCTGCAGAACGAGGTCCCACACCGGACACAGTGCTAATATCTGCAAACAACGGAAATAAAATATCTGGCCTCATAAATGTATTTTGCGCCTAGTTTTTCATGACTGCAAGGAATATAGGAGTGTGCACGGAGATTCTTATGCCCGAAAAAAATAAAACTGAACGTATAAAACGATTGATGCACCGTTCTGGATATCGGGGCTTTAAAGAAGTTGATTTAATTCTCGGCGGCTTTGCAAAAGCACATGCAACAAGCTTGAGCACTACTGAATTAACTGAATTTGAAGTTTTGCTCGAAGAAAAAGATCATGATATTTATGATTGGATCACAGGTGCAAAACAAATACCAAAAGAATTTGATACGCAACTCTTTGCTAAGCTCTGCAGTTTCACGCCTGATATATTGAAATAATGTTGGCACTACAGACATATGCAGATGCCAAGGGGACTTGGCAGGTTGGGCAGTTGTCAGAAGGGGCTGATGCATATGTATTTACGCAAGCCGCAAAGAGGCGCGGCGGGTTAAACATATTCATCGCACGCGATGATAGCCGGGCAGGGGCCTTTAGGGGTGCAGTAGAATTCTTTGCGCCAGCTATAGAAGTACTGCAATTCCCGTCTTGGGATTGTCTCCCATATGACCGTGTTTCACCAAGCAGGACAATAGCTGCCAAGCGCGCAGGCTGCTTACACAGATTGCAGCATATAAATGGTGCACAACCAACAATTCTTGTAACTACAATGAATGCGTTGACCCAAAAAGTTCCGCCGCGTTCGATTATGGGTAAAGCCGGTTTACGTCTCGTACCAGGTGAGCAGGTCAAGCGCGAGGATTTGGAACAATATTTCTCCATGAATGGTTACACGCGTGCTTCTACAGTCATCGAGCCAGGTGATTATGCGTTACGTGGTAGTTTAGTTGATGTGTTTCCTCCGGGGTTTGACGAACCAGTAAGGTTAGATTTTTTTGGTGATGAGTTAGAGACTTTGCGTTCATTTAATGCGGATAGTCAGCGCTCGACGTCTTCGCATAAACGTATTGATTTGGCTCCGGTAAGCGAAGTTTTTCTAAACCCTGAAAGTATCGCTAAATTTCGTACATCATATATTGCTACATTCGGTGGTGGGCTAAGTGATGATCCGGTCTACGCTGCTGTCACGCAAGGTATTCGTTATCAAGGACTAGAACATTGGTTGCCGCTCTTTACTGAGACCGTTGAAACGTTGTTTGATTTTGTACCTGATACGTCTCTATGGGCTTTTGATGCGTTAAGTCGTGAAGCGGGTGCAGAGCGAGAAAAATTGATAGCTGATTATTTTGCGGCCCGTGATGACCATGTAGAAGAAAAGTCTGCATACAAAGCTCTTCCGCCAAATCGGTTGTATTTGACTGGAGAAGAGCTCGCAGAAAAATTATCTGGTCGAACCGTGCGAAAGCATTCCAGTTTTTCTTTGGCATCCTCTCTTAACACCATGAATATGAGGGCTGAAGCTGCACGGAATTTTTCAAAGGAACGTCAAACTGAAGGTGTGAATGTTTTTGATATCGCGACGAGGCACCTTAAAAATTTGGCAAAAGCAGGCCAGAAAGTACTGTTAGCCTCGTGGACGGACGGGTCTAGCGAGCGGCTAGGGGGTGTTTTTGCAGACCATGAGCTTGTAATTGGTTCTATTGATGCTGCTGCTGATATAGGCACGCTTTCATCTGGGCAGATTAAGCGCATTGTTTTACCCATTGAAAATGGGTTTACTTATGGCGATCTGAGCGTTCTCAGCGAGCAAGATATTCTCGGCGATAGATTGGTTCGGCGCGGGCGCAGACACAAGGGTAAAAACTTTATTGCAGAAGTTTCTGCGCTTTCTGAAGGAGATTTGGTCATTCATATTGACCATGGTCTTGGTCAGTATGTAGGACTTAAAACGCTTCCTGTACAAGACGCACCCCATGATTGCCTCGAAATTGAATATGCGGGCGGCAGCACATTATACTTACCTGTTGAAAACATTGAACTTCTTTCACGGTACGGAGCAGGTTGCGAAAACCCTATTTTGGATAGGCTTGGCGGTGTTGCATGGCAATCACGTAAGGCAAAGGCAAAACAACGCCTAAAGGATATGGCGGGACGTTTAATTAAAATTGCCGCCGCTCGCGCCCTTAAAACATGTGACCCAGTCGCGGTCAATATAGGGGAGTACGCAGAATTTTGTGCGCGTTTCCCCTATATCGAAACCGAAGACCAGATGACTGCAATAGAGGACGTGTTTGGTGATTTAACCAGTGGTCGGCCTATGGACAGGCTCGTTTGCGGAGATGTTGGGTTTGGGAAAACGGAAGTGGCACTCCGAGCGGCATATTTAATGGCTATGAGTGGGCAACAAGTCGCTATCGTTGCACCTACGACGGTGTTAAGCCGACAACATTTTGCGACATTTACTGAACGTTTCAAGGGCTTGCCCATAAAAATTAGACAATTATCGCGACTGGTAAATGCGATGGATACAAAAACCGCCAAAGAAGAATTAGCATCTGGCCAGTGCGATATTATTATCGGTACGCATGCTTTGTTAGCTAAAACGGTCAATTTCTCCGATCTTGGATTACTCGTCGTTGATGAAGAGCAACGTTTTGGTGTTGGTCACAAAGAACGATTGAAGGCTTTACGGGCAAATGTTCACGTTCTCACGCTTACGGCGACGCCAATTCCGCGGACTTTACAAATGGCACTTACGGGCATCCGTGATTTATCACTTATTGCTACGCCTCCCGTCGACCGCCTTGCGGTGCGAACATATATAACACCATGGGATACGGTCATATTACGCGAAGCGTTATTACGTGAACGCTACCGCGGGGGACAAAGTTTTTTCGTCGTTCCGAGAATTGCAGATTTACGGCGCTGCGAAGACTTCCTTGCTCAGCATGTACCAGAGGTAAGCTATGTTATGGCCCATGGACGGATGAAACCGTCGGCACTTGAGGATGTGATGACAGCATTTTATGAGCATAAATATGATGTTTTGCTCTCAACTTCAATTATTGAAAGCGGTCTCGATATTCCTGCTGCGAATACTATGGTTATACATAGAGCAGACCGTTTTGGTTTGGCACAGCTCTATCAAATGCGAGGCCGTGTTGGGCGCTCCAAAACGCGGGCATATGCATATCTTTCAACTCCAGAACAAAACATAATGACAAAAGGCGCGCAGCAACGTTTAAAAATATTACAGTCGCTAGATACTTTGGGAGCAGGTTTTTCTTTGGCGAGCCATGATCTTGATATGCGAGGAGGTGGCAATCCACTGGGCGAGGAGCAGTCAGGTCATATTAAAGATCTGGGTGTTGAGTTATACCAACATATGCTGGAAGAAGCAGTCGCAGAATTACGTGAAGATGAAAACGTATCCAACCGTTCGTGGTCCCCACAAGTAAATGTAGGCGTACCGATATTGATACCTGATACATATGTGGAAGATTTACATGTGCGCTTATCGCTCTATCGGCGGTTATCTGAATTAGAAAACATACAAGAAGGCGATGCATTTGCAGCGGAACTGATAGATAGATTTGGAGCGTTGCCGCAAGAAGTGCATAATCTCTTGCAGGTAATGTCGATTAAACGCTTAGCCCGCGCCGCCAAAGTAGCTAAAATTGATGCGGGACCTAAGGGCGTTGTGTTCACATTCCGTCATGAAGACATTAAAGATCCTGCCATCATCATGGGCGCAATGCAATCACATCCAAATTGGCGTTTACGTGCTGACCAAACCATATTTGTCCCGGCAAGGCTACACGACCCAAAAATACGTTTGAATACAGTTGAGCAGACTTTGAAAATTTTGGCGAAAGGATAGTTGTTCTAAGCAGCCGAAATTGTTACACTGGCCGAATTGAGCGTTGTTATAGAAATTTCCAATTTTATTTTCAATACTGCACCTGTTTGCGGGTCGCAAAGGGTTGCGCATTTTAATATAGATTCAATCCGTTCTATGACAGGGTCAAGTTGCCCGGCGCTTTGACTAGGAAAGGTAATAGCAAAAAGGTTAGGTGCAAGACGTGCCGTAATATCTTGTAATCGCACAAGATTTTTTACCATAGTGCCAATTTGTTGGTAAGATGCAGCTATAGCCTCGTCCGTTTTGTTGTCATCTTGTGGAGAAACGCGGATGAGGCAAAGAGACACTGGTAAATCTTGACTGTCATAGAATTTAAACACCCGCGTCAGGTGGGCATCAAAAAAAGCTTTGTTATAAAGTTGGGTCGCCGCATCCGTACAAATATCACCACCTAACATACTGAATTCATGTTTTAAATTTTTGTGGACGCGGTGAAAATTTGCCTGCTCTAATATACGCTTACTTATATCCTCTAAATTACCATTGGCATCTAATATGTCGTTTAAACCAGCATTAAATGCTTTACCTTTTTCTTCGTCGTTTAAAGTATTAGCTATCAACAATGCGGGCACATGGTAAAGCTTGGCATTTTTTCGCATTGTCTGGGTAACAGATAAAGCGGAATCCCATGAAGAAATACCGTTCATGACAACCGCGTCAAATGCTTGCTCATACAAATAATCGAAGGCCGTAAAAGATGTAAATGCAGCAACAACGTTGGCGCTCTTGCGCTGCAAGGCATTGATTATAACCATAAATTCTGGTGAGGCTTTTCCGACAAAAAGAATATTAAACGGCGAATTTTTTATAGTTTTTGGTCTTGTATGTGAAACACCAAAATCTTGATCTAAAGTTTCCAACCTTAAACATATTTCCTGTTCCATATGGGTTAAGCGAATAAGCCCGATTGTACGCAAAACAATTTGTTCGGGATGACATGGCTCCAATAACACAGAATCAAAATCTAACGCCTTGGCCGTGTTGGCTGTTGTAAGGGCAAGAACGGGAATATTAAAACCTGCATACCGCGCTTTGATTAAAGTGATAATTTTAATATTATGGTCACTGATATTTTTACTTATGAGAATGATTGCGACAGGTGGTTGCTCTGGCAGTTTTTCGTTTTCTCGGCTATCTATATTAAGTCCAATAGTTGAAAAACCACGCGCGCTAAAAGCTCTATCAACGACATTGTGTCCATTTGGTGAACTGGACAAAATTAGTACAGATTTCAATATATCATTCATGAGACACGCCAAATAGAATCAAAACTTATAATGATAATAAAGAGTGAGCGTTACTCGGGTGTAAACAAAGTTAGTATTTATTGAAACGCTTTAGCCAAATGGTTTTCGTTTTTGCCACCATCCTGATTTCTTCGGCGTCGTTTTTTTCTTAGTTTCTACTGGCGCAATGTCTTTCGGCTCTTTCGCTTTTTTCTTCTTCTCTAAATTCGAATTTTTTGCAGGCGTTTTTACTGAGGCTTTCTTTGGTTTGCCTTTTTTAGCATCCTTCTCAACAACACCTTTTTCATTTGAAACTACTTTTTCAACTTTTTTTGTAGTTGGTTTCCGCTGACTTCGTGGTTTTTTGGCGGATGGTTTTTTAGTATCTACGTTTTTGTCTTCATCTTGTTTAGAGCTTGCCTTCTTGGTAGAGGCCTTTGGTTTGCGAGACGTTTTTTTAGTCTCAACGTCTTTCTCTATAATATTTTCCTGAGTGTTAGGCGTTTTCTTGCGCGTAGTTTTTGTTTCGTTTTTGTTGTCAGACATTTCGCTGTTTTTATTTTCATCGCGGTTCGTGCGGCGGTTTTTTCCACCACGTCTGCCGCGTCTTCGGCGACTTTTAGATGGTTTCGTTGTTTCATTTTTCTCAATTTGATCTGTGTTTTCCTCAGCATTGTTGTCAGCGGAATCATTATCTGCGGGTTTATTCTCGTGAGATTTAGTTTGTTGCTTGTTTGGGGTTTTTCTAGGTTTTGCGCGGCGAGAGTTTTTTGATTTGCGGTGCTCTTTGGCTATTTCCTCTAGTGGATCAATTTTGGAACCCGTTTTATTGGAAATAATGTCAATAGAAAAAGCAGGCCTTATCAAGCTGTTATCAGATATAATTTCAGTAAACATGCCGTTATCAGTTTCAATTGCATTCACAAGTTCACGTTTTTCGTTGAACAAATATGCAGCAACATCTGATGTAACTTTCAGGCGAATTTTTTCAGCACGACAACGAACGCCTTCTTCTTCGATAGCGCGCAAGGCTTTGAGAGCACTCGATTCTACGGAGCGTTTGCGTCCGACGCCGTGGCAGTGTTCACAAGATGCGCTGGAACCTTCTAGCAAGCTTCGGCGGCGACGTTGACGCGATAACTCCATGAGGCCAAATTGAGAGATACGCCCCATTTGTACACGTGCGCGGTCTTGGGCTAATGCATCACGCATCTTTTTTTCTACGGCGCGATTATTTCGGTTTTGGTCCATGTCGATAAAATCAATAACGACAAGCCCTGCCAAATCACGAAGGCGCATCTGCCTTGCCACTTCTTCTGCAGCTTCCAAATTTGTTTTTAGGGCTGTGCGCTCAACATTTCGTTCTTTTGTTGAACGGCCAGAATTTACATCAACGGAAACAAGGGCTTCGGTTGGGTGTATAACGAGATAACCACCAGACTTTAACTGGGCTATAGGTTCCAAGCAGCCTTCGATCTGGCTTTCTACTTGGTACCGAAGAAAGAGCGGAATATCATCCGAATAAGGCTGCACGTTCTTAGCATGGCTGGGCATCAACAGCTTTATAAAATCTTTTGCGAGACGGTATCCTTCATCACCTTGGACATAAACTTTATCTATATCTTTACCGTAAAGGTCACGAATAGACCGTTTTACCAAATTGGCTTCTTCATGGATTAAAGCAGGTGCAACGCTTTCTAAAGTGGTATTTCGAATATTGTCCCACAGTTTGGAAAGATAGGTGAAGTCCCTTTTAATTTCGGCTTTGGTGCGTTTTGCACCCGCAGTTCTGACAATTAAACCCATGCCATTAGGTACAGACAGGTCGGACATAATCGTTTTTAGGCGTTTGCGGTCAGAACCATTTGATATTTTACGTGAAATGCCGCCGCCTCGTGGCGTATTTGGCATAAGCACACAATAGCGACCTGCAAGTGACATATATGTGGTAACGGCTGCCCCTTTATTGCCGCGTTCTTCTTTAACAGCTTGAATGAGCAAAATTTGACCGCGTTTGATAACTTCTTGTATCTTATAGCGGCGTTTTGAGATGCGTTTGCGTCGTTTGTTGAGTTGCTCCGTTTGTTCTTCTTCTACTTCTTCCTCAACATCATCAGTGACATCACCATCAGCATTGTTTTTTCTGTTGTTCTTTTGCAGTTTTTTGTTTGAAGTTTCTTCATCGGCATTATCGTCTTCACCTTCACTACCTTCGTTTGTAGTTTCCGTATTGTCAGCAGAATCAGAAGTGTCGTTATCATCTTCTTTTTTTGTGACCGATTTTCCTTGGCGCCTTTTTTTGGCAACAGGTTTTTTTGCCTTCTTAGTTGCTTTATCTGTGCCTTTTGCTTCTTCTTCGGCTTGCTCTTCCTCAGCCTCGTCTTTTAAACTTTCTGCTTGTTCGGCTTCAATGATGGCTTTGCGGTCTTCCACAGGAATTTGGTAATAATCAGGGTGTATCTCTGAAAACGCCAAAAAACCGTGGCGATTACCACCAAATTCTACGAATGCGGCTTGTAAAGATGGTTCTACCCGTGTGACCCGGGCAAGATAAACATTTCCGCGTATTTGCCGCTTTGCAGCGCTTTCAAAATCAAGTTCTTCCAGACGGGTTCCGTTGACGACTGCCACGCGGGTTTCTTCCGGGTGGGAGGCATCGATTAACATTGTTCGTGACATAAAATTCTCCAGAGCCGCACTCTCTTCGGTGGAAACTTGTATACGGCGCAGTGTCTGCCTTAAGAGGGATCAACGCCAAGGTTTTGTTTAAATGAAGTTTCGTAAAAATAAGCGGCTTAATGTGTGTAATAAATATATGATAAAGCGCATAGAATAGAGATATACTGGCTGACGCGAGATTGCTCACGTTCCATTGTATGCCGTATTTTCCAATAATGCGCATAAAATTCCTAATTAAGCTCCCCAATGGAGCTTCAAAGTGTGGCTCGGCGAGTCGTGGCCAAGCCTAAGAGACTATGTTGCACATTCAAGTTCACATTGCCAAGAAAAAAATATCAAGAAAAACATCAAGAAAAATTGTTCTGCTCCGCTGCATTTTTTCAAAATCGTAACCTTTCGTCAAATGTCTATCGGCAATAAGGGTGTCATGAAAGTAATTATATTTCTATTTAGGATACTGCTGATAGCAGGAATAATGATGTTTGGCAGTGAGGTTGTGGCTGCTGAAATATCTGATATTCGCATTGCCGTTAAGGGCAGACAAACGAAATTACATATTGGTCTTAAGGACCAAAATAAAACCAAAATATTTACGATCGATGGTGAGAAGCCAAGAATTGTGATGGATGTAGCAAAATCCCAGTTAAGTTCTACATTGTTAGCCAAGGCTAAAGACAAGGGTTATTTAGTGGGTGAGGGTGCTGTTAAAAAAATCCGATTTGCAAAACGCGGTCAAAATGAGCTCCGCTTAGTCGTAGATCTAAGTCGAGGTTCAAAATATTTATCACATACTTTGGATGACAAAGAACTGACAGTCTTTATGTCAGGAGAGATCGTCAAAGATACGCGTTCCATACCCGTACCACGGCTAAAGACATCCAGAAGATTAAAAGCAATTAAAAAACCAATAATTGTAATAGATCCGGGCCACGGCGGCCATGATCCGGGCGCTATTGGTAAATCCAAAGTGCGCGAAGAAACGGTTACCCTCAAAGCAGCATTGGAACTACGAAAGCAATTACTCTTAAGTGGTAAATATAAAGTTGTGATGACCCGAACGACGGATAAATATGTTGAACATGACAGACGAGTGCTCATTGCCCGCAAAGCAGGTGCAGATATGTTTATTTCGTTGCACGCAGATTCGTTGAAATCATCAACAACACGTGGTGCATCCGTTTATACACTTGCTACACGTGCGAAAGGGCGAACTCATGAAATTGTCAGCAATCAAAATTGGGTTCTAGATGTAGACTTATCCCGAAAATCAGTCCCAGTCAGTGACATATTGGTTGACTTGGCTCAAAGAAAAACATTAACAAAATCAGGTGAATTCGCAGATATCTTAATTTCGGAACTGCAAAAGAGCACACGAATGCTCGGAAATTCACATCGTCGTGCAGGCTTATATGTTCTTTTGGCCCCAGATGTACCAGCCGTCTTGTTGGAAATGGGTTTCATATCAAATAAAGCTGACGAAAAACTTTTGAATTCATCCGCGCACCGTAAAAAAATCATGAAGGGTGTTACTAAGGCAATAGATCGACATTTCAATAAGAAATAATATTGCTAACCCTCGGCATAGTTCTTGAGTTTAGTTCAAAAATATAGCTATAATGAAGAATGAGCAAACAGGAATATATTACAAAAAACGAAGTTAAAAGACTTGCGCGGCGATCTGATTTAGTGGGCGCATTGCTTGTATTACATTGTTGGTTCACAATCGTATTCATGATGGCCATGTTTGTTATTTGGCCAAATTTTTTGACTTTTATTGTAGCATTTTTCGTCATCTCAGGGCGCCAATTGGGTATTGCTATTCTCATGCATGACGCATCTCATGGAATTTTGTTTAAATCGGAAAAGCTCAATACATTTTTTGGCCAATATTTATTGGCTGGAGTTATTGGTGTCGATTTAACCGCTTATCGAAAATATCATCTAAAACATCACTTGTTTACGCAACAAGATAAAGACCCAGATTTAGGATTATCTTCTGCATTCCCCACAACCAAGTTGAGTTTAGTACGTAAAACACTACGAGATTTATCAGGCTTGACGGGGCTAAAACTGCGTTTGGGCCAATTGTTTGCTGTATTTAGTAACCATTTAGACAACAAACCTATTGACCAAACTATTAATGACCGGGCTTTTAACGTCAAGAATATCATTATGACCTATGCTGCAAATTTAGTGCTGTTTTTAGCTTGTTATATTGCGGGATATTGGTGGATTTATTTTGTCCTATGGTTATGGCCTTTGTTGTCAGGTTTTCAATTCGTCCTACGCATTCGTAATATCGCGGAACATGCAATGACTACTAAGGATGACAATCCCTTGACACACGCGAGAACAACCAAAGCAAATGTTTTCGCACGTATTTTCGTAGCGCCGTATTGGGTGAATTATCATGTAGAACATCATGTCTATATGTATGTTCCGTGCTGGCAACTAAAACGTTTACACAAGGCTATGTTACACAATGGTCACGGGGAAAATATGGAAATCAAAAATTCATATTTAGATGTTTTACGTACTGTTGTACGTATATGAGATTTAATACATAAACACAGTTACATCAACACAGATAAAGATTATAGTAAACGGAATCGGGTTCAGCCTTATTTGTGCCCAATTTTAATTGATAAAGGCATTCATGAGCGCCCAAGAAGCACATTCAGCAATAGCAGTCCCGCAATGGTTAAAGCGAATAAAATGGCCATTGGTTTGGCGCATGAGCAAATACTTGTTCGCGGCTGGCTGTGTGCTGGCATTGTTTGCAATTATTTTTGTTGGAGTTTTTATCATCCGTTCGACACGTGATTTGCCGACAATTGAAGCCGTGCAGCAATATTCACCTTCCGTTATGTCGCGCGTTCATGCTGGGGACGGTAAATTAATTGCCGAATACGGTATCGAAAAGCGGGTGTTTGTCCCCATTGAATCAATTCCCAAGCAGATACAACATGCATTAGTTGCTTCGGAAGACCAACGTTACTACACACATGATGGATTTGACCCCAAAGGTTTTGCGCGCGCTATGGTGGCCAATCTAAAACATAAGCTCAATGGTGAACGGCTAGAAGGCGGCTCTACTTTAACGCAACAAGTGGCCAAGCATTTCCTTGTCGGTGATGAGCGTAATATTGAACGCAAAGTCCGCGATATTTTTATAGCAAGACGGATTGAAAAAGCTATCAGCAAAGATGCAATTCTTGAATTATACTTAAATGATATGTTTTTTGGGCGAAGAGCCTATGGGATTGCCGGTGCCTCTTTGAATTATTTTGACAAACCTCTCGATAAATTGACCCTTGGACAATCAGCATACCTAGCGGGGTTAGTCAAAGGGCCAAATAACTATCAACCAGATGACAATATGGAAAGGGCGATAAATCGCCGAAACTATGTTCTGTCTCGTATGGCGGAAGATGGGTATGTCACCCAAGAGCAAGCTGCAAATGCCAAGCTAGAAGAATTGGTCGTAGAAGAGCGGTTACGCGGGGCTGAGTATCTGGCAGCAGAATATTTTGTATCTGAAGTCCGTAAGCAAATAAATGAGCTTTACGGTGAGGAAGAGCTAAACGAAGGTGGGTTGTCAATTCGCACGACACTGGACACAAAAATGCAACTTGCTGCCCGAAAAGCCCTCAGGCGCGGGTTGGAGATGTATGACCGTCGCCATGGGTATCGCGGCCCGTTGGCGACCATAGACATAGAAAATGGTGAGGATGGTGAAAATTGGGAGGAATTTCTCGCGCAATTCAAGCCCCCCGCAGACATAGATCCTTGGCAGACTGCAGTCGTCTTACAGGCCATAGGTAAAATTGCAGAAATTGGTTTTATCGAAGGAGAAAACGGCACAATCAATATTGAAGATATTGATTGGGCTAAAAAAGTCCGCCCAGAGTATAAATTAGGGGCTACGCCCAAAGACATCAAGGATGTTTTAACTAAGGGCGACGTTATTTTGGTTGAAAAAAAACCAATATCAAAATCTGATGAAAATCCAAATAACGCCTACAATTTACGCCAAGTACCAGAAGTCAATGGCAGCATAGTCGCTATGGACCCCCATACAGGTCGTGTGTTGGCATTGGTTGGTGGGTATAGCTTCTCACACAGCCAATTTAATCGTTCCACACAAGCATATCGTCAACCAGGATCAGCATTTAAACCATTTGTCTATCAAGCTGCCCTAGATAGTGGCTTAACGCCTGTCAGCCAGGTTTTAGACGCTCCATTTGTTATAGAACGTAATGACCGTGATGAAAGTTGTATGGTGCAAGAGCGCGAAGGGCAAAGCAAATTGGTTTTTGGAGAACAAGATGTTGGGCGCGTAGAAAACCCAAACCCGGTTCCGACTGAAATAGCGCTTAGTGAAATTCTTGATGATGAAGATAAAGAGTGTGGCCCTGTTTTCTATAAGCCCGCAAATTTTAATGCGGGGAAGTGGTACGGATTGTCGACTTTGCGTCTTGGTATTGAGAAATCTCGTAATGCTATGACAGTGCGTTTGGCCAATGATATAGGCATGCGTGTCATCGGACAATATGGTCGTAATTTCGGTATTTATGACGAAACAAAACACGAATTGGCTTGGGCGCTTGGCGCGGGGGAAACAACCTTGCTTAAAATGGCCTCTGCATACGCCACCATCGTAAATGGTGGTAAAAAAGTTACGCCAACATTACTTGATCGTGTCCAAAATAATAAAGGTGAAACCGTATATATACATGATCAACGTTCTTGCCCAGAGTGCACTATGGAAGAATGGAGTGCGGGATTGTTGCCGCCAGAACTACCTGATGAGCGTGAAGTCGTCGTTAGCCCTGTTACGGCTTACCAAATGACTTCGATGTTAGAGGGCGTGGTAAAAAATGGAACAGGCCGGCAAATGCTTCGCCTGGGCCGCCCGATTGCGGGCAAGACGGGAACAACCAATGATTTTAAAGATGCTTGGTTTATGGGGTTTTCACCTGATTTAGTAACAGGGGTTTATGTGGGGCACGATACACCACGTTCGCTAGGTACGGAGACAGGTGCCGTGGCAGCAGGGCCAATTTTTCGTTTCTTTATGGCAGATGTCCTAGCTGGGAAACCAAAGACGTCCTTCCGTATCCCAGATGGTGTATTGCTCGCCCCAGTCAACCGGGTCACTGGTGAACCTTCTTATATCGGTGCACCAGATTTTATTTATGAAGCTTTCAAGCCTGGTACAGAGCCGCGAATAGGTGGTAATAACACCAAAATTAATATTGGTGGTGATACAAGTGACCTTGGGGGCTATGATTTTGGGTTTAGCGGCAATGAGGATTTGGCAATTCCTGAGCCAGTTTTTGATGATCCAATTGCAGATGATATAGATACTGATGAACGCGCTCAAGAAAGCCCTAACAAGCCTGTTGATGGTTTAAACCCCCGTCTTGAACCACCACAAAAAGATGAGGTGGACTTGGACGATGGGCTGTATTAGACCCCATATAGTTTATTTACGAAGGGTCTGATATGGCAGCTGAACATGATCAATTAGCGGCGGATATTGAGCAGTCTATTACTCTGCTAAGGAGGCGTCTTTGACCCTGAGGAATCTGAACGTCGCTTAGCGGAAATAAACGCCCTGATAGAACGGCCTGATTTTTGGGACGATGCGTCGCAAGCTCAATTCATGATGCGTGAACGTGGTCGGTTAGAGACTGCAATTGAACAGGTTACAAGTTTAGAAATTGAAACGAAAGATGCACTTGCATTGGTCGAAATGGCCGAACAGGAAGAAGATGCTGAGGTATTAGAAGAAGCAACACATTTGCTTATCAATCTCAAGGCACAATCTGCACAAGCTGAGATAGAAACCTTGTTATCAGGTGAAGCGGACGGCCTGAATGCCTTTGTTGAAATACATCCCGGAGCAGGCGGAACTGAAGCTCAGGATTGGGCGCAAATGTTGTTACGGATGTATGTTCGGTGGGCGAATGCTCATGGTATGAAAGTGGAAGTATTAGAAGAACAAGCAGGTGATGAAGCAGGCCTTAAATCTGCGACTATTCTTGTTAAAGGCCCAAATGCATTTGGCTGGTTGAAAACCGAGAGTGGTGTGCATCGTTTGGTACGCATTTCTCCGTTCGACAGTTCTGCTCGTCGCCATACTAGTTTTGCAAGCGCATGGATTTATCCTGAAATTGATGACACAATAGAAATTGAAATTAACGAGAGCGATTGCCGCGTAGATACTTACCGCGCTTCGGGCGCAGGCGGTCAGCACATTAACAAAACCGATAGTGCTGTACGTATTACCCATGAACCAAGCGGTATAGTTGTGCAATGTCAAAACGACCGTTCTCAGCATAAAAATAGGTCGCGTGCTTGGGATATGCTGCGCGCACGCTTATACGAGGCAGAAATGCAAAAACGCGAAGCTGAAGCGCAAGAAACGGCGGATAATAAGAGCGAAATTGGCTGGGGACGGCAAATTCGCTCTTATGTCCTTCAGCCCTACCAAATGATCAAGGATTTGCGTACCGGCGTAGAAACCTCAGATATTAATGGTGTGCTCGACGGTGATTTAGATCAATTTATGGCAGCAAGCTTGGCAGCAAAAATAGGAGAGGCGACATAGGTTGTCATATGAAGTCTTCTTTATCGGGTATGCGGCCAAAGGCAATTTTAGCACCAGTATAACCCCCCGGGGGTTCTATATGGGTACCTTGACTGATAACAGTGTTTTCATATCTCCTATTGAGCTGATCAAGAATAGAACTTAGGTGTTCCCATTGAAGGCGGCGCGTACGATCGGTTTCCAGTTCAAATAAATCTTCCGTTCGTGCGTGTAAGGGGACGATAGCCGACAAACAGATGGATACTTTAAAGGGTTGGGTCGGTGGTGCGGTTTGCCACAACGAAGAAAACATACGCTCTAAAGCCAACAATAAGGTTTGGTCGTCGAAAGCTGGCGGCGACAATATGTATTTGCGCTTCCAACGAGCCCTATCTTTAAACCCGATTGATACGGATAATCGCCCTGTGGCGTAATTTTGACGACGTAAGCGTCTGGCGGCTTTGACCAACAGCAATCGTGCACAATTGCGGACGCCCGAACGGTTGCGCCAAGCGGGGGACAAAATACGTCCATGGCCAAACATTCTGCGCTTTGTATCTGCCTGTTCAACTGCATAACCATGCAGGCCAGCCCAGAGACGCTCGCCTTCAACACTCCCCCAAAGGCCACGCATTTGTTTTCCGCTTAGGCCTAGAAGTTGCGGTATGTTGATAATCCTCGCGTTTTCTAAGCGTTGGTGCATACGATTGCCAATGCCGGGAATGTCAGAAAGCTTTATGTTTAAAATTGCATCCGGCATATTTTTTGGATGTAGGCAAACAAGCCCATTTGGTTTATCCATTTCAGCAGCAATTTTTGCTAAAACCTGATTAGCGGCAAAACCAATAGAGGGCGTGATGTATGGCCCAATTTCCCTGGCTAATACATCACGAATTTTTGCTGCAAGATGTTGCCAATTATCACGCTCTTGCCCCATCAAACGACATTCGACTTCATCTACAGACCAAACTTTGTGGACGGGAATGACGGTATCCATAGCCGCCAAAATATCTTGATGTACATGCATATATACGTCATGCCGCGCAACGACGCTCGGAAATTTTGGCCATTTTTTTTGTACATCAACCAAGCGTGTGCCGCGTTTAATCCCAAGTAATTTAGCTTCACGACTCACGGCAATAAACCCAGAATATTTGTTGTCTAATGGTAATACCCCCATAGGCTTGTTACGCAAATGTGGACACATTTGCTGTTCTACAGATGCAAAAAAGCTGTCGAAGTCTATATAAAGAGTTTGAATGGTACCCGGTTTGTACATCAAACTCCAATAGAACAAAGTAAGAACAATATCAAGTTTTCAAACCGTAATAGGTTGAATTTTGTGTAATATCTGTGGGTAAGTTTATAAACAATAAGATGCGAATCAAATTTCACGATGGGTTGTGAGCACTGGTATTTGATAGGTAGATACACATTCCAATTGCAGATTTATCTCGATTTACAGGAAATTAGTCAAAAAATATCCATTTAAAGCAAAAATTTTGAGCCCATTAAAAATCCTCATAAAATAAGGCTTAAATACACTTTAAGTACAGTATAGTGTATTCAAATGCGCATTTAAATGTTCTATTGATGTTCTTTTTACTTGCAATATGAGAACAAATAGGGCACATGAAGTTTAGGCAGTCCAAACAAAGCCTTGATTTTTACTATGACCGAGGGGCTCCGGTTATGATTTTAGAGGAGCCAGATATGGCCAAGAAAAAACCAGAACTCACCGTTGTTGGAAAAGCACCGGATAGTAAAAAGACAGCAGCCCTCGAAGCAGCGTTGAGCCAAATTGATCGTGCCTATGGCAAAGGCTCTGTTATGAAATTAGGGCAAAAACAAAGCATGGATGTTGAGGCAATATCTACAGGGTCGATCGGTTTGGATATTGCTCTTGGTATAGGTGGTTTACCATCTGGGCGCGTGGTTGAAGTTTATGGTCCAGAAAGTTCAGGCAAAACAACTTTAGCCTTACATGTAATTGCTGAAGCCCAAAAAGCTGGCGGGGTTGCTGCATTTGTAGATGCCGAGCATGCTCTTGACCCAATTTACGCTGCCAAATTAGGCGTTGATGTTAATGAATTACTGATTTCGCAACCAGATACAGGTGAACAAGCTCTTGAAATCACAGATACATTGGTGCGTTCCGGTGCCATCAGCGTTTTGGTTGTTGATTCTGTGGCAGCCTTAACACCGCGTGCGGAGCTTGAGGGGGATATGGGTGACAGTCTTCCAGGTTTGCAAGCGCGGTTGATGAGCCAGGCATTACGAAAACTCACGGGCTCTATTGCCAAGTCTGGTTGTATGGTGATTTTTATTAATCAAATCCGCCATAAAATTGGTGTCATGTATGGTTCACCAGAAGTGACGACGGGTGGTAATGCGCTAAAATTCTATTCATCTGTACGCCTTGATATACGCCGTATTGGGGCAATAAAATACCGCGACGAAGTGATTGGCAACCAAACGCGGGTTAAAGTGGTTAAAAACAAAGTTGCCCCACCGTTCCGCCAGGTCGAATTTGATATTATGTACGGCCAAGGTATTTCCAAAACGGGCGAATTGATTGATTTGGGTGTCACGGCCGATGTTATTGAAAAGTCTGGTTCGTGGTACTCTTATGGTGATGAACGTATTGGGCAAGGCCGCGAAAACGTTCGTGCCTTCTTGTTGGAAAATCCAGATATTGCTGATCACATTGACCGGACGATTCGTGCTAATGCCGGCCTCATAGAGGACGATCTTTTGATGCCAAAAGATAGTGACGGTGATGAAGAGGTGGAATTAAAGGCATAATAATTACAAAATAACCACCGAAAACCGAAATGGGCGCTTGGCACTGCTAAGCGCTCTTTCTATATGTGGAGTACAACTAATTTGAGAGAAATATGACAGCTTTACGCGATATACGAAAACAGTTCTTAGAATTTTTTGAAACTGCGGATCATTTCGTACAGAAATCCAGCCCCTTGGTTCCAGATAATGATCCGACACTTTTGTTTGTAAACGCTGGCATGGTGCAATTTAAAAATTATTTTACTGGGGCGGAAACACCTTCATACAAACGTGCTGTGACATCGCAAAAATGTGTGCGGGCAGGGGGTAAACACAATGACCTCGATAATGTTGGGTATACGGCGCGGCATCATACATTTTTCGAAATGCTGGGGAATTTTTCATTTGGTGATTATTTTAAAGAAGATGCAATTGAATATGCGTGGAATTTACTCACAAAAGAGTTTGGCCTGCCCAAAGAAAAGCTGCTGATAACTGTTTACCATACGGATGATGATGCACGGTCTATTTGGAAAAAAGTTGCCGGCGTAAATGATAGCAAAATCATTTCTATTCCAACGTCAGATAATTTTTGGGCAATGGGTGATACAGGCCCGTGCGGGCCTTGCTCTGAAATCTTTTATGACCACGGTGATAAAATTGCGGGTGGCCCCCCCGGTAGCCCAGACGAAGACGGCGACCGGTTTATCGAAATTTGGAATCTAGTCTTTATGCAACATGAAAAATTCGCTGATGGTACGCGGGTTGATCTTCCAAAACCTTCAATCGATACTGGTATGGGGCTAGAACGAATTGCAGCTATCTTGCAAGGAAAGCACGATAATTACGAGATAGATTTATTTCAAAATTTAATAGATGCAAGTGTAGAGGCGACGAAGGTTAAAGCGCAAGGTGAAGCCATTTTTTCTCACCGTGTGATTGCTGACCATTTAAGATCCGCTTCATTTCTAATTGCAGATGGTGTCAGTCCGTCGCGCGAAGGTCGAGGCTATGTTCTACGCCGCATAATGCGCCGTGCTATGCGTCATGCGCATATACTTGGTACAAAAGAACCGCTCATGCACAGACTTGTTCCAACTTTGGTAGACGAAATGGGAGATGCTTTTGGAGAACTGAAGCGCGCACAAGAAAATATAGAAACCACTATGTTGCAAGAAGAAGAACGATTTCGCAAAACGCTTGGTCGCGGAACAGCGTTGCTCGATAGTGCAACTGCCGATTTGGGTGAGGGCGATACCTTACCGGGTAAAGTCGCCTTTAAGCTTTATGATACTTACGGGTTTCCGCTCGATCTAACCCAAGATGCCTTACGCACTAAAGGCATAGACGTGGATATTAAAGGGTATGATGAAGCGATGCGCGTGCAAAAGGAAACGGCCCGCGCCCATTGGAGTGGCTCAGGTGATGCTGGCGCTGATGCTGTCTGGCTTGAACTGCGCGAGAAATACGGTGCGACAGATTTTACTGGCTATGAAACGCTTGTCGGTGAGAGTGAAATCCTTGCAATTGTCAAGGACGGTGCATTGTTTGACGAGGCGGTCGAGGGCGACGAAATACAATTCATGACTAAATCCACGCCGTTCTACGCAGAAAGCGGCGGGCAAGCAGGGGATAAAGGCTGGGCAAATTTGGGAACATCATTAGCGCTTACCATCCACGATGTACGTAAACTAGCGGGCGATTTGCATGTACATTTTGCAAAAGTCATGAAAGCGAGTATCAAAGTTGGCGAAACACTTGGCTTAAATGTGGCACCTGATAACCGGCATATTACTAAAAATAATCATTCTGCAACGCATTTATTACACGAAGCTTTGCGCCGCGTTCTTGGTACCCATGTGACCCAAAAAGGGCAAATGGTGGACGGAGAAAGGATACGTTTTGATTTTTCTCATGGTAAGGGCGTAGCAGCGGAAGAATTGTCTTCTATCGAAGAACAGGTCAATGCTGTGATTTTAGAAAATACTAAAGCCGACACTAAAATAATGGCACCTGATGAAGCAATAGAGGCTGGTGCAATGGCTCTGTTCGGTGAAAAATACGGTGATGAGGTTCGCGTGCTATCCCTTGGCAATATACCAAAGGGTGAGCAACATCCGTATTCTGTCGAACTATGTGGTGGTACTCATGTTGAGCGTACTGGTGATATTGGCTTGTTCAAAATTACATCCGAGGCTGCTGTTGCAGCTGGGATACGCCGTATTGAAGCCGTAACGGGAGAATATGCACGTCTGTACCTTGAGGAACAGGCAGGTTATGCCAAGGCCGTTTCAACTACTTTAAAAGTTAAGCTTTCCGATGTTCCTAAGCGCGTTGCAGATTTATCATTGGAAAAGCGCGGGTTGGAAAAGGAAGTCACTAAATTACGAAAAGAATTAGCACTAAGGAGTAGCGGTGCCGCAATGGCTGTCGAAGAGATCAATGGTATTAAATTTATCGGCAGTGTTCTAAAAGGTGTAAGTGGTAAAGACCTTCGCACAATGCTCGAAGAGCAAAAGCAAAAAATTGGCAGTGGCATTGTAGCTTTTGCTGCTGTTGACGCAGGAAAAATTGCGCTTGCCGTTGGGATAACTTCTGATCTTACCCATGAATATAATGCGGCGACTTTAGTCAATTTAGGCGCTGAAAAAATTGGTGGCCGCGGCGGGGGTAGGCCAGATATGGCACAGGCTGGTGGCTCTAATGTCGATGGTGCAGATGCAGCGCTCGATGCTATTAAAGCAGGTCTTTCGTGATCAGGGTCATAGCGATTAATATTTTATATACCCTAAATTTGTAGACTGTACTCGTACAAGAATATGAATTATTGAAATGTATGTATAATTGGCATCCTAGAGATTTTTTACATAGGCAGAGAGCTTATTTTCATAGCCGTTTTGTACAAGGGCCAAAAAGTCAATTTATATTCGAATTTATTAGTTTTGGCATTAAACAGGCTTGGGCATGTTTGTTTGGTGGGTTGATGCTGTTAATTTTGCTTGGGACGTTTTTGTATTATCCTGCAAATGCGACTTTAGCCCGCTATGATTTCATCACTTTGATGGCAGTTGTCATCCAATTCATTTTGCTGATTACGCGTTTGGAAACATTAGAAGAAGCACGGATAATACTCGTGTTTCATGTTGTTGGTACAGTCATGGAGTTGTTTAAAACAAATGTAGGTTCATGGGTTTATCCTGAAGCGAGTGTACTACGCATTGGTGATGTCCCCTTGTTTTCAGGCTTTATGTATGCATGTGTAGGCAGTTATATTGCACGTGTGTGGCGGATATTTGATTTTAAATTCACGCGCTTTCCAGCCATAAAATGGCAAGCATTACTGGCACTTTTGGTCTATATAAATTTCTTTTCTCATCATTATATCTGGGACTTTCGCAACCTATTGTTTCTTGGCGCACTCATCCTTTACACCCCATGTGTCATATGGTTTAAGCCAGATGAAAAACATAGACCTATGCCCTTGATAGTCGGGCTGTTTTTAGTCGCGTTATTTATCTGGTTTGCTGAAAACGTAGGCACATATGCACGAGCTTGGAGCTATCCCGGACAAGAGATTTCTTGGCAAATGGTTTATCCAGCAAAGCTCGGTTCTTGGTTCTTATTAATGCTCATAAGCTTCGTTTTGGTCGCTTGGGTGCATAAGCCAGAGTCCAATCAAGCCAGACCCAATTAAGCCATAGCCCGCTCAAAGTTTTCTGCGATGGCTTCCAGGTAACCCATAGTCGATAACCACCCCTGTTTGTCCCCAACGAGCAATGCCAAGTCTTTGGTCATTTGGCCGTTTTCGATGGTGGCGATAGTTGTATGTTCTAGGCCTTCGGCAAAATCGACAAGGGCCTGGTTGTCATCCAAGCGACCTCTATGAGCGAGCCCACGTGTCCAAGCGAAAATTGAAGCGGTTGAATTTGTCGAGGTTGATTGGCCTTTTTGGTGATTTCGATAATGGCGTGTGACTGTACCGTGGGCGGCTTCTGCTTCCATTGTTTTTCCGTCCGGCGTCATCAAAAAACTTGTCATCAAGCCGAGAGACCCAAATCCTTGGGCAACTGTATCAGACTGGACGTCACCGTCATAATTCTTACAAGCCCAGATATAACCACCGTTCCATTTCAGGGCACAGGCGACCATATCATCAATTAAACGGTGTTGATATTCACCACCAAATTCGTGGAATTTTTCTGCAAATTCTGTGTCGTATATCTCTTGGAAAATGTCCTTGAACCGGCCATCATATGCCTTCAAAATAGTGTTTTTAGTCGATAGATAGCATGGCCATTTTCGCGTAAGACCGTAACTAAATACGGCGCGGGCGAAGTCTTTTATGGACTGGTCATGATTATACATGCCCATAGCAACGCCGCTTTCTGGATAATCGTGAACTTCTTTCTCAATAATTTCGCCGTTCTCACCTTCCCACTTCATGGTCAACTTTCCTTTGCTTGGGACGAGAAAATCTGTGGCTTTATACTGGTCACCAAAAGCATGGCGAGCAATTACGATTGGCTGTGTCCAGCCTGGCACAAGACGTGGAACATTATTGCAAACGATAGGCTCGCGAAAAACAACACCGCCTAAAATATTTCGGATAGTCCCGTTGGGCGATTTCCACATTTTCTTAAGGCCAAATTCTTCAACTCTTTGCTCATCAGGTGTGATGGTTGCACATTTGATACCGACATTATGTTTTTTAATGGCATTTGCGGCATCAATTGTAATTTGATCATCAGAAGCATCACGACTTTCCATACCAAGGTCATAGTAATGTAAATCAATATCCAGATATGGTAAAATAAGGCGCTCTTTAATCATGTCCCAAATAATGCGGGTCATTTCATCACCGTCCAATTCAACAACTGGATTTGCTACTTTAATTTTTGCCATTTTCTGCCTCTGTCAATATTTGTTAATGTCGCTCATGATTGTAAAAAGCGATTTGAAATGAATTGAAAGCCTCTTAACACTGGTTGTGCTGGATTAAAAGTCTAAGCTTAGCTAAATAGCAATAAAGTGATTACACTTAGATTGGAAGTTATGAACCCGAATAAAAGCCAAAATAAAAACCAAAATAATGGTAAGACGACAAAAGATCAGCTAGGTCGAGTTGTCACCGAGGGTATTGACAAAAGAGTGCAACCGGTTGTCATTCTTGTACGAACACAACTGGGAGAAAATATAGGTGGGGCTGTTCGCGTAATGCTCAATTTTGGGTTAAGTGAACTCCGCTTGGTCGCGCCACGTGATGGTTGGCCAAACCCTTCTGCGGATGCTATGGCAGCAGGTGCAATCCCAGTCCTTGAGAAAGCGAAAATTTTTTCGTCAACCAAAGAGGCTGTTGCTGATTTGCAGTATATCGCAGCCGCAACTGCACGCAGACGTGATATGGAAATTCCTGTCGTCGGTACTGATGATATAGGCAATAAAATGCGGACTAAAATGTCCAAGGGTCTCAAATGCGGTATCTTATTTGGCCCTGAAAAAGCCGGATTGACCAATGATGACATTGTGTTAGCCGATGAAATTTTGACATACCCTATTAACCCAGCTTTTCAGAGCTTAAATTTGGCGCAAGCCGTCGGTGTATTTTCATATATGTGGGCCGCAAGTGCAGGCAATAACCTGCCCCCTATTTTTCATAAAACCGATCATGTGCCTGCCAGTAGAGAAAATTTGGTACGCATGTTTGAGCATTTTGAGGATGAGCTACAAAAGTCTGGGTACTTTCATCCACCGGCTAAAATGGCGCTTATGAAACGTAATATTAGGGCGCCGTTTATACGTGCCCATATGACAGACCAAGAAGTGCGTACCATGCGCGGCATGATAAAATCACTTGCTCTTGGTCGCGGAAAAAACAGAATATAAGCTAGAGCACTCCACTTTAATATGGAATCACTTTGAGCGCCCGAGTTTGTTCCGTGAACAGGAGGTGTTTCCGACGCGGTGCCCCATTTTTGCTTTCGGGACCGTTAGGAGACAGCGACACATTCACGGGGTCTTGTGC
>JAJFFN010000012.1 GCA_021776635.1 Robiginitomaculum sp.
GCGTGAACCTATCGGTTACATGGGTCGCGTACGTTTTGGTTTTTGGCACGTGCATATATTGCCGGATTGGCCAGGCAAATTGACGTCGAATATCAAAACTCAAATAACCCGCGCCGGCGGGGCATATCCGCCTGCGCGCAATACTGGAAATGCGCTAAAACAGCACACACAATACTGTGAACGGGTTTGTCTTGCATGCCTCTCTTTAAAATTGCAGATTGCGAACGGGAGAAAAATTCATGAAAACATTTTTGTCTATTGTCACAATTGGATTTGGGATTGCCGTATTGCAGGCTAATGAATTGGGAGCCAGTGAATTGGGAGCCAGTGAATTGCAGGTGCAAAAACCAGGTGGAGAAATCGAAAAATCAATAGGCAATACGCCGAGCGATATGTCGCGCAAAGTGCCAGATTATGCACCGAATGAGAATCCAAATGAAGTTCCAAGTGAGATTCCAGATGAAATGCCAGATGAAATGCCAGATGAAATGCCAAATATAATGAATGGTGACGCGTTAGGAAAAATAATTGCTAAAATTGATAAGGAATCAACGCGGGACGGAAACTCTGTAACCTTTAAGGTCAAAGACCGAGACGTGTATTTGGTATTTGATGAGAACGCAAACCGCATGCGGATAATGACTCCGATTGTACAAGCCGGCATTGTGCCCGAAGAAATTTATAAACGCATACTGCAAGCCAATTATGATGCGGTACTTGATCCGCGTTATGCGATTGCAAATGATTTGGTTTGGTCGGTATTTATCCACCCGCTTTCCAGTTTGACCGAAGAAGATTTTGTCTCCGCCATTGTGCAAACTGTAACGGCGGCAGAGACATTTGGCACGACCTATTCCTCGGGCGCATTTGTGTATGGGGGCGGTGACAGCAACACTTTGCACAAAGAATTGCTTGAAGAATTAAAAAAAGCCATTGGTAAGAATGATAAAGATATTTAGGTTTATACAACCTTTTTTAAAAACGCACTGACCAGAACGATGTGTTGTCCGTTGACACGGCCTTCTATGTGTTCTGGGTTATCGGTTAGGTGTATATTGCGCACAACTGTTCCGCGTTTGGCCGTAAAACCTGCGCCCTTGACTTGAAGGTCTTTGATGAGCGTGATGGTATCACCTTCGGCCAGTTCCGTGCCGTTACTGTCGCGGGTCGGGGTTTGGACGAGGTCGTCGTTCTGCTCGGGTAGGCCTGCTCTTGCCCATTCGGTTAAACTCTCGTCTAGGTACATCATATCGAGTAAATCCTGCGCCCAGCTTTCACCTGATAAGCGCGTCAACATCCGCCAAGCCAAAACTTGAACTGCGGGCACTTGGCTCCACATGCTTATGCTGAGGCATTGCCAATGATTTGATACGGACTCTGAAACGGGTTGCCCGTCCATTTGCCCGATACATGTATCGCATAATAGGGTGGATACATCCGAAGGTGCTCCTTTATCAGGGCCGACCGCATAGATGGTTAGATTACCCGTCGCCGCACAAAGCTCGCAAGCGTTTCCGCAACGGTCTATTAAAGTTGATTTGGTCGTCATAAATTGCTCGTAATTCTCTATATTTAAGGCGTTCTAACGCACAAAAAGGTTTTTACAATAGCGTTTTGACTAAGCTCTGGCCTAATATCTGGCCTATGCTCTGGGATGTGCCCCCGCATGAATTTTCATCAAACTGCTGGCATCCACATCCGTATAAACTTGCGTGCTCGACAGGCTCGCATGACCAAGGAGTTCTTGGATAGTGCGTAAATCTCCGCCGCCTGCCAAGAGGTGTGTGGCAAATGAATGGCGTAGGGCATGGGGTGTTAGGCTTTCAGGTAGGCCAAGAGACCCACGTAAAATCTCAGTCGTTTTTTGTACGGCTCGTGCATTAAGTGGGCCGCCTCTTATGCCGCGAAACAATGGTGCATCCTTCGCTAATACAAATGGGCATAAATCCGCATAATTTTCCACTGCCTTGCCTATAATTGGTAGTAAGGGGACCAGTCTGGTTTTGTTGCCCTTACCGGTTATGCTTATGCTGTCTCCGAGCGGAAGATCGGCTACCCGCACTGACAGGGCTTCGGAGACGCGCAGACCCGCACCATACATCAGCAAGATTACAGACATATCCCGAGCCGCTACCCACGGTCTTGGGTCGGTAGTTGTTGTGGCTTTGACAAGGTCTTGGCTAGCTTGAATGCTAATCGGCCTTGGCAATGGTTTGTTGACTTTGGGCCCATTTATCAAATTTACGGCATTATTTTTTAGATTCCAGTTGCGCTCAATATATTTAAAAAACATACGCAAGGATGATAAATTCCTAGCCAGAGAGCTTGCAGATAGGCCTTTTGAACCACGCCGTCTTTGCGCCAGATAACTACGAAAGTCTCGGATATTCAAGGCTACAAGATCGCCCAGCAATATGGGCCTCCCGAAATGTTCGGTAATAAAACCTAAAAACGTCGAGATGTCCCTTTGGTAAGCTTCCACTGTTTTTTCTGCCAATCTACGTTCACCTTGCAAGTGCGCGCAAAATTTGGTCAAAACATGATCTGGAGCCATTTTGTTTGGGTCAAAAGACATGATGATTAAATAACCTTTTGACTATTAAGAAATAATGAGGAGATATAAATAGGTGTATAAATTTTTTATGATGCTCCACTGGTTTATTTACAGGTTCGCAAATAGATTGTCTGTATGGAGCAAGTGATTCGCGATTATGAAGAAGAAATGATGGAGGTGCAGCCAAAGGAAGTTGCAAGCAATGCTTGGTGGCTTTGGTTTTTTGCTGCGCTTGCCATTGGTGCAACACTGCTTGCTTCTTGGCAAGGTAAGGCACTTGGCTGGCCTGCATTTATATTACTAGCGGGGATTTCTGTCGTCTCAATGTTGTCAATTTTGACAATATTTTTTAATCGGCAGGCCGTTATGTGTGATGAACAATTTGGTGCGGACGGGCAGAGCCTGCTGGCATCATTTAATGCGCAAGCCATACCTAGCCTCATCGTCATAGGTGCAAAACCATCAATAGCCAATGATGCTTATTTGGAATTGGCACGCGAATTGGGCGTTGATGTTGTTCCCAGCGCACCGCCCACGGTTGAACGTTTATTCGCGAAACATGAGAAGGCAGCTTCCGCCGCTATTTATAGATTACACCACACAAATAATAACAATAACAATGGTGAAGAAATAATACGCACTCTTGGGCAGGATGGTGAATATCGTTCTTTTAAAGTTAAAGTGACGGCCATTTCAAATGGGCAATTGTGGCAAATACACGATGAAGACGACAGCGTTGCAGATGTTGTATCCATATTAGACCAAGCGCCAATAGGACTGTTTTGTGTATCAGGTGATGGCACCATTTTAAAAACCAATGAAGTGTTAAAAGGCTGGATCGGATTTGACGGCGAAACTTCACCTGAACATATAGAAGACTTTATCGAAAATCCCAGTGCATTGCTCGATAGCCCGCAGACACCAGGTCGTACGGTTCGTAGTGACACAAGGCTTTTAACACATAAAGGTGTGGTGTCGCCAGTTGTCCTCATGGGGAGTTGGCACCAAATGGATTCGGGTGACATTTATGCAAGTGTGGCCATATATGGTCATTCTGGTCTTGGGGCGCGGTCACAATTACATGAGCAAGAGGGTGACTTGGAATTAATGGAGGAAGGTGAACCAACGTCCACAAGTCAAAGCCAAGCTAAGAATACTATGTCTCAGGCAGATATAGAAAATGCTCCATTTGGTGTTGTTGTCCTTGATAGTACAGACTTGAATGCGGCTAAAGTATTGCATGCAAACGATGCTTTACGCACTATGTCAGAGCAAAATATTATTACCGACATGGGGTTCAAGGTTTTGTTCCAAGACAATGAAGCCTCAAAGACATTCATTGCAAATGGAATTAATGTTCAAGAAGGGCCTGTTAATGTTAGTCTGTCAGGTAAACAAGCACGTCCAGTTGACGTCTATTTTGCAACGCCAAACAATGACGGTTGCGCGGTTTATATCATAGATGTTACAAGCAGAAAGCTGTTAGAAGATGAACTAGGTCAATCTCAGAAAATGCAGGCCATTGGACAATTGGCCGGAGGCATTGCCCATGATTTCAATAACTTACTCACGGCTATTCGTCTAAATACTGACGAGCTTTTGGGCCGCCATCCCATCGGCGATCCGTCCTATCCTGAACTGCAAAAAATCAACCAAACCGTTTCACGAGCCACCGGTCTTGTGCGCAAGTTATTGGCATTTTCGAGAAAACAAACATTGCGTACCGTAGTCTTGGATGTGAGCAATACACTGTCAGACATAACTCATTTGTTACAAGACGTTTTAGTTGAGCGCGTGAAATTAAAAGTCATACATGGTCGTGGTCTCATGCCAATTCAGGCTGACAAAGGACAACTTGAAACTGTTTTGATGAATTTGTGCGTAAACGCACGCGATGCAATGTTGGAAAAATCAGGCGGTACGATCACATTGCAATCGTCAAAAACGATAGACCAAGAGCTAGCAGAGCAGGGGATTGAACTACGCAAAAAAGGTGGGTATGTCCGTTTTGATGTCACAGATACCGGAACGGGTATGGATAAAGAAACGCAAGAAAAAATATTCGAGCCGTTTTTTACGACCAAAGAACAAGGTAAAGGTACGGGACTTGGGCTTGCGACCGTTTACGGCATTGTTCAACAATCCGGTGGTCATTTGCGGGTAAAAAGCAAACTGGGTGTCGGAACAACATTTAGTGTTTATATCCCAACCGCAACGGGTGATGTAAAAATCACAAAACCGGTTAAGCCGCAGATCGCTGCTGCACGCGTAAAACCGTCGGACCTTGCTGGTGATGGCACTATATTATTTGTAGAGGACGAAACGGCAGTTCGCAGTATTGCCGCCAAGACACTCCGCAAGCGCGGCTATACAGTTGTGGAAGCTGGAGATGGTTTGGAGGCTTTGGAAATACTGGAAAGCGGTGAACACAACTTTGATCTTATGATTTCAGATGTGGTAATGCCAGGAATGGATGGCCCTACATTGTTAAAGAAAGGCAGGGAATTGCTTGGTGACGCAGTTATTGTTTTCATTTCAGGTTATGCCGAAGAGGAGTTCTCGGAACTGCTTGCCGAGGAGCAGGATGTCACGTTTTTGCCCAAGCCGTTCACGCTCATCCAATTGGCTGCAAAAGTAAAATCCGTCTTAAATGATACAGAGTAGGGGAAGTTTCAGAAAGACTTAGACTCAGACTTTGACTTAGACTTTGACTTACTCTTTTAAGGTCTCAACAATAAAATTATTGTTTGTAAACACGCAAATATCTGCCGCTATTTCCATTGCTTTACGCGCAAGTTTTTCCGCGTCTTTTTCATACCCGTCAAGTGCCCGTGCTGCTGCCAGTGCGTAATTACCACCAGAGCCAATTGCCGTCATGCCGCCGTCTGGCTCTACGACATCGCCGTTCCCCGTTAGAACGAATGTTTCTTTATTATCAGCGACAATCATCATGGCTTGGAGTTGACGCAGGACTTTGTCTGTGCGCCAATCTTTTGCAAGCTCAACACATGCTCGCGCCAATTGGGTCGGATATTGTTCAAGCTTAGCTTCAAGGCGTTCCATCAGAGCAAAGGCATCAGCGGTTGCGCCAGCAAAACCGATGATAACATTATCATTAATTATGCGCCGTACTTTGCGCGCTGAAGATTTCATCACCGTATTGCCCGCCGAAACCTGTCCGTCGCCAATGACAACAACTTTACCGCCCTTGCGAACTGTTAAAATAGTTGTTCCGCGCCATTTACGTGCATCTGCGTAATCATAATTCATAATACTCTCCTTTGCAGAAACATGGGAATTATGCGCGGCCTAGTCAAGTTGCGACAATTGGTCTTTTTACTTTTTTCTTTGCCGCGTTATAAGCGAAACATGTCACAACAAAACAGACAAGAACCAGTCCCGTCTGCTAAAATCTTAGCAAGACGTGAATACACAGGCCCGGCATTTCTTAGCGGCGCATTCAGACCTTTCTTTTTGGGAGCGAGCATTTGGGCTGTGGTTGGCATCGTATATTGGTTAGCACAATACAATGGCTGGATGGATGCACCTGAAACTATTTTAGGACGTGATTGGCATATTCACGAAATGTTGTTCGGCTTTGCAGGTGCTGCACTGGCAGGGTTTATACTTACGGCTGTACCAAATTGGACAGGACGTTTGCCTGTACGCGGTTGGCCGCTCGGTGGATTAGCGGCTATGTGGTTGCTTGGGCGCTTGGTAATGCTTTTTGGTATGGCACAGTTGATGTTGCTAGATGTGGTGTTTTTATTTGTACTCGCCGCAGTTACCGCGCGCGAAATAATTGGTGGGCGTAATAAACGCAATTTGGTTGTTGTTGGTATGATTACTTTGATGGCGACGGCTAATCTTTTAACCCATTTGGAGCGACTGGGTATTTTCAATATGGACGGCCATAGTTGGCGTTTTGCATTGGCCGTATTATTAAGCTTGCTCGGCTTAATCGGGGGTAGGGTGACCCCAAGTTTTACCCGTAATGTACTGGCGCGGCAGAATGCCGTAAATATGGAGGGCAAAACACTTCCGCCAAAAATGCCTGCTAAACCCGGCGGAACAATTGATAAAGCCGTGATGTTGTTTTCGGCATTGGCATTGTTAATTTGGGTGTTTTTCCCCGTTCATAAAACAACCGGAATACTGCTTTGTTTGGCAGGGTTTGGTCAAGCAGTACGTCTATCCCGTTGGCAAGGTTTTCAGGTTTTAGGCCAAGCAATTATTGTGGTTTTACATGTGGCATATGCATGGTTGGCGCTTGGACTTGGATTGTTAGGGGTGTCTATTTTGTGGGACGGATTATCATCATCTGATGCTATACACGGTCTTACTATTGGTGCGGTTGGCATAATGATTGCCGCCATGATGAGCAGAGCCAGTTTTGGCCATTCCGGTCTACCTATGAAAGCCGGAAAGGCACTCAGCATCGTTTACGGTTTGGTTGGTGTTGCTGTCTTATTAAGGCTGGGTGCAGCATTTTTACCGGTGCAAATGATGGTCAATTTAGCCGGGTTAACATGGACTGTTGCCTTCACATTATTCATCGTCGTATTTAAGCCTTTGTATTTTAAAAAACGCGGCAAATAATCACCAATTGCACAATCTACCAATTTGCTTACACTAGGGTCTATCCCTGATTTAGGGATAGACCCTAGAAGAAAACGGAGGAAATATGGCGGATACGATGCACGGTGTTATGGGGGTTAGTTCTGGATTTGATATCGTTGACCCAACCAAAGTTGACCGATTAGAAGGCAAAGTTTCTGATATTGAATGGCAGTTACGCGTTGAACTTGCGGCGAGTTACCGCCTTTGCGCACTTTATGGTTGGACCGATTTAGTGTTCACACATATTTCGGCTAGATTACCGGATGAACCCGATGAAAATGGAAAGATGCGAGAACGCTTTTTGATCAACCCCTACGGTGTGCTCTTTGACGAAGTGACAGCATCTTCATTGGTTAAAATTGACCTA
This sequence comes from Robiginitomaculum sp., assembly GCA_021776635.1. Lineage (GTDB taxonomy): Bacteria > Pseudomonadota > Alphaproteobacteria > Caulobacterales > Maricaulaceae > Robiginitomaculum_A. Next base: position 7,542 of record JAJFFN010000012.1, read on the forward strand.
GAAGGCAACATCATTGGTGATAGCCCTTATTTCATTAACCCTGCTGGTTTTACAATCCACTCCGCTGTTCATGCTGCCAGAGCAGATGCTGGTTGTGTCATGCATGTGCATACCCCTTACGGGGTTGCCGTATCCGTTCAAAAAAAAGGCCTACGCAAATACACGCAGTTCTCTATGGTTGTTCATGATGACCTTGCCTATCATGATTATGAAGGCATAGCGCTAGATCATGATGAACGCGAACGTATCGTAGCAGATATGGGTGCAAAAAACCTTCTCATGCTTCGTAATCACGGGACTTTGGTTATTGGCAATAATTGTGCTTTGGCTTTCTTGCGTATGTATTTTCTGGAACAAGCCTGTAAGACACAAATCTTGGCGCAGGCGGCGGGAAGTAAAAACCTGATAGACTGCGACGACGCGCTGTCGGCACACGTCCACGCCCAAGGCGCGGGTGCATTTATGCAAGGCATGGGGGATAACCTCGTCTGGCCCAGCTTAATGCGCAGGCTCGCTAAGAATTATGCAGGTTGGGAATATTAAAGCCGACCAGGTGCTTGCGCAATTGGCGCTACTTTACAATCGATCCACAGGATCAATTGTTTGTACTTCGTGCCTCTGGCACATGATACATGTACTGTTAGTCCGTTTTCAAGTTTAGTTTCTTATAGGCGATAGCATTCAAAACAAGAAAAGTAATTTCTACCGCCAATGCCACCAACATCATTTCATCGGAATTTTTATCTATCATGAGCCCTAAAATCCGAGCGCCAGCTAAGCATAGCAAAATCAATATCAGCAGTTTGAAACACAGCTTCATATGTGCTCTGCCGACAATAAGAACGAATAGCCCCACACCTAAATTAAACCCGCCGTAAGCCGCACGTATATCAATAACGGCATTTGGAGACGGGGGCACAGCGTGAACACTCAAGGCATACATGAAATGCGGCGCGACAATAAAGGCAAAGCCCATCCCTGCTAAAAATAAACCGTTAATCCATAAAATAATTTTTGCATATGCCATAGTTATACTTAATCGCTAATTTTAAAATTATCAATTGTAAATTTTCTAGGTTCAGGCGTTATGTGTTCCGCCACAATTTGGGTATTTTGATATAGGCAATTGATGTTAATCCGGCCAGGGCTTAATGTGGTCGGTATGTTTGCGTTATACGTAAGCGGGCCGTATCAATTTTATTCCTTAAACCAATTGTAGATGTGCTCGGGTTTGTGGTGATTGAGTACGGCTTTCTGGTTTTTGAGGAAATTGGAATAGCGGTGTGCGCGGTATGTGCTCGGAAAGCTCTACGCATCTCAAATCTTGTAACACAAATGTATGAACATGATTGGCGATAGGAAGAAGTAGGTCAATGACAGGGAATGGATATGGCTTAAGGCCTTTCTTTATAGTTTGGCTCATCTTAGATTGAATCAGATTTTTGTCGTTATCATTGAGAACATACCGCACCATCAGAACCACAATGACGAAAAGTAATTGCTGTTTTTGCTGTCTATCAATATTATTAGCATCAGGGTATCTTAAATAGGTCATCCGTAATATTTTCCGGTTATTTTCAAAGTAATAGCTTGCAAATTCTTTTTGTCTTTGAACGGATTTGAATTTTCGCCGCTCTACAAAATGTGGGTATATGACGAAGCTAACGGCAAAAAACACAAGGGCAACAAATAGGATATCCAAATATCGAAATTCTAAAACTGGCTTTGACTTCCATTTAATGGTTATGTTTTGATTGATGAATTGATAGGGCTTAGATGAGGGTACCGATAGGCTAAAGTTGGCGGGCATTATTATCGGTTTGTTGGTTAATGTTTCTTGCTTGGCTTGCGTATCTTTAACATCTTTAATCGTTTGATGTACACCATGCTTATTTTGGTCTTTATTATTTGATAGTGCGTCGATTGGTAATTGATTTTCGCTCTCGACCAATTCCTGTATAATAGATGTGGGTTTAGTTTCAACAACAACAAATTGGGTCAACGCACTTTCTACGCTCGTTTGTGTATACGTAATATCATTTTTCTTCGGAGATATTTTACTTTTCTCAAGCCAGTATTTTGCTTTTACAGTGTTTTTTGTAACACCGTAGCCATATTGATACAGTATAGACAAATTATGTTGTGCCGTAGGTTCACCTGATAGTGCAGCTTTTTGATACCAGAAAAACGCTTTGTTATCATCACGTTCAATGCCTTGTCCGATATTGTAAATATATCCCAAGTTAATTTGCGAATTGACGTCTCCCTGCCGAGCAGCTTTCAAATACCACTTTCTCGCCAGTGCAATATCTTGTGTGGCTCCTTTTCCGTCGTGATATTTTTTGGCGAGTTGAAATTGTGCCTCTGGATGTCCAGAGGTTGCTGATTTTTTATACCAACGCAGCGCAAAAACAGGGTTTTTTTCAAAACCAGCCCAGCCATGTTCATATGAGGCCGCGATTAAATATTGTAGCTCTGCCCCGCCAGTCGTTGCGTGATCGGTGATCCGGATGATTTGATCCAGAGTTAAAACTTTAGCATACGCTTTTTGTGCGTAGGCCAAGGTTAACAAGCAACCAAGAGTAAGAATAATTCCGTGCCAGCCAATAAATTTTACTGCTTTTAAAATAGTTAATTTTAAACTTAACACCGCCATGAAATTAGCTGTCTCCTTTCGTGGCATCATAGTGCAAACCACAAGCCTGCATGCTGGTTTTTTTACTCGTTTTAATGCCCGTAAAATAGGTGTTTAGCGTTGTTTGCTCAGGCGTTTTTGGTCTCTTATATCCATATAGATGTGCAGCGATCATGTCGTAAAAATTTGCCTCAATATCATCCGTAGCCGTATCTTTTGTGGGGGATCAATGATATCACCAAACACCCGGTCTAAAATAAGAAAACCGGATGTTTGAAAATCGTACCTATAACTACCCATGACGGCTCCTCACAATTCTTAAAAATCGTATTGCGCGCGAACAATGAAACCGTTGACTTTTTCAGATGTAACCCCTGAAAGTCTTAAATTGTTAAATTCGGTTCCAAGGCCGGATCCGCTAGTACCAAGGCCCGCATTGCCATTGAAGTAATTTATACCGAAACGCGTATGATCGGTAGGATACCAATCTGCTCCCACTATAGTGGTTCCTAAATCACCACCACGAAAACTACCGTCATCAAGATTGATGTTGTCATAACGTGCGACAACGGAAAAAGCGCCGAGGCCGCCTTTATTGATAGGTTTGTTTACTTCGGGTCGGTCAAATGAACCGCCGCTATATCTTTTTCGGCCTCCGAAAAACATACCGGCTTCGGCGTAATAACCGTCAAAATTTGGATCGCTCGCACACGTAGAACAATTTGCATATGTTGCGCTATATTCTCCAGCCGCCCAGAAATTTTTATTGATGATTGCCGCTTCTGCGCCGACAACCACATCTGATTCAGCGATACGGCCCGTCGAGATTATGCGGTCGGCAACATGTGTATAGGGACGTTGGCGATACCTGATGAGACCTTCGTCTTTGTTGTCTGTACGGTGGCGTACCGAAGCACCAAGATGAACGGTTTGTCTTTTTTTCTTTATTGGATTGTATGTGGCTCTTGCTGCATATGCCATTCCACTCGCAAAGGGTTGATGCTCGATATTACCGCCAAATACGCCTGCAGCTAGCGAGTGTCTTTTGCCAGTATGGTAAAAGCCAATGCCAAGACGGCGGTTAATTTCTACGGCGTCTGTGAACGCGGCTCGTTCAAAAGTTGAGGTATATTTTGATGAAGTGGACTCGTCCAAAGACATAGGTGTTTTAAATTGCCCTGCTCGGAATTTTAAATTCGTGCCTTTGGGTTTCCAATCTATTGTAGCGCCGACCAAGCCGATATCGCCTGTGTCGGAAATACTACCTGATAGACCGTAACTTATTCGTTTGCCAACCTTGCCGCCAACGCCTAAATACGCGCGTCGTAATTCAACTTCATCCATATCAAAATTGGCATTTTTGGCATGAGTATTTGCGTAATCTACCATAACCCGACCCTTGATTTTGGCTGTAAGATAAGACTTTTTCTTATCGGTTTTTGATTTTGTCCGAGGCGCATCTAAACTGGTAATTTTGTTCATGGAAGCACAACCGCTACCTACAATTCCAAATGCTAACATGATGGCAATTGTACTTGTCTTTATACTGCGTAATTTATTCATTTTTTTTCTCCTGTGAACCATACACTCATGGCTATGAATTTTTATGAAAGCATTGCCTGTTCGGCGCATTCATATAGATGACGCTTTGGTGCGCCGAATTATTCCATCTTTATAAAAATTATTTTATTGAACGTTCTGGGGAATAAACTCTCTCAGCTATCCGTCACTCCATTGAACACGTAAAAAATTTAACGAAAGGGAATGCCAATGGCGGACATCATCAAATCACCCACGGTAAAATTAGTTAAGAGGCCAGCAGATCAACAAGGAACGCATAAACCAAACGTCAGTTTTTCAGCATTTAACGGTACGTTTCTGATACTCTCAGCACTATTCGTTATTGCGTGCGGTGTTTTTGCCAGCCTTTATGTAAGCGCAGGCAACGGGACAGTATATGTTGTGATGGCCGCTGTTGCAGGCTCTTATATGGCACTTAATATCGGTGCAAATGACGTGGCAAACAATGTATCTCCCGCCTTTGGCTCGGGCGCATTAACGCTGGGGGCTGCGATCATATTGGCAGCTATCTTTGAGGCATCGGGCGCTCTGATTGCAGGCGGAAATGTTGTTTCCACTATATCAAAAGGAATTATTGATGCGTCTATGATATCCCAAACACAAGTATTTATAACGGTGATGATTTCTGCATTATTTGCCGGGGCTATTTGGCTTAATCTTGCCACATGGGTCGGTGCACCGGTTTCGACAACGCACTCGATTGTCGGGGCTGTGCTCGGCGGCGGCATTGCGGCTGTCGGCCTTGGTGCTGTGCATTGGGACGTCATGTCAAAAATCGCCGCAAGTTGGGTTATTTCGCCCATGTTGGGCGGTATTATCGCGGCGATGTTTTTAGCACTCATCGAGAAAACTATTTTCACCAGAAGAGATATGATGGCCGCAAGTCGTCGTTGGGTTCCTGTTTTACTCGGGATTATGGCTGCGGCATTTTCGATGTACCTGACTATGAAAGGGCTCAAGAAGATCATCAAGCTGGATATGACAATTGTATCATTTATTGGAATTGGCGCATTTTTACTCACAAGTTTTGCAACAAAACCTTTGATCAACCGTGCGTCTGGAAATCTGGAAAACCATAGACGCGGCGTCAATAAACTCTTCACAATCCCGCTTATCTTTGCCACGGCTTTGCTCTCATTTGCGCATGGCGCTAATGATGTGGCGAACGCTATTGGGCCGTTATCCGCCGTTGTCAGCGCCGTTGGCAGTGATTCTGTCGCCGCAAAAGCTTCCATTCCTTTATGGGTGATGGGTATTGGCGCTCTCGGTATTATTATTGGTTTGGCTCTGTTTGGCTCAAAACTCATTCGTAAAGTAGGCAAACACCTAACAACGCTCGATCAATCCCGAGCTTATTGTATATGTCTTTCAGCAGCCATCACGGTCATCGCCGCCAGCACGCTAGGCTTGCCTGTCAGCTCGACACACATCGCCATTGGCGCCGTCTTTGGCATTGGCTTTTACCGCGAATTTATTATGAATAAAAAAATCAAATATAGTGATGGAAATTGCCGCTCGCCGCGCCGTCTCGTACGCCGTAATGAATTGCTCACAATCGCCAGTGCTTGGATTATAACTGTCCCGAGTGCAGCTTTGCTCTCTGCCTTGATTTTCAAAATCTTAACAATGGTCAATGGCGGTGGAGCATGAGTTTGATAGCAACTACTTTACCTAGGTCTAAATTCTCAAGTTTGGATGCCGAAAAGGAGGGAGTGCGAAACGCAGTTGGAACTTACAAACCCGAATATTTTTTGAACCGGGAATTAAGCTGGCTAAAATTTAACTGGCGCGTTCTTAATGAAGCGCACGACACACGTACGCCCTTACTTGACCAAGTAAAATTTCTGGCCATCGTCAGCTCTAATCTAGACGAGTTTTGCATGAAGCGAATTGGCGGTTTACGCCTGCAACTTGATGCGGGCGTCACCAAGCTTACTGTAGATGGCCGCAGCCCCGCTGAGCAAATAACATTATGTGCCCAAGAAATGAAAAAACTCGGACAAGCGAAAGAAGATGCCTTCAAAGCAACAATGGGGAAACTAGAGAAAAATGGTATTTATATTAAGAACTATTCCGCCCTTTCTCGGCGGGACAGGGAGGCGATGCGGGATTATTATATTGCGAATGTGCATCCGCTCATTACACCCCAAGCAATTGATATCTCGCATCCTTTTCCCTTTGTGTCCAATTTATCACTAAATTTGTTTATAACCTTGAAAAAACCGGGCAAGCGTAAAACTACCAATGCACGGATCAAGGTTCCAGTTGGTGCGGGTGTGCCTCGATTTGTCCAATTGTCCCTGGGCAAAAGGTATGCCCGCGCTTCATATGTGAAGCTAGAAGATATTATGGCGCATAATCTTGATTTATTGTTTCCGGGAATGGATATCGTGAGTTGTGATGTCTTTCGTATCACCCGTAATGCCAATACGCTCGCAGACCATAGCGGTGCATCAGATCTTATAGAAATGATAAAAGCTCATTTGCGTGATCGTAAATTCGCCCCCGTTGTCCGACTGCAATTAAGCCCGACTATGTGCGCCAAGCAAGTACGTATACTTATTAAAAATCTTGGGATTGATAACGTGCGAACGATAATCTCCAAGGTCGAGTTAGCTGGCATGTCCGATTTAATGGAACTTGCCTTTTTGGAAAGATCAAACCTGCGCAGCGTTCCACATGCAGGCGTGAAAACTAGCTTACTGTGTACTGATGCGGATATTTTTACCCAAATAAGCGAGCATGAGTCTATCCTATTACAACACCCCTATGAGCGTTTTGAAACATCTGTAGAACGGTTTGCCAAAGAGGCTAGCCTTGATCCGAATGTTAAAGCCATCAAGATGACTATCTATAGAACTTCTACGGATACGGGCATTGTAAACCACCTGATCCGGGCTGCAAAAAACGGCAAGCAGGTTGCCGTGGTTGTTGAACTTACGGCAAGTTTTGATGAGAGCGCCAATATAGAGTGGGCGCGGAAGTTGGAGCAAGCCGGCATTCATGTCAGTTACGGAATTTATGGTCTAAAGACCCACTGCAAAGTGATATTGGTCGTACGCAAAGAACAAGATGGCTTGCGGCGTTACGCCCATGTCAGCACCGGTAACTATCATGCCAAAAATGCAAAAATATACTCAGATTATGGCATGCTAACGAACGATCCGAACTTAACTTCAGATTTAAGCGAACTGTTTAATTATCTCACAACGGGATGCGCACCGCTTCGCAAATACAAACGATTACTCACAGCACCCCTATATATTAAAAAAGCTTTGATTCGAAAAATTAAACGAGAGGCAGACTTTGCCAAAGCAGGAAAACCGGCGCTCATACGCTTAAAGGCCAACGCACTTGAAGACCCTGACATTACGGCTGCGCTTTACTCTGCCTCCCAGGCGGGCGTGAAAATAAAACTACTTATTCGTGATATTTGCCGCCTGCGTCCTGGGATTAAAGGTATATCTGACAATATATCTGTAATCAGTATTGTAGGGCAATTTTTGGAGCATGGCCGTATCTATCATTTCCATAACGGTGGGCAGGACGAGTATTTTATCGGATCCGCAGATTTAATGACCCGTAATCTTGAACGCCGCGTCGAAATACTCATCCCCATCAATAATATGCTTGCGTGCGCACAGCTTGATTGGGTTTTAAATGCGCAAATCAACGACCCAAGGAGCGCTTGGGATATGCTTGGGAACGGTGATTATGTTCAACGAAAACCTAAAAATGATGCCAGAAAAGAAAGTTCACAGGAGTTAGCCATACAAAAAGTGCGAATTGCATGGAATAAAATAGATACCCAGAGCGTCTATACATTAAAGGAGACAACGCATGGGTAAAGCCGCAACAAAGAAAAAAGCAGACAAGAAACTTAAACTGGTGAAAAAATGGGACTCCGGTACAACTGAAAAGTCGGAATTCGAGCTAAAGCAACTTAAAACACAGCTTGATATTGAAATAAAGCAAGCAAAGCTTGTCAAATCTGAGGCTGCGGTTGAGAGCCTCAGTAAAATCGGGAGTGCGCGCGGCGTTGAATCTATGTTTAGAAGCTCCTACCGCGCCCAGCTTGATATGATTGCGTTGGCGGCCACAAAGGCCAATATCATGATCTCACTTAATGGTCTTTTGGTTTCAATGTTGCTGCTCTCTGGGGCTTATTTTTTATCCGCAGATAAATTATTGCTTCTTCCAGTGGGAATGTTGCTACTCACTTGCACAGTCGCGATTGTTTTTGCGGTTTTATCTGCGAGGCCGGATGTAGATAGCCGCAAGCAAACTCTAGAAGATTTCACCAAAGATAAAGCCGATCTTTTGATCTTTGGACAATTTTCAAAATTATCATCAGATGAATTTGATTCTGCCATGTGGGAAATGCTCGAAGACCATGAACGTATATATCATAATATGATTTCGCATATTTATGATATGGGCTGTGTTGCTGACAAGAAATTTGCTCGGCTCTATATCTCTTATAATGCCTTTATGATCGGATTGGTTCTGAGCGTGGGGTCGCTCGTCGCAATTGCTGGTTATCATGTTTTTGTATAGATATTGTACTTATCTGGTTTTAATTGTTCTGGTAATAATCGCTACATCTTGCTTATCTTCTTGTAGCGCCAATGAACTCGATACGCCCGAGCAGGCTATGATAGTTAAGACCGACAATAGCGCGGCGCGGCCCGTGCATGCGACTGCGAAACATAAAATACAGCAGTTTGAGTTCGTTTATGAACCGTCTGGAATATTAGCGTTACCTGACGGCGAAATATTGGCAATCGAGGATGAAGCAAGGCAAGCTTTTAGTGTTCTGGCTTTTGGTAAAAATGGTGATGTGTTTAGAACTCCCATTTCTAAACCTAGAAAATTTTCGCCCGGGCGCTTGGAAGACCTTGAGGGTTTAGCAGGAGATGATGCTGGTCATTATTTTGCCATTACATCGCACAGTAAAACGCCAAAAGGTCGGTTGCCGCGTGCGCGAAAAAAACTGGTCCGCTTTACGCTTGATAACTATGCCATGGATGATGTTTTCACAATTTCAAATTTGAAAAAGAAACTTTTGAAAGAATATAGCGGTATTCGCAAGAATATTTCCGGCAGAAAATCAGACCTCAATATAGAGGCGCTAAGTTACCACCGCGAAAAACAGTATTTGATGTTAGGATTGCGCTCTCCTCTTATTGATGACGCAGCAGTTTTAATTGTAATATCTAATCCGGTCACGGCGTTTTCTAAAGATGGTGAAATTGATTTCGCCAAAAAACTTATAACGCTTGACTTGGATAAAGGTGGTATTCGCGCTATGGCCTACGACGAAAACCTTAGCGGCTATCTTATTTTAAGCCGCCGTGAAGATAAAAAAGATAAGTCTTTTAAACTTTGGTTGTGGGACGGAAAGACGAAACATAAACCACAGCGTATCCGCTTTGATGGGGATTTCGGACTGGATTTTGCAGAAGGGGTTGCACCCATTTCCACAAAATCCATGACTGGTCTTTTAATTGTTTTTGATGACGGCAATGCCTTAAAAGCAAAAGGCGCACATTATGCCTTTTTACCATACGAAAAACTTAAAGTAGAAGGACTTTAGGCCTTGGAAAATCATGTTAAAGCTACTTTGTCGTTTAAGATGTTCTTTCATAGATATGTCATCAACTCGGGCACAGGTAGGCGCGCTGAGATATTAATGCGTTTATTTCGAAAATGGGATTTTTTGAAGTTATTCGGTTTGGCGTATCAATAACGAGATCAATATGAAACGCCTATGCAAAATATAAAACATGATATTTTAATTGGTATTGCTTATATAATGGCGTTACGTACTATTCGGACACAAGAAAAGATAGAAGGGTTTTAGAAAATGAAAAATGTATTCCAAAATTTAATTGCAGGTGTCGTCGGCGTTTTTCTTTTAAACGCTTGTGCATCTATTGATGCTACATCTTCTAAGCAAGGCTCTAAATCAAAGGTCAAGCGCGATCTCAGTTTTGAGCTTGGCGTGGGGGCTAGTTATAACAGCAATGTATCTGTATCGGCGCTTGATAATAACACAGGTGCTAATGATACGCGGGCAAATATATACGGCCAAGTCCGGTATGAAAAAGATTTAAGTGCCAATACGGAGTTTAACGCCCGGTACCGTTATTCACAAACCAATCACTCCAAACTTTCCCGCTTTGACCGCCAGACACATTTTCTCTCTACCGGACTTGAGCATGATTTTGGCGATATAGAAGCGGGTGTTAATTACCGATATTATGACGGTGCTCTTGATAATGATGGTTTCATATCGTCTCACAGAATTTCCCCATTCATTAAGAAAAGGATTAACAAGAAGATTTTGGCCAGAGCTTTTTATGCCTATAGTGATAAGAGTTTTGATACATCAATTTCCCGCGATGCCAAAGAGAACGAGGGTGGCGTAAGTTTTTATTATTTCATCAATGGCTCTCGGCAATATATCCAGACCCAATATAGCTATAAGGACGTAAATAGTTTCGGGCCTGAGTTTGATTATGGCGCACACAAAGCTCGCGTGCGATACACCAAGCGCGTACCGTTTTATGGTAGGCGTGTACGGTTGCGGGGTGCATATCGGTTTGAGCAGCGCAATTATGACAATGTTACGCCGTCTATTGCTGCACTTCGTGATGACACGAGGCACCGCTTAATAGGTGATGTATATGTTCCAATTACAGACAATGTATTTGGAAAACTAGAATATCAGCATGCAATCAATAAATCAAATTTGCCAAGTGCTGACTATAACCGGGACTTACTCACGGTAACCCTTGCTGTAAAATATTAGTGTGTTGAGAAAATAAGGATATAATACCATGGCTTTTTTGAGATCATTTATTTTAGCATTTATCTACCTTACAGGGGCGGTTACGCTCGTATGGTCTATATTTCCTGATATTTCTTACGCAGACCCCGGGCCTGGTGGCGAGGACGATGATCCAGGTGATGATGATGACGACATCGATGAAGATTTTGATGACGATGAAGACGACATCGATGAAGATTTTTATGACGATGAACCGGAAATCGACGAACCAGAAATCGACGAACCAGAAATCGATGAACCAGAAATCGATGAACCAGAAATCGATGAACCAGAAGTCGATGAACCAGAAGTCGATGAACCAGAAGTCGATGAACCAGAAGTCGATGAGCCGGATGTTGATGAACCAGAAGTCGATGAGCCGGAAGTTGATGAACCAGAAGTCGATGAACCAGAAGTAGACGAACCAGAAGTTGATGAACCTGAAGTAGACGAACCAGAAGTCGATGAACCAGATGTTGATGAACCAGAAGTCGATGAGCCGGAAGTTGATGAGCCGGAAGTTGATGAACCGGATGTTGATGAGCCGGAAGTTGATGAACCAGAAGTCGATGAACCAGAAGTCGATGAGCCGGAAGTTGATGAACCAGAAGTCGATGTGCCGGATGTTGATGAGCCAGAAGTCGATGAGCCAGATGTTGATGAGCCGGAAGACGGTGAGCCGGAAGTTGATGATTCAAATGGTGATGAACCAGATGTTGATGAGCCGGAAGTAGATGATTCAACTGATGATGAACCAGATGTTGATGAACCAGATGTTGATGAGCCGGAAGTTGATGATTCAACTGATGATGAACCAGATGTTGATGAACCAGAAGTCGATGAGCCGGATGTTGATGATTCAACTGATGATGATGTCGATGATGACAATTCAGGTTCAGGGAGCTCGGGCAGTGGCTCTGACGATGATGATGATAACGATGATGACAATTCAGGCTCAGGGAATTCAGGCAGCGGCTCTGACGATGATGATGATGTCGATGATGACAATTCAGGTTCAGGGAGCTCGGGCAGCGGCTCTGACGATGATGATGATAACGATGATGACAATTCAGGTTCAGGGAGCTCGGGCAGCGGCTCTGACGATGATGATGATAACGATGATGGCAATTCAGGCTCAGGGAATTCAGGTTCTGGGAATTCAGGTTCAGGGAATTCAGGTTCTGGCAGTTCAAACTCAGGCTCAGGAAACTCTGGCTCAGGAAACTCAGGCTCAGGAAACTCTGGCTCAGGAAACTCTGGCTCTGGCAGTTCAAACTCGGGCAGTGGTATTGCCAATAAAGGTCCAGGAAGTAACGAACTAAGCGCTGACTCTTTTGATGCCCAACAAGATGAGGACGGAAACTTAGCCGTACTAGGTGAATGGTTGGTTTTGGTCAATCCAAGAGAGCTGAATGATCTGTCGCAGCGCGGCTATACAGCCAGCGAAACAACCTATCTTGGCGGACTTGATAAAATACTGGCACGCATTGAAGCCCCCAACGGATATAATTTTCGCCGTGTTCAGCGCGATTTTTCCAATTTATCACCGTCAACTCAAGTTGATTTCAACCATTTATATACCACAAAAAGCGGTAAGAGTCACACCACAGGAACAGGGATTGTGCCTAGGGCAGTCCTAGATGTGGCCCCGAAAGACCTTGGCGCTAACTTAAAAATTGGCATGATTGATACGGGCATTATGACCGACCATGCTGTTTTCACGGGCGCCCGAATAAAAACCCAAGATTTTGTCTCCTACCAATTTCAACGTCCTAAGCACGGTACGTCGGTGGCATCAATCTTAGTTGGTGAGGCTGGCGAATATAAAGGCTTGGTTCCGCGTGCAGAACTCTATGCGGCGTCAGTATTCTTTAAATCCCCTACAGGCGGGGAGAGAGCAACCACAGAAAATTTGGTGCAAGCGTTAGACTGGATGGTTGAGAATGACGTTCAAATTATCAATATGAGCCTCGCCGGACCGTCAAATGCTGTGCTAGACGCAGCTATTAAAAGGGCACAGTCAAAAGGGGCGATTATCATTGCTGCCGTTGGCAATGAAGGTCCTTCTGCCAAGCCACTATATCCAGCTGGTTACAAAGATGTAATTGCAGTGACGGCAGTGAATGGGCAAAATAATATCTACCGCCTTGCAAATCGGGGAACACACGTGGATTTCGCCGCGCCGGGCGTAGCTATACGTAATGCATCTGGCAATGGAACCTACCAAACATCAAGCGGTACAAGCTTTGCTGCGCCCTTTGCCGCCGTTATTTTGGCTGTGGCTTATACAAGCTATGACAAACCAACACAGCAAGTCATCCGCGAGTTGCAAAGCAATGCTTTAGACTTAGGTACGCAAGGTTTTGATCCAGTCTATGGGTATGGCCTTATTAAGCCATTGCCGAACCCTACCAAAAAATAAAATAGTAAATAATATCACTTCGCACGGGAATAAATTAAGTGTGTTGAACGTCAATAAGGTGAACTGTAATGAAAATGGATCAAAACAAAGAGCGCAGGGACATGCTCGAAGTTCTACCCCATATTCAACGTTTCGCGGTCTCGCTTACACGCAACCGTGCTGATGCTGACGATTTATTACAAAACACGGTCGAAAGGGTATTAAAAAAAGGAACACCTGACGGCGTAGACATGAAGAAATGGATGTTCAGAGTGTGTAAAAACATCTGGATTGACGAGATTAGAGCACGAAAAGTGCGCGTAACAGCGGTAGAGAGCGGCAACATTACGCTACATGACCGCCCAGAATGGGAAGCGGAAATTATGGGAAGGCTAAAATTAAAACAGGTCAAAGATGCCATGGGAAACCTACCAGATGAACAGCGTATGGTACTCTCTCTGGTTACGGTTGAAGGGTTTTCTTACAAGGAAGCTGCGGATATTCTCGAAACACCTATTGGTACTATTATGAGCCGCCTAGCCCGTGCACGCCGTAACTTAGCGGATATGTTTTCAACTGATCCAAATTCACCACCTTACACAACCCATGATGCGTATAGGGCATAAAATTATGACTTACACAGACGAACATTTATCAGAATATTTAGACGGGCAACTTGCAGAATCTGAAAGCAAGGCACTCGAAGCCGAGCTTGAAATGAACTTAAAACTTGCTGAACGATTAGCGAGCTTGACCGAAGCAAATGAGGCTGTGAAAATGGCCTATAACGGTGAAATAGATGTTCCAATACCAGAGCATATTCTGGCTATGTTAGAGCCGCAATCGGGTGCAGCAATGAATGATAACGGTGCGGGAAATGTGGTGCCGCTCGCACCACACCGTATAAAATTTAATCTTTCAAAATGGGCCGCGCCGCTCGCGGCCAGTTTTGCCATGATGATAGGTTTGACCGTTGGACGTGGTATGACAATAGCTTCAGTGGATCAAGATACTCTCTATGCCCAAATGACAGGTGTGATTGCTATAGATAACCCTTTATACGAAGTTTTAGAAACCTCGCCGAGCGCAACCAATGTGATGATTGGAAAAGAAAACAACCTCGAAATAAAACCCATTCTGACTTTTACGTCCCGTGATGGCAATTATTGTCGTGAATTTAAGACCCAAACACCCAAGTCTGCCGCCCGCGGCGTAGCCTGCCGAGAGGGCGCGGTTTGGAACGTGCTCATGCTCAATCAAACCGAGCGCAGTTACGAGAATGGTTTTCGCACGGCTTCTGGGAGTTCTGACAATGCTATAGATCAATTCATAGATGATCTGCTAGTTGGTGCGCCGCTCAATACTGTTGATGAAAAAAAAACAATAAACAATCAATGGCAGAAATAAACGAAACATTAACTCAAAAGCAGGCTTGTGGTTCTTACGTTTCGATATTCTAATCTCCTCTATCGTCGAAGACCAATCAAATCAAAAATAATAGCTTAAGTCACTATAACTTGGTACCTATTTGGTACCCAAGTGATTTTACAAAAATATGCACTGCTCTTAAACTCCGCAAAAACCATTGATAATAATGAGAAAAATGGTGCCCACACGGCATATAACTATTGAGGTAAGTTACTGATAATAAATGCTAATATGCTTTGTGTAAATGTATATACCCCCAATAGTGTCTGACGTCAGCGCTTATGGCACAGATTTTGGTCTGTGCTAAGAGAGAGTTTTTGTTCATCATCATCTTAGGAGTAAATGATACCCAAGGGGGCAGACCCTGAGACAGAAACAAACAGGGCGTTCATCGGAACGCATCA
>JAJFFN010000013.1 GCA_021776635.1 Robiginitomaculum sp.
GGGGATTATATACATAACTAGACAAGATTTTGTTCTTTATCTGTAAGGAATTGCCGCCACATATCAACTAAGGTAGTTTTTTAGTGCTTGCCGCTAAATATCCGCAGAACACTCCGAATAAGAAGAACAATAATTTTTCTATGTCTGCACCGGTCATTGCGAGTATTCTATAAAAATATAGATAGCTCGAAAAACCCCGATGGTTAGAAAGAGTATCAAAACATATTTGAAAGACCTCCATCCTGGAAAGAGTGGATATTTTTCTTCTTTCTTTTCGTCGTCCATGATTTATCCTGTTTTAGCGGTTTTCGGTACAGCCCTGGTGTCGGGCCAACCGCTAATGTGATGCAGAATATACACCCTCACGTATTGCCTCACGACCCGAAGAGCTACTCCAGAGCGTATATTGAGGTTATTTGGTGAGTGACCCGACATAGGGGTCTGCTCACATTAGCGATAATGAATAGTATAATGAGGGAGGTCAGTAAGTCTATGGAAAATAATTTATTAGGATTCGCGGCCTTGCCTCAAAAAAGGTAAGGTAAACATCGATTCTAGTAAAATGACCTTCGGGAGTTGCTGCTCCCGAAGATCTATCAGCAAAAGGAAAACATCCGTGACTAACAAACATAAAACCATTCGTGCTGAGATGCGGATTCTAACGGATAGCTTCTCGAGAAGTCAATCCCCTGTGAGATTTTGGCTAAAAGACGACCCACTCCACCAAAAGCTTGCGCCTAAAGCATAACCACCTTTGTAGGACTGCCTACTTAGTTTCTTTGTTGAACTGTATCTTTCGATCTGCGTCTTTAAATAAAGCTTTGGCTATATTATCGGCGGTATCAGGTATAGGCTCGACTTCATTCTTGACGGGACGCCCACGCTTCCGCTTATCTTTTTCAGGTCTGGTTTCCATGTCTACGTCCTATGCAATGAGGTCTTTGTACCGAAGCCGCTTGCCAGTAAAACCCTTGGCGAGCATTTCCATTTGGACAATTGTATCATAGTCACGGGCGTTATGGCGACCCGCAAATTCAGTGATGTAGCGAGATAAGTGCTTACTACTCATTTTATGATATGTGCCCTGATAGCCGCGTTTCAAGGTAGCCCAAAAACTCTCGATACTATTTGTATGGGCGTTGCCGCGAACATATTCGCCAATGCTGTGATTGACCGAGTGATGTTCAAAATCATTACCAAGGTGTTTGTAAACGACTGCACCGTCCGTCATAACTACGCCGTTCTCTTGACAGACATTCTTATAGACCATTGCAGGGGCTTGATGCTTTTCAATATGGGCAACACGAATTTCACCGTCACGTTCCACAATACCAACTACAGTTTCTTTGTTGCTGTAATGTTTACGAGCCTTGCGCTCTTTAGCAGACATATTCTTTGCCTTACCACCGATATAGGTTTCATCGACCTCAACAGTACCGCCCATCTTATCACCTTGCCCACCGAGCCATCCCTGACGGATTTTTTGCGCCATAAACCAAGCGGTTTTTTGCGTAACACCAAGGTCGCGGTGTAGCTTCATACTGGACACACCCTTAAGGTTTGTGGACATAAGGTATATTGCGATAACCCATTTTTGTAGGCCGACTTTAGAGGACTGCATCACCGTGCCCGTTTTAACGCTGAAATACTTGCGGCAATCGCCACAGTGATAGGGCATAGGCTTTTCGTTAGGGACGGTCTTGGTTTCCAAAGAACCGCATATAGGACAGTGAAGTTCGCCATTTGACCAACGTAAATCCTCAAGCCATTTCCGTGCCGAAGCGTTGTCGGGAAACATCTGAAATAACTCGATAACGCTTAGTCCTTTACGGTCTGCACGGCCGGGGGTTTGATGTTCTTGCTTACACATATTTTCTCTCTTTCCTGTCTAATTATGTATCATAAATGAAAATAAGGCGCAAGGAAATTCGTCTAGTTATGTGCCATAAATAAGAGTCGACTCTTGGAAATCGTTATGTAAATTGAGAAAATGAACAAGAATCTCTTAGGTGTTAGTGTAGTTGTCGCTTTGACGGTTTTAATTATCTACTTTGTAAACCTAAACGCTATACAACGGCCAGCAGAGCAAGCCAAAAATGACCATTGGGCAGAGCAAGCACGAACAGCCCCAGAGAATTTTCAACTTGTTTGTCCCGCTCCTGCGGAGAATGAAAATTCCATAGCCACCGACCAATGTAAGCGGCAAGGTCAATACGAATATGACCGCCAACAACAAATCATAGACCATAAAGCTCAAGTCAGCATGAGAAACGCCGCTTGGTTTGGTTTCGGTTTGGGGGTTGTCGGTATGTTTTTGCTTGCTTGGACTTTGCATGAAACTCAAGGTGCGGCGCGATCTGCTGCTGACACTTTGAAAATTGCGCAAGACACTCTTGTCGAAGCTAAGAAATCCACCAGACTTGAAATGCAGCCCTACCTTAGTTGTAGTCAGATTTTGATCAGAGAAAATACTAGGGTTAAGGGTAAAGAGGTTCGAACCCATCAAATCATCAAGATAAAAAACAACGGGAAAACTCCCGCTTATATTACTGGTTCTGCAACCAGCATTATTGCATCCCTCAAAACCGTTGATCCGTGGTCGAAGTCTAAAGATGTTCAAGGACGGTTTCATCAAAGCTGGTACATTCCGCCTAACGGTGAGGAAAGTATTCCCATGTACACAAAATATGAATTTGAGAGATTCGATGGCGGGAAGGTCGACGCTTCTCAAATAAATATAAAAGGGCGCTTCACCGTTTTCTATACTGATGAATTCACCGCTGATGGTAAGGAAATGAGTGCTGCGTTCGATTATGGGACTGGAGATAACCTTGATTTCAAAGACGGGTTTGCCAGCATGCTCGTTGGCTCTACATATTCCACTACTGAAACAGACAAACCAAAGCGTCAAGGTCATTAACCTAAACATCACGGTCTCCCGCTCTGTCTAGTTTCGTATATAAGCCCC
>JAJFFN010000014.1 GCA_021776635.1 Robiginitomaculum sp.
GCGTGAACCTATCGGTTACATGGGTCGCGTACGTTTTGGTTTTTGGCACGTGCATATATTGCCGGATTGGCCAGGCAAATTGACGTCGAATATCAAAACTCAAATAACCCGCGCCGGCGGGGCATATCCGCCTGCGCGCAACTTCACATTGCTTGAAGAGAACAAAAAATATGTTATGCTCACGTATAGTAATGAAGAGGGGTAATCATGAAAAATAAAATATTATGGACATCTGTAGCCTGTTTGGGTTTGGGGATGTTGCCTGCGGTTTCTGCTCAGGCGGGCAATGACCCGTTTATTGGCGAAATCACGATGACGGGCGCGACTTTTTGTCCGCGCGGGACAGCCAATCTAGACGGTCAATTGTTGTCTATTGCGAACAACACAGCCTTGTTTTCTTTGCTGGGAACAACTTATGGCGGGGATGGGCGCACATCATTTGGGCTTCCTGATATGCGTGGGCGTTCACCTATACATACCGGTCGTGGCCCAGGCCTAACCGCAATTAGTCAAGGTGCGCGCGGGGGCACTGAAACGTCGAAATTGAAATCAGTTGGACAGTCTGCTAGCAAAAATGCCAGCGGTGCAAATGTAGCCAGTGCGGACCAGCCTGTTGCTAATCGTGATCCATATTTGGCTATCCGCTATTGTATTGCAACGCAAGGGACTTACCCGTCGCGCAGTTAGGCGTATCATTATCCGCCTAAACTAACAGCACCCAATTGGTATCTTATCAAAACGCGGCAATTGTCCAAAGGTGCTTGCGGGGGTTGGAACAGCCATTTTTTTGCGGCCTTTTTAGAGGCGTTTACAAACATGCCGTCCGGGAGTGCGCGCTCACTGCGAACATTTTGGGTCTGTCCGCTCGCGTCAATATCAAGACGGAGTATGACCCAACCTTGGCGGCCTGTGCGGAAGGCTCTGCGCGGATATTTAGGGAGCTGTAAATTAATAGCAGCCAATTTCTCGCCGCCTATGCAATCATCAGGATTGGCAAAACCTTTAACCCATGGATCAGAAGGGTATTCGGATTTTGGGTAAAAAGGTTTGCTAGAACACGCCGTAAGCAGGAGTAAGGAGAAACATATAATACGAATCATTCTGTTTCCCCGAACCTGTCCTCAACCAAAGTGCCGAGAGCCTTGATGGCTGCTTCGGCGTCGGGTCCTTGGGCGGCGATAGAAATATCTTCACCGCACGCTGCGCCAAGCAAAAGCAACTCCATAATACTGTCACCAACAACTGTTTCTTGGCAAATATCATTACAGGATGTGACTTCAATTTTTGCGTCGAATTTTTGCGCCAGTGTCGCAAATTTAGCTGAGGCTCGGGCGTGTAAGCCGCGCTTGTTGCGCAAGGTCACCCGCACACTTTTAAGAGGGATAGCTTCATGAATTTCGCAGTTGTTCATGATAATATCATTCGTCGATTTCACCGGCAATGACTTCGGACGCAATCGCAATATAATGTCGCCCAGCCTTTTTGGCAGCTTGCGCGGCCTCACCTAAAGACAAGCTTACACGGGCTTCGGATAATTTAATCAACATGGGCAGGTTCACCCCGGCTACAACTTCGACATTTTCGCGTTCAAGTAATGATATCGCCAGATTGGATGGGGTTCCACCGAACATATCGGTGAGCAACATAACGCCGCCGCCTGTATCTGCCTTTATGACGGCATCATGTACCGCCTGTTGCGCAAGTTCAAGATCATCATCGGCATCCATGCAAACCGTGACCAATTGGTCAAGCGGGCCAACCACATGTTCTGTGGCTAATCTCAGTTCGTCCGCCAAGCGTCCGTGGGTAACAATTACAAGTCCAATCAAAATGTGCCTCACATATTATAAACACACTTAAACAAATTCGAAGGGTAATGAAAAGCGTTAATTGCGGTTAGAGCATCTTGCGATAAGTTAGAGTCACTTTGAGCGCCCGAGTTTGTCTTGTGTGACATTTTGTATTGGCAAGGACAGCGTAAAGCGGGCGCCAGATACGGCACCCGAACTATCCACGCGGTTGGTAGCAAGTATAGTCCCGCCGTGAGCGGTCATGATCTGGCGACAAATAGCAAGGCCGAGACCAGAATGATCGCCAAATGCGGCTCCTTTTGGGCGCTGTGTATAGAAGCGTTGAAAAATCATTTCCAAATCGTCTTTGGGAATTCCAGGGCCATCATCATCTATATTGACATTTACAGTTGCGCCGTTCTCGTTGTCTATTTGCGCATAAGATAACCTCACACTTGCGATTTTATCATTGGGTGAAAAGGTCAATGCGTTGTCGATTAAGTTTCGCAAAACTTGGCCTAATGAGTTTTCAAGCGCATGTATAATGATAGGGTTAATATCGTTTTTGCTGGTCTTTAAGACCACATCCACAGTCACTTCCCGCCTGGTTTGCGTGTAAAAATCAGTAATATCGGAGAGGAATTTATGCAGAACCATGGGTGATAAATTTTCTTTAGCAAGCGCTGCATCCATTCGCGAAGCTTTGGAAATATCAGAAATGAGCCTATCCATACGCGCAACATCTTGTTCAATGATATCGATAAGTTTGTTGCGCCGCTCTTTGGTTTTTGAACCACGTAAAGTTTCACTGGCCGAGCGCAATGACGTCAACGGATTTTTTATTTCGTGGGCGACGTCGGCAGCAAATTTGGCAATGTCGTCAATGCGGGTGTAAAGACCCTCTGTCATTTCGCGCAAGATAATAGACAGATCACCAATTTCGTCGCGGCGGCCCGATAAATCTGGTATGATGTCCCGTTTGTCAGATGAGCGAACAACCTGTTCCGCCGCTCTTGCGAGACGTCTAATTGGTAGAGCAATAAACAAGGTCAGAGACAATGCGGACAGGATAGAAGCCATAATGGCAATTAATATTATAGGTGTAAGGCCTTGGCGTTGGGACGCCAATATAGTGCCAACATCGTGGGTTTCAAACACGAGAACACCTTGAATATCTTCGACGCGTTTAACGGGTATGGCTACGGCGACAATGAGTTTTTTGCCCTCATATTGTTCGCCAGATACGGTGTTGCCCAGCAAAGCGGATTTTATGTCGCTTTGCAAAAAGCGTTGTTTTTCTTCGCGGTTTTTACGAAATACGCGCCAGTTATTGACCCAAGCATCGCTCCATGATTGTAGTCGAACCCACCAAGGTTCTTTGCGCTCAATTGCTTCTAGGTAGTTTACAACTGGGTCCAATTGTCCAACCTCTACACTGTTGTCTAGTCTGTTGCTGTCCGCGACCAAGGACGCATTTCGGTCGTAAAGGCGTATACGGGCTTTGTCAGGGACATCAATGCGGGCAATGATTTTGCGCGCTTGGATTTCGTCGAGCATAGGAGTAACGCCCAGACCAGTTGCTTGATCGCCGATTAAATTGGCAATGAGACGTGATTGAGAGTTTAAGTTGTCAATCTTCGCATTAATCAAACCGCGTGAAAACTGGTTTAAAGTCAATGCACCAACAATTAAAATGATAAGCCCCAACAAATTTGCCAGAAATATCATGCGGGCCAATGTCGAAAACATAATAAAACGTCGAACACCGTGCACACGTCTCCGCTTACGGGAGAATTGTAATTTTGGTATATGGGCTTTAGCCATGCGCGTCCTCTTTCGTCTGCCCTATAGCAGACGAATATTTACGCTTCCTTATATTTATATCCAATTCCGTACAAAGTCTCGATGCCGTCAAAATCCTTATCGGATTTGCGAAACTTTTTACGCAGGCGTTTTATGTGACTGTCAATCGTGCGGTCATCAACATAGACTTGATCATCATAGGCAATATCCATTAAATTATCCCGGCTTTTAACAAAACCTGGACGTTTGGCTAGGGCATGTAAAATGAGAAACTCGGTCACGGTTAAACGAACGGGCTCACCTTTCCATGAACACGCATGACGATTTGAATCGAGTAAAAGTTGGCCTCTGCGAATAACCGTATCATCGCCGTCTTGTGGTGCGGGGGTATCTGTATTGCTTGGTTTGGCGCGGCGTAATACGGCTTTGATGCGTTCACCCAAAAGCCTTTGTGAAAACGGTTTGGTGATGTAATCATCCGCACCCATATTTAAGCCAAGTGCTTCATCAAACTCATCATCTTTTGATGTGAGAAAAATAACCGGCATATTGGAAGTTTGGCGCAATCGGCGCAGTAATTCTATGCCGTCCATACGCGGCATTTTTATATCAAAAACGGCAATATCGACGGGGTTTTTGCTGAGAGCTTCCAACGCGGATGCCCCGTCGTGATAACATTTTACCTCATGACCTGCATCTTCTAAAAACATAGATACTGAAGTTAAGATATTTTCGTCGTCATCTACTAATGCTATATTTGCCATAAGGACTCCCAATTATTCTTGGCCAAATTTTTAGACACAAGTTACGTTTTGTGAAGTGTAACGGCAACGTAGAGCCGCTACAAGTTCACTTTAAAACGCCAATTGTGGCACGTATATGACAAAAAACAAAGTTTTGACAATATCTATGCACAATCCCAACAGTATAAACTTGTTTTTTGGCTTGGTGTCAGGACGAGGTTGGTTATAAAGGCATTTTGTTGGAGCAAGATATTTATGGCCAAGAGCAAAACAAAACCAAAGCAAGCAGGGAAGTCGCGCTTTCTCACTATCTCAAAAGCTGCCAATGCTTACGGCGAGCGAAGCTTTGATAATTATGCGCAAATACGTTCTGTGGCAGAACAGTTACAAGCTGGCTTATGTCAGTATCTTGACCATAAGCGCAAATGTGTATTTTTGGTGCCACCCCAAGGGCCGTTTTTGGAACAAAATTACGGCTCTGCTGCGTTTTCTGTATCGGGCAAAGGGTTTTTACCGCTTGAGCCAATAAGTTTTGGTCTCGGCATTCGGGTCAGCGAATCTGGTGATTTTTTGCGTATTGTATTACAGTGCCGCAAAGAGGGTGCACGCATTGATGTTCAGGTTGAAAATAATAAAACCTATGAGCTGGACTTACCGCTTGTGGAAAAAGAATTAACAATCGTAATGGAGGGTTTGTATCAACACATCTTGCATTGGTTTACAGACCGTGTTGAACGCTATGACCACGGCAATTACGGCACAAGCGATATCGGATTTGATATATTGCGCATTGATACAGATAATTAAAGACACATGTCTGAAACTGTTCATACTGTCACTGCATTGCTACCGTTTAAAATTGCTTTAATCGGTGTGCTTGGGATAGGCGCACAATGGCTTGCCTGGCGTTTGCAGCGTCCTGCCATTGTCTTGATGGCCATAGCTGGTTTGATTTTTGGCCCATTAATGGCTTGGGTTTTTTCTTTATCAATTGTTCAAAACACGGATATCCTACACAACATTGTTAATGCAGTTATGCTCAATCCTGCGCAAGATTTTGGTTCAGTATACAGACCAATGGTCGGGATTGCCGTTGCTATCATTTTGTTTGAAGGCGGTCTGAACTTGCGTTTTACAGACTTGCGTGATGCGACCCACGCAGTGAGCCGTATGGTGCTGGTTGCTGCCCCAATTGCAGCAGTATTAGGGGCATGTGCTGCCCATTATATTTTACATTTACCGTGGGATATATCGGCTATGATAGGGGGTCTGTTTGTTGTGACAGGACCGACGGTTATTTTGCCTTTACTGCGCCAGGCCCATTTACCAGGCAGACCTGCGGCTGTGCTGAAATGGGAAGGTATTATCAATGACCCACTTGGCGCGTTGTTCGCTGTGGCTGGTTATGAATTTATCCGTTTTACGGCCATGGGAGAAAGCACGCAATTTGCCATTACGTTACTTATTTTTGCGGCCGCTGTTGGTGCCGTCTTTGGTGTGGTTTCAGGTTGGTCATTAGCATGGGCGTTTAGGCGTGGCCATGTACCGGAATATCTCAAAGCACCGGTCGTCCTTATTTGGGTTTTGTTCATTTATGTAATGGCCAATGAAGTTGCTGAAGAAACAGGGTTGGTGGCCGTAACGGCAATGGGTGTGGCTATGGCCAACACCAAATTTGCTGCCATGCAGGAAATGCGTCGATTTAAAGAGAATATTGCCGTATTGTTAGTCTCGGGCGTATTTGTGGTTTTAACCGCAACTTTGACATTGGACGTATTGAGAAGCTTTGATTTGCGCGTTCTTAGCTTCGTATTGGTCATGATGTTTATAGTGCGCCCCGTTGCCGTTTTTGTGTCTACAATTTGGACAGGGCTCAATTGGCGCGAAACCTTGCTGGTTGCTTGGATTGCACCGCGCGGAATAGTTGCTGTTGCGGTCGCAGGTTTGTTTGCAACAGAGCTGCAATTAATTGGCCGCGAAGACGGTGCGATTTTTGTGCCGCTCGCATTTGCATTGGTCTTTGCAACAGTTATTAGTTCCGGTTTTACCATTACACCCCTATCGAAATGGCTAGGCTTGGCAAAGGACAAGAAGGAAGGCGTAATGATTGTTGGTGCTAATCCGTGGTCACTTGGCCTTGCCAAAGCCCTCAAAGATATGGAAATTCCTGTACTGGTTGCTGATACAAATTGGCGGCGTTTACGCGGCGCAAGGTTGGAAGGTTTGGCGGTGTTTTACGGCGAGGTCTTATCTGAAATTGCTGATCATAGACTAGACCACACGGCCTTTGGCCATCTAATTGCAGCGGGCCCTAATGATGCCTATAACTCGCTCGTTTGCGTTGAATTTGCGCCCGAGCTTGGCCGCCACCGCGTCTTTCAAGTTTCAGGACAAGAGACGGATGAAGCCGAGGCTGGCGGTATTACCTATACGGCTCGGGGGCGAACATTGTCGACACATGGCCGTACATTTGACGTTTTGACGCGGGATTGGTGGTCGGGTTGGCGTTTTCGTTCGACCACGTTAAGCGAAGAATACACCCTTGATGATTTCTTGGAAGAGCGCGGTGAAGACATTGATATCTTGCTTGCGAAGCGCCCTGACGGCAGTTTGGATTTTCTTCAGCCTAACAGAAAGTCCAAATCCGAAAATTCCACAATTCTCAGTTTTGGTGCCGTGTTGAACAAAACGCCCGAGCGCGGCGAAGGGGCCACAACAAATGCCCCACTAACCAGTGATGGTTCAATGCCACTCGTGACCAAAGGCGAACTGCCAAGCTAAGCCCTGACCTCTGCGCATTTTTGTCTATGAACAAACAGTTGGTTTAACGTTGGTTTAACGCCTGCAAGGCATGGTGTGCAGATTGTTATTTATGGACATTAGGCGTGCAAGAAGAACATCATACCAAAGAGAGTACAAAGCCCATTGACCCTGCCGAAATCATACGGCCAATCATTCCCGTGCATGTAAAACTTCAATCAATTTGGCAGCGGTTATTGGCGCACATAAAGCACCTGAAAAAACCTAAAAAGAAAAAATCTAAAAAACTTAAAAAGAAAAAACCAAAATGGTTGGTTTGGACGCTCTGGGTTTTAGGACTGCCAAGCGGGGCCGTCACATTATTCGTACTTGGTTGGTTTGGTTATGCGGCAATGGATATGCCAGACACGGCGCCTCTGTGGGCGCCAGACTCAACGCCGCAAATTGTTATTCTTGACCGTCATGGACGTGAGATTTTGCGCAAAGGGGGTGCCAAAGCCAAACCCGTCGATTTAAATGCGCTCCCGGCAAGTCTGTCCAATGGGCTTATTGCAATCGAAGATAAGCGATTTTATAAACATCCTGGCTTTGACCCAATTGGATTGGCGCGTGCTGCCAAGGCGAATTATCAAGCGGGGCGAATAGTACAAGGCGGTTCAACGCTGACCCAGCAATTGGCCAAAAATGTTTTTCTGACACGCGAACGAACTTTGAAACGCAAGACGCAAGAGATCATGTTTGCTGTATGGCTTGAGTTACGTATGAGCAAACAGGAAATTCTAGAAACATATTTATCCAGGGTATATTTTGGCGGCGGTACTATTGGCATTGAAAGTGGCGCACAGCGATTTTTCAATAAACCCGCCAAGGATTTAAATACAAGTGAGGCGGCACTCTTGGTCGGACTTTTGCAAGCACCGGATAGGCTAAACCCGCTCAAAAACCGACGCCGCAGCTCCGAACGTACAGCCTTGGTGCTCTCGGCCATGCGCGCCCAAGGGTATTTAAGCCAATTTGAGTGGGAACAGGCTATGAAAGCGCCTATTGAGATTGAACCATTGGCGGTCAATACAAATGGTGGTGCGGGTTATTTTACCGATTGGGTGCTCGCAACAATGGACAAAAATATCGGGCAGCCACATAGCGATATTACGATCCAAACCTCACTTGATCTTGAAATGCAAAAACGAGCAGAAACCGCAGTTCAAACTGGTCTTGATAACAAACGTAACGCTCAACAAGCGGCCTTGATGACTTTTGACGGTGACGGCGCTGTGCGGGCTATGGTCGGCGGGGTTGATTACCGCCATTCAAGCTATAATCGTGCCTTAAGCGGTAATCGCCAGCCAGGATCCGCCTTTAAGCCATTCGTATATTTGGCCGCATTACAATCCGGGTTTTCGCCGTGGAAAATTTATGAAGACAAACCCATAGAGGTTGACGGCTGGAAACCCGGTAATTTTTCAAATGAGTATCTCGGCGAAATGTCTATGGAAAAAGCCTTGGCACTGTCCATCAATACTGTTGCAGTGCAAGTCAACGAAGCCATTGGACGGGACAAGGTGGTCGCGACTGCGACAAGCCTAGGTCTTGGCAATCTACAGCCCTATGCGTCATTGGCTCTCGGTGCACAGGAGATGTCGCTATACGACCTCACTGCGGCCTATGTGCCCTTTGCCAATTGGGGCTATAGCATTACCCCTCATGCCATTGAAGCAATCTACAGTACAGACGGCGATGTGCTTTATAGCCACGCCGCACACGAGAAAAAGCAGGTTTTGGATACGCGGACACTCGGAGAAATTAATGCCATGCTGCAAACGGTCGTGCGCAGTGGTACAGGTAAAGCGGCGCAGATATATGGACGCGATGTTGCCGGAAAAACCGGCACGACCAATGATTATAGAGACGCCTGGTTTGTTGGCTATACGGCAGATTTCGTTACAGGTGTTTGGGTCGGCAATGATGACAACTCCAAAATGGCGAGGGTCACAGGCGGCACAATTCCGGCCCGAATTTGGCAGGACTATATGAGCGTAGCATTGCAAGATGTACCCGAAGCAAATCTCCCTACGATCACCAGACCTGTGCTTTTTGCGAAAGACCGCAAGCTGGAAATCCTACTGGCAGATTTGGAACGGGCTTTGCCGCCAATTTTACCGTAGGTCTTGCTAAAATTTTTCTTCCCCTATTTATGGGGGCAGGCGTTATTATTTACACCAAATTTACCTTATCCCCTAACCGCGCATTACCCATTATCTGTTAGTCAGAAAGTAGGAAAATTGGGGGGGTTACGTGCTTAAAAACTTGATAATTACATGTATTGTTTTCGCCGCCTTGCTTGGTGCGGGGGTTGGCTTTGCCAGTAAAGACGATGTGTTGTTGTCGCGCAGTATTTCGCATTACCACGCCGCTATGGAAGTCAAAAACTATGACCGCGCCCATAAACTTGCCAATAAAATGGCGGTGGATGGTTATATTCCGGCGCGTACTTTTTTGGCGTGGCTTTATGAAAACGGCCTAGGCGTAGACCAAAACATGGACATAGCCGTAGAGCAATATCAATTAGCGGCTATGGGAAATGATGTGCCGGCTCAAGTTTATTTAGCGGGCATGTATGCAAGCGGACACGGCATAGAAGTGAGCGAAAAACTGGCCAAACATTGGTACGCCAAAGCCGCTTTTAGCGGTCATGTCACACCCCAATTCAAACTGGCTTCGCGTTAAGGGTAAGCGCTCCTAACGGTCCCCAGCTTTATCTTTCTTTTCCGGGCACCCATTTTACGTCTGTGCGGCCTTGCATATTACACCATCTTGCGGCAACGAACAGGTAATCAGATAGACGGTTTATGTATTTCAAGGCCAAAGGGTTTATCTGGGGGTTGACGCCTTCTTCTCTAGACATGGCGACAACTTCGCGTTCGGCTCGCCTTGAAATTGCCCGCGCCATGTGGAGGTAAGCGGCAGGTTTAGACCCGCCCGGTAAAACGAACGTTTTAAGGGGGAGTATGTCGGCGTTCAGAGCATCAAGTTGGTTCTCTAGCCTGTCGATTTGTGATTGGACGATGCGCAAAGACTTGCTGTCATCATCAAGAGTCGGTGTTGATAAATCCGCACCCAAATCAAACAGGTCGTTTTGAATGCGAGCTAAACTGCGGTCTAGCTCGATATTATCCATATAAAGACGGGCAACACCAATGGCGGAATTGGTTTCGTCAACCTCGCCGTAAGCCCGTACCCGAAAGCAGTCTTTGTGAGTACGCGAACCGTCCGCCAAACCTGTAGAACCGTCATCACCTGTACGCGTATAGATTTTATTGAGCTTTACCATGCTTTATGTACCCTTATGCCCCTGTAGATTTTGATCGCAAATAGAACATCAAAATTAAAGCAATTACAGCAACAAATTGTGCAGCCACTCGAACACGCATGAGTTTGTTTGATTTCAGCCGCACTTCAGTCCCCGTCTTGCGCATATTCAAAGCACCCAAAATAAGGACGGCAAATACGGTCAGCAGAGCGAGCACGATAATAATATCTAGAATGAGCATAGTACTTCCCTATTTGGAGCCTGTTTGGTGAAAGTATAATCGACATAAGCAGTACAGTCTAGAGGTCAAGCATCTATAGTATTGCTAGCTTTATTCACTCTTTGCGACGCCTTCGCGTCTTACTCGCTTTTAGCGACGCCTTCGCGTCGGGGATCCGCGCCGCCTTCATAGCTACCATCCGCATTACGGCGGATAATGTGGATGCCGCTGATCTCGCCTTTGGAGCGGATAACTTTGTGACCTTTGGCTTCCAGTCCAGTAATGATAGCTGTATCCAGGCCGGCTTCTTCAAGACGGATTGAGCCATTGCGCGAAATGAAATTAGCGAGCTCAACCGCCTGTTGCGGGTTCATGTCCCAATCGATCATGGCGATTATGGTTTTGGCCGTATAGGCAATAATAGACGAGCCGCCCGGCGAACCAGTGGCGAAAGCAAAACTCCCGTCTTTGTTAAACACGATATGCGGCGCCATAGAAGAGCGCGGACGTTTACGAGGTCCCGGACGGTTGGCAATCAAATTACCTTCAGCATCACGCGGTGCAGCAGAAAAATCGGTGAGCTGATTGTTGAGCATAAAGCCGCCCGCCATACGTTCTGAACCAAATAGGCTTTCAACCGTTGTCGTCATAGAAACAACATTGCCCCATTTATCAACAATAGAAAAATGCGACGTGCCGGGTACATCCGGTGTCGCGTCTTTGCCGGGTTTATAATTGGCCGGGTTTCCTGCTTGTACGTCCTTTAGGCTCTTATCCATGGATATTTTTGCGGCGCGTGATTTCAGGTAATCCTGACCAATCATTGCACGGGTCGGAACCTTGACAAAATCGGGATCGCCAACAAATAAATCGCGGTCTGCATAGGCCATCTCGCTGGCTTCTGCAAACACATGCCATCCTTGCAAGGTCGGCGCCCCTTTTTCCACATCAAAAAAGGCTTTCATGTCAAAATTAGCGAGCTGGCCCATAATGCTCTGCACGGCAACACCGCCCGACGACGGAGGCATAGCACCGCACAATATATAATCGCGGTAAGGTGAGCACAATGCCTCAGTTTTTTGTGGCTGGTAAGCGGCCAAATCGGCAAGGCTTAAAACGCCGGGACGTGGTTCTTCACGTACAGCTGCAACAATAGCTTCGGCAATGGAGCCTTCATTCAAGGCGCGCGGGTTCTTGGCCAAGGCACGCAAGGTTTCGGCGTATAATTTATTATCGCGAATATCACCAGCGACCAAAGGGGAGCCGTCTTCGTGAAAGAAGTATTCTCTTGCGGCCGGTTGGACTTTAAGGGCAAAACCACCTGCCAATTCCACAAGACTCGCCATACGCGGACTGACTTTAAAACCATTTTCAGCAAGTTTTATACCGGCGCTGAAATTATCAGCCCATGCCAATTTCCCGTAATCTTTGTGTGCCATACCCAACATAGCCATCACACCAGGTGCCCCAGTGGACTTGCCGGAAATAATGTTTTCAAAACGGCCACGTGGTTTGCCGTCCTCACCTAAAAACAAAGTTTCGTCTATGGCCGCTGGTGCCGTCTCGCGGCCATTATAGGCGCTGACTTTCCCTGTTGCGGCATCATAAAAAACCATAAATGCACCACCACCTACACCAGAGCTTTGTGGCTCAACCAAGCTAAGTACAGTTTGTACGGCAATTGCCGCATCAACCGCAGACCCACCTGCGCGTAAAGCTTCGATACCGGCTTGGGCCGCATGGGGATTGGCTGCGACGACCATGCCTTTTTCATGAGGGTCAGCGGCAGGTGCCATTTGAGCTGTGGCAACAGAGACTGGAATTTTATCGGGTGTCGATTTTTGGCATCCTGTAACTGCCAGAATTGCCAATGTTAAGCCGGTAAATATACTTGCTGTAAGAAATAAATTGCGTCTCATTAAAAACTCTCCGATACTCTATACTAATTCCCACTATTGCACGGCAATAAATATTGTAAAGTTAAACCTAATGTCTGACAGAAATGATAGAAATACCACAAATTCAACTTTGGCACAGCATGTATTGCATGCGTTAGAAACCTACCAAAATGAGAGCGAGCAGGGGCATATATCTACTCTTTTGCAGCAAGAGCCTGAATTCCTAAACCGTGAGATGGATTTGGCGAAATGGATAAGAGAGGGTGGATTAAACCTTGATAACTACGCGAAATTCCTGACACCCTATCTGGAGCATTCTCAACATATGCATCATCCGGGTTTTATTGGACACCAAGTTGCCGTCCCCCACGAAGGTTCGGCCATAGCCGATATGATACACGGGGTTATCAACAACCCTATGGCGGTCTACGAGATGGGCCCTACGGCCAGTGTTATCGAGCGGGTCGTGGTCAATTGGATGCTGGAAAAATGTGGCTGGTTTACGGGCGCGATAGATGATTTTTCGCCTAACCTTAAAAACGGTGCCAAAAACGGTGCCAAAAACGGAGCAGGCGTACTGACCCATGGTGGTTCCCTTGCCAATTTGACGGCTTTACTGGCCGCCCGCGCCCATGCCGCGCCTGAAGCCTGGCAAAATGGTACGCCGGATAATCTGGCTATCATTGCCCCCGCCGCTACTCATTATTCTTTGGCCCGCGCCGTTTCTATCGCTGGGTTCGGGCAGAACGCAATCCGCTATGCGCCTGTAAGTGAATTGGAAGTCCTGCGGCCTGAAAAGCTTGAGCAAACATTCTTGCAAGCACAAGGCGAAGGCCAAAAAGTATTTATGGTGTCGGTAAATGCCTGTACCACTGCTACTGGTCTTTACGACCCCATCGACGAAGTAGCGGAGTTTTGCAAACGGCATGATCTCTGGCTACATGTGGACGGTGCTCACGGCGCTTCGGCTTTGCTATCCGACAAAGAACGCCATTTGATGAAGGGTATATCGCGTGCAGACAGTCTGACGTGGGATGCTCATAAAATGATGCGAACCTCAGCACTTTGCGCCGCCATATTGTTCAAAGATCAAAAGGCAATGGCGGGAACTTTTCACCAAGACGCCAGTTATATCTTTTACAATACAGAAGAAGAGGGCGAAGATAAAATCGGTTTTGACGCCGGACTTTATGCCGTTGAATGCACCAAGTCTGCGCTCGGTGCAAAAATGTTTTGGGTGCTTGCAATGGAAGGCGAGAAAAGTATGGGCGATTTCATAGAAAAACAATACGGGGATACCCGCGCATTTTACGAACTGATCAACGCCCAAGAAGATTTCACTTGTCCGTACAAACCTGAAGCCAATATCCTGTGCTTTAGATATGAAGGCATAGAGGGTAATGATACGCAGATGACCTTGCGCGAAAAGGTTTTGGCTCGCGGTGATTTTTACATCACAACGGCGGTTATCGGCGGCGTCAGGTATCTACGCCTAACTGTCATGAACCCACTGACAACTTTGGATACAATAGAAAAATTGCTAGCAGAAATTAGGCTTTGCGCGCGCGACGTGTCAGGGTAAGCTAAAGCATATGAAAAACCAACTCACAGATGTCGCCGGCATTAAAGTCGGACAAGCCCATGATACGAAGATATCTACGGGCGTTACGGTCATATTGCCAGACTTACCCGTATTGTGCGCGGTTGATGTGCGCGGCGGCGGGCCGGGCACGCGCGAAACGGATGCGCTCTCGCAGGACGGGTCTGTGACCCATGCCCATGCAATTGTCTTGTCAGGCGGTTCGGTTTACGGACTGGATGCTGCCGGGGCAGTGACGGCGGAACTTGGCAATAAGCGCATTGGCTATGAGGTTGCACCGACGCCTGTACCTGTGTCGCCGATTGTCCCTGCGGCTATTTTGTTTGATAATGCGAACGGCGGCGATAAATCCTGGGGGGAAACGCCGCCGTTTGCTGCGTTGGGTAAACAGGCTCTCAACAATGCAAATACGGATTTTGATCAAGGTAAAACGGGCGCAGGCTATGGTGCAACGGCGGGCATTTATTCCGGCGGGCTTGGTTCGGTTTCCGAACGGGTAGGGGACATCACCGTAAGCGCAATAATCGCCGCCAACCCAATTGGCTCTCCTTACATGCCCAAACCAAACGGAAATGGCGCAGATTGTTTCTGGGCTTGGGACTGTGAAGTTGAGGGTGAATATGGGGGGCGAAAACCACCTGCAGATTTCAAGTACAGCCCTGCAACGGACACCAAATTGGAGTTTCTGCGCACACGTGGGGCTTCGACTGTGATCGGCGTTGTTGCTACGGATGCAAAGCTTACCCACGCAGAGCTTCGCCGCTTGGCTATCATGGCACAAGACGGCATTGCGATGGCTGTGCGCCCCGCCCACACACCTATGGATGGTGATACGCTTTTTGCCATAAGCACCGAAGCCGTCACCATAGATGAACCGCGCGTCGTTGCATTATCAAAGCTTGGCGCAGCGTCAGCAAGATGCGTAGCCCGCGCTCTCGCGCGAGGTGTTTATTTGGCCAGAGATTAAACCTGCTTGAAGAGGACCTATCATTGGGACATGCAAAGATTTCACCTTTAGTACAAAAGGCACTTGCAATTGACACATAAATCGGGTTTAAGGCGCTTCTCGACTTTACGGCATGCACTGGTAGCTCAGTTGGATAGAGTACTTGACTACGAATCAAGGGGTCGGGGGTTCGAATCCTCCCCAGTGCGCCATTTTCATTTTATCCGATAAATATTGCGGCTCTTTGTAGGGTCCAAAAAACTGCGACGGTGCCTATGAGGTAGCTGGTTGATATCCTCGGGATTTTTTGTTTTGAAACATGCTTTATTAATAGGAGCAAAGTTAAAATCCACACGGCTAGCATAAAAGCAATTTGTCCTGCTTCCACGCCCAAATTAAAAAACAACAGTGCGACGGGAATATCAGTATGAGGTAGGCCAATATTGCGCAATGCACCTGCGAAACCAAATCCGTGTAACAGGCCAAATGTGAACGTCACGAGCCACGGGTACTCTAGTGTAAGTCCTGAATGTCCGTTCAATCGCCGTACGGCTTCATAGGCCATAAGAACAATACTCATGGCAATTAGAAGCTCAACAAAACCTGGGTTAAGACGGACTATATCCAATGTAGCCAAGGCCAAGGTGAGACTGTGCCCTAATGTAAAGGCCGTCACCGCAAAAAATAATTTCCTGCCGCGTGTTATTAAAAGCATCACCGCCAACACGAAAAGTAAATGGTCGATGCCACCAAGAATATGATCAAACCCCAAACGAAAATATGTTGCAATGACATTATCTATTTTTCGGCTCTCGACAAATTCGAGACGGGACTTGTCAGGTGTGAGACGTGCAGTAAAGCTGTCCCCATCTAACCAAATTGTTTTTACCAACACATCGGTCAGTGTTTTTTCCAGCCCACCAATCTTAACCGCTTGCCCTCGAAGTGATTGCGGGCAGGTGAGGGCCCAGGTTTCAATGGCAAATTTATTTTCCTGTACACGCCTTTGCCCGTCAAAAGCCGTACATGAAATTGGAAAAATTGCTTTTAAGGCCAACTGTTTTTCACCTAGAGCAGGGGTTTTCCACAAAATACGATATTCGGCATCGCCAACTTCCGTGATGGAAAGGAAAGCTGGTCGCAGTTCATGAGCCTGGGTTAGATGGGTAAATTTCGTGCTTAAGAGCAGTGATAAAACGACCAGTAAATAGCGGAAGGTCATTCTGGTTTAATTACCGTAATATTATATTTGTCGCGTAAATTCTTATAATAATTTTCGGCGGCCAGTTCTCTTTGGGAACGGGTGAAATCTACGGCGACCTGACGCTTGGCTTGTACAAAAGTAAGGGGTTTCGATTTTTGGCTCAAGCTCATATTGACGAGGTGCGTACCAAAGCCTGAATAGACAGGCCCGCTCCATCTGTGTAGTTCTTGCCTTGATATTTGCTGTGTAAATTCATTGCCAAAGGTATTGGTAACCGTGCGTTTGGCTTCTAATTTCATATGTATGGGTAACAGGGTAGAGCGGTTTAGATTTTTTGGCGGTGTGCCGGAATTAAGCGAAGACAAAGCGCTTTTAAATTGGGCATCATCCTTATCAAGCTTTTTTTGGGCAACGACAATTTGCTGGAATGAAAAAATCTGTTCGGTTTTGTAGTTGTCTTTGTGTGCCAGATAATAAGCCTTCAATTCCGCTTTCGTAGGTTCAGCCAAACTTGAGATATCCTCCTGCATAAACTCCAGTTTTTGCTGTAAACGGCGACGGACGATTGTGTCGTTTTCATCTAGACCTAGTGCCAGAGCTTCTCGGTAATATACTTCTTCTTTGATATGTTCTTCGATCAAGTGTTCTAACTCATCTGCGGTTGGTTCGCGTTGCCAAGTCAGGCTAAACAAATCTGCTAAATGTTGCTGTCCAGCTTGCGTGATGACAATATTGTTTTTCTGGTTGGCACCAAATTTAGGCTCTGATCCCCATATGGCGTAGACAATATATAGCAATCCGCCAAGAACGAGAAAATGAAACAACGGATCTGTTAGAGCTTTCCTAAAGAACGTGGTTTTTTTTAACCCAGCCATGTTTCGCCCTTGCTTACTGCGGTATATACCAAATGGGAGACGTATAGGCGCGTTCTTGTGCCGTTAATTCTGCCCCGTCTGGTATCTCGGCGCCCATGCGCTTTGCGTCGAACAACGGCCAACGCGGGGTCGGGATTTCCAGCACACGGACATAATAGAATGCAGCCAGAGCAGGGTCGAAATCCGGGTCCGTCCAAATGGTCGTTAACTCTGCTTCTCCTATTGTGTTTTCGTAGCTTGCATCGTCAGTATTAACCGTCGAGCTCACCACAGGAAGTTTTCCGTCTTCTCCGATTTCTCGCTCTCCTGACCATGCCGCATTATAAACTTTTTCATGCGTAGACCCGTCAGCATTTCTCCAGCCTTTAATGATCTGTATGCGCTCTAGATTGGCACCGTTCGGGTCTTTATTGGCTGCAATTATAAAATCAGGGCTTTGAGCGGTAGTGAGTTTTAAATCACCGCCCATTGGCACACCGTCTGCATAACCGTGTGCGGTTAATCCTTTGGTGTTTATGCCGTCAAGAGTATAGTCTCCCCCAAAGAACCTAACCGCCATGCGCGGCCCGGTTGTGCCGTAAACTTCTTTGCGTTTGAGGGCATCCCAAATTTCTGCGCGGGTGTTGTCGCGTGCCCAGACACCAGCATAACCGCCAGCCAAATATTGCCAACCATACCGAAGAGCTTTAGCGCCCCCTAAACCAATCGTGTCATTAACACGTTTCTTGCTTGGCTCATTTATCCCAAATTTGCCGAAAAAATTGTCCTCGTCGCCAGTTGCAAGTCCAGTATGGCTATCGGTAGAGCCTATCATGCCTAATTTATAAGGGTTGGTGCCAGTGCTTGCCCCTAAGTCAAGCCCGGTTTTAAGCCCTTCGCGAACATAGTCCCCTTTGAGCATTTCGGGTTTCTTGGTCGCCTGCAAACTTAGATTTCCTAAATCCCAACCGACATCGCCAAAGCCTGAAAATTCATCATTAGGCGAAAGGTATGGGTGAGATTCGCTGTCACCTTTAAACTGGGTGACCTCAACCACAGGTTCCCACCGAGCGCGTTTTTGCGCGTAGTCTGCATCAATGTTGTCGCCCTTAAAGTCCGTTTTGGCGAACATTAGGCCATTGGATAGATTGCTATTGTGCGGAATAACCAAAACCTGGCCACCCGTTTTCTTTTCATAGCGCGCCATCCATTTCCAAAGGTCTTCGGGGTTTTTGCTTTGGTTGGACGAAAAGGGTAAAACTTTATCGGTCCTCTTGTTCCCGTCCCTAAAAATGACATTGCGGTGTAAATTGTTACCATCTGGCAAAGAGGTATATTCAAATCCGATCAACGCCGTAAAGGTTCCGGGATTATTAAATTCTTCGGCGGCAGCATTGTTTTTCTTCCATATAGATTTCAAAAGCGGCAAAATGGTAATGGGGTTTCGCATGGTTTTTGGCAATGTACCATTGGCATGTGAAACAATCAGTTCTTGACCAACGACCGCAGATTGCTCTGTCCCCTCATTGAGCATATCATGCCAGCGTTTTGCTTGGGGGTCTTTAATCAGCTTAGGATTACCAACATAAAGCTCGTTGATAAGACCAAGTCCCTCGGCATGATCAGCAATGACCAGAAAATCCAATGGTTGCGCCAATTGGATTTTTTGGCCAGTGTTGGATTCAACTTCGTCACCACGTGCAAATTTATAGGCATCCGCAGGGGATATACGGGCTCCGAACGAAAACGCATCGGCGGAATTCAAAGTATGTAAATGTGTGTCTCCCCAAAGAAGCAAATTTGGGTTAGCCAATGTAGACGTTTCTCCACCAACTTTACCAGATTTATGCGTTACGGCTTCATTCGCAGAGTTTGTTGTGTCTGCTTTATCTGCCTGACATCCCATCAACGCAAATGATAATGCGCCGCACAACAACCAATTTGACTTTATCATATTTTTCCCCTTATAGATTCACATAAATGTAGATTTACATTAATGTAGATTCACATAAATTTTTTCATCATATTCAAAACTTTTTGCGTTTTCTCGGTGTAAGGCGGGTAGAGCATTTTTCCGCCGCTAAATTTGCTTTGGAAGAAGACGCCCTTCATATGAGAGAAGGTTTTAAAGCCGTGCTCACCGTGATAAGCACCCATGCCAGAAGGCCCTACACCGCCAAATGGAATGTCTTCTTGGACGACATGCCAGGCAGTTTCGTTAATGCTGACGCCGCCCGATATAGTATTGTTTAAGACGTGGTCGCGCCTGGCTTTGTTTTCCCCAAACCAATACAGCGCCAATGGCCTGTCATGTTCTTGCACATATTGCATAGAATTTTCGAGCGTTTCACTGGCAACGATCGGCAATAGCGGCCCAAAGATTTCTTCTTGCATGATTTTCATATTGGGCTTGGTGTTGGTGACCACCGTTAATGGAATGCGGCGTTCCTTTGCCATAACCTGCGTGTCGTCATCGCCTGCGGTGCGCAGGATTGCACCTTTGTTTTCAGCATCCTCTAAAAGGCCTTGCAAACGGGCATAATGACTGTCGGCAATGATTGAGGTATAGTCTGGATTGCCAGCGAATGTAGGGTAAAATTCTTCTGCTTTTGCAATCAATGCTTTAGAAAATGCATCGATTTCCTGTTTTGGCATTAACACATAATCTGGTGCAACGCATGTTTGGCCTGCATTGAGCAATTTGCCATTTGTAATACGGGATATAGCAAGTGTTTGGTTTGCACTTTCATCGATTATTACTGGCGATTTTCCGCCCAATTCTAGTGTGACAGGCGTGAGGTTTTTGGCTGCAGCACCAGCCACTATCCTCCCGACATTAGTTGAGCCTGTAAAAATCAAATGGTCAAAGGCTAGGCTTGAAAATTCTTGTGCGACTTTGACGCCGCCGACGGCAACATATACTTCATCGTTGCAGAAAATTTCGCCAAGAACAGATTTGAGTAACTCCGACAATTTTGGTGTAAATTCGCTGGGTTTTATCATGGCGCGATTGCCTGCACCCAGAGCGCCAATCAATGGCATTATAGCTAATTGTAAAGGGTAATTCCACGGGCTTATTATACCAACCACGCCCAAGGGTTGCGGGATGATTTTATTGCTGGCTGGTTTAAATTGCATGGTCGTAGGTGCCTTGCGTGTGCGCATCCATTTTTGTGTATGTTTGAGGGCATGTTTGATGCCGCCTTGAACAATAGCCATTTCTGCAATCGTTGTTTCAACAAAGGATCGATTGCCAAAATCTTCGGAAATTGCGTGTTGAAAATTCGCTTCGTTATCGGCGATTGCCTCGCCCAATTTAATAATGTTGTTTTTCCGTTCCGCCCAAGATGAGTTCGGGCTAGCATTAAATGCAGTTCGTTGCGCAGTTAAAATTTTTCCCAGATTGGTTTTTGACATAATTATCCCCGTAATTTTTTTTCAATATATCTTTGCTAACGCCGATATGTCGATTTTTCAATCTAATTCCACTGCCCATTGTCTTTTAACCACTATGCAAAATTGTAGTCTTGTTCCAATTTGGTGTGTGACAATTATTCTACAGATGGTTCCTTTGCATCACCATTGGTAACGGCTAACCATGCTAGTCCCATAACCCTACTTGTTTGCAGATTATTAGGGGTAGACCCTAGTCTAGGCAAGGCAACTTAATAAATATTTGCAAAATGGTTTTGCTTAATCAGCATTTTTACCTATGAACTAAATATGAAATTTTTCTATTCAGTTTTTATCGTCTTTATTACTGTTTTTACGGCGGAAAAGTGTGCCGCTTTGGGCGGCGAGGTTATCGTGACTGCGTCGCGAAATGATATGCTGCCAAAAAATTATGCCGGCAGCATTTCCGTTATAGATACACAGCAATTAGAATTATCTGCACCCGTTCACCCGGCGGAAGTGCTCAACGAAGTCGCCGGTGTAAACATTCACAGAAATAGTGGCCAAGAACATTTAACGGCACTTCGATCACCCGTGCTCACAGGTGGTGCTGGGGCTGGATCATTTCTGTATTTAGAAGATGGCGTCCCTTTGCGCGCCGCAGGATTTGCCAATGTTAACGGTTTGTTTGAAGGCGCGTTGGAACTTGCCGGTGGTGCGGAAGTTACCAAGGGGCCGGGGAGTGTGCTTTACGGCTCCAACGCTTTACATGGTTTGATCAATATTTTGTCCCAAGCGCCTACTGGTGACAAGGAGGTGTTAACGGATATTTTAGGGAGCACGGATGGGTTTATCAGGTTAAAAACATCCCTAGATGGTGTCGCATTTACGGGACGATTTCGTCTATCGGCACATTTGGTTCACGATAACGGGTTTCGCGAAAATTCGGGATTTGACCAGCAAAAATTACAAATCCGCCACGACACAAATATAGGACAATGGTCAATAAAGACACTGGCGACATTTCAAAACCTTAATCAAGAAACGGCTGGCTTTATACAAGGTGTAGATGCCTATAAAGACAAAACACAAGCCCTTGGCAATCCAAATCCAGAAGCCTTTAGAGACGGAAAATCGGCCCGCATTGCCGTGCATTTGGGCAAGGCTATTAGCAACAAATCAAACCTTTCGTTGATACCGTATGCCCGTTGGACAGACTTCTCGTTTCGACGGCATTTTGTACCAGGAAAAGCTCTTGAAGACAGTGGACACAAAAGCATTGGTTTTTTAGCTTCCTACGAAATCAACACTGATTTTGGTGGCTATCTGCTGGGGATGGATAGTGAATACACCAAGGGATTTTTGCATGAATTTCAACCTGGTGCAGGTGTTTTTTCTTTTATCCAAGGCGAACATTTTGACTATGAAGTTAAAGCCGTGGTTCTGTCTCCTTACGCCCAGCTTAGATATAAACTGGGTCCACACACCAATATCAAGATTGGTGCTCGTGCGGACTACACAAATTATAATTATCACAACAATATAGATAGTGGCAAGTTCGGGCGTTTTATACGTAGCTCTGACCGCCAAGATGATTTCTTTTTGGTCACGCCCAAAATTGGAATTACCCATGATTTTACGAAGAATGTTACTGCCTATGCGCGCTTTGCACGCGGGGCGAGGGCACCACAAATCACGGACGCCTATAGTCTGCAATTGGGGCAGGTTATTGGTGAAATAAAACCTGAAACTCTCGATAGTTTTGAAGTTGGGCTGAAAGGTACGCTCGCTAGTCTACACTTTGAAATCGCCGCCTTTTCCATGCACAAAGATAATTTCTTTTTTCGCAATGCCAATGGGTTTAACGTCGTGGACGGTAAAACCAACCACCGCGGTCTAGAAGTTGAATTCGCGGCACCTCTGACTAATAAATTTAGCCTGACTAGTGGTTTTACACTTGCCAATCATGTCTACGATTTTACCGATATAACAGGATCGGCCTCAAGTTCTATTCATAAAGGTGACCAAGTTGATACGGCACCCAACACTCTTGGCTTTTTGCAATTAATGGCTAAACCCAATGAGAAATTAAATGTCTCACTCAAGTGGCAACATGTGGGCGATTATTTTACGGATCCAGGCAATACCGCCAAATATTCGGGGCATAACGCATTTACCTTGCGGACAAATTACAATGTTTCGGACTGGTTTGGTCTCTACGCTCGTATAGATAATTTGTTTGACGCAGCATATGCAGATCGTGCTGATTTTGCATTTGGCAATCACAGATATTTCCCAGGCCGTCCCAGGACATTGTTCATGGGTCTGAAAATCAAAAGCTAATAGTTTAAACCGGAAACACACTAAACCCGGGACAGGTCTGGCCTTAGCTATTGTTATAATAAGTTTGCGGGCAGGTTTCATGGTCTTTGAACATACAGGTTTCTGACAGAGCTTCGTCGCAAAATGTGCAAAGGGCCTTCGGGTTGGGCTTTGTGATCTTGTCGTTATGGATGCTAAAGCCTTTGTTTCTAAAACGCTTTAGGGTTCGTGAAAACGTTTCTGGCGTCATGTCAAGATATGATGCAATTGTCGATTTGTCATAGGGTAAGGTAATGGCAGTGCCTTTGCCGCCTGTTTGTTCCATAGCGAGTTTTAACAAAAACCAGCCGACACGTTCTGTTGCAGTCTTTAAGCGAGAATGTTCGATTTGACGGATCAAGCCATGGGAGCGCATAGATAGACCGCCAATCATATTAAGAGCCAGATTCTTATTGTCAGCCATGCTTTGCCTGATAATTGGCGCAGGTAAAGACATCAATTTAGCATTTTGTACAACTTGCGCATTTACGATAGAGGGAATGCTCAAAAACACGGCTGCTTCCATTAGGGAATCCCCTGCTGATAGCATCTGCAATACTGCTTCGTCGCCCGCATCGGTACTTTTATAAAGCTTCACCCAGCCTTCCAAAATCAGGTAATATCGTGACAGGGTTTCCCCTTGCATAAACAGGAGCTTACCTTTGTCATAACTGCGTATATCAGCATGTATTAAAAGCTGTGCCATATCTTTCTCCCCAAGTTTTGAAAACACAGGAAGGTTATGAATAATTGGCATATGACGTTCTAGCCGTGCGGGGACTTCTTTAATATTGGTTACAGAAACCGGTTTTGGTTCCGCAGGGTTCAGGCTTCTTACCAAGTGGATTTCGGCATTGTACATGCGGTCGATTTTACCACTCAACAGCTCAAACCAGGTAATAGGTGATAAGGCTTCTAGTTCCTTGGTTCTTTTTAAATCTGTTAGCTGGCTATGGATAGTTTCTAAAAGCTCCATGACATAACCGCCAAGGTTTTCCTTTACCTCGTGTCTTTGGCGTTCGGTGGCAAGAGACATAAAAGCGCGTTTATAGGCTGATTGTTCTTCTAACAAAGTCAGCAGGCGTTCGGTAAATTCCCGGTTCTTGAAAACCTTAGAGCAAAATCCGTGTGCGCCCCAAGCGCGTTCTCTGCCCATGCGTTCTTTCCATTGCACAAAATTGGAATAGGCTGTGACCTTCATAGGGTTGACGTTTTTTACGCTAAGCGCAGTCTCGATACAGTATTCTATGGTGGGATAAATAAATGTGTAGGTGTAGGTATTGACGGCCTTGGCAAACTCTAATGTGCCAGATTGAACCTTTATACGGTGTATGGACAACTCTTTGGTATTTTTGTCCACGGCGTCCATTTTGTTATGCCTGCTTGATTGGCGTTTTTCTTGTCCCGCAATGATTGATTTTAAATCACGTATAGCATTATCGGTAAGCGCGTATTGCGCGCGTAATTCGTCGGCAAAAATCTCCCCGCCACTATCCACATACAAAGCAGTATATCCGCGCTCAATTTGTAAAATATGTGTGAGTTTACCTGCTGCTAGGAGTTGCTGAATTGCTAATGGTTCTTGTGTTGTGCTCATGTCCATAATGTTCTTTTTGTATAGACAGTTGATACAGAATGCCACACCAAATCAAAAGAAAGGACAATTTGACCTAGGTCAATTCACTTTGCGCACAGCTTTGCCATAAACATTACGGCTCACCAAGAGTCGCAAGTTTTGATAAGGCAAAGTAATGACACATTTAGACAACGTCACTAAAGGACAGCAAACAACAGCTCTGACCACATCAACATTAGCATTTACGGTCTGTTTTGCAGTTTGGACGATATTTTCGATCATTGGTATCAAGATAAAAGCAGAACTTGGTTTATCCGATACGCAATTTGGTCTTTTGGTGGCGACGCCGATATTAACAGGCTCTATCAGCCGGATATTTCTCGGAATTTGGGCTGACCAATACGGCGGTAAATATGTCTATACACTAACGATGCTGGCCACCGCCCTCGGTGTATTTCTTCTGACACAGGCCAATACATATTCTATGTATATTCTTGCGGCTCTTGGATTAGGGTTGGCGGGCGGCACATTTGCCGTTGGTGTCGCCTATGTGTCCAAATGGTACCCGCCAGAAAAACAAGGTACGGTACTTGGTATTTTCGGCATGGGTAATGTCGGAGCGGCGATCACCAACTTTGGTGCACCGATTTTACTGGTCGCCCTTGGCGGGCAGTGGAAATCTGTGGCGCTTGTTTATGCAGTAATCCTTGTCGCCACAGCAATACTATTTTTTCTTCTCT
Source organism: Robiginitomaculum sp. (assembly GCA_021776635.1). Classification (GTDB taxonomy): domain Bacteria; phylum Pseudomonadota; class Alphaproteobacteria; order Caulobacterales; family Maricaulaceae; genus Robiginitomaculum_A. The sequence goes on from JAJFFN010000014.1 coordinate 25,199, forward strand.
CCAAAGACGATCCGGTTCATAAAGCCCGAAAAGCCCAAGGTATTAAACACGAAAGCTTTGCCAATCAGATTGCGCCGCTCAAGCATATGCAGGTCTGGCGTTTCGCATTTTATTATTTCTTTGTGTTTGGTGGGTATGTGGCGCTGGCATTGTGGTTGCCGCGTTTCTATACGGGTGCTTATGGTCTGCCTCTCGCCACGGCTGGCCTGTTGGCGGCGATATATGCGCTGCCTGGGTCTATTTTTCGCGCCTTGGGCGGATGGCTATCTGACAAAATTGGGGCGCGAGCCGTTATGTATTGGACATTCGGTGTATCTTTGGCCGTTTTGTTCTTCATGTCCTACCCTGCAACAGACTATACGGTTGCAGGAATAAAAGGCCCGATAGATTTTAACATCACCATTCCGTTGCCGATATTTATTGGCCTAACTATTATTCTTGGTTTTATGATGAGCCTCGGCAAAGCGGCCGTCTACAAGCATATCCCAGTTTACTATCCCGATCATGTCGGTTCTGTGGGCGGTATGGTTGGTCTTATAGGTGGGCTTGGCGGGTTCTTCATGCCCATAGCCTTTGGTGTAATGAATGATATGATTGGCGTGTGGACAAGCTGTTTCATGCTTATGGCTGTGTTGGTTGCGGTCAATCTGACATGGATGCATTTCGCAATACAGCGCTCAGAGAAACGCAAAAACCCTGACGCCCACGGGCCGAAAGATTTACCCGAGCTACAAGATTTACACAACGCACTTCAACAGGAGACTTAATCATGGCCAAAGATCTACTAATCTGGGACCCAGAAGACGAGGCACAATGGAATGCAGAAGGCAAGAAAATCGCCAACCGCAATTTATGGATATCAATACCAGCACTATTATGTGGTTTTGCGGTCTGGCTGTATTGGGGTATAATTACCGTACAGATGATTAATTTGGGCTATCCGTTTGAGAAGTCGCAGTTGTTTACTCTGGCTGCAATTGCCGGACTAACGGGCGCAACACTCCGTATCCCGTCGACCTTCTTTATTCGCATAGCGGGGGGTCGTAACACGATATTTTTGACAACCGCTTTGTTGATATTACCGGCACTTGGTACAGGGTTTTTATTGCAAAATCCCAATACGCCTTTATGGAAATTTCAATTCATGGCTTTATTATCTGGGTTTGGCGGTGGTAATTTCGCATCAAGCATGTCGAATATATCATTTTTCTTTCCTAAAAAAGTTCAAGGCTATTCACTGGGTATGAATGCTGGGCTTGGTAATTTTGGTGTCACTACAATGCAAATTCTTATCCCATTGGTGATGACGGTCGGTATTTTTGGTGGCGCTTCCATGACTTTAAAAGCTACATCAGGGACTTTAATCGGTAAAATACCAGCCGGTACAGAAACTTATTTGCCAAATGGCGGTTTTATCTGGGCGGCAATTTTAGTGCCCGTCGCGATTGCTGCATGGTTTGGTATGAACAATATTAAAGCGGCGCATGTCTCGCCTGATTTAAAATCACCATTACCGGCATTTGGGAAAATACTAGGTATGCTGAGCATCGGTTTAATAACGGCGACATTTGGATTGTGGTTAATGCTGCCTACTGACATCGGTGGTTCGGGATTGCACATGACAAAGTGGATTGTCTTGCCAATTGTTATTTCTTTGACAGTTTTGGCCCTGCGCATAATTCCAGGTTCAATTGGACAAAGCCTTAAACATCAATACAAAATATTTAACAACAAGCACACATGGGCAATGACGGTTATTTATACCATGACCTTTGGCTCGTTCATCGGTTTTGCGGTAGCCTTTGGTCTTGCGATTAAAGTAATTTTCGGTTTCCAGCATGTGATGGTCGATGGCGTCATGACCCATGATATTGCAAATCCGGACGGACCTTCGGCTTTGATGTTTGCTTGGACTGGGCCGTTTATTGGCGCCCTTATTCGTCCAGTTGGCGGTATGATTTCTGATAAAATGGGCGGCGCCAAAGTGACGCAAATCATTTCTATCGTTATGGTGGCCTCTGCCCTTGGTGTAGCTTATTTCATGAAGCAAGCATATGCATCAGCAACGCCGCAGGAATACTTTGTACCGTTCCTCGTATTGTTCCTGATTTTGTTTGCTGCGACTGGTATCGGAAATGGCTCTACGTTTAAGACCATTGCGGTTGTGTTTAACAAAGAACAGGCTGGCCCCGCTCTTGGTTGGACGTCTGCAGTGGCGGCCTACGGTGCATTTATTATCCCCAAAGTTTTCGGCGAGCAGATTAACGCAACAACGCCAGAATATGCCCTGTATGGTTTTGCAGCTTTTTACACGCTTTGCATTATTATCAATTGGTGGTTCTATTTGCGTCCGAACGCTTATGTGAAAAATCCATAAAGCTAACAATCGTCCGCCCCGTTTTGAACGGGGTGGATATCTATTGCAATATAAAGACAAAATTATCAGGAGACCGACCATGGGTCATTTCATCGACAGACTGACGTATTTTTCCAAGATCGACGGCAAATTTGCGGACGGTCACGGTATAACCACCAAAGAACACAGAGGTTGGGAACGGAGTTATCGTGGGCGTTGGGCGCATGATAAAATTGTTCGTTCGACCCATGGTGTGAACTGTACAGGGTCATGCTCATGGAAGATTTATGTCAAAAACGGGCTGGTAACCTGGGAAACCCAGCAAACCGATTATCCGCGCACCCGTGTGGATATGCCCAATCATGAACCGCGCGGCTGTTCTAGGGGCGCATCTTACTCTTGGTATCTCTATTCTGCGGCGCGGCTAAAATTCCCATTGATACGCTCGCGTCTGTTGAAAGCTTACCGCGACGCTAAAACCTCCCACCCTGATCCCGTTGATGCATGGGCCAGTATTATGGACGACCCCATCGTCTCTAATAATTACAAAAAAATGCGCGGACTTGGTGGTTTCGTGCGCGGGCAGTGGGACGAGATGAACGAAATTATCGCTGCTGCCAATATCTATACCGTCAAGAAATATGGCCCCGACAGGGTGGCCGGTTTCTCGCCAATTCCTGCCATGTCTATGGTCTCTTATGCGGCTGGTTCTCGCTATATGTCGCTTATGGGTGGGACGTGTCTTAGCTTCTATGACTGGTATTGCGATTTGCCCCCTTCTTCTCCTCAGGTTTGGGGCGAACAGACGGACGTGCCCGAGAGTGCGGATTGGTTTAACTCTAGTTATATCATAGCTTGGGGTTCAAATGTACCGCAGACCCGAACGCCCGATGCGCATTTTTTTACGGAGACCCGCTATAAAGGCACCAAGACCGTATCGGTCACGCCGGATTATTCAGAGGTCGCCAAGCTTACCGATATTTGGCTCAACCCGCGCCAAGGTACGGATGCAGCCATGGCCATGGCCATGGGACATGTGGTGTTCAAAGAGTTTCACCTTGGTAACAAATCCGAATATTTCGAAGATTATATCCGCACCTATTCAGATATGCCAATGCTTGTCATGATGGAAAAAAAGGACGGCTATTATAAGGCTGGGCGTACTTTGCGTGCATCGGATTTTACTGGAAATCTCAAAATCAAAAAAGGTGACAATCCTGATTGGTGTCCTGTCGTCTATGACGAACACTCGAAATCAGTTGTTTCTCCGAACGGCACGATAGGTTCGCGTTGGGGTGAAAAAGGCAAATGGAACCTAGAAGCCAAAGACCGCGCCACCGGTAAAGACATTTGGGCACAATTGTCATGTCTTGATGACCGTGATGAGGCGTTGCCCGTTGGCTTTCCTTATTTTGGAAACCAACCACACGACCAAAAACTATTCAACCACACCGATCACGAAGATGTGCAAGTTCGCAATGTACCTGTACGCAAGCTTACACTTAAGGGCAAAAAATCCGTTTATGTTGCGACCGTGTATGATTTGATGGCTGCTAATTACGCCATTGACCGGGGACTTGGCGGCGACAATGTGGCCAGTTCTTTTGATGACGATGTGCCCTACACACCCGCTTGGCAAGAAGCGATTACAGGCGTTGACCGGGCCAAGGTTATTCAGGTCGCCCGCGAATTTGCAGAAAATGCAGACAAGACCCGCGGTCGCTCCATGGTGATTTTGGGTGCAGCGATTAATCACTGGTACCATATGGATATGATTTACCGAGGTATTATCAACTTGCTGATTATGTGCGGCTGTATCGGTAAATCCGGAGGTGGTTGGGCCCATTATGTTGGGCAAGAAAAATTGCGTCCGCAAACGGGGTGGATACCGCTTGCATTTGCAACCGACTGGACCCGTCCACCGCGCCAGATGAACTCGACATCGTATTTTTATAACCACTCTAACCAGTGGCGATACGAAAAGCTGGGTGTAGGCGAAATACTTTCTCCACTCGCTGACAAGGACAAATGGGATGATTATTCTTTGATCGATTGCAATGTGCGTTCGGAACGTATGGGGTGGCTACCGTCTTCTCCGCAGTTCAAAGATAACCCGCTGAGCTTTACGGCTAAGGCGGGCAATAAAGACGTCAAACAATATGTTGTTGACCGTCTTGTCTCAGGCGATTTGGAGTTTTGCTGCGAAGACCCAGACAACGAAAATAATTATCCGCGCAATCTATTTGTCTGGCGCTCCAATATTTTGGGATCAAGCGGCAAAGGCCATGAATATATGCTCAAACATCTCCTTGGTGCATCCAACTCGCTCATGAGTCCGGACATTGCACAAATGGGCGGCGATAAACCGACCGAAGTTAAGTGGCACGACGAAGCGGTCGAAGGTAAATTAGATCTCGTCATTACGCTTGATTTTCGTATGTCAACAACGGCAGTTTATTCAGACATCGTTTTGCCAGCCGCGACTTGGTACGAGAAAAACGACCTTAATACATCTGATATGCATCCATTTATTCATCCACTATCTCGCGCAGTTGATCCGGCTTGGGAAAGCCGTTCGGACTGGGATATCTTTAAGGGTCTCGCCAAGAAATTTTCGGAAATTTGCCCTGGGCATTTAGGTGTCGAGGACGATCTCGTTTCCGTTCCGATATTGCACGATACACCAAATGAGCTTGGTCAGGCGCTCGGCGTCAAAGATTGGAAAAAAGGCGAATGTAAAGCCGTGCCGGGTAAATCTATGCCGAGCCTCGTTCCTGTCAAACGGGATTATCCGAACCTCTATAAAATGTTTACATCTGTTGGTCCTCTGCTTGAAAAACTGGGTAATGGCGGTAAAGGTATTGGCTGGAAAACCGGAGATGAGATTGATCTTCTGCGTGGTCTGAACAAGGTCGTACGCGAGGAAGGTGTCTCCAAAGGGCAGCCAAAACTAGATACGGCTATTGATGCTTGCGAAACCATCCTCAGTCTTGCACCTGAAACCAATGGTCAGGTCGCCGTGAAAGCCTGGGCGGCGCTCGGCGCGTTTACAGGCCGCGAGCACACGCATCTAGCTAAGCCAAAAGAAGACGAAAAAATCCGCTTCCGCGATGTGCAGGCACAGCCGCGCAAAATCATTTCCTCGCCAACTTGGTCGGGGCTTGAGGACGAACATGTCAGCTATAATGCAGGCTATACCAATGTCCACGAGCTTATCCCGTGGAGAACCCTGACAGGACGTCAACAGTTTTATATTGACCATGAATGGATGAACGATTTTGGGGAGACGCTGTGCGTCTATAAACCACCGATTTCAACCCGTACTATAAATGACAGTATCAAATCGCGAGGGGACAGTGCCAAGCAGATTGCGCTGAACTGGATTACGCCACACCAAAAATGGGGTATCCATTCTACCTATTCTGATAACTTGCTTTTGCTGTCTATGAACAGGGGCGGGCCTATAATTTGGATATCCGAAATAGATGCTGCCAAGATAGATGTTGCGGACAACGATTGGATTGAAGTCTATAATACCAATGGTGCAATTTCAGCCCGTGCCGTTGTTTCTCAGCGTGTACCCGAAGGCATGAGCATGATGTACCACGCCCAAGAGAAAACCATGAATACGCCGGGGAACTCTATTACGGGTAAACGCGGCGGTATTCATAACTCTGTAACCAAGGCGGTTGTCAAACCTACCCATATGATTGGCGGGTACGCACAGATGTCTTGGGGCTTTAACTATTACGGCACGGTTGGTTCTAACCGCGACGAATTTGTCATCGTCCGCAAAGCGGAAAAACTCGATTGGATGGAAGAAGACTATGTCGAAGGCCAACCGATCAATCTGGAATGGGTGAAGGGAGCTGGCCAATGACTATTCGCGCGCAAATAGGTATGGTGCTTAACCTTGATAAATGCATCGGTTGTCACACATGTTCAATCACATGTAAGAATGTATGGACCTCAAGGGGCGGCGTCGAATACGCATGGTTTAACAATGTCGAGACAAAACCCGGACTAGGTTATCCTAAAAACTGGGAAGACCAAGAGGAGTGGAAGGGGGGTTGGACGCGGACGGCTTCTGGAAAATTGCGCCCCAAGGCTGGTGGTAAAGTTGGTCTGCTAACACAAATCTTCGCCAACCCGAACTTGCCGGAAATTGATGATTACTATGACCCATATACTTTTGAATATGATCATTTAAAAACCGCTAAAGAAAGCGCGACCGTACCGACAGCGCGGATGAAATCTGTCATCACAGGTAAGTATAAAGACAAGCCGGATTGGGGTGTTAACTGGGAAGAAATTTTGGGCGGCGAGTTTGAAAAACGCCGCTCTGATTATAACTTCCAAGGTATGCAAGAACAAATGTACGGCGAATTTGAAAATACATTCATGATGTATTTGCCGAGGCTTTGTGAGCACTGCTTAAACCCGTCTTGCGTCGCGTCGTGCCCATCAGGTGCGATTTATAAGCGCGAAGAAGACGGTATTGTCCTGATTGACCAAGACAAATGTCGCGGTTGGCGTATGTGTGTCTCGGGCTGTCCTTACAAGAAAATTTACTTTAATTGGCAGTCCGGCAAATCTGAAAAATGTACGTTTTGTTATCCGCGTCTCGAAGCGGGTGAGCCGACCGTATGCTCCGAAACATGTGTAGGCCGTATCCGCTATCTGGGCGTCATGCTCTATGATAGCGACAAAATTAAAGACGCGGCGAATGTGGAAGACGAGAAGGACTTGTACCAGTCACAGCTGGATTTATTTTTGGATCCACACGATCCGGCAGTTATTGAGCGTGCTCGCAAAGACGGTGTGCCGGACAGCTGGCTAGAAGCGGCAAAAAAATCGCCCGTCTACCAGATGGCGATGGATTGGAAAATCGCATTTCCGCTACACCCTGAATACAGAACGCTGCCAATGGTATGGTATGTACCGCCGCTGTCCCCAATTTCAGCCGCCCATGAAAACGGTTTGATGGACAGCAAACAAGGCTCTGACGGTATGATACCTGATGTGAAGAGTTTGCGTATTCCCGTCAAATACCTAGCAAATTTATTGACCGCGGGCGATGAAGCTCCCGTCACATCCGCACTTGAACGCATGCTCGCTATGCGCGCCTATATGCGCGGTAAATCAGTAGACGGCATTGCCAATACCAACATCCTCGACCAAGTCGGCATGACGGAATACGAAATGGACGACATGTACCAAATGATGGCGATTGCTAATCATGAGGATCGTTTCGTTATTCCAACAAACCACAAAGAATATGCAGGCGATGGGCCGTTTGACCATGAGTTGGCGTTTTCAACCCGCTCGGCTTGCGGATTTAGTTTTGGTACGGGTTGCGACGGCGGCGAAGTGAAACGCTCTAACTTGTTTGGCTCACAAACGCATTCTAATACCATGAACGGCAACGCGCTACACGCTCAAACCAAAGGCGATGGCTGGAATACTTCGGGAGATAACTCATGAGAAGTTTACGCGTATTATCAAGACTACTGACCTATCCTAATGCCGAGCTTCTTGCGCAAACAGATGCGCTTATGGATGTTCTTGTTGAGGATGGGTTTCTCAAGAAGAAGACCTTGAAAAAACTCTCCAATTTTCTGGAAGAACTTGGCTCTACAGATTTGATGCAAGCCCAGGAAAACTATGTGGAGACATTCGACAGAGGGCGGGCGCATTGTTTGCATTTATTTGAACATGTCCACGGCGAGAGCCGATTTCGTGGTCAAGCCATGCTCGATCTTTCTGACCGCTACGCCGAAAAGGGTTTGATTGTCGGGGTCGGCGAACTGCCTGATTACCTGCCAGTTTTTCTTGAATTTATTTCAATCTGTGACCCCGAGGAAGGCTTGGAAACTTTGGCGCAAGCGGCTCCGGTTATTGCAACCATCGGCGAAAAACTCCGGCGCAAGAAAAGTGGCTACAGCCACGTTTTTGCTGCCATTGTGGAGCTGTCCGGGGCTAAACTTAACGCCAATGACATAGAGAAAGCGGCGGATGCTGCTCTGCCAAATATTCAAACTTTGGATGATCTCGATAAAGAATGGCAAGAACCCGAAGCCTTTAGTGCAGAGGATTGTGGCGCTGGTGGCTGTAGTCCAATGCCGCTCGTACCGTCCCAAAAAGACGAAAATCTAGGAGCAAATTCATGACTGACTTTTTACATACATTTTTGTTTGGCGCATTTCCCTATATCGCCATTGGCAGTATGATTTTCGGTAGCATTCTGCGCTATGACCGCGATCCATATTCATGGAAAGCAGACAGCTCGCAAATCATGAGTAAGAAAGGTTTTCGTCTTGGTAGTAATTTGTTCCACATTGGGATTATCTTATTGTTCTTTGGACATCTGGTCGGGCTATTGACACCCCATTGGGTGTATGAGCCATTTATCTCGGTCGAGCAAAAACAAGTCCTGGCCATGACAGCTGGGGGTATTTTCGGCACTATGACATTCTTTGGTATGGTAATTTTGATTTGGCGCAGGCTCGGCAATGACCGGGTACGTTCAACCACACGGTTTATGGACTTGGCGATTTTACTATTGTTGTTCCTACAGCTGATATTAGGTTTGATGACTATTCCAGAATCCGCCAAGCATATTGATGGCGCAACATCCATGCTCGCTCTGTCCCATTGGGCGCAAGGCATCTTGACATTTAGACCAGACGTCGCCGCAGATCTTATTCATGAGCACTGGATATTCAAAGCGCATATTTTGCTTGGGCTGACCATATTTTTGATATTCCCTTTTACAAGGCTCGTACATATTTTCTCTGTACCAATTAAATATCTATTCAGAACAGGTTATCAGATAGTCCGCAAACGCGGTTAACATAAATGGTATGTAGATGAAAAGGCTTCTCTCCATGAGGGGCTTTTTCATTGCTTTTTAGCAAGTGCGACACTCTGTCCAGCCTTAGATTTAAACAACTTGACCTGAGTCAAATCCCGTATGTTCTTACGGGCGTAAATATTGGGAATAACACAAACCTATAGAGGAAAAACCATGCGTACCCTATTATTAGCTTCCGTAACTGCCCTAGCATTTTTTGGCACAATCACGTCTGCATATGCAGGTGAGGAAGCGGAAACACTTGTTGAAGCCATCACTGAAGGTAAGGCGAATCTCAGCTTCCGTTACCGCCTTGAAAATGTTGATCAAGCCGGTTTTGCTGAAGATGCAACAGCGTCAACACTTAGAACCAAACTAAAATATTCTACAAAAGCGTTTAAAGGGTTTTCAGGCGTTGTCGAATTTGAGAATGTATTACAGATTGGTAGCGGAAATTATAACTCCACGCTAAATGGCAAGGGGCAGTTTCCGATTATCGCAGATCCAAAAATAACAGAAGTGAACCAAGCATATGTTGCGTATACAGGCTTAGACAAAACGACTTTGCTGGCAGGGCGTGTTGCACATAATATGAACAACCAACGTTTTGTCGGTACGGTTGGTTGGCGTCAAAACGATCAAACGTGGGATATGGCAGGTATCATTTCTGCGCCGACCAAAGATTTAACACTAACGGGTGCTTATGTTTGGAATGTTAACCGTATTTTCGGTGATGACCATCCGTTTGGTGACCTTGATACCAATACATTTATTATTGACGGTAAATTTACTGGGTTTGAAGTGGGTAATTTAACGGCTTACGGCTTGTTTATTGACTTAAATGATATCCCAGTCCTTGGCTTATCTAGCCAAACATTAGGTGTGCGTTTTGACGGGAAACATAAATTAGGTGATAGCAATATGACGGCTTTATACGAGGCTGAATTTGCTACGCAATCTGATTATAAAGATAGTCCATTGGATTATTCTGCACAATATTATCATTTTTCCGCAGGCTTGAGTACGAACGGTATAACCGGTAAAGTCGGTTATGAAGTTCTGGGTTCTGATAGTGGCGCTACGTCATTCCAAACACCTCTTGCCACTTTGCATAAATTTAACGGCTGGGCTGATAAATTTCTTGGGACACCCGCAGGTGGTCTTGAAGATTTATATGGCTCCATTACCTATAAGGTTGGTGGTGACAGCGCATTTAAGGGTTTAACTATTGGCGCAATTTATCACGATTTTTCTGCCGATGTCGGCGGTGATTACGGCTCAGAAATTGATCTGATTGTCAAAAAGAAATTTGGCAAAAATTATTACGGCTCTTTGAAATTCGCCGATTATAACGCTTCTGGCTTTGCCACAGATACGCAAAAAATCTGGTTCACTCTTGGCGCAAATTACTAGGGTCTGTCTCGGATTTAGGGTTTTGTTAAGACGGAGCAGATTTTGTCAAATGTTAGGAGTAACCCGCACCCAAAGAGAACAAATAAGCAATCAGCAACTTTCCAATCGCGGTGTTAAAACTCCAATGATGTTCGGCAATAACATTTTGAGTGCATTGCAGTCCCTAATCTGTAACTCCGCTTGCTTTGCCCATGGCTAGGTGAAAACCTGGGTTAACAACATCACTATAATAGGAATAGGTTTTATCCCCTGTGCTTAGGGAATCTGCTGCAGTACTTCCAACAAAACTTTCTCCAAAGTTTTTCACTTGGGATTTACCCTCGTTTTTGGCCCAGTCTTTCGCTGTGTTTACTGCTTCGGTCACCGCACGTTTGGCAAATGCACGATCTATGTTATCGGGATCGTAGTCCATTTTGCACAATTGAAGCGATTTGGCCTTTGCCGCATTTGGTTGACTGTTAAGTAAAGCGTCGTCATCGCCTATAGCGTCGCTTATATGCCCCATCATCAGAGTAGAGAAACACCAAAGTTTATTTTCCTCGCGTTTAAGGCCTGCAATTTGCGCCATGAGGGCACCTTGATACACATTTAAGCCTGCAGCTTTTCCGGCGGCTTTGGCATATAGTTCATACATTTTGTCAATTTTATCAAACTCTTTAGCCAAGGCCTCGCTAGATGCGCCTTTGGCCATCAAACCATCACCTTTATAATAGGCGTTAAATATGCGAGCGGGAGAGCTATCTACTAGCCACAACCATTGGGGTTGCTCTTGGTTTGTGAGAGCTGAAACATTTTCAGTGTCATACCCCAGTTCAGTCAGAAATCCATTTTCTCGGTTTTCTACCAGTGTTTCGTCCGAATTGATCAGGACTGAGATCGCATTTGTGCCGCCAATCACGCGGCCTTCGGCAGCGATCATAGCAATTTCCAGACGTTGCTGCTCAGAGGCATCTTTTGCTAAATATGCTCTGGACCAACGATCAACCACGTCGAAAGTTTCAACTTCATACATGGCTTCTTGTTTGGGTAAAAACATAGCGCGGTGCAAATAAATATTGGGGCCTCCACCCATGCGTCCTTCGGTTTTTGCTCCGGCTGCAGTTAGTGTTCTTAAACCATTGATTGTTGTCACATGATTATATGACGGGCGCAACCAAGGGTCTCTTTTTTCTTCTTGGCTGATACTCTCTTGAGAACGTAAATTGTTGATCCATTCGGATATATAGGCTGCGGTACTAATGTTTGGTGCAATTAAGCCGTGGTCAGCGAATATATCAATTCGGCCTGTTAGCGCCCAGCCGATATTAGGGTCATTAAGGTTATATAGATTTCTGCGAGACGTTTTCTTAATTTCGTGCAGAGTTCCATATTTTGAATGCCCAGCATGGCTGTCTGTGTTAAACACAAGATATAATTTTGGCGTTTTTCTGGCTATAGTTTTTGGGGCTGTGTAGTGCCCTTGGCTGGTGAGTGTAGTCTCTTTTACGCTAAGCGTTATATTATGTTGAACAGCGTCTACCTCTGATTCAAGAATTGGTTCCAGATCAGACGTTGTTGGCACTACATTATTGCCTGAGTTGATAATATTATTATCATCTACATCTAAGGATTCAGTGAGTTCTGGGACAATACAAACAATTTGTGGATCGGAACAATCGGGCGCTTTATAGCGGATGGAAGTGTAACGACTAAGCTCGCGACCGATCATCCCATATAGGTCGTCAAGGTCATCTATTTTTTTAATGTGCAAAAATATGCCACCGGTACCGTTGGCAATATCATTCATAAGGTCTATATCTGCTTGCTCACCCAGCGCTATGGCAATTACTTTGATGTTTTTTGCATTTAAGGCTGCTAGTGTTTGCTCAAGGGAACCGCCGATAGTATCATCGCCGTCTGTTAGTAATACAATGGTCCCGTCCAGAAACGCTTCTTCGCGCGCAGCTAAATTCAAAGCATTGTAAATTCCCGTGTCACCACGAGAGGTCAAACGATTAGCCGCCTCACGTATCTTACTTCCATCTCCTAGAGGCGCTAAAGAAACTTCGGTTTGTGGAGAAAAAGCAAAACTAATCAGTGATACCAATGTTTGCGGTGTAAGCATGTCGGATAGGCGGATAATAGCCTGTTGAGATGTTTCAAACGCACCTATCGTTTCCATACTACCACTGACATCACTTACAATGGCAACCGCACTCCTTGCTGGTGATAATTTACCCACAGTAACAGGTACTTGTACACCGTTATCTGAAAGCGTGAGGTTTTGTGGTAATAATATGCCATCCGCTTGGCCTTCTAAATTAACTTGCGCTTCTACATAAGGGTAATTAGAAGCATCAACATTTTGAATCGAAATGCCCGTAAGTTTGGAAATATATACGGGTTGTAAGTCTAAAATACTCGAAGACGGTGGCTCAAGACTTAATCCCGGTGTATAACCGCCCACTGTGAAAGGGCGTCCATTTATTATTTCACCTTCTATTTGCATTACCGGCGTCCAAACCTTAACTTTCGTAGGGTCGGGCGGCCCGGTTAAAATCTGTTCTGTATTTTGCGTAGGAAAAAATGTTAAATTAGTGTCATACCCATTAACTTGCCCATTCCATTTTAATAATGGTTGTTGAACGCCTTGATAGTCTTGCATCCAGAGTTCAATTTGCATTCCACTAGCTGGGTCATCAACATATTCATTGTCATTTTCAGGAATTTTTGTATTTGGATAAGTAGGGTCGAATATTGTTTCTTCCTTGCCGTCTTTGGAGGCCACAACATAGACACGCCTAATGTTAGGACTATTGTCAGCATTGCCAATGTAAGTGTAAGACACATAATTTTTCAAAATGTCTAGTGTCGCATTAACATCATTTTGAATAGATTTAGCCTCATCTTTAAACGTAGCCTGCATATCCAAAAGTTCTGGATTATCTAGATCGGGGTTATATGATATTCGGCGAAAAATTTCTTTTAAAATGGGACTTTGTTTTTTAAGAAAAGTACCAGATTGAGGTAAATCGTCCGTACGATCAGTGTACCTAAATTGTGTGTCCCAGCCTAACTCCTTAAGAATGTCAGCTAACAAATAAGCTCTGTCTTGTGAATTGCCAGTTCGTGTTCGCAATGTGGTTTTTGACGTTTGGCGATGTCCATAATAAGGAGAGTAGGCAGTATGGTCACGAACGAATTCATACGCATTCTTTGCGTTTTGCAAATTTGCAGCGGCATCTTTTACTGTCAGACCGGGATGCTCAAGTTCCGTGCGATAAGCAATCAAAAGATCAAGTAGGCTCTCAGATTTTAATACGTTTTTAGTGGAGCAATACTTAAACCCAAACATAATAAGTATCAGTATTATGATTCCGGCGCTAATTTTTCGTACTAAAATGTGTTTAGTTACTCTTTTCTCGGAAATGTTTTGTCCCATAATATCTCTCCCAATTTAGTGGGGGTTGATGCAACTTTCCTTTAAGTGCTGTACTTCAAATGCTCCTTAAATGTTGGGCGAATGTTATAACGCCCCTCGTCATGCTAGCCTTTTTTTACACTGTGAGTCCATATGCAATACATTATCGACAATTTCGTTTCTTTGCTTAAGGGGACTAGCAGGCTCGCCATACTTTATTGGTGTGCACATTGGACTGGTCACGGTTTAGTTCCGGGTAGTTATGAGTAATAACTGCCATCAATTATTATTGGCGACTTTCCGCACAGCACAAGTGTAACTGGCGTGAGGTTTTTGGATGCAGCGATAGTCCTATCTCACTTGTAAGCCTTGCGTTTTTGTGCACCTGCGCCATAAAGGTCTATGCATAATTTTAGGACAGTCCCTGATATACGAATAGAGCGTGGTGGTAGCGCCAAAATGGATGTCCATATTGAAGGGCTTTGCCAAAATAAACGTGTTTTTATCGTTACTGATAAAGGGGTGAATAGGCTTGGTCTATTAGACGCTGCCAAGGCCGCGCTGCGCGATACAGGGTATGTCGTCGAAATTTTCGATCAGGTCGTCGCCGATCCACCTGAAGAGATTGTCTGCGCAGGTGCAAAGCGGGCACGGAAATTTGATGCCGGACTTGTGCTTGGGTTTGGCGGTGGCTCGCCAATGGATACGGCAAAGGTAATAGCCTTATTAGCAGGTTCAGATCAGCCCATATCAAAAATGTATGGTGTTGGGTTGGCCACAGGGCCCAGGCTTCCTTTGGTGTTGGTGCCGACCACAGCAGGCACAGGTTCCGAGGTTACGAATGTTGCTATCCTGACCACTGGCAAAACGGAAAAACAAGGTATTGTTGCACACCCTCTATATGCAGACCGCGTATTGTTGGATGCATCGCTAACAATCGGCCTTCCGAAAATAATTAGCGCGGCGACTGGCATAGATGCAATGGTTCATGCCATTGAAGCCTACACATCATTGCCGCAAAAAAATCCGCTCTCAGATGCGCTTGCCTTATCGGCATTAATCAAATTACGAGACGGTATCGAAAATGTGTGTAAAGATGGTCGAGATATTGATGGGCGCGAAAACATGCTCATCGGGGCTATGTTAGCCGGGCAAGCATTTTCTAATGCGCCGTGTGCCGCCGTACATGCATTGGCTTATCCGCTTGGCGGCTTCTTTCATGTGCCTCACGGGTTGTCTAATGCGTTGGTTTTGACAGGCGTTATGCGTTATAATCTGCCAAAAGCTGAAGCTCTATACGGCGAAATATCCACGCATTTGCGTTTGGGTGGTGCAGGGCAGAACCTAATCGATGAAATGCAAAGGATTAAAGATACGACGGACGTACCACAAACGCTAAAGAGTGTTGACATACCACAAAGTGCAATAGCCCTGATGGCCGATGATGCTATGACGAAAACCCGGTTATTGGTCAATAATCCGCGCGAAATGACACTGGCGGCAACCGTAAAAATTTACGAGGACATTGCTTAATGCCGCAAAAAAACAAGAACTGTTATCAATATTTCCTCGAAATTCAAACACGCTGGAACGACAATGATATGTATGGTCATATTAATAATGCCGTTTACTATTTTTGGTTTGATACTTTGGTGAATAATTTTTTAATTGAAACTGGTTTGGTTGATCCGCACGTCAGTGAAAGTATAGGGTTGGTGGTTGAAACGGGTTGCCAGTATTTCGCCCCGTTGTCCTATCCTGAAATTATCACAGCCGGGTTGAGAGTTTCGAAAATTGGCAGTTCCAGTGTTAGGTATGAAATTGGGTTGTTTAAGCAAGGCGCAAAGAAACCTTGCGCTGAAGGACATTTCATTCATGTTTATGTTGATGCACAAACCCGTAAACCAAAACCGATTAGTAGCAAAATGCGAGAAAAGCTTAAAACCTTGATGTAACCTTTCCAATTTGCGAACGGCGCATTCCAAACACTTTAATATTGTCAAATTATCCAATTCATCAGGACCACCTTATTTTGTCAAAGGTCGTAAAAAATCTCGAAATGATTTGTATTCAGATATACGAAATGCGGTTCATTCAAGATAACCTACAAGTTATAGTGCTTTGTGAAGGTTATTCACATTCCCTCCACAACCGATTATTGTTTCCTGTGGAATAATAGCTTATTATCTGCTAGCCTTTAACTATGGCAGATTTAATGGACGATTTTTCCGATAACGAAATTGATGCAGACGACTTGATACCGAATAGTATCGAGGCCGAACAAGCATTGTTGGGGGCAATCCTGTACGACAATGAAATCTACCACAGGGTTAGCGGGATCGTAACAAAAGAGCATTTTTACAATCCCGTACACGTTCGGATTTTTGACAGCATTTCTGTATTAATTGAACACGGCAAATTAGCTGATGCTATTGTCCTTAAGAACAGGTTTTCGCAAGACGAAACTCTGGTCGATATCGGTGGTGTAGATTATCTTGCGCAACTGTTAGAGAGCAGACCCGATGGATCTGCTGCACCTGAATATGCCAAATTGATTTTCGATTTAGCACTTCGCCGTGAGCTTATTAGGCTTGGCGGCGAAATGAAGGCCAGTGCAGAAGATCCAGACAGCGAGAATGATGGCCGCGCCCAAATATCTGAAGCCGAGGGACAATTGTTCTCGCTTGCCGAAACAGGTGCCGTGCAAAGCGGTTTTGTTGGCTTTGACAAGGCGTTGATGAAATCCATTGAAATGGCGACGGCAGCGTTTGAGCGGGATGGCGGATTGTCAGGAATTAGCTCAGGCCTTATTGATCTGGATAGGCAATTGGGCGGATTACATAAATCTGATTTAATAATTTTGGCTGGACGCCCATCTATGGGAAAAACATCATTGGCGACAAATATCGCATTTCATATTGCCAAAGCACATAAATCCGAGAAGGACGACAAAGGGATTGAACGCACAACGGAAGGCGGCGTCGTTGGATTTTTCTCTCTGGAAATGTCGGCGGATCAATTGGCTACCCGTTTGCTCGCTGAGCAATCAGGCGTTCCGTCTAATAAAATTCGGCGCGGAGATATAACCCAAGCAGAATATGAGGATGTAAGAGACGCGGCAGAAGTAATAGAGAAAATCCCTCTTTATATTGATGATACGGGTGGATTGACCATTGGGGCGTTGTCTGCACGGGCAAGACGCTTAAAACGCATGGTGGGGCTAGATATCATTGTTGTAGATTATTTACAATTGTTGTCTGGGAGCGGACGGCAAAACGATGGCCGCGTCCAAGAAGTGACCCAGATTACCATGGGCCTGAAAGCATTGGCCAAGGACCTTGATGTACCCGTATTGGCGCTGGCGCAATTATCAAGACAAGTTGAGCAGCGCGACGATAAAAAGCCACAGCTTGCTGATCTTCGCGAATCTGGTTCTATTGAACAAGACGCCGATGTTGTGATGTTTGTCTATAGGGCGGAATATTATAAAGAACGCGAAAAGCCCAATGATACCAACACAGAAGCCGTTCACAAATGGCAAGAGGAAATGGATATTTTGCATGGTAAGGCCGAGGTTATTGTTGGTAAGCAGCGCCACGGACCAATTGGAACTGTACCTTTGTCATTTAAAGCGGAATTGACTAAATTTGGCAATCTCTCCTTTGATGATCGTTATAAAGATAGCCAACACTAGAGCACTTTAAAGAGCAGTTTCAATGGCAAGAGCACGAACTTATTCCTCAAGACCAGTTTTGACGGTGAACCTCACCGCACTTGCGGATAATTACCAATATCTGGCGAGCTTAATTGGCGGCGCACGCATGGCGGCGAGTATCAAGGCCGATGCCTATGGGCTTGGCTCTGATGTGGTTGGTCGGGCGCTTTACGGGGCTGGGTGCCGGACATTCTTTGTCGCCCACGCTGGCGAAGGTAAATTATTACGAACCGCCATTGGGGCAAAGGCCAGCATTTATGTGCTAAGCGGTAACACGCCCCAAGACACCGCAATATTTTTTGGCAGCAAATTAAAGCCCGTCATAAATTCCCTGACCCAGGCGCGTGATTGGGTCAAAGCCATCAAAGACGTTAACCATCCGCCGCGCACAGCCTTGCATTTTGATACGGGGATAAATAGGCTTGGTATCCCTAATGAGGAGGTTGATGTCTTTGCAAATGATAAAGCTCTGATAGAAGCTTTGGATGTTGATTTGGTGATGTCGCATTTGGCCTGTGCTGGGGACCGTGAGCACCCTTTGAATGCACAGCAATTGGGAAAATTTAAAATGATATCGGCTTTAATGCCGATGGTGCCGCTTTCTCTTGCTAATACTGGCGGCATTTATTTGGGTGCTGAGTATCACTTTAAATTGGTGCGACCAGGTATCGGGCTTTACGGTGGAAAAGTCACCAATACGCCAGATACAGAAGGCGTAAAACCCGTTGTCGAGCTACATGCGCCAGTGCTACAGATAAAGACAGTTAAGAAGGGCGAGACCATCGGTTATAATGCCAGTTTCACCGCCCTTAAAGACATGAAAATAGCTATTGTCAGTGCTGGATATGCTGACGGTCTGCCGGTTAATCTCAGTGGCTCTGACAAACGCATAGTCACATCTGCGCGTCTCGGTAAACACCGCGTTCCCGTAGTTGGCCGTGTCAGCATGGACTATACCATCCTCGATATCACAAATTATAAAGGGTTTGTGGAATTGGGTGGCAAAGCCGTATTCTTCGGCGAAGACCTAGAAGCCCAATCCGCCCACTCACAAATGATCAATTACGAAGTCATGACCCATCTCGGAGCAAGATGCCGCAAAATTTATGTAAATGAATAGCTAGCCCAGCTCTAAACTACCTGTTAACCATGCCCACAGAATGTTGTTTTTTTAGTGGCTATGGTTATAGAATTTCAAGATGCCGTCATTATAAGGATTAACTAACTTGTGGAGGACGGTATGCGGTTGCGTAAATTATTAAAAAAATACACGCGCAATACTGAAGGCGGGTTTGCGCTGTTTTTTGCAGGTGCATTGACAATGATTTTAGTCGTGGTCGGGGCTGCCTATGAGTATTCCGGTATGAATTCCGCAAAAGTAAAGCTGCAAAACTCACTTGATACAGCTGCGTTAGCGGCTGCGAGCATTATCCGAACTGACAAAAAAAATGCGAAGAATACGGCTGAAAAAGTCTTGAAAGTAAATATAGCATTGATTGATGGTATTTCTCTCAAAGGAAAGACCAAGGTGAAAGTAGACAACAAGACACAAGAAATTACCGTATCGGCCAAGGTTGATTATCAGACAGTGTTCGGGGGCATTCTTGGTATGAATAATGTTGAGATTACATCCAGTAGCACGAGCGGCTTTGCTATTGAAACAATGAACCCATTTGCAGTTTACCTTATATTGGATGTGTCTGGTTCGATGTCTTGGCTTTCCAGTGATGGTAAGGTGAAAATACAGTCATTGAAAAAAGCCGTAGATGATATGTTTTACACACTTTATAGCACGAGCGAAAACCCGTCCTTGCTAACAAGCACAATCCGAACAGGGTTTGCATCCTATAACACATCACTTGGAAATGTCGTAAATATGAACACGGGCTATAGCGCAACGACCAATGATGTGCATAATCTGGCCGCAGGTGGTGGAACCAATTCAACGCCGGGCTTTCAATATGCTTACGACCAAATCAAAGCGGAAATGGCCTCAGAAAACAAATTGGGCGCTTATATGGTGTTCATGACGGATGGTGACAACAATAAGCCCACCTGGGATGTGTCAACACTCGCGCTCTGCGAACAGGCTAAATTAGACAACATCACTATATTTACTGTTGCTTTCGAAGCACCCGCGAAAGGCAAAGCCTTGTTAAAAGCCTGTGCTACAGACCCTAGTAAATCCTATAATTCCGCGAATTCGACTAGTTTAAACATGGCCTTTAGAGATATTGGCCGCGAAATCAGTCAATCCGTCGTCCGCATAAAACGCTAGCCATATATTAGGTGTAGAAAATACACGCATATATACGGATTGTTACCTCATCTAGACACAAGGCGTTCTTTGCGCATAATGTTTGCCTAAGGATAGGAAATAGATATGAAAAACATCATCACTCTAGAGCACTCCTCTTTAATATGGAATCACTTTGAGCGCCCGGGTTTGTTCCGTGAACAGGAGGTGTTTACGACGCGGTGCCCCATTTTTGCTTTCGGGACCGTTAGGAGACAGCGACGCATTCACGGTGTCTTGTGCCCTGCGGGTGCAAACTCGGGTGACCGGATTAACGAAATAACGTGTGTTTTCTATATCTTACGTGTGGCTTGGGCGATCTTTGCTTTTTGGATTGCGTTGCGTCCCTTGACCGGGGC
>JAJFFN010000015.1 GCA_021776635.1 Robiginitomaculum sp.
GTGAGCGTAGCCTGCCTCTTGTGAAAGCCTTGCCCCTAAAGGGATATAAAAAAATGCTAGCATTTCCTGCGGTTTTACGCCTAGCCAGTGAACAAATTGCAACATGCCATTTCGACCTGAGTTTATGAGTACACTGCCTAATTTAATAGTTTAGTTGTATTGCTATGTGTGAGAACCGCATCATTCTAATATGGATTAGCTGTAGATGTAAAAAAGGCCCGGAAAACCGGGCCTTTGCAATTAAATTATCCTAATATGAATAATTATGTCTTTTGAGTTTGCGCAGACGGGCTTGCAAACGATACTGCTTTTTTTGCAAACGGTTGACTTCGTAGCGCACTTTATCCAGACGTTCTTGTAGATCATGGCTGTGGTAAGGTGTCTCAGCATACTGAATTTTGCGTTGCAAACGACGGACTTTACGGCGCTCGGTTTGCAATCGGTATTGTACATCCGTTAGTTCAGCATAGGTCGCATTATAACGATAGATGCGGTCGTCATGGTCGTGACGCTCATAGGCATTATTATAGCGTCTACCATTATTATAACGACGGTTACTGCTATAACCCGTATTACGATAGCCGTAATTACGGTTATTATTTCTATAACCAGAGCCATTATAAACGACATTGCTATAGCCGCTATTAGAGCCGTTATAGGCAGTTCTTCGGCGGCGCTTGTCACAATTGACACTTTCATCACCGATGCCGACACCCGCTAGACCGCCAATTACGGCACCGATAACGGCACCTTCATTACGGTCGCCTCTGCCAGCAATTTCAGAGCCGACAATACCGCCTATAGCTGCGCCTATAAGGCCGCCGGCAAGCTGGGCATCATTTTCTTTGGATTTGCAAGCCCGGCTTTGGTCATAGCCCCGATTGTAATCAGAAGCTTGGGCCAGTGTTGGAAGGGAAACGGCAGCTAACGTCAATGTGGCGATAGATGCGTTGCGAAGGATTTGAAGGGTTTTCATTTTCTTCTCCATTTTAAAAGGCCCCGGGTTGGCAGAATTACCGAGCGGGTTTCCTTGAATGATGAAGAGATAGCAAATCCTGCTTGAACCGTTTCTGAGCCGTGGATTTACTTTAGGTTCATATTGCGCCAGTCCGCGCAATACCCAAAAACATGACTTTGGCGGCACCCCAAATTCGGGTATCATGTATTTCGTAACCGCGTAGATTTGGTTCTTCGTCTTTACCCATTTCGTATACTATTACGGCGTTGTCAGCGATGAGGCCTTGTGCGCCTAATTTACGCAAAACGGGTCTTGCTAGGTTTTTATTATAGGGAGGGTCCAGAAAAATATGTGTGAACGGACCACGTAGATTGCTCGGTTCAATACGAAGTTTTGTCGCATCTCTTCGGTGCAATCTCGTGACGCCGCCAAGCCCCATAGTGGTGGTGTTTTCGCGAATAGCGGCACGGGCTTTGGGTTCGGTTTCGACGAACAAGCAAAATCCTGCCCCGCGCGATAAGGCTTCGAGCCCTAGTGCGCCGGAGCCAGCAAAAATATCTATGACGATGGCACCGTCCATCGTTGCCGACCACGGGGCGGATGTTAAAATATTGAAAATGCTTTCGCGGACTTGGTCGGACGTCGGACGCGTGTTTTTACCGTTTGGGGCAACAATATTCCGCCCTCTGTTTTTTCCACCAACGATGCGCATTATATCGCTCGCGGTAGTGCGCAAATGCGCACACCTACGCGGGTGCGCACCAAAAGGTGCGACGGACGGTCGTCCTTGCCTCGCTTATGCTCGGTACTCAATTTCTGCTCACGGCAGTCCGAAGAGTGGACGCCACCGCAGGATGCGCACCATGAGGTGCGACGGACTGTCGTCCTTGTCTCGCTTTGCCCGGTATTCATTATAGTTTCCTTTTAACCGCAGCGGGTTTTGGAGCTCCCGACCTTGAAGTACTAGTTCGGCGTTGGCCTTTTCTACCCTTATAGTTAGACCTCAATTTAGCTTTGCCTTTGAGTGTTCCTGCCGGACGTTCCTTGGGAATGTCGATCAGATGACCTAATTGATCGCGTAGGACTTTGGGTTTAATCTCTTCGGTTTTGCCGCGCATTAAATCACCCAATTGTATAGGCCCGTAGGATATGCGGATGAGGCGGTTGACTTTGAGTCCGATGGTTTCCAGTGCGCGGCGCACTTCGCGGTTTTTGCCTTCGCGAATGGTGACACTAATCCAAGCATTTGTGCCTTGTTGTTTGTCCAGGGTGGCTTCGATGGGGCCAGTTTTAATACCCTCAATTTTTACACCTTGTTTCAGTTTATCCAACTGTGTTTGGGTTGGTTTACCAAATGCTCGCGCGCGATATTTGCGCGCAAATCCGGTTTTTGGCAGTTCCAATTTTCGTGCTAACTCTCCGTCATTAGTCAAGAGAAGCAAGCCCTCTGAATTCATATCAAGCCGCCCCACAGAAATCACGCGCGGCAAGTCTTTGGGGAGGTGCTCAAACACGGTTGGCCGTCCGCCCGGATCATTATGGGTGGTCAACAACCCTACGGGTTTGTGATAACGCCAAAGGCGTGGCGCTTGCTTTGCTTTAATAGGTTTATCGTCGACCAATATTTTTTCGTGGCCAATAACCAAAAATGCGGGTGTCGTTAGAACCGTGCCGTCAACAGAAACCCGCGCGGCAGCTATCATGCGTTCGACTTCGCGGCGCGAAGCTACACCCGCGCGCGCCAAAACTTTTGCTATGCGCTCTCCTTTTTTTGTGGCTCCTTTTTGTGTTTTATGAGTTGTCACTTGACCAATCCTGTAAACTCTATCAATGCAGTGCTATGAACGACGAACACTATATGCGCCAATGTATAGCGCAAGCGCAAGCGGCAAGTGAGCGTGGGGAGGTGCCTGTGGGGGCTTTAATCCTTGACCCAGCTACGGGTGATATTATCGCCCGCACAGGAAATGCGCCAATTGGTATTTGTGACCCAACGGCTCATGCAGAAATTTTGGCATTGCGAGATGCGGCTGATAAAACTGGAAATTACCGGCTATGCGGGTTAACACTTTATGTAACATTGGAGCCGTGTACAATGTGTGCAGGGGCTATTTCCAACGCCCGTATTAACCGTGTGGTTTACGGCGCATCAGACCCCAAAGGCGGTGCGGTAGAAAATGGCGTGCAGTTTTTTGACAGCAAATCCTGCCATTCAAAACCAAAGATCACATCAGGTGTTCTCGCAGCGCAATGCGGGCAATTGCTCAAGGATTTTTTTAAAAGGCGGCGCGCCCACGGCTAAATCTTTAAAACGTACCGCTAACATTAAGGCGTAAGGTCTGGCCGAAATTACGGCGGCTGGTTTCACTAATATCAATTTGGCCTAAGTCTCTACGGTTTGTGAATAAGAGGCGATCATTTACATCTTTGCCATTAAAAATATTTGTAATTTCGGTTTTTATTTTGAGGCCACTAATATTTTTGTGCTCGATAAATGCTGATAATTTAGGTTTTGTCTGGATATCGCCACCGCCTGGTGAACTTATTGTATCCAGCCGAAAAACAGAAGACCTGCTTATGTCCGAAAGTGTACTGCCAAATGCCCAATTGGTTCCCTTAATATCATGGCGCAAGCCAATTTCCCAAAGTGTGATTTTATCGTTATTCAGCCTGCGCGTCTGGCCCGTTAGGGGGTCATCGACACTTGAATTGCGTAGATCCAGTGTTGTGTCTAATTGCACACCGTCAAAGCCAAAGACTTCGCTTTTTAAGGTTGCATTTATGTCGACGCCGTAGCGCCGCGCACTGTTTATATTTCCTACCGCATCGCCGTTGGTTCCGACCGGTATACGGTCGACAAGGTCCGATATGAAATCAGCATAAACCCGTATTTTGATAATATTGCCTTTTGGGTATTTTTTTTCAAACTCGACCTCACCGGCCCAAATTTGTTCAGGGACAAGATTGGCATTGCCGGTATTGGATAATTCGTCGCGTAGACTAACAGAGGAAATAAAATCGTTAAAATTTAGCTGGCCAACATCGCGGGCAATGCGCGGACGAACAGCAAAATCTTCGGCTATGTTGTAACTGGCCTGGACAAAACCTTTCGGTCTGAAAAAACTCCGCTTTAAACTTTGGGCACCGGTTTGAGAAATCTGTGAATATTCAAACCCGACAGACGTCTGTATATCAATATTACTCGTAATTTTGCGGGTGTGAGCCAAGGTCGCTTCACCGCGTTTTTCGCTAACAATTGCCGTGCTGCCACTTAAAGGAATATCGATCAATTGTCCGCTAGGAATATCTAAAACTTGCAAACCGCCATTTGCATCGAGCCGGTTATAGGCGCCCTCAAGGCTTATCTGCCAGCTACGTGCCATTTTGTCAGCCCAGCTATATTCCGAGCGCAAGATGGTTTCTGTGGTTTCATTGTCGGTTGAAAACCGAGTTTCATCGATTTTGTCCGTACCGTTTAAGGTGATGAAATTTGCCCGTGAGGGGCTATCCAAATACCGTGCAATGCCGATTATTTTTAACGTGCCGTCCAATTTTTTTGGGCCAAAGGGTAAGGAATAATCAGCACCTATTTCGGCGCGAAAGTTATCTTGACCATTTTCAAAACTTGTCAGGTTATTATCGCCGCGCACATCAAAGGCCGTGTGCCCAGAAAATTCGGTAATATCGAAATTGGCTTTGCTCATTTCGGCATTTAAATTGAAAATATGGTCGGCGCGCGGTGTCCAACTGATACTTGTGGCTACTTTAGGCGCTTCATTACTAAATCTGGAAACTTCATCACGGGTTTCGATCAGGGCACCGTCTGGGGATGTGCGAAATTCACGCCCTCGGTTGCCAAAGCGAAACGCCCGGTTTTTCAGTGCGAGTGACCATTGTAGTTCACCTGAACTTCCAGAGACATTAATTTCCCCGCCGAATAGATTAGGCTCAAGATGTTTACGAAGCGACGGCCTCCATTGCCAATTACCGGTGATAGTGGTGGCCTTGTAGACCACATTGGCAACCTGTCCAGACAGGCCAGGAATATCAAGGCGGGCACCGTCCAGAATTTCAAAGCGCACAACGCTAGAGGCATTAATCCGCGATAATCTATCGCGGGCACTAGTCTTGCCGGAAATACGTTTGCCGTTGATTAGTACGTTCGCGCCACCTTGCCCGAGCCCGCGCTTAGTGTTGCCTCCGCCCGATATAGTAAACCCCGGAATTTGCACGACCATATCAAGGGCAGTACGCGGCGCATATTGGGAGAAATAATCAGGCGTATAGGTCTGAAAATTTGCGGTATTTTTAGCGGGCGAAATAATGTCCTGGGCACTGCTAATTTGTTGGGCATTGGCAATTTGCTGGGCACTGGCATTTTGGATGCAACCAAATGCAGCAATGAGCGAAAGTGCCGTGCTGGCACGCAAATTTGAATACCAAAATTTCAAAATAGAGCCTAAATTTCTATTAGCGTGAAAAGATAAGCATATCTACGGGCTAGTTTTGGAAAAGAAAAGTAAACAAAATGTAATCCTGAGTGAGTACGCCCTTAAAAAACACCATTGACCACTAGGAGGTTAGGGTTTGTCGGTGTTGTTTAGATTAAAAGCTTCCGCTGAGTTGCAAGCGGTAAGTTGTATCAAATTCGCGCGAGCGGTCTTCTGTGTGCAGTAAATTGACGCGGCCATTGTCAAAGACCTCGCGCCTGAAATCATCACTGGCATCAAATAAATTGCCCACTGTAAATTTGGCCTTCATACCAAAAATGTCTTTGTGCTCTATGAAAACCGACCCCCACGGGCCTGCGAACGTAAAATCATTGATTGTGGAAATACGAAAATTATCTGCCTGATGAAATTGATCAGCAAAGAGACCCCAAGCCCAATCGGTTTTAGGAATATCATGGCGAAAGTCTACGGCCCAATAAGATTTAAAATCATTGTTGATACGCCGATCAAACCCTTGAATGGGGTCTTCAATTGAAGAGTTCCGCAGGTTAAGGGTTAAATCTAGCTGTAAGCCTTTATAGCCCCATTTGTCACCCTTAACCGTAGCAGATAAATTCATGCCGTATTGTTGTGCACTGTCGATATTGCCAACCGCATCACCAACAATAAGGGTCGGGTCCACATCATCAAAGACGGGGATACGGTCAACACGATCAGAAATTAATCTGCCGTAAAAGACGGCCTTGAACGTATTGCCATTACCAAAATTTTTATCAAATTCTATTTCCCCGTTCCAGCTTTGTTGTGGGACGAGATTGGTATTTCCCGTAGTATCCAAATTGTCTTGCAAGCTAACGGAAGAAATAAAATCGAAGAAACTGAGTTGGCCGACGACCCGCTCAGCCTTTGTTGTTATGGTCAGTTTATCATTAGGTTTGTAGGTGGCCGAGACAAACCCATTGGGGCGGAAAAAACTACGGGTAAGTCCCGTGTTTTGTGAAATTTGTGAATATTCTGCACCGCCAGATGCCTGCAAATTCCATTTGTCCGATAATTTGCGCGAATGGGTAACGGTCGCTTCGGCCCGTTTTTCCTCTACCCTTGAAGTAGCCCCTTCAATCGGTTCATCAACAAAATCACCATTGGCATCCAAAAGCAAAAGGCTGGATTCGATATCAAGAACATTAAAGACGCCTTCGACGCCTATCTGCCAATCGCGGTCAGCACGCGGCTTCCATGAATATTCTGTGCGCCCGATAAGCTCTTGTTCGTCTGCAAATTGAAAGAAACGTGAGCCGTCGGTTTGGCCAAGGTTTGGGTCGAATATATCAAAGCGCGAAACGGTCGGGGACTGCTCAAATCTGTAATAACCGATGAGTTTAAGCTTGCCGTTTTGCGATTGCTTAAGGAACGGAAATTCATAGTCAATATCGATACTGCCGTTTTCTTCGTCTTCAGCATTTGAAAACAGAGTTTCCTGGGTCGTGCCTGCGGTCGTAATGGCCGTTCGTTTAGAGGTTTCGCGCCCATTAAAGTTAAATTGGTTGTATTTTAAATTCAAATTGGCGATGTGCTTGTCCCTGGGTTTCCAGGTAAAGTCCGCAGATACGCCCGGTTGGTCTCCATAAAATTGGCCATCTTCAAAGCGCGTCTCAAACACAGTATTTGCGGCATCGGTTAGGGTCTCAAGCCCTCGACCGCCATTGCGAAACGGATTATTTTGCGCCGTAAAGGACCAGGCAAGTTTTCCCATTTCGCCAGAAACGGTTGCTTTGCCACCTAACAAGTTAGGCTCCAAACCCGTCCGCAATTCGCCGCGCCATTCCCATGTGCCTGTAACACCAGTGTTTTTCGTTATTACATTGGCCACTTGCCCGGAAAGACCAGGAATGTCCAATGATGTACCGTCGACAATTTCTATACTAATGACGTTTTTGGCATTTATTCTTGAAAGTTGGTCGCGGGCATTGGTTTTGCCAGAAATACGGTTGCCGTTAATCAAAACATTCGCGCCGCCATTTCCCAGCCCGCGTTTGCCATTATCACCGCTATCAACTTGGAACCCCGGTATGCGGCTCACCATATCTAGGGCTGTGCGCGGTGCATATTGGTTAAAGTAATCTGGCGCAAAGACTTGTGCCTTTTTATCCGCTTCAATAGCATGGGCCGCAGTGTTCAAGGTGAACGCGACCAGGCCACCCAAAAGGGCAGATTTTAAACTTTTCATTTTGTGATCCTTAATTAGGCCGTTTTACGGCCTTAAGTTTTCCCGAATTTATTAGTTGTCGTTGAAGGTATAAGACAAAGAGCTGTCGTGCCCATCGCCGTTCTGGCTTAGATGTATATAGCCCGGTTTAATGACGATCTTTTTCACATCACCTTTGCGGCTAATATAATCGGAAACAATATCGCAATATTTGCCTTCTTGGGCGTCTGATAATTGTTTACCGTTGATGAAGATATCGGTTGGTGTCATTTTAATCGTGGCTTTGTTGTTCTTGGATTTCATGAAACCATCAGCTTTTAAGAGGGGTATTAATTTGTCGCGCATTTTGCGATATTTTTTCTGCTCCACCACGGCTTCTCTTTGGCCCCAGTCTCCTTGAATACGCCCAACCTTGCTCTGTATACTACCAATTTCTCCTTGTAAGCGCCCAATCTTTCCTTGTGCTAAGCCGCTCATACCTTGAATGCGACCAATTTCGCCTTGCATCTGGCCAATTTCACTTTGCATATGGCCCAACTCAGTTTGCGACAAATTTGGGTTGTTGTTGAGCTTTCTCTCATAGTCGGCCTGCTTTTTAGCTATATCGCGCTCCAGACGATTTATGTCACGGTCACGCTCGGCTTCATCTCTTGCGAGTGCGCGTTCCTTGCTGGCTATTTTCCGCTCCAGCTTGGCGATTTTGCGTTCGTAATCTCGTACGCGGCGATCTGCATCACGTCTTTCATCATCACGAAACCGATTTTCATTGCGCTCTAGCGAGGCTTCTAGTGTTTTTTCTGCGCGTTCTAGTGCGGCTTCACGCCGCTCGCCGGATTTCTCCCAGGCTTTTTCACGTAATTTCTCGGCATGTTTCATATCACGCTCGCGCATTTCCTCAGCCCGTTCAAGCTCGGCCTCAAGACGTTCATTGGCACGTTCTGCTCGTGCTTCGGTGGCCGCTAATACTTTGTCGCTCACCCAATAGTTTGTACCGTTGCTGGCTACAACAGGCGTTGGCGGCGTTGACGGCGTAGGTGGTGTTGGCATTGCAAATGGACCTATGATATTATGAGTATCAACCGAGTGCCAATTGCCATCGATTTCCATATAGAGCTTACCATTTTTCTGTTTGACGACATAACTTTTGCCGTCCTTAGCCCCGTCTCTGGTATAGACACTATAAGCATATTTGGATGGATATTGTTTGCCGTTAATAGTGTCGGTGCCTTTGCCGTCTGCACTAAAATCAAAGGAGGTTGCTGTATAGGTTTTACCTTTGACGGTAATTTTATCTTCTACACGGCTACCCCAAGCATCTAGATTGGTTGTTGCGGCACCTGCCAGTTTTTCCCAGTTTGGGGCTTCGATTTGGTTTTCTGTTTTGGTTTTATGGGGATGGGCTTGACTGGTTGTTGCGCTTATTGTCATGACCAATGCCAAGGCGGTTCCAATCATAGCAGCGGCAGCTAGGCCGCGCGATGTGCCGCTTTGCAGGTTTTTACCCCCTGTCTTTGAAGATGTCGTCCCCATGAGGCGTTTTAGCCGGTGCATTAATGGTGCATCTCGGCCATCAGCAGACAGCGCAAATACGCCGCCGTCTCTTGCCGCTTTTAAACGGATGGTGCCTAGCGCCGTTGCTAACGTTTGCGGGTTTTTTGTCAGCATGACGGCAAAGTCGTCGCACGCATGCTCGCGGTCAGTGTCTAGACCCTTGCAAATAAACCCAACGGCTGGATGATAAAAGAACACGGTTTTAATGGCGATCTGTAAAATATTGGTCAAATAATCATGACGGCGAATATGGGCGAGCTCATGCAGGAGAACGGCTTCACATTGCGCCGGTGTCATGCCTGTGAAAAACCATGTGGGTACCAATATGATTGGCTTTAAAAAGCCGAATGTGATGGGGCTGGAAACATGCTTCGAGAAATATGCACGTACTTTTGGGTTAACACCCGATACATCTACAAGTGCGCGAAAGCGAGCTTGACAGTCTGCGGATAAGTCAGAGATACCGTGATTACGTAATTTGTTAGTAAGGCGAAAAGCCGCAAGATAGCGCATACCAAGGACGGCAAAACACACAGTCCAGAACAAGCCTATCAAGCCAGTGAAATCACCGAGCCTTAACAGTGGGTTGGAAGATGCAGTATCGACTACGCTCGGAAGAGCCAAATTGATGGTTTCCTCGCGGCCTAAGCCGAGTGACATTGCTGCCGCGCCTGTATTGTAATAATAAAGGAATGTGCCGATAAATGCGCACAGCAGGGCACAAAGTGTAATTATGCCTACGAAATAACGTGCTTCTGATGCGCACTCACGTGTTGCGTTGCGGGCACCGAAAACAATACCTGCCGCAAGCAGGCCTTGCCATAATGAATGTAGGACTGCCCAACCTAGGCTGTCTGCAATAAGGTTCATATCAGGGAGCATGTTCATTATTTGCCCCCTTTAGCTTCGATTTGTGCAATGAAATCTTTGATAGCTTCCAGGTCCTCGCCGGATGCTTTGGCATCGCCGAGGGCGTGCATAACCAATTCGTTGACATCGCCGCGAAATGCGGTTTTCATCAAGCGCCCCAATAAATTGCTCTGGGTTTGGCCTTCTGGTTGTGCCGCCGTATAATTGTAAGATTTTCCGTCGCCCGGCTCACGGGTAACGAGGCCTTTGTCTTGCATACGTTGAAGTTGTTTGAGGATAGTCGTGTAACCAACATCTTTACTGTCTGCGATCGCTTCATGAACCCGGCGTACACTGCACGGCTGTTCATCCCAAAGGATTTGCAGGATTTCAACTTCGGCCTCGGAAGGCTTAATAATAGGCATAACTGTTCCTCTCTTCTCACAGAAACCTATAAACGACACACGTCGTAAAATAAAGTTACAAAGCCGAAAGGTTTGTTAATTTTAGCCAATTTGTGAAGAAAACACTTGAGTGTAGGTGAACGATAGTGTCTTTTGTACGGGATAATAATTTTTAGGGGAAATTTATGTTTTACTTAATTCTTGGGGGCATTGCTCTTGTTGGACTGATAATGGTGCTGTTCCAGATGCGCAATCACCACAAAGGGATGTACATCTTGTTTTTTGCAGAAATGTGGGAACGCTTTTCTTACTATGGTATGCGGGCCTTGCTGGTTCTCTACCTTACTAAACACTTCTTGTTTGAACGAGATGTAGCATATGGTTTGTATGGAGCTTACACCACACTTGTTTATATAACGCCTGTCATTGGCGGTATGCTGGCTGATAAATATCTCGGCGCACGAAAAGCGGTGGTGATAGGTGCTATTCTATTGGTTATGGGACATGCAGGGATGGCGATTGAAGGTGAGCCCGTGTTGGCAGGCCAGGCTCCTGATGCTTCTGTTTTGAATATATTCTATCTTTCACTGGCTTTAATTATTGCAGGTGTTGGCTTTTTAAAAGCAAATATTTCAACGATTGTTGGTGCGTTATACGAAAAAACAGATGAGCGACGCGATTCAGCGTTTACCCTATTCTATGTAGGCATTAACCTCGGCGCATTCGGTGGTTCGTTGATTGCTGGTGGTATTGGGGAAACATTTGGCTGGCGTTATGGCTTTGGTCTTGCAGGCCTAGGCATGTTAATTGGCCTATTTGTGTTTGTTTGGGGTACGCCTCTTCTTCAAGGGAAAGGCGAGCCTAAAAACCCTGCGCTTCTCAAAGAAAAAATATTTGCAGGCCTCTCGCGTGAGTGGATGATATATATATGTACAGCTCTAGCGGTTCTTGTCATCTGGCAAATGGTGCGCTCACAATTCATTGTAGGTTGGACGTTATTGCTGGCGATGATTACCGTTTATGCATTTATTGTCTATAAGGCAGTTGCTACATTAAGACCTCATGAGCGTGACAGGATTTTTGTGGCTCTGTTCCTGATCACTGTAAATGTGTTGTTCTGGGGTTTGTTTGAACAAGCAGGTTCGTCGCTAACCTTATATACAGACGACAGTGTTGACCGCGTTATCTTTGGCCAGGAAATTAAAACCTCTGTGTTTCAGTCATTGAACGCAATGTATATTGTTTTCCTTGGCCCAATCTTTGCGGCGGCTTGGGCTTGGCTGGCTAAAAGAGGAAAAAACCCAGCAGCGCCAATGAAGTTTGGTATGGGTGTTATCCAGCTTGGTCTTGGCTTTTTGGTCTTGGTTTGGGGTGCGGGTAGCGGTCAAGATATGACACCAGTTATTTTCATATTCCTAATCTATCTTTTGCATACTACGGGCGAGCTATTCATGTCACCAGTTGGTTTGTCAGCAATGACACGTTTATCGCCTATGAAAATGGTGGGGTTGATTATGGGTGCGTGGTTCCTTGCATCCGGTGCAGGTAATTTAGTTGCCTCCTTCATCGCGCAAGCCACTGCGGCGACAGGCCCTAACGGCGAGAGCTTGGTTCTTAGTGTTTATCAGAAAGTTGGTTGGGTTGCTATCGGTGTGGGTGTCGTAATGATGGCAATCGCGCCAATAATTACGAAGTTCATGCACTTAGATACTTTGGCTGATGAGACCGATGAAATCGATGAAGCAGTCGCAGAACCAGCAGAATAAATGCCGGTACAATAACTGAACAAAAAAAGCCCGGGTCTTGTGACCCGGGCTTTTTCTTTGCCTATAGTTCTGTGTTTTAAGCGCGGTTACTTCATCATGTTTTTCATGGCCATGCCTAGAATGTCATCCATTGTATTGCCGTCGCCGTCTGCGTCCAAGAGATTACCAAGAATGCCCATGCCTTGCCCGTGCGCTTGTTGTTGCTGACGCGCTTGGCGTTTATTGCCGCCCAATAGCCCGCCGAGCATACCACCAAGACCAGATTGTTGCTGTTGGCCACCCAGGGCAAGACCAGCAAGTTGGCTCGCCATGTTCGGCCTTTGTGTTTGCTTGGACAGTGAGCCCATGGCCATAGTTGCGACCATAGGCAACATCTTCTTGAGCACGCCTGTATCAATGCCGGACTGTTTGGCTGCATGGCCAGCAACCGCGCGGCTAACCTCTTTGGAGCCAAACAAATGCCCTAGAATAGCATTGCCCTGTTGGCGCGCTTCTGGCTTGGCATACATCTCAGAACTGTCGAGAAATTGTTGGTGCTGGCCACCTTGCAAGGCACCGAGTAAGCTTTGCAGCCCTTGAGGGCTTTTCGTGTTTTGCTTGAGAGCCGACGAAATTGCTGGCAGTAAAGCCGCAACCGCGCCTTGGGATTGCTTGGCGTTCAGGCCAAATTGGCTTCCCATATTTTGCGGGGCTTTGCCGCCTTGAGCCTTCATTATCATATCAAGTAAATTCATTGTGGACATAAGTCCTCCTTTTGCAGTTATATATGCCCATAGTTAAGCATTAACGCCTTGTAACTTATTAGCAATCACAAGGCGAGTCGGTTTAGCAGTTATCGGAAACCAGAAGCCAGAAACCAGAAGCCTGAAATCTGAATTATGTTCTTCAGGCTTCTGGTTTCAGGTTTCAGGCTTCCGATTATGGCAACATAATCCCGCGCAACATAAAGAACAAAGCGGCGGAGAGCAGGCCAGCTACGGGGACTGTAAACACCCAGGCAGCAATGATTTTAAGCAGCATTGAGCGTTCGACCAATTGGGCTTTGAAGGCTTTCTTGACCCGGCGTCTCTCCCACCAAGTAATTTCTTCGCGGCGCGCTTTGCGTTTTAGTTCAACAAGAATTTCGCGTTTCTCGGCTACTTTTGCGGCATTAAACTTTTCGATAAATGCATCAATGGTGGCGTCGTCTTTTTCTTCTTCTTCGCGCATATGGGTGCGGATTTTATCAATTTTCTGATTGTAATTTGTGTGCAAATATTCGCGCAAAAAGCCAACCCCAAAAATGCCGCCAACCGCGATATGGGTTGAACTCACCGGGAGACCCATTTGCGAGGCGATAATCACCGTAATAGCGGCGGCTAGTGCCACGCAAAACGCTCGGACTTTGTCCAGTTCGGTGATTTCGTTACCGATAGTTTTAATCAGCTTAGGGCCGTACAGCGCAAGTCCAACGGCAATACCCAGTGCGCCGATCATCATGACCCAGAGAGGGATACTGGCTTTGGCGGCAATATCACCACCGCGCACGGCTTCGTTAATGGCGGCAAGCGGGCCAACGGCATTGGCAACATCATTCGCACCGTGAGCGAAGCTTAAGAACGCCGCGCCAACGATAAGCGGGATGGTAAACAGGCGGTCAATGCCTTTGCGCGTATTGCGAATTTTTTCTGCGCGTTTTGTGATGATCATTTTGACAAGTATATAAACTAAGACTGCGCCCGCAAACCCAAGACCGAGCGCAATGGGAAACTCGACTTTGACGATTTTCTTAATACCCTTTAGAATGATATAGGTGGAAAAGGCCCAAGCCATAATGCCCATGAAGATAGGGACATATTTGAGAGCCGCAGTCTTTTTATCGTCTTTGCTTAAAACGGTTTGCTTAATTAGCAATAAAAATGACGCGGCAATAATGCCGCCGAGCGCCGGGGAAATAACCCAACTTGCGACAATTTTTTGCACTTGCCACCAATCAGCAATACCCCAACCGCCTGCTGCAATACCCGCACCCAAAACCCCGCCGACTATGGAATGGGTGGTGGAGACGGGGGCGCCGGAATAGGTGGCAATGTTGAGCCAAACCGCAGCGGAGAGCAGAGCTGCCGTCATCACCCATATAAAGGTTTGCGTGTCCGGAATGAGGGCAGGGTCAATAATACCTTTTTTAATGGTTTTGACTACGTCCCCACCTGCAATCAAAGCGCCGCCCGCTTCGAAGACTACGGCTATGAGGATAGCGCCGAGCAAAGTTAAAGCGCCCGCACCAACAGCCGGGCCGACATTGTTAGCAACATCATTGGCACCAATGTTGAGCGCCATATAACCACCGATAACGGCCGCAATTACAAGAAGCGTAGATTGGGCACCTGTGCCTGCGGGGTTCATTTGCATGAATAAATAAATAGTCACCAGGAACAATGCAGCCAAAGCAAGTCTGCCTAAACTCATTAAATCTATATCGATAAATTTACCGCTTGGATTGCCCTCAGGTTTACGCATTTTCTGTTCCTCGTAACAAATCAGGTTTTCACCTGTCGAGCCGACCCTGTGCCGACTCCATAATAATAATTCAGTTTTCGCTACCCCCATAGCAGTGCGAAAAACGATTCGCAAAGCCCAAAACAAATTTATCCACTGGTATAAAGTGTTACAAATTAAGCCTCTTTAAACGGCAGAACCGCCGACCGTTAGGTTTTCCACATAGAGTGTCGGTTGGCCGACGCCTACAGGGACTGTTTGTCCGGCTTTACCGCAGACTCCAATGCCGGGGTCTAGGGCGCTGTCATTACCGATATGTTTGATTTGGGTTAAGACCGTTGGGCCGTCACCTATCAACGTAGCGCCCTTAACGGGTTCTTCGATTTTACCGCCGCGCACTCGGTAGGCTTCAGTGCATTGGAAGACGAATTTACCTGAGGTGATATCCACTTGGCCGCCGCCGAAGTTCGTCGCGTAGATGCCGTCTTTTAGATCGGCGATAATCTCGTCTTTGTGCATATCGCCGGACAACATAAATGTGTTGGTCATACGCGGCATGGGCGCGTGGGCAAAGCCTTCGCGCCGCCCATTTCCTGTTGGCTCGACCCCCGTGAGCCGTGCATTGAGACGGTCTTGGAGATAGCCTTTTAAAATTCCGTCCTCTATCAGGACGTTGCGTGCAGACGGTGTGCCTTCATCATCAATCGTGATGGAACCACGGCGCCCATTAATCGTGCCGTCGTCAACGACTGTCACGCCGGGGGCTGCAATACGCTCACCAAGACGGCCCGCAAATGCAGATGTGCCCTTGCGGTTAAAATCACCCTCTAGGCCGTGGCCAATGGCTTCGTGTAATAACACGCCCGGCCAACCGGGGCCGAGGACTACATCCATAGGGCCAGCAGGTGCGGGGACGGCCTCTAGGTTTACCAACGCACTGCGCAGGGCTTCATCAGCCAAGGCTTTCCAGCTCTCCTCCGTAATGAAATCTGCATAAGCTGCCCGCCCGCCTGCACCAGCATATCCGTTTTCGCGCCGCCCGTCTTTTTCGACTGTGACAGAAACAGATATTCGCACCAAAGGCCGCACATCATCATAACGTTCCCCGCCCGCGCGTAATATGGCGATTGTACGGGTAGAGGCGGCTAAGTTGGCGCTCACTTGTACAACCTTGCTGTCCTTGGCGCGGACATAGGCATCAATTTCGGCCAACAGATCAACCTTGGGTGAAAACGCTGGATTGTCTATTGGATTGATAGCTGGATACAGTTGTTTATTGGTACGCTTGGGTGGTGGGGCGAGTGTTGGCGTGGTGTGTCCGGCTTTGGCCAAAGTTACAGCATTGGCGGCACGCCCGAGAGCGTCTACGGTTAATTCAGTGCCTTGAGCAAATCCAGTGGTTTCCCCGGCAACGCAGCGAAGACCAAACCCGCGACTTGTATCGAAATTGGCTGTTTTTAATCGGCCATCGTCAAACCCAAGCGATTCGCTAGAGCCGCGCTCAACGAATAACTCCCCATCGTCAGCCCCGCCCAGGGTTTCATTGAGGATTTTTTGGGCATCAGCATGTCCAAGATCACTGTCTTCAAATACAAAATTGCTCATAAGTTTGGAAAATCCGTAAAATTATCACTCTGTAAAAAATATATGAGGGTTTTGTCCAATAATGGCTTGTCTTGCAAGCCCTAACACCATATTCATTGCGACAATCTGGCGCATGGACTGTGGCAATATGTCCTGTCTATGTGATGCCTGAGGGAATTTTTTGTTTAAATCCACTTATCTGTTGTAGTAAGCAGGTGGAAAGAGGAGGGGATATGCGTATTTCGCGATTGGCGATGTCCAGTGCTATAGCAGTTGTTGGGACATTGATGGGGCTCGCTTCTGCCGCCACGGCATTTGCCGAGGGTAAAAACGGACCGACCGACGGCGGCCTTGGGCTGCAACGCTCTGTGACACCGGTGATGGATAGCATTAGCAATATTACGAATTATTGGATTGTGCCGCTTATGGTCGTCATTGTTTTATTTGTTCTGGTGCTGATGGCGGTTATTTTGGTCAAGTTTCGCGCCAAAGCAAACCCCAACCCCTCCAAAACGTCCCATAATTCGGTGCTAGAAGTCGTCTGGACATTGGTGCCTGTGATCATTTTGGTGGTTTTGGTTATACCAAGTATGAAGCTTCTTTATTATCAAGATGTCATCCCCGAAGCGGGTCTGGTGGTCAAGGTTACCGGAAATACCTGGAACTGGGAATATGCTTATCCGGACCACGAAAATGTCGACCCGTATATTTCCAGTATTGTAGATATTTCCAATGAAGAAAAATTTGGATTAAGCCATGCGCAAATTATTACGAAGATTGATGCGCGTCCGGCTGATGAGCCGCGCCTAGATGGCCGCCCATATTTATTTGCATCTGATGCACCTTTGGTAGTTCCAGTGGATACAGTGGTCAAGGTCTTGGTGACTTCCAACAATAATATACATGCTTTTTCAGTGGCACAATTCGGTATCAAAATAGATGCCATTCCTGGTAAAATTAACGAGACCTGGTTTAAAGTCCATGCGGGAGAAGAGGGTACATATTACGGGCAGTGCTCAGAGATTTGTGGTGTGAACCATTCTTTTATGCCCATAGAGGTTATGGTCGTTTCCAAAGTAAAATTCGAAAACTGGCTTGCTAATGACGGACAGTTCAGCGCGCAATACGCTTCAACACAAAATATAAATGGCGCGGTGCAAACCGCAGCCGCGAAATAGGAGGCCTTTATGTCTGACGCATACGGCGACCATAAGCCTAAGTTTTTTACCCGTTGGCTGTTCTCAACCAATCATAAAGATATAGGTACTTTGTACTTGGTATTCTCAATTCTTGGCGGCCTCATCGGCGGCTATTTGTCCTTTATGATGCGTATGGAGTTGATGGAACCGGGAATGCAATATTTTGCTAGCCCGCATAAGTTTTCGATGTTCGCATCTATGCACGGTCTGTTGATGATCTTCTTTATGGTCATGCCGGCCGTTATTGGCGGCTTTGGCAACTGGTTCGTGCCCTTAATGATCGGTGCGCCGGATATGGCGTTTCCGCGTATGAATAATCTGTCGTTTTGGCTCCTGCCCGTTGCGCTGATTTGCTTGATTGCATCCATGTTTGTGCCGGGCGGCCCTTCTGGTAACGGCTTTGCTGGCGGTTGGGTCATGTATCCGCCGCTCTCGACCTCTGGACATCCAGGGCCTGCGTTTGATTTTGTCATTATAGGTCTGTTGGCTGCTGGTTTTTCGTCTATCTTTGGTGCGATTAACTTTATTACGACGATATTTAATATGCGTGCACCTGGTATGACGATGCACAAAATGCCGTTATTGGCTTGGGGTGTATTGGTCACCAGCTGGCTCTTGCTCTTGTCTTTGCCTGTTCTCGCGGCCAGCTTGATCATGTTGTTTACGGACCGTAATGCGGGCACTGGTTTCTTTGACCCAGCCATGGGCGGTGACCCCGTTATGTTCCAGCATTTGTTCTGGTTCTTTGGCCACCCCGAAGTTTACATTATGGTTTTGCCGGCTTTCGGTATTATCTCGCACATCGTTTCGACCTTTAGCCGCAAGCCTATATTTGGTTATCTTGGCATGGCCTATGCTATGGTTGCCATTGGCGTTGTTGGGTTCGTTGTATGGGCCCATCATATGTTTACGGTTGGCATGGATGTAGACCTCAAAGCCTATTTCATGGCCGCGACCATGATTATTGCTGTGCCGACTGGCATTAAAATTTTCTCATGGTTGGCGACAATGTGGGGTGGTTCCATTCGCATGACCATCCCGATGATGTGGGCGCAAGCCTTCATTTTTATGTTTGTTATTGGTGGGGTAACAGGTGTGCATATGGCCAGTGCTGGTCTGGATACGTCTATACATGACACTTATTATATAGTGTCTCACTTCCATTATGTTTTGGCCTTGGGCGCCGTGTTTGCAATGTTTGCAGGCTTTACATATTGGTTTGGTAAAATGTCGGGATACCTCTATAATAAATGGTTAGCGGCGGTGCATTTTTGGCTGTTCTTTATTGGTGTTAATCTGATATTTTTCCCGCAACATTTCCTTGGTCTCCAAGGCATGCCGCGCCGTTACGTTGACTATCCGGCAGAATTTGCTTTTTGGAATAAAGTTTCGTCCATCGGCGCTATGGTAACATTGGTCGGTGTGATTTTCTTCCTGCTTTGGATACTCGAAGCTTTTCTTGTCAAACGCAAAGCGGGTGATAATTATTGGGGCGAAGAAGCCAATACGCTGGAGTGGACATTGTCCTCCCCACCACCTTTCCATCAATTTTCCGTCTTGCCAAAAATAAAATAAATATGAACGCTGCACGCCAAACTGTTGATAATGTAGCTGGGCTTAGCCTTGCACGTCATCATATGAGCCTGGCGGGGCCGGGTGATTACTATGCCCTGATGAAGCCAAGGGTTATGTCCTTGGTGGTGTTCACCGCTATGGTCGGTTTGATTTGTGCGCCGGCTTCTATGAACCCGGTGTTGGCGGCTGCGTCTATTTTGTGTATTGCGGCAGGTGCAGGTGCGGCTGGGGCGCTTAATATGTGGTATGACCGCGATATTGACGCCGTCATGAGCCGCACTAAAAAACGCCCGCTTCCGTCCGGCAAAATGGCACCGTCCAGCGTTCTGGCCTTTGGTATTATCATGAGCATGGGTTCCGTTTTAGGCCTCTCCATGGCCGCGAATTATTTGGCGGCGGGGCTTTTGGCGTTTACGATTTTCTATTATTTTGTTGTCTATTCAATGTGGCTTAAACGCCGCACACCTCAGAATATTGTCATCGGCGGTGCGGCTGGCGCATTCCCGCCTATGGTCGGTTGGGCGGCTGCGGGCGGCGGAATTACGCCTGAATCTTTAGTCTTATTTGCAATAATATTTTTGTGGACCCCGCCGCATTTCTGGGCGCTTGCGCTCTATAAACAAGGGGATTACGGCAAAGCGGGTATCCCGATGATGCCAAATATCAAGGGCGCAAAATCCACACGCCTGCAAATTTTTGTTTACGCAATCTTGTTGGCGGCGAGCTGTGTTTGGCTCGCGGTGACATCTCTTGGGTCTCCACTTTATATGGCGGTTGCGGGTCTGTTGAACTTCACATTTATAGTCTTAGCTTATAAAGTCTGGCGTTCTAAAGCAGGTGATGATGTGATGGGTCTTGACGAAGCATCCCTCTATAAAGTTAAGGCCGGCGAAAAAGCGGCCCGCAATCTATTCGCCTATTCCATAATTTATTTATTCGCGCTGTTCGGTATACTTGCCGCCAGTCATGTTTTGTCCGGCTTTGGTGGGTAGAAAAATGAGTGATCCTTACAATTCAGAAATAGATGGTTATTACACGCCTAGTACCGAGGAACTCAGTGCGCGCAAGAAACGTAATGTTGCGATTGCGGTATGTTTGTTTGGGTTTGTTGTATTCGTTTTTTTACTTATGCTCTATAAATTAGGCGTGTTCGGCTAGATGGCCCAAGTCCGCAAACATAACGCCAACCGTAAAGTGGTCTTGAGCTTGAGCGCGACGACACTGGTTATGCTTGGTCTCGGGTTTGCGTCTAAACCTTTATACGATACATTTTGTCGGGTCACAGGTTACGGCGGAACGACGCGTGTGGCCGAGCAAATGAGTGAAGTTGTCACGGAGCGTGAAATTAAAGTTAGATTTGACGCTAATGTCGCCAGTAATCTTGGCTGGACATTTAAGCCCGACGAAGTCGCAATGACCGTCAAATTAGGTCAAAATGCGCTGGCCTATTATACGGCGACCAACGATACAAAATACCCTATCGTTGGTACGGCTAGTTACAATGTTTCGCCGATTAAAGCGGCGCCTTATTTTTCCAAACTTGAATGTTTTTGCTTTACCGAGCAACGCCTAGAGCCCGGAGAAACCGTCACTATGCCCGTCTTGTTTTTTGTTGATCCAGAAATGGAAAATGACAAACGCTTGGACGAAATAAAAACGATTACTCTGTCATATACATTTCACCGCGTTGAAAATCCAACAGACGGAGCGGTGCGCGCAGAGCAAAGACAGGCGCAAATAGACAAGCTGGAAGCAATAGATCTAGACGTTCCAGAAAAAGACGAAACTCAAATTAACCAACAGGGGAGGGGCTAATGTCCGACCACGCAATAGAACATGATTATCATCTGGTAGAGCCAAGCCCGTGGCCATTTTTGTCCGGCATTGCCGCCCTTGTTTGGGGCCTTGGCATGGTGGTATTTTTCGCCGGGCTTCACCCGCGTTCCCAAGACCATCCCAACGGCTTGAAAGAATTTTTCTTCTCGCGCGGCATGGATATGTTTGATGTTGGCGGTGATAATATTTCAAATGGCGGCTGGTTCTTGTTGGTACTCGGGCTCCTCATGGCTGCGGGCGTCATGATTGGGTGGTGGCGTGATGTCATCAAAGAAGGCGACGGCGGTGATCATACTCCGGTGGTTCAAATCGGTTTGCGCTACGGTATGATTATGTTCTTAATGCAAGAAGTGATGTTCTTTGTTGCATGGTTTTGGATGTTTTTCGAATTTGGGCTATTTCATAAAATTCGCGCCGCCTGGAACCCGGATGTGTTGGAAGGTGCCGCATCTTACGCAGAAGGTTACGGCATCAATCAAGGTGGTCATGCGATTACGACGATTGACCCTTGGAACCTGCCTTTGATCAATACATTAATCTTGCTCTTGTCCGGTACGACCCTGACTTGGGCCCATCATGCTTTCATTAAAAACGACCGCAAAGCGGCGAGCATGGGGCTGGGTCTTACGGTTATTCTCGGTGTGATATTCATGTATGTTCAGGGTGTGGAATTTGTCGAAGCCTATGCTCACCGTATGACCGAGACCAACTGGCTCGATAGTAATATTTACGGCTCGACCTTCTTTTTGGCTACGGGCTTTCATGGTCTTCACGTTATTATCGGTGCCATCTTCTTGTTTGTAATTTGGTTGCGTGTGGTTAACGGCGGTATGAAACCGGATCAGCATTTCGGCTTTGAGGCCGCCGCTTGGTATTGGCACTTTGTTGACGTGATTTGGTTGTTCTTGTTCACATTTATCTATGTGGCTTTTGGGCTGAATTACGGTGGGCATTAGGCCAATAGCTTCGGGCAATAGAAAGACCAGGCATGGTTGATAAATCTAAAATTATGGGCGCTGGCCTTCGCGGTCGGTGCCCAAATTGTCTAGAGGGGCCCTTGTTTGATGGCTATCTAAAATTTGCTCATGAATGCCTTACTTGCGGGGTAAGTTTTGCCCGCGAAGATGCGGGCGATGGCCCTGCGGTATTCGTTATTCTCATAGCTTCATTTCTTGTTGTTCCGTTCGCGTTGATTTTCCAAATGACTTTGGAACCTCCGATTTGGTTGACATTATTGATTTGGGTGCCAGCGATAATCATCGTCTGTTTGGCGTTGCTCCGCCCTTTTCGCGGCCTTATGTTTGCAATACAAGTTATGAACAATGCTGCGCCTGGCCATTTGGAAAATGATGAAAATTAAAATTGGACCTTTGGTATTTAAGCCCTTAGCGGGGCTAACCATAACGACACTTATATGTGTCGCTATATTAATATCCTTAGGCACTTGGCAATATAAGCGGCTTCATTGGAAAACCAATCTTCTTACGGAAATCAACCAAGCGGCAAATGCTGAACCTTTGACCATGTTAGCGCAAGTTGATGAGTTGTTGGAATCAGGGGCTCCGCTTGATTTTCGGCGTATACAAATAAACGGTGTATTTCTTGTGCCAACGGGAAATTCTGGACTGCCATTTCATCTTATGCGTTCTAACGGCAAGCGTTATTATTGGCGGCTCTATCAACCTTACCGCGACGGCGAGAACGTTGCTTTTATAGCGACTCACGATTTTGACGAAGCGGATAAAACGTCGCCGCCAATTGCACTTGTGGGGCAAGAACCTGTCGTCGGTTATGTTCGTATGGTTCAATCTGCCAACAAATTTACTCCAAAGAGTACACCCGAAAAAAATCGTTGGTTTGCATTTAACGGTTCCCCCGAACAGATGAATTGGGCAGATACCGTTGACGGAGATAACACGCACGTAAGCTATTACATTGACCAAGTTATGGATGCAAAAAATGCAGCAGACTTACCCGTGCGTATTCCGGATATGGCTAATAATCATCTTGATTATATGTTAACCTGGTACAGTTTTGTAATTATCCTTTTGGTTATTTATCTGATAATGCATAAACGTGCAGGGCGGCTCTACTTAGAAAGATAATAACATGTCAAAGCGCGGGCATATTCCAAAACCTATTTTTGAACCATGTGCTGGTGGCGGTATAGAATTACGTGTGCCGAAATGGGCAGACTTTGAGGAATGGGTAGAATTACGCCGAGAAAACCGTCCGCATTTGCAACCATGGGAGCCGACTTGGAAACTAGAGCATTTGGGGCGGCAAAACTATAAAACGCGTCTCGCGCATTTCAAGTCTACGATCTCAAGTGACAAGGGATACCCGTTTCATGTGTTCCGTTCAGGAGGCAACACATTAGTTGGTGCGTGTAACTTAACCAATGTACGGCGGGGTTCCTTACAAAGCGCGCATATAGGGTATTGGATCGGCAAGGAATTTTCCCGCAATGGTTATGCGCGGGCCTCGGTTCGGGCCGTTACGCGCTTTGCCTTTGATGATCTTGGGCTTCACAAGATCACGGCTGCTGTGCAAGCTGACAATCACGCGTCTATTCAATTGTTGGAAACAACAGGCTTTGCAATGGAAGGCACCGCAAGAAGTTACCTTAAAATAGACGGGCGGTGGCAAGACCATTTGATGTATGGTCGCTTGTCAACGGATTAAGTGGAGGGCTCTAACGGCGGCCTGTTTCCAAGCCTAACAAATTTACCAAATGGATAACCAACATAAAGCTTGTAGCCAAGCAGGCCATGGCAATGATAATCCAAGGCACCATTCGCGGTGCCAGTTTGTTATGCTCGCGAGTATGCAGATGATAGCTTAGTATTCCCAAGCCGGTGCAGGCGAATATGCCAAGCAATGTATAGAGAATATCTGTTGTCATGTGCCTTTATATAGGCGGAAGCTTTGAAGGTTCAAGGGTTGGATTTTCTGTTGTTAGGTTGCGTTTGTCGGTTGTATATTTTGGGGTACCGACATGTTTAGTTTTGCGCCAATAAGCAGGAGAGAAAACAATCTCATAAGCTGCGATAAGTGCGGGCCAAAAATATAATAGCCAGTAAAATGGCATCAGGACAACGTATTTAGCCAGATGAGGTCTATCGGCGCGCAACACCCCAATAAGACCTGTTAAAATTGCGGCGCCGTAGCCCAAAATGCCCGTATATATCGCAATAAGAGGCAGACCTGTCGGCAGGATGTTTTGTGCTCCATGCCAATAGATAAAAGCCATAAGTATAAGGCTTGGGAGGTGCATAAATGCTGCCAAAACCGTTGCGCCAACGGTAATGTGTAAGGAAAAAATGTTCTGTGCGCGTGGGCGCAACGAAAAATTTTCGCCGCTTGGTCCTTGCTTTTGAAACCGCATATGAACGCACCAGGTTTGCATAAATCCCTTAAGCCATCTTGATCTTTGGCATGTCCAACCCCGCAAATTGTCTACAGCTTCTTCTTGGGTTGGCGGGGAAATTGTAGCGATTTTCAGCCTATGGTTTCTTCCGTTTAGGGCATTTATACGAAAACTCAAATCGGCATCTTCAGTGACATTGTGTGGGTCCCAGCCGCCGCATTTTTCAAGGATGTCTCTGCGAATATGATTGCTGGTTCCCCCTAATGTGAAAGGTATTCCGAGCCGTGCTAAAGCAGGGTTCCAAACGTG
Source organism: Robiginitomaculum sp. (assembly GCA_021776635.1). Lineage (GTDB taxonomy): Bacteria > Pseudomonadota > Alphaproteobacteria > Caulobacterales > Maricaulaceae > Robiginitomaculum_A. Next base: position 24,537 of record JAJFFN010000015.1, read on the forward strand.
AAATAACGCCGCATATTCAACGGCAAAGAGTGCAGTTAATAAGTTTTGCTCATCATTAAAATAACCCAAAGGGGCTTGCGCCACTGCAATTTTTGGGTCGGCAATAAATGCCAATGCGGCCTGTCTTAATTGGTCTGGATGTGGTCGGTCCTCTGCGTCGTAAACGGTTATAATGTCCCCGATGCGTGACCGAGGTGTGGCTTCGAAAGCAGCATTGAGCGCTTTGGGTTTGGTCCGAGGCTCGCTTGGCGGAACTTCAAAAACGCGAACAGGAGCGGCTGAAACAAGCTTTGCCGCACAGCAAGTCGCGAGATCGTCCTGCTCGACCACCAAGACGATATCTAAAAGGTCTAGGGGGTAATTGGTTTGCAGTAAATATTTGACTAAATCTTTGACCATGTGCGCTTCTTTATAAAGCGGAACAAGGATTGTGAATGTCGGCCAAACTGTATCTTGGTCTTTAGCCTGCGGGGGGTGGCTATCTTTTATAGTTATGAGTAATGCAAAAATTCGAAATGCGGCCATGAACAAAACGAAAAAACTAAAACCCCATAATAAGACGTCTTTTGTCTGTAAGGGCTTATAAACACCAAGGCCTACACAGATAAGAAAAACAAATAATCCGATCAGCTTTGTTCGTTTGCCAAGTTGGTGGCCTTGCCATGCCCAAGCAGGTTTTAAGTCAAGACTTTTGACAGTCGTGAAAGAATGTAGTACGCCCATCGGAGGATGGTACACACTTGTCCATTGTTTGACTACAATTTATTCGTGTCTTTCGTATGGTGTCTCGATGATCTAGCCGTCGTCCATTTTTAGGGCGGCGATGAAAGCTTCTTGCGGAATGGTAACGCTGCCGAATTGACGCATTTTCTTTTTACCCTTTTTTTGCTTATCGAGTAGTTTTCGTTTGCGCGAAGCATCACCACCGTAGCATTTAGCGGTAACATCTTTGCGCATAGCGGCAATGGTTTCGCGCGCTATAACTTTACCGCCGATGGCCGCCTGTATAGGAATTTTGAATAAATGGCGCGGGATTAAATCCTTAAGCCGCTCGCACATTTGTCGGCCTCGACTTTCGGCGCGGCTGCGGTGAACAAGCATAGAAAGTGCATCAACAGGATCGCCGTTTACCAAAATACTCATTTTAACAAGGTCACCTTCGCGCACCCCAATGGGTTGGTAATCAAAACTAGCATAACCCTTGGAGATAGACTTAAGGCGGTCATAGAAATCAAATACAACTTCATTCAGCGGCAGTTCGTAAACAATCATGGCGCGCGAACCCACATAGCTTAAATCTTTTTGTATGCCGCGTCTGTCCTGGCACAGTTTAATAATCCCGCCGAGATGTTCATCAGGCGATAAAATTGTAGCGGTAATCCACGGCTCGTGAATTTCCTCAATTTTCATGACATCAGGCATATCTGCCGGATTGTGTAATTTTTCTTCGGTCTCGTCTTTTAACTTAAGGGTATAAACAACCGAAGGGGCCGTTGTGATTAAATCAAGATCAAATTCCCGCTCCAGACGTTCTTGAATGATTTCAAGATGGAGCAGGCCGAGGAAACCACATCGAAAACCAAAGCCAAGCGCCGCGCTGGTTTCCATCTCAAAACTAAAGCTGGCATCATTCAGCCTAAGCCTGCCAACCGCAGCGCGTAGGTCTTCGAAATCTACGGCGTCCACAGGGAATATACCGCAAAACACAACCGGTTGTACGGGTTTAAAACCTGGCAATTGTTCCGCACATGGCCGTTTATCATCTGTGATTGTGTCACCAACGGCTGCGTCCGCGACTTCTTTGATGCTCGCCGTAAAAAACCCGACTTCGCCTGGGCCGATAACATCCATGTCTTCAGGTTTGGGACGAAACACACCGACTTTATCAATCGTATATGTGGCCCCAAAATTCATCATCCGTATTCGTTGACCTTTTTTGATTTGCCCGTCCACGACCCGAAACAAAACGATTACGCCCATATAAGTGTCGTACCAAGCATCGACCAATAAAGCTTTCAGCGGTGCTTCAATCTCGCCGTGGCTAGGTGCAGGCAGGCGTGTGACAATGGCCTCCAAAGTGTCTTTAATGCCAATGCCGGATTTGGCCGAAGCCTCTATGGCTTGTGAGGCATCAATACCGATTACATTTTCAATTTGGTCGCGCACCCTCTCTACATCTGCGGCGGGCAAGTCAATTTTATTTAAGATAGGGACGATCTCATGGTCGTGTTCTATGGCTTGATAGACATTGGCGAGTGTTTGTGCTTCTACGCCCTGGGAGGCATCAACAACCAACAATGAGCCTTCGCAGGCGGACAAAGAGCGGGACACTTCATAAGCAAAATCCACGTGACCCGGTGTATCCATCAAATTTAAAATATATGTTTCGCCGTCGTCCGCCTTGTATTCAAGGCGTACAGTTTGTGCCTTGATGGTTATGCCCCGTTCTTTTTCAATATCCATATTGTCCAATACCTGCTCACTCATTTCGCGGTCGGTAAGCCCACCTGTGAAATGGATCAAACGGTCGGCTAATGTCGATTTACCGTGGTCAATATGGGCAACAATAGAAAAATTGCGGATATGGGACAAAGGTGTGGTCATAAGGCTTTCATATGAAAATATCTGATGCGGGTTTTCTATAGACTTACACGAGCGGTGCAAGTGTTGATGTGTTTAAGTGTTGATGTGTTAAAGTGTTGGGCGCAGGTCTATAGGTTATGCCAAATAGCAACAAATGAAGAGGCTGTCCCAGATAGAACATACTATTTTGGTGGCTCGCGAGCGTCTGTCGCAGTGGTTCGTTTCAGTTGGATATTCCCGGCTATACATTTAGGTTTTACAGTGATTTTGGGCCAAGACCTGTCAGCATAAAGTCTTTTATTTGTCCGCGCATTGCTCATGTTTTTCAGGGCGTCCGTGCCACTCTCTAGCGTGCCACTCTCTAGTGTGCCACTCTCTGGCGTACCTGTCGCTGCATGCGCTTGCAGTTCGTCAGGCGTAAACCGGATTGGCTTGCGGGCGCGTTTTTCTCGTGGTTGCGTCCATTTTGATTTGCTTGCTTTTGCTGGATTAGAGGCCGTGCGGCCATATAAAAATCCATATACATTAACAATCTTAACCAGGGCAAAGGGCTTCCAGATATATGGGCGGCTTGTGTATTCACTACAAGATTTGTGCGCTGGATTTTGTGTGTGTTGCTTTAATCCATCAGTTTTTAACCCGCCAGCTTTAAACCCATCAGTTTTAAACCCATTTGGCCATTTGCGCTGCCAATCGCCGAAATATTTACGCAGCGCATAGTCCGCCAATCTGTTTCTCCGCCACCGACGAATTGCGCCCTCTCCGATAAGCGTGCGCACCCAATGGATACGCTTAGGACATTGCAAGATCCAAACCTTGATACGCATATTCAGGTTTTCAAGGATTTTCTCGTGCAGGCTTTTT
>JAJFFN010000016.1 GCA_021776635.1 Robiginitomaculum sp.
GTGAGCGTAGCCTGCCTCTTGTGAAAGCCTTGCCCCTAAAGGGATATAAAAAAATGCTAGCATTTCCTGCGGTTTTACGCCTAGCCAGTGAACAAATTGCAACATGCCATTTCGACCTGAGTTTATGAGTACACTGCCTAAAACATCTGACAAGATGGGAATTGATTGGTATGGCAACAAAAACACCCTCTTCGGTAATAAAATTTGGACGCCCAGTTTGGGGGTCAATTTCAGTTTTATATTCTACGTCGGCCAAACTCCATTTTTCATCCTCAGTCCGTCCGGCAAAGTCGATGCCTACGGTTTTTCTGACCCGAGAGTGGGCGCTATCACAACCGGCAACCACGTCATAAGTTTGACTTTCTAGGCTGCCGTCTTTGTATCGGATATGCACAATCGAGCATTGCGTTTCCACGTCCAGCCCTGTTAGTTCAGTATGCCATTCGGGTACCATACCGCGCTTTGCCAGCCAGTTTAATAGTGCTCTCTCTGTCGTACCTTGCGGGATCGATAATATACCTGAGTGTTTCCTTGGGTGTTTAGTCAGATCCATTTGGGCAAATTTACGCCCGTCTCTCATGAGCTCGATATTTGTTATCAAATTACCTTTTTCGCGCAAGATATCTGTTATGCCGCTGGGCGCAAAAATATCTAATGTACGCAAATGTACTCCAATCGCACGGCTTTCACTCTCTGCCGTAGGACCGGCACCTTTGTCAATAATACGGGGTCGCAAACCACGCCTGACCAGTTCAACTGCTAAACTCAACCCGACAGGGCCAGCGCCTACTATAAGTATATTCTGATGCGCAGGCATCATTTACCCCAATTGAAGACGGTATCCACCTGGTTCGGTTAGCAATAATGTTGTTGTTCCTTTTTCAGGTTCAATTTTTTGCCGTAAACGATAGACATGTGTTTCTAGGGTATGGGTCGTAACACCGGAATTATAGCCCCAAACCTCGTGCAATAATTCTTCACGGGCAACAGGTTTGCCGCCGGATCTGTATAGGTATTTTAAGATATTGGTTTCTTTTTCGGTCAAACGGATTTCCCGCATTCCTTCTTGTTCCATTTTTTTAAATGCTGGTTTGAAAGCATAAGGGCCAATTTGAAATACGGCGTCTTCACTTTGTTCGAACGAACGTAAATGTGCGCGCAACCGTGCCAGTAAAACGGCAAAGCGAAATGGTTTGGTGACGTAGTCATTTGCACCGGAGTTAAGCCCTAGAATTTCGTTCATATCACCATCATTGCCAGTTAGCATGACTATGGGTGAAGCTACATCTGCTTTGCGCATAAGTTGACAGGCTTCTGTACCGAGCATGTCTGGCAGGTCAACATCAAGTAAAATTAGGTCATAATCTTTTTCCTTGGTCGCATTAATTGCTGCGCCTGCCGTTGCTACATCGTCAATTTCAAATTCGTCATATAAATTGAATTGTTCAACCAGCTCGACCCGTAGATCATCATCATCATCAACCAGTAATATTCTTTTTTTAACGCTCATTATTTATCCTGTAGAGGCAAGTGCTTATTTTCTGCCTTGCTGTTTGTGCCACCCATGTTGACGGGCTTTATAAGCTTGCATTTGGTGCGAATCTAATGCCATTTAAGGACAATTCTATCACAAATTCGTGGGTTGTGTGTGAAAACTGGGAAACAAAATGAATATATTGGTCGATACTAGCGAGAAAAAAATACGTATAGGCGCAGAGGAATTCCCTTGTGCAATTGGTAAGAACGGCGTTGTACCGCAAGAAAATGGTCGAGAGGGGGACGGCAAGACGCCGCTCGGAACCTATCAAATTCGTTATGGCCTCTTTCGTGATGACAGGGTTGCTCTGCCGGCCAACAAGCTGGTTTTTTGGCGTATTCAGCGCGCTGACGGATGGTGCGATGACCCGACGGACACTGCCTATAACCGCCCTATTGGTTTGCCTTCTTCCAAAAGCGCAGAAGCATTATGGCGCGATAGCCATGTATATGACATCGTGATAGTGTTGGGTCATAACGATAACCCGCCCGCGGCGGATAAAGGCAGTGCAGTTTTCTTACATATTGCACAGGAGGGTTTTGCGCCGACATTAGGATGTGTTGCCATCGCCAAAGACGATATGTTGAGTTTGTTACCTTTGTTGAGTAAAAACAGTAAAATAACGATAGACGCCTAGTCAAGTCTAACTTAGCTGGAACAAAAAAACGCCCGGACAAAGCCGAGCGTTTTTGTTTTATTGGTTTACCTTTAGAAGCGGTACCGTCCTCTAATTTGTAAAGGTACCGTCCAGCGTGCGCCCCCTTGATTGGCACCTTCAAGGAAAGAGCCTGTGGTGACAGTATTATCTTCGCTAAGACCGCCCATATAACGGACACCAGTTTCAAAGCCTAGGCTCATTTTTCTGGAAATTGGCTTTTCAAAACCAACAAGCGCAGAAGCCGTTACGCCCATCTTACCTTCATATAAGGCAAAATCAGCAACAGGGGCGCCGCCGTTTATTGTCATATTTTGCATTGTTACGTCACTGACACTGGCTAAACCTACACGTCCCTCGACATAGGGTGTTACACCGCGCAAGAGAGGTAAATTAGTCGTACCGGCATTTTGACGCAAGCCGAGCTCCGCGCCAAATGCTTTGTAAGACGATAAGTTGCCGTTCACAGTTCCGGTCGCGGTGGTCCCAATGACCATGTCTTTACCTTTGGCAGTCTGGTAAAAGCCATTTAAGGTTACTTCTCTGGTTTTACCAATCTTGTAGGTTCCGCCCAGTTCGCCGCGCCAACCTAGTTTATATGCATCTTTCATAGAATTATGCTCGATACGCACTGGACTGGCAAATGGCGTGTTTTCACCTGATAATACATTGCCGCCAATAGGTATTTCTGTGCCTAATGCGCCAGATATTGCAAATTTACTCTGTTTTCTATTTGCTCTTCGAGATGATGAACTATACCCGCTTGAAGAAGAACTGGATTTATAAGAACTACCTGTCCTATTGTGATTATGGGTCGATGCCAACCAAGAGCAACCTGATAATGAGACAGATGCCACCGCTACTATTAAAATACGCAAAACCTTGCTCCTTCTTTTACAATCCATTTTAATTCATTACAATCCATTGGATCCGCTATATGTGGCCATACAAAGCAATTATCGTGCCTATTTCCAAAATGCCGTGGAATACGTATAAAAATCGGCATGAATGGTCAAAATGAGCGGTCAAAATTTGGGAATTGCAGAAAAATAATTGAAATTAACCGGAATATTTTAGCAATTTACAGAGAAAAATATTTTGCACATTTTTATGTGCCATTCTGGTACACGTCGTACTGCTCTAGTTTCGCTTACCAAATAAGGCACTACCAACACGAATATGTGTTGCGCCAAGCGCAATAGCAGTCTCAAAGTCTCCGCTCATGCCCATGCTGAGGTTTTTAATGCCGTTACGTTTCGCGAGTTTAGCCAGTAGAGCAAAATGGGGACTTGGTGCATGCCCAAAAATCAGAGTTCCTGCCGGCGGAATACACATCAGCCCGACAGGGTATATCTCATATACAGTGCGCATATTTTTTACAAATGTGTCTAACTCGTGGGGAGCAATGCCCGCTTTTTGCTGTTCTTCGCCTGTGTTGACTTGAATAAACAACTCTGGTCTTCGGCCAGTTTTGTCCATAGCTTTTACCAATGCTTTTGCCAATTTTTCGCGGTCTAGTGTTTCAATAACGTCGAACAATTTACAGGCAGCAACCGCCTTGTTTGTTTGTAAAGGCCCGATCATACGCAATTGTATATTGGTACGGGCATCTGCAAATCGTTCACGCCATCTCGCCTGTGCTTCTTGAACTTTGTTTTCACCAAACACACTTTGGTCTGTTGCCAGCATATCTTTGATACGGTTATCAGCTTGTTGCTTTGATACGGCCGTTAAACAAATGTCATCAATTGAACGGGATGCACGCTTGGCGGCTTTGGTGATCCGGTCTAGGATGTTGGCGTGTAATTGTGAAATATGAGTGCTCATGAGCTGGACATATACTGGAAATGATAAGCTAGCAAGAGTTGCAACGCGGCTTTATGAAGAGCGGGGGCAGTCCTGTAAAATTTCGCCTATGGTATTTATGAGCGACCCTGAACGAACGCCAAATTTGGCAGCAATCGCGAAAACACTGCATCACGGCTCAACGCTTATTTATAGGCATTTTGGTGCGTCGAACAAAACTGAGATTGCTACGCACCTGCGACAGATAACTTTGTCTCGTAACATTCAATTTTTAATTGGCAAAGATGTAAGATTAGCTGAAGACGTGGGTGCAGATGGTGTGCATTTGCCCGAAGAAGATTTGGAAGCAACCGCCAAAATCCATAATAAACATCCCAATTGGTTGTTAAGCGGTGCTGCTCATTCTAGAGGAGCCCTGAAAATGTGCTCTAAACTAGGATTAGATGCAGCAATTGTATCGCCCGTTTTTGCGAGTAAAAGTGCTAGCGCAAGCAAACCAATGGGTGTGGCCGAGTTTTCAAAGTTGGCAATAGAAGTAAATATTCCAGTCTTTGCTCTAGGCGGAATTAATGCAGATAATGCCAATTTATTATTGGGTACGGGCGCGGCAGGTATGGCTGGCGTATCTGGGTTTACGCTGCCAACAAAATGGCCAAAAGCTGAGCCTGTAGAGCTTCATAATATAGATGATATGGCTGCGTTACATAATCAGGCTTTTGATTATCCCTGGCCTAAAGAAGACTTTATCAATCATATTGAAAATAAACACGATATTGTGCTTGGGATATCTGACATAAGGAAGCTCATGGCTTTTGTTATCATAAGAGTTGTGGATGGTCAGGCAGAGATATTAACCCTCGTTGTAAAAACGTGTAAACAGAAATTGGGACTTGCTAGCTTATTGTTGCTGTACGGCGAAAGGGAAGTTTTAAAGCAAGATGCAGATATCGTATTTCTTGAGGTGGCCAAAGATAACACGGCTGCAATTCAACTTTATAAAAAGTGTGGATATCAACATTTGAGTACGCGTCCGCGTTACTATCGCCGCGAGATTAATGGTAAAACAGGTCGTGTTGATGCTTTGTTATATAAAAAGCATTTAGCTTGAAACGCTTCCAGTTAACATTTAGAGTGATTTAAATATGCCTGATAAAAGTACTGAAATTTCCGAAAGTAACTCCATAGAGATTATGTGCGTCGAAAAGGGTTTGCGCATGACTGGTCAACGGCGTGTGATTGCGCGTGTGTTAGCCGCAGCAGATGACCACCCTGATGCTGAGGCGGTTTATCGGCGTGTTTCAAAAATAGATAAAAAAATATCTTTGGCCACCGTATATCGAACACTACGCTTGTTTTCTGAAACTGGTATTATTGAATCACACGATTTTCGTGATGGTCGCGCCCGTTATGAGGCCGCTGACGACGACCATCATGATCACTTGATTGATTTATCTACAGGTGATGTCATAGAATTTGTTGATGTGGAAATAGAACGTTTGCAAGAGCGTATAGCCAAGAAACTAGGGTATGAATTGATCGACCACAGGCTTGAGTTATACGGACGGCCAATTAAAAAATAGTATATAATAGAGGGGCTATGCGCCAATCGACTTTTGAGTTTTTAGGGAATTTGGACACGCTTTTAGCGGTGTTCATCGGGGCAATTTTGGCGACGGGCGGTGCGTTGGTTGCTGAAATTATTCAAGAACGTACCAACCGTAAAAGGCGCGAACGAGATGCGGCCCGGTTTTTTGGAGACATTTTAAAGTCCATAGATCAAATACTTGATTTTGCTTTTCATTCACAAAGCATAGGTGAAAAATGGGGCGGTGTGTCTCTACGCTTATTTAAAACGGCTCTTAAGGAAGCCGAAGTATATGAACGTAACCGGGAGCGCCTGTTTGATATTCTGGACATGGATTTGCGCAGCCGTATTCATTCTCATTTTTTAACCGAGACTTTCCCTATTGAGGCTTTGATTGAAAGCAGCGTAGAAATAAATAGCATTGAGGACGTTTTGGGCAGAGAACACAAACCTGCCAAAAAAGAAGCAGAGAAGCTACAAAAGCAACTACAAAAACTCATGGAAGCCAGAGAAATTGGTCTTACGGCCTTAAAGCGTGAGCATGCAAAGACGGATGGCCTTTGCAAAGAGATGGAGAAGCTTGCAAAGGTTAAGTTTAACGGTCTGGCAGAACAAAACTGACTGCGACCGACTTCGAGAAAATAAACATCGATAATCTAGCGCATTGGGCGCGACAGAACATATTTGAAGTGATAAGCAAATATGGACACACATTAAAATGCGAATCGATTCCTGCGTGGATGGCTAGATAGCGGACAAAATATGACTATTAATTTTTCTTCTGGTTTTGCGAAGAATTTTCAAGACACCAAGCAGGCAGAAATCCGAGCAACAGTGTCTGCTCTTTGCGTGGCTGCCAAGCGGATATCACATATATGCGCACGCGGCCCATTGGAAAATGGTCTGGGAGACATTACTGGCGGCGCAAATTCAGATGGTGATGCCCAAAAGGCCTTGGATGTTCGTTCTGATGAAATCGTAACAGCAGCCTTGGAAACTGCGCCAGTGGCTTACTATGCCTCAGAAGAGCAAGACGATATTTTGACATTAGATGTGAACAAACCTTTGGCTGTGGCGTCTGATCCACTCGACGGATCTTCTAACATTGACACCAATGTTTCCATTGGCACAATTTTTTCTATTTATTCTGCGTGCAAAGATGCAAAGTCCAGTTTTTTTCGTGTTGGATCAGAGCAAATATGCGGCGGATTTTTTGTTTACGGTCCGCAGACGACTTTGGTGATTACGGCGGGAGATGGAACGGATACCTATGTGCTTGATCCTGATACAGGTGATTTTGAGTTGGCAATTTCCAATATGAAAATAATATCTGCATCGACTGAATATGCTATCAATGCTTCAAATCACAAGCATTGGGATGCATCAATACGCGCATACATAGAAGATTGCCTTGCGGGCGTAAGTGGGCCTTTAGCCGCGCAATATAATATGCGTTGGGTGGGGTCACTGGTGGCTGATGCCAACCGAATATTATCACGCGGCGGTGTTTTTATGTACCCATCTGATAATCGTGCAGGCTATCAGGAGGGGCGGTTGCGCCTGCTCTATGAGGCTAATCCAGTTGCATTTGTTATTGAACAAGCGGGCGGCGTAGCAACCGATGGAACACGTCGGGTTCTGGATATGCCCCTAACGGCGCTGCATCAACGTGTGCCATTGGTATTTGGCTCTAAAACACCTGTACGAACGATCGAAAAATATCACTTAAGAAGTAAAAATATTTGAATACTATGGCCAGGCAAACATAGCTATGCATAATACTGATACCAATGATTCATCATTTGGCGCACCAAAGCCAAAAATACTTTAGGGGGAACAATGAGCGCAACACATGACGAGATGGCCAATGCAATTCGCTTTTTAGCGATGGATGCAATCCAAGCCGCAAACTCGGGGCACCCAGGTGCACCCATGGGGCTGGCTGATGCGGCAACTGTGCTTTATACGCGGCATTTAAAAATTGATCCTTCCGAGCCAAAATGGCCGGATCGGGATAGGTTTGTACTCTCGGCTGGTCATGCGTCTATGTTACAATATGCTTTGCATTATTTGGTCGGGTTTGAGGACATGACCATCCAACAAATTAAAGATTTCCGTCAATTTGGTGCCATAACAGCTGGGCATCCGGAATATGGCCATGTAGACGGTGTTGAGACCACAACTGGGCCATTGGGGCAAGGCATAACGACGGCGGTAGGCTTGGCACTGGCTGAGCGTATGCAAAATGCGCGCTACGGTAATGATCTGGCTTCACATTACACCTATGTAATGGCTGGCGATGGTTGTTTGATGGAAGGCATTAGCCACGAAGCCATAGATTTTGCTGGTAATGTAAAGCTTAATAAGCTGATAGTTCTATGGGATGACAATTCGATTACTATTGATGGTGCAACCGATCTGTCTACATCTACCGATCAATTGGCACGTTTCGAAGCGTCTGCGTGGCATGTGCAGTCCATTGACGGACATGATGCGCAAGCCATTGATGCAGCCATTACTGCCGCGAAGAAATCCAGCCGACCATCGTTTATTGCTCTAAAAACTGTTATCGGCAAGGGGGCACCAAACAAATCCGGTACCCACAAAGTCCACGGGGCACCTTTGGGCGAAGAAGAAATTGCGGCCACGCGCAAAGCGCTGAATTGGGACGCCCCAGCTTTTGAAATCCCAGACAATATCTTGTCCGCTTGGCGCAGTGCAGGTTCAAAAAATCAAGAGGAACGCAGGCAGTGGGAAGGGCGTATGGCTGCATCAGGTCGCGCTGCAGAATTTAGTGCCGCAAACTGCAGCACATTGCCAAATAAATTACGCGACAGTATCAATGAGCTGAAAGCCCAATTAAATACGGATAAGCCAACACTTGCCACGCGTAAATCTTCTCAAAATGCACTTGAAGTCGTCAATGAAATTTACAGGCATACTGTTGGTGGTTCGGCGGATCTGACAGGCTCTAACAATACTTTGACAGACGGTATGGGCATAATAGATGCCGATGATTTCTCTGGCCGCTATATTTATTACGGTGTGCGGGAACATGGGATGGCCGCTATTATGAACGGCATTGCACTGCACGGCGGATTTATTCCATACGGCGGTACGTTTTTCGTTTTCGCCGGCTATATGCTCGGCGCCATGCGCTTGTCCTCATTGATGGGGCTGCGGGTTATTTATGTGTTGACCCATGATAGTATTGGTCTGGGTGAGGACGGGCCGACCCATCAGCCTGTTGAAACGCTTGCGACTTTGCGGGCACTTCCAAACCATAATGTAATCCGTCCTTGCGACGCAGTGGAAACCGCTGAAGCCTGGGAATGTGCACTTGCGCAAGACACAACACCAACGTCATTGGTGCTAACCCGTCAAGGGCTTCCGACTTTGCGAACGATACGAAACGACGAAAACCTTGTTGGTATGGGCGCATATGTATTACGCGATACGGACGGCACCCGTGATATTACATTGCTGGCTACAGGTTCCGAAGTTCATTTGGCCGTAGAAGCCGCAGAAAATCTGGCAAAAGACGGTATCAACGCCGCCGTGGTTTCCATGCCGTGTTGGGAGTTGTTCGAGCGTCAAGAGGAAAGCTACCGCAATCAAGTTTTGGGTTATGCGCCGCGCCTAGCCATAGAGGCCGCAGTTGGTTTTGGCTGGGAACGCTATACAAATGATACAAATAACTTTATAGGCATGTCAGGATTTGGGGCTTCCGCTCCCGCGCCCGCACTGTTTGAACATTTCGGCATAACGTCAGAAGCCTTGGAACGCAAAGTGCGCGGTATTTTAAAATAAATAAACCTTAGTAGGATTAAAAATTATGGCTCGTATTACCCTTAGACAACTCCTTGATCATGCGGCTGAGTACGGATATGGCGTCCCCGCATTTAACATCAATAATATGGAACAGGTTTTGGCCATTATGGAAGCGGCCAATAAAACTGATGCGCCCGTTATCTTGCAAGCTTCACGAGGTGCCCGTAGCTATGCTGGCGATACTATGCTGGTCAAAATGGTTGAGGCAGCTGAGGAGATGAACCCCAATATTCCGATTTGTTTGCATCAAGACCACGGCAATAATGGTGCGACTTGTTTCTCAGCTCTACAGGCCGGTTTTACGTCCGTTATGATGGATGGTTCACTAGAAGCAGACGGAAAAACGCCAGCGTCTTATGAATACAATGAAGACATCACAAAATATGTGACAGACGTTGCCCATGATGTTGGTGCCTCCGTAGAGGGTGAGCTTGGCTGTCTCGGTTCATTGGAAACGGGTATGGGCGAAGCCGAAGACGGGCATGGCTTTGAAGGGGCCTTGTCAATGGATATGTTGTTAACGGACCCCGACGAGGCGGCAAAATTCGTCAAGGCGACACAATGTGATGCCCTTGCAATTGCAATGGGGACGAGCCACGGTGCCTATAAATTTTCCAAAAAACCAACCGGAGATATTCTGGCAATGGACAGGGTCGAAGCCATCAATAAACGTATCCCAAACACCCATTTGGTCATGCACGGCTCAAGCTCTGTACCGCAAGAATTACAAGATTTGTTCAACGAATTTGGCGGCGGCATGCCGCAAACATACGGTGTCCCGATTGAAGAAATAACCAAAGGCATCAAATTTGGTGTGCGCAAAGTCAACATAGACACAGATTGCCGCATTGCTATGACCGGGCAATGGCGGAGAATTGCCCAAGAACAGCCCGAACAATTCGACCCAAGAAAATTCCTAGGGCCTTCCATAGCCGCCATGAAAGACCTGTGTATAGACCGTTATGAACGTTTCGGTACAGCTGGAAAAGCAAGCAAAATCAAAGAAATTCCAATGGCAGATATGGCGAAACGCTACGCAAACGGAAGCCTAGCTGCGGTAATTTCGTAGGCTGGCGCTAATCTCAACCACAATCCGCTTTTATACTGTGTGCGTAAACTGTAATATGGGCCCCGTTCTACAACGGGGTGAGTGGAAGTGAGGCATTTTCTTTACATTATGTTTCGCAATATGTTTGGGGGGGGATGCCCTCTTGCTGGATTGGTTTTGCTAACTCCGCGTAGGCTTCTTGTTTGGTGAATGGTTTTTTTAACGCCTCTAACAATTGTGTTGCTCCGCTTAAATCGCCATTTTCTGCGGCTTCGAGTGCGTCTTCCGTTTGGGCGAAACGGGGGATGTAAATCGGGTTAATGGCAGCCATTATTTTTGGATTTGCGGACTGTTTGGTATATGTTTTTAGCCATGCATTTGTTTGCGCCGCATCAGTAAATAACGCTAAAAATGTACTGTCATCACCTGTCGTGACACTGTCCGTTAGGCGTCTGAAAAATTGTGTGTAATCGGTCTGCGTATTGGATAGAAGGGACATCATGTCTCTCAATATTTCTTCTGCGCCGTTATTGTCCGCGACTAGCCCGATTTTTGCCAGCATCAAACCATTAAAGTTCTGCGTAAAAGCCGTTGAAAATTTCGCGAGTTCTGTCTTTGCAATTTCGACGGCTTTATCTTCATCTGTGTGCAAAAGTGGCAGTAAGCATTCTGCGAACCGCATCAAATTCCAATAGGCCATTTCCGGCTGTTTGTTCCACGCATATCTACCGTGGTGATCTACAGAGCTGAACACTTGATCAGCGCGAAACTTTTCCATAAAAGCACAGGGACCGAAGTCTATAGTTTCGCCAGATATAGCCATATTATCGGTGTTCATGACACCGTGAATGAACCCAAAACTCATCCATTTAGCGATCAACTTGGCTTGCTTGTCTATGACTGTTGCCAATAACTGCACATAAGGACTTGTATTGCCGATATCAGAATAAAGCCGTTCTATGGTGTAATCTGCCAAAGCCTTCAGTGCAGTTTCATCCTGCATTAAGCGGGCATATTGAAAGGTTCCGACACGGATATGGCTCTTGGCAGTACGCACCAAAATAGCACCTGGATGCAGTTTTTGCCGCATCACAGTTTCACCCGTTGTAAGCGCTGCGAGAGAACGGGTTGTTGGTATACCGAGCGCCGCCAGACTTTCCGAGAATATATATTCTTTAAGCACAGCTCGCAAAGCCGCTTTGCCATCTCCGCCGCGCGAAAAAGACGTGCGACCACAACCCTTTAAATGTATATCGCGGCGGGCACCATCGCCGTCTAAAAACTCGCCGATAAGTGCTGCACGGCCATCACCGAGTCGCGGTGAAAACCCGCCAAATTGGTGTCCTGCATAGGCCATAGCAATAGGCGGGCTATCTTTAGAAAACGCATGACCAGAAAAAAAATCAAGAGCAGGTTTTGAGCCTAGCCAATTCTCATCCACCCCTAAATTTTCTGCCAAGTTATAGTTAAGCAATACGGTCTTGGCTTTGGGTGCCGGTTCGGGTTGATATGGAATGTAAAATCCATCAGGTAAATTGGTATATGTTATATTAAACTTCGGTTTTTGCATGGGTGTTCTTTGGCGGCCAAAATAGTGGGGTAGTCATCTCTTGCTCATAACACGAAACCGCCATAAACTAACTATAAATTATAAAGGGAAATGATGATGAAACGAGTATTATTGGTAGGCGCGGTAATTGTTCTGTTGGCATCTTGTGGCGGGAATGATGCGCCCAAAATACAAGACGTGGCAAACAACACCATCGAACTCGTACTTGAAATCGACAAAGGCGAAGGCTTTGCGGGGCGTTTACAGGCGGCTTTAATCACTGCAAAACCAGGTAGCACAATTGCTATGCCAGAAGGTACATACACATTCTCTGATGGTTTGTCATTGGATGTGCAAGGTGTGACACTAAAAGGTGCAGGTGCAGATAAAACATTCCTTGATTTTGCAGGCCAGAAAGGAGCCGGCGAAGGTTTACTGGTAACAGCTGGTGATGTGACCCTTCGGGATTTTACTATTCGAGATACGGCAGGGGACGGCATAAAATCCAAAGGTGCTGACAATATTACCTACCGCGATCTTACCGTGGAATGGAGCGGTGAGCCGAGCGAAGACAGTGGGGCTTACGGTGTTTACCCAGTTGAGAGTACAAATATATTAATTGACGGTGTCACTGTACGTGGCGCCTCTGATGCGGGGATATATGTTGGTCAGTCCAGCCAAATCATTGTTCGCAATTCGGTTGCTGAGTATAATGTAGCGGGAATTGAGATAGAAAACTCTACTTATGCGGATGTATACGGCAATACGGCTCGTCATAATGCCGGCGGTATATTGATTTTTGATTTACCAAATTTACCCATTATGGGCGGCCATTCTACGCGCGTGTTTAATAATTCAATCCATGATAACAACACTAGAAATTTTGCCCCTCCCGGAAACATTGTTGCCACTGTACCTTCGGGAACGGGCGTACTGATTATGGCCAATGAAAACATACATGTTTTTGGCAATAATTTTGCCAATAACCGCACGGTGCAAATAGCAATCAGTGCATATCTTGAAAAATTCGATGATGACAATTACAATCCGCTACCGCGAAATATAGTAATTCGGGAAAATGCATATTCTGGCGGCGGTGATGATCCCCAAGGCCTGATGTCTGTATTGGCTGCTGGCTTAGGTGGAAAATTGCCAGAGTTAGTCTGGGACGGTGTGACCACGTGGGATGTTTTTACTGCTGGGGATGGTGAATTGACTGAGGACGGCGGCGTCGTTAAAGATGTAAATTTGGTAATCCATGAAAATGATGATATTGGTTTTGTTTCTCTGGGGTTGGGTAGCTACCCGCTGGACCCGCGCAAAATTAGGCCTAGTCTAGACCGCCCAAACGGTACTGCCAAAAAAGAACCTGCACCAATAAAACTGGCGCACGATTTTAATAGCAAAGAGTAATAACCATGCGCGCATATCCCTGGTTTTGCTTTTTATTTTTGCTGACAGCTTGTGATAAATCTGGCCCGAATATGCAGATGATTTTAGCGGATAAACCCGCGCCGTCATTGGCGGACTACAACTTGTTCACAGATATGCACGCCGACACACCTAGCGATCGTGTATTCGCTTATGATTTAGTCAATCCGTTATTTACCGATTACGCAACAAAGAGGCGTTATGTTTATGTGCCAAAAGGACAAAGTGCTCAATACAATGCAACGGATGCCTTGGATTTTCCAGTAGGCACAGTGTTAATTAAAACCTTTGGTTATGCGCCTGACATGCGCACACCTAATATCAATTCGTATAAAGTCGAAACCCGATTGCTCATTCATAAAAAAGATGGCTGGCTTGCTGCGCCTTATGTCTGGAATGAAGCACAGACAGAGGCTAAATACGCGCCTATTGGTAAACGATTGCACATCCAAACGGTTGCGCCGGCTGGGAATAAATTAGACTTTTCCTATGCTGTGCCCAATGCCAATCAATGCAAAACCTGTCACCAATCGGGGCATGATGTACTGCCTATTGGCCCAAAAGCCCGTAATTTGAACCACAATGATCAACTGCAAAATTGGCAGACACAAGGCTTGTTAAGCGGTTTGGTTGAAAATTTACCGAAGGTTCCCGAAACACATAATACGTCTTTCCCCCTGAACGTCCGCGCAAGGGCCTATCTTGATATCAACTGCGCCCATTGCCACAAACCAGACGGCTCGGCCTCTAATTCTGGGCTAATGTTAGAATGGGGGGAAACTGACCAAACGCGTTTAGGTGTTGGCAAGCGCCCAACTGCCGCTGGTCGAGGTGCAGGGGGACTTTTAACGGTTATCACACCTGGAAAACCAGACACTTCCATACTGGCATTTCGTATGCAATCTGCAGAGCCCGGAATTGACATGCCTGAACTAGGCCGAACACTCGTACACGATGAGGGCGTAGCCTTGATACGTGAATGGATTACGGAAATGCCGATTGAAGATAAGTAAGGCAGATTGAAGATAAGAAAGAAAGTGACGGTTACCGCAAATCCGTGGATACGGTGTAAACCTTATGAACCTGAAGTTCAGGTGGGCGTCGCATAACCGAACCACGATCCGGACAGAGGTAACTCCCTAAGGTTAATTTAAGGTCCCTAGGTTACGTGTTTCTCACAAAACCCGCAGCAACCGTCAAAGCCAATGTGAGCCTTTGTAGAGGGGATTACAAGTGAAGAAAGAGAAATGCTAATTCTGTTGAAGTTTTTCAGCCAAGCGTTCAATTTGTTTCGCGGCATTTGCGAGAGCGTCTGCGGCACTGATTTCTGATTTTTGTGCTTCGGCCAATGCGTCTTCCGTTTCGCGGCGCAATTCTGAGGTTGCTGTTTCAGCTTCGCCTTCCAGGTTTTCGCGCATTTCTTCCATTTCATCAGTCATGGTAATTCCAGCCATGACAAGTAACCGCACGTCTCCGATTTGCCCGAATTGATCTGCAAGTGTACGCACACGCGCATCAAGTTTTTCACCGAGTCGGGTCAAGCGTTCTTCTTCGCCGTCATCACATCCAAGAGCAAATTTGCGGCCGTTTATTTCAAGGTTGACTTTAGCCATAACTACGCGCCCCCGCCATTGCCGTCGTCATCACCAAGAACGCGCAACACTTCCGAGATAACGGCGTCTAGCTCTTGCGTCGTTTCTCCAGCCAGCTTTGTGAATTCTGCTTCTTTGGATTTTAGGCTATCATGTTCGGATTTAAGCTCGTCCAACTCATTTGCCAAGCGCGCACGATCAGCATCATTTTCTCTGGCGTCCGTATTTTTTTGTTCAAGTGTGTGGATTTTGTCCACCAAAGGGTTTAGCGAATTTTCAAGGTTTTTTAATGCCCGCTGTAATCGGTCTGCAGCATCTTTTATTGTCGTCACTTGTGTCATTATATATGCCGAATCTACTACTGTGACCTAGAATGAAGCAATAATACGCTAACGCCAAGTAATAATTATAGTTATCTGGACACCAGATCTGTTGAATTGCGTGGAAATAGCTAGATTTTCATAAAAACTTGCCTATAAGTCTGTCCCAATTATGTGTGTTTGGGGCAGATTCGAATGCATAGTTTTATGACTACCAATTGGAGAGATTATGACTTTACGTATTGCAGTTAATGGTTTTGGGCGTATTGGTCGCCTTATTGTTCGTTCTGTTGTTGAATACGGCATGAAGGATGTGGAAATCGTTGCTATTAATTCACCTGGCAAGTTGGAAATGATGGCGCATTTATTGCGCTATGATACAATGCATGGACGATTTACTCGTGAAGTGAAAATCAAGCCCAGCGAAATGGATTTCGGGTCTGGAAAAGTACGCATTACCCACGAACGCAATCCTGCTGATATTGATTGGAAATCCTTGGACGTTGATGTGGTCATGGAGTGTTCAGGTTTTTTCCGTGACCGGCCTGGCAATCAACTACATCTGGACGGCGGTGCGAAAAGCGTATTGGTTTCTGCGCCCGCCAAAGATGTTGATAAGACAATTGTTTACGGCGTGAACGAGGCCGATATAACGGCTGAGGATTTAATTGTATCGTGTGCATCGTGCACGACAAATTGCTTGGCGCCATTAGCCAAGGTGTTGCTCGATGCCGTTGGTATCAGGCGTGGGTTTATGACCACTATTCATTCCTATACGCTTGATCAACGTATTCTCGATAGTTCTCACAAGGATATGTACCGTGCGCGCGCCGCCGCGCAAAATATGATTCCGACTTCGACGGGTGCGGCAAATGCCGTAGGTTTGGTGCTCCCGGAATTGATGGGCAAATTACACGGTTCAGCCATTCGTGTTCCGACCGCCAATGTGTCTTTGGTTGACCTTGCTTTCCAGCCAGAAAGGGTGACCAGTGTTAAAGAGCTGAATGGGTTCGTAAAAGATGCGGCTGAAAACACGCTTAAAGGCGTTCTTCGTTATACCGAAGAACCATTGGTGTCGTCTGATATCAATCATGACCCACACTCCACCGTGTTTGCAGCGCCGTTGACCGAAGTTTTACAGCATGATTTGGTCAAAGTCATTGCATGGTATGACAATGAATGGGGTTTTGCTAACCGTATGATTGATGTGGCCAAACAGATGCAGGCTGTACAAAACTAACAAAGTTGTAGGGTTTTTATGGTCGATTTTCGTAGATTAGAAGATACCGCCGTAACGAATAAGCGTGTGTTGGTGCGTGTGGATTTTAATGTTCCGTGTGATGATAGTGGCAATGTATCTGATAACACACGCCTAGTTGCGGCGCTGCCAACCATCAATTATCTTCGCAAGAACAAGGCTATAATTATACTCATAAGCCATTTTGGTCGCCCGGGCGGTCAACGCGAGCCCAGTGCTTCCATGATGAAGCTGGTTGGACCATTGTCAGAATTATTGAAAACAGATGTTGCCTTCGCACCTGACTGTGTGGGTGAGATTGCTGATAAAGCCGTTGCCAATGTAAAACAGGGTGATGTGCTCTTGCTTGAAAATACCCGCTTTCATAAAGGCGAATCACATACTGCGGACGGCGCAAAAGGGTATGACCCGGACTTTGCCAAGGCTCTGGCTGCCCACGGCGAAGTTTTTATCCATGATGCGTTTTCCGTCGCGCACCGTGCGCAAGGCTCTACCTCGGGAATTGCGGCCAATTTACCTGCATATGCAGGACTGGCTATGGAGCGGGAACTGGATCATTTATCGCAGGCATTGGATGTTCCAAGACGCCCCGTTATGGGTCTGGTCGGGGGGGCTAAGGTCTCCAGTAAAATCGATCTATTGAAAAACTTAGTCTGTAGGCTTGATACTCTGGCTATTGGCGGCGGTATGGCCAATACATTTTTGGCAGCCCTTGGCCACAAGGTTGGTGCATCCTTATGCGAACATGATCTTAAAGACACTGCGCTAGAAATTTTAGCCAATGCCAAACAAGCGAAATGCGAGGTGCTTTTACCCATAGATGTGGTCGCGTCCAAAGAATTTAAAGCTGGAGCAGAGCACCGTGTTTGTGGTTTGGATGCAGTAGCAGACAACGAAATGATTTTGGACGCGGGCCCTGCAACGGTTGACAAATTAGCGGACGCTATCGATGCCAGCAAAACCTTGATCTGGAACGGCCCGCTCGGCGCATTCGAATTGGTGCCATTTGATACTGCCACGGTTGAAGCCGCGAAATATGCGGCAAAGTGCGCACAAAACAATGGCTTAATTGCAGTTGCTGGCGGCGGCGATACGGTGGCGGCCCTAAGACATGCGGGCGCAGCGGACGGCTTTACATTTATCTCAACGGCAGGCGGGGCATTTCTCGAATGGATGGAGGGTAAGGCGCTCCCAGGTATCGAAATTCTGAAAAAAAAGTAAGTTTTGCATATCTAGACTTGATAATATCTTTTGTGTAAGAGGTGTGCCAAATCAGCTGCAAATATAATTCTGGAGAACCAAATGAACAAATTTTTACTAGTAGGCATGTCCGCCGCGCTCATAACGCTCGGCGCATGTAATAACAACACCCCATCCACCGAAACAGAGTTCATTGAAGCTCTTGCAAAATACCGCTCTTGCCCGACTGCAAGTGTCCTGACGGATATTAGCAGCTTCTCTACTGATTTTGGCGACACGAGCTTGGAACAGGCTGCTTGGTTTGAAGAAAACGGAAAACGCAAAGATGTGGTTACAACAGCCTCCGGCCTACAATACAGTGTAAACAAGGCGAGCAAGATAAAAGGCAGTGTTCCAAAATTGACCGAATCTGTTCGGGTAAATTATCACGGCCTCTTTTTCAGCGGAGAGACTTTTGATAGCTCTTTTGACCGAGGAGAAGACATTAGTTTTCCATTAGACAGAGTAATCAAAGGTTGGACAGAAGGGGTTGGCCTGATGCGCCCTTGTGATGCTTGGACATTTTATATTCCGTCGAACCTTGCATATGGCGTGAACGGAAAAAACTCCATTCCTGGGAACACACCACTTATATTCCATGTGCAATTGTTAGGGACTTCCGTCAATTATTAGGGTTTTTAGGTAACTAACTCGGTAAATTATCCAGCGCTGCTTTCAGCTTATCTAACTCCAACATAAATGCTGCGCGTCTTGTGTGCTCTTGTTCTACCACATGGGCAGGGGCGCGGTCTGTGAAGTTTTTGTTGGCGAGCTTGCCGTCGACTTTCTTAATCTCGATTTCTACTTTGCCTATGTCTTTGGACAGGCGGGCGCGTTCTGCGTCTAGGTCTATTAGACCTTCTAGGGGTAGCGCGAACGTTGCTTCTTCAACGATTACTTGCAATGAGCCTTCAGGGACACTGTCTGCAAATTCAAAGCCGTCAATACGGGCTAGGGGTGTAATTGAGAGATATAAGTTTTCAACTCTTTGACGTGTCACACCTTGGGCACCAACTATAATCATGGTTGCTTTTCTGGCCGGCGGTATGTTCATTTCTGCCCGTGCTGAACGTAGTGATGTAACCAATTCTATTAACCAGTCTATATCGTTTTTTGCGCCTTGATTCATTCTCCCCAAATCATATTCAGGCCAAGGCGTGAGGATTAAATCGGTTTCTCGCTTTGCGGTCTTTTGCCAAAGTTCTTCGGTAATAAACGGCATGAACGGATGTAGAATTTTGAGGATAGTATCAAATACCCAAGCCATGGCGGCGCGGGTTTCAGATATATGTTTTTGATTATCGCCGTTTAAAATCGGTTTGCTTAACTCAATATACCAGCCACAAAATGAACCCCAAGCAAATTTGTAAATAGCGTCCGCAGCATCATTAAAGCGGTAATCTTTGATGGCACGTTCAACAGAATTTTGCGTTTCAATGACGGAAGCTATGGCCCATAAATTATTGCCAAGTGTGCACTTTGTATAATCAAAGTCTGGGTCGGCCTTACATTCATTCATCTCTAGGAATTTCGCGGCATTCCAGAGCTTGGTGCCGAAATTTCTATAGCCCTCAATACGTGGTTCGGAAAGCCGGATATTGCGGCCTTGGGCGGCTTGTGCGGCGAGGGAGAACCGCAGGGCATCTGCGCCGTATTTATCGATGAGCACAAGCGGGTCGACCACATTGCCTTTGGATTTAGACATTTTCTGGCCGTGCTCGTCCAGTACCAGCGCATGGATATACACGTCCTTAAACGGCACTTCTCCGGTGAGGTGCAAGCCCTGCATCATCATCCGCGCCACCCAAAAGAAGATAATATCAAAGGCGGTCACAAGGGTGGAGGTTGGGTAGAAACGCGCAAGTTCCTCGGTCTGTTCTGGCCAACCCAGTGTCGCAAACGGCCAAAGGCCGGAGGAAAACCATGTGTCTAGGACGTCTGGGTCTTGGTGATATGTAAACCTATGAGTAACACCAAGAATAGTTTTAAATGTAGCCGTTAGTCCACCATGAGACTTAAAAGATACATCAGAAACAGATGCAATTTTGCTATTTCTTTTTAAAATATTATTTAGGATTCCTGGCGCTTTCTCGGTGTCCACTGTAACAACGGGAGCTAACATTAGTTCGTCGAATAAAAATTCATATTCCTCATCTTTAGCTTTGTCTTCGTCAGTTTCTTCCGCCCCAAGCCATTTTGTTCGACCACTTGCTGCGCCTAATATCCAAGCCGGTACCCTGTGTCCCCACCAGAGTTGTCGGGAGATACACCAAGGCTGGATGTCGCCCATCCATTGGTCCCATGTTTTCTTCCAGTTATCGGGGATGAACCTAGTTTCGCCCTTGCCTGAAGATGGATACCGGCCTGCGCACCCCAAGGGCACTTCCTGCGGGGCGCCGGTATGAGCGGGGTGTGGGGGGGTGGTATGAGCGGGAGCGGGGGAAGTGTTGGCGGATTTATCAAGTGCGGCAGAATTCTCCCTTCTCTCTCCGCTCACCCCGTCGGAGGACGGGGTCCATTTTCCGTCTTGCTCTGATGATTGTGCATGTCCCGCATCCATTGCAGCCACCGCATCAACTGATAGCTTCTTGGCGTCCACATACCATTGATCGGTGAGCATAGGTTCTATGACCACGCCGGAGCGGTCACCAATGGGGACGGCGGCTTTATGGTCTTCGATTTTCTCCAAAAGACCGAGCGCATCTATATCCGCAACCACGGCTTTGCGCGCCTCAAACCTGTCCATGCCGACATATTTTTCGGGCATGATGTCGCTCGCTTTCATGTGGGCTTCCTCGTCCATGATGACGTGCAGGGGCAGGTCGTGGCGCTTGGCGACTTCGTAGTCGTTAAAGTCGTGGGCGCCCGTAATCTTCACAGCACCAGAGCCTTTGTCCGGGTCAGGATAACGGTCAGTGATAATCGGGATGTATCTATCGGCGAGGGGGAGCAAAACACGCTTACCAACAATAGGCGCATAGCGTTCATCGGACGGATGCACGGCCACCGCACCGTCGCCGAGCATGGTTTCGGGGCGGGTTGTAGCAATAGAAATATAGTCGCGGGTCTCGCGCAGGGTGACAATACCGTCTTCGTCTTTTTCGACGTATTCGTAGGTCTCGCCCTTTTCGAGCGGATATTTAAAATGCCAGAAATAACCATCCCGCTCTTCGTTTTCAACTTCGATATTAGAGATTGCAGTCCTAAAATGCGGGTCCCAATTCACGAGGCGTTTGTCGCGGTAAATCAAACCTTCTTCATACATGTCAACAAACACTTTGCGCACAGCATCCGACAGGCCTTTATCCATAGTAAATCTTGTACGCGACCAATCACAAGACGCACCGAGCCTACGGGTTTGTTTTTCAATATTGCCGCCAGATTTTTCTTTCCACTCCCAAACTTTGGCGGTGAAAGCTTCGCGGCCTATGTCTGTGCGCTTTGGCTCGCCCGCTGCGGCCATTTGCCGTTCAACCACCATTTGCGTGGCAATGCCCGCATGGTCCATACCAGGCTGCCAGAGCACCGCCTTGCCGAGCATTCTATTATAGCGGATGAGGATGTCTTGTAGGGTATTGTTGAGCGCATGGCCCATATGCAGATTACCCGTCACATTGGGCGGTGGTATGACGATAGAATAATTATCGTCTTTGGTATCTGTGGCTTTAGCAGCTCGCGGTTTAAACGCACCACTGCTTTCCCAAGCATCGTAAATGCGTGCTTCCGCTTCGCTCGGATTAAAACTCTTGTCCAACATATAATATTCCATAAAAATAACCGCTCTCTGGTTAGAGAGCGGTTTGTTCGTTTACCGTGCGTTAGCGCATAATTCCAGAATTAATTTCCAGTCCTATGTAGGTTATTTTCCAGATTACTTATTTGACGAAATTCGCTTAATCTCTTTGGTCACAGCGCGCTGCACCATGGTTTTCAAGTTTTTATCGAGCCATTCTTGCAACATTGGCCGCAGAGTTTCTTTGACAAGCTCACCAATTGGCGGCCCGTTTTCTTCTGCTAAAGCATGTTCTTGAACGGTAGTTGTCAGAGATGCAAAGGCATTACCCACTTCTTGTTGCGTTTCTTCATCACTAAGGACGTCATTTTTCAATGGTGCTGCCATGGCTTCTTCCTCTTGTATTGGAGATTCTAGCATCTCATTTTCTTTAGATGTTTCCGGCGTTTCAGTTGTTTCCTGCGCTTCAGTTGTCGTGGGTGCTGTTGGCTCAATGTCTGCGTCGGCGATTAGTTGTTGTAAGCTTTCTAAATCACTTGCCGCTTCTGTTTCGATAATGCCTTCTGCTTGTTTTTGGGCCTCTGCACCCTTAGCGACTAAACTGGCCGTAACAGATAGTTTTGAAGCGTAGTCTGGATTTGATAATTCCACTACATCTTCAGTTGCCGCAGCGTCGTTCGTAGGGATGTCCTGAATTTCAGAAATTTCACGTGCTAATTTAGCCAACTCGTTCTCAAAATCTTCTTGCGTCTTAATATTTTCGGGTGATGCAGTTTCACTTTCACTTTCATCTTCAAATATAGTATTCATTTCACTAACAGAGGGTGGCGCCGTATCTGTAATTTCCTCATGCGTCGCGGTATCGATAGTTTCCCCGTCTTCTTGCGTGATATCGATTGGGTCTTCAGTTGAACCGAGCGGATCGGGTATTAATAAATCATCTTCAGTGAAAACATCTTCTACATTAAAAATAGTTTCATCCAATGGGGCTTCTTCCTTCACCGCAACCGTATCCGTTACTATGTCCGAAATTGATTCGGTAACTATCTCTGAAACCGGATCATCCATTAAATCATCGAGTAAGGATTTCACTAAATCCATGTCGTCATTTGAACTTGCCTGTATGGTTTCAGGTGTTGGCTCTTCTTCATGAGAGATATGACTTGCTTCAGGCTCAATTTTATTTTCCTGTTCTAGCAAAAGGTCGTCCAATATGTTTTCTGCGAGGTCTTCCTCTGCACCCAAATTTTGGGTTATTTCCAACGGCTCAGTCTTGGGGTCGGTAGAAGCAAGAGCAATGCTTTGGGTAACATAGTCAGATGCGTCTGCATCCATGACTAAATCAAGCGATTCGTCAAAGTCCAACTCTGTATCTTTATCCAAATCTAAACTCGTTGGGCTGTCTGCGGCTGGATTTATTGTGGTTGAACTGGGGGAGGGGACATTAAGTGGTTCAACATTAACACCAACTTGTTCAGCTCCACACGCTACGTCTTCTAACTGGATAAGCTCCATTAAATCATCTGTGCCAATATCAATATCAGTATCAGTATCAGTATCAGTATCAGTATCTGTTATATCACCGAGTAGTGTATCCAATTCCAATATATCATCTGTTGCGTTGTTAATGTCTGGATCTTGGTTAGTTGGGTCAATATCGGTCAATCCGTTTTGCTCTGTTTGAACCACTTCTAAATTATGAGGAATGTCATCCAGTTGATGCATTTCAGTTTCTTGATCCGCTGTACCATCCGCCTGCATTTCACTTTCGTCTTTTTGCGTTAAGTCTTCGGCTATGACTTTACGGATAGAAGACAGTATGTCTTCCATACTCGGTTCGATATTATTGCTTGCCAGATTAGAATTGTCCGACATATTAGTCCCCGTTTTGCCTTAGTCTTAATCCTAGTTTTAGTCTTAATCTTAGGCCGTTTTGCATAAATAATTAACGTAAATGCAATCCTAGAATAACCCTTGTGGATTGTCTAGTCAGCACTTTTTGCAATTCATGCACGAATCACTTTACTATCATTGCCTCTATTCATAATTATTAACAACAGGTTTACAACAGGTTTTGCGTGAAGGTTAGCCTCTTAATCGGATTTGGCTTCTTGCTTGGTGATAATTAAAATAGGCTCAGGGTCAATGAAATCCGGGTCAGCGTTTTTAGTTTCTGTTTCGAGTGAACCATCAAGCTTGGTTATATCCTTTTGATGTGCGGTCCCAGGTACAATCGCTTTCACTAAATCTGAGACATCATTGCCGACTTTACCCAGGCCGACTTTGCTCGGTATGAGGGCGTTTGATAGATCCCCTAAATCTTTGCCTACTTTATTCCCAACGAAGCTCAACGTGTCTGAGGTCGTTTCAGGAATGCTGTCCAGAGCTTCGTCAAGGGGGGCGGGCAAGTATTGGTCGAAGGGGTTGGCGCTCACTCTATTGAAATTGTCAACAGGGTCATAGCCGTCTAGGGGCAATTGTAAGGAATAAGCGTCAAAACCACCAATCGTTACAAGCAATTGATAGGTCGCTACATTGTAATTGCGTTCCGCTTGTATGACTGACAATTTAGCATTTAATAATTCTTGTTCCGCATCTAATACATCAAGTGTATTGCGCGTGCCAACTTGTTGCTCCAACTCAACACCTTCAAATGCTATTTTTGCTGCGGCGACTTGTTTTTTGCTGGCAACGAGTGAGCGTTTTGAGGCAACAACTTGTGCCCAAAGATTGGCAACTGTCTGATCAACGGCTTGCTCGGTTTCACGGGTTTCAAATTTCGAACGAATTTTTGCCTGTTTGGCAGCACGGACACGTGATTGGTTTATGCCGCCGGAATAAATCGGGATGCGCAGTGTAGCGGTAATGCTGGCTGATTCAGAACGCGGAACATTTACACTGCTTTCGCGCGCACCTTGCAAGCTTCCATTTAAAGACAGGTTAGGCCGTCCCGCAGATTTAGCCACAGATATAGCGGATTGTGCCACATTTTCATTGTACCGCGCCGCGATGAGTTGCGGGTTGTTGGCGCGGCCACGGTCTATGGCTTTGGGCAGTGTCGGCGGGAGGATGTATTTTGGTGGTTTACTAAGCTCGGCAGGGACATGGCCAACAAAGCGTTTATAAGCCGCACGGCTAACAGCTAAGCCAGCATCGGCGTTGGCTAAACCTATTTCAGAAGCCGCTAAGCGGGTGTCAGCTTGCGCAATATCTGTGCGTGTGCCTTCGCCCACATCAAATCTATCCTGTGCTGCTTGTTTTTGTTTGGTAAGAACACGTACATTATTTCGGCGAATTTTTGCGGCTTCTTCGTCGCGCAAAACATCCAAATAAGCTGTGGCAGCAGAGAGAAGCAAGTTCTGCTCGGCGTTTCTAAGGCCTTGCCGTGCGGCGAGTATGCCGGCTTTGGCTTGGGCTTTTAGCCCTTTGACCCGTCCACCTTGATAAAGCGGCTGGACAATTGAGAGTTGCGCAGAATGTGGCGTGGATTTAAAGACCCCACCGCCAAAGAAAGAAGGCGTGCTTTCTGTCCGTGTTTCTCCGACTTGTAGATTGCTGTTGATTGTAAAGCGTCCGGCGGCTTGCGCTTGTACATAATTCTCGTCGATTTCGCGTACGCGTGCGCGTTCGGCCATCAGGCGAGGATTGTTTTGATAAGCAGATACCAAGGCTTGTTGAAAGTCCTCAGCCATGGCTGGTGTCCCAAAACCTAGGATCAAAAGTCCGAAGCCAATAATTTTTGTAGCCGAATTTAACAATACCTGCTTCACTTAAAATTCCTTACAGTACATGTTCTAAAGAACAAATTCCTGTTTAACTTCGAATCCAGGGAGGGCAGGGACATTTGCATCAAAAACCGTTTTATCCCCTATTTTGTCGTTGGATTTATTAAAAATTTTGATCCTGGAAACGGGGCCATCATTTACGGCTACTATTAAACGTCCGCCATTGGCAAGCTGGTCAAACCAAGTTTGGGGTACACTCATTACTGAACCACCGACAAAAATCACATCAAATGGCCCATGTTCAGGCGCACCGGCGCGAAAATCGCTTTGCACAACGGCTGCATTTGTTATGCCGCATTGGTCAAGGAGTTTCGTTGCACGCTTTACTGCGTCTTCAGATTGCTCTAGCGCGACAACAGTTTCAGCGAGACGTGAAAGCACAGCTACAGAATAGCCACGTCCACATCCAATATTCAAGACGACATCTGTGCTAGCGATATTCGCTGCGTCCAACATTTTTGCGAAATCACGCGGGCGCAACATGAACCGACCTTCACCCAAATCAATATGTACATCACTATAGGCCAATGCCGTTTTTGCCTTTGGCACGAAGCACTCGCGCGGTACTTTTTTAAAAGCCGCTTGAATATCGTGGTCTGTTACATCATTGGTACGAATTTGACTGTCGAGCATTGTCGCGCGGGCGGCAGCAAAATCAAACATAATAATTCCTTTGTTTGTTGTTCGGAAAATCTCAAGAAAAATTCTCAAACATATCTATACAAACATATAGAGCCGCCCCCCAAACAAAGCAATGCCGCAAAACTGTTCAGTAAGCATAAATAAATGAACACTTTGTCGTAGAAAAAGTTTACATGTGCCCAATTAATAAACTAGGCAATATACTAGGCAATATACTAGGCAATAAACTAGGCAATAAACTAGGCAATACGCTTAAAGGGCGTTGCTTGTTAGGCAGGTGCTTATTTCTTTTAGCTGGTGTTCGGAAATACAGAAGGCATCTTCGTATTTGAAATGTACGGCAGCAATACATTGCTCCGTGTTCAGGCGTGCTTTGGTAATACAATGATTAAGCTGTGGTGATTTCATGTATTTCTCGACCCAATCACTGCTCTGGGCATCGTTTGCTCCAACGATTTCTAGTGCTGATAATGTTAAGGCTTTACGTTGCATCACACCAATATAATTGAGTTTTGAGTTTTCGGAGTTTGGTTGCTCTGTGCGGCCATAGGATTGCCAAAATTGTTGCCGCTTTGTGTATGCCGAAATATCGTTGGCTCTGATAGTGCCGACTTCCGCAATTTTTCGTGCGGTCATGTGCG
Source organism: Robiginitomaculum sp. (assembly GCA_021776635.1). GTDB lineage: Bacteria > Pseudomonadota > Alphaproteobacteria > Caulobacterales > Maricaulaceae > Robiginitomaculum_A. The sequence goes on from JAJFFN010000016.1 coordinate 26,653, forward strand.
GTGGTTCAAACGGAATGGATTTCGATTGAGAAATGACCTCAAGGCGTTTAGGACGAGAATCTGCGAGTTTTTTCTTCCACAATTTTTGTTTTTGCATTGAATATGATTGGCTTTTTATATGTGCAGCGGAGCGCTCAATATTGGCGATGTCACTGGACCAGGAAGTTTGAATATCAGATGTTGCTGAGAGTGCACCCGGGATTTTCAGGGCGTAATTTGGATCGACATAAAGCTGGTATACAACACTGTCTATACCTTGAAGACGGGCAGTTTCAAGAACGCCCTCAACAAATTCGGTATTTTGTACGCCAATTAAAGCACCATAGCTGATAAGGGCAGGCCCCAAACTTGGGGAAAATACCTGTGCTAAACCATCCATTGTTTGGTTCATATGTTCAGGTGATGCTATTTCTTGTGAAGGAATTGCAATTACCTGAGACATTAAAACAGCGTAATTACCCGCACCGCGTACCAAAGGTTCATTCATTCTCTCTAATACAGGGCTTTTTTCAATATAGGGGGACGGCGGCGTTATTGGTGTAGCTGATATTTCCACTACTTCTGTTACTTGTTGTATCGGCGGTTCTGCAGCAGATGGTTGCGAGCTTTTACACGAAACGATTAGCAATAAAGAACAGGCTAATAAAGTTGGCAGGCTTATCCGATATTTTACATTTCGCATGTATTCACTTTCCAAAATTTCAAACAATTGCTATGTGGCATAGTTTGAGTATAGAATGCAATGTTCAGCTGTAAAAATAATTGAGAACACTGTATTGACTATTTTCACCTCTAACACGAAAGAGCTATGATTGTGAGGTAAAATCGCATTGTGTGGTAAACAAGTCGTAAGCAGATTCATATAGGAAAGGTGATACTTTGAATTTTAACATAAATCGTGGGCTACCTCTTCTTTGCCTGCTTTGGTGTCTTACCCTCATTGCAGCATTTGTGGCTGCTTTACTCAGGGGGACTGATGCTACGGTATTATTACCTTTGTTCGCCGTAGCCATATCACCAGCAATTATTAGCGGTGTGTTGTGGCCGTTCTCTAATCGTGAATGGGCGCAAATTCTTGTCATTTTTTCATGGATATTATTGGCTGTCATCGCCAGTTTTGCCATCGGTTTTGGGCCAGTCTCTATATTGTTTTTATGTGCGCTGGCGGTTGCCGTGCTATTTGACCGTGAGAAAGTATTAGAAGCTTTAATCATGGCGGTATTTTTTGCTGCCTGTGTGTTTTATTTTGGTCGCTTTGGCTTTGCGCCAGAACCAATTGCATCGGAGCAACAGGCAAATTGGGGGCAATTAACTGGGATAATGTCGACAATTGCTTTTATCATTGGTGCACTGTATTTTGTTTCAGCAGATAAAAATAGTGAAACTGCAAGCCAAACAGCTTTAGGACATATGGCAAATGGAAAGCCTGGAATTGTCAAGCAAAATGAATTTCTCTTTGCTGAAGCTTATCCAGGTGCCGTCGTAAAGTTTGGCGCAAAAGGCGATTTGCAAAAGGCGACCTCAACGGCCCGCGCAATGTTCGGAATAACGGATAAATCATTTGATAAAATCAGCTTTGCAAGTTTGGGCATGAGCGAAGAGCAAGAGAACTTGTTACAAGCCTCTTATACAAAGTTGAAAGAAACAGGTGAAAAAACATGTGTCAGCATAGACTTTCCTGAAATTTTTCAAGGAAATACCGAGGCTGCGCGCGAGTATATGGAAATCACATTGGTACCACAAGAAGATGGTTCTGTTTATGCATATTCAACAGATTGTACTCGTATTGGCAGCAAAATCCAGGACATGAGTGCGGCGCATTCAAGCGCGCAAAAAATTTCTGATGAGAAAACTCTGTTTTTCGCTGGTGTAAGTCATGAATTGCGTACGCCGCTTAATGCTATAATCGGGTTTTCAGATATGATGCGCTCTCGGTTATTTGGGCCACTGCCAGGCAAATACGCAGAGTATGCAGACATGATACATGATAGTGGGCAACATATGCTTGATCTCGTTGGTGATGTTTTGGATATGTCAAAGGTGGAAGCTAATAAATATGATCTGGCATATTGTGAATTTGATATTGCCGATGTCGTAAGGAGTTCTATGAAGATGGTCCGCCCTTCGGCTGATGCTGCAGAGTTGACTTTGGATGCGGATATTGAGGCGGATAAAGATTTGATTGTTGAGGCGGATCGCCGCGCCGTACGGCAAATTTTGCTCAACCTACTCAGCAATGCCATTAAATTCACACCAAGAGGTGGCCGCGTTACATCTTCGGCGCATTTTAATGGCAAGCACATTGATGTGAGTGTAACGGATACGGGAACCGGCATGACGGCGCATGATATTGCTGCTATAGGCACACCGTTTAGTCAGGCAGCGAATGCCAGCTTAGTTAAACAACGCAGTACCGGGTTGGGATTGTCCCTTGTCAAAAATCTGGTCGATTTACACGCAGGAGAGTTTACTATTACCAGCCATCCAGGCGTGGGCACCAAAGTATTGGTTTCATTACCTGTAAAGAACCCCAATATTTAAGCTTAATTTTATATGATTATCGCTTAGCTTACTTTTTGCGGCTCATCATTGGTGAACCAAGCGCTGCAATAAAGAAGCCAAAGAATACCAGCAGTAAGAAAAACACTACGCGGTTTTGGGTGATGTCTTTCCACCACTGCTTTACCAAGTTGGATTCAAAAGCCTGCGTTGAGGCTTTTCCAATCCAAGATTTCAAATCTCTCGATGTTTGCTGACCTTTAAGTTTAATTTGGCTGAGTGATGGTGTAGAAAAATTAAAAGCTGACAGATTCCATTTTTTCGTTTCCAGTGTCGGCGTTTCCAGTGCTGTTGTTTCCAGCGTCGGCGTTAGGAGCTCTGTTGATTGCAGTGAAGATGTAGGCTGCACACTCTGGTCTGTTATAGCTGTTTTTTGTTTGCTCTGCGTTAGAGATGAAAACCAATTTTTTGCCACCGTAATAAAACCAAGTGTTTCTTTTTTAGGCGCTAATTTGGACGTTCCAAATGAATTTGGCAGGGGTTTGGCCATTTGTGCCATCAAAATATTGTTTTTGTCCCAACGCGAAACACTGCCCTCTAAGCCGTTCCAATAATCCCTATTGGTGACAAAATCCATGGAATTTGCAAACTTTGCAGGTTGATCGGAACTGATAACTCCGATCATCCGACCATTCGCAAACGGCGATACGAAAAGCGCAGCCAGACCGCCTGGCTTTAAGCGGGCTCCATTGTCTTGACCATTGTCTTGACGCGCGGCAATACTAAAGGTTTGCGCAGCATTGTTAGAAGCAAATTGGTCTGTGCTGGCATTGTGTTTACGTTTAGGGATATTCAATACGTTTTTCCCCAATGCGAGCCTTAGGGCGCTAGGTGCTGCAGAAAAAAGTGTCTTGTCTGTAATAGGATTAGGGCCAATGAATAATATATTTTGGTCCCGGTTTTTTTCTGTAGGCAAACCAGATACATAATTTGCATTGCTCCATTTGGGGCCAAATTGTTGTGCAGCATAGCCAAGCAATCGTAGGGTTGCTTGCTTGTCATTTGCCGTGCGTGCCGTTAATACGAGCGTGCTATTTTGGTCAAAAGGTGCGCCAGAAGCTGCAAATCTATTCAAATCTGTTCCAAATGAAAGTCTAGACGTTTTCAAACTAAGTTTGGAAGTGTTGTTGACCAAAATACTGGGTATGTTTTGTTGTGACTGGCACAACGGGGCATCCACAATTGGTAGTATTTCAGGCTCAAAACTAAGTTTGTTTTGCGCCGCGGTGAACATGCCAGTTTTAATCGTAAAAGATACATTTTTCGACGTTTTGTCCAAATTTGTATAGCCGATAGACTGATCATTAAGTTTTACGGCCAAGCGCGATTTCGGATTAATATCTGTAGAGCTTAGAATTTTAAGGGTGAGAACCGCACTGGTCGCCTGTGGGGCTTTGACATTGAAGTTTATGCTGGCTGGGTCAGGGCGCCAGGACGGGGAAAGAAACGGTGTGTCTATATCAGATAGCTTATATTCTTTTGCTTCTAGGGTTTTACCGTGGGCAAATTTTTCACCTGAGTAAAATTCGTTTAAAGCAATGCTTCCTCGCCGCGCAGATGGCAAATGGAAAGTCGCAAATGCGCGCGTTAATTCCAAGAGCTGTTCTTCGGTCTCGGCGGTTAAGACAACCGTCGGTTTTTGGCGGTCATCTATCATGACACGCGCGCCGGGTGCCCTTAGGATGGATTTTTTCTTTAACAGTGGGCGAATATCATCATGGGTTCCAATAATGAACTCCATATCGCTAAGACCGGTGTTTAATTTGAAATTTGGCACAAATGCCATACGTTGAGCGATGCCTTGCGCGGCTAATGCTTCATAGGCCAATTTGTAGTTGCCCTTGGCGGTTATACCGACACGCTTAGGGGCCGTCATCGCATGGGCTAGCCGTTGCTCGATTTCGATAATTTGCATATCGCGATTTTTAGTGCGCGCCTTTGCGACCAATTTTGAGCGAGCAAGGTCTAAAATCCATTGGCCGTTATCTGGGGTCAAACAAGCAGCATTTCTTGGTGTCTGGTAGCTAATTTTTATGCTGTTTCCAGACAGGCGTATACGCGAAGTATCCATACGTATGTGTGCATCAAAACGTGAGGCCCGCCCGTATATTGGCACAGGTTTAGTACCGTTAAAGCTAATGAGTAATGGTGTGCCGCGCATAACGCGGCCTTCGGGGTAAGCGCTTAAAAACAAATCCAAGTTTTCATACCAGTCATTGGCAGGCAAATCGAATTTAAGTTCGAATTCTTGAGTGCGCCAATCTAGAATTGCGTTGTCTTTACGCGCCATTTTTTCAAGGTTTGATTTTAAGATATAAGTTTGATTTCTATTTATTTTTGCGTTGGTCGTAACGGCTGCTTGTGCAAAATTTGGTGTAAAAACCAAGAGGCTGGCAAAGCAAAGCAACAGCAATGAATAAAACCCTTGCTCAAAACTCATGTGGCGTTTGCTATTGAATTCGAGGTTTTTTTGCTTATTTTGGGACATGACAGAGCCTATTTTGGTTAATACGCTGTCAACCAAGCAAAAAGAGTGCCAATTTCCCCCCATAAGGGAAAATAGCCTGCATAATGAGTAGTCATGTTTATGATCCCAGTATTATGATGCCAGTATTGAAACCTTCGATATGGGTTTACGCATTGATCCGCCGTGCCCAATCGGAAGCGGCCTTTGCCACATTGGCTCGTAAAGGCGACGGTGATGCAGGTGCCGTATTGGTGAAAGTAAGTACGCTTGACGGCAATGCGGTGTTGTACCGTCCAATCAGAAATCTATCAGGGGAGCGGGTTTGGCTCCCCAAAGGCCCATTAAGCGAGCGCGATATTGACGAAATTATTGCGCATCGTGTTAAAACAGATCCGGATTTGTGGGTAATTGAAATTGAAGATAAACAAGGACGACATTTTTTAACGGAGCCTGTTGAAGTCGAATAACACTTGTTTGTTTATGCGTTGCCACTTATGTGAACATCCATGACAAATTCATCTGACCATCCATCCGCTACCCGGCGCGTTTTTGCCATTATCTCGCACCCGGATGCAGGTAAGACAACGCTGACCGAAAATATGTTGCTGGCTGCGGGTGCCATCCACCAAGCGGGACAAGTTGCGGCGCGCGGGCAGCGCAGACGCACGCAATCAGACTGGATGAAAATAGAGCAAGAGCGCGGCATCTCTGTGTCCTCGTCCGTTATGACGTTTGAACACAGAGGTTTGGTGTTTAACTTATTGGATACACCAGGGCATGAAGATTTTTCAGAAGACACTTACAGGACTTTGACAGCAGCAGATTGTGCAGTGATGGTTTTGGACGCCGCCAAAGGTATTGAGCCGCAGACTCTAAAACTATTCGAAGTTTGCCGTCTGCGCGATATTCCGATTATCACCTTCGTCAATAAATTTGACCGCGAAGCCCGTGAGGTCTATGATACCTTGGCCGAGATCGAAGATAAATTGGCACTTGATGTTGTGCCGATGCAATGGCCATGTGCAAGTGGGCGCCGCTTTAAGGGTGTTGCCGAGTTAAAGACGAACAGTTTTTTACCTTTTAACACAGACGGCAAACACAGTGATGCAACTGAGTTTGGTAGTGGGGAAATGCTTGACTGCATTGACGATGCTGATTTAGCCGAAGAGTACAGCGAAGAAGTCGAGCTTGCCCGTGAATACGGCGAGTTTAACGAACAATCTTTCCTTGAGGGGCATATGACCCCGGTATATTTTGGATCAGCGCTCAAGAAATTTGGTGTTCTGCAATTAATTGATGCGCTGGCCCAATTCGCCCCAAGGCCACAGATCGAAAAATGCGTGAAGAACGGGAAAGAGGACAGTGTTGCCCCAACCGATAAAACAGTATCGGGCTTTGTGTTTAAAGTACAAGCCAACATGGATCCAAACCACCGCGACCGGGTCGCGTTTTTGCGGCTTAGCTCTGGTGTATTTAAACGCGGCATGAAACTTAAGACGACTGAAAATAAAACCATATCCGTGCACAATCCGATCCTGTTTTTCGCCCAAGACCGCGAATTGGCTGAACAAGCCTATGCAGGTGATGTCATCGGTATCCCCAATCACGGCGTGTTGAGGGTAGGGGACAGCTTATCCGAAAGCGGTAAAATACGCTTTGCTGGTATTCCTAATTTCGCGCCTGAGCTTTTGCGCCGCGCCCGTCTAGCCGATCCACTAAAAGCTAAGCATTTACGCAAAGCTCTGGAAAGCTTGGCCGAAGAAGGTGTTACGCAGCTTTTCAAGCCGGCTATGGGTTCTGATATGATTGTTGGCGCGGTGGGTTCGTTGCAAATCGATGTTATGGCAGAGCGTATCAAAACTGAATACGGCCTAGAAGTCGTGTTTGAGCAAAGCATGTACCAAGTGGCAAGGTGGGTGGTTTCAGACGATGCTTCCGCATTGCAAGTCTACATCAACAAAAACCAAGGGGCTATTGCCGAAGACCTAGACGGCGCACCGGTGCTACTGGCAAAATCCCAGTGGGACGTAAGTTATGCAGCCGATAAAAATCCACAGCTTAGGTTTTTAAAAATTAAAGAGCGAAATTAATTCGTAATTTCGGCTTTGAAATAAGCTCTATATGCTAAAAATGCTAGCACAGAGCCAACAATTTGCGCACCAATAAATAACGGCACATCATTTGGCCGTATACCAGCAAATGTATCGCTTAAGGCCCGCGCAATTGTGACAGCGGGGTTGGCAAAGCTGGTCGAGGCCGTATACCAATACCCAGCCATAATCACGAGGCCGACAGCATAGGGTACGGCTTTAGGGCGCAGCTTCACGGTGAACAATATACAAGCAACCAAAGCGAAACTGGCGACAATTTCTGAAACTCCTTGCGAAGCCCCTGTGCGAATATGAGTTGATGTTTGCAAGAGTGTTTCTGCAAACATTATGTGGGCAAGGCATACACCCAATATGGCGGCAATGATTTGCACGGGCATATAGGCAAGCGCATCACGTGCGTTTATATCTTTGTTGAGCCAAAATGCCAATGTTACAACTGGATTGAAATGTGCGCCTGATATTGGACCCAACATAAGGATTAAAACCGCAAGAATAGCACCAGTTGCAAGCGTGTTTCCAAGCAGAGCAATACCTATATTTCCACCGGCAACCGTTTCAGCCATGATGCCAGAACCCACGACTGTGGCCAGCAATAAGGTTGTGCCGATTGCTTCTGCGAGCAAGCGTTTGGACAAAGAAAAATTAATCATGATATTTGAGGTCTTTTTTAAGTGCTTTGGCAGGTGAGGGATTATAGCCGGTAAGGGCGACGCCGCAAATTTCCGGGTGACCTTGGCAGCAATCCTGAGCGAAAAATGTTAGTAAATCGTGCGTGCCGGCTAGATCAATTTTGTAAAAAATATGCCGCTCATGCCTTTCCGACATTATTAAATTCGACCTTTGTAGTTGCGATAAATAACCCGAGAGCGTGGAAGCAGGCATGTTGGTGCGTTCAGCGATATCACCCGCCGATAATGCCCTTGGCATATGGTGCATGAGCAGACGAAACACGCCAAGCCGTCCTGTGTGCGCTAAAGCAGAAAATGCCGAAGATGCTGTATTCATTTCCATAATTCGTGAATAATCGAAATATATAAGAATGCAAGGTGAAAATCCCAATGGGACACAAGCTACGCCACCGATAAAAATCCACAGCTTAGGTTTTTGAAAGTCAAAGAACGTGGTTAGTGCATTTTGCACCTAATGGCATTTTGCATTTAATTGAGAACAGGCATTATTCCTTCCTCCGTTTTTCATGGGGGAAGTGGGCACCTCTTGGTGCTCGATGGGGGCGCGCACTCTTGTGCGCTACTGAGTTTTGTCTTTAGCTATATTGCCATTGAGACGCCAGAGCGTCTGCCCCCATCCCCCCTTTGGGGTACTGCCCCAATCTCCCCTTTGGGGTAATTCCCCTATGGAAAATGGGGGAAGGAAAGAAAGTGAACCCAATTTTTTACACATCGTCCTCGGGTGCAAATGCCTAACCGCTCTATATACTGTCTGCCCACGTAATAAACTCTGCGACAATGGCTTCGCGTTCGGCTTTTGGCTCGTTTAGGGCTTCGTGGCGACCGTCTTTGCGGATTGTGGTTTTTACGTTGGTGAGGCCTGCGGCTTGCATGCGGGATTGTAGATCAGCCGTAGCTTTGGCGTCCATTGTGGACGGGTCTGCATCTCCGCCGAGTAAATATATGGGCTTAGATTTCGGCACATTTTCTAAACCTTCGTCAGACGCACCGCGCAATATCCAAGCGAGCAAATCCTGCCACATACTCACAGATGCACCCCAACCACAGTCCGGGTCGTCGTCGTATTCACGGCATTCTTCTACGTCCTTGGAAAGCCAATCGCTCTCGGTCTTATTTGGCTTAAATTTTTTGTTGAAAGCTTTAAATGTGAGCGTATCTATCACGCTGTCTGTATCCGGTTTTTTGAAAATCCCTTCAAGCCCTAGAATGAGTTTAAGTAAGCCATTTGCCCCGCCTTTGCTCATAGCGGCATTCCAGACGGCATAGGCATTTGCATCTTTAGGCCACCTAAGCAGGTAATTATAAGTAATCATCGCACCCATAGAATGGCCAAACATAATCAGCGGTAGTTTTGGATGCAATTTGCGAATTTTTGCGTTGATGAATTTCACGTCTTGCAAAACTACCTCAGAACCATCGCCAGCACCATTGCCAGAACCATCGCCAGCTGAAAATACACCATGGGACGCATCTTCTGCCGTTGTCGCGCCGTGACCTCTGTGATCATAGGCATAGACATGGTATCCGGCTTGCGCGAGGCTTTGCGCAAACCGGGCATAACGACCGCCGTGTTCAGCGAGACCGTGATTGATCTGAATAACGCCTTTGGTCGGTGCGGTTTTCCGAGTGGTTGCTTTTTTATAATAAACGCACATGGATGCACCGGTCGGGCTATCCCATGCTTGGATTTTTGTATATGTGCCGTTTAAGCGTGTTGGTTCATTTCTCATAGCAATACCATAGCCACAGAATCCATCATGAAGCTAGTATTTATTTAGATGCTAGGTTATATAAATAAATTGTGATTTGGGGAAAAGTGGGGAAAAGTAGAGGAAGTTTTGAGCTATGGATTTATCTGATAATAATTCGGTTGAAATTGTTCAAGGTTATTTGGACGCATTGCAACAACATGATTTAAATGCAGTAGCAGAAACATTAGCCCAAGATTGTGAAATGACTTTTGCGGGTGTAGATTTCAAAATACCGAAAAAACAAATTTTGATTTCGCTAGGCTGGGATGTTGGTACGAATGGTAGATTTTCCTATGAATGGATTACAAAGCAAAACGGCATCATTGTTATTACCTTGAAAGAGCATAATAGCTTTCTTGATATCTTGCACTTGCCGCCGCTCCAAGCGGAAATGAAGTTTACCGTCAATGACAGCAAGCTTATTAAGACAATTTTGTATACACCAAAAGGTGCAATGGCCGAAGACCCAAAGCTTGTTCAACGCGCTCTGCAACCAGCTGTGAAATGGGCGCAAGAACATGCGGCGGAACGGCTAAATACTATTTATTCCGACGGACAGATTATTTATAATGAAAAGTCTGCGCGAGAGTGGTGCCTATTGTTAAAGGAATGGCGTGCCAGCCAGTAGCGATTGTATATTGGTATATTAACGCCAGAATTAAGACATGTGAATTACCGCTCTTTTGATGCTCATCGCTAGTCTGCTTATACTGTCTTAATTTCACACTAAACTGGGTGTAAGTTCTTTGTTATTTTGGCAACAGCCCTTCGAAGAAGGTTGCGACGGATTTGCGCAGTAGTTTTTCGTAATCCTGTGCGCTGAAGGCGAAAGTTTTTAGGCCGATGGCGCTGGCCAAAATTAGCTGGGCTAATTCTCTTGCTGCCATTTTGTCAGGGCCGCCCGAGATTTCTCCTGTGGAGAGGCTTGATTGCAGGATATCTGTCAATTTAGCGAGAAAATCATCATCCGCCTTGGCATTGATGTCGGCTGATGTGCTTTGGTTGACATCAAACAATTCAGGCCCGTGAGCAGAATCGTACGCAAGTGCATAGAGCGCAGTCATTCTTACGGCCACTGCTTCTGATATGCGTTTATGTACGGGTGCGTCTCCAGCCAGCGCAATATCCACGGCTTGTAATGTTTTTGCATGGAAGGCGTCCGAGAGCGAACGGAAAATATCGGTTTTGCTTTTGAACAACAAATACAGGGCAGGGCGTGACATATTAGAGGCCTTGGCTATATCCTCCATACTGGTGCGTTTAAAGCCGTATTGTTTAAAGCACTTAAGGCTAGCGGCCAAAATCCGCTCGGTTTTATCACTCAAATCAAAGTTCATCATAACATTGCTGACATATTGACAAATAAGACATAAAATGTCAAAAAGTATTTTAACAGGAATACAGTAATAAAAAGGGAGCCCAATCATGGCCGCGAAAAAGAAACCAGCTAAGAAATCACCAGCTAAAAAGACATCGAACAAAAAAACTGTCTCTAAAAAGCTAGCCACAAAAAAGAAAACTGCTAAAAAGCCTGTACAGAGAAAAAACGCAAAAAAGAAAATTGTTCTGGTTACGGGCGCGTCAGGGTTTATTGCCAAGCATTGTATCGTGCGTTTGCTCAATGAGGGCTATGCGGTTCGCGGGTCTTTACGGTCACCGAACAGAGCTGATGAAGTCCGAGCAGCGATTGCGACCAAGGCGTCACAAGCAACAACGGATGATCTAACATTTGTAACACTGGACTTGATGTCCGACGATGGTTGGGACGATGCGGTTAAAGGCTGCGCGTTCGTGCAACATGTGGCTTCTCCGTTCCCAAGTTCTGATCCAGATGACGAGAACGATCTGATAATTCCGGCGCGTGAAGGTGCGCTTCGCGCTCTACGGGCTGCGGCCAAGGCCAAGGTCAAACGGGTTGTTCTTACGTCTTCTATGGCGGCTGTGGCTTACGGCAATGACAATGGCCCAGATTATATTTACGACGAGAAAGATTGGTCGAATGCTGATGGGGATATTAGTGCCTACCTAAAAAGTAAAACCATTGCTGAACGGGCTGCATGGGATTTCATGGAAACACCAGAGGCGGGAAAAATGCAATTATCCGTTATAAATCCGGGCGCGGTACTCGGGCCATTGCTTGATAAGACTTATTCCACGTCTGGTGAATTGGTGCGTAAATTATTGGCGGGTGAAGTGCCAGCCTGCCCCGCAATCGGCTTTGCCTGCATTGATGTGCGTGATGTGGCCGATGCGCATTTGGGCGCTATGACTATGCCGGTCGCCGCAGGGCGACGTTATTTGCTCATAGAATCCTATGCATGGATGCTGGATATATCAAAAATCCTGTACGCGGCAGGCTATAAAACACCGACCAAGAAATTGCCGAATTTTGCTGTGCATATTATGGCCATGTTTGACAAAACGGTACGCATGATAAAGCGCGGCCTTGGTAAAAAAGAAAATGTCAGCAATGAACGTTTGCGGACAGAGCTCGGCATAGAACCCCGCTCGCTAGAAGAAATGACCCTGAGCATGGCCGAATCCATGGTAGAATTCGGAGTGGTAACACCGAAAATGCGCTGATTTTCTATTTATCTTCTAATACCAAAGACCCATTCGATTTTTTAATCATAAAGCTTTTGCTGGTAAATGCTTTATAGTCCTTCTTGTAGATTGTATCTATGCTGACGAAATTGGCTTGGCCGCTCTCTTGGTTTAGGCTTAAGTCAATATAGCCGTGATGGCTCATATTATGGTAAATAACATCGCCGTTTTTTGCGTTGAGTTTTGCTGAAAAGTCCGCAGCCGCTTCACCAAAATAAGCGCCTGTGCCCGGCGAAGTTACGCTCGTCGTACCAAGCTCCACGCCCATAGATTTGCCAGAGGCCGTCTCCAATTTATTGGCCCAACATTCATGGGTGTCGCCTGTAAGAACGAGCAAATCTGTCACGCCTTGCTCTTGTACCGTGGTGTAAAAGCGTTCGCGTGCGGCTGGGTACCCGTCCCATGCATCAAGATTAAGCGGCAGGCCAAGGGGTGAAAGTACAATATATTCATGTATTTGAGGGAATACTTTTTCGATGTCCTTGATGAAATCGGCTTCTTTATAGGAGGTCAAATCTGGTGATGCGAGGCGGGCCATAAGAACCTGATTTGCAATAAGGCGCCATGGCTGGTTGGCTTCTTTTGAATTTTTCAACGCTTTGCCAACATAGGCGGATTGCGCGGCGCCCAGAAGTTCTCGCGACGGATCGCCCAGAACATTTTGGACGAAATTCCCTATGCCTTCGCGGGTTTGTAAATCGGCTACATGCTGGGCGTAATCCAAAGGGCGCGTGCGCGCGGTTAAGCGGGTTTCCACTGCACATAATGTCAGAAGATTGCCAAATTCATAGCTGCGAAACAAAGCTTCCTTGGCTCGGCCTGGCTCTGGGTCACGCACAGGCATCCACTCATAATAAGCCTGCATGGCTGCGGCGCGGCGGGCATCCCAATCACCGTCTTCTACATTATGGTTTTCTGCACCGGTCTTCCAAGAATCGTTCGCCGTTTCGTGGTCATCCCATATACAAATAAATGGATGAGCGGCATGAACCGCCTGACTCGAGCTATCGCCTTTATACTGTGCGTGACGCGTGCGGTAATCCGCCAAACTTACAATTTCATGGGCAGGTTCAACCAAGCGCCCCAGCTTTTCACCAGTTTTACCACCGTAACTATCATGCCCGTATTCGTAATAATAATCGCCGAGGTGAAGCACTGCATCAAAATGGTCATGTTTTGCAATCTCGTCGTAAACATTGAAATAGCCAAAACCGAAATGAGAGCACGAAACTACAGCAAACCGAGCGGCCTCTACTGCACCTGCGGGCAAGGTCTTGGTTCTGCCAACAGGCGACACGTTTTTGCCGACACGAAAGCGGTAAAAATATCTTTGCCCAGCTTTTAAGCCTGTTGCATCGACTTTAACCGTAAAATCACGGCCTGCATCCGCCGTGGTTTTCCCCTTGCGGCGATTTTTGCGAAAACTTTCGTCCGTTGCCATTTCCCAATCAACGGGAATAACTCCAGAAAAAGCATCTAGTATCTCTGCACTGATTCGTGTCCAGATGACTATTCTGTTCGCACCAGGGTCACCACTGGCGACACCGTGGTTGAAATAAACTGGAAAATCTACAGATTCGCGGCTACAGGCCGCCGCGCCCACTAATGAAATTCCTGTAAATAATGCCCCGCGCCGCGTAATTTTTGTCATTTTGTGTCCGAACTAATAAGTATTTATGAGCCTGTAATGGCATAAATACCACACTTGGGAAATAGTTAACAGCCAGTTAATTATTTTGCTGAAAAACTGTTGTAAAATCCTCACGACCAAGTCACAATAATGTTATCCGCGCATTTTACGAGCGCACATTCTTATTTTTAATAAGCATTCTTAAATACCAAAGAGGGGTTCTCAAATGAACAAGTTTACTAAATCAACCGTCCTAGCCGGCATGCTCGGTGCATCAAGCATCGCACTTGCAATGGCCATGTCCACAAGCGCCTATGCGCAAACTACATCTTCATCGGTACGCGGGAGTGTTACCAGTGAAACTGGCGCACCAGTATCTGGCGCGTCCGTTACAATCGTTCACAGTCCGTCCGGAACAGCGCAAACGGCGGTTACTGGTGGAAATGGTGCTTTCATTGAACGTGGTTTACGTGTTGGCGGCCCATATATTATTACGATTACAGCTAATGGCCAAGCGCCATACCGTGCAGAAGGCATTCAGCTTTCATTGGGCGAAACGTATAATTTTTCTGCGACAATGGGCGCAGCAACTTCAGATGAGGTTATTGTAACTGGTTCATTAATTAACGCAATTGATGTGGCCCTTGGTCCGAACGCTACATTTAGTCTTGACGATTTGCAAAAAGCACCAACTCTTAATCGTGATATCACCGATGTTCTTCGCAGTGACCCGCGTATCTATATCAGCGAAGCGGCGGGTGCTCGTGGTGGCGTTTCGTGTGGTGGTCTTAATCCGCGCTTTAACAGCCTAACTGTTGACGGTGTTCGCATGAACGATTCATTTGGTCTGAACTCTAACGGGTATCCAACAGAACGTATTCCGTTCTCATTTGATGCCATTGAGCAAGTGGCCGTTGAAATGGCACCATTTGATGTTCAGTACGGAGGTTTTACAGCTTGTAACATAAACGCAGTGACAAAATCTGGTGGCAACGAAATACATGGCGGTTTGTTTGTCGATTATACTGATAACAAGCTCAGAAACGATTCACTGGAAAACTCTCCAATCTCTACGGGCTCTTTTAATGAAATTCGTTACGGTTTTAATGTTGGCGGTCCTATCATCAAAGACAAATTGTTCTTATTTGCTGCTTACGAAAAGCTAGAAGGCGCCAACTTGTTTGACCGAGGTCCAGTC
Source organism: Robiginitomaculum sp. (assembly GCA_021776635.1). Taxonomy (GTDB): domain Bacteria; phylum Pseudomonadota; class Alphaproteobacteria; order Caulobacterales; family Maricaulaceae; genus Robiginitomaculum_A. The sequence goes on from JAJFFN010000016.1 coordinate 41,662, forward strand.
GGCTCCGGTGCTGTAAACGAAGTCAATGTTACAGAAGCAGAACTTTCGCGCATCTCAGAAATTGCTAACCGCGTATATCAATATGACCCAGGCGGCAGGCCACAAAGCTTTGACAACAAAGACGAAAAAATCTTGGTTAAGCTTGATTGGAATCTAAATGCAAATCATCGCGCTAGCTTTACCTATAATTATAATGACGGGTTTAATATTTCTGGTGCAGACCGTGATTTGAATGAATTTGAATTTTCAAATCACTTGTATGAACGTGGTGCCAAATTGGAATCTTATTCCGGTACTTTGTACTCAGATTGGTCAGATAATTTCTCAACCGAATTTCGTATGGGTTATCTAAAACTTGATAACCGCCAAATATCTGTTGGTGGTACTGATTTTGGTGAAATCCGAGTTGCGCTCCCAAACCGTGTTGACAGTGCGGGCAATACTCTTGGTGCTGTTGATGTATATCTTGGTGGAGATGATAGTCGTCAATCAAACAAGCTAAACTATGATGTGTTTAACTTTGCTCTGAAGGGTGCCTATACAATGGGCAATCATACAATTTCAGGTGGGTTTGAGCGTGAAACATTGGACGTATTTAATCTATTCATTCAACATACAGAAACCGAACTGCGTTTCCGCGGAATAGATAATTTTGAAAATGCGCTTGTAGACCGTATTTATTATAACAACGCACCATCTCACAATCCTGATGATGCTGCGGCAGAATGGGGTTATTCCCTTAACTCCGTTTACGGACAAGACGAAGTTGATTTGGGCAATGGCCTGACTGTCCTTGGGGGCTTGCGTTATGATTGGTATACTACCAACGATTTGCCGACAGAAAACCCTGCATTTGTGGCAGATTACGGGTTCTCTAACTCGCAAAATCTAGACGGCGAAGGTTTGCTACAACCTCGATTTGGCTTTAATTGGGAAGCCAATGACAGAGCAACTTTCCATGGTGGTATTGGTCGTTATTCTGGTGGTAACCCGAATGTTTGGCTTTCAAATACCTATTCTGGCAACAATATTGAGCAAGTCGGTACGCTTGCCCGCGCCGGTCGCGGTGGTCAACCAAACCCAATTGATTTGAATACGCTGACATATGTTGACGCAGAATCTGGTGTGCCAAACTTTGCTGGCTATGCAATCCCGACAATCGTTCATGATCAAATATCAACGGGTGTTGGTTCAAATTTTGAACTTAACTATTTGGATCCGAATTTCAAAATTCCTTCAGAGTGGAAATTCTCCTTTGGTGGTACATTTGAGTTTGGGGATGAGTATTTCGTAACGGCTGATTTGTTGTATTCCAAAGCAAAGAATACTGCGATTATTGCTCACGGCGATTTAGACCCGAATGGCGCGACGGCCTCTAATGGGACACCGCTATTTGATAGTAACCGTCTTGCCTCATTTGTTTTGACGAATTCACGCGTTGGTAATCAAAGCTTTGTCTTATCGACTGGCATCAGTAAACAGTTTGATAACGGAATTGATTGGACGCTTGGCTATGCCTACGTAAATGCTAAAGATGTGCAACCAATGACGAGTGCAGTGGCATTTTCAAATTATATGTCTCGCTCATTTGCCAATCCGGAAGAACAGGTTCTGTCTACATCGAACTATGAAATTCCGCACCGTTTCACATCTACCGTTAGCTATGAGCATGCGTTCTGGGGTGACTACTTGACCAAGTTCTCCGCACTGGGTCAGTATAGCTCAGGTATTCCTTACAGCTTTACGCAAGGCGGAAACAGTATCTTTGGATTTACTCCATTCCTGGACGGCGATAATGTTTTGGCTGATGGCTTTAAGCGTAATGACCAAAAAGGTTCTTGGTGGGGCAAGGTTGATATCAAGATTGAACAGGAATTCCCTGGTCTTCGTGATAATGACAAAGCATCAGTTTTCATGGTCATTAACAACTTTACCAACTTGATCAATGATGATTGGGGTATCTTGCGTCAGGCGGTTTTCCCTGGAAATGTTAATTATGCAGATTTCCAAGCAGGTACAATTGACCCTGAAGCGCGTATTGGCGCGGCGTCACGATATGAAGTCCGCTTTGGTGCGAAATACGATTTTTAGATAAAACTAAATAATAACTAAGAAAAAGGCGGGGTTTCCTCGCCTTTTTTATTGCGCTGAAATCTGCGCATATAAAAACGTATCCACGGTTTTTGATGTAGGCGTATATTTACACCATGAATTTAATATCAGCATATAAACCAACACATAAAATAGTATGTTTAAGCAGTGTATCACAGGGTGCGGTTTTCTCTTTAATCGAAACCCAATCTTATCTTTCATACACTTCTGCACCAGATTTAGTAGCGGCTCCATATGAAAACCAAAGGACACCGAGCGGTGTGTGGGTGTTTCTTACTTGGCTTCGGATATGGCTGAATTGGGTGCGTGGACAAAAATATATAGCAGGAGCACCCAAAACCCACAAACGGGCTTTTGTAAACCGGCATTATAAGCGTATGGCGGGGCGGAAAATTCCACCGGCTCGGAGCTTCAAAATTTTATTTCATCTGTACGGCAAGACACGCAGCTGGACACAGTTTCTTGAACTCATGTGTAAGTTAATGCCGCTTGGGCGCGTGTGCATTTATTCTATGTGCTTTTGGGGTTCTGTACTACAAAGAAGGGCTTTGCTCATTTGCTATGACCATGGCTGGTGGCGAACACCGCTTTGTAAGATGGGTCTTGTAAATGGTGGGCTTTGGTGCGTTCATTTATGGCCTAATTAGCCTTGCAACCCGACCATTTATTATTTCAAACAATCAAAAAACAACCAAAAAATAACCAAAAAATAACCAAAAAATAACCTGCGCAAGACAGCCTATTTGCCTGCGCAAAACTCAATTGTCCTGCCCCTAGAGCATCTTGCGGTAAGTTAGAGCCGCTTTGATGGGATGAGATTTGTTTTTTGGCCATTTTAGCTTTTTAAGGCGTGTTCTGCAGAGCGATGCCCCATTTTTGTTTTTTGGGCAATCGGTCAAGGGACACAACGACGCCCAAAAAGCAAATATCGCCCAAGCAACACGTAAGGTATTGAAAAAAAGAATATTTTCTATAATCCGGTCACCCGAGTTTGCACCCGTGAATGCGTTGCCGTCTCCTAACGGTGCTAAGGCACCGCGTCGGAAACGGCTCCTGTTCACGGAACAAACTCGGGCGCTCAAAGTGACTCTAACTTATCGCAAGATGCTCTAGTCAACTATCCCTACAGCATCTTTCATTATCCCGAAAATTTCGGCTTGATCAATAACGCCGTGCACCTGACCCGCACCGGGGCCTTTGGCAAACAGGGCAACGTCTTCGCCGCCGTGGGTTTCAGACGCTCGTCTTATTGCGGCTTGTTGTTTGTAATCTTTGCCCTGCACCATATTTGCGGTTTGTTCCACATCATCCCTAACATGGGAACCGTTATGATACCCCAGTGTTGTGTAAGGGAGTTTGTCACCCGCCAAACTTGGTTTTCCGTCTTCGCTTTGCGGCGGCACAACAAGACCCAAAATTGGGTTTCCTGCCTTCGGATATCCGGCAATGGTAAAGACATGACTGTGGTCAGCCGTAACCAAAATGAGCGTATCTTCGTCGCTCGTCATTTCGTCGGCCAGTGCAACGGCACGCGCTAATTCTTGTGTTTCGCTCAATGCACGGTAAGCATTGGTGCCGTGGTGGGCATGGTCAATGCGGCCCGCTTCAACCATAAGATAATATCCGGTATCGCGCGCCGCCAGATTTTCAATGGCAAAGCGGGTCATTTCGCTCAAGGAAGGCTCAACCTCTGTATCCCGGTCCGCCTCGTAGGACATGTGGCTTTTATTAAACAAGCCAAGTACCTTTGTGCCGTTCTTCGCATCAATTGCATTTAAATCTGTGATGTTGTCTACATAGCTATGGACACTACTTTTCTTGGCCCATTTTACGGTTAGGTTTTGGCCGTCTTGGCGGTGCCCACCTTCATTTTGTGCAAGGAAGCCGCCTTGCCCGCCGCCGAGCGCAACCTCAAGTCCAGCGTTTTCACCGGTACCGCCGTAAGCAACCAATTGCGAAGCAAGATCACGACAGCCATTTTCTTTGCCTTCTTTGCTCACAAAACCATCAGTTTCCCAGCCACGACTTTCCGCGTGGCCATAGACGGCAGCAGGGGTCGCGTGTGTGAGGCGGGCCGTAGAGACAATACCCGTAGACATGCCAGATTTCTCAGCCAAATCAGCAAATAAAGTCGGCGCAACAGCCGCGCTATCGGCGCATCCTGCTAATAATCCGTCTGGTTGTACGTTGATTTTTCCTATTTGGGTTTTCATGCCTGTGTTCATGGCACTGGCTGTGCCTGCACTGTCTGCGACTTGGGCATCAAGGTTATAGGTCTTGACCAAAGCGAGGTTGTCAAATTCTTCAAAGGATAATTTATTATCTTCGCCGCTCATGCCTTTGCTCTGCCCATCAAAAATACGCGCTGCCGTAATCGTAGAAATTCCCATGCCGTCCCCAATAAACAAAATAACATTTTTGGCTTTGGCATCTTTGACGGACTTTGTTGAGGCAGGATTTGCTGAAGCCGTGTTTTGCGGTGCTTCACATGATGCTAATGCGAGGGCACTGGCGGCGGTGAGTAAAAACAATTTGGAATATAGCTTCATAATAAATCCTTCTGGAATTTTAATTTTAAATATACATAGATGATTTGTCGGTATGATGTCACCTAGAATTATGTGCGCTTTATTGTCCCTCAAGCCGCCAAGCAATTAACAAAGACGCCAATATCAACAAGAAATAAATCCAAGTTGGTGCAAATGGTGACCGGCGTGATGCCGTAACATTATAGTGTTCGTTTTCTAGTATTCCTGCGAAATTGTTTCCAGACGTTGACTTGCCTAGCCTAACTTTCCGCAAGTTGGGAATGGCAGCATTTGCGCCCATCCAAAAGGTGCCGCCGCCGCTGGCTGTTACCAATGGTTCTAGAATATCTGCTGTGGCAGTTACGTGTTTAAACTCTGTTGGGTTTAATGCGCCTGCGGCTGCGAGTGTGGAAAGCTCATTTGTGCTAACACGGTATGCGCCTCTGCTGTCAGCCTTTATATTACCAGTAAAATGTCCAGGCTCACTACGGCGTAAATCTATGGTTTGAGATGAACCGTCTGGTAATAAAATTTGCACAGGTTGTAATTGATCATCCAATGCAAAGTGCTCTATTTGCAAGAGACCATTTTCGACGCGCGCTTGTAAGCGGTCGGCTTCCAGATCGGGTTCTCCCATCAACCAATGGGCAAGCCTCTTAAACATTTCATTATATGGCCCGCCGCCGTCATGGCCCTTTGCCCAAAGCCATGCCTGATCTGATAACACAAGTGCGACACGGCCTTTTTCTACTTTGTCTACAACCAATAAAGGTTTGCCGTCATCGTTATCCATCAACGCGTCACCTTTGATAACTTCTGCGTCTACGGATCTATACCAGCGGCCCCAACGTGCAGCAGTATCGCCTTTGAATATAGATGTGATTGGATGTCTTTTACCTTTATCATTTAGCTTTGGTCGAAACGGTGTTGTATCTATTTCGCCGGTTGGTCTAGCGGGTAATACGGCAATTAACGGTGAGCGCGCCAAACTGTCTTCGGTGGAAAACGCTGTGCCTGCCGCAACAAGTAAAGCGCCCCCGTTTTCAACATATTTAGAAACATTAGAAATATAATACGGGCTGAGCATTGGTCGTGTTCGGCCACGTGCGGCCACAGTTCTGCGTTTAAATTGGTCGAAAATGATGAGATCAAATTCGTCGAGTTTTTCTTCAAATAATTCGCGTACTGGAAATTGGATGAGGGATAATTCTTGTGCGGGTGCATATGTGTTTTTGACACCTGGATTGGTCAAGATTGTGAACTGGATCAGATCAACAGACGGATCAGATTTAAGTAAATTTCGCCAAGCACGACCACCCATATGCGGTTCGCCTGTAATTAATAAGACACGTAAGCGATCCCTTACGCCTGAAATTTCTGCGACCACTACATTGTTAAGGGCGGTCAGTTCGCCGTCAGCAGTTTCCGCTCGGATTTCTACCGTATTTATCCCGCGTTTTTCTATTTCGAGAGGTGCGGTAATACTGTCGCCAGCCAAGGCAGGAAAACGGGCGAGCAATTCACCGTTTAAGCGTATTTCAAGCATCACACTTTCGCCTTCATGACCCGGGTCTTCAAGACGCATTTCAAAATTTGCGATCTCGCCGACCATGCCGTATTTCGGTGTCACTATTGGATCAAGTCTGCGGTCACGGGCATTTTTATCACCAATAATCAGGTTATGAAAGGGCACCCCCAACGGCAGTAATACGCCGGGATTATCAGGGAGGTCGTGGACTTGCCCGTCGCTAATCGAAAAAACGCCGGCAATCCTCTCGGCGGGCAATTGCGCCAAACCGTCAATGAGCGCCTGAACCATACGTGTCCCGTCTTTACCAGGCGGTATATCGACTTCGACGATTTCCGTATTGCCCAAAGCGGTTAAACCATCACGTAACCGGGAACGTACGGTGCTGGCAACCGCATCTCTACCCGCTATAGTCATGCTCTCGCTATTATCATTTAAGACAAGTGCGATGTCGGGTAGGGGGTTGCGCTGCTCTATCAATTGTTGTGGATTTAGCAGCGCGCCGCACAAGAGAAAAGCTGCGATGGCACGTAAAACAAAGCTCTTAAGCCCGCGCCACTGGCCGAATGTTGCCGCCACTATTATCATTAAGGTTAAGCTGGCAATCGCCCAAACAGGCAATAAAGGGTCAAATACGAATGATGTATTCACGGCTCAATCCCTTCAAGCGTTTCAGGTGGCTGTTCTGGTTCTTCAGGCGCAATGGCACCGTTAAGACCTTCGCCGAGCCTTTCTACAATTTTTGCTGCATGGACTTGGTCGCCCTTATAATTTCCTGACAAAGCATACATAGCCAAGTTAACCCCAAAACGCGTGGCCATTTCCCTTTGACGCGGCATTTCGTTTTCTATGACACTAAGAGACCGTCCTTTGTCGTCTTTGGCCCAAGCCGCAGCCCAATCATTTGAGCCGACAATGACGCTAGAAACGCCGTCTCGGCTTGATCCTCTTGTATCGGCTTCAACCCAAATGGCACCGTCGGCCCATCGTCCTGGATAGGCCGAAATCAGGTAAAAAGATTTCGTGAGAACATGGGTTTTGGACGGTGCAGATAAACGCGGGATATCGAGGTTCTTAGACAAACGTTCTAATCCTGGGTGGACTTCACCAGAGAACAAGCGTTTACGGTCTTGATCTTGTGTGTCCAAAACCAGGGTTCCGCCAGCTTGCATGAAGTTGTTAAGCTTGGCAGCCGTCGCAGGTTTGAGGTCAGCCGCATTGCGCTCAACCGGCCAATAAAGAAATGGATAAAAACCTATGACATCACTATCTAAATTGATACCACGTACACCTAATGGTTCGATAGTGGTACGGCGCGTTAGCTCGAACGCCAAACCCTCAAGACCGTTTTTACTTAAGCGGTCAACATCAGTATTTCCTGTGACGACATAGGCAAGATGCAGTCCCAACGCATCATTATTAATATTGTTTGCGCCGCCAGTTTGGGCGTGAGAATCAGCAGGAAAAAATAGGACGCTTGCAAACAGCAATGCCGTGCTGGACATTATTACAGGGTTTCTTAAGCGGCCCGAAGCGAATAAAGACATCGCTACGTCAAACGCCATCATCAGCGCTAAAAGCCCTAGCAAACTCCCGCTTAATGATTTTGGTTTGCGGCCACCGTAAACGGCTTTGCGCAAACCGGATGTGGAAAGTGCTACATAATCATTCGGGTTGGAAACAGTATTAAGCGCTTGGCGCCGCAAACCCTGTCGGTAGAGACCTGGCGGGTTTTCAAAGCTCGGTTTTTTGTTCGCAAATGATGTATCCGTTAGTGTTGCGGTGGTCATTGGTGGTGTTTGCAAATTGCCGTAACCGTCAAGTGTGCGCTCTGCCGTCCAGTCACCATTTGATGTATTGGTAATGGGTGAACTTGTACTTCTGGCTAGCGGAAGCAGCCTGTCGAGCATTTGCACATATAATCCTGATAATGGTAGGGTTGACCAATCGGGGCCAGCCGTTACGTGGAATAAAACCACCCGGCCAAGTCCGCGCGTAGATGATGTAATAACTGGCGAGCCGTCCTCTAACCGTGCCCAAGTATTGGCATCTGTTTCGGTTCCCGGTGTTGCTAATATTTGCTTGCGGACAACTATATCTTCGCGGGTACTCAGACCAAAGAAAGGGCTATCTTCAGAAAACGTATCAAACCCTTGTGGTTCTTCCCACGCCAAAGCACCGCCTATGTCACGCCCACCTGCACGCAAAAGCACGGGGAGCAATTTATCGGTTCGCTTGGCCAGTTTTGGCCCAGCGAACCGTATCAACATCCCGCCTTCATCTACATATTTTGTCAATAAAGGGCTTTCGAAACGCGCACGGTCCGTCATGAAAATTATGCCAGGTGCAACGGCCAGTAATTCATCAAGGTCGCCTTTGTAAATATCAGCACTTGGTTCGAGAGCTTCTTCTATATAGTGCCATTCAGAGAGTAAGGGTTGGGTGTTTGCGTCGCTTCCTTTTAGAAGCCCAACCAGAGGCCGTCCCCAGCTATCATCTAATAATTTTACCGACCCCGCAGATGCAAACCCTTCGGACTTTAGCAAAGATACGCGATTGCGAAGTTCTGCCGGCAGTTCAAAATCTGCTTCTGCTTTTTCTTCACCAGGCAAAAAATTTAATTCGCTACGGGCAAGGACATGCCCTTGGGGGCTATAGGCGACAATATTGTGGTTACGTAAACTTGCGGTGTCTGTTCTGTGCCATTCTGTTCGAAAGCCATTGGCAGTTTCTGATATTTCGCCTGCAAGAAGTGCGCTCAATTCTGAGATAGGTGTATAAATTGTTTGGCGGCCACCTCCTGCTCTAAGCGCGTCTTTGAAACCGTCTGCGAACCCATAATCAATTCCGTCCGAGAGCCAAAGAATATCGGCACCTGATAGGTCAAGCGATTTCAAGGTTTTTACCGAAACGCTCCGGTCAGGCTCATGGGGTGTGATTTGTAGTGAACGAATAGATTTTAAGGCTTCACTCGCAGGGATAAACCCGGCAGCATTTTCTCCGTGTAAATCAACAGTGCGCACTACGGCGACCATTTGGTTTTCTGATACGGCTTGTTTGATTAAGGCTTCGGCTTCAGTCGTTACAGCTGACCAATTCCCCGCAGCCGCCCAACCATTATCTATGATGAGTGCAAGTTGGCGGTTGGCCTCGATATCAGGTTTGAATAATATAGGTTTTGCTAGGGCGATGGCTAGAACTGCGCCCATGAACAAACGAAATAAAAACAACCAGATAGGCGTCGCATTCGGTGTGTCTTCTTCTTTGTTGATGTCGGCTAATAACCGCAAGGGCGGAAATATTTGCAGCAATGGTTTAGGTGGCGTGATTTTTAACACCCACCAAATAACCGGCAGCGCTAATAATCCCAATAAAGCCAGTGGCGCCAAAAATGTAACGGGGCCAAAGACCATTAAATATCTCCAGCAAGAGATTGATACATGGCACTAAGTGCCTGTGTTGCAGGCTGGTCTGTTGTGTGGGTTATCAATGTCCAACCGAGACGACGGGCAGTTTGCGCCAAATTATCTTCGTGAGCTTTGAATTTTTCCAAATATTGATCTCGCATTTTTTCTGCGCGCCCGAGTAAGAAGGGAAGCTTGGCTATCTTGGTGCCAGGTTGCAGCATTTGTACGCGGCCTTTGAACGGAAAACCGCGCTCGGCAGGATCAACAATATGCAATAAAACTCCAGTGGCTGGCCGCGCACTTAAAGCAGCTAATGTTTCTCGCCACTCTTTTGCAGGGGCTAAAAAATCTGAGGCAAGAACCAATTTGGAATGCGCTGAAAAATCTACATCCAAAGCACCAAGACATCCTTCGCTAGTGGCTAATTTGTAGGAAATTCGTTCTATGCCAAACCGGCCTGTGTGCGGACGTTCACTCATGCCGAGCACGGCACAGCGTTCCCCGGCTCGCATTAATAGCGACGACAAAGCCATCATTATAATGCTGGCTCTATCTTTTTTTGTTGGTAAAGATTTATGAGATTTCCAATCCATCCCATTAGAGCCGTCACGCCACATCCAAACCGTATTGGCAGCTTCCCATTCGTTTTCACGTACATAATAGTGATCGGCGCGCGCAGACCGACGCCAATCAATATCGTGGGCGCTGTCAGACGTTGCGTAATCGCGGTATTGCCAAAACGTTTCGCCCTGTCCGGAACGTCGACGTCCGTGTACACCTTGTGCCACTATTGCAGCCACCCTTTCGGCCTCAGCCAATAGCGGAGGATAAGGTGAGGCGAGGTGTTCTGCATCCCGTCTTAATTGGGCTTGCCCGAGCTTTGTGGTGATTGGCATTAGCTAACGCGTTTTGCAAGTTTGCTGATCAAATCATCAAGATTGGCCCCATCAGCACGGGCAGCAAAACTAAGGGCCATTCGGTGCTTAAGTACAGGGCCAGCCAAGGCCAGTACATCATCTACGGACGGTGCAATACGCCCATCCAAAAGTGCCCGTGCACGACTTGCCAACATCAATGCCTGTCCTGCGCGTGGGCCCGGCCCCCAGACGACAGTATCTTTTATAAAATTAAATTCACTTTGGTCAGGTCGAGCGTTTCTGACCAAGGATAAAATGCAATCGACAACAGTATTCCCGATAGGCATAGAGCGCACCAAAGATTGCATACCTATCAATTGTTTTGGTGTGAGGACTTTTTTCGCCTGAGCTTGCTGTGTACCTGTAGTCGCAAGCAAGATTTCTCGCTCAGTCACTTCCTTGGGATAATCCACATCAATCTGAAATAAAAACCGGTCAAGTTGGGCTTCGGGTAGGGGATATGTGCCCTCTTGCTCAATAGGGTTTTGTGTGGCGAGCACATGAAAAGGGGTCGGTAGGTCGTGCCGTTCGCCTGCAATAGTCACGAAGCGTTCTTGCATGGCTTGTAAAAGCGCAGACTGGGTCCGCGGGCTGGCGCGATTGATTTCATCGGCCATAAGCAATTGGCAAAACACGGGGCCAGGAATAAAGCGAAAAGACCGTTTGCCTTTGGTAGTTTCTTCAAGAACCTCTGAGCCAATTATATCTGCGGGCATAAGGTCAGGTGTAAACTGAACCCGTTTACCATCAAGACCGAGTACTTTTGATAAAGTCTCCACCAGTAAAGTTTTAGCGAGGCCGGGAACTCCAACTAAAAGCGCATGACCTCCTGAAAGCATTGCGGCTAATGAGAGGTCAATTACGGTATCTTGACCGATGATAATGTTGGATATTTCCGACTTGACGATGTCCAGTTTTGTGCTCGCGGCATCAAGTTTTTTTTCAAGTGCGGAAGGTGTCATAATACTCTCGTTTCTTTTGGCGTTTCTTTTGGCGTTCTTTTGGTGTTTCTTTTGGTGTTTTTTTTGGTGTTTTTTTGGCATTTCTCTTATGTGTTTTTTAGGCAATTCACTTGTAAGCTAAGTTTGATTGCTTAGGTTTAGTCCATTAAACTCAAAGCGCAAAAGGAAACTTGCACGTGTCCACATTAAAAAATGGCAATTCTGATCTATCTGCATTGATCAATGCAGCACGCGCGCAAGGAAAAGGCGTATTGCCTGTCGAGAAATGGCACCCGGAAAATTGTGGTGATATGGATTTGATCATCCGCAAGGATGGGAGTTGGTGGCATGAAGGGACGCAAATTACGCGTGCACCTTTGGTGAAGCTTTTTTCGCGGGTATTGCGCAAAGACCGAGACGGCGAAACTTATCTGGTAACACCAGTTGAAAAAATTCACATCACAGTCGAATGCGCACATTTTTTGGCCGTTCGGGTTGACGTGGAAAATACAGGTAAGCATCAACATTTGTTTTTTACAACAAATATGGGTGAAGTGATTGAATTGGGGCCAGAGCATGCCTTAAATGTGCACACTAATCCCGACAGCCTGGAACCTACACCGCTATTGCGCGTACGTGGAAATTTGGATGCTTTAATTACCCGTTCCGTATTTTATGAAATGGTTGAACATGCCCTAGAGGTAGACAATCAGCTTGGCGTTTATTCTATGGGTGTATTTTTTCCGCTTGGTCCCAAAGACATACATAATGTTTAGTTTAAAAGATCCTTTAATTGCACGTATCAGTGCAGTGCTAGAAACTGTTGATATGTGTGATGATAGTCACATTCCCAAGCGAGATGGCCAACGCCCCGCAACAATCCTGATACCTCTTGTCAAGCGTGATGAGTGGCATGTCCTTTTGACCAGGCGTCCCATGCATATGCCAACACATCCTGGGCAGATAAGCTTTCCTGGTGGCCGCACAGAAAATGGTGAAACCCCATGCCAAGGTGCACTTAGAGAAACGCATGAAGAGGTAGGTGTTATCGCATCCGACATAAATTTGCTTGGCCGTTTGGCGTCCTTTGATGCCGTGTCGGAATTTCGTGTGACCCCATTTGTCGGTGTTCTCAACCCTGATGCCAAGATTATTCCCTGCGAAAGTGAAGTGGAAGAAACGATAGAGATTCCCTTCGCATTTTTTATGGATGTTAAAAATCACGTGCCGCGTAAAGTGGAATTCGAAGGTGTAATGCACCAGCTCTATGATATGCCTTGGCCAAATGCCAAAAATCCAACTTGGCATATTTGGGGCATGACAGCGATGATGATGTATAGACTTTATCTAGGGATAAAAACGTGAAGTTAGAGCGTAAACATCACAGTTGGCTCAGCAGCGCAGCAACGAGAAAACTGTTTGCAGCCTTGCCAAAAGAAAGTTCACGGTTTGTCGGTGGATGTGTTCGCAATGCAATTCTAAAGGAGCGAGTAGCGGACTATGATATCGCCACAAAGATTGAACCACTTGAAGTCTCTAGGTTCTTGAAAGCTGCTAATATTGCAGTGCACGAAACCGGAATATCACATGGTACAGTGACGGCTGTGGTTTCTGGGACAGTGTTTGAACTTACGACTTTGCGCCGTGATGTCAGTACCGATGGGCGCCGTGCCTCAGTCGCGTATTCTAAGGATTGGGACGAGGATGCACACCGTAGGGATTTCACTATAAATGCGCTTTATTGCGATATAGGTGGTAATATTTATGATCCGACAGGGCATGGTTTGGACGATATTGAAAACCGCAAAGTCCGTTTTGTTGGCAATGCCAGAACACGAATCGAAGAAGATTATCTTCGCATTTTAAGGTTTTTTCGTTTTAATGCTTGGTACAGTGATGATCGTGCGTTGGATGCTTCCGGGTTGACGGCGTGTCGGGAGTTGCAATCTGGGCTGAAATCACTTTCATCTGAACGGGTATGGGCAGAACTTAAAAAGCTTTTGTCAGCACCAACACCTTTTCGAACAGTAAATGTCATGTCGATAAATGGGATTTTGGAAACTCTTTTGCCTGAGGCCAGTAATTCTGAAGGGTTGCAATTGCTCTGTGATTTGGAAGATAAAAAATCTTTGTCACCTGATCCGTATTTGCGCCTTATGGCCATGTCTGCACGGGACGAATTGGCCGCGGCGCGTTTGTGTAAACGCTTAAAAATGTCAAACAAAGAGAAAACCCGCTTAAAATATTGGGCAGGGGATCAGACGAGTTTACGGCCCAGCTTGCCTGAGAAGGAAACGAGCATAGCTATTTATCACGCGGGTAAACAAGTTGCTATGGATAGGGCGATTATACGTTCAGCTGGTGCGCGAGACCCAATTGAGGTCGCCGCATGGTGGGCACTATATGAGGCAGCCAAAAATTGGCAAAAACCAGAATTTCCTGTCACAGGCAAGGACTTATTATCATTAGGAATGGGACGCGGTAAAGAACTTGGTACTGCGCTTAAGGCCCTAAAAGCGCTCTGGGTGCGCTCAGGTTTTACAGTGGAAAAACCGCAATTATTGGTCGCTGCGAAAATGTTGTTTAAGAAATAAATTTCTTTATCACGAACAAACCTATCAGCATCAAAACAAGGCCAAGGCCTAGCCCCCACACACTAGCGGTCATGCCTGCAAATATGAAAGCAACAATGCAACACGCGCCGTTAAACAGGGCATATGGAAATTGGGTTCTGACATGATCCAGTTGGTGACAGCCGGCGCCAGTAGCTGAGAGAATAGTCGTGTCCGAAATTGGTGAACAATGATCGCCAAAAAGCCCGCCGGATAAAATGGCACCTATACATACATATATTGGCGCGTGATATTCATGTGCCAATGGTAGTATGAGCGGCATCAAAATAGCATATGTTCCCCAGGACGACCCGGTAGAGAACGAGATTATTCCGCCAACAACAAAGGCAATGACTGGTATGAGAAAAGTAGGTAATTTTCCTGCGACAAGGCCAGAGATATATTCAGGTGCCCCCAGATGTTTACCAACTGCACTTAATGACCAAGCTAAAACCAGAATAGCCAATATGCCAACAATTCTGCTCATGCTCTCTATATAAAGGGAAAATCCCGAGGCCAAGCTGCGCACGCCGTAATGTGCCATCAAGAGCATTAATGCTATGGCCGCTAAAATATACCCAGTGGACAAACTACCTCTAAACGCATTGGACGGTACATTTTCCATATGCATGGGAAAGCCCAAAGGGATAAGCAGGCCAAACATCACTGTTAACATGATGCTCAGGGGTAACCAGACCATAATCGGTTTGGCTTTACTTGTTGATTTTGCATTTTCATTATCGGCAGCTTCTATGTTCTCACCTTCTGCGACAATGCCTTGCGCGGCAGTATTTTCAAATTTTTTCATGGGGCCAAAATCTGCTTTTGCCATGATGATAACCGGCACCATGACCACGGCGATAATGGAATAAAACTGAAATGGGACGGCTTTGACATAGGATAAAAACGCACTCTCATCAATTCCCAACGCTTCGTATTCCGTTGCGATTAATCCTTGGGAATATAAACCCCAGCCAATGAACGGAATAAGGACGGCGACAGGCGAGGCCGTACTGTCAATAATCCAGGCCAGTTTGACGCGGGATATTTTAAGGCCGTCTGTAATGGGTCTAAATAGTGGGCCGACAATCAACGGCGTACCCGAATCTGTAAAAAACAACAAAGACCCGCTGAACCATGCCGCCAATTGGGCACCGATTTTTCCTTTGATATATTTAACCATCATGCCAGCAAATGCGGCTGCGCCGCCGGACTTCTCCATCAAGCCTACAAGTCCTGCGATAAATATCATCAAGATTAGTATGCCCATATGCGAGCTTTCCCCGGCCTGGGGCACCATATAGTCATTGACCATAATACGCAGGCCCGTCAACGGGTTGGGGCCGTTCAGTAACATCACACCAGAAAACACGCCTAGGAATAAACCTAAAATCACATTGCGTGCCCGCACAGCGACAACCAGTGTGATAATCACTGGCACCAGTGAAAGAAAACTTGCCTCCATGATATCCCCTTTTTATTTTGCCTAACATGTGCGGCATGACTTGTCTTGTATAATTCTAACAAAGGCATAATCTGTTCTAAACATAGGAAAAAATATGGCACGATTTTTGGTTTTGGGCGCTGGTCTTGTTACGGCACCTTTGGTAGAATATTTATGTCGGCAGGATGGGGACGAAGTCGTTATTGCCAACAATATTTTTGCGGACGCGCAAAACATGGCGGCTAAATTTAAGAACGCCAGTGCCGTCTTATTTGATGTAAATAACACGGAAGCTTTGGTTCGCTTAACCGCTGATTTTGATGTGGTTCTTAGTATGGTCCCACCGCCGTTTCATTTGACAGTTGCGAAAGTCTGTATTGCGGCAAAAACCCATATGATAAGTGCAAGCTATCAAACGCAAGAAATGTTGTCGTTAGATGCAAAAGCTAAAGCAGCAGGTATTTGTATCATGAACGAAATAGGGCTTGATCCAGGTATTGATCATTTAAGCGCCATGCAAATTATTGATAAAACACACGAAAAGGGCGAAAAAGTTGAAGCCTTTGTATCTTGGTGCGGAGGTATTCCTGCGCCAGATGATAATGACAATCCACTTGGGTATAAATTTTCCTGGAATCCTAAGGGCGCCATAATGGTTTTGTTAAACCAAGCCGATTTTGTACGTGCAGGGCAAAGTGTTTCAGTCGTTGGTGAAAAACTAATGGATTGGGCCCGACCTATTCATATAGGTGGACTTGATTTGGAGTGTTACCCGAACCGCAACGCGCTTTTATATAAAGATATTTACGGTATCCCAGACGTTAGCACGCTTATACGCGGGACACTCCGCTACCCAGGCTTTTGTCACATTATGCAACTCGCCAAAACGTTGGGGCTGTTTCGCCTTGAAAATTTTAATGTGCCTTCTGGTACAAGCTGGAAAAGTTATATTTCGCTTCTCAATGCAGGGGCAGATATAAACACTTTGCAATCAAAAGCTTTGCAAGCAGGCGCGCCACAATCCGCTTGGGCAGCATTTGAATGGCTTGGCATATTTTCAAAGCAAGAGATACAAAATGCACAAACGCCATTAGATGTTTTTTGCGCACGGCTGTTAGAAAAACTCTCTTATGATTGCGGCGAAAAAGATATGATTGTTTTGCAGCATAAATTCATAATAAGAAAACCTAATGGAATTAAATATTTTAAATCGTCTTTGCTTAAGGTTATTGGTTCTCCCAATGGCTATAGCGCTATGGCAGCCACAGTTGGTTTTCCAGCAGCTATGGCCGCACAATTGATTGCTAGAGGCAAGATAAACCAAATAGGGTTACTCTTGCCAGTCTCTAGAAATATATATGAACCGCTAATAGAAATGCTCGCCTGCGAAAACATACAGTTTGACGAACTAAGCTGGCAAGAAAACCAAATGACCGAAGCACAATTTATCCCAGAGTTGTTTGCGTGATTTTTAAATACACTGCCTAGTTTTTTGCTGAGCCCTTTGTCGCCTAATGAAAATTTAATTCATTGCTTGTACGGTATTTCGTGATAAGTCAGTTCGCTTTCAAACGTGTCTGGTAAGGACGTAATTATGAGCAAATCGCACACGAAGCATTTTTTAAGCCTAGCTGATATTTCCAAAGAGGCTTTGCGCGAAATTTTGGATGAAGCGCACCGCTGTAAAAAAGCACGGGCGGGATTGCCCAAAGGTGCAGTTGATGCAAATACGCCGTTGTCTGGACATATTTTGGCAATGTTGTTTGAGAAAAGTTCTACACGCACTCGATTTTCATTTGAAGTTGGTATGAGCCAACTTGGTGGGAGCAGCATCTCCACCAGTTCTAACGACATGCAATTGGGGCGCGGGGAGAGCATTGAAGATACCGCGAAAGTTCTTTCGCGCTTTGTTGATGCGATTATGCTTCGTGCCAATGATCATAATTCACTGGTAGCCTTAGCGCAAAATGCAACAGTACCCGTAATAAATGGGCTAACGGATTATAATCACCCTTGCCAAATTATGGCTGATTTGATGACCCTAGAAGAAAAAGGGCGCGCCTTGAAAAATTTACGGTTATGCTGGGTTGGGGACGGCAATAATGTTGCCATGAGCTTTATTAACGCCGCCGCTAAATTCGGTTATCAATTGGTAATTTCTACACCAGACGGATATGGCCCGTCCGGGCAAATGGTCGATCGGGCCAGGGGTGAAGGGGCACATATTGAACTCATTCATGACCCGGTAAAAGCATGTACATTTGCAGATGTTGTCATTGCGGACACTTGGGTCTCAATGGGTGATACGGATATAGAGCAGCGAATGCGTGACCTTGGTGACTGGCAAGTCAATGATGATTTGATGGAGGTGGCCGCCAATGATGCTTTGTTTTTACATTGTTTGCCAGCCCATAAAGGCGAAGAGGTAACTGCGTCGGTGATAGACGGGGCTGCGTCCGTTGTATTTGATGAAGCCGAAAACCGCCTACATGCCCAAAAAGCGATTTTGAAATGGTGTTTAGGGAAGTGATTTTTTCTCCATAAATGGGGGAAGAAAAGATACAAAAGACACTATCGCTTTTGCCAGATTGCTCTAAACAAGCCCCATGACTATTCTTGTAACAGGTGCGGCTGGTTTTATCGGCAATACTCTTTGTCTTGCTTTGTTAAAGCTTGGCGAGCACGTGATCGGAGTTGATAGTTTAAATGACTATTATGACCCAATGATAAAACATGCGCGGCTGGAGCGGCTCGCTAGGTATGAGCGGTTCCGGTTCGCACAAGTGGATTTGGCAGATGCAGGGGCGTTGGAAAAAGCTGTGTCCCCAAATGAGGTTACACACATTATCAATATGGCGGCGCAGGCGGGCGTGCGCTACTCTCTTGAAAATCCAAGTGCATATATGCGCTCCAATTTGACAGGATATCTCAACTTGTTGGAATTTGCCCGCTCTGCGAAAAACCTCAAACACATGGTTTATGCGTCCAGCTCTTCGGTTTACGGTGATAGGGCAGACGGGCCGTTTAGCGAAAATGACCCTGTTATCAAGCCCGTGTCTTTGTATTCAGCCACCAAGATAAGCGGCGAAATGATATCCCAGAGCTATGCACATTTGTACGGTATTCCGCTTACGGGTTTGCGGTTTTTTACGGTTTACGGGGCGTGGGGGCGGCCAGATATGGCGTACTGGATTTTCACAGAAAAGATTTTTAAAGGGGAATCCATAGATATTTATGCTGCTGGCGAAATGTCTAGAGATTTTACTTATATAGATGATATTATAGACGTGCTTACACGAATTGTAGATACACCGCCAAAATCAAAGGTGCCGCACCTCATTTATAATCTTGGCAATTCGAAGCCGACGCCTTTAATGGATTTGGTTCACGTCGTTGAAAAAGCTTGCGGCCAAGAGGCCAAGAAGAACTTCATGGAAAAGCAAATGGGCGATGTTTCGAAAACCTTTGCCGATATTTCCAAAGCAAAAGCAGCTTTTTCATATGACCCTAAAACAACCATAAATCAGGGCATTCCAGTGTTTGTTGATTGGTATAAAGAATTTTATAATATATAAGACATCATAACAGATAGGTATCAGAATGAAAAAAGTCATTAATAACAAAACTAAAATAGGTAATCATCAACTGCACCCTGAAACGTTGATGATGGGCTATGGCTATGACCCAATGCTATCAGAAGGGTCTGTGAAACAGCCCGTATTTCTAACCTCGACATTTGCCTTTCCAAACGCCGAAGCTGGGGAAGAGTTTTTTGATGTAATGGCAGGGCGCAAACCATTGCCGGCGGGTGATACGGCGGGTTTGATCTATTCGCGCTTTAATCATCCAAATGCAGAGATTACTGAAGACCGTCTGGCGGTCTATGAAGGTGCAGAAGAGGGTGTGGTTTGTGCATCCGGTATGGGTGCTATTTCCAGCACGCTGTTGTCAGTACTTCGCCCTGGTGATGTGTTGGTGCACGGCTCCCCGATTTACGGCGGCACGGAAACCTTAATCCGTAATTTGCTGTCTCAATTTGGTATTCAGTCTGTAGAGTTTCAAGACGGTCTAGACCCAGCAAGCCTAGATGCGGCAATAGAGAAAGCCCAGAAGATGGGGCCGGTTAAAATGATCTATATGGAAACGCCTGGTAATCCAACAAATTCCATTTTTGATTTTGAAATTTTGAAAAATGCGCAAAATAGACTTGCCGCAGAGACCGGTGTGCGCCCTGTAACCGTTTGCGATAACACCTTGCTAGGCCCCGTGTTTCAGCAAGCCGTTAAGAACGGCATAGATTTGGCCGTGTATTCGCTCACAAAATATGTTGGTGGGCATTCGGATTTAATTGCGGGCGCAGTTATGGGGAATGGCGCCGCCATCAAGGCCGTACGGGGTATTCGAAATGCTATGGGTATGAACCTCGACCCTAATACGGCGTGGATGTTGTCGCGCTCATTGGAAACCCTTAGTATTAGGATGGAGCGTGCATCTGATAGCGGCGAAAAAGTTGCGGTGTGGTTGGCGAGCAATCCCTATACCAAAGTTAAAGTTTTGCACCCTGACCATGTTAAGGACCCTGTTTATCAAACCGTATACAAGCGCCAATGCAAAGGGCCCGGGTCAACGTTTTCATTTGTTATTGACGGTTCACGCCAAGACGCATTTAAAGTCATCAACGAGCTGAACCTGTTCAAATCAGCAGTGTCGTTGGGCGGTTCTGAAAGCCTTGTCTGTCATCCGGCATCTACAACCCATTCTGGTATCCCTGCGGACGTCCGTGCACAGGGTGGTTTGAGCGAAGGTCTTATTAGAATTTCCATTGGCCTAGAGCACCCGGACGATTTAATTGCTGATCTGGATGCAGCATTTCGCAGCGTTTATCTGTAAATGTTATCTACCTGCCTGTAATGCAAAGCAAGTAGATTGCCTGCTACTATTTTTATATTTCGACAAGGGCAGGTGATTTAAAGCTTTATTGTGCTGACGGCCCAATTGAATCGGTTCCGGTATAAAAAAGGGCACTTTTTCGCTAATTTTTATCATTTTTCTAGAAGCGCGTCTGTATTTGCGGGGCTGATTAACCAATAGTAACGATTCATTAACCATATTACTTATGCGTGGAAAGAGTAATATTGAGGGGGAATTATGCTGGCTGGGACTGCACTAAGACATCAAATGATATTGCCACAACAGCAATATGTTTACGATTATTGGCGTTCTAAATGTAAGGCGGGGCGCTTGCCGCGCCGCGCTGATATCGAACCGTCAGATATATGTGAATATTTACCTATGATTACAGTTGTTGAAGCTTGTCCATTATCAGAACAAACAAGATTTAAATACAGGCTGGCGGGAACAGGGTTTTGGGAATTGTTCGAGGACGAAATTTCTGGTCAATATATTGATGAACTTCCGATCGGAAATAGATGCGAATATTGGCACCGCGTGCTTCAGCGCGTAATGGAATTTCGACGTCCTTCCGCAGGCGTAACCAAGCCGGGCACACCAATGCGCGGTCATTTAGCCCAGTTTTGGATTAGATTGCCATTGTCTGATGATGGTGAGACTGTGACATCTATCCTTGGTTTTGACCACTTGGTCAAATATGATGAAATTAAGCAACAGACAGCCATGCCAGAAAAAATATTCGCATAAATTCAGGTATTTAGTCCCATTAGAAAGTATTTGGGCGAATATTAATTAACATTTAATTTACTATAAAATAGGAATATAATCCTTAATAGGCTAAATAGTCCTATATTACTCCTCAAGCTTTGGAGGATGTATGAGTGACCAATCTAAATACCATGATAAAGCATTAGCACAATTAGTGTGCGCAATTGTTGCTATTGAATTCGGTGTGCCGAGCACGGGTCTAATAAGCCGAACCAAAGGGCCCGCGCAGCTGAGTTTTGCGCGGCAAGTGGCCATGTATTTAATGCATGTTGTATTTCAAATTCGTATTGCCAAGGTTAGTCGTGCATTTACACGCGACCCAAGCACAACAAGTTATGCCTGTCAGATTATTGAAAATGAGCGCGACGATCCGCTTTTTGACCAGAAATTGCAAAAACTTGAGGAATTTCTAAATTCAGCACTTATTTTGAAAACCATTAAGGGGCAGGTATAAAATGTCGCGTGAAAAGCAAATATTAAAATTAATGTTGGCCAAGCGTGGTGTCATTCTTGAAAAGAAGGCCACGTGTGATGTCCACGCTATTATCCCGCGTGGGGATAGGCGTTGTCGCCCTATAGGCTGGGTCGAATCCACAATATTAACCCGTTTGCTGGCGCAAGGCTCTGTTGTAAAAAAAGCGGACACTTATGTATTAGACGACACGTATCTTCGCCGGGAAAATACGGCTAAAACATTTGGACATAACGATTCATATGCCAACCAGCACCGTCAAATGGAAGCGCGGGATATTTATCATCCCGACGGTATTAAACGCCCCGCACGGGTAAACACCCATTTGTCGGCTTTAACGCGCTTGGCACGCATGAAAAACAAAAGCGGCGATTATTTTTTACAACCAAACGAAATCGAAGCTGCACAACGCTTTGCGACTGATTATGCCAAATCTATGATGTCTACAGTCGCAACACAAAGCTACAGCCAAAATTCTGGCAAAGAGATGCCGTCTTCAAATTCTGCCGAGCATGTATCTATTAGTGCGCTAGACGCTCGTAAACGTGTGATGGATGCATTGAATATTGTTGGCCCAGGTTTGGATAAAGCCATCACAACTCTCTGCAGTTCAGATATGAGCATAGGTGCTCTTGAGGTATCTGAAAACTGGGCAAAGGGTTCTGGAAAAACCTTATTTAAACTAGCACTTGCGCGTCTAAGTGATTTTTATGGGTGTCAGGCGGGCTTACAGGCAAACAGATAAAGACAACAAGTTTGGCAAATAGGCTAAGGCAATAAGTTAAGGCAATAAGTTAAGGCAATAAGTTTTCGGCATCCTGTTTTATACGTTTAACCATGGCATGTAGACCATTGGATCGCTGCGGTGTTAAATGTTCTTCAAGCCCAAGACCTGATAAAATAGCAAGAGCATTCATATCAGAAATTTCTTGTGCGGTGCGCGCCGAGAAAAGAGTTAAAACAACGGCGACCAATCCTTTAACAATATGTGCGTCACTATCACCACGGTAATGAAGGGTTGGGTTGTTGATATTGTCGTCTTTAGTTTCTAAAACCAGCCAAACTTGTGAAACGCATCCATTAACTTTGGTGTGGGCATTGCGTTCGTTATCGCTGAGCGGTGCCAGTGATTTGCCAAGCTCAATAACATGCATATAACGGTCTTCCCAATCGTCAAGATAGGAAAAATCGTCCATCATGTCTTGTATGTTTTGCGGTAACTTCATCTTGGCCGACACATAAGGCTGGGATGATGAAAACACAAGGGTGGGTGCGAATAAGCGAGCAAGTTTTCTGCTAGGCCTTTTCGGGGAACAGGGCTAGTAATGCGGCTTTGTTGGCTGCGCTAATGCCGCGTTCCGTGATGAGGCCCGTAATATACTTACGCGGTGTTACATCAAATGCGTCGTTTCGCGTTTTAGCCGGATCGGGCATAGTCGTAACGCGGCGTATAACACCGTCTTCGTCGCGACCCGTAATCCAACCAACCTCCTGTTCGCCGCTACGGACTTCGATTGGTATTTCCCTGAGACCATCTTGCATGTCCCAGTCTATGGAGTTTGACGGTGCGCAAACATAAAACGGCACATTATTATCAAATGCCGCCAGGGCTTTGAGATAAGTGCCGATTTTGTTGCAAACATCGCCCGTCGCCGTTGTGCGGTCCGTGCCAACAAAGCATATATCCACCAGCCCGTGTTGCATCAAATGGCCGCCGCTATTGTCGGTAATGACCGTATAGGGGACACCGTGTTGCTCCAATTCCCATGCTGTGAGGCGGGCACCTTGGGAACGCGGGCGGGTTTCATCGACCCAGACATGCACATTCATACCGGCGTTGAAAGCTTTATAGATTGGCGAAATCGCTGTGCCCCAATCGACAGTTGCCATCCAACCGGCGTTGCAATGTGTTAAGACATTGATGACTTGTTCGTTTTCTAGACCGTCTTTATTCTTGGCGATTTCGTCCAGAAGTGTCTTGCCGTAATCACCTATATTGGAGCACATCTGCGCATCGTCGTCACAGTTTTTAGCAGACATAGCGAACAGTATATCTGCCTTCTCGGGTTCAGGTACCCCGTCCATTGCTTTCATACATTCGTCGATGGCCCATTTTAAATTAACTGCCGTCGGGCGCGAAGCATTGAGGGTTTCGTATGCGGTCTTTATGGCAGCGTCAGAGCTATCATTGCGCACGGAAACGGCCATGCCGTACATGGCAGTTGCGCCAATACAAGGGGCACCGCGAACTTTCATATCTGCGATGGCCGCGCGGGCGTCTTCAAGGGTTTCCAGCGCAATGATCTTAAGCTCGTGGGGGAGAAAGCGCTGGTCAATGATTTCTACAACACCATCTCTCTCCCAAATCGTGCGCATGTCCTGGTCGTTAACTCTCATTTTTCGTCCTCTAAGTTTGTATATGTATCGTGTGTGAAACGGGGGCGGCAGATGGATTTAAAAATAAGATCGCTGTCTCCAGTATTGGTCATGCGTTGGCTTTGCCCTGGCTCAATACGTACGCAATCACCTGCTTTCATTGGGGCGCTATGCCCGTCAATTTCCATCAACCCAGTTCCGCTCTGTATGATATACCATTCAAGAATTGAGAGGCTATGTAGCTGCGTAGTTACACCAGTAGGTACGCGACAAATAGCGACGGATAGCTCTGGTTCCTCAGGTGCATTCATAACTTCGCGCACATATATCCGCTCGCCCATCCAGTATTCGTCACGGTTCGGGGATTTGAAAATATGTGGGTTATCTGTCATCGAAGAGTGTTTTGCCGTATTTACGATTTGCGTGCAAGTATTAGCCTTAACAATAATCACGAATTTTTGAGCCTGTTGTATTGCCAAGTGGAGTATGGCAGTAAACGAAATAAAGAATGGAGATAAATAATGAGTAAGAAATCAACCTATGTGCCTGCTAAGGTCTGGAAATGGAATGCCGAGAGCGGTGGCAGGTTCGCAGCGATAAACCGTCCCATAGCCGGTGCGACGAACGAAAAAGAACTGCCCGTGGGCAAACATCCTTTCCAACTTTATTCGCTCGGGACGCCCAATGGTGTCAAGGTCACCATTATGTTCGAAGAACTTTTGGCAGCAGGTCACAAGGGGGCGGAATATGATGCCTGGCTCATTAATATTTTAGACGGCGATCAATTTGGCAGTGGATTTGTTGAGGTAAACCCTAATTCGAAAATTCCGGCTTTGATGGACAGGAGTGGCCAAGAAACAAATAAGACGCCACAACGGATTTTTGAGAGCGGCGCTATGCTGTTATATCTCGCCGATAAGTTCGGCGCGTTCCTGCCCAATGACCCTGGCGTGCGCACCGAGGCGCTCTCCTGGTTGTTTTGGCAAATGGGCAGTGCGCCCATGCTCGGCGGCGGGTTTGGGCATTTCTATGCCTATGCGCCCGAGAAATACGAATACCCCATTGACCGCTACGCCATGGAGGTCAAGCGACAGCTCGATGTGCTGGACAGGCAACTTGCCGATAATAAATATATTGCAGGCGACACATACACCATAGCCGACATGGCCATCTGGCCTTGGTACGGTGTATTGGCTATTGGCGACCTTTATAGCGCACAGGAATATCTGGACGTGAAAAGCTACAAAAACGTCCAGCGCTGGGCCAAAATGATAGACGCCCGCCCCGCCGTAAAGCGCGGCAAAATGGTCAATAGAACTTGGGGCGATGAAGATGAACAAGTGCCAGAGCGGCATTAACAAGGATTTTGGGGGTAAGTAACATCATTTTAATAATGACACGCCTTAAAAATTATGTTTTAACTCTTATATAATCAATATGTGCAAAATAAATGCACAAAACAGAGTTTGGGTGATGTCATGTTAATTGAATTTACAGTTGAAAACTTTCGGTCTTTTGCCAAAAAGCAAACTTTTTCAATGGTGCCTGCTGTTGGCTCAAGCCGCATTCATAGTCTTGACAATAATTTTTACCCAGAAGTTTTGAAAGCGTCAGCTATTTACGGTGCCAATGGCTCAGGAAAATCCAACCTAGTTGATGGTATAGGGTACTTTCAACATGTTTTAAGGCGCAGTGCGAAACTTAATTCAATAGATAAAATTATATTTGACCCACACCTGTTAGATGAAAACTATTCTCAGCGTCCTTCTTCGTTTGAGATTGTTTTTATGGTTAAAGGGCAATTTTGGCGTTACGGGTTCAGTGTGACCGCCAATATGGTGTATGAAGAGTGGCTGTTCGTCAGAAACAAAAGACCACGTTCAAAGGAAATTTTGCTTTTTCAGAGGAGCAATGATGAAACCGCTCACATTCACTCATCCTTGAGCAAATATAGTCGTTTACTGAAAGAGACGACTAACGCGAACCAATTATGGCTTTCAAAATTGGATCAAAATAATGCTGAAATTGTGAAACCTGCATTTCGGTGGATTATGTTTAATTTACGCCCCATCGGAAACCTTGATAGAAGTTACCGTACAGTAACAGCAGAAAAATGCCTCAATAGTTTTTCAAGAAAATCAGTTGTTGAATTTTTACAATCTGTTTCTATCGACCTTGTAAATATTCAAGTTGACGATGATAGACGTAAGTTTAGCCCTGAGAACTTTCAGGAGTTAATTGAAGAAACTATGCCTGATAATGGTGTATTTGGAATTTTCGATGATGAGTTGGTTAGTTACGATATTTCCTTTATTCATCGTTCAAGGCAAAGTAATAATGTATCGATTAATATTTCCGAAGAATCCACAGGTACTCAAAACCTATTTAGTTTGGCGGGGCTGCTTTTAGATGCTTTGGAACATGGTCTAACATTCATTGTAGATGAGTTAAACCAAACATTTCATACTAAAGCTTTAGAGCAAATTATTAACCTATTTTATAGCGATGAGGTAAATACTAACGGTGCTCAACTTATTTTCACATCTCATGATTTGATGATTATGGATATGATGGAAAGAGATGAACTTTGGCTTGTTGACAAAAATGATTATGGCGCATCTGAACTATATAGTATTGCTGATTTTGGTACAATCCGTCAGGGTGGAGCCCGTAGAAATGAAGCTTTCGGTAGGCGTTACCTTGCTGGGCGTTATGGTGCCTTACCTGAAATTGACCCTATTGGAATCATTAGCGCTTTAAAGAAGAGCCAAGCGGAACAAAAAGAAAAATTGAATTAAATATATGGCCCGCCGGAGACGCAGACATCAGCGCCAAGAGAAACCCCTGCTTATGGTGCTTTGTGAGGATTGCGGAGGTGTTAAAACCTACATTAAACAATTGACAGAAAGTACTTTATTGAAGAGTGCTGTCGCAGTTGAAGTGCAAGGAATTGGCGAAGGCCCAAAAAAATTACTTCAGTATGCAAAAATGGCTTTAAATGGAAATACGCGTAAATTTCCGAATAAGGCTGATATGGTCTTCCTTATTTTCGATAAAGACCAGCACGAAGGGTTCGATAATGCTGTAGCGGGGTCAAGAGACCAAAACAGAATTCACGTGTTTACGAGCATACCATGCATCGAAATATTTTTTATTTTACATTATGAGTATTTTTCACACCCAGCTAATAGATATTCCGATTTATCGGGCGTATTGAAAGCGATTCCTGAGTTTGAGAAATACAACAAGGGTAGTGGATCAGTACCAATAGTAAGTATGTGTAACGTACAAGATACGGCAATGAAAAACGTCGCGAGGCTGAGAAAAGAGCGCCGTAAAAACGGGAGTAAAAACCCAATGACTGATATGGATTTATACATTGAGTTTCTAAACGATATAAAGGTGAATGGTCTTGATAATATCGTTGGAAATAATGATGAAAGATTCTTGCATAATGATCCCTAGCCATCGTTTGTAAAAACTGCATCTGATTGATAGTTTCCTTACCAAATTTCCGCACTTCACATCCCCCGCCATTCATGGCATTTAGCCATCAGCTAAAAAGGAATACCTATGAAAAATTTATGGTCGGATGTTGATGCTGATGTGGTTGTAGCGAATTATGCCAAAGACGGTGTCAATTCGGATTTGGCGCTGCGGGTTTATACGTCGCGCCTCATTGGCGGGGTGCCTGCGTTGGTTATCCACGGGGGTGGGAATACGTCTGTGAAAACAACTATGAAAGATTTTCTCGGCAATGAAGTGGACGTGCTTTGCGTGAAAGGCTCTGGTTGGGATTTGGCAACGATTGAGCCTGCGGGCTTGCCGGCGCTTTACCGTGAACCGCTCACTCAGGTGCGGTCTTGGGCCGAGATGTCCGACGAGGATATGGTCAAGTTTCAACGCTTGAATTTGCTCGACCCGGCTTCTCCAAACCCGTCCGTAGAGACATTGTTACATGCGTTTTTGCCCCATAAATTTGTTGACCATTCCCACACAAAGGCGGTTTTATCTGTGTCGGATCAAAAAGACGGCATGGCGATTTGCAAGGAAATTTACGGGGGTAAAGTCGCCGTTCTGCCTTATGTGATGCCGGGCTTTTCACTGGCTAAAGCTACGGCGGATTTATATGATAGACACCCAGATATTGAGGGCATAGTCCTACATAAACACGGGCTGTTTACCTTTGGCGACACGGCCAAGCAATCCTATGACCGGATGATAAAATTGGTATCAATGGCTGAAAAATATATTGCTTCCAAACCTGCCTATCGTCCTCAAAAAACCGATATGAATGCAAGAGCGGCCAAAATTGGCGACATCGCACCTATCATTCGCGGGGCTTGTTCGGTTGACAATGGTGGGGGAGATTTCTCACGTCTTGTAATGGATTTTCGCACATCGCGAAAAATACGGACGTTTGTCGATAGTGAAAATATTGCCAAAGATGGTCGGCGCGGCGTGATGACGCCCGACCATATTATCCGCACAAAAAACAAGCCGCTCATATTACCGTTCGCAGCCGCTCTCCACATGGATAGTTACAAAGATACAGTTGCCAAAGAAGTGTCGAAATACCGCAAAACTTACATCAAATATTTCGAGAAAAACAACAAAAAGTGCGGCGGGATAAAGACCATGCTCGACCCAAGCCCGCGTGTGACCTACGCACCGGGACTTGGTCTGTTTGGTATGGGTGCCAACGCCAAGGCGGCCAGTGTTGCTGCGGATTTGGCGGAGATATTGGTCGCTACAATTTTAGATGCAGATCGGGTCGGGCGCTATGAAGCCCTGCCGGAACACGAATTGTTCGATATGGAATACTGGTCACTGGAGCAAGCCAAGCTGGGTAAATCCAAGCCTTTGCCATTGGCAGGACAAGTTGCGGTTATCACGGGCGGCGGCGGCACGATTGGTGCGGCCACGGCAAGATTATTTGCAGCGCAAGGGGCTGAGGTGGCTGTGCTGGACCGGGATAGTAAAGCCGCGAAAACTGTAGCGAACGAATGCGGAGGTTTAGGAGTTGGTTGCGATGTCACCAACACCAAAGATATAGACGCGGCCTTTAGGACCGTGTGCGAAACTTACGGCGGCGTCGATATTTTGGTGTCCAATGCGGGCGCGGCCTGGCAATCGGCTATGGACGAGATGGATGATGATCTCTTGCGCAGGAGCTTTGAGCTTAACTTCTTTGCCCATAACAAAATGGCACAACAAGCCGTGCGGATTATGAAGGCACAAGGCACGGGCGGGGCGCTGTTGTTTAATGTCTCCAAGCAAGCGGTGAATCCGGGCGCGAATTTCGGTGCTTACGGCTTGCCCAAGGCGGCAACCATGTTCCTGATGCGCCAATATGCGTTGGAATGTGGACAATACGGTATTCGCGCCAATGCGGTCAATGCCGATAGGATACGCTCAGGTTTGCTCGACGATAAAATGATTGCCGGGCGTTCCAAGGCGCGCGGACTATCCGAAGCCGATTATCTTGGCGGTAATTTACTGGGCCTTGAAGTGTTG
This sequence comes from Robiginitomaculum sp., assembly GCA_021776635.1. Classification (GTDB taxonomy): domain Bacteria; phylum Pseudomonadota; class Alphaproteobacteria; order Caulobacterales; family Maricaulaceae; genus Robiginitomaculum_A. The sequence goes on from JAJFFN010000016.1 coordinate 71,195, forward strand.
GCCGAGGACGTCGCGCAGGCATTTTTGCACCACGCGCTATCCCTAAAAACCACGGGTGATGTCACAACAGTTGACGGCGGTAATGTTAGCGCCATGATGCGTTAGAAAATATGAGGAAGCTATGGCAGTTGCAGACTTACTCGACCTAACTGGACACACGGCGCTGGTCACCGGAGCAGGGGGCGGCATCGGTGCGGCTATTGCCCGCAAATTGGCAGACGCAGGTGCACGGGTTATTTTGCATTATAATAAGAGCGTAGCACCTGTCGAAGCCTTGGCCCACGAAATAAATGCCGAGCGGATAATCGCTTGCAATCTTGCCAAGCCAAAAAAGATACACGCCATGATCAACACCTTGGCGATGGAAGAGCGTGCACCAGATTTGCTGGTCAATAATGCGGGCGTGCAGACGGTTGCAGGCCTATTAGAGGCTGAGGAGAAGGTCTGGAAGGATATCAACAAGGTCAATCTCGGCGGGGTTTATGCGTTGACTAAATATGTGTCGGCTGCGTTGGTGGCAGCCAATCGCTGCGGTGCACTCGTCAATATCGCCTCCATAGAAGGTCTCGACCCAGCGGTTGGTCATGCTCATTATGCTGCGTCAAAGGCGGCATTGCTTATGTACACCCGTGCCAGCGCGCTTGAGTTGGGCCAACATAATATTCGCGTAAATGCGGTTGCACCAGGTCTTATAGCGCGTCCAGATATTGAAAAAGACTGGCCAGACGGCGTTGAGCGGTGGCAAACCCGTGCACCGCTCTCCCGTCTTGGGACAGGCGAAGATGTTGCCAATGCGGTTTTATTTTTGCTCAGCCCCGCCGCAGTGTGGATTTCGGGCAACACTCTAACAGTTGATGGCGGTATGGGGGCGCAAAACAGGTGGTAATCTCTGTTGCGATAGTTTAAAAGACTAGAAGGCCTAAAGCGAATCAGCTTGGCCAATTAATTTTATGAAGGGGTTGCGCATGTCTGCATCAATAAACACAATTAGAAAAAATCTATTACTGGGCGCCAGTACACTGACTGCAAGTGCACTCTTGTTTAGTGGCTCTGCCTTTGCGCAAGTTGATCAAGTGATCGTCACGGCGCAAAAACGCGAAGAAAACATTCAGGATGTTCCGATTTCCATCACTGCAATGCCAGCTGACGAGGTTAATACCATTTTACAAGGCGGCGGCGACATTCTTAGCCTAGCCAACCGCACTCCTGGCCTTTACGCGGAAAGTTCAAATGGCCGTACTGCCCCGAGATTTTATATTCGCGGTCTCGGTAATACCGATTTTGCTTTGCAGGCAACACAACCCGTTTCTGTCATCATGGACGACGTTGTAAAAGAAAATACTTTGCTTAAGTCTTTTCCGTTATTTGATGTCGAGCAAATAGAGGTACTGCGCGGACCACAAGGTACATTGTTTGGTCGAAATACTACGGCTGGTATTATCAAGCTGTCTTCTGTCAAGCCATCGCAAGAAACAGATATGCGGTTTTCCACAAGCTACGGTACTTATGGCTCCATGAATACGCAGGTTGCTGTGGGTGGTGCGCTTTCTGATACATTATCAGGTCGTGTTTCAGGCGCACTTATTCGGCGTTCTGATTATGTGGATAACACATTTACGAATGTAAAAGACGAACTAGGCGGATTTGAAGATTTGGCAGGCCGGGCACAATTGCTCTGGACGCCTTCTGAACAATTGGATGTATTGCTTGATGTTCATGCCCGCGACGAAGAAGGTACGGCAACGCTGTTTCGTGCAAACATCCTGACAACAGGTTCAAATGACGTAAATAGTAACTTTGTTAAAGACGAAGTTGCATTTGACGGCGGTGGTGGTAATCCTCAGGAAATCAATTCCAAAGGCATTACACTGAATGTGTCTTATGACTTAGGCGAAATGACATTTACCTCTATTTCTGCATTTGATCAGGCAACAGGTCTTTCGCGTGGTGATATTGACGGCGGTTTTGGGGCTGCGTTCTTGCCATTTATGGGTCCTGGTTTTATTCCGTTCCCATCTGATACCGGCAATGAGTATTTCACTAACCAGTATACGCAAGAAGTTCGCTTGGCTAGCAATGGTGGAGATGCTTTTAACTGGCAAGTTGGTGCATTTGTATTTCGCTCAAAAATGAAAGCTTTAACCGACCCGGGCTTTGTTCCGCCGTCAATAATAGTTGACCATAAAAAAGCTTGGGCGATTTTCGGTCAAGGGTCTTATGATTTTAACGACACTACAACGCTTACTGGTGGTGTGCGTTACACGAAAGATAAAGCTGATTTATCTGTGTTTAACCAACCTGGTGCACCTGTACCTGAAACGAAAATTGATGCTGGCGAAATTAGCTGGGATGTTAGCTTGAACCATGAGCTTAATGACGATGTAAATGTATATGCTCGGGTTGCGCGCGGTTTCCGTGGCCCGTCTATACAAGGTAGAGATGTTGCTTTCTTTGGCGGCGTTACAACGGCTGATTCTGAAACTATTCAGTCCTATGAAGTTGGGTTTAAGTCCATGTTGGCTGATAATCATTTGCGGTTTAATGCGGCGGCTTTCTATTACAGGGTCAAAGATCAACAATTTACGGCTGTTGGTGGTACAGGCAATAATGTAGGTCTGGTAAATGCTGATAAAGGTGTTGGCTACGGTTTCGAGGCAGACGCAACGTGGGCTGTTACTGAACACTTTAATCTAACGGCAGGTTTTGCTCTCAATGAAACTGAAATCAAAGATCCAAATCTTTCAGTTGCAATATGTGGATCTGGTCAATGTACGCCGACCGATACACTAATAAATATTGGTGGCACTGACCGTGCGCTTGTTGATGGCAACCCGTTCCCGAATGCGCCGAAAATTACGGCTAACTTTATTGCGGATTACAAAGCCCCGATCAATGATAGCATGGATTTTGTACTTTCATTTGATGGTTCTATTCAAGGGAAGACAAATTTGTTCTTGTACGAGTCGCTTGAATATAATACCTCGGGTAATTTTGAGCTTGGCGGAAAAATTGGTCTGACATTTGATGATGACAAATATGAAATCGCTGCCTTTGCCCGTAATTTCACAGACGAAGTCAACGTTGCTGGCGGTATCGACTTTAATAATAACACGGCGTTCGTAACAGAGCCGCGAATTATAGGCATTATGTTTAGTGCTAGAAACTAAGTTATTACAAAATAAACTAAACAACAGCCCCGTAGTTTACTGCGGGGCTTTTTCTTTGACCTGATAATAAACCAGCGTAATGTAGCAATATGTTAACTGCCGATCAAAAACGTTGCTTTGAAGACGAAGGATATATCATCCTTCCAGATTTCAAATCTGCAAGTGAAATTTCGACGCTTAAAACCCGCGCCAACGCGATAGCAGCCGCACATGATTTTACTGCCAACAAGGAAGTGTTTTCAACTGATCGTCAACGGGGACCGCAAGAGGACAGAGTGCAAGATTATTTCTTGAAATCGGCCAATGAAATTAAGTGTTTTTTTGAAGAAAAGGCATTTGATGCAGACGGTAATTTAGTTCAGCCGCTCGAACAATCCATCAATAAAATTGGGCATGCTATGCACGACCTTGATCCCGTATTTAGCAAGTTTTCTCACGGAGATAAATTGGCGGAATTGGCTGCGGACGTTGGCTTGAACCAGACGCAAATCTGGCAGTCCATGTATATTTTCAAACAGCCGCGTATTGGCGGCCAAGTGGATTGGCATCAGGATACCGGATTTTTCTACACCACACCACAATCTGTCACTACGTTCTGGTTTGCTATTGATGATGCGACGCTTGAGAACGGTTGTATCTGGGTAGAACCGGGCGGACATAAATCACCCCTCAGGCAGAGATTCATCCGTGATGGTCGGCAAACCAAATTGTTGGATTTGGATAATATGCCGTGGCCGGACAAAAGCAGTGCAATACCCGTAGAAGTAAAGGCAGGGACATTAATTTGTTTCAACGGTATGTTGCCCCATTATAGTGCGCCGAATACGTCGGATAAAGCCCGCCATGCCTATACCTTGCATGTGACAGATGCGGCTTGTGAATATGCGCTTGAGAATTGGATACAAAGAAGTAAGGATTTTCCTGTACGCGGGTTTGTGTAATGACGCAAAAAGCTTACAGATCACAAATATTTCATCTGCTGGGTGACCCGCAAGTCGATGAGGCTGCCTACCAATATTTCAAAGACGGCCTGCTTATTGTCGAAGATGGGTTTGTCAAAGCCATTGGGTCGTACCGGAGCTTAGTCAAAACTCTACGTGCAACTACGAAAGTTAAGCACTATAAAAACCATCTCATTATGCCTGGTTTCATCGACACCCATATCCATTTCCCACAGGTTGACATTATTGGCTCGTACGGGCGGCAGTTGATGGATTGGCTGCAAGACTATACTTTTCCCGCAGAGATGAATTTCAGTGATCCGAAAGTTTGCACCCAGACGGCAAATTTTTTTGTGAAAGAGTTGTTGCGAAATGGTACGACCAGTGCGTTGGTGTTTGGCACTGTTCATGAAGGTTCTGTAGACGCGTTGTTCAACGAAGCGCAAAAGAAAAACATGCGGCTTATTGCCGGCAAAGTTTTGATGGATAGGGGGGCACCAAAGGGATTACTCGATGGCAAGGATTTAGGTAAGGCGGCGACAAAGCGGCTGATAAAAAAATGGCACGGACGTGGTCGGCTCGGTTATGCGATTACGCCAAGGTTTGCGCCAACTTCGACGCCTGATCAACTGGCGATGGCGGGTACGCTGAAGAAAGAAAACCCTACGGTACATGTGCACACCCATATGTGTGAGAACAAGGACGAGATAAAATATGTCGGCGAGCTGTTCCCGCAGGCTGCGGATTATCTGAATGTGTACGAAAAACACGGTCTTGTCGGTGATAAAACGGTGCTGGCGCACGGGGTGCATATGAGCATGTCCATGTGTAAACGGATATCAAAGTCCGGTGCCGCCATTTCCTTGTGTCCAACTTCCAATATGTTCATTGGCTCGGGCTTGTTTAATCTGTCGCAACTGCGCCGCCACAAAGTTGCGCACGCGCTCGGGACAGACATTGGCGCAGGCACCAGCTTCTCTTTGCTTGCAACAATGAATGCTGCGTATTCCGTTTGCCAGCTTCGGGATTTGTCTTTGTCGAGCATGGACGCATTTTACATGGCGACATTGGGCGGAGCCAAAGTTCTCAGTATAGATGAAAATGTCGGCAATTTCGAGCCAGGCAAAGAGGCTGATTTCGTGGTTATGGATTTAAAAGCAACGCCGCTGATAACGCGGCGTATGAAGACGGCTAAAAAACGTCTGAAAGCCATGCTGTTTGCGATTATGATATTGGGTGATGATCGCATGATTTCAGAAACCTTTGTAATGGGCAAGTCGGTGTATAAGAAAGTACTATAATGAATGACTTGTTTAAACAAAACGAAACTCGCACAGCTGTGTTCTCGGATTGCCGCACTTGGCGGTACCAGCTGGCGCAAATATGGGACAAGAACAAAGACCCGCTTTATTGGTTGATGCTAAACCCAAGTACGGCGGACGAGGTTAGGAACGACCCAACGGTCGAGCGCTGCGAACGCCGTGCCCGTATGTGGGGTTACGGCGGCTCTGTCGTGCTCAATATTTTCGCCTACCGTGCCACAGACCCCAATGATATGCGGGCTGCCGCCGACCCGGTTGGTCCCAAAAATGATAAATGGATAAGAGAGCTTGCCGCTATGAGCCAAAATGTCACCGTCATAGGCGGCTGGGGCGAACACGGTAAACACATAAATAGAGGCCAGAGCGTCCGTGATATATTCAAAGCGGAAGGCGGTCGCCTGCACGCCCTAAAGATAAACGCTTCCGGCCATCCAGCACATCCGCTTTATATAGGATATGATAAAGAGCCGTTTGGGATGGAGATTTAGGTTCACTCCCCCTTAATCCAGGCTCGTAGTATTTCGCGTTCTGCATCCGTCATTTTGGTCTCGTTGCCGAGAGGCATGTCTTTGCCGGTTACTGCTCGTTCCATGATGAGGGCTTTGTATTGCTTTATGAGCGCATCTGTATCCAATAGAAAACCAGACGGGGCTTCGTCGTACCATTCGTGGGTTGGGTTTTGGGCGTGACAAGCGGTACAGTGGGTGTCTATTATCTGGCGTACATTTTCGAAACTAATTTCACCGACCGTTGGTGTTGTTGGCTTTTGTAGAGCGAGTGGGAAGGTCATGGCGGCGATCATAAAGATGATTGCGGCCAATGCGAACGGGGCTTTAGGTTTTTCGGTGTGCCGCAGATTGAAATAATGGCGCACGGCTATGCCTGCTAATGAAATGAGCGCTAGACCAAGCCAGCCCATGCCAGAGCCGTAAGTCATAGGGTAATGGGCGCTGGTCATGATGAATAGAACAGGCAAAGTCATGTAATTATTGTGCATGCTCCGCAGTTTAGCGGCTTTGCCAAATTCGGGGTTTACCGGACGTCCTGCGATGAGATCTGCGACAACAATTTTCTGGTTCGGGATGATGTTGAAAAACACATTTCCCGCCATCATAGTGCCAATCATAGCACCGACTTGAATATATGCAGCCCGGTCAGAAAACATCTTGCCCGCGGCCACCGCAGATAATGTCAGCAAGATAAAGAGTAATATAGCAAATATACCAGGCTTCTTACGCAGCGGAGATTTACACAGTAAATCATAAAACACCCAACCACCCGCGAACATACCCATACTGGCGGTAATGGCTTGCCAAGGTGCAAACGCCATTTTGCTGCTGTCAATCAGGTACAGACTGGCCCCATAATAATAAATAATCCCCATGAGGAGAAATCCGCTTAGCCAAGTGAAATAGGCTTCGTATTTGAACCAATGCAGATGTTCAGGCATATTACTTGGCGCAGACATGTATTTTTTATTATGGTAAAATCCGCCGCCGTGCACAGACCAAAGCTCACCATCTGCTTCACCTTTTTTGGGTTTTGCTGGACGCTCCAGATTATTGTCAAGCCAGACGAAATAAAAACTAGCCCCAATCCATGCGATACCGGTAATTACGTGTAGCCAACGTATTATCAGTTCTATCCACGTATGAAAACTAATCCCCATTACCCGTCCTTAGTTGTAAAAGTTGCGCAGCGACACTGGCCGCAATTATTTCCGGTTCTTTACCTTGTATGCCGTCAAGTCCGATAGGGCAAGTCAAGCGCGCAAGCTGTGCGTCCGTAAACCCGTCTTTTCTAAGCCGTGATAAAAATCGCGCCCGTTTAGTTTTGGATCCGATAAGTCCGAGAAAAGCGAAGTCGTCTCGTTTGAACACAGCATTCACCAATTCATAATCCAGATTATGGTCGTGGGTCATAACTAGGAAGATGGTGTTTTTGGGCGCGGATAAAATGGTGAACTCAGGCTCAGAATATGCTAACACGTTGCCGTTAATTTTTTCTGGGCGGGTATCATAACATAATACGTCAAAAGGCAGGGGTGTGAGAGCTGTCGCAAGAGCTAAGCCTACATGACCCGCACCAAATAAATATAACGGTAGTTCTTTAACAAGGTTTGCTTTTGGTAAATCAGCCCGCTTATTGGTTTTTTTAAAGTGTAGTTTTACCCGCCCACCGCAACATTGCTCTACGTCGGGGCCAAGGATATAATCCAAAGTTTGGCTTTGTGCTGCAGGGCTTTGTAATAGGTTCATTGCGGCTTGCACTGCTGCATGTTCTAAATTTCCGCCGCCAATCGTGCCGTATTGCATGCCTTTTGTTACCAACATGACCGTACCCGTATCGCGCGGGGTAGAACCTTCTACTTCACTGATTGTTACCAGACAAAACCTTTCGCCGTGCTCAAGGAGGATATCTGCGGTTTCATACCATTTAAACATTATAGCGACATCACTGCCCGCAAGATTTCTTCGGGTGTACACGGCGCGTTTAAATTTGTACGAGACGTGTAATCAGAGCTGGCACAAACCGCATCTGCGAGCGCACAATAAACCGAATTCGCCAACATAAATGGTGGTTCGCCGACGGCTTTGGAACGGTAAATAGTTTCCTCGCGGTTGCATCCTTTTTCCCAAATTGTGATATTCATGATTTTGGGGCGGTCACCAATGGTCGGGATTTTATAAGTAGACGGCGCGTGGGTCTTAAGATGCCCCGCCTCGTCATAGACCAGTTCTTCACATGTCAGCCAACCCATGCCTTGGATAAAACTACCTTCGATCTGGCCTTTGTCAATAACAGGATTGAGAGATTTGCCGCAGTCATGCAGGATATCAACGCGCACGGTTTTGTTTTCACCGCTCAAGGTGTCAATGATAACTTCGGACACGGCGGCGCCGTAAGCATAATAGTAAAATGGACTGCCCATCAAGCTTACAGGGTTGTAGCGGATTTTGGGGGTTTTATAAAACCCGGTGGCGGAGAGTTGTATTCGGGCTTCATAGGCGGAACGGGCCAAATCGGCGAAGGATATGGATTTATCACCACCCTTAATTTTACCATTGACGAAACTGATTTCTGTTTCCGTACAATTTAGCTTTATTGCCGCGTGGGTGATGAGCCTGAGCTTGATTTTTCGCGCCGCGTTTAAGGCAGCCATTCCGTTTAAATCAGAACCGCTAGACGCAGCCGTTGCGGAAGTGTTAGGGACTTTATCGGTTCTGGTTGCGCTAATTTTAATTTGCCCAAGCGGGATTTTAAACTCTTCTGCGACCACTTGTGCGACTTTGGTAAACAAACCTTGCCCCATTTCAGTGCCGCCGTGATTGAGGTGCACAGAGCCGTCTGCATAGACATGGACGAGAGCGCCTGCTTGATTGAGAAATGTTTTGGTAAAACTGATTCCGAATTTTACCGGCGTAATGGAAATGCCTTTTTTTAATACTTTACTGGTTTTGTTATAAGTACGAATAGCTGCGCGACGGGCGCGGTAATCGCTACTTTGTGCCAGTTCTTCAAGTATGTCTTTAACAACCGCATCTTTGACGGTTTGACCGTAAGGTGTTATATTTGTTTTGTCGTCACCATAAGCATTTAATAGACGCATATCGAGCGGGTCTTTGCCCAATTGATGAGCGATATCCTCTATGATTTTTTCTATTCCGATCATGCCTTGGGGGCCTCCAAAGCCGCGAAAGGCTGTGTTGGAAACTGTGTGGGTTTTATAGCGATGCGACATTATTTTTGCGCTCGGTAAATCATATGAATTATCAGCGTGAAACATGGCACGGTCATTGATCGGGCCTGATAAATCCTTGGAGCGCCCGCAGCGGGATTCCAGTTTTACATCAAGACCTAAAATACGTCCCGTAATATCAAACCCGCACTTATAGCCATAGATGAAATCATGGCGCTTGCCGGTCATTTTCATATCATCGTCGCGGTCGAGTCGGCATTTTACCGCCTGTCCAGTCTTTGTTGCACCAAGAGCACATGCTGCGGCCATAATCGCGGGCTGGGTTTCCTTGCCGCCAAACCCTCCGCCCATACGGCGAACTTCAACGGTGACATCTTTTTGGGTCTTGCCCAGAACATGGGCTACGAGATGTTGAATTTCAGTCGGATTTTGGGTGGAAGAATAGACATGTACATCCCCGTCTTCTAAGGGGAGAGCCATGGCAATCATACCCTCTAGGTAGAAATGATCTTGCCCGCCCATGACGAAGGAACCTTCTGTAGTGTGATCAGCAGATTTGATAGCCGCAGACGCATCGCCTTTGGTTATAGTCTTGGCATTTTCTATCGTCAGATCAGCGTCACGTGCCTGTTCTATCGTGGTGATAAGTGGCAGGGGTGCGTAGTCTATGTTTGCTAATTTGGCCGCCCGTGTTGCAAGTTCCCGCGTGGATGCCACCACTGCAAAAACTGGCTGGCCAACATATTCGACCACACTTTGCGCAAAGAGTGGATCATCACCACCAAAGGGACTAATATCATTATGCCCCAGTATATCTTTGGCCGCTAGAACACATTTAACGCCGTGCGCAGTTTGAACGGCTGATAAATCCATGGAATTAATTTTGCCGTGGGCGTGTTCGCTCATGGCAATATACATATGAAGCAAGGCTTTGGGTTCAGGGATATCGTCCAGATAACGGGCCGTGCCGCAAGCCTGTTTCAAGGCACTGTCATGTTGGATGGATTTATGCACACTCATATGTCTGCCTCCAACACATGTATTGGTGCGTTATTTTGGTCTTCCAGCCAGGCTTTCAAGAGCAGGTTTTGCGCCACCTGCATCCGGTAGCTCTTGCTGGCACGCAAATCATCTATGGGGGTAAAATCTGAAGGCAAAGCGACCACGGCGCGGCGTATATTTTCTTCTGTCCAATTTTGCCCTTCTAATGCTTTTTCAGCATTGGCTGCACGTTTTGGCGTCGCTGCCATGCCGCCGTATGCGATACGGACATTGCTACAAATCCCGTCTTTTAGGCTCAAACTCATTGCCATACAAACGGCTGAAATGTCGCTTTCAAACCGTTTTGAGATTTTATAAGCAAAGTATTTTTGGCTGGGAGTTGGTTTTGGTATGATGGTCGATTTTACAAATTCCCCTTTGTGTAAATCCTGTTTACCGTACTCTATGAAAAAGTCTTCGAGCGGAATTATCCGTTCGTCGTTTGCGCTTCTTAAAACCAGTTTGGCGCCCGCAGCAATCAGCAGGGGCGGCATATCTCCGATCGGCGATCCATTGGCAATATTGCCGCCAATCGTGCCAAGGTTGCGAACCTGTGCGGCGCCAATCCTGCGTATCACGTCGCCCATTTGCGGATAAAGTTGGCCCAGATTGTTTATGGCGTCAGCATATTTTACACCTGCGCCAATGTGAAGATTGTTGTTATTTTCTTCTATAGCGCTCAGAGCTTCAACATTACCCAAATAAATAATTGTATTGAGCGTCTTATGATGTTTGGTCACCCATAATCCAACATCCGTTCCACCTGCAAGGAGCGTTGCGTCTGGGCGTTCAGTTAATATACGTGTGAGTTCTCCAAGTGTTTTCGGATCGTAAAACCGTTTTTGTTCCCCGTAGACATTGACGCTTAATTTAACCGTTTCATTGTGTTGCAAGCTTGCAAGTTTAGCTAAACTGTTTTGGTTGACCTGCTTTGGTTTCATAGCCATGGCCGCATCAATAATAGGGCCATATCCTGTACAACGACATAAATTTCCTGCCAAAGCTTCGTCTATTGTTTTACGTGATTTGGGCATGCTGTCGATTTGTAAAGCGGCGAGGGACATAACAATACCAGGTGTGCAGAACCCGCATTGCGATCCGTGTTTTTCAGCCACCAATTGTTGAATTTCGTGTGGCTCTTCCGGTGTGCCCAAGCTTTCAACTGTCCGGATTTCTTTGCCGTCCATTGTGCCCATAAACAATATGCAAGCATTGACAGAACGGCTTTTAATTTTACTGCCGTCCAGCGCATTTAGCAACACTGTACAAGCCCCACAATCACCTTCGGCGCAACCTTCTTTGGTGCCGGTTTTCATTTTACGTTCTCGCAGATATTGCAAGACAGTCATGGTCGGGTCGAGATGAGCCTCAGTAATGGTTTCACCGTTGAGTAAGAATTGGATGTAATTGCGTGCCATCACAATTCTTTCTTTATCCCGCTCACCCCGTCTAAGGACGGTGTCCATCTATCAACCTTCACAATGGATTCCGGCCTGCGCCGGAATGAGCGGGTCTTAAGAAAGTTATTTCCCATGACAAAGCTGGACATCAACTACCCCGGTACGTGGAATAGCCATAAGCAGAAAGTAGGAGCGGCACATGGTAATGTTGGGATGGGTCGGCGATCATAAACTGGATCGGGATTATATCCAAAAAATCAGATCCAGCATTATCGGCTAAGTATTCGCCGCCGTGAAAGTCGAGACGATATGTACCTTTCGTGAAATTATCGCCTTGTAAAAGTGGGCTATCAATGCGGCCATCATCATTGGTTTTATGACGAGAGAGCAGGTTCTCTTTCCCATCTTCTATCCTGTAAAGGTCAATGTTGAGCCCTATAGCTGGCGTGCCTGTCATTGTGTCCAGTACATGTGTTGTTAATTTTGTCACGTATATTCCTTTTCGCTTAAGTGAATATGGCGAAACGTACAGACTTTATCAATATAATTGTGGACAGAAGCGCACGGTTCAAACATTATAATTTTATGACATATCAACGTGATTTATCTGGTTATGGTGCCAATCCTCCTCACCCTAAATGGCCAAACTCGGCGCGTTTAGCTGTGCAATTTGTTTTAAATTATGAAGAGGGTGGTGAGAATTGTATTTTGCACGGTGATGATGGAGCTGAGACTTTTCTCTCCGAGATTATTGGCGCGGCACCTGTACCTAATGCACGCCATATGAGTATGGAGAGCCTGTACGAATACGGCGCGCGTGCAGGTGTTTGGCGGTTGCTAAAATTGTTTGATGATGAAGAAGTGCCGCTGACTATTTTCGCGGTTGCTCATGCGCTTAAACGTTCACCTCATATGGTTGATGAATTCCTGAAACGAGATCATGAAATCGCGTCTCACGGTTTGAAATGGATAGATTATCAGTATGTGGATAAAGATACGGAACGCTCTCATATTGAAGAATCTATTGAGATTTTCAAAAAATTAACGGGCGAGGCGCCAAAGGGATGGTACACAGGGCGCACAAGTCCCAACACCCGAGACCTCGTCAGCGAATATGGTTTTACTTACGATGCCGATGATTATTCGGACGATTTACCGTTTTGGTCTATGCAAACGAAAACGCCGCATTTAATCGTGCCCTATACGCTTGATACGAACGATATGCGGTTCTGTGCACCGCAGGGTTTTAATAACGGCGATCAGTTTTTTACATACCTTAGGGACGCTTTTGATGTGCTGTACGCAGAGGGTAAAACTGCGCCAAAAATGCTTTCAGTAGGCTTACATTGCCGCATTTCAGGACGCCCGGCGCGAACGGCGGCTTTGGCGAAATTTCTGCACTATGTGAAATCTCATGACAAAGTGTGGGTGACGCGCCGCATAGATATTGCCGAACATTGGCGCAAGGAATTCCCGCCACAGAAAGTTGTGTGATGACTAAGGAAGATTTTACAAACGCCTTTGGCGGGGTGTATGAACATTCAAAATGGGCAGCGGAACGTGGTTTTGGTCCGGAGTTAAATTCTCCATGTTGTGTAATTCCGGCCCTTCAAAGTGCTGTGGATGCGGCTAGTTCTTCCGAGAAAGACGCTCTAATAAAAGCCCACCCTGATTTGGCGGGTAAGCTGGCTATGTCAGGCGGGCTAACGGTGAGTTCTTCCAAAGAACAGGCGGGCGTAGGTCTTGACCAATGTTCGGCGCGCGAACTTAAAAAATTCCAGAAATACAACGCGGCCTATAAAGAAAAATTCGGCTTTCCATTTATTGTAGCTGTGAGCGGCTTAACACGCAAAGACATACTAAAATCCTTTAAAAAGCGTTTGAAAAACACCGAAGCAGAAGAGCGTCAAACCGCGCTAGAACAAATCCATAAAATTGCTGCTATACGCATAGAGGGGTGGTTTGATGAAAATACCTGAATTTTCCAAATTGACAAATTTGGCTGCACCCCGCCTTGGTGCTATAGTGGTTTATGCAACGGACGATTTTTTTGCTGATAAAGCCCGGTTGATAAACCCAAAAACGCCAGTGTTTATCCCTGATAAATACGACAACAATGGCAAGTGGATGGACGGTTGGGAGAGCCGGCGCAAGAGGGTTGAGGGGCATGATTTCGCCGTCATCAAGCTCGGGCGTAGCGGTGTCATTAGTGGTTTTGAGGTAGATACATCACATTTTACCGGAAACTTCCCACCGTTTTGTTCAATCGAAGTTGCGAATTCCAATGCTGATATACCAGATGATAGTGATTGGCAGGAGGTTGTTCCCAAATCTGAGTTGCACGGTGACAGTCAGCATTATTATGCAGTAGATAGCAGCCAAATCTGGACGCATGTCCGTCTGCATATTTATCCGGACGGTGGTGTAGCCCGACTGCGTGTTTTTGGTCAGGTGTTCATGGACTGGGACAGTTTTGACCACAATCAATCCGTAGATCTGGCAGCACTTGAATATGGAGGTCGGGCCATCTATGCCAATGATACACATTTTGGTGTGCCTGAAAATTTGATTGCTCCGGGTAAGGGCATAAATATGGGAGATGGTTGGGAAACAAGACGCAACCTCGCCCGCGCAACCGATCCAGCGTATTGGACACAAGCCCATGATTTCGCCATTTTTAGATTGGCACATTTGGGAATAATTGAACGCATCATCATTGACACAGCTTTTTTTAAAGGCAATTTCCCCGACAGAATTTCTATTCAGGCTGCCCGTATAAACGGCGGGCTTTCAGACAAACACTTATTAGAGCAATCAGAAGGTTGGCCTGAGTTACTTCCGGTGCAAAAATTGTCCGCAAATAGTGAACATGAATTTAGAATAACAGATACAAGCCCCATTACGCATATCCGCCTCAATATATTTCCGGACGGGGGCGTGTCACGCTTGCGATTGTTTGGCAATATTATAGACGAATGAGTATTGGGCCTTTTAGTTTTACCTCATCACAATTTTTGTCGTCTGCGCCTCTGTCAATAACCAAAAAATCGCTTTTGGCATTTAAGGCAAGAGAGTAATGATGCCACGTGCCCGCGTGGTAGTTTACGCCTTGATTTGCAGCCGCTAGGAATACCTCTATTTTGCTTTCGTCAAACGCACCCTTAGGTGCGACAACCACCAAATATGGATTGTTTGAAAGCGGCATAAACATTTGAGAGGACAAGGGATGCCTCTCCATGATCTCTATTTTTATGGGAAGAGTGCGCGGCATAGAGCGAAAAATATTGACCAGTATCTGGCCATTTTTTGCGCCGGTATCTATAGCCGCTAAATCATGATAACGTTCGCTATATCCATAATTTATGGGCTTAGCTAGACCGCGTGCCTCAACAACATCGCCAAACGGCGCAAAATTGGTGCTTGTAAGCGGTAATGGTGTTAGTATACGTGTCATTATGTTATAATATCATTTCCTAATTTTTGTATTATAGGTCTTGATCGCTGCGGAGGCAAATGTGTTTGGGTTTAAGACACGTAAAAAATTGGATGTTTTTAAACGCCAAAGTGCGGACGAATTTGCCGATATTCGCAAAAATATCATTGGGCATGACGCCGTTATATGCGGACCTTTTGGACCGCGCAGATTAATGTATGCTGATTATGTGGCCAGCGGGCGTTCTTATGGTCCCATCGAAGATGTCATTCGTAATTCTGTCTTGCCGTTATATGCCAACACCCATACGGAAAGCTCCGTAACAGGACGGCAAAGCACCGCCTACCGTGAGCAAGCCCGCAGTATTATTGGAAAATCTCTTCATGTAAGCGAAGAGGATGCAATATTGTTTTGTGGGGCTGGCTGTACTGGTGCCATTGATAAATTGATCGGGATTTTGCGGCTTAAACTACCGCAAGGTATGTCGCGCTATGGTATTGATACCAAGATCAAAGCCGCAAACCGGCCCGTAGTTTTCATTGGACCTTATGAACACCATTCCAACGATGTTCAGTGGCGTGAAACTATCGCTGATGTTGTCACGATTGCAGAAACAGATGCCGGCCTATTGGATTTGGTTGATTTGGAAAAACAACTTAAAAAATATAAAAAGCGCCCCGTTAAGATAGGTAGTTTTTCTGCAGGCAGTAATGTGACAGGGATTTTAACGGACGTACAACCAATCGCAAAATTGCTTCACGAATATGGCGCGATGGCCTGTTTTGATTTTGCGGCGTCTGCTCCCTATGAACCGATTGATATGAACCCTGAAGGTGGGGAACATCTAGACGCGATCTTTATTTCCGTACATAAATTTTTGGGCGGGCCTGGTACACCTGGTTTGTTGGTGGTTAAGAAAAAATGGGCTCAAAACAAGACACCCGTAATTCCGGGTGGTGGTACGGTTTCTTATGTTAGCCCGTGTGCGCAAGCATATCTTTCTGATGTTGAACATCGTGAAGAGGGCGGGACACCAGATATTGTTGGCGCGATACGCGCAGGACTTGTTTTTGATCTGCGCGATAAAATTGGGGCGAAGAAAATTTCTTCACTAGAGCATAATTTTGCAGGTGCAGCGATTAAACGCTGGGGCAAGCATAATAATATTCAACTACTTGGGTCTCAAGATGCGGAACGCTTACCCGTTTTCTCGTTCCTAATTCGCAGTAGCGAAAGTTCGGATAAATATCTACATTACAATTTCGTTGTAGCTTTACTCAACGATTTGTTTGGTATCCAAGCAAGAGGCGGGTGTTCATGTGCAGGGCCATATGGTCACAGATTGTTAGATATCGATTTAAAGACATCAGAAGAATACGAAGCCGTAATCGCTACGGGTGTTGAAATCTTAAAGCCAGGCTGGGTGCGGGTCGGGTTTAATTATTTTTATTCGGCGCAAGACGCAGAAATGTTGCTCCGTGCAGTAGAATGGATAGCGGATAACGGGGAAAAAATGCTCCCTTATTACGGTTTTGATAGTGCCACTGGTGTTTGGACACATGTGGATGCGGGGCAGGCAAAAATGAGTGATCTCACGGATCCAGATGATGCACTGTCTCTTCATATTGCACCGGATAACATAGACAAATTGATAGAATGTGCCGATAAATGTATCGACGTTAAGCCAGATTGTTGTTCAATACCTGACTGTTGTGTTCTCGATACAACTCCGAAGCATTTACGCTGGTTTAGTCTTCCAAGTTAGATTTACATAAATTCTCCGTATCAAGCGGAGTTATTTTGATGTTTCTCCTTCCCTTATTTTTTATGGGGGAAGTGCTGAAGCGTAGCGTAGGCGATGGGGTGCGCACCCTTGTGCGCTTTGAGCTTTCTGCTTGCACTATACCGTCGCTGAGACGCAAGAGCGTCTGCCCCCATCGAGCACCAAGAGGCGCCCACTTCCCCCATAAAAAATAGGGGAAGGAGAGGGTGATTTATGAGTACACTGCCTAGTCTTCCAAGTTAAATTGAAGCTCGGCTAACCTCGCATAAAGGCCGTCTCTTTTCACCAGCTCTTTGTGGGTGCCCTGGTCAACAATTTTTCCTTCGTCCAGTACAATAATACGGTCTGCTTTTTTCACAGTCGCGAGACGATGTGCGATTACAAGCGTTGTACGGTCTTTGGAAAGGACAGCAAATGCATTTTGTACTGCGCGTTCGCTTTCTGCGTCCAGTGCACTTGTTGCTTCGTCCAATAACAATATTGGCGCGTTGCGCAGGATGGCACGGGCAATGGCGATGCGTTGCTGTTGGCCTCCTGAAAGTGTCAGTGCTTTTTCACCCAAATCCGTATCGTAACCGTCCGGTAATTTCATGATAAATTCATGGGCGTATGCGGCTTTGGCCGCCGCGATTACCTCGTCGTCATTTGCACCTGCGCGCCCATAGCGAATATTATCCATGGCTGAGCCAGAAAACAACGGCGTGGCCTGTTGCACGAATGCGAATTGCTGGCGCAAGGTTTTAGGTGTCAGGTCTTTGATAGCTATACCATCGATATTAATCTGACCCGATTGTGGATCATAAAAACGAAGAAGCAGTTGGAACATAGTGGTTTTACCAGCACCGGACGGGCCGACCAAAGCGACTGTCTCGCCGGGCTTGACCGTGAAATTTACATGGTTCAGCGCGGTTTCTTCTTGGCGGGTTGGGTAAGAGAAGGTTAAGTTTTCTACTTCAATTGCACCTTTAGCATTGTTTAAATCTTTCGGGTTTTTAGGTGCCGTAATTTGCGGAACTTCACCCAAGAGTTCTACAATGCGCTCACTTGCTCCCGCTGCACGAAGCAGGTCTGTCCATGTATTAACAACAAACCCCAAATTTGTGACGGAAATAAATGCAAGGAATATGAATTGTGTTATATCACCACCGGTCATTCCGCCGTTTGTTGCCGCACTCGAACCTCGCGATAATATACTGATGATGCCCACTTGACCCAAACCAAATATGGCAAAATTCATAATAGCCCGTACGCGCAATCTCCGTTTTTGGGAAATAAATGTGTCTTCGACTGCACTTCCAAAGCGTGCGCGTTCGGTATCTTCTTGGGTAAAGGCCTGCACGGTTTGAACAGAGGATAATGCTTCGGAGGCACGACCTGAAGCAGATGCAAGATTGTCTTGCCCTTCACGCGAGAGCCTTTGAATGCGTCTCCCAAACAAGGTAACGGGGATAAGGACGGCTGGCCCTACGGCCAATACCATGAGCGTCAATTTCCAATTTAGGGTGAGCATAATGATGATAGAGCCCAATACCATAACCGTTGAGCGCAAAGCGATACTCATTGACGAACCAACAACCGTTTCAATAAGCATAGTATCAGTGGTTAACCGTGATAAAACTTCGCCGGTGCGTACGCGCTCAAAGAATGCGGGGCTTAATTTTACAATGTGATTGTATAAAGTCTTGCGAATATCAGCAATAACCCGTTGGCCAAGTAGGCTAATGGTGTAAAATCTCGCCGAGCCGAATAACGAGCCCAATATGACTACAATAACTAGCAAAAATAAATAGCTCTGCGCGTCACCTGGGTCAATAATAGAAACATTTGAACACATTTCAGAGCTTTTACCGCTATTGCTAAACCCGCAATCGACGACATATTTTAATGCTTGAGAGAGGATTAATGTTGTTAAAGATGCAGCGATAAGGAAAAACACAAATGCAGATAAAAGCATGGGGTATTTGGTAATAAATGGCCAAATTTTACGCAACGGTTTTAAACTGCGGGCTTTTTTACGGTGAGCCTTGTCGCGTTGTATTTCTTGATTAAAACTTGCGCCCGTACTTCGTTCTTGGCTAAGTGTGCTTGGTTGTGATGTCATGGCACACTTGTAAGAAGTTAAATGTTATAAGCAAGCGTATAAATAGAATTAGCCCTATTCAGAATTGTCTTTTCGTTTCATGAGTGCGGCGCGCGTGCAAATTGCCACCAATGTATCATCCTGATTATACGCGCGGTGGATGAAGGTGACGATGCCTTGGGACGGGCGCGATTTACTGGCGCGTACGCTCGCGACTTCTGTGGTTACATGAATGGTATCACCGTGAAAAACCGGGTGTGGAAATTTGGTATCGCTCATACCAAGATTACCAACCGTAGTCCCCAGTGTTGTATCTCCAACCGATATTCCGATCATTAAGCCAAGTGTAAAGATGGAGTTGACCAACGGTTTGCCAAACTCCGTATTTTTGGCAAATTCATGATCGATGTGCAAGGGTTGTGGGTTTAGCGTCATATTTGAGAACAGCATATTGTCGTTCTCGGTCACGGTGCGGCGCAGTTCATGTTCAAATACATGACCAACAACAAATTCATCAAAATACAATCCAGGCATTATTCTACTTTCCTAATTCCTTATCCTTTAAACCGGTCCAAACTTTTAAATGTTTTTGCACTTTTATACCAAACCCGTCTAGCACTTGTGCGTTGGTCTGGTCGACTATGTCTTCAATAGAATTAGGTTTAGAATAAAAAGCTGGTACAGGCGGCGCCACAATTGCGCCGATTTCAGTTACCAAAGCCATATTACGAAGATGCCCCAAATGCAAAGGTGTTTCGCGCACCATCAACACAAGTCGTCTTCGTTCTTTAAGGCAAACATCAGCCGCTCTAGAAATAAGTGTCCCGCATATGCCGTTGGCAATACTGGCCATAGTTTTCACTGAACAAGGTGCAATCACCATGCCGTCAACCTTATAGGAACCGCTGGCGATGCATGCCCCTATATCTCCGTCCGTATGTATATGGTCAGCAAGGGCTTTTACTGCCGTCTTATCCATATTCAGTTCATGGCGGATGTTCATCCATCCGGCGGACGAGACTATAAGATGCGTTTCGACATCAGGTATTTCTCGCACCATAGAAAGCATCCGCACGCCGTAAACCGCGCCGCTCGCTCCGCTTATGCCGATGATGATTTTTTTCATTTAGGTGTTATGCCTTTATCAAAACAAATTTACTAGAGTTTTGTGCTTATTGGTTAGTCTCGGGCAGGGTAACCGGCCCAACGTTTGACGGATTTCATAACCAAAGATGATTGTATTCGCGAGACATGGGGTAAAGCTGCAATGATACGGCGATAAACCCGTTCATATTCGCGTGTATTTTCCACGGCGACTTTGAGCAGATAATCCGCATTGCCAGTCATAAGATAGCATTCCAAAATTTGCGGGCGCGACAAAGCGGCCTTTTCAAACGTCTCCAAGACTTGCTCGCTTTGGCTATCTAGGGAAACCTCAACGTAAAACTCGATTTGATAGCCGAGCTTTGGGCCGTTGAGGCGGGCATGGTAGCCCTCAATAATCCCGGCCTTTTCCAAAAGGCCAATTCGGCGGTGCGCTGCGGATGTGGACAGGCCAACTTCGCTGGCTAAATCTGATATGGGTCGGCGGCAATCCCTTTGCATAGCTAGTAAGAGTTTCTTGTCTATCGTGTCCATTCTCGGAATATTTCCTCTAAAGTGTTATAATTATAATATATATTACGAAATATATTGAAATATGCAAGACATATAGAATTTGTTTCATTTGCAGATTTGCTAGTATTTTTTTATATATTTGAATGGAGAATTCTATGCTTATCGGTGTCCCAAAAGAGATTAAAAATCACGAATACCGCGTTGGTCTCACACCGGAGAGCGTGGCCGAGTTACTTCATGCTGGCCACAAGGTAATCGTAGAGAGCGGAGCTGGGCTTGGGATAGGTGCTACAGATAAAGATTACCGCACTTGCGGAGCGCGTATCTCTAAATCCGCCGAGAGCATTTTCAAACGCGCGCAAATGATTGTGAAGGTCAAAGAGCCGCAGCCGGTTGAATGTAAAATGCTTCGTAAGGGGCAAATCCTCTATACATATCTTCATTTGGCACCGGATCCAAAGCAGACAAAGGCGCTGTTAAAGTCCGGCTGTATTGGTATTGCTTACGAAACTGTGACCAATGACGGCGGCGAGTTACCGCTGCTCAAACCCATGAGCCAGGTGGCCGGACGTTTGTCTGTGCAGGCGGGCGCGACGGCTCTGGAAAAATCCCACGGCGGGCGCGGCATGTTGCTCGGCGGTGTGCCGGGGGTTGCGCCTGCCAAGGTCGTTGTTATCGGCGGCGGCGTTGTCGGATTTAACGCGGCGCAAATGGCGGTGGGCTTACAAGCCGACGTGACGATTCTCGACCGTAATCCAGATGTTATGGAAGACCTTTCCAACTATTTCAAAGCCAGCGCCAAAGTTGTGCGCTCCACACCAAGCGTTTTGGCCGAACTGGTAAAAACTGCAGATTTGGTGATCGGTGCCGTTCTCGTGCCGGGTGCCGCAGCCCCTAAACTGGTCACCCGCGCCATGCTAAAAACCATGCAGCCAGGTGCGGTACTCGTCGATGTCGCCATCGACCAAGGGGGTTGTTTCGAAACTTCCCACGCCACAACCCACGCCGACCCGACATATATCGTAGACGACATCGTCCACTACTGCGTCGCCAATATGCCGGGCGCGGTTGCGCGCACATCTACATACGCCCTAAACGCCGTAACCCTGCACCACGCCCTCGCCATTGCGAATAAAGGCTGGAAACAAGCTCTACGCGAAAACGCACACCTAAAAGAAGGCCTGAACGTGGCTGAGGGTAAGTTGACATACGCCGCTGTGGGTGAAGCGTTGAGTATGGACTATGTCGTTGCAGATGAAATCTTGAAATAATTACTCGGATATGTTTTTTAGCATTACCTTTAAAAAATTTCTCCCTGCTTCATCAACCGTTAAAGTAAGCGCTTTTCTATATGCCTGTTTTGCTAACTTGATTTGCCCATTGCGTAAGAGCATGTCGGCACGGGCGGCGTGGTAAGGTTGGTAGCTCTGCATTGATGTGTTTTGGGCGATTAGGCTTAATGAGGCCAGACCTGCTTTGGGTGACTGGAAGTAAGACAGGGCGACACTGGCATTGAGCAATACAACCGGACTGGGTTCATAGGCGTACAATCGTTCATATAAAGCAGTGATTTCCGACCAATCTGTTTTTTCAAAATTCTCGGCTTGGCAATGGACGGCGCAAATTGCAGCCTGAATTTGGTAAGGTCCTGGTTTCCCTTGCGTGAGCGCCTTTATGAGCAAAGCCTGACCTTCCTTTATTTTATTCTTATCCCAAAGCGTGCGATCCTGTTCCTTGAGGGCTATGAAAATATCACTCTCCGCTTGCCGCGCAGGACGACGGGCATGGCTGAGAAGCATGAGGGCTAGCAACCCTGTGGCTTCAGGTTCTTTAGGTAAGAGCCTGGCCAATATGCGTCCAAGCCGGATGGCTTCTTCGCATAAATCAACATCCTTGTTTTTTGAGTGTAAAGCTGAATATCCTTCGTTGAATATTAGATATACAACTGCGAGAACAGATTTCCAGCGCTCAGGCCAGAGGCTTGGGTCTGGCAAAGTGAAGGGTATACCAGCTTTTTTAATTTTGTTTTTGGCGCGTACAATACGCTGCGCCATTGCCGTTTCACTTATTAGGAAAGCAGACGCGATTTGCGCAGTGCTGAGCCCGCATACGGTTTTTAAAGTTAGCGCTGTATGTGCCGGGGCAGGTAATGCAGGATGGCAGCATGTGAAAATCAGGCTGAGCCGTTCATCTGGTACGGATTGATTTTCTCTAATGTCTATGTCGTCTTTCATAGCTTCTTGCATTTGTAATTGGTAGGTTACATCCGGTGCTTTGGCATGTTGCGTTGCTACACGTCTTAAGCGGTCAATGGCCTTGCGTTTTGCGACTTGAAATAACCAATTTTCTGGATTTTTGGGCACACCGTTTTGTGGCCAATGACTAAGAGCACTAGTTAGAGCATCTTGCAAAGTATCTTCTGCAAGGTCAATGTCGCGAAACTGTATGCTTAGGGCCGCAATGATGCGGCCCTGATAGGTTTTTAAAGCACTGTTAAGGGCTGTATGCGTTGGCGTATCTTGTTTTAAATCCGTTATTGGCCGTAATCCATAATAGGCCTGATTTCGATAGATCCAAATTGGGCGGATGGAATTTTTGCAGCATAGGCTATCGCTTGGTCCAAATTATCACAATCAATAAAATAAAACCCGCCGAGCATTTCTTTGGTCTCAGCAAATGGACCGTCTACCGTAGTGGTTTTCCCATTTCGCACAGTGACCGTTGTTGCGGTCTCGCCGTCTTGCAAACCTTCGCCAGCAATCATTGCTCCGTCATTGGTTAGCTCTTGGTTAAGTCCAAAATAACCTTCCATAAAGGGCCCGAATTCAGGTGATCCGGGTGTAGGGCCCGCGTCTTCGGCTTGATAAATCAGTAGAATATATTTCATTGGTCTGTCCTTTCTCTAAGTTCCAATACCCTAAAGACGTTTGAAAACCTAGAAATCGACACTTTTAGAAAAATACTTTAGTTATTTTACTGCCACTATGCGACTTCAAACAAACCAGCCGCACCCATGCCGCCGCCTACGCACATTGTGCTGACGACGTATTTTGCTCCGCGACGTTTGCCTTCTATGAGTGCGTGCGCGACCATTCTTGCGCCGCTCATACCGTAAGGATGCCCGATGGAAATGGCGCCACCGTTAACATTCATCCGCTCACTAGGAATACCAAGCTTATCTCGGCAATATATTACCTGTACGGCGAAAGCTTCGTTGAGTTCCCACAAATCAATATCGTCCATTGTCAAGCCGTTGGCTTTAAGCAGTTTTGGTACAGCGTAAATTGGGCCAATGCCCATTTCGTCTGGTTCTAGTCCGGCGACAGCCATACCGCGGTAAATACCTAATGGATTAAGTCCGCGCTTTTCGGCTTCCTTGGCTTCCATCAATACGCTGACCGAAGCGCCGTCTGAAAGCTGGCTGGCATTGCCCGCCGTGATAGTAAAGTCCGGGCCGCGAACGGGTTTTAGACCGGATAGGGCTTCTGCTGTGGTGCCGGGGCGGTTGCCTTGGTCTTTGTCCAGTGTGTATTCGGCTTCGGAGATTTCGCCAGTTTCTTTGTTCTGGATTTTCATGGTTGCGGTCAGCGGTACGATTTCGTCGTCAAAAGCCCCAGCTTCTTGGGCCTTATGCGTGCGGTCTTGGGATTGGGCGGCGTATTCGTCCATGGCTTCGCGCGACACACCATATTTCTTGGCGACGATTTCCGCCGTGTCAATCATCTGGATATAGGCTTGCGGATGATTTTTT
This sequence comes from Robiginitomaculum sp., assembly GCA_021776635.1. GTDB lineage: Bacteria > Pseudomonadota > Alphaproteobacteria > Caulobacterales > Maricaulaceae > Robiginitomaculum_A. Next base: position 95,430 of record JAJFFN010000016.1, read on the forward strand.
AAGACATTCATATCGGGTGCGACCCGCATTTCTGCCGTTTGTACCATAGATATGCTCTCGACCCCGCCGCCAATGGCGATTTGATGGCCATCACAGATGATTTGCTTGGCCGCCATGCCAATTGCCATCATACCGGACGAGCATTGCCGGTCTACGCTTTGTGCGGCCACAGTGACGGGCAAGGATGAGGCGAGCACCGAATTGCGGCCAATGGTGACTTGTACGCCCTGTTGCAAACCACAGCCGATAATCACATCATCAACTTCACCACCGTCAATGCCAGCGCGTTTGACAGCAGCATCGATACAATGCCCAGTCATGGTTGGGGAAGGGGTTGCGTTAAAAGCACCCCGGTAAGCTTTACCAATAGGGGTGCGGGCGGTGGATACGATGACGGCTTCTCTCATGATACTCTCCATAGTGATATGCAAAAAATTGTATATGCGGGTTCGGGGGTCATTTGCCAAGGGAAAAGAAGTTTAATCACTATTATTTTACTATTGTTCGCGTATGTTAAGTGAGTACAAAAGAAATGGGCTGTTATGTTTGCGCGCAAACTCTTAATAATAATTATTTCCCTTATGTCAGTGGTTTTAGGGGGTGCGAATTTTGCGTATGGGCAAAACGAAAATGAACAAGTACTGATATCGGTCCCGTTCACAGACGCAATTTTGAAGGCTTCAATTGCGAGCATAGAAAACAACAGTGAAATTTCAGATGAAGACAAACCTTCAATCATTGAGCTGTATAATTCTGCTTCGGCGCGTCTTTCTGAGGGCAAGTCTAGTGAAAGCCTGAGGAGGGAATTAGCGACCAAAATTGAAAACGCGCCTGCATTAATTCAGTCATTAGAGAAAGAAACTAATGAAGTCCGTAAAACTTTGCGCCGTTCTCGCTCAGATTTGCTGGCGGTATATGATGGCCACAGTTTGGAAGAGTTGGAACAGAACCTTGTCCAAGAACAGGCAAATGTAGGAACTTTACGTGGTTTAATGAAACAATATGATGAAGCTTTACAAGCTTTGGAGCTGCGCCCAGCTCAAGCATTAGAAGAAATTGCTGCTCTTGATCAGAGTATTGCTACGCGCACGGGTGTGTCTAGTAACGGGGTAAGCCAAGCGTTAAATGATCTTGAACAAGCTAGAAGTGTATTAAACTTGGCTCATTTATTTAGAGAGCGCCAAGAAAAGCTTACATTGGGTCAGGAAATATCCAGTATTTCAGCACGGCGAAAAGTTTTGGATAAACAATTAAGCTTAACGGCTGCAAAAATTAGTTACTCTAATGACTTGGTGTCAATCTTGAGTGAACGTACAGGTGTAGCACGCACAGACGGTGCAAAACTGCGTTTAGACGATGCGCGCAAAGAAGCCGCAGAGTTTACAGGCGACCATCCTTTGGTGCTGTCATATGCTGAGGAGAACGTCAAACTCGCGCAACGAAATTTGGATTTTGCAAAATCAGAAGGCAATTTACCAGAAGAACTTACGCAAATTGGCGTCCAAATACAACAAGCCAGGTTTGATGCAAATGTGACAGAACAAATTCTTGGTAGTCATAGAGTCAATAAGGCGTACGGAGCGCATTTGCGAAGTCTACGTAAAAAACAGCCAAAAATATCAGATATTCAACAACGCATAAAATTACGCGAAACTGATCTGCAAGATGCTTTATTTCAACGAATAACCTCGCAAGAAGACATTGGAATATTCAATGCAAACCCCTTAGATGTCGTTTCATTAAAAACAATATATGACCTTGAAAATGGCGATAGTCCGGTACTAAGTGAAAGCGATATAGAACATTTACAACGTGCCTATGACAGTCGCCGAGGACATTTGAATGAACTGGCTTCCGTTGCTTCAATTAAGGCGCGAAAACTGGAAGAGGTCAATGTATTACACAAACAATTACTTACGGAAGTGAAAAATTTATGTGCTTTACTCGATAGCCGGTTGTTGTGGTTGCCTAGCACAGAAACGATCAGTTTTTCCTGGCCAGGTAAAGTTATCAATGGATTTGTGCAAACCTTTAACCCCACGAACATTACGAGTGTTGGTAAGGCTTTTATTACAGGCGTTAAAAATTCGTATTTTTTAATTTTTATTGGCCTTGGCTTTTTGGCTGCCTTACATTTATTGCGTGAACGGCTAAAGCCAATTGTAAATACACTCGGTGCGAAGGTTGGGCGTGTACAAAAAGACGGCTATGGTTTAACGCCTTTAGCTTTGTTTGATGGTGCCGCTAAGGCAACAATTATAGTTGGGTTGTTAATTTTATTGGGATCTGTCTTTGCGTTTTCAAAGCCAGATACAAATATAGTCAGAGATTTGACCCGCGTTTGTTTTATCTTAGCCGCCCCGCTATTCGTATTTCTGAGTTTGCGCACATGGAGCTTAAAGGGACGATTATTTGATTTACATTATCGGGTCGACCCTCAATTGCGAGAAAGACTACTTAGCAATATTCCCTGGTTTATTATTGTTATTTGCATAAGTGTAGTTCTTGTCGGGCTGACAAATAACGGTTTGGAATTTGATTCAGGTTCTGCCGCCCTCGGTGTTTTTGGATTTATTATTGGGGCGCTGGGAATTTCTTGGTTTTCTTTGAAAATTGCGTGGTCACGTTCGAAAGTTTTCTATGCAAAAAACCGTGATGATGAAGGTCTTTATTTAAGAAATGAACGTTGGTTCTTAGCCCTAGGTGTTATTGTGCCTTTTGCGACTGTTTTACTAGCCACATTTGGATATTTTGAAACCGCACGTCTTTTACTGTCTCGGTTTTTCGTTTCGTTTTGTATCCTTATGGGCGCCTACCTTATTCATGGTTTATTAAAGCGGACTTTATTGATTGCGCAACGCCGGTTAGCTTTGGAACAGGCGCGTGCGCGTCGTGATCGCGCCGTAAAGGAGCGTGAAGAAAAGGCTGCGGCTGATGAACGTGGCGAAGTATCTGTTCCAAAACTGGATACAGAAAGTATTGATCTTGAAACGATTAACCGCCAGTCAAAGCAATTAATCAACGTAACCGTTTTTGTGGCAACGATCGGGGCTCTTTGGGCCGTGTGGGGTAATATATTGCCTGCACTATCTGTGTTTAATGATGTCAAACTTTGGTCCTATATGGACATGACAGCAAGTGCTGGCAGGCAAGAGGTATCGATTACACTGTGGAATATCATGCAGGCACTTGGCATTGGTTTGATCACATGGCTCGCAGCTCGCAATCTACCGGGATTTCTCGAAATGTTTGTGCTTAAACGTGTGAATATGGCGCAGAGTTCCCGCTTCGCGATCGTCACTGTGCTTGGCTATATTATTTTTATTATAGGAGTTTTGGTCGCATTTGATAAATTGGGTACGCAATGGTCACAATTGCAATGGATCGTAGCAGCTTTTGGTGTTGGTATTGGTTTTGGTTTGCAAGCAATTTTTGCCAATTTTATTTCTGGCCTCATTATCTTATTTGAGCGCCCTGTTCGAATTGGCGACTATGTGACCATAGGAGAGATTAGTGGTACCGTTACGCGCATTCAAATTCGCGCCACAACTTTACTTGATCTTGATAACAAAGAAATACTCATACCAAATCAGGAACTTGTAACTTTGCAAGTAACGAACTGGACATTGGCAAACCCTGTTACAAGATTGATTATCAAAATTGGTATAGCATATGGTTCTGATACTGAAAAAGCACATAAGATCATGCTGGATACGATCAAGAAAAACCCAAATGTACTCAACAATCCTGAACCTACTGTTCTGTTCCTAGGTTTTGGTGATAGCTCTCTCGATTTTGAACTTCGCTCGTTTCTAAGAGATTTTACACAGAGGTTTATAGTGTCCCATGAACTTCATATGGCTATTGATGCTGCCTTGCGAGTTGCTAATATCGAAATCGCGTTCCCGCAAAGGGACCTACACATAAAAAACCCAGAAGCTATCAAAATGATGGCCAAAGATACGTAAAACCAACTCTATAAAAAGGATTATAAAAGCGTATCCATGGTTTTTTGTTGTGCTTCATTGTGCTTGAATGAAAAAATTAAACGTTCAAAACCCCGCCGAAGATAGTTTATCTAAAGTACATGACAATAATGGCAGTGCTGATCACAACATACCCATTGATGTCCGCTCGTTGGTAAAGCGCGTAAATTCTTTGATTGCCCATGTGAGTGACATGGACGGTGCAGATGAAGCCGAGAAAAACTCTCGGGAAACTTCTATGCATATTAAAAACATCAAAGAAATAATGGTGCTCAATGAGCATATTTTGCAATCACAGGAAAAGCTTTTTGAAAGCCAAGTTTATACCCAGGAAGAAGAGCAGGCCTTGGCAGAAGAACTGGCCGATTTGCTTTTGAAGAATGGAGGACTTTCTTGAATAAACAACAAGTTACCATTGTCGTAAAACCACTAGGTCAAAAAAAACTCAAACATCATATAAGAGTTTATTCCGCCTGGGAAAAAATGCGCCGTGAGGATCAGACGCCACCAGATGGAGGATGGCTGATTTGGCTGTTACTAGGTGGACGCGGAGCCGGCAAAACCCGAGCAGGTGCCGAGTGGGTAACTGAGCAAGTGCGGCGCGGCGCGCGAAGAGTAGCGCTCGTAGCACCCAGCTATAATGATGTGCGTGAAGTCATGATTTCTGGCGAAAGCGGTTTGCTCAATATTGGCACTGTGAATGATAGACCACAATATTTTCCGTCTCGCCGATTGTTACAATGGCCAAATGGGGCAATTGGGCAGGTGTTTTCAGCTGAAGATCCTGACGGACTACGTGGCCCACAGTTCGATTTAGCATGGGCCGATGAATTTTGTGCCTGGGCATACCCCGATGAAACATTATCAAATTTACGCTTGGGGCTACGGCTCGGTCACGAACCAAGATTGGTTATCACCACTACGCCTAAGCCGAGTTCAGCCTTAAAGAAATTAATGGCAGAGCCGAGCGTTGTCGTATCACGAGCAACAACTAAAGATAATGCGAAAAATTTATCCAGAGCCTTCCTAAAATCTGTTTATGAGATTTACGGCAAAACACGGCTCGGGCGACAAGAATTAGAAGGTGAGATTATTGAGGATATTGAGGGTGCATTGTGGACACGTGCGTTATTGGAGCGAGCGATTATTAGTGCGGCTCCACCAGAATTACAAAAAATTGTAGTGGCAATTGACCCACCAGCTAGCTCGGGCGGGAAAGCGGATGCTTGTGGCCTAGTGGTTGCCGGACGCGTTGGTTTTGGCGCACAAGCCCGCGCGTATATTTTACATGATGCCACAGTACAAGGATTGCGGCCAAACAAATGGGCAGAATTGGCCGTAAAGTTATGGCATGAATGGGACGCGGATTATCTACTGGCCGAGATAAATCAAGGCGGCGACATGGTGAAGACTATTTTACAAGCCATTGGTAGTGAAGTTCCCGTGAATACAGTGTACGCGTCCAAATCCAAGGTAGCGCGCGCTGAACCCGTTGCCGCTTTATATGAGCAGGGAAAGGTATATCATGTAGGTAGTTTTCCTGCATTAGAAGATGAGTTATGTAGTTTAGGAGCGTATGAAAGACAGCGTAAATCTCCTGACCGTGCAGATGCCTTGGTATGGGCTGTGACAGATTTATTATTAAAACCGAGACAATTACCCCAAGTCCGAAGAATATAGGGCTTGTAGTATCTTATATAATTGTTCACTATACGTTCCATGGAGCTTATAGGAATTATACTTGTCAGTATTGTTTTGGTGCTTGGATTGTTTTTGCACAAACCTAAATGGCATGACCCACAAAGCACACAAGCAGATGCAAACACTTTGTGCGCCTATAAGCTTAGGGCAGGGATATTTGTTAATCGTTCGGAGTTGGCATTGTTTACAGCGCTAAATCGGCACAAGCCGCAAGATAAATATGTAATGGCTAAAGTAAGGTTGGAGGATATATTACAGGTTAGCCACAAGGTAAAAGATGGACGCTTACGCTGGCAATACCGTGGCCGCATTAAGGCGAGACATGTGGATTTCGTATTGTGCGATGCTGCTGGCAGATTTTTATGTGCTATAGAACTAGATGGAAATTCCCATGAAAACGCCCAAGCAAAAATGGTCGATAATTTTAAAGATGCTATATTTAACCATGCGGGGCTAAAGTTATTCCGCGTAAAAATTGAAGATAATTTTGTTCAAGCTGCCCATAATATTTGGCAAAGCATTTGAAAATTAACGTCTTATTTACCTTGATATTTAAGGGGAGTTTAACCATAAAGTATCATGCTATAGGGGAATGAATAGTTTTCGGAGTGACATAATGGCCTTTGGTCAGAAAAATAGCCAAAAATTGGAAATGCTAAGAGAGCATAAAAAGGCTACTATTGAGCTTTCTAAACTTAACCGGGAAATCGCATTGCGCATGATTGCGCTTGCCCATGAAACTGGTGAAATAAAACCGCTTATTGACGCAGTCAATGCTTTGCGGTCCTCTGAAGAATATTATTTCCAAGATACTGTTCAACTTGATACAGCCCGTGTTCAAAAAAAGCTGGGTGATGTATTGTTAAATATTGGTAAAAACGAAGACGATATGTCTGCTATCGAATCTGCGATTATTGCTTACCGGAGTGCTATTACGATTGCGTCCATGCTCGGCGCACAAAATCTTCGTCGCGATGCACGAAAAAGTTATGCTTTAGCCATGAATTATGCGGGTAAAGGTGAACGTATTCAGACTGTATCCTTGATGGGTGCCGCTTAATACCTAAACAAAACAATCATTTATAAAGTAATTTAAGAGATACATCCACTACTCTCCTAGCTGGGGTAGATTTCATCCATGGTCAGAAAGTGGGCTTTACTAAAAGCACCATTTCAGATCCCTAGCAATAAAATACATCAACCCGTGGATACCTTATGAAAAATTGGCTGCAATCAACGTTATTACGTTCACCGCAAACTAAATCTAATGCACAATCCGCAACACCTTTGGTCGCCTTGCAACTTGCTAATTCTTCTCATTCGCCACAGTGGACTGCGCATACTTATGCAGCATTGGCGCGTGAGGGCTACCAAAAAAATGCCATTGCCTATCGCTGCATTCGCTTAATAGCAGAAACGGCAGCTTCGGTACCACTTTGTGTACGCCGCGACAACGTATGTATTGGTTCCGACCCGGCAATACGCTTGTTAAACAGGCCAAGTCCAAAGACATCACGCGTAGAATTTTTTGAAGCTTTTTATGGATATTTACAATTAAGTGGAGATAGTTTTTTAGAAGCCGTACTTGTTGAAGACCAGCCCGTAGCACTCTTTAACTTACGGCCTGACAGAATGACTGTTGTAACGGATCACACAGGCTGGCCAAGTGGATGGGATTACGAAGTTGGCGGTAAAAAGCGGCGTTTTCATACGGATCGAAACAGTGGAAAATCTGTAGTTCATCATACAAAATTGTTTAACCCTACGGATGACATTTACGGTTTTTCCCCACTTGCTGCGGCCGCAAAGGCAGTTGATGTACATAATGCTGGCGGTGCCTGGACCAAGGCATTATTGGATAATTCAGCACGCCCAAGCGGTGCATTGATTTATAAAGGTTCCAGTGGTTCTGAACATTTAAGCGAAGAACAGTTTGAGCGACTTAAATCGGAACTAGACAACAAGCATTCTGGGGCTGGGTCGGCAGGTCGTCCACTTCTTCTTGAAGGTGGGCTTGACTGGAAGGCCATAAGTATGAGCCCGACCGATATGGATTTTCTCAATGCACGGCGCGAGGCTGCGCGAGAAATCGCATTGGCCTTTGGTGTACCACCTATGTTGCTTGGCATTCCAGGCGATAATACTTACGCAAATTATAAAGAAGCAAATCTAGCTTTCTGGCGACAAACCATTTTACCGCTTGCACGAAAAACTGCGGATAGTCTTGGGGGCTGGCTAGCGGATTGGTTCGGTGATGATTTAACTATTGTGACGGACGAAGACGACATCCCTGCTTTGGCATTAGAAAAATCCATGCGGTGGAAAGCACTAAATGATTTAAAGTTCATGAGTGATGCAGAGAAACGCGACCGTGCAGGTTTACCAAATGAGGTGCACAATGAGCGGGCTTAAACTTGACCGAACAGTTGGTATCGGAATTATTGTAACCTTGGCAATACAAAGCGGCGGTGCATTTATGTGGGGCGGATCTGCAGAAGCCCGGTTGCAGAATTTAGAAAAAACAACAACGACCAATCCGCTTATTACGGAACGAATAGTGCGTATGGAAGAGCAGATGACCATGGTACGACAATCCTTGGAACGCATTGAGCGGCGATTAGACCAAGAACAAAATTAAACAAAGACCCTTGAAAATGAATTTAGAAAACTCTTCGCATACTAACCGTATGCGCATATCCGGCTATGCCAGTCTCTTTGGCAAAAAAGACTTAGGCGGCGATATAGTGCGCAGAGGTGCTTTTTCTGCCAGCTTACTGTCCCTGAAAACCGGGCAAATTCCTATGTTGTTTGCACACGAAACCAAGGAACCAATCGGCGTTTGGCACAGGATTTTTGAAGATGCTACGGGGCTATTTGTCTCTGGGGATTTTTTCTTAGGAGACCCACGTTCAGATCATATTGCACGATTGGTACGTAGTGGTGCGCTCAGTGGTTTGTCAATTGGTTATCGGGCTACAAAAAGTAGAACGACCAGGTGTGGCCGCGAATTAATTGAACTTGATCTTTGGGAGGTTTCTATCGTCGCCTTCCCAATGTTGCGCTCTGCGCGAATTACCCAAATCGACGATCTGTTCCCATTTGGTCAGATTGATCAGGAACATTTAACCTCACGCAGGAGTATAATGTGAGAAATTCCAAAACCCCCCCTAAAAAAGAAACCAAAATGGTGAAATCAGCTGAGCTTAGAACGGCTCAAGCCGATTTTTCTGCAACATTTGCGGCTTTTAAAGATGCAAATGATCAACGATTGGCTGAAATAGAATCCAAGCAAACGGCTGATGTATTATTGAACGAGAAAGTCGAACGTTTAAACAATGCCCTAGACCAACAAACAAATCGTATCGAACGTCTGTCCATTAAGAACGCGCAACCTCATCTTGGTTCAACAACAAAAAGTGGTGAAGCCAAATCGGCTTGGTCATCTTATATTCGTACCGGTGATGGCAGTGCGCTCATGACCTTAGAAAGTAAAGGTTTAAACGCAGGCATTGACGCAGAAGGCGGTTATGTCGCTCCGGCTGAAACCGAGAGCCGCATTGACCGTGCTTTGTCTGAGACTTCACCGTTTCGTTCAATCTCCAGTGTTCGCCGTATTGGAGCTGGTGTTTATAAAAAACCTGTAAGTATCGGTGGTGCTTCGTCAGGTTGGGCTGGCGAAATAGATGCCCGTCCCGAAACAACTGTACCGCAAATGGATCTGTTGGATTTTCCAGCCGGTGAGCTTTATGCCATGCCTGCTGCGACGCAAGTATTGCTCGACGACGGTGTAGCTGATGTAGACCAATGGTTGGCAGATGAAGTCCGGGATGTATTTTCCGCCCAAGAAACTGCTGCATTTACCAATGGTAATGGCGTCAATAAACCGAACGGTATTTTGAACTATACCAATGTTGCGGATGCATCCCATACATGGGGTAATGTCGGCTATGTGGCCACGGGTACTGCTGGCGCATTTGCCACAACTGCGCCGATTGATGCATTGATTGATTTGATCTATGCGCCCAAACCGCGTTACCGTTCAGATGCAAGTTTTATGATGAACCGCCGTACGATTGGTGCTCTACGTAAGTTCAAAGATGCTGACGGAAATTATATTTGGCAACCTGCACAGACTGCTGGACAGCCTTCTTCATTGCTCGGCTATCGCGTGGTTGAAGTCGAAGACATGCCGGATATTGCCGCCTCTAGTTACTCGGTTGCTTTTGGTGATTTTCGCCGTGGCTATCTGATTGTTGACCGTCAAGGCGTTCGGGTATTACGTGATCCTTATTCCGCTAAACCATATGTCTTGTTCTACACGACCAAGCGTGTCGGCGGCGGAATTCAAGATTTCAATGCTATCAAGCTTCTGAAATTCGCTGTGAGCTAGTCCCCCTCGCACGAACGGCTGTCCTTGCTTTCTATTCTCCGGCAACGGGGCAAGGGCAGCCACTTCTTTTATTTATCAACATCATTCATTTTTATCGAGAAATTTATGTCCCTAATAGATTTGTCCACTCCTGTGGTGGAGCCGATTGACCTTGCCTATGCTAAGACATTTTTGCGTGTTGACGGCACAGAGGAAGATACGCTCATTGAAACTTTAATAAAAACTGCTCGTCACAAGGTGGAAAACATGATTGGGCGGACTTTGATTAGTCGTAATTTTATTTACCGATGTCCTGTTACCATATCTAGGTGCATTGTGCTTCCTCGCCCCCCTTTATTAAGCGTAACACGATTAACTTTGATTGCGGAGAATGACCAAGCGGTTGATATCCCTAACACTGATTTTTCAGTCACCTTGCGAGGTGATCCGGCTCAACTCAGTTTGAAGTCTGGGAAAAACTGGACAGATTACATAGCTGAGTTCATGACATTGGAGGTTGAATTTACAGCTGGCTACGGTGTTACACCCGAAGATGTCCCGCTTCCTATTCGCCAAGCAATTTTACTGTTGTTGGCACATTCCTATGAATACCGGGAAATGTCTCCCAGTCCAGCAATGCCAATTATGGTGGATGCGCTTTTGGCGCCTTATCGTTCGGTGCGGATATGATCGGCAATTTACGAACTCGTATCGGTATTTATGTACCGCAAACAACGCCAGACGACATTGGTGGTGTACAAACAAGCTGGGTTTTATTCGCTCAGGCATGGGCACACATAAAGCCAAAGACCACACAAGAGCGTAGTGAAAATGGTCGCGTTGCCATTACCAAAACATATTTGGTCACACTGCGCTGGCAACGGGATTTTCCAAAACGGGCACGGTTGTTGTGGGAGGAACACACTTTACGTGTCTTGACTGCATCTGACCCAGATTTGCGCCGTGAACGCTTGCATCTCATCTGCGAGGAGGAAGAACAGTGAACGATAATAATCAAGCACAGGCGTTGGCAAAAGCCATACATTCGGTGCTCAGTAACAATATTGCTGTACAAAGTGTATTCGGACAAAATCCACGCCTTTATGATCATGTTCCTGAGGATCCAATTTTTCCATACTTGACATATGGCCCTCTGCGAAGCGCGGATATTGGCGGTGATGATACACCGATGACAGCCCATAATATGACTTTACATTTATGGTCACGCTACTGTGGTCGTGCTGAAATCATGAACATGTTGCAAGCTGTTACCGGTGCTATTGAAAATGGAAATTGGCAGTTAAGCGCAGGTCATTTGGTCAGTACCAATGTGATTTTTACCGATCAATTTAGGGCGCCTGATGGTCATACAATGCACGGAATTATTAGGCTCAACGCCACGACACAACCATAAAATAAAAGGAGGCCAAAATGGCTGCACAACGCGGGCGGGATATGCTCGTTAAAATCAAAGATGACCTAGGCATATTCGTAACGGTCGCAGGGCTGCGTACTAAAACTTTGAAATTCAATGCAAAGTCAATCGATATTACCCATAGTGAAAGCGACGAAGCCTGGCGTGAGCTGCTGCCTGGTGCCGGAGTGAAATCCGTAGAAATTGGTGGGAATGGTATATTTAAAGACGGTGCATCTGATGCATTGGTCCGCACAAGTTTTTTCGAACAAAGTGCCAAAACTTACGAAATCATAATTCCAGATTTTGGTTCTATTACTGGTAATTTTATCATTACGACATTGATGTATGCAGGTAGTTATAAAGGTGAGGCCAGCTATGAATTGCAATTGGTCAGTGCTGGCAAACCTATTTTTGCAGCAATATAATGCCAAAGTGTGCACAAAACGGCTTTCAAAAGGGTGATGTTCCTTTGAAAATTGAAGGGCGCACATACCGGCTTCGGTTGACACTCGGTAGCCTTGCAGAAATCGAAGCAAGGCTTGGTGTTAAAGGACCGATTGCCTTGGCTGAAAAAATCAGAAGTTTTGGTGCAAAAAACCGTAACAATCAAGAAGCTATGACATTGCTTGAATGTTTGCTGCGTGCACCTGATCATACTGGTGAAGTACGCGTACCACATATTGTAAAATGCGCAAAGCCAATGGACTATATGCCGGCCATCGCGACTTTGTTTGAAGAGACTTTTTCATGAGCAAAGACCAGGTTGTATGGCCTTTTGACCTCTGGTTAAAAACGGCTGTGCGTGGATTTGGCCTATCCCCCATAGAGTTCTGGGCAATGTCCGTGCGTGATTGGTTGTCCTTGCTATCCAATCAGACTGAACAAGGTTTAGGCCGCACGGAATTCTCGAAATTAATGGGAACTTACCCTGACACGAGCATAAAAAGAGACACAAATGATTGATACGCAAAAAGCCGAACAAGCACTCAATGACTTTGCTGAAGGTCCTGCCAAAGATGCTGCGGATTTTGCGGCGCAAAGCTTTGAGCAAGCAGGCGAGCGCATTGCACAAGCACTAGAGCGTGCAGCGCGAAATGGTGAATTTTCGTTTCGTGATATGACGGCTGCAATCTCCCGGGATTTGGCAACCTTGGCAATTCAAGAGCTGATACTAGATCCCTTGCAAACGGCACTTGCTGGTGGTGTAAAATCAAGCGGTGCGGCTCAGGCCCAAAACCCACTCAATGTCGTGATGAATATCACGGGCATAAGCGACGCAACGAGCTTGCAAAAATCCCTGCAAAAATCCCAAGGGCAAATATCGGCTTCTTTAGCCCGCGCTGTTTCACAGGGTCAAAAATTCATTTAGCTATTCATACTTTTTAGCTATTCATTTAAGGACAAACCTATGCCGTCATTTCACGATGTCAGCTTTCCGTTACCGCTTGCTTTTGGTGCGAGCGGTGGGCCGGTACGCCAAACGGAAATCATAACGCTTACAAACGGTCACGAGCAACGAAACGCCGCGCAAGCCAATTCTAGGCGCCGTTATGACGCAGGTGTTGGTGTAAAAAGCTTGGATGATATTCACAAATTGATAGTTTTTTTTGAGGCTAGGCGAGGGCAGTTACACTCTTTTCGGTTTCGTGATCCTATGGATTATATAGCCGATAATGAAATTGGGATTGGTGACGGTGTCGCCACTGAATTCCAGCTCTCTAAAACCTATTTCGATACGGCAGGGTCGTGGAAGCGAGCCATAAATAAACCAAAAACCGGTACGCTCATGATTAAATTGGGAGCCGCACAAACCACTGCGTTTACGGCGGACTATATGACAGGAAAAGTTGTGTTCGCTACACCGCCTGCAAACGAAACGGTTATCTCTGCTCAATTTGAATTTGACGTCGTCGTACGTTTTGAGACTGACCAACTCTCTGCATCCCTAGAGGGTTTCGGGGCAGGAGGTGGCGTGCATGTGCCGTTGATTGAAGTGCTTACAAATGCGTGATTTTTCTCCTGAATTTATAGCCCATATATCCGGCGAGACCACGACACTATGCTGGGTCTGGCTGATTACTTGCACAGACGGAACGGTTTTTGGTTTTACGGATCATGATCAAAACATTGTAATCGATAGCATTACCTATCAGGCGGCATCAGGTTTTAGTCCAGCCGATATAGACAACCGCCTTGGCTTTGCTCTTGATAATTCTGCGGTGCATGGTTTGCTCGTTTCCGATGTGATAACAAAGACAGATATCCGAGCAGGAAAATATGATAATGCTAACGTAGAAATCAGTCGTGTAAACTGGATGCAGCCAAATGAGTTTGGGTTGATTTGGGCTGGGAAACTAGGCGAAATCAAAATTAAAGACGGACAATTCGAAGCCGAGGTGGTCGGCAAAACGGCTGCATTGGAACGATCTACAGGTCGGGTATTTGCACGTGGATGTGATGCCAGTTTTGGTGATATACGCTGCGGGGTGGACGTGGAAAATTTTCCTGCGGGAACCGTATGTCCACGCACCTTTGAAGCCTGCCAATCTCAATTTAGTAATACCCTAAATTTTCGCGGTTTTCCTTATATGATCGGCGAAGATGCTGCCTATGTGGCCCCACGTGAAGGCGATAAAAAGGACGGCACTTCCCGCTATTGATGGGTCGTTATTGATTGTGCAAAAAAAGATATTGCGTCAAACCATTATAGACGAGGCGATGAGTTGGATTGGAACACCGTACCAACATCAATGCTCTAAGAAAAATGCAGGCTGTGATTGCCTCGGCTTGGTCCGTGGTATTTGGCGTAAATTATATGGCTGCGAGCCTGTTCAAATACCGCCCTACACACCTGATTGGGCTGAAGTTGGCAAAGAGGAAACGCTCCGTGATGCTTCAGAACATTACCTTGACCCTATTGCAGTCAAGAATGCTCGTCCTGGGGATGTGTTGTTGTTTCGCATGCAAGCCGGTGTGCCTGCAAAGCATATGGCCGTTTTGATTGAACCTGATTTGATTATTCACGCGTATTGGGGGCGCGCGGTAACGCGGTCATTTTTAGCACCTTATTGGGTGCGCCGCCGCGCCTATGCTTATTCATTTCCAAATGTAGAGAGCTAATATGTCCAATTTACTTCTAACTGCTGGTAAATCTTTTGGTAGCCAATTGTTACAAACTGCAGGTCGCATAGGTGTTGCTTATGCGAGCCAAACCATCACAAATGCTTTTGACAATAGAGTGTTTGAGGGGCCGCGCCTGCAATCTCTACATATACAATCCTCCCAAGACGGTGCCCCTATGGCCCGCGTGTTTGGCCGTGCCCGAATTGCAGGCCAGGTCATTTGGGCCGCTCGTGTTAAGGAACATGCAAGCGAAGAAAAGCGTGGTGGCAAGGGTGGGCCAAGTACACGTACCTTTAGTTATACGCTCAGTTTTGCCGTAGGGCTGTGCGAAGGAGAAATCCTTGATGTTGGGCAAATTTGGGCCAATGGAGCACCTCTTAAAACTAAAGATTTAAACACACGCCTTTATAAGGGTAACGACACCCAGTTGCCCGATCCGTTGATAGCAGAAATCGAAGACGTCAATGTACCCGCTTTTCGCGGCACCGCTTATATGGTGTTTGAAGGCATGCCCTTGGACGATTTTGGGGCGCGGTTACCGCAACTTAATTTTGAAATAATCCGCGCACCCAAGCAGACGAATAATGCGCCCCAGTTAGAAGACTTGGTTCGCGGCGTTGATTTGATTCCTGGCTCCGGAGAATTTGCCTACGGCAGTACAATCACTGAAGAGCGCCTTGGGCCTGGCACAAGCCGCGCCGTAAACATGAACAACCTAACTGGTAAATCTGATATGGATGCTGCGCTGGATCAGCTACAAGCCCAATTGCCAAATTGCACCCATGTGACATTGGTGGTAAGTTGGTTTGGTGATGATTTGCGGCTTGGAAATTGTCAACTCAGGCCGGGCATAGAAAGCCGTGATAGGATTGACAAACCGGGGAATTGGCAAGTCGGCGACGAAAGTCGTGCTGATGCCTATTTGATTTCAAAGCTTGATAATCGTCCTGTGTACGGCGGCACACCGAGTGATGCGTCGGTGATAGAAGCCGTGCAAGCGTTAAAATCACGTGGTTTCTCCGTTACCTTATATCCGTTTATATTGATGGATATAGCCAATGGGAACACACTACCAAACCCATATGGTGGGACTGGGCAAGCTGTTTTTCCGTGGCGTGGCCGTATTACTTGCGATCCCGCAGCAGGCGTCGCAGGAAGTGCGGACAAAACGGCTACGGCGGCTAATCAAGTGCAAACGTTTTTTGGCACAGCAAGTGGAAATGATTTTACGCAAGGTGTTGCTGGCGTGTCTTATACTGGACCTGGCGAAAAATCTTATCGCCGCATGGTTTTGCACTACGCACATTTGATGCAAGTCGCAGGCGGCGTTGATGCGTTTATCATTGGATCTGAGATGCGCGGCATGACGACAGTGCGCGGCTTAGGAAATGGTTTTCCAGCCGTGGATGCTTTAAAAACTTTGGCCACAGATATCCGTTTTATTTTAGGGGTAAATACCAAATTAACATATGCGGCTGATTGGTCTGAATATTTTGGGTATCATCCACAGGACGGCTCTGGTGATGTGTTTTTCCATCTTGATCCATTGTGGGCGGATACCAGTATTGATGCCGTGGGGATAGATGCGTATTTTCCGCTTTCTGATTGGCGCGATACCTCGGGTCATTTGGACGGACAGAATTACCAACGGATATATGATCTAGATTATCTTAATGCCAATATGGAAGGCGGTGAAGGCTATGATTGGTATTATGCAAATCAAGCGGACCGCGATAATCAAACCAGAACCCCTATCACTGACGGTGCCCAGAATAAACCTTGGGTTTTTCGTTACAAAGATGTCAAGGGGTGGTGGGCAAATCCGCATTATAACCGTATTGGCGGCATTGAGCAGGCAAGCGCGACGGCCTGGCTTGCACAATCCAAACCAATTTGGTTTACTGAAATTGGGTGTCCTGCAATCGACAAAGGTGCAAATCAGCCCAATGTATTTTGGGATCCAAAATCATCAGAAAGTTATGCACCTTATTTTTCTACCGCTACTCGTGATGATCTCATACAACGCCGTTATATAGAAACTTTCCTTGGCTATTGGCAGGTGGCTAATAATAAAAATCCGATTTCGACCGTATACAGTGGGCCAATGGTTGATTTATCCCGTGCTCATATTTGGAGTTGGGACGCCAGACCATTTCCCGATTTTCCAGCACGTTTGGACGTGTGGTCAGACGGTGACAATTGGCATACTGGTCATTGGATTAGCGGACGTACAGGCTTAGTCAGTCTTGCCGATATTGTCAGTGAGATAAGTATTTCGAGCGGCGTGGGTACGCCGGATGTCTCAAAGGTTCTGGGTATGGTCAGCGGGTATGTGCTCGATCGTCCTATGAGTGCGCGTGCTGCATTGACGCCGTTGTCACGTCTTTACGGATTTGATTTGGTGGAGCGCGCGAATGGATTAAGTTTTGCATCAAGAGGCACACAAACTACATTATCTCTAAAGGTATCTGAATTGGTGTATGGGCCAGAACGAAACACTTTGACCACCACACGCCTAGATTTTGAAGCAAGACCAAAAGATTTACGTATCAACTTTATTGATCAGGAAAAAGATTATCAAAGCGGTATGGTGTTGGCCCGAGATTTATTTGCTGAAACAGAAAAGACCATTGATATATCTGCACCCATAATTCTTGATACGGGGCAGGCTAAAGTCATCGCGAATAGTTTACTTGAGCAAATGCTCGGCGAAAATGAAACCATTGAGTTTGTGGTACCGCCACTGTTATCTGGCTTAGAGGTTGGTGATGTTGTCGATATTGAAGGTGTTGTGGGCGTTTGGAAAATTACTAATCTTGACGGTCTGGGTGGTCGGCAAGCGCAAGCGCAGCTTATTGGTGCAGGTGCCGTTAGCATAACTAGCGGAATTGCGCCGGGTGTGGGCGTAACGCCCGATTGGGTGTCTGCTCCTGAAGGGTATGCGCTCGATATTGCTGACTTTATGGGTACGGGCGCCCGCATAGGGCCTTTGGTCGGCGTTATAGTCAACCCATTTGTAAATTCGCAGATTATGGAACCTAGTGGTGCCAATGTAGACTTGGTTGCTCCTGTACATATTGGTGCTTTGCTAGGGGATTTGAAAGTTGGCCCTGTTGGACGATTTGATGAAGCTAACTTTGTTGATATTTTATTGCCCGGTGTAGCCTTGGTCTCATTGTCTGATACAGATGTGTTGTCGGGCGGGAATCTGCTGGCTGTCGAAACCACACGAGGTTGGGAAATCTTGCAAGCTGCTGACGTCGAGTTAGTCGGTGTGGACACTTACCGCATTAGCCGTCTTTTGCGCGGCCAATACGGTACTGACCATGTTCTTGCAGACACTGTTCTGTCAGGCGCGCGGGTCGTATATCTCGAGCAGGGCTGGCGAGGCATATCTGTGAGTGCAGATTTGCGCGGTACAGACTTAGAATTCGCACTCAATTCAACAGGCCGCGAAAACTCGGAAAGCTTCACTTTAAATTACCAAGCAAATCATTTACGCCCTCTTGCTCCCGTTCATATCAAAGCAATGCGCACTGGTGACACCATAGATATAAATTGGATTCGCCGAACAAGGGTTGGTGGGGATGATTGGGCCTCACTAGACGTACCATTAGGCGAAGAGGCTGAGCGATACGCAGTTGATTTCATGGATGGTGGGTTGGTAGTTTTAACCAATGAAGTTGATACGGCATCAATGCAAATCTCAGTCACAGAGTTGGAAGCCGTTTACGGAAGCCCACTTGGAGAGATAACTATAGAAATTTCCCAAATCTCCCAAAATTATGGACGCGGTGCGTGGTGTGCGTATATTATCGATAATTAACCTATAATACTTGCGGTTTAGCCCGTTCTTCTTACATTAGGGGTGGAGGAGAATTCTGTGGCAAAAGACCCTTATAAATTGCTGGGTGTCAGTAAGAGCACAAGTGATAAAGATATCAAAAAAGCCTATCGTGCTTTGGCTAAGAAATGGCACCCTGATAAAAATAAGGGTGATGCCAAGGCGGCTGAGCGGTTTAAGGAAATTTCTGCGGCTTACACCCTGCTTTCCGACAAAGAATTACGTGCGCAATATGATAGCGGCGGCATTGATGCATCAGGACAGCAGCAAAACCCATTTGGCGGTGGCATGGGCGGAGGCGCTTACCGAACGGCTTCCGGCACACAAATGTCTGGGGATATGAGTGATTTATTTGCATCCTTGTTTGGCATGCAGATGGGGGGTGCACGCGGCGCACAGCCTGGTGGCATGGGCGGTATGGGCGGTATGGGCGGTATGGGTGGTGGTTCTCCATTTGGAAGGCCACGTCCTCGGCCGCAAAAAGGGGCAGATATTCGCTATGCTCTTACGATTACTTTACCAGAGGCCGTAGCCGGTGCGACAAAACAAGTGCGTATGGGCAGTGGTGAGCAACTAAAGATTAGTATACCTATCGGTACGGATGATGGTGTAACGTTGCGGTTGCGCGGTAAAGGTAGTCCAGGTGTAAATGGTGGTCCTGCCGGAGATGCAAAAGTTACTATTTCTGTGAAGCCCCATAAATATTTACGCCGCGACGGTAAAAATTTACGGCTTGATTTACCCATAACACTAAAAGAAGCTGTTTTGGGCGGGAAAGTCACTGTCCCGACCCCAAATGGTCATATAAATCTATCCATAAAGCCCGGCTCAAGTTCGGGAAAAACCCTGAGGCTTAAAGGAAAAGGTGTTAAAGGTGGGGATTTACTGGTTCGTTTACTGATAATTCTGCCTGAAGACTTAGGCGGTGATTTAGGTCGAGACTTGGAAAAATGTGTTGGCGCATGGGAAAATCAAGCCAATCCCCGTAAAAAGATGAATATATAATCTGTTTACCTGAATATGGCATTCAGATTGCATTCACAGATAAACGCTTATAAAGACGTAATGATGAAACGATTTAGACATATGATTTTTGGGTTGCTGGTGATTGCTGTTGCATTACCGGTTGGAGCTACATCAGCCCGTGCTGCCCAAAACACATCAAATAAAACATGGCTGTTGCAAAGTCAGTCAAATTGGTTGGCACAAAAGCCAGTTTTGCGGCAAAATTATGTCCAAAATCAATCGAAACGAAAGATATCCCGCAGTCGTGCCAAAGCGGCTGCTATGAGCCGTTACCGCGGTGCTAAATTTATTGATGTGCAACTGGTAAATCAGTCAACATATCGTGTGCGTTTACAGCTACAAAATAGTAAACTTGTAGATGTTTATGTTGACGCCTACACTGGACAGGTGAAAAACTAGCACTAGGGTCTGTGGACACTTAGGATTAGAGGAGATTCCCATGCGTGTATTAATTGTCGAAGATGACCCAGAACTATGTCGCCAACTTTCAGTAGCCCTAGGTGATGCAGGTTACGCTATTGACATGGCAACGGACGGCGAAGAGGGTCATTTCTTGGGCGATACAGAGCCATATGATGCTGTTGTTCTTGATTTGGGATTGCCAGTTATCGACGGCATTAGCATTTTGCAAAAATGGCGGGCTGATGGTAAAGATTTCCCAGTACTGATTTTAACGGCTCGTGATCAATGGAGCGAGAAAGTTGCCGGGTTTGACGCAGGTGCAGATGATTATCTGACGAAACCATTCCATACCGAAGAATTGCTAGCGCGGCTTCGCGCACTGGTAAGGCGTGCTGCGGGACACACCACCGATACAATAGATATAGGTGGGCTGATGGTCGATAATCGTGCAGGCCGGGCTTTTGTAGACGGTACACCGATAAAACTGACATCCCACGAGTTTCGTTTGCTTTCTTACATGGCAATGCATGTCGGCAAGGTAATATCACGTACCGAACTTGTTGAGCATATTTATGACCAGGACTTTGATAGAGATTCCAACACTATTGAAGTCTTCATAGGCCGTCTGCGGCGTAAAATAGGCGTAAAACGCATCGAAACCGTGCGTGGTTTAGGCTACCGTTTGGTTGATCCAGGTGCGGATGAAAACGAGAAATAGGCACAATTTTGCAGGTTGACGCCAAACAAACTGAACAAGTTGATACCGAACAGGGACGCTCACTGGTTTGGCGGTTGGTACGTAGTGCTGCTTTATGGGTCGTGCCTGCCTTATTGTTCACGGCGTTTTCGCTCATTTGGTTTTACCGGGCGTCGACGTATAAAAATTTCAATGACCCACTTGTAAGTACAATTCAGGCGCTCGTGGCCAATGTTCAGGATGACCCTCAAAACGTGGACGGAGAAGTCAATATTATTTTGGCACATCAACCTATTGATGCACGCTATCAATTGGCCTTGTCTGGACGCTACTGGATGGTCGGGAAATTACAAGAAGACGGTGTCTTAAAGCCAATATTGAGCTCTTTGTCATTATCTGACACCACTTTGCAGTTGTCGCAAAACAAAGCAGACGAAATTCGTGCAAATCAAGGTGAGGTCATTCGCGCTTTTTCTGTTGGGCCGGATAATGAGCCTCTCAGCCTGGCGGCACAGTCAGTTATTTTTAAAGAGCAAAACTTGGTTATTACTGCCGCTGCTGACCGCCGCCCTGCCGCACAAGCCGTTCAACGATTTTCTATGATTGCGTTAGGATTGCTGAGCGTTTTGGCTATGGGACTTACATTGGCAATATATATGCAAGTGAGAACCGGACTTAGGCCGCTTTTTGAGTTACGTGACAGTGTAGCAGATGTACGAGAGGGGCGCGCAAGCTCAGTAAAAGGAAAATACCCAAAAGAGATCAAACCACTCGCAGATGAACTGAACTCACTGATTGGTCATAATCGGGACGTGGTTGAATATGCACGTACGCATGTTGCCAATTTGGCCCATGCGCTAAAAACACCGTTGGCAGTCTTGATAAATGAAGCTGAGAATAAAAAATCCAAACTTGCTAAGATTGTAAAACAACAAACTGGGACAATGAATAAACAGGTTAATCATCATTTACGTCGTGCCAGGGCAGCAACACGAGGTCAAACCATTGGTGAAAAAACCTCTGTTACACAAACCGTCAATTCACTCGTTCGTACACTCGGGCGGATATATAGAGATAAAGATTTGGACTTTCAGGTGGATCTAGAAAGTGATCTACATTTTAGAGGGGAAAAACGAGATCTCGAAGAAATGGTTGGAAATTTACTGGATAATGCCTGTAAATGGACCAATGCGGAAATTCATATATTGGTTAAAGCAGAGCCAGATAATGTAGCAAACATCAGAATAATTATTGATGATGACGGCATTGGGATGGCGCAAAATCAATATGAAAATGTTCTAAAACGGGGAACGCGCCTTGACGAAACTACGCCTGGAACTGGTTTTGGTTTGTCCATCGTCAATGACTTGGCAACGGCTTATAAAGGGTCATTGGCATTGACCAAGTCGCCATTAGGCGGTTTGCGCACGACTTTAATTATCCCAATGGTTCGCGAATAAATGACAAAAGTGTACCAAAAACGAATTGCGCCATCGGCAGAGCGAAATAAAACCCCAATAGGTGAGAAGCTAACAGCATTGTTGCCGCAAAGCGCTCAGGTGTTGGAAATAGCTTCGGGAACAGGGCAGCATGGGGCTCATTTTTCAAGGCTTAGGCAAGACATTGTTTGGCAATATACGGATTTTAATGAAGCTACACAGGACAGCCAGAAAGCTTTTTTCTGCGACAACCAAGAGCAATTAAGGCACCCGTTTCGCATAGACGTAACCCAAGACCTTTGGTGGCAGAAAATTAAATGGCAGGGAATTAAAAGGCAGGGAATTAAAAGGCAGAAAATTAATAGGCAGGGAATTAAAAACATCACTAATATTTATTGCGCAAATATGATCCATATTGCACCTTGGGAAGCTGCCGTAGGGTTAGCAAAAGGCGCTGGCGCACTGCTGGTGAGTAAAAATAAATTTTTTCTATATGGGCCATTTTTATTTGGCAAAAAAAGTGCAAAATCAAACTTAGAGTTTTCTGAAGATCTACAGCGGAGAAATTCGAGTTGGGGCGTAAGAGAAATCGATTTGGTGGAAAAATTGCTCTTAGAAAATGGTTTTGAGCTCGATCAGCTCTTTAATATGCCGCGTGATAACTCTTTGTTGGTTTTTAATAAAAATTAGCGGGCTGTAAAACGCACCAAATTCCTTACTTTTCGTTAAGCATATATTTGCAGTTGGGCGACAATAATTGTGCCTATAGCCAAATATGACTGTTTTGTCATGTTACAGAAAGGTTGTAGTTAAGTGCAGTCATGCACTTTAGCAGGAGAAAGGTTACTAGCGTGTTGTCTATATTTTATAAATCTTATAATTCCGTTTTTTGTGCGTTGGCAATGTTGGTATTTACATGTGCTTATCCTGCGCATGTAAACGCCAAACCGTTAGGCATGCTAGATGCAGAAGGTTTGCCAAAATCCTTAGCAGATTTGATCGAACATGTGTCGCCAGCAGTCGTGAATATAAAAGTTGTGACTGGTGGTTATGCCGCAAATCGTCCTGGTGAAGATGCAACAGAAGGACAAGGTTCTGGGTTTATTGTAACCTCGGACGGTAAAATAGTTACCAACTTTCATGTAATCGAAGGCGGTGATAAAATTACAGTAGGGTTTGCAGATGGCAAAGAATTTCCGGCCAAAATTATTGGTACAGATCACGAGACCGATATTGCCGTTATTCAAATACAATCCCAACAATCATTCGATTATGTTGGTTTTTATCATGGCCCTGATGTCCGTATTGGTGATTGGGTATTGGCCATTGGCAATCCATTTGGCATTGGCCAGTCATCTAGTGTCGGCATTATTTCTGCGACTTTACGCAAGCGCGTCGATTCTGGTTCTTATGTTGATTACATGCAGACCGATGCAACAGTAAACAGGGGTAATTCAGGCGGCCCTTTGTTTAATTTTAAGGGCGAAGTGATTGGCGTAAATTCGGCTATTTTTTCACCGACAGGCGCAAGCGTGGGCATAGCATTTGCAGTACCGCATACACTGGCTGAAGAAATCGTCGCTGATTTAATTCAATTTGGGAAAGTCAAACGTGGGTTTTTGGGTGCGTCCTTGCGTGAGGCTGAATATACCCAAAACGATATTGTCTTTAAAGGCGGCGCGACAATTAACTCCGTCGGGGCCAATAGTCCTGCCGATAAATCTGGATTAAAAGTCGATGATATTATTTTTGCTATTAACAATACCAAAATAAAAAATGCAGTAGAAGCCACAAGGGTTATTGGCAGATTACGTGCCGGTGAAATTGCGGTATTTCATATCGAACGAAATGACAAAGTCATTGAAGGTGGTATACGCGTTACAATAGGTGCACGCCCAGAAAATAAAGATACATTGAAAATAGCCACTGGCAATACATCTGGTGTAGCAAATCCGTCCGTCACGGCACCGCCTGCTCCCAAGGCCAATTCATTGTATAATACTGGGTTATCATTGGTCGACCTTGGTGCAACATTTCGTGAAAGCATTGGCATGCGCGTAGACCAAGTGGGCGTTTATGTGGAAGCTGTTGCACTTGGGAGTAATGCTGCGCGAAAGGGCATTAAGAGCGGAATGGTTATTTTGGAGGCTGATAACAAGCCTGTAGCAAGTGTTCGTTTCTTTGGTGAAATTGTACGCAAAGCGCAAGCATCTGGACAACGAACATTGGTAGTAAAAGTACGAACACTAAACGGTAGTGAACATTATACTTCAATTTCACTTAACTAAAACAATAAAACAGAAGGAAAAAATATGCGTATTTTGGTAGTAGAAGACGACGAAATTGCAGCAGAATATGTGCGTAAAGGATTAATGGAAGCTGGTCATGTCGTTGATTTGGCAGGCGATGGGGAGCTTGGTCTAGAGATGGCCAAAGCTGCGGATTATGATGCTTTGGTTTTAGACCGGATGTTGCCAAAACGGGATGGATTGTCTTTGTTGCAAGATTTGCGTTCAGACGGCGACAAAACACCTGTTTTGATTTTATCCGCGCTCGGCGAGGTTGACCAAAAAGTTGAAGGCCTACGGGCCGGCGGTGATGATTATCTTGCAAAACCATATTCCTTTACAGAACTTTTGGCGCGGGTAGAGGCTATGGGGAGACGTTCCGACCCAACCGCCGCCGTAACACAACTAAAAGCAGGTGATTTGGAAATGGATTTACTGGCACGTACGGTGAAACGAGAAGGCCAAAATATTTTGTTGCAACCTCGGGAGTTTAGATTGTTGGAATGTTTGATGCGACATGCAGGGAAAGTGGTTACACGGACAATGTTACTTGAAAAAGTTTGGGATTACCATTTTGACCCCCAGACAAATGTAATTGATGTTCATATTTCTCGCTTGCGTGCGAAAATAGACAAAGAATTTGATGCCCCGATGTTGCATACTGTTCGTGGTGCAGGTTATCGCTTGCAGGTTTAACAATCCTGGGCGACAAGGGTTTCTATGTTCGCGCCAATAAAACGTCTCATAAAAAATACAGTTTTTCGCCTGTCAATGGTCGCAGCAGCTTTGTTTGTGCTGTCATCATTGATAGTCCTTGGCTATATATATTTTGCTACAGTTGTCTCAGATTTAAACCGTGTCGACAATACGATGGAGTTGGAGATTGATGAGCTTACAAAAATTTATGAAACCCTTGGGCCCATAGTTTTAAACCAGGTTATATTTGATCGGGCTTTGCCAAAAGGGGCGAGTAATGTGGATAATAATACTTTCTATGTTTTTGAGTATTACGATGAAAAAGGCAACGCAAATGGCGGCGGTAACTTGCCGGCAAAGCGGTTCTTTACGGATCCAGAAAAAATCCCATTTTGGCGAAAAATACCAGGGTTGAAAAGTGAGCAAACCCGCGAATTTGAATACGCCGTTACGTCGGCAAATGGAGAGGAACAAGGCACAAGAAGAGCGCGTGGCCGTTTGAAAGAGTTTCTACCGTCCGGCTCCAAATTGTTCATAGCCAAAGATGTTGAAAACATAATGGAGGCAGGGGAAAATGTCACAAGAGCATTACTGTTTTCGGTCGCTATTGCCTTATCACTTGGGTTGATCTCTGGCATATATATGTCGAGTAGATTTGCCAGACGGATTGCTGCATTTAATAAATTAGCAACAGATGTACGTGCAGGTGACCTTAAGCAACGTGTCCCGCGAAATGATAGCGGCGATGAGCTAGATGTGTTGGCAGAACATCTCAATGCAATGCTTGACCATATTGATACTTTAATGGTTGCGATGCGCTATGCGGGTGACAGTATTGCTCATGATCTCCGCTCTCCTTTAACACGGTTGCATACAAGGTTGGCGACGGCTGGAAGCGAAGTAACTGATGAAATCGCAAAGCAGGCACTTTACGAAGCTTCTAACGATGCGGGTGACTTACTCCGCACTTTTGAAGGTGTCTTGCGCATTGCAAGGTTGGAAGCTGGTGAGCGCCGTGAAATGTTGGTACCATTGGATCCAAGGCTGGTTTTAGAAGATATGGCGGAATTATATGAGCCGTCTTGTGAAGATGCTGGGTTGGATTTTGCGTTGGAAATTGACGGCAAGCATAATATTAGGGCAGACCGAGGTTTGCTTTCACAAGCAGTTTCAAATTTAGTTGAGAATGCAATAAAATACACACCAAGTGGTGGAGCAATTACTGTACGCTTGCGTAAAATTCGCTCGGGCCGTTCGGAGATATCTATTACCGACACAGGCCCGGGCATTCCGACAAATGAACGAAGCCGTGTGAAGGAACGGTTTGTAAGGTTAGAGAAAAGCAGAACGGAACCAGGCAGTGGCTTGGGGCTTGCACTTGTTGATGCGGTTGCAGAACTTCATCAAGCAAAGTTTGAGATTTCTGATGGACCAGGAGGTGAGGGAAATCCGATGCCTGGTTTACGCGTAGCTATTATTTTCCCACGAATTAAGCGGAAAAAATGATCAATGTGAAGAACACTGATGGCAGCGATTTCGCATTATTCGAGCAACGCATCGAAAATTTATTACCTGTTAATAATGAAGAAGATGACACCGACAATTCTTCGGTGACAGGCTTAGAAAACATAATTATGAGCGCCCGTTCAGGTGCCCCGTATTTGGATATGCTCATTTGTAAATGGCCTGAGGTTATCGATGCTTTGCATGAAACGGCACCAGAAAATGTTTACACCACCCTAGTTTCCCAAATTGAGGACGGGTTGCTTGATGCCCTCAATATAAGTTTGCGCCAAGCCAAACAAAAAGTGCATTTGCTCTCGGCATTGTGTGACTTGGCTGGAGTATGGGATTGGGTACAGGTTTGCCAATGTTTAAGTGATTTTGCCGACAGAGCGATGCAAAGACTTATGAATGCAGTGGCGAAAGATTTGAATATAGCAGGTGAAACCGATAACCCTGTGCCTGGATTGTTTGTTTTGGCTTTGGGAAAATACGGTGCCCGTGAGCTTAATTATTCAAGCGATATAGACCTAATCGTTTTTTATGACCCTGCTCGTATTGATTTGCCAAATCCAGCTCGTGCGGAACGTACCCTCATCCGCTTTGTTCGTAAATTGATGCGAAGTTTTGATGATATTACGCAGCACGGCTATATATTTCGAACGGATCTACGTCTGCGGCCTGATCCGCGGGCAACAACGGTAGCCGTTTCTACGCGAACAGCTGAAAGATATTATGAAAGCCTAGGGCAGAATTGGGAGCGTGCTGCTATGATTAAAGCGCGGCCAGTCGGCGGCGATAAGGTGGCAGCTACAGAGTTTATTGGGGACGTTCTGTCCCCATTCATTTGGCGGCGCAGTTTGGATTTTCATGCCATTGACGATGTGCATTCTATTAAGCGACAAATTCAAGCCGGTGCACGCCCAGAGGATATTTCTGCCATAGGCCATGATGTAAAATTAGGGGTTGGCGGTATACGCGAGATTGAGTTTTTCGTGCAAGTTCAGCAGCTCATTTTGGGGGGGCGCAATAAACAATTACGCACACCGCGCACAATTCAAGGTTTGCAGGCACTCGCTGACGGAGGGTTTGTAAACCAGAAAAATGCTAGAACGCTGCAAGAAAAATACGCTGTTCTTAGAAATACTGAGCACCGTATTCAGATGTATGCAGATGAACAATCCCATACTTGGCCGCGTGAAGCTTTGCAGCGGATGCAATTGGCATCACTTTGTGGCTATGAAAATTTAGAAGAATGCGAACACGCGCTAAAGGCAACATTTTTACAAGTACATGATATATATTGTGATTTGTTTGCAGGCGGGGAGGATTTATCTACGAAAAAGGGTAGCCTTATTTTTACAGGTGTTGAAGCAGAGCAAATTACACTTAAAACATTTAAAGATTACGGTTTTGTTCGCGGCGCAGAGATTTGGCAAATCATGTCTGATTGGCTTGGCGGGCGCATGCCGGCAACACGAACTGAACGAGCAAGAGAGCTTCTAACGCGATTGGCACCAAGAATAATAGAGGCTTGTGGGGCAACGGGCTCACCCGATATTGCGTTCTTTAATTTCGCAGATTTTGCTACAAAATTAAACGCTGGCGTAAATTTATTTTCACTATTTTTGAAAAGGTCTGCCGCTTTAAATTCGTTAATCGAGATGTTGGCAATAGCACCAGATTTAGCGCAACAATTATCTGCACGACCAAATTTAATAGATGCACTGACACACCCAAGTTTTTTCGAAAATAAAATGCAGATATCAAATAATTGTTACTCTGACATCATCCCAGCAGGCGCAGATTTTGAAACAGCGATGAATGTTGTTAGGCGGGCCGTGCACGAAGATCAATTCATGTTTGCGGCTTCAGTTTTGCGGGGGCATTCCCCTCAAAACGCAGGCGCTTTATTATCCGATATTGCTGTGGCTGCTCTTACGGCTATGCTGCCAGTCGCGGTTAAAGAGGTTGAGAGGGTTTACGGTAAGATAGAGGGGAGCATTGCCGTAATTGGTCTCGGCAAGCTTGGTGGGCGAGAGCTTTCTCTTAGATCAGATTTAGATATAATGCTTGTTTATGATGACCGTGGGAAAGATAGCGGCCACGATAAATTTAATAAATTGACCCGCAGACTTATCACTGCGCTTTCCAGTATGACTGAGGAAGGCGCCTTGTATGAGATTGATATGGCTTTACGGCCTTCTGGAAGGGCAGGACCTTTAGCAGTCTCCCTTTCAGCATTTGAAAAATATTACGATGTTGATGCTTGGACATGGGAGTTTATGGCTCTGTCGCGCGGGCGTGTCGTTGTGGCCACCCATCCAAAATTTGCAGAAAAGATAGAAAGTAATATTGCCAAGATACTCCGCACCAAAGATTATGGGGATTGCCTTTCTAAAGATGTGTTGGATATGCATCAACGACTTCGAATAGAAAAACCAGGTTTTGGAACTTGGGATATAAAAAACACTGAAGGAGGCTTGCGCGATATAGAATTTATTGCACAATTTTTGATGCTCAAACACAAACCCAAACTCGTGCCAAAGAGTACTATTGACATGTTGGTATTGGCTCGCGATGAAAAATGGATTGCGGATGCGCAGGCAAATAAAGTACTGAATGCGACAAAGTTATATCACAAGCTTTTACAAGCATTGGCTGTTACGTTTAGTGGTAATTTTAATCCAGATACAGCACCGGATTCTCTAAAGAAATTATTGTTCAGTGTTAGTAAAGAGAAGAATTTTGAAAACCTAGCGCACAGATATACCAAAAGCTGTGCTGAAATATCAACAATTTTCAAAAATATTCTGCAAGAAAAAGTTAAGCAGCAGGGCGGCTAGACGTTTTGCCGGGCTGTAATTCTAAAGGTTGTGGGTGCGCCTCTTGAAGATTTGCAACGGGTTCACTATGTTGAGCGGCATTATTTTGGCCAAGTATGTTTTCAATATCAGCAGTAATTTTTGAAATTTCTTGACTAACATCTTCTTGTTCTTGTGTTTCTTTTTGGGGTATGATGGGTTTGTTCGGTAGGGAGAAAATTACTGTCGTCCCTTTTCCAATTGTGCTTTCAATTTTGAATTTACCGCCATGTAATTCCACGAGAGATTTTGATAAAGCCAAGCCAAGGCCTGTGCCTTCTGATTGCCTATTTGCTTTATCGTCAACTTGTTCAAAAGGCTTGGCTAATTTTTCAATATTTTCCTGTGTAATACCAATTCCAGTATCCGTAACTTTAATAATAATTCCAGATACTTTCGCAATCAACTCGACGCTAACTTTTCCCCCCTCAGGTGTGAATTTTACAGCATTGGTGAGTAAATTGAGAAGTACTTGTTTGACAGATCTTGGATCGGCTTCAATTTCGTGAACTTCGGCAACTTCTACATCAAGCGTTAAGCTTGCGTCGTCCGCCCGCCCTCTAATCATCCTGACAACTTGGGCAACCATTTCATGCATAAACATGATTTCTGTGTTCAAGGTCATTTTTCCAGCCTCGATTTTAGACATATCCAATATATCATTGATTAGCGATAAGAGGTGTTGCCCGGAAAACAAAATGTCATTAACGTATTCTTTATAGCGCGGGTCCCCTAAGGGGCCGAACATTTCCTTATTCATTATATCTGAAAATCCATTGATCGCATTTAGTGGTGTGCGCAGTTCATGGCTCATACTAGCAAGGAAATTACTCTTGGATTGTGACGCTTCTTCTGCTCGTATTTTTTCACTTTCATATCGTTCTGCTAATTCGACAATACTGCTTTGAGATTTTCTTAAAATATCCACTGTATTATTCAATGTTAGTTCATTTTCTTTGAGATCAACTTCCCTTTGCCTGAGTTCAGTAATGTCAGTTCCTATACTAACATGTCCACCTTCTGCTGTTGGTGTCTCAATGTAACGGATCCAACGACCATTGTTCAGATTGTATTCAACCCAACTCTCTTTTGATGTTTCATAATAAAACTTGTCTTTGATTGCAGGGCTGGCAAGAAAATCAATACTCGCATGATCCATTCCCACATGCAGGCTTCCTTGAGCTAAACCAAAAAAGCTTTCAAATCGATTATTCCATACAAGCAACCTATTCATGGAATCCCAAACTACAAAGGAATCCGTCATAGAACTCAATGCACTATGTAGCCTTGCTTCAGCCGTTTTTAAACGAATTTGTGCTGCTCTTTGTGCCGTAATATCCAGTGCAACACCAACGATAACACGCTTCATTTCTTCTCCAGAGCGCGTAGAAGACCTACCTCTGCATTGCAAGACTATTGGTAAGTGTGCGACCCTAATATCGAAATCAAATTCGCCTTGCATATGTGCGCGCCTAGCAAAGGCCAAAAACCTTTCGCGGTCATCTTGATGAAAGAGCCCCAAAAATTTTGAAAGGGGCATCGTTTGCTCTTGGCGCAATAACCCCAACAAACCTGCTAATGAAGCGCTGACAAAGGCTGCGCTTCCGGTGAGGTCAACTTCCCAAACACCCCCTCTGTCACCTTCAATAGCAGCTTGATATCTTTGTTGGGAGACTTCGGTGTTTAGTTGTATGCCTTGAACAACACGCAATTGATTTTTTAAAGACGTCAGCAAAGTCACAACAAGTGCACAGGTACCAATAAACAATATCAAGAATAATAATAAATTGTTTTGCAATATGGCGGCGCGGCCATAGGGTTTAGCTTCAAAGACAAATAAGTTTGAATTTGGCATTGGTACTGCGCTAAGGATATGTTCTATGCCATTGATTTTTACAAATTTTGTTGATTTAGTTCCAGGTTGAATGAGTTGTGTAAAATTCTTTTGACTCAGGTTAAATAGTTCGCGCGGACCAAGTGTTCCCACTGTGTTGTTGCTGTCAATCATTTGCCCAGAACCGGCAACAATAGCAACCTTTGCGGATGTTTGGCTGTTGGTATTTATTAATGTTGCATCAGATAGTGCGGCTGCGGCAAAATAATTGCCAGTTTTTTTGATAATAATTGGGACAATTTGTCCATCATCGCTTAAAAATGAGCTAAGTTTAATGGTTTTGGTATCCAAATTTTGAACCGATACGTTTTGGATAACAGGCGCACCTTGCGGGCTACTCGCGATAATTTCTCCTTTTGCGTTAAATATTGCAGCGACGGCGATAGCAGGTGAGCGCGAGATAATGTCGGCTGATTGCTTCGGCGTTTTACCCTCCGCTAGGCCGTTATCTATCCAAACAATAGCATTGTTTATATCTGATGAGTAATTATCTGCAACGGCTTGGGAATAACTAAGATGCTCTGATTGTGCGGCCGCTCTATTCGTGCGGTAATCAACAGTAAGTTTAGAGGTAACAATGAGAACGTAAAAAATCAAAAAGGCTAAAGCCAATAAACGCATTCGTAAATTTGTTTGCTTGTCAAATGAAAAGAAATCAGGCTTATTTGCGAATTTTACGTGAGATTTAAACGGGATAGTATTTTTATTGAGTGTCGTATTTGTATTTCTTTGTGGGGGCGCTTTAGCTAAGTTGCGATTAGGAAATACGGCATGCCCCGTTTGCGGTCTAGCGGGTGGTGTTGGGTGATATGGCGTTGGACCTTTTTGCACATCTATCCTTTTACGCGAATGTTAGATTTGCGAATCATTACTCTAAATAATGGTAAGACTAGGTCTGTATTGTTAACAAAGTCGACCAAAATACAGTTATTAAAGCCCTTTTATTGCATAATTTCGGGTTCTGGTGGCCCAAATACAAATCCTTGTAGTGCATCGAATCCCATTTCGAGGGCAAAATCACGTAAAGGCTCAGATTCGATGCCTTCTGCAATAAAGCGGACATGTAAACTATTTCGCAAACTCAGCAGTGCTGTTAGAATTGATCTTTCTCTTTTGTCCCGAGCGGCACCGGCTACAAACGCACCGTCTATTTTTAACCAATCAGCTGGAAACGCCCGTAAATAACGGATGGAGGCAGCGCCGGCACCTACATCATCTAGGCATAAGCTATGCCCACGGTCTCTGAGTATATTTAATAGGTGGAGCGCAGGTTTTAAGTCTTTTAAGTCCCAGGTTTCTGTCAGTTCAAAAATTAATTTTTCTGGCGGTGCCTTTAATGAAGACAGGGAAGTCAAAATGTTGCGCTCAAAAGCGGGGTTTGAAAAGGATGCACCAGAAAGATTTACCGCAATAGCATGTCTGTCAGGATTAATGTTAAGAGCGGATACGGCTTGCTTGAGCATTGAAATGTCTAAATCGGTAATTGCGCCGCTAATTTCTGCTGGGCGTAATATATGCTCTAACCCTGCTTCACTATCAAATCGCACGAGCCATTCATGGTGCTTTACAGAAAAATCTTTGGCGCACACGACGGCTTGGCGCATTATTGTATGGCGCTCTTTTGATATATGTTCACGAAAACCGTGCGCTGTCTGTAAATCAGTCATAAGGGTATATAGGCTATAGCTTTAAAGATTTCCCTAAAGTCTTCGTAGCGATTTCGACGACGTTTTCGGAAGGATTTGCATTTAGAATACGCGCCAATTGTGCCTTAATTAAATTATGGCGGCGTTTATCCAAGAGGCGCCAAGTTTCAAAAGCTCCAAGTAATCGCGCTGCAACTTGTGGGTTGCGCTTGTCCATAATAAGAATGTTGTCGGCATAGAATTTATAGCCGGCCCCATCAAAGCGGTGAAATTGCTCTGGATTACCACTTGCTAGTCCACCAATAAGAGAACGAACTCTGTTTGGATTAGCATTTTGATAGGCGGCGTGCTCTGTTAACGCTTGAATTTGAGAAATATCTTGCAAAGCGCCAACGAAGAACCATTTGTCAATAACGAGTGGATTGTGTTTCCATTTTTCATAAAATTGCACCAACGCCGTCTCGGCGCGTAACCCGCCTAATTTCACTAATACCACAAGGGCAGCAAGTTCTTCAGTCATATTTGTAGCGTTTTTGAATTGATTTTGCGCTAAAACTGATGCGTGTTGGCCAGGTATTTCAGACAAAAGGGACAAGCAAGTATTACGGAGTGACCGGCGGCTAGCTCCCTTTGCGTCCGGTGTAAAACTGTGTTCGGTTGACATTTCTTGGTATAAAATTTCTAGGGTTTTTTTATGGTTTTCCGCTATGGCTCTCCGTATTAACTTGTTGGCTTGTCGCACGGCTAATGGGTCAATGCCGTAACCTGACTGGTTAGAAGCAATTTGTAAAATTGCGCTATCATTTGGCAAGCCAAGTACGAGGGCTTTAAATCCAAAATCTATGGTTTCGTCACAAATTATTTTCCCAATAGCACGCACATAACCACGAAATGCAGAGATGTTATTTGGCTTTTTCCCAGCTTCAATAGCGCAGGCCAGTTGCGCTAACATATCCCGTGCCAATGCCTGCCCCGCTTCCCAACGGTTAAAGAGATCCTTATCAGAATTCATCAGGCGTAAAGTTTCTTCCAATGAATGATTTATTTTTACATTGACGGGGGCACTAAAATTGCGAAATGCTGATAATGTTGGTTTTGTTGGAACGCTTACGAATTTTACCTTCGTTGTTTTTTCTGAAAGTACAACAAGACGCTCGGCAAAATTATTGCCCTGCTGGTCCAAAAGCCCAAGCCTAGCGGGCATCATAAGCGGCTGTTTGTCGGTTTGCCCCGGTGTTGGTTGCGTGTTTTGCGTTAGGGTCACTATAAAAGTGCTGTCATTTTCATTGTACTTGGTTTCAATTTTTACGTCAGGTGTACCGGCTTGCGTGTACCACCGCATAAATTGTGAGAGGTCTTTACCGCTAACTTGCTCGAAACAATCAAGAAATTGTTCAACGGTCGCAGCCGTACCGTCAAGGCTTTCAAAATATAAATCGCTGCCCTTTCGAAACTCATCTGACCTAACAATTGTTTTTAACATACGGATGAGTTCTGCCCCTTTTTCGTAAACAGTTGCAGTGTAGAAATTATCAATCTTCATGTAGCTTTCGGGGCGAACGGGGTGGGCAAGTGGCCCGGCATCCTCTGGGAATTGACGCCCTCGAAGTGCAATAACATCTTTTATTCTTTGGTGAGCAGATCCGCGCTGGCTGGCGGAAAATTCTTGATCGCGGAAAACCGTAAATCCTTCTTTCAGGCAAAGTTGAAACCAGTCCCGGCATGTGATACGATTGCCCGACCAGTTGTGGAAATACTCGTGCGCGACAACGCTCTCAATGCGTTCAAAGTTCATGTCGGTTGCTGATGCTTCATCTGCGAGTAATAGAGCTGAGTTGAAAATGTTAAGCCCTTTGTTTTCCATGGCACCAAAATTAAAATCCCGTACGGCGACGACCATGAACCTGTCTAGATCATATTCACGGCCAAAGGTTTCTTCGTCCCACTTCATTGAACGTTTAAGCGCGTCCATGGCATAATGTGCGCGCACCGCATCACCTGGATCGACAAAAATATCAAGCTTGATATCACGTCCTGACACTGTGATAAAATTATCTGTAATACGGTCAAACCCGCCTGCTACGAGCGCAAATAAATAGCTTGGCTTAGGGAAAGGATCTTCCCAAACTGCAAAATGAAGACCATCTTCTAAATCACCACTATCGACCTTGTTGCCATTGGCTAATAGGGTCGGGTATGTAGCTTTATCAGCAACCATCCGCACAGAATATTTTGATAGGACATCAGGCCTATCGGGAAAATAAGTGATACGGCGGAACCCTTGTGCCTCGCACTGTGTGCAAAACCGCCCTCCAGAAACATATAACCCCATAAGGGAGGTGTTTTTATCAGGGGTGCACTGGGTTGTGATTTCTAGGATAAATTCTTCAGGTACATCATAGATAGTCAAGCCAATTTTGGATTTTTTGAACCTAGACTTTGGTAAATCTTTACTAGCAAGTTTCACGCCAAGGAGCTTTATATCTTCACCGTCCAAAAATAAATTCTTTGATTCGCCAGTTTTGGTGATGTGTAATTTCGAATGCACGGTTGTTTTGCTCGGATGTAAGTCGAAATCAAGCGCAACCTTTTTGATTGCAAAGCCGTAAGGCTTATATTCTGACAATTTTGTGATGAGTGGTGTGTCTGTGTTCATATTTTTCTCCCAGAGCTTTTCCAGTTCCCTTCCAGAACCTTTATGCTATAGCCAATAAAGATTGCAAGCTTCGATAAGCCTGATACAACGCCTATATGGTACAGGTCATAAAAATTGCTTCGGCGCAGCTAAACCCTACGGTTGGGGATTTAGCAGGAAATATGGCCAAGGCGCGCAATGCGTATGCGCGCGCTAAACAAGCAGGTGCAGATATATTGGTGCTGCCTGAGCTGATTGTTATTGGATATCCACCAGAAGATTTGGTGTTAAATCCAGCCGCCGTCGCCGATTGTAAAGCTGAGGCTGTGAAATTTGCAAAAATCACTAAAGATGGCCCTGCTGTTATTTTTTCAACACCATGGTTATATAGAGGTAAATTGTATTCTGCCGTGCTTGTAATGCGCGGTGGTAAAATCACAGACCGGCGGTTTAAACACAATCTTCCTAATTACGGTGTGTTTGATGAAATTCGGGTGTTTAACTCAGGGCCTTTGCCTAAGCCGGTTGAAATTTGTGGCGTTAAGATTGGCTTGCCAATTTGCGAAGATATCTGGCACACAGGTGTCGCACGTCATCTGGCAGATTTAGGAGCGGAGCTGTTACTGTCGCCAAATGGTTCGCCCTATCGGCGCACTGCGCGTAATGAGCGCCTAAATGTCGTACATGAACGTATAGAGCGGGCTGGACTGCCACTTGTTTATGTTAACCAAATCGGTGGTCAAGATGAATTGGTGTTTGACGGTTCGTCTTTTAGTATGAGCGCAGATGATAAAGTGCGTCAATTTTTGCCGTCCTTTGAAGAAGCTTTTGAAATGGCCACATGGACTAAAGTAAATGGGGAATGGCACTGCGAAAGCGCAACAAATTTACCGCAACTGGGACAATTAGAAGCCGACTGGCGGGCTATGTGTCTGGGCCTTGGTGATTATGTCAATAAAAATGGTTTCAAACAGATAATTCTTGGGATGTCCGGTGGTGTAGATAGCGCCATGACAG
Organism: Robiginitomaculum sp.; assembly: GCA_021776635.1. Classification (GTDB taxonomy): domain Bacteria; phylum Pseudomonadota; class Alphaproteobacteria; order Caulobacterales; family Maricaulaceae; genus Robiginitomaculum_A. The sequence continues at coordinate 131,977 of JAJFFN010000016.1, forward strand.
CCGCGATTGCCGTTGATGCCTTGGGGCCAAAACGCGTATGGTGTGTGATGATGCCGTCGCAATATACATCCAGTGATAGTCTTGAAGACGCCAAAGCCTGTGCGCAAAGACTTGGGTGTAAATATGATATAATAGCCATTCCGCCTGCAGTAGAGGCGTTTGGGGACATGTTATCGGGGCATTTTGATGGCGCAACGCCCGATACAACGGAGGAGAATATTCAATCTCGCATCCGCGCCGTTACCTTGATGGCGCTGTCCAATAAATTTGGGCCTATGGTGGTAACAACAGGCAATAAATCCGAAATGGCTGTGGGGTATGCGACGCTCTACGGCGATATGTGCGGCGGCTATAATCCATTAAAAGATGTCTATAAGACCGAAGTATATGATCTTGTGAAATGGCGTAATGCCAATCATCCAGAAGGTTTGCTTGGGCCGAGCCAACCAATCCCGAACCGAATTATCACCAAAGCGCCGTCTGCGGAATTGCGGCCTGACCAAACCGACCAGGATAATTTGCCCGCATATGAAATATTAGACGATATTTTACACGGACTCATAGAGCAAGAATTACCCGTTGAAGAAATCTTGGCCAGAGGGCATAAGCCCGAAACTGTGCGCCGGATACAACATTTGTTGCACATTGCAGAATATAAACGCAGGCAAGCCCCGCCGGGTGTAAAAATTGGCAGCCGAAATTTTGGTCGTGATCGGCGCTATCCGATTACGAATAAATATCGGGACAAGGTGCCAGATTAATAATGATGGCTTGGCAATAATGATAACTTGGAAATAATGATGAAACCAACACCAAATAATATTAAGGTAAGATTTGCCCCGTCACCAACGGGTAAGCTGCATGTGGGAAATGTCCGCACTGCTTTGGTCAATTGGTTGTTTGCTACCAAAGAGGGTGGGGAATTTATCCTGCGCATTGATGATACGGACTTAGACCGCTCAACCAAAGCTTATGAAGACGGTATCAAACGCGATTTATCTTGGTTAGGCATGAATTGGGGACAGACATTCAACCAATCCGATCGTTTCGGCATATATGATGACGCTGCCAATCATTTGCGCAAATCCGGGCTTCTTTATGCTTGTTACGAAACGAGCGAAGAACTTGATCGTCAACGTAAAATTCTTCGTGCCCAAGGTAAACCACCCATTTATGACCGCACCGGTCTTGCCTTAACCCCGGAAGAAAAAGCTACATTAGAAGCTGAGGGCCGTACTCCCCATTGGCGCTTTAAGCTCTCGGGCAAAATAGCCAGTTGGGATGATATTGTGCGTGGTCAACAGAGTATAGATACATCTTCGTTGTCTGATCCGGTGTTGATACGCGGCGATGGGTCTTATCTCTACACGCTGCCGAGTGTTGTCGATGATATAGACGCCAGGATTACCCACATCATTCGTGGTGAAGACCATGTTACAAACTCTGGTGCTCAAATCGAAATTTTCGAAGCTCTTGGTGGTCAGGTGCCTAATTTTGCCCATACACCTTTATTGGTGGGGCGTGACGGGAAGGGGTTGTCGAAACGGCTTGGTTCTTTGTCTATGGACCAGTTGCGCGATCAAGGCTTGGAACCAATGGCGATTTGCAGTCTGCTTGGTAAAATAGGAACGTCTGATCCGGTCGAAGCACGCCGTACTTTGGCGCAATTGGTTGAAGAGTTTTCTTTTAGCAAAATTGGTCGTGCACCAGCTCGATTTGACGAAGCTGAACTGGATTTAATCAATGCGCGGCTTCTTCATGAAACACCCTATGCCGACGTCAAGGATCGTCTGAAAGAAATGGGGGTTTCAGGCGGTGAAGAATTTTGGCTATTGGTGCGTGCTAACCTTAATAAAATAGGGGATGCGGCTGGGTGGTCTACGGTGGTTTATGCACCTATGGCGGGACAAATAGCGGCCAAAGACGCTTCATTTTGTTCACAGGCTGCTGACATACTCTCTGGCCCTCTTGATAATAATACATGGAGTGCGTGGACAAACGCACTGAAAGCAGAAACGGGTCGAAAAGGAAAATCCTTGTTTTTGCCATTGCGGATGGCTCTTACGGGGCGTGCACGCGGGCCGGAAATGGATAAAATATTACCACTCTTGGGCGCTGAGCGTGTACAAGGAAGATTACACGGTAAAACAATTTAGATAAAAGGAGAAATCATGGCGAAAAGTAAAAATAAAACGGGTGTGGCATTGTTGGTATTAAGGCTGAGCATGGCTTTGTTTTTATTGCCTTGGGTAATGGAAAAGTTTACCAAACCAGAGCAAACGGCAAAAATTTTCTCGCATTTCTACCATATTGATTTGCCAATAATTGGTTCATATGTTGTTGGTGTGGTTTGGGCTTTGCTCTTGCTCGCCTTTACGGTTGGCTTCAAAAAACGTGTCAGTTATGGCCTAGTGATGCTATTCCACGGACTTTCAACATTCTTTACGATACCAAAAATGTTGCCTTTCTTGTCAACCTATAACCACTTATTTGTGGCTGCAATCCCTGTGCTTGGCGGCTTGATCGCGCTTTATATTTTGCGCGAAGACGACCGTATATGGTCACTATCCTAAATTTTTGGGTAAAATGAGGTTGGTGACTGGTTATTATACTCATTGGGATGATAAAGAGACTAATAACCAGTCCACCTGATTGGCAGTTAGGGCGTAACTACCATGAGCGATAAGATTATTGGGGAACCGCACCGCTTAATAAAGGTATAGAAGAGTAAATATGAAAAAACAACTAATAAGTGTAAAATAATTATAAATACTCTTCAAGTTGCATAATTCTTCTCTTCACTATGTTTGAAATACGATAATAATCGGCAAAAAATTCTCCAATATTGTAAGGGCGAGAAAAGACATCAAAAATTCTTGCTCCGCAAGCCTGTGCCTGTTAACTGGAGCGCTTGAGATTAGAGCCTTATCTTAGAGCCCTGAAATAAAGGAGCACTTTCGTGAGTGATAATAATAACGGCGTCACCGCCGAAACGGTAAAGAAAATTGCACGGCTTTCCCGCTTGCATGTGCAAGAAGACAGACTGGCGCATCTAGCCGATGAGATGAACGGTATTTTGGCGTGGATCGAGCAATTGGGCGAGGTTGATGTTGAGGGCGTAGAGCCTATGACTTCGGCCGTAGAAATGCCTGCCCCTATGCGTGCGGACGTGATAACTGACGGTGGGGTGCGCGACAAAGTTCTCGCCAATGCACCCAAATCAGAAGCGGGATATTTCGTTGTTCCGCGCTCAGTGGAATAGGGGCAAGTCATGACTGATTTAACAGCGTTAACCCTGGAAGCCGCACTTGCAGGCTTGAAAGCCAAAAATTTCTCGTCCGTTGAGATAACCAAAGCTCATATTGATGCCTGCATGGAAGGCGCAGACTTAAACGCCTTTATCACGACGGATTTTGAAAACGCGTTGGTAGCCGCCAAAGCGTCCGACGCCAAACTTGCCAAAGGCGAGGGTGGGGCGCTTGAAGGTGCGCCTTTGGGTATCAAAGATTTGTTCTGTACTGAAGGTGTGAAAACAACGGCAGGCAGTAAAATCTTGGGCGCGTTCAAACCACAATATGAATGCACGGTTACAGCGAATATGAAGCAAGACGGCATGGTTATGCTGGGGAAGCTAAACTTGGACGAATTTGCAATGGGGAGTTCGAATGAAACGTCTGCATTTGGTTCCGTTGTCAATCCATGGAAGCCTGAGGGGAAAAACGATGAAGAGCTAGTACCAGGCGGCTCAAGTGGTGGTTCTGCGAGCGCGGTTGCCGCCAATATGTGTCTTGGTGCGACGGCCACGGACACGGGTGGTTCCATCCGCCAACCCGCTAGTTTTACGGGTACGGTTGGGATTAAGCCGACTTACGGTCGGTGTTCGCGTTGGGGTATTGTCGCCTTTGCGTCTTCCCTAGACCAAGCTGGTCCCATAACCCGCACCGTAAAAGATAGTGCAATTATGTTGCAGTCTATGGCAGGATACGATCCTAAAGACAGCACGTCCATCAACAAAGAACTGCCGGATTTCTCCGTCGCTTGCGACCGCTCTATCAAGGGCCTGCGCATCGGCATCCCCAAAGAATACACAATAGACGGCATGCCGGGGGAAATAGACGACCTTTGGCAACAAGGGATTGAATGGCTAAAAGATGCCGGCGCGGAAATTGTCCCCGTGTCTTTGCCGCATACGAAATATGCATTACCAGCTTATTATATCGTCGCGCCCGCAGAATGCTCAAGTAATCTAGCTCGCTATGACGGTATGCGTTACGGCGTACGTGTGGACGGCGAAGACCTGAACGACACTTACGAAATGACCCGCGCTGCAGGCTTTGGCAAAGAAGTGCGCCGCCGGATTATGATCGGGACTTATGTCCTCTCCGCCGGATATTATGATGCTTATTATCTACAAGCGCAAAAAGTCCGCTCGCGGATTGCCGAAGATTTCACCAATGCGTGGGAAACCTGTGACGCTCTGCTGACCCCGACTTGTCCAAGCGCCGCTTTCCCAATAGGCCGCCCCGTCAATGACCCGGTGCAAATGTACTTAAACGATATTTTCACAGTGACGGCAAACCTAGCTGGCCTGCCGGGTATCAGTGTCCCGGCGGCTCTGGATAAAGACGGCTTGCCGCTCGGCCTACAAATCATAGGCCGCGCCCTAGACGAAGAAACCGTCTTCGCCGCAGGTGCCGCCCTAGAAAAAGCCGCAGGATTTACGGCCAAACCTAAGAAGTGGTGGGTATGACTAAAAACGCATTAGAAAAAATCGATTCAATATTTATGGAATTGGATGAATTAGATAACCAATGCCCAGGGTTTTCTGGAAATTATGAATTGAAATCCAATCAAACGGAAGATGAATTCATCATACAGGGAGATATTGCAGGGTTGGTTCATCTTGCAAGGCAAGTGTTATACGTTGCTAAATCGAATGTGTCAGGCAAACATATGCATTTTGATGAATATTCGGATTTAACCGAGTGCAACGGCCAATTTATCATTGAACTTATCCCAACACATCAAGTGGCTAAGGAGTACACGTAATGTTCACAGCTAAACGCGTAGCAGCCAAGAAAGATTGGCTTTCGGGTCGGGATCATGATTGGGAGATAATCCTTGGGCTTGAGGTTCATGCCCAAGTGGCGTCGAACGCGAAATTGTTTTCGGGGGCGGCGACGGAATTTGGCGCGGAGCCGAATACCCAGGTATCTCTGGTCGATGCGGCCATGCCGGGCATGTTGCCTGTGGTCAACGCGTTTTGCATCGAGCAAGCCGTGCGTACGGGGCTTGGTCTGAATGCGCAGATTAACAAATTTTCGCGCTTTGACCGCAAAAATTATTTCTATCCTGATTTGCCCCAAGGTTACCAAATTTCCCAGTTTGAATTTCCTATCGTCGGCGAAGGTGAAATTGAAATCACACCTGAGAGCGGCGAGCCGTGTATTGTCGGCATTGAACGTCTGCATTTGGAGCAAGATGCGGGTAAGTCTATCCATGATTTATCACCGGACGAGACTTATGTAGATTTGAACCGTTCGGGCGTGTGCTTGATGGAAATTGTTAGTAAGCCTGACATGCGTTCCCCAGAAGAAGCCTCGGCCTATGTTGAAAAACTGCGCGGGATTGTGCGGGCGCTCGGGACATGCGACGGCGATATGGAAAAGGGTAATCTGCGGGCAGATGTCAATGTTTCTGTGCGCAAACCCGGCGGTGATTTGGGCACACGCTGCGAGATTAAGAACGTCAACTCCATGCGCTTTATCCGCCAAGCCATCAATTATGAAGCCCGCCGCCAAATAGATATTTTAGAAGCAGGCGGTGAAATCCACCAAGAAACGCGCCTATTTGATAATAAAAAAGGCGAGACCCGTTCCATGCGCTCCAAAGAGGACGCCCATGATTACCGTTACTTCCCGGACCCAGATTTACTGCCAATTAAAATCACGGATAAATATATTGCCGACATCAAAGCCGATATGCCGGAGCTTCCCGATGCTCGCAAAGCACGGTTTGTGGAGGAGTACGGTATCCCTGACTATGATGCGGGTATCCTAACGGCGGACAAAGCCAAGGGTGATTTTTATGAGCGTCTGGTCGCTAAGGATACTGGGGGACGCGATGCGAAAATTGCCGCCAACTGGATAATGGGTGATTTGTTTGGCGCACTGAACAATGCCAGTATTGATCTGGAAGATAGCCCGGTGAATTCGGACGCGCTCGGTGAACTGCTTGATCTCATTGCCAATAAAACTATTTCCGGCAAAATCGCCAAAGACGTTTTTGAGAAAATGTTTGAAGGTGGTGGTTCTGCCAGTGAGATTGTTGAACGCGACGGCTTGAAACAAGTCACAGATACGGGCGCCATTGAGAAAATGGTGCAAGACGTTATTGATGCCAATGCAGACCAAGCCGCCAAAGTTGCTGATAATCCGCGCCTCATCGGTTTCTTCGTTGGCCAAGTTATGAAAGCTTCAGGTGGTAAAGCCAACCCGCAAGCCGTAAACGAAATCTTGCGCAAGAAGTTAGGCTTGTAACGTGATATTAACACCCCTTTTCCCCCTTTTTTTCCGCTCATACCTGCGCATGCAGGTATCCACCGCAGGGTCAAAGATTGACCCCTGCATGCGCAGGGGCGAGCGGGTTTATAGGAGGGATACAGGTTGTCATGTCCCCACTTAATTCTAAATACAAACAAATACTCTGGGTCAATGTCCTAATCCTTGCAGCAGGGATTGGCGGTATGGTTTGGTATAAATGGCACAATGTATTGTATGCTACTGGTGCGGGTCTAGGGATTGGCGTGGTAGAATATGTGTTCATGCGGGTGTCGCTGGGGCGGAAACAGGAAAAAGAACAAAAACGAGATGAATAGGAAAAACAATGACTATTAATACAAACAAATCTAAATCCGTATCCAAGGCGATTAAATCGCGCATCACGACGAGGGCATTCATTGACCGCCCTGTCCCGCCTGAAATTCTGCGCAAGATATTCAACAAAGCCCGCCGTGCGCCGTCTGGCGGCAATCTTCAGCCGTGGAATGTGCATGTTATGACAGGCAAGCCTTTGAACGCATTTCGCAGTGAAGTGATAGGCAAGCTCATGAAGGGTGAAACTGAGGGCGACACATTCCCGCCTTACCCGTCGCCCTTATGGGAGCCTATGCGTACTTGGCGTTATAAACTCGGCGAGGATATGTACGGGCTTTTGGGTATTCCTAAAGATGACAAACCAGCACGTTTGATGCAAGTTGGACAAAACTTTAATTTCTTTGGTGCGCCTGTCGGGATTTTGATCACCGGCGACAAACGGCTAGAAGTGCCACAATTCTACGATATCGGCATATATTTACAGACAATAATGCTGTTGGCGAGAGAGCAAGGCTTACACACAGCGCCGCAAGGTGCTTGGCGGGCATTCCCAGATACCGTCAAGAAGCATACTGAACACCCTGACGAGCAGCATATTTTGGTCGGGATGTCACTGGGTTATGCAGACCCGGACGCACCTGTAAACGATCTTGTTTCTGACCGTGCAGAGCTTCATGAGTTGGTAAAATTTTACGATTGAGTAACTTTGATTACAAATTTATTGAGAGAAACCGGCTGACAGGTCGGTTTTTTTATATTTTTTGATTTTATTTCATCTAATTATTAGTTCAATTCTACAATATCAATACTTATATTTACTTCATTTACTCAACTATTAATTATTTAGTAATCATGTATAAACTTAGTTTAAACTAAATATAAATAATCATTTACTTGTTTTAACTCAAATAAATCTTCATTAACCTTTGTGTTAATTAACCTTATGTCAACCCGCAAAGCGCAGGTTTGCATTATCGAAGCGGGAGACATTGTTAAAATGCCGATGCGGACATCGCCACAAGGACTTTCCATGATGGAATAATCCGAAGGTGTTAGGTGAGTGAAAGATGGGGGGCATTATGGCCTTTACAGATGTTGAAGTAAAAGAGGCCCGCGAGGCCGTTATTGCAAAAGCCGAAGCGGCGGATTTATTCCGTCTTGGGCTTATCTATTCCACAGACCATGAAGACAGAGGTCCAGATATGATTGAAGCCCATAAATGGTTTAATCTTGCGGCACTTCTTGGTTCCGAGCCAGCTCAGGCATATCGTAGTGAGCTTACCATGGAAATGAGTTCTGATGACGTGACTTTGGCCCAGCGTGCTGCGCGAGGTTGGCTTGCGGAAAATCGCAAAAAAATAGTGACTGCAAACGCTGCTTAATCGGTTCATATTCAACTTATCGCAAAGAGAGCTTTAGCTGAACGCCGAAATGTATCATAGTTTCCCATTACTATTTATTCGGGGTTTTTACTGCTATAAAGATGGCGAATTGTTATGCCGCGCGTGATGACTTTTAAAGGCGACCAGCTAAATTTTTTCATGAGCTGAATTGTGCTGATGGTCCGCGTTTTTTGTACGGATTTGCGGTCTTTGAAAGTTTGGGGTAGTCCTTTAATGCCGTCTCTAATACCCCGTAAAGTCGGATTAAACCGTCCTTTGCGAAATACCGCCCAACCCAGATAAGCCAAGTTTGCGCCAATATGGAACGGCGTCAGTAAAACAAGAGGGGCCAAAGGCATATTCTTGTAGAATGTCCAGATCCGGTTTCTCGTGCCGTGATAGATGGCAAATTCTGGAACAGTATCAGAAATAGCTGAACCAACATGATCAACGATTGCTAATGGAGTTTGCAAACAATCACCGCCTGCAAGCTGCATACGAAAACCCAAATCCACATCCTCATGATAACAAAAAAAACGCTCATCAAACCCACCTAATTCGAGAAACTTGGCTTTGTGATATAGCGCCGCCGCTGCACAAGGTGCAAAGACCATACCAGCCTTTGGCGGTTCTAATTGCTTGCCATATCCTGCGCGGTAGGCAATGCCTGTAAAATGATAACAGTCGCCAACACCGTCCAAAGTTGGCGTTTTTTCTAAAGCTAAATATTGGGTCGAACCGACCATTTTAATATTGGATGCCTTGCCCGATGCTTTCAAAAGCTGCTCTAACCAATTTGGACGCGCAAATGCATCTGGATTTAATAAAGCAATCCAAGGCGCTTTGGCCAATTTTGCGGTGGTATTGTTCGCAGCAGCAAATCCAGTGTTTTGGCCTAATTCCATTAGTATGAAGCGTTCATCAAGCTTAGGTATTGTAGCCATAGAACCATCAGTGGAGCCATTATCCACTATAAAGCATTCGAAATCTTTCTCGGTTTGGGCTTGCACAGACGCAATGCACCGTGCCAACCATTTTGCCGCATTATAGTTGACGATTATGACAGAAACTTTTGGAATTTAGACTTCCTCGCTTATTGGACAATTTATCACATCCATTTGACATACAAACCATTGCGCACAAAGGGAAATATCCTTATATCCAGCGCAATTGATTTACAATATATAACGAAAGCTCGAAACGAGGATAAAATATATGCCAAATACACAAAATGATTATAAAGTCGCAGATATCACCTTGGCCGATTGGGGTCGCAAGGAGATTAACATTGCCGAGACGGAAATGCCGGGTTTGATGGCACTTCGCGTCGAGTACGCTGACAAGCAACCATTGAAAGGTGCAAGAATTGCCGGTTGTTTACACATGACAATCCAAACTGCGGTTTTGATTGAAACTTTGACGGCATTGGGCGCAGAAGTCCGGTGGTCATCTTGTAATATTTTCTCAACTCAAGACCAAGCCGCAGCAGCTATTGCCGTGACTGGTGTCCCGGTATTTGCCTGGAAAGGCTTGACCGAAGACGAATTTTGGGAATGTATCCATGCGACGATTAAGGGGCCAAATGGTTGGACACCCAATATGATTTTAGACGACGGCGGTGATTTAACGATTTTGATGCACGAAGAATATCCTGAATTGATGAAGGACGTCAAAGGTCTATCAGAAGAAACAACAACAGGCGTTATGCGCCTCTACCAAATGGAAAAAGCCGGCAAATTGGTTGTGCCAGCCATCAATGTAAATGACAGTGTCACCAAATCAAAATTTGATAATCTTTACGGCTGTAAAGAAAGCCTTGTTGACAGCATCAAACGGGCAACAGACGTGATGTTATCAGGTAAAACAGCCGTTATTTGCGGCTTTGGTGATGTGGGTAAAGGTTCTGCTGAAAGCCTGCGCAGCCAAGGTGCGCGTGTTAAAATCACCGAGATTGACCCTATCTGTGCTTTGCAAGCCGCCATGGAAGGCTACGAAGTTGTCACTATGGATGAGGCCGCGCCCGTTTGCGATATTTTCGTGACGGCCACTGGCAATAAAGATGTGATCACAGTTGATCATATGCGCGCTATGAAAGACCGCGCGATTGTCTGTAATATCGGACATTTCGATAGTGAAATTCAAATCGAGGGCCTGCGTAATTATGAATGGGACAATGTCAAACCGCAAGTAGACGAAGTTGTATTCCCAGACGGAAAGCGCTTGATTGTCTTGGCCGAAGGGCGCCTTGTTAATCTTGGTTGTGGGACGGGTCACCCTAGCTTTGTCATGTCTGCAAGCTTTACCAACCAGACCATTGCGCAAATCGAGCTTTGGGAAAATCATAAGAATTATGAAAACAAAGTTTACGTTCTGCCAAAACATTTGGACGAAAAAGTCGCTGAATTGCACCTCGCGAAACTGGGCGCAAAATTGACAACTCTATCTGATGATCAAGCTGAATATCTGGGTCTTCCAACGGCTGGCCCGTTCAAGCCGGAGCACTATAGATACTAATCAAATCATACTTAAGTCCTACCAAAAAAACCAACAAGCCTCTCATAATAATAAAAAGCCTAAAGAGCCTTAAAACCTATAATAAAAATATGGAGAGCGTATTATGCGCAAACATTACGAATTTACATCCGAATCAGTCTCTGAGGGACACCCAGATAAAGTATCCGACCGGATTTCAGACGAAATAGTTGATCTGTTTTTCAAAGAAAGCGTAAAAGACGGCATGTCGCCTTGGGATGTACGCGTAGCAGCGGAAACCTTAACAACAACGAACAAAGTGGTGATAGCGGGCGAAACGCGCGGCTCTGATAAAATCACAAATGCCATGATTGAGGACGTGACCCGCGCGGCCATCAAAGACATTGGTTATGAACAAGCGGGTTTCCATTGGGAAAATGCTGATATTGATATTCTCCTACATGCGCAAAGTGTGGACATTGCCCAAGGTGTGGATGATGGTACAGGTTTGCACGCCGAAGAGGGTGCAGGTGACCAAGGGATTATGTTCGGCTACGCCTGTTCCGAAACCCCTGATTTAATGCCAGCGCCGGTTTATTACAGCCATAAAATATTGGAACGCCTCGCCAAAGCTCGCAAGCTAGAAGGTAAAACACAGCTTGGTCCAGATTCGAAAAGCCAAGTTACGGTACGCTACGAAGACGGTAAACCTGTGGGTGCTTCTGCCATTGTGTTATCTACACAACATTTGGATGCAGACATGTGTAGTGAGGATGTGGCGGCATTGGTCAAGCCTTATATTTACGAAGAACTGCCCGAAGGTTGGATTACCGACGAAACTATATGGCACATCAACCCGACGGGTAAATTCGTTATTGGTGGCCCAGACGGCGATAGCGGTTTGACGGGCCGCAAAATTATCGTCGATACTTACGGCGGTGCAGCCCCACATGGAGGCGGCGCGTTTTCTGGCAAAGATCCGACGAAAGTTGACCGCTCGGCGGCTTATGCTGCGCGTTATTTGGCCAAAAATATAGTGGCAGCAGGCATTAGCGATTGGGTCAATATCCAGCTTTCCTATGCAATCGGAGTTGCCAATCCGACCTCTATTTATGTGGATATGGGCGGTAAAGGCAAAGTCAGCGAAGCTGAATTAGAAAACGTAATTCGCAAAGTTATGGACCTAACTCCGCGCGGTATTCGCGAACATCTTAACCTCAACACTCCGATTTACGCGCGTACAGCCGCCTATGGTCACTTTGGCCGTACCCCCGATAATGAAGGTGGTTTCTCGTGGGAAAAGACAGATTTAGTTGATGCCATAAAGGCGGTTTTGTAAGTTATTCTGCTGCCGTTTCGCGCATGTCGCGTTCAAGCAATTGCCCTTGTTTTTTACCTGCCATAAGTTCGCGGGCTTTGGTGTAGGCTGGGTCGTTCCAAAACATCAGACAGCCATTACACCCACGTCCGCAACATCCGTCTAGGCCGAGCTTTGGATTAAGTTTTGGTTTTCGTTCTTTATTTGCAGCGGCAACGGATGCTTTGAGGGCATCACGGCGACGCACATAGAGCGGATTTTCAGGGTCGTCTGTGCGGCCTGATACTTCGAGGCGTTGTGCGGTTTTATCCAGTTTTACGCGGTTCCACTGCGCTTCGGTCAGGAGCGTTTCTTTACGCACGACGGTGCCTAATGGGATGCGGGCTTTTAGTATGTCCAGATTTTCTTTATCGAACAAGGAAAACGGAATGCGGACCACTGGTTTAATTCCAGCGTGGACGACATCGGTTTTAACACCCGGATAGTCTTTGTTGATGTTACCGTCTCGCCCTGCGACATTATCAAATTCATAGAGACGTAGGAGTACAGTTTCCCCGCCGTCTGGCGTAAGAAACTCCATCACATCACCCGCTTGCAAGCGGTTTTTGACGTTGAGATAAAAAGCTTCGTCGTCGACCTCGATTATCGACCCTGCAAATTCCCAGGCACCTAGGGTTTGGGTTTGCTCGTAATTATGACCGTAATTGGTCAGGCGACCATCATGAAAGGCAAGGGTGAAGCCCCGATTGGAAACATTCATCAGCTCGTTCATATAGGGCTTGGGGTTAAAATTTTCAGGATCCCGGGCCCAATCGTCCATGGCAGCACGGTAAGCACGGGCGACAACGGCAACATAATATACCGATTTGCCGCGGCCTTCGACCTTAAGGCTATCAACACCGAGTGCCAAATATTCATCCAGTTTCGGCATCAAGCACAGGTCTTTGGAATTTAAGATATAAGCCGCGTCATTGCTTTCTTCGATGGGCATAAAATCACCGGGACGGTGCCCTTCTTCAAGCAAGAACTCAAACATGTCTTTGTTGTCTTCGGTGATTTCCAACTCTTCGACAGTGCCGTCTTTCATGCGTAAATGGACCTTGTAGCCCCACCGACAAGAATTGGCACAATTGCCTTGATTTGCACCGCGTTCGGACATGAAATTTGACAACAGACATCGCCCAGAATAGGTCATGCACATGGCCCCGTGCACGAATGCTTCCAGTTTGATATTTGGGCATTTTTCGCGAATTTCGCTTAGCTCAGCAAATGAAACTTCGCGGGCCAGAACGCAAAGGTCAGCGCCCATATCTTCCCAAAACTTCACTGACATCCAGGAACAAACATTGGCCTGGGTCGAGACATGCAAAGGCACATCCGGCGCGTGGGTTTTCACATATTGAAACACGCCCGGATCAGCAATGATAACGCCGTCTGGGGCGAGGTCTTTGATGGTTTCCACATATTCTTCTAATTTTGGTACGTCTTTGTTATGAGAGAACAAATTAAGTGTCAGATAAATACGTTTGCCGTAGCTATGGGCGAAATCAATACCCTCGCGTATTTGCGCAAGCGTAAACTCCGCCTTGGTGCGCAATGACATATCCGGTGTACCCAAATAAATAGCGTCCGCCCCATACAGAACCGCCGTCTTGAGTTTGTCAAGATTACCCGCAGGCATCAAGAGTTCTGATCTAAGTTTCGTCATGATGCGGCTTTTGTCATATTTTTAAGATTGTCACAATACAATTTTGCAACACTGCGTTAACCACGGTTTTCTATGGTCGTGTAAATTATTCAATGGGTTCGTTATGATTCGTGGTATTATTTCACTCTGTCTGATGTTTGCCTTGTTTGTAGCCGTTAATGTTTCTGCACAAACTGAGCGCATTTCTAAAATTAAAGATAGGCCAACTATTGGCCTCGTACTTGGAGGCGGCGGTGCCAAGGGCCTTGCGCATGTTGGTGTCATCAAGGTGTTGGAAGAGAACCAAATCCCAGTAGATGTTATTGCAGGCACATCCATGGGTGCAATAGTCGGCGCACTTTATGCATCTGGATATAGCGCAGATGAGCTTGAGAACATCACAACTGGAATGGATTGGCACAGCGTATTTAATGATAAAACGTCACGTGGCCGATCAACATTTAGGCGAAAGACAGATGAGCTTGGTTTTTTAACCGATTACAAAATTACGTTTAAGGACGGTAAAATTGTCTTACCCCAAGGCATTATTCAAGGGCAAAACCTGTTTTTAGAGCTGTCCAATTTGCTTTCAACAACGCGTTCAATTGGAAAGTTTGAAGACTTACCTATTCCGTTCAGACTTGTTGCAACGGATTTAGGTTCAGGCGAAGCTGTTATAATGAAAGAGGGGGATTTAGCGTCTGCGGTTTTTGCATCTATGGCCATTCCAGGTTTAATCCCGCCCGTTGAACGTGACGGAAAGCACCTTATTGATGGAGGTTTAGTCAACAATTTACCGGTTGATATTGCAAGAGCACTCGGCGCAGATATCGTCATTGTTGTTAATGTGGGCACAGAGCCAAAACCCGCCAGCGAGATAGGTAATTTTATCGACGTGTTGCGGCAAACACAAATCATCCTGACCAAAGAAAACACCCAAGTTCAAATAGATTCCTTAATCAACAAAGATATACTTATTGAACCTGATTTAAAAGGTTTAGGGGCTACAAGTTTCGACCATGCAAGTGAGATTGCAAACCACGGTAAAGTGGCAGCGCGCACAGCCTTGCCGAAACTCAACGCCCTCCGCTTGGATGATGAAGCATGGCTTAGTCATTTATTTGGACGGTTGGCCATACCGCAAAAACGCCCTGTGATAGCTGAGATACGTATTACGCAGAATTCAAATCTATCTGACGAAATTTTACAAAAAGGTATTTCGATTAAACGAGGCGAGCTATTTGACCCTGCTCGGATGAACCGAGATATTGACCGGCTTTACGGGGGCGGTGTATACGACAGAATTACCTATAAAATTGAAGAACAAAAGGCAGGTTCAGTGTTGCTTATTGACGCAAAGGTCAAAGAAAGTAGCGATGGATACTTTAAATTTGGTGTCTCTCTCGACTCTAATCTTGAGGATAAATCCTCATTTAAATTGGGCGTGTCTTACACCAAACCACAAATTAATAAATGGGGCGGGGAGTGGCGTACTGAAATCAACATTGGGGAAGCTTTGGACGGTGTTACAGAGTTTTACCAACCCCTTGGTTCCAAGCAACAGTTTTTTATTGAACCGTCTTTGTTTGTAACGCGGGAAAAAAGTACTTTCTTTGATAATTTAGACAGACGTCGAGGTGATTTAAAGATTTTAGGATTAGGCTATTCTCTACAAGGTGGCCTCTTGTTTGGGCGCTGGGGGGAATTACGCGGCGGTATCACCAATGCGAATGTAAAATTGAGTTTTACAGACGAAACATTAGGTTTCAATTCATTGCGATTAGACGATAGTTTTCTTCTGGGCCGAATGACAGTTGACACCTTAGATAGTCTTTCCTTTCCTACGAAAGGAGGGCTTTTAATTGCAGAATATCAAGTACATGACACGTTTTTTGGCGGCGACACCGAGTTTAACCAATCCAGCCTAAATGCATTTAAACCGTTCACAATAGGTAGGCACACATTTGGCATAGGTACAAGATTTGGTGGTTCAACTGGTCGAGATGCCAATCTGATTGGAACAACCGAACTAGGCGGTTTCCTAACGTTATCCGGCTTTAGTGAAGACGAATTATCAGGCCAATATGCAGCTATGATATTGGGTACATATTATTACCGCTTAAACCAGCAGGCGACATTGTTTGATTTCCCGCTTTATGTTGGCGGTTCATTAGAGGTTGGGAATGTTTATCAATCATTTGATAATATTGGGTTTAATCAGGCGGTTTATGCCAGCAGTATATTTGCCGGTATGCGGTCTCCTTTGGGTCCAGTATTTGTAGGTATTGGATACAATGATAAGGGTAATACTTCACTTTATTTTTCTATTGGTAGTTTTTTCTAAGGGATAATTTCTTCTTTTATAAATTTCTCTATTATTAATTTCTCTTTTATAAATTTTTCTGGGATTTTGTGTTTTGATGAGTTAGTCTTCAAAATATTAAAAGGGAAAAACAAATGAAAATAGCAGCTTATATAATTATTGGATTGGTAGTATTCGTCATGATTGCATTTTATTTACTTGGTAAAAAATCGCAAAAGGGGTCTGCAATTGGTCTTGTAGACGGAAAATTAGCGCCGTGTTCCGGCAAACCAAATTGTGTGAATAGTGAAGACGGTACAGCTGATAAATTTAAAATTAGTCCACTTGATACGAATTCATTAGATGCCGTCAAGGTGGCAATAGAAAGTATTGGCGGTAAAGTTACGCAGACGGAAACTGGTTATATGTCGGCTGAATTTACCTCTGGCTTGTATAAATTTGTCGACGATGTAGAAGCCCGTCTTGATGGAAATCATGTGCAAATTCGCTCGGCTTCCAGAGTAGGGTATTCTGACCGCGGCGTAAATAAAGCGCGGGTGGAAATTATTCGTTCCGCCTTGAAATAGAGATTTTTCATGAGCAAAAAAATAGATCACACTAAGGTAAAATCTCTAGTGCGAGAACTTCTTATTGCCTTAGGTGATGACCCTGATCGTGAAGGTTTGAAGGAAACGCCGCGCCGGATTGCCAATTTCTGGCGCGAGTTTATTGAATACGAACCCGGCAAGCTTGATACCACCTTTAGCTCGGTTAAACATAACCAGATGGTCTGTGTGACGGGTATGCGGGTTTGGTCTATGTGCGAACATCATATGCTGCCGTTTTGGTGTGATGTCTCTATCGCCTATATCGCAGATGATAAAGTTCTTGGCCTGTCAAAATTTGCACGTATTGCCCATAAACATGCCCACAAATTGACCTTACAGGAACAACTGGTTTCGGATATATCCGAGGACGTTAAAGCAATTTTGGGGACTGATAATGTCGCCGTCTATGCCAAGGGCGAACATTTATGTATGACCATGCGCGGCATTCAAACACCGCACCGTATGATTTCCAGTGCGCTTGATGGGCACTTTTTGGAAACTGCACCAAGATTGGAATTTTTCCGCCTCATACAAGAATAAGCAGATGGGATTTGATTGGAGTCGGTGCTGGCCTAGGGCGGTTTTTCTTTAGCCTTTTCGGTATGCTTTTTATTGTTTTTGAGTTTACAGGTTGGCGGTGCATATAATTTTTTAATGCCAATTTTTTCCATTTCATAATTTTCAGGCTCATAAGCTATGCTCTTTTTTTTAGCATCAATTTGCACTTCACCTTTGTTTTGTGTGGGTGTCGCTGAATCTGTAGCAAGTTTTGGTGCAAGTTCATAGGGCGTGAATTCTACAGGTTTTATAGCCCTTTTTATTCGCGGTTGCGACCATTTGCACAGGCTTTTTCTCTCTTCAAAACTTACATTCCAAAGTTTGTGATAGGCAGCTTTTAACTCTGTGAGATTTGGGCAATCAGCATGTCCGCCAAATAATATCCGTTCCACATTGGTTATCTTGACCAAGGAAAATTGTTTCCATTTATAAGGACGGTCTGCGCACGTGTGTTTTGGCATATACCCTATACGAGATTTAAGTGGTTTATGCCTAAACCCTTGGGGCCATTTGCTTCTCCAATCGCCGAAATATTTGCTTAACGCATAGTCCGCCAATCGGTTTTTCTTCCATTTCCTAATGGCAGATTCCCCGATATTTTTCCTAACCCAAGCTCTGCGGATTGGGCATTGCATCACCCAAATCTTGATCCGCAAATTGAGATTTTCTCTGGTCTTGTCGCGAAGGCTTTTCGAATACCTATTTATCATGCGCATATTAACCAACGAAGCGTTTTGCCCGCCAATGCCCGCTTTCACGACGTTTACCAACATGGTTATCACAGCCGATAAAGTCGCCAAGTCCCAAAGCTGTATCACCGCATCTTTGGGTGGAGACAGTTTGTTTATTATCGAGAAATCAAATTTCATGGTTTGGATAATATGCCCTCGTGCAAAACCATGGATACGTTTTTATTTGGTGCGGTTAATCTGCGTTTAATCGGCGCCTTGGCTAAGCCGCGAATTGACTACGTCCAGCACGGATAAAACCGCATCTGGGATACTGGTACCAGGTAAAAACACGGCTTTGGCACCCATGTTTTCAAGGGTATTTACGTCTTCGGTCGGAATGACGCCGCCGACAATAATCATGATATCGGAACGATTTTTTGTCGCAAGAGCATCCCTTAATTCAGGGACAAGGGTTAGATGACCTGCGGCCAAGGAAGAGGCGGCAATAACATCGACGCTTTTTTCAATCCCAAGTGCAGAGGTTTCTTCGGGGGTTTGAAACAAGGGGCCGATAACAACATCAAAACCGATATCAGTAAATCCGGTCGCGACAACTTTTTGTCCTCTGTCATGACCATCTTGTCCCATTTTGGCGATTAAGATTTTTGGTTTGCGACCTTCCAATTCTACAAAGGCTTCTATACGGCGTTTGGCTTCGCGTAATGCAGGGTTTTTATCATCCCATGCATCTGCATAGACGCCGTGTACCCCCTCTGCAACCGCCGCGTGTCGGGTGAAAACCTTGGCCATTGCGGCGCTGATTTCCCCGACCGTAGCCTTGGCGCGCGCTGCTTTTATGGAGTGGGCAAGCAAGTTTCCATTGCCATTCGCCGCATTGGTGAGTGCATTCAGTGCGGCCTCGACTTCGCTCTTGTTTCTATCCTTTTTAAGTTTCTCAAGCCGAGCGATTTGTCCGTTTCTGACTTTTTCGTTGTCGACTTTCAACAATGGAATATCGTCTTTGTCATGGGTGCGGTAACGGTTGATACCGACCACAGTCTGTGCGCCGCTATCTATGAGACTTTGGGTGCGAGCCGCACTTTCTTCGATGCGAAGTTTCGCGATGCCGGCTTCGAGAGCTTTTGCCATGCCGCCAAGCTTCTCGACTTCTTCTATGTGGGAAAGCGCCCGCGCTGCCAAATCATGGGTCAAACGCTCGACGAAATGCGAGCCGCCCCATGGGTCGATAGCATGTGTGTGACCACCTTCACCTGCAAGAAAAACCTGCGTATTACGGGCAATCCGCGCAGAGAAATCGGTGGGCAAGGCTAGGGCTTCATCAAGAGAGTTTGTATGCAAGGATTGTGTGTGCCCGTCCACGGCAGCCATGGCCTCGACCATGGTACGTCCAACATTATTAAACACATCTTGTGCAGTTAATGACCAACCAGATGTTTGACAATGGGTGCGCAGCATAGATGATTTTGGGTTGGCGGGGTTAAAGGGTTTGAGCAATTTTGCCCAAAGCATCCGCGCCGCGCGAAGTTTGGCAACTTCCATAAAATAATTCATGCCGATGCCCCAAAAAAATGAAAGGCGCGGTGCAAAACTATCTATATCCATGCCTGCGGCGATACCTGTGCGGATGTATTCCACACCATCAGCAAGCGTATAGGCTAGCTCTAGGTCTGCGCTGGCGCCTGCTTCTTGCATGTGATAACCAGAAATTGAAATCGAATTATAGCGCGGCATGTGTTTGGAGGTGTGCGCGAAAATGTCAGAAATAATCCGCATACTGGCGCGCGGTGGGTAAATATAAGTATTGCGGACCATGAACTCTTTGAGGATATCATTCTGGATAGTCCCCGTGAGTTTGTCTTGCGGCACCCCTTGTTCTTCAGCGGCGACAATATAGAGAGCCAGAACAGGCAAAACTGCACCATTCATCGTCATGGACACACTCATTTTATCAAGGGGTATTTGACCGAACAGTATGCGCATATCATAAATGCTATCTATAGCGACCCCGGCCATACCAACATCACCTGGCACACGCGGATGATCACTATCATAACCCCGGTGGGTAGCGAGATCGAAGGCAACAGACAAACCTTTTTGTCCAGCAGCCAGGCCGCGGCGGTAAAATGCATTGCTATCTTCAGCCGTTGAAAAACCTGCATATTGACGGATTGTCCAAGGTCTTTGGGTGAACATAGTCGGGTAGGGGCCGCGTATATATGGCGCAAAACCCGGATAGGTGTTCGTAAAATCCAAAGGTGCGCTATCAACTGAACCATAGCTCGGTTTAATCTCGATACCCTCTGGTGTATGCCAATTTTCCGCAACTTTGGCTTTGGTATACGATTTGGGTATAGCAAACGGAATTGTCGTAAAATCAGGAGTGCTCATGAAGCGGCTCCTTTTGGTATTTCAGTCGCGCGGACTGGAACGAATGTGCTGGGCTGCATTTTTAAAGGCAAAAGAAGGCCTTGTTTGGCCTGTTTCATTGCGGTTGCAAAGCTCGCCGCATTTATTTCAGCGCCAGTCTTGATTTTAATCTGCGGGCGTGGGCGTATTTCGGCTTTGCGGCCATCCGGTTTGATAAATTGATTGACCCCAATTAACAGCGTTTCCCCATTATTGATTTTTTTCATACGTTTTTCATGGGCCTGATATATTTGGGTTTGAAACCAAGTTTGGGCATTTTCCCAACCACCAAGCTTTTCCATTTCTTGAAAAATATCCCATGCGGTTTTGGAAAGCTCATATGTTAGGGTTTCGTGTGTGTAACTACCGTTCGCGGGGTCATTAACCTGTCCTAGACGACTTTCCTCCATGAGTAGGATTTGTTGATTTCGGGCAATACGTCTAGCGAATGACGTGGCTAGTCCCAATGGGTGTGTAAAGGGCAGGGTGGTTATATAATTTGCCCCGCCGCAAATTGCCCCGAACGTCGCGCCGCCAAGTCGCAACATATTTGACCAAGGATCCATCTTCGAGAGCATCCGGCGCGCGCTGGTTGCCTGTAATATGCAAGTGGTAATGCTTGCCCCAAAACTCTCTGCCATTTTCGCCCAAAGCATGCGCGCGGCGCGCATTTTGACAATACCCATATGCCCATCTTGATCACTTGCCAGATGCACATCCATCAATGCTAAAACTTCATCAATTGTAAAACCATG
Organism: Robiginitomaculum sp.; assembly: GCA_021776635.1. GTDB lineage: Bacteria > Pseudomonadota > Alphaproteobacteria > Caulobacterales > Maricaulaceae > Robiginitomaculum_A. The sequence continues at coordinate 153,032 of JAJFFN010000016.1, forward strand.
TGTTTGTAAATTTCGGATGAGCTGCACGGTATAACTTAGCATATAGGCCAATTCTTGTGCTTGTGTTGCCCCCGCTTCATGGACGCCAACGGCATTTATGGAAAATGCTTTCCAGTGGGGTGCATGGTGTTTTATCCAATTTGCTAAATTCGCGCATTTCTCAGTGTCGCTCATATCTGGCGTAAAACCAAAGCCAATATGGGTGTCCGCCAAGTCGGCATGAGCTTCGAAATGTTGCACCAACAATGCCGCCGCGGCAAAATTATGTGCCGAAGGGGCGAGCGCAATTGGCACTAAATTTGTGTGCACACCTGACAAAAGACGTTGTAAATCCGAACGGTCACGCAACGCTATGCCTTGTTTGCCTGTAGGGTCTAGTCGCAATGTGATCGCGCTGACGCCGCCTTGGAGGTCTGCCAAGATATCTGCATTGGCCATTTCGATTTCTGGATGGTCTATCTCGCTGGTAATATGCCATGGCCGCGCAGCCAAATGCGGGATTTCCGCCGTGTTGTTGATTGAATTCTTAGGACCGTCCGTAAACAAGGGGCCGCGCTTAATCCCGTCTTCGGTATGGTGCACCAAGGTTTTTTCAAAATTTGAACCACGCAATGCTTTGTCGCTCAAAGTGCGCCATTGCGCATTTGTGCCGCTTTCAAATCCGTGTGCAAAATCCAGTATATGGTCAGTCATGGTTTAAACTTATCAGAGTTTCCCTATATGACTATTGGTTTTATGAATAATTTCCATTAGATGGACAATAAAGATTGAAGGAATATCATCTATGGCGGATGCCAAAACAATAAACCCCAATGCACCAACGTCCGAGACCGTATTAGCGGTTAAGCATTTCACAGACAAGACGTTCTCGTTTTCACTCACGCGGCCACCCAGTTTTAAATTTCGTTCTGGTGAATTTATAATGATTGGCCTTATGGGTGAGGTTAAAGGCAGGGTGAAACCGATCCTGCGGGCTTATTCCATTGCAAGCCCATCTTGGGACGAAAAACTGGATTTCTATTCTATCAAAGTCGAGGACGGGCCTTTGACGTCCATGTTGCAACATATAAAGGTTGGTGACAAAGTTCTGCTGGGTAAAAAACCGGTCGGAACATTGGTCTGTGATGCTGTGCTAAAGGGTAAACGCCTGTTTCTATTTTCTACGGGTACTGGGATTGCGCCATTTGCGAGCCTTATTCGTGATCCCGAAGCGTATGAAAAATATGAACAGATAATCCTGACCCATACGTGCCGCGAGGTCGGCGAGCTAAAATACGGCTATGAAATAGTTGAGGCGGCGCGTAAAGACCCGCTGTTGCTGGATATATTTGGTGAGGACTTTGGCCAGAAACTGCATCATATTCCAACCGTGACCCGTGAGGATTTTGCCATGAAAGGACGGATTACAAATTTGATGGAGAGCGGCGAGCTGTTTAAACATGTGCCAGGCGGCGCCTTTAACCCTGCACATGATCGCGCCATGATCTGCGGTTCTATGGACATGACATTGGATACCAAGGCGCTTATGGAAAAATTTGGGCTCACAGAAGGCTCGGTCTCCAGACCCAGCACATTCGTCATTGAAAAAGCATTTGTGGGGTGACTTCTCACCAGACAAACTTTTAGAAGCTGAATTTACCGAAACGCACCATATTTCATATTGTGTGACAGTTTTAGCTCTGCTTGATTGTTGTTGAGGCGGGCGCGGTATACTTGTTGGTTTTCCAAAACACGCTGGACATAATTCCTGGTTTCGGAAAACGGAATGCTTTCTATCCAGTCAATTGGTGATATTTGCCCTGTTCTGGGATCGCCTAAGGTTTTGTTCCACTGGCGCACACGGTGCCCACCAGCATTATAAGCGGCAGCGGCCATAATATATGAGCCGTCAAATTGTATGAGCAAATCATTTAAGTGCTGCGCACCGAGTTTGGTTGCGTATTCTGGATCCCCGGTTAGCCAGTTGCTTTGATAGGGCATTCGTGCGCGTTTTGCCGTAATTTTTGCCGTAGAATTGATCATTTGCATTATTCCGTAGGCGCGGGCTGAGGAGCGGGCTTTCGTATTAAATTCGCTTTCTTGGCGGGCAATGGCCAAGACAAAAGGAATGTCATAGTTGACCGATAGGCTTGTGATAACATCTGGCTTGGGATATCCGGATTCTGTTAGCATTGTATCCAGCCTGGCAGCTTGTTTTGCCGCGCGAATTGACGGTTTCATAAAGTCATAACCTTTAGCCAATTGCGCAAGTTGGGACAATTCTTCTGGACTATCGAAAATGTCGTCAAGATGAAATGAAAACTGGTTAAAGGTGCGCTCGCTTTGAATTTCACCGATCATGCGCAAAGCACGAACCAGTTCGTTAGTTTCAAATGTGCTGGAAACTGCCGGCTCCGTATTTTCAAGAGGTAAATTAACGAATGCAAAGCCGTCGTTCAAGCGCTCTGCCGCTAGCTGACTATAGAAAACATTTGGATAGCGTGCAGCTTCGGCGTAATACATATTAGCTTCCGGATTGCCGGCACGTTCTGCAGCACGACCCATCCAATACTTTGCACGTCCAACAGAAACGGGAAGTGATACACCTTTTTCAAGTGCTGTAAAATGCCGAAGGGCCTGGTTGGGATTGTTTAATTTAGTCAGAACGAGCCATCCCGCTAAAAACTCTGCCTCGGCGAAATGCTGTCCAGATGTAAACCCGTGGTTTAAGGTCAAATCATAAGCGTCTTGAAAACGTTTTTTGGAGATAGCCCAATAGGCTATACGCTTTTTCTCGCGCCACACCCGTTTTTTACCGTGCGCCGTTCGTGCTGGGCTGTCTATTTTCAAGAGGGCCTCAAGCGCCTGTTTTTGGCCTAAGCGTTTGCGGCGCCAATAGGCGCGTTCAAACCATATTCCGGTATCATTTTTAACAGAATCAGGAAGTTTATTTATGGCATTATTCATGCCTCTTCTATTTGCACCTACGCGTATGCGCGCATCCATCAAGGCTCTGTCCGAATAGCTCATCATTGGCAGTAAGCCGCCGGCACTCCCGTAATATTTACGTCCCAACCAAATAAGATGGTCTGCGCGCGCGGCATGATCTGCAGGGCTTAAGCGGTCCTTATAGCGTTTATAAAGTTTGCGCTGGCGCTCACGGGTTAATTTGGAATCCCGCCATGCAGATTTTAACCAACGGTCGCCAATATCGTTTTGTCCGAGTTGGTAATATGCCTGTGCTAACGTTATGCGACCTTCTCCCGACACGGGTTCCGTACCCGCATACCAAGAAATCGTATCACGCGCAGATAACGGGTTTTCAAGCATGCGCGTTTCTGCTTTTGATCGGATCCGGACCATGCGCGGCCAACCGGCTTGCGTTTGGACGACACGGGACAAAACCTCAAACGATACATAGGGGTCATCAACTGCCAAACGCCATTCTAAAATCTTGCGCGCCGTCGGGTCTTTTACTTTTTTGAGTTGTTTTTCAACATCCGTCCATTTTTTTTTGTCTGCCGCGCGCATGGCTTTTCTAAAATGACTGGCATCATATTTAGGCAGTAATCTTGAAGTGTGCGGCACTGCTGGCTTTAAGCGCGGCGTGGGGGTGTTTGCGTTTACAGGTGTAGATAAAATGAAAGCAAGAATAAACCATGTGAATACCACCGTAAAAACCCAAACATTAGCTGACTTTCTGTGACAAATATTCATTTTACCTTTTTAACCTTGGATTTGCTTTATTCAAGTGTAGACAATTAGATAATGCATTCTTTATATGCCATAATATGGCTGTATTTTAGTGTAAAACTGTTTACTTTATGAACACTTAAACAAGAAGCAAAGAAAACTGAAAGGCGAAAAATGATTTCCGGCTCCCTTACTGCGTTGGTGACACCGCTTAAAAACGACCAAATTGATGAAAAAGCCTATGGGGACTTCATTGATTGGCAAATCCGCTCAGGAACGAACGGTTTGGTGCCGTGCGGTACAACCGGAGAGGCATCAACCTTAAGCAAAGAAGAACATGTGCAGGTCATTGGCTTATGTGTCCAAGCAGCAAATAAACGTGTGCCGGTCATAGCAGGCATTGGTTCTAACAATACGCGTGCGGCCATCAGAATGGCTGGGAAAGCGCAAGACTGCGGCGCAGACGCAGTTTTGGCTGTTGCTCCTTATTATAATAAACCTGGACAAGAAGGCATATTTCAGCATTTTCAGGCAATAGCTCAATCCATAGATATTGGAGTTATTTTATATAACATCCCAGGGCGGAGTGTTGTCGATATTGAACTTGATACGATGAGAAGGCTGGCTGAAATCCCTAATATTATTGGACTGAAAGATGCCACATCTGATTTGGCGCGTGTCTCAGATTATCATTCCGTATGCGGCGCGGATTTTATTCAGCTTTCCGGTGATGATCCAACGGCTTTGGCCCATTGGGCACAGGGGGGGGCGGGTTGTATTTCTGTCGCGTCCAATGTCGCGCCTGCCCAATGCGCGGAATTTCATACTTTATGTGCCGCAGGAAAATTTGCAAAAGCCCGCAAACTTCATAATAAATTGGACAGGCTCTTTAAGGATTTATTTTTGGACGCTAGTCCTGCGCCGACAAAATACGCCCTAAATTTACTCGGAAAAATGCAAGCCGATATACGTTTGCCCATTAGTGAATGCCGTGAAAGTACCAAAAAAGCTGTTGTTTTAGCTATGAAGAACGCTGGTATTGAGATCTAGCTATGGCCCGAAAACAAAGACCTGCGCATCACAGCAAGGCCATAGCCGAAAACCGCCGTGCACGTTTTGAATATGCAATAGAGGAAACGTTTGAGGCTGGCATCATGCTGGTCGGAACGGAAGTCAAGGCCTTGCGTTTAGGGCACGCAAATATTGCAGAAAGCTATGCGTCGGTTGAAGGCAGTGAAATATTTTTGATCAATGCCAATATTCCTATTTACGAACCCGCAAGTCAGTTTAACCACAGTCCGACGAGACACAGGAAATTACTGCTGAACCGACGGGAAATTAACAAGCTCATGGGTGCCGTTCAGCGTAAGGGGCGGACTTTGGTTCCGCTCAAATTATATTTTGATAACAAGGGACTTGCTAAGCTTTTATTGGGAATTGGGGTTGGCAAGAAAAACATTGATAAGCGCCAAACCCAAAAAGACCTTGATTGGAACCGACAAAAAGCCCGATTGATGAAAGATAACTCGTGAAAGCGTGCGGTCAATAATGGGCATATATATTGCTCTGGGTGCTAATCAACCGGCACAATATCGTGGCTTAACTGTAACGCCACAAGAAACTTTTGTGCGCGCAGTTGTCCGCTTGCAGCAGTTTGGGATCAATGTCAGTAAGATTTCTAATATTTGGCAAAGCCCTGCTTGGCCGGATCCCAAATCCCAACCACCATATCTTAATGCAGTTGCAGCAGTAAACACACAGCTGGTGCCATTGGAATTGCTTAAAGTTTTAAAGCAGACCGAAGCCGTATTTGGCCGTGTTGCTGGCAAACGCAATGCACCGCGCCCGCTTGATTTGGATATATTGGATTATAAAGGGAGGATTATTGACGGTGAAACTTTAATTTTGCCGCACCCGCGTATGCTCGCCCGTCCATTTGTATTAATGCCGCTTGCAGAAATTGCACCAAAGTGGCGCGATCCCATAAAAAAACGTGCGCTCACACAATGGACCGCACGCTTGGCAATAAATGATGTTGCGCCGTTGCAACGCTTAGGGTCTTTGTTTTAGGGCTTATTACAACCTATGCGTCTTAACCCACTTCTGATTGTCCATAGATACTAGAGACCCTAGTTGTATTTACGCTCGCCGTTTTCAAAGTATTCTCTGCGGCTTACTGGGTCATAATAGTAATAGCGACCCGTGTTATTATCAAAAAACTGGCGGCGATTGATTGTTTCTGCTTGAACTGGGGGTGGCGGCAAATTTTGTTGCCGGCTATAATCATTGTCATACCCTTGATTTTTCGGTTGGGCGCCGCAACCACCGTCTTGGCGGCATCCTGCATAAGCGCCACCAGCACCACCAATAACTGCGCCGATGAGTGCGCCTGATTGCGCATCACCATCGCCTGCATTATTGCCAATAATTGCGCCGGCAGCAGCACCTGCCACCGCTCCAATTAAGCCTTTTTCGACTGTGTTATTGCCGCCGCTCGTTGTTTCGCAGCCTGCAAGCGCCAAGACACCTGAAAGGGCCACGACCGAAATTAGGGTTTTTCTTTTCAAATCAATCATAATTATCCTCATGTTTTCATTAGGGGGTTAATAGAAATAAGAAAACTTGTACCAAATTAGCAATATGAATGTGAACGGGAGATAAACCGCGTATTACAATACGTTCATATTGGTCTTTTTATAATTTTTTACATGCCTGTTGTAACCATGACTTGACCTCATCATTTACCAGTGGACCAATCTCCCTCCGTACGCGTTTATGATAAGCATTTAGCCATTTAATCTCTTCTTTGCTGAGCATTTTTTTCACAATGAGCGCACGGTCAATTGGGGCTAATGTAAGAGTGTGAAAACCTAACATGTTGCGCTCACCGCCTTTGATCGGTTTTGCTTCTGTGACATATTGTAAATTTTCGATGCGAATGCCAAATTCTCCGGTTTTGTAATAACCAGGCTCGTTTGAGACAATCATACCGGGATCTAGGGCTATGGAACTTGGCGTTTGTGCAATACGTTGCGGGCCTTCATGAACACCAAGATAGGCACCAACACCGTGACCCGTTCCGTGGTCATAATCAAGGCCGTGGGCCCAAAGTGCCATCCTTGCAAGTGCGTCTATGGCATGGCCTGTCGTACCTTTTGGAAACCGTACACGCGACAAAGCAATATGGCCTTTTAAGACCAAAGTGAAACATTTGCGCATTTCCTTTGTTGGTTTTCCGATAGGTACAGTGCGTGTGATATCAGTTGTACCGTCCACATATTGACCCCCGCTATCAATTAAATAAAGAGACCCGGGCTCAAGCTTTTTAGTCGTCGCCGTGCTAACACGGTAATGAACAATGGCACCATTTGAGCCTGCACCCGATATACTTTCAAAACTTAGATCTTTTAAAAGTCCGGATCTTTCGCGAAAGCTTTCAAGTTTTTGTGCGGCGATAATTTCGTCTACCGAGCCGTCCTGGGCTTCTTTCGTTAACCAGTGCAAGAAATTCGTTACCGCTGCACCATCACGGATATGGGCTGTGGTTGTTCCAGCAATTTCAGCTTTGCTTTTGCGCGCTTTTGGTAAGGCAATGGGGTCCATGGTCCTTAGGATATTTGCGCCGGCTTTAGCTAAGGTTTCAAACATAAAACTTGAGCTACCGGCTGGATCAACCAAGATAGTTTTACCGCTAAAATTCCCAAGATGCTCTGGCAATTTGTCTTCTTTGGACACAGAGACTTGATTGCCCAAATGTGTGTGCACGTCTGGTGTTACCTTGTTTGGGTCAATGAATAATTCAACACTGGCATCTTTGTTGATAAGTAAACTGGCAAGGGGCAGAGGTGAACACATCACATCACCACCGCGAATATTTAACAACCATGCAATGGAGGCGGGCGCAGTGATAAGGGCTGCATCGGCGTTTTTCCCAGCTATGATAGCGGCTATTTGTTTGCGTTTATCATTGTGGTCGCGGCCCGCTAGTTCTGTTGGTTGTATTGATAGGGGGGCATTGGGAGCAGCAGGGCGGTCTTGCCACGCCGTATCAATTGGGTTTGGGCTTACTGGTGTTAAAGAGCCGCCCGCATTTTCTACGGCTGTTCTCAAGCGGGCCAGGGCATCCGGGCTATGGAGCTTGGAATCGTAGCCGATATTTAAACCAGAAGCATGTTCTTGCAACCATGTTGCCACCCCAGTGTTTTCAATTCGTTTATATGCGTACAAAGTGCTGTCCACCTGTGCACGAACTTGCAATGTATAACGCCCATCAACGAACATTGCGGCTTTATCCGTCAGTACCACTGCCGCGCCGGCTGAGCCGGTAAAGCCTGTGGCCCAAAGCAAGCGTTCATTGTAATCTGGCAGATACTCATTGTTATATTCGTCCTCGTGAGGAATGATAAAACCATCAAGCTTGAGGCCAGACAATGCCTTGCGTAATTTAGGTAGATTTCTTTGGCCGTATTTGGGCCCGCCTTGTACATTAAAATTCTGGATCATTATTCTTCCTTGTTTTTTTTGGAACCTATACGCTGAACATGCAGACTGCAAACATTACAGCTTTGCAATAAATTGGGTTAATGTAAGATTAACCATGCAAATACGCATAGCAGTACTACCGTTCTGTCTGTTTAAATATTTCTTTAAAGAGCCATATAGCGCTTATGACAGTGACCACTTCAATCATTGAGGCGGTACAAAAAAGGAGAACGTCATGGCTAAAGTATTTAACCCGAGCGAAGTATTGAGTGTTAAAACCAATTTCAACCCAATTAAACCCTGTATCACTCAGGCTAATTTGGAGTTTTTGGTACGCCGTACAGCCCGCGACCAACGTCGCGCACGCAGAGCGTTATAAAACATGAGATATGAAAACTAGAGCCTATTGCGTATATGCGGAATGAGGCTCTAGTGTCTTAACTCTAGTAATTTGGTGAAGTTGTTAATGTCACCGCATTAAAACCAGTGCGTACTTTTGTACCATTGAGGTTTGAGAAGAATAATTTCCCGTTTTTATCCACTATTCGGACATGCAATTTCGCTGATGGCAGTGCAGGGTCCAAGTCAGCAGTATTTGCTCGTAGCCTAAAGGGTACGGCACCAGACAAACCATCTAAAAAAACGCGCGTTGATGCGAGCAGCGGTGGGCGTTTTCCATTGTTTCTACGCTCAAGCTCAGCGATTAATACAGACCCTCTTGGCAGACCTTTATTGGCATTAAAGTGAGCTTTACCTGTAATTTTTTGAAATGGCGGTAATTTTTTAGCAAGATTTACAGGCTTTGGTTTCGGTTGGGTTTTAACTTGCTTTTTTTGAACAACTGGTTTCGGTTTAACGACAGTGTTTTTTACGGCACGTGTTTTTTTCTTTGATTTTGATAAAAGTTTTGTTGTGGGCTTTGTATAGGTTGCAGCAGCCATTTTGGGTGCGGAAACAGTCCTTGAGAGTGCGTTTTTAATCGCTCTATTTGACGGCATAGGATTATAGACTTGCGGGCCAATGGCATCTAATTTGATCCTGTATCTTGTTTTTTGACCTGTATACGGGGTCGGCGAAGGGGTAACATGTGTCTTACGCCCGGACCAATCTTCTATCCATGTTTCAATTGCAAGGGGCATTCCGGTGTCCGTCGTATCAACTTTTCCTACGAACTTAAATGCAAAGGGCGCATGTTTGCCGTCTAAAGATTGCCGCATTTCTCCCAGTACAATATTTGAGTTCCCACCCGCAAGACCGTCTTCTACCAATCGGGTTACTAGGTTGGAGCCAGCAAATTTTGGCGCCCGCCCACTGAGTTTAATTTTCCCGCGTACAGTTTTTGAAACCAATTTAGTGGCGCGCTTTTTTGGCTTAGGTGCAGCATTTTCACGGGAGTGGGTCAAAATCAGGTTGACCTGCTGATAGCCGTCATATTTTCCAGGCTCTTTTAAAGCAAAAATTATTGAACCGCTGTTATCTGTGATGGTCGCCTCGATGCGAATATAGTCTAAATCCTGCGTGATAGCTGACGGGGTCGCAATCATAACCTCTAAGGGTGAGCCTAAATCAGTGAGCAATAGATTGGTTTGGCCAAGCATCTTGTGCGCAGAGCGGCGTATATTTGCTGGTGTAGGGGCAAAGGCTGAGACAGTTAACGTTGCCCCGTCGCTTAAGTTTGCTGCGTCGGCATTAAATACGATTTTCACAGGGATATTATCAATCCGGCCTGCTTGCAATTGTTGAGAATCCGTTTTCTTTTGGTCCGTCAGATTTTTGTCTTTAAGAATGTTATCAAGAACATCATTTATATCCTGTTGCCCATAGCTAGCAGGCGCGCTGAGTAAGAGCGTCAAGAGGAGTGTGAGTAACAAATTTATTCGTGCCATGAGAAGATTGTCTCTCACAAGCTAAACGCATGCTAGAACTTTCTCCCTATAGCTTAGCGAGCAGATGATTTTTCTACTGGTACACTTGAGACAAAAAGAGGGTGTTTTTGCATGACGGAAGTAAATATCTCTGCTGCTAGGAAATGTGCCAACCATTTGTGTAAATGTGGAAATTGTGGTTTGTCCCACCACTGTTTCTCCACGGCTGCAAATTGGCGAATAAATGGAAATATGGCATAATCGGCAAGACTGGGTGCATCGCCCATTAAATAAGCCGTATTTGCGAGGATAGCCTCATAGGGCTGTAAATACACGCAGGCAGCATCGCGGTGCTCTAGATTTACATCGCCCCGTTTAAGGCTATCATCAAAAAAGCTCGCATATTTATAGCGAAAAAGCTCTTGTGCAAACGGCCCTTCTATCGTTTTAATGAGCCCAAGCATGTGTTCCGTATCAGGCTCAAGCCAATTTTCCGGGTCATTTTTCCCGAGCGCCCAAAGCATAATATCGAAACTTTCATCGATAATTCTACCGTTGTCCAAAACCATGATAGGTACGGTAGCCTTTGGAGACGCTTGCAACATTTCAGCCGGTTTATCGCGCAATAGGACTTCACGGTGTTCATAGTCAATACCGGCTATTTTAAGTCCCATGCGGGCACGCATCGCATAGGGACAACGGCGAAATGAATATAAAATATGTGAATTTGGCATGGGCTTTCCTGAATTTTTGGCTCGTGTTTTCTGACAATAGTAGACTTTACTTGCATAAGTCTACTAAACATAAAGGTATAGCGCACATATTATTTTAAGCGGAATTTCATTGTTGAAACTAGCAAGCCCGCTTATAAAAGCAAAAAACAGCTATAAACGCAAAAAGCGGGTATAGACGTAAAAAACGGGGAAATATGAAGATTCTTTTGGTAACAGATGCCTGGAAACCACAGATGAACGGTGTCGTGCGGACTTTGTCCAAAACGGTCGAAGAATGCAGCAAGGCTGGGCATATTATCGAGGTCATTGCACCTTCAGACGGTTTTATGACAATACCTCTCCCGACCTATCCTGATATAAAAATTGCCTTGTTTTCAAAGCGCGAAGTTGAGCGCAGATTGGTTATGTTTGGACCTGACGCCGTTCATATTGCCACCGAAGGGCCGCTAGGTTGGGCGGCACGGTCATTATGCCTAAAATGGGGTATGCCGTTTACCACCTCATATCATACAAAATTCCCTGAATATGTTCAGGCGCGATTTCCGTTTATCCCAAAATTTATTTTAACGACATTAGCCTATAAATTTGTTCGTTCCTTTCATAATAGCTGCGGAAGAATTATGGTCACGACGCCGTCAATGGCCGCGTTTTTAAGGGGCAAAAAGTTTGAAAATTTAGCCGTCTGGGCGCGGGGTGTAGATTTAACACAATTCCACCCCGGCGTTCGGTTTTTAGACGGCGAAGATATCTATGCCGATATGGAACGTCCTGTATTTGTTAATGTTGGACGGGTGGCCGTCGAGAAAAATATTGAAGCATTTTTGGCGATGGATTTACCCGGAAGCAAAGTTGTGGTTGGCGATGGGCCAGGTTTGGAACGCATGCGGGAAAAATATGCTGGTAAGGCTGTGTTTACAGGCGCAAAATACGGTGCAGAATTAGCTCGCTATTATGCCGATGCAGATGTGTTCGTATTCCCAAGCAAAACGGATACATTTGGTTTGGTGATTATAGAAGCAATGGCCACAGGGACACCGGTTTGCGGCTATCCGGTCAGTGGCCCCATAGACATTATTCCAGGCTCAGGCGCGGGCGTTGTAAATGAAGATTTACGCATGGCAGCTTTGGCCTGTCTTGAACTGGACCGAAAAGCCGCTGCGAAACATGCAAAAAATTATTCATGGGAGAAAGTGGCATCGGATTTTGCCGATCTCTTGGTTCCTGAAACAGAGCCAAAACGGCGCCTTCGTTGGCGGCGGGCGAGACGCGCATTGAAACTAGCCAGCGCCCCGTGGCGCATCTTTAAAAAAACGGCACGCAGGCTTGGCCGTTTTGTAAAAACAGGTAGGTAGAAACCAAAGATGCAGGGAAGTTTTAACAGACTTGTCATTATCCTGCTATGCTCTAAGTTACTCTGCGAATAAGGAGAATCGTTTTCAGGATAGTACACGTAGAAATTTTCTCGAACATGTCTTCCACTGAGTGGGAGGATATATCATGGGACTAATAAGTGAACTGCCTGACATGGCTATGCCTTTGAAAGACGGATCGCATCCGTGTTTAATCTTGAACGCAGATTACCAACCTCTCAATTATTTTCCGTTGTCTTTGTGGTCGTGGCAAGATGCAGTCAAAGCCGTGTTTTTGGACCGTGTCAGTATTGTCGAACACTATAGCCAAGAAGTGCGATCGGCTAATATGTCTATGCTTTTGCCGTCAGTGGTTGCTCTTAAGGATTTTGTCCCGCAAAACAGATCACCAGCCTTTACACGCTTTAATCTATTCTTACGAGATGGTTTTTCGTGTGTGTATTGCGGCAATGATGATGAGTTGACGTTTGACCATGTCCATCCGCGCCGCCTCGGCGGACAAACGAGCTGGGATAATATTGTGGCGGCCTGTACGAAATGTAATTTGAAAAAGGGAGGCCGTACACCAGTTGAGGCCGGTATGGTCTTGACCCGTGCGCCTGCTCAGCCGAGTATCTATGAATTACAAGCTCAGGGACGACGCTTCCCGCCGGGCTATTTACATGAAAGTTGGCTAGACTTTCTATATTGGGATTTGGAGTTACAGACGTGATACGGCTATTTTTTTTAATTGTTTTAGGACTATTTTTTGCCTTTGCCATTACGGCTTGTGGCAATGACAGCAAAACCACACGCGTGATTATGCAAACGGATTTGGGTGATATTGAAATTGATGTTTATAATTCAAGAGCGCCGATAAGTGCTGAAAATTTCCTATATTATGTGGATAATGACTTGTATGAAGGTGAAGGGTTTTACCGCGCTGTTCGTCCTGAAACGGACCCGTTGAAACTTGGTATGCAAATCATACAAGGGGGCGTCTTGTCCGGTGAAACCAAAACGGCGCCCATAGACCATGAAACCACGCAGATGTCCGGCTTGTCACACACGCACGGTGCCATTTCCATCGCGCGAAATGAACCTGGCACAGGGTCTGCCGCCTATTTTTTTATCTCCATTGGGGATAATACATTCTTGGATTATGGTGGTTCGCGTAACCCAGACGGACAAGGGTATGCGGTGTTCGGTCAAGTGGTCAAAGGCATGGACGTGGTACGCGCCGTACAATTGCGCGAAACCAACGGCCCAAGCGAAAGCGAAGTCACCAAAGGCCAATACCTGACAGAACCCGTAAAGATTATTAAGGCGCGGCGGAAGTAAATTATTAAATCTTCTCGCTTAACTTAATCGCCGTTCTACAGCCTGCTTTAATCACCGCAGACAATATGGGATATGCAGGCGCGTCTTTGGCGCCGTGCTCTATGGCGTGGTCGTGGTGGCGCAGTTCATCTTCGCGAAACTTTGTGAAAGTAGCGCATAGCTCTGGGTCGTTGTCTTTAGTTTCTTCGATTTGTTCGGCGTAGTGTTTTTCTATAACACTTTCTACGGCTTCGGTGCAGGCATGGGCGGCTTTTTCGCCCATGAGCGCTGTACCGATACCAAGTCCCGTACTGGCGATTTTCCATAAACCAATAAGCGCAGTTGGCCGCGTGTTATTTTCGAGCAATAGCGCATCGAATGCATCTAAATGTTCCTGCTCCTCGTCGCGCATTTCCGCAAGTTGTCGGGATATCTTTCTCGTCTTGGGTGAACGGCCAAAAACTTTAGATTGCGCATCATAAATGGCTACAGCGGCGTATTCACCCGCATGGTCTACGCGCAACATTTCCTTGAGGCGCGGTGCAGCCAGTTGTTTTGGCTTTCCTCCTGGTCTTATGGGTCTTGTCGTTACGTTCATTTATTTTGCCTTTATTTTTTTTGGGCAACAAAATAGAAGCTCAACGCTGCTGCGCCCAAGGATAGTATAGCATTATACCCCGCCATTGAAATACCGAACATTGACCAAGGCACTTCGCCGCATGAAGGCGTATGTATAGGTGCTTCGAGGGCTTTTAGCAAATCAGCGGTGTCGATAACAACGGTGCCACCCATGCAAGACCTTGGGCCTGTCCACCATGTATACTCTACACCTGTGTGCCAAAGAGCCAGCCCAAAACTGACGAGGAAAGCGAAACCAAGTAGAACTAGAAACCGTCTTTCCCAGCTTCTATTCATAGTTGTCTGGCGCGTAAGCAGGGCGAGAACAGCGATAACCAAAACGGCCTTGTGGGCATGGCGCTGCCAATAGCACATTTGGCAGGGTTGCATGCCGCCAATATGTTGAAAACCGAGCGCACCCAACCAAAGACTGAGCGACAGCAATAATGCCAGAAGTGGCCAATTACGGGCAGTGAGCGTATTAAAAACTGCTTTAATCATTTGCATTCCATGTTTCTGCGCCCAGTTTCGTCAATTATTATAGTTGTCTAGCGCGTTACAACCGTGGGGTAAAACTAAAAATCTGCAAAAATACACCCTTGGATTCTATATGAAACTGTGCTAGTTCTCCCAACCTTTTGGTTTTAGGCAACTGTTTTTAATAGTTTTTTTGGGGAATTTTGTGCTAGAAAGTAACCTAACACGCGTAATTGAACATATTGGCGCTGAGCTGGGTGCGAAGCGTATGGAATATGGTTTGTCCCTCAATGAGGTTGCGCAAAGGTTACATATTCAACACAATTATTTAGATGCAATCGAGCGTTTGGATAAAGAAAACCTTCCCACATTAGGCTATGCACTTGGCTATGTACGTTCCTATGCACGGTATCTTGGCATCAATGAAAACAATGCTATTGAACGGTTTAAAATTGATATTAAAGCCCCGCGAAATTTAAGTGCGCCGACCACACCAAACTTTATTCCAAAAAAGTCTATTCGCCTGCCTGAAGGGAGTTTGGCTATTGGAATCGTGCTCAGTTGCGTCTTTGGCATTATTTCGTGGTATGGCATCAAGGCGGATAACTTTACGGCTATAACAGCTGTAGCCGCAACGACGCAACCGAGTGAAGATTTGCAAATCACACAGGAACTGCCGACACTTAATAATGAAAATATAATTTCCCTAAAAGCTGTTGGTCCAAGTTGGGTACAGGTCAAAGACGGGCTCGGTAATGTATTGATATCACGAATTATGTTAAAAGGTGAAATCTTCGAAACAGAGCGCAAAAATTCACCCGTTTTGTCTTTGCGCGATGCCGGTGCCATTGAACTCTATATGGGTGGGAAACGCGTCGGTGCAATTGGACAACGTGGTGAGTCTGCTAAAAATATTCCGTTGATTGAAGTTGCCAAATATTAAAGCTTTCCAACGTCTGATACCTAGCTTAGACATCACTTCATGATCGAAAATCACGATAAAGAACGCAAATTGTCCAAAGAGATTGGCATGCTAAGGCCATGGCGGCAGATTGAACGCCGTAAATCCCGCCAAATCATGGTTGGGGATGTTCCTGTGGGTGGGGATGCGCCGATCAGTGTGCAATCCATGACCAATACACTGACAAGTGACGCGCAGGCAACGATTGCCCAAATAAAAGAAATAGAAGAAGCCGGCGCAGATATAGTCCGCGTGTCCTGCCCAGATGCGCAGAGCTCACTTGCGCTGAAACAAATTTCTATAGCCGTGGATATACCTATCGTTGCCGACATACATTTTCATTATAAACGCGGCATTGAAGCTGCGCAAAATGGTGCGGCTTGCCTGCGGATAAACCCGGGCAATATAGGCGGTAAGGAACGGGTGCGCGAGGTCGTAAAAGCGGCGCGCGATAATGGTTGTTCTATCCGTATCGGCGTCAATGCAGGGTCATTGGAAAAGGAGTTATTAGAAAAATACGGCGAGCCATGCCCAAAAGCCATGGTAGAAAGCGCGCTTATGCATGCCCGCATGTTACAAGATGAGGACTTTCACGAATATAAAATATCAGTCAAAGCTTCCGATGTGTTTTTGACGGTCGCGGCCTATCAAGGCTTGGCGGATGCTATAGATTGCCCCTTACATCTAGGTGTAACAGAGGCAGGGGGTCTTAGGATGGGCGGGATTAAGTCTGCCATTGGCATGGGAAACCTGCTTTGGGCTGGTATTGGTGATACGATCCGCGTGTCCTTGTCCGCCGACCCAGTGGAAGAGATAAAAACCGGCTATGATATCCTCAAATCTCTTGGGCTGCGCACGCGCGGGGTTAATATTATTTCTTGTCCGTCATGCGCCCGCCAAGGTTTTGACGTCATCAAGACGGTTGAGACCCTCGAAAAACGCCTCGCCCATGTCCATGAACCAATTTCATTGTCCATCATTGGGTGTGTGGTGAACGGCCCTGGTGAGGCCGCCTATACGGATATTGGCTTTACCGGTGGTTCTGCCGGATACGGCATGATGTATGCAGCCGGAGACCGCACAGGAAAAACCAGTAATGATGATATGATAGAAGACATCGTCGCACGGGTAGAAGAACGTGCTACGCTGTTGCGTGCGCAACGAGAGCTTGCGGAAAAATAAACGCAAACCCAAAACAACATATCAAAAACACCGCAGACCCAAAAACTATGAGCAACTGGCTTGACTCTGCGCATCATAACGCCAACATTTTGGGTATGACTGATAATTTACCAGCAACTATGCCTTCACTCGCGCGGGCCTTTGAAAACGAGCGTGAGGACTTGCGTGCGCTGATTACGGGTGCAGACTTATCGTCCCACAAGGCAGTGTCCGAAGCGCGGCGGGCTTTGGATAGAACGGGCGATATATTTGCCGCTACCACAGACGACATCCAAATCCAAAAGGCAGGTTTATGGTTGCTAGAAATGGTCAAATCTGGTGCGGGGGTTTTAGATAGAGGCGCAAGCGCCGATGTGGTATGGCGCGAAGTCCCGCCGAGCTCACCACGTGTAATCGCAGGCAGCACATTGTTTTACGGTGCGGCACTGTTTTTTGGCTTTGCAGGATTTGTGCTCGAATCCCGCATTACAATGTTATCGGCCACAGTCCTGGCGGCTTTGCGGTTTTTTGACCCGAAAGATTGGAAAAACTTGCTGGGGAAAATCCCGATTATTGGACGCGTCTTGGGACATAGAGGGCAAAAATTATTGGACGCGCCCGACGGACACAGGTTTTTGGCTGATGCACATGTCTCTGTGGAAGCGGCTGGCTACGTAGATGCTCTGGCCGAAGCCCTTAGGACTGCTGACCATGTTCTCATGCGTTTGGCTGAGCCTGTGTTGGAAACCGCTTGGACGGATGATGCACGGCTCATGAGCTTTGTCCAAGGCTTGTTAGAGGCACGGGCAGTTGATGATGGACATTTTGCAATAAAACTAGTCGGCAGCGAGCTTGAAAGCATATTGAATGCAGACGGTGTTGAGGTGGTAAATTACGCACGTAAGACGGCTCATTTGTTCGATATTTTACCCGCGCTTGATATGGAAAAAGGCAAAACCAAACAGGCCGCACCTGCCTTAATTATGGGTGATAAAATCCTTCGCCGTGGCACTGTGTGGCAAGCATGAACGCCCATTCCAAGCAGACAGAATTCATTGGTTATGATCTTGGCCACGGCGAAACATCTGTGGCACGGGCCTATGCGGGTTCCTCGCGTGAGCCTGAAATAATAGAATATGCGGGCGAAAAAAGTTTTGTCAGTGCCGTTGCTCGCACTAAAGGGGCTCGCACTAAAGGGGCAGGCAATAAAACCGGTGTAAGGATAGGGGCGCAAGCCGTAAATATTTCAGCGTTTGGCTCAAAAGACACAAAAGGCAAGAACGAAATTTGGCTGAAGTTTAAAAGCCGCGATTTAAACGATAAATCTACTGAAATCCCGACACGGTTATTTACACAAACCCTGTTTGAAGATTTATCGGCTGATAAGAAAATAGACGGTTTGAAAACCAGTCGTTTTATTGTTGGCTGTCCGTCTGGTTGGGATGCAAATGACCGGGATGTTTACAGAGGTTTGATGCAAAAATCCGGCCTCGGTACGGTCAGGATTGTTCCTGAAAGCCGTGCGGCTCTGATGACCGCGCTTGAGCAAGGATATTTGTCGCTTGAGGCCGCCCGTTCCAGTGTTCTCATTGTTGATATAGGGTCATCGACTACGGATTTTACTTATTGCTACGACTTGGAAGCGGAAGACGTCGGCCATAATATTCTAGGTTCTGGTCTGCTCGATACGCTCATTTTAGAGCTTAATTTACAACGACAACCAGAGCGTATGAAAATTGAAAAATTGATTGCAAAATACCCGTGGTACCGCCCAATAATGGAATATTGGTGTCGTTTGGCGAAGGAACAATATTTCAACGGTGCGGAAAAAGGCCAAGGGGCGCCCGTAGAAATTATCAGGCGGCTCCCTGTTGCGGGTGGTGTTCTGTTTGAAATCCGTATGGACAGTAAAGACGCGGACAGTCTTTTGAAAGCCAAGATAAAAGCGCTAAATGGGTTTTCCTGGCCTGAAACATTTAACTATGCATTGAGAGAATCCGTTGACCGTCTTGGTGGCCGAACACCGCAAACGGTGCTTCTCACGGGTGGCGCTTCACGCTTACCATTGGTGGGACCGGCATGTGAAAAGGCATTTCCAGGTGCGCGGGTCGTGCGCGGTGCAGAACCAGAATTTGCAATAGCCCGTGGCCTGTCTTGGCTCGGCCGATTTGAGTATCTACATGACGGTTTTAAATCGGCTATTGGCGGCTTGGTCAAAGAGGGCGGGCCGGTATTTGAAAAGGCCCGTTTTGCCAGTGATAAGCTAGGCGATGTTTTGGCACCTGTATTGGTAGATGCATTAATAGAAACGTGCGTCATACCTGCTTTTAGTGATTGGCGGCGCGGCGAAATTAAAGCCTTAAATGATGTAGAAAAGGCTCTTAATGCTCGCGTTTCAACATGGCTTTCCAGCCATGAAGCCAAGCAAAAATTGCGGCCCGCAATTGAAGATTGGTTTTCAAGTTTACAGCGCCAAATCGAACAAATTACGGACCCGCTATGTCGTGATCATAATTTACCAGCTATGGTTCTATCATTGGACGACAGCACCCATGTGAGTAAACATCTTGAGGGTTTAAGTGTTGCGGCTCCAAAGGTGAGCAGCCTTGAAAATGATACGGCATTGGTTGGCACGACGATATCAGCCGTTCTTATTGGTGTATTGCTGGCTGAAGCGCATTTGCTCGCGCCATTGCTTGGTAGCCCTATTGGTATTGCCATTGGTGGTGTTTTGGGGCTTGGAAGCTTTGTGTTTGGTAAAAAAACATTGGAAGGCAAGTTGCGCGCAGCAAATGTGCCTGGTGTCATGCGCATGTTGATGACGGACGGACGTGTAAGAAAGGCGGCAAAACGACAACGAAAAGAGCTTATCAGAGCAGTAGCAAATGCTTGGAACAACGAAGCATCCGAGCAATTTGCAGACGAACTGGTCGAGACCCTCTATACTGCATTTATTCAGAGCGCAGATGAACGTGCCGTCTTGTTTTTACTCTAGCAAGCAGTTAAGGGCAGGTATGAAAGACCGTTTTTTCTATCCATTACTCGTGCTGGTACTTGTGGGCATATTGGCTTTGGCTTTATTACCAGGTACGCGTCACGGTAATTTAAGTCCCGAAGATATTAGCCGTGAAGGCTATACACTGAGCGGACCAGACTTGCAAAAACTAACGGCAGCCCCGGGTACAGAAGTCCGTTTTGTTGATGGTGTAGACGAACGGCCATTATTGGCTGTCCTTTTGTCCAATAATCCAAGAAAATTTGCACCGGCCTCGGCAGGTGTGTTTGGGACACTTGGCCCTAATTATGAAGCCGGATTTGGCGGACGGAAGCTAGAAATAACGATAACGGCGCGTTCTGGCCGTGAAAAACCATTGGCAGAATTCAAAGCGGGTTATTTTACAGTCGGCACGGGTGATAGTGGTTGGCAAAACTTCAAATTAGGTGACAAATTTGAAGATTATAGTTTCACATTTAAAACTAATCCCCCGCAAGGAAAGCCCGCGAATGATTTTGTTGGTATATGGCCAGGAGAGGACGGCAAAAGCGAAACCATGGAATTAAAATCTATTAAAATAACCGTGGTCAAATAAAAAACTATACACGGCCATAATTTAACGCTGCGTCGCATAATAAATAGGCGCGACCCTTTTCGCACTCTAGCCTTGCTCGGATTGCTTCGCGGTCACGTGCTAATAATTCTATACTTCTGTCAAAATGGGTGGCGAATATAATCGCTTTGTCGCTTAAATCGTCATCAACAGTCAATGAACGCACCAAATGTTCAACCGGTTGCTTTAACCGGTGTGCGACAGATGCACTCATCGCCGTATGTCCTGAGGTTGCACGTGCGTTAGTCGCCTCAATGATACAGCCTGCATCAACAACAACATTTGCAGATAATCCAAGTTTAGCAAGATCGGCTAGGAATATTTCATCATCAGTAGGCGGCGGATTTTGGTTGAGTGGTTCGGGGCTTGAATTGCCAACTATATCAAGTGCAGATGCTTCATTTGCTTTTGCGCGACCACTAAATAAACCGCGCAGTAAACCTGATTTGGGTTTCTGCTTTTTAGATTTTTGCTTTTTTGGTTCTTCTAATGGGGCGGTCCGGCGCACCGCTTCATCAGTGGGGTGAAAGTTTGGAAACGCTTCATTGGTCTGGTTTTGCTCAATATTACTATCAGTTTGAACTGCGTCTGCAATGGGTTCCAAATCTTCTTTTAAATCTTCTTTTATATCTTCTTTTAAATCTTCTTTTATATCTTGGGTGGATTGCTGGAGAATGTCCGGCTCTAGCAAGTCCTCACCTAAGGCGAGTGAAGCTTCTTGTTCTTGAGATTCTGGTTCTGGTTTTGGTTCTGGTTCAGGTTCTGGTTCAGGTTCGGGGATAGGTTCGGGCTCAACGATTTCAGTCTTTTTAAGCTCCGCTTTTATATCTAGAATGGGTTTGAGCTTCAACCTTGTCCGTTGCTTTTTTGTTTTCGTATTCTTCGGAATATCTGTCGGTTCGTCTTTAGGTACATCGTCCGGTACGAGTTCTAAAGATGTGTGTTTTTTGTTGCCAATACGCGTTTGTAAGTCGGCCATTTCTTGCTCTATGCGGATGATTTCCTTGCGTGTAAGCTCAAGGCTGTCTTGTACGCGTTTGGCAGCCATATCACTAATGCTTTGTGCGTGTTCTGTAGAATATTCTACCATGTCGCGCATTTCTGAAAATCTTGTTTTAACGGCGTTATCGGCAAGTGAAGCCGCAGCGGCAAGGGCTTCAATCGTTTCTTTGCCGGACGATGATGCTTTGGTTAGGCTTTCTGCACTGGCCTGTGCTGACAGTGATAAGTCTCGCATTTTTACCAATCGTTCTTCCATACTGGCCCCAAGCGCCGATTGCTCATCACGAAGATGTTCGATCATTGCCGTTAGCTCGCCAGCATGTTTTTTATAAACATCATCCAATTCTTCTGAGCGTTGACGAATAATATCGCCCAATGATTTTATGTCTTCGTGGCTCGCGCTTAATGTAGCCGACGCCTGTACCGTATTTGAGCGGACGATATCGGATGCAGAGTTGATTTTAGAGGTTGCACCTTCGACACTAATACGGGCTTCTTTGATTTTTTGCTCGGCAATTTGTACTGACTTTGCCAAATTGTCAGTATGCATGGTAAGGTTTTTGGATAAAGATTCCATGTTCGTTTCCAATGATGCCGTCATGGATGCCAATGTCGCATTTTGTGTTTCGACAGATTCGTTTATTTTATCAACTGTTTCTCTGGAATTGAGATTGGCTGAATTCAGCGTGTCGGTCTGGCCTTGAATGACCTCCTCCATAGAAGCAAGGCGTTCAACGGCCTGGTTAAGCTTCTCGTTTACTTGGTCAACTTGCGCAGCAATAGCATGCGCCATCACTTTGCTTTTTCTGATGACTGTATTGTCAGGGGTGCTCAGGGCATCTGCCGATTGGGCGAGTGTAAATGCCTGTTTAGATATTTTCGCCAATTGTTTAAGTGCGTAGCCCGCAACAAATATCATAAGTGACGGCCCTAATACCAAACCGATAATTGCGGCCCATTGTAACGCAGTATACGTTTGCCAATTTGTATCTATGTTAAGAACAACCACCAAAAGGCCGATGACAAGCAGCAGCCATATGGTATATGTTGTCATTGTCAATTTTCTCACCCAGGAAAAGTCTGGGGCGGTTGTAGAATTTGTGTCTGTCGGTAAATTTTCTATTGATCCGTATTTATAAGGTTTA
This sequence comes from Robiginitomaculum sp., assembly GCA_021776635.1. GTDB lineage: Bacteria > Pseudomonadota > Alphaproteobacteria > Caulobacterales > Maricaulaceae > Robiginitomaculum_A. The sequence continues at coordinate 175,426 of JAJFFN010000016.1, forward strand.
GGGCTGGTTTTATTTTCAATAGGGGTTTTTAATTCGAGCGTATCTGTCGTCAGTTCGTCAGGTTTGTTGTCAGTAATATCGGTTTCGATACTGGTAATTGTTAGTTTCTTATCTGTCACTGCGTGCCCTTATAACATTGTTTGGCCCCGTTAAGGAAATAGTTGTGAGTTTACACTATACTGAACCTCACTAAGGGAAAAGGTAAAACAATGTATTTTACTGACCTAAGTGTTTTACTGGGCTTTGTATTTAACTGGGCTTTGGTTATGTGAATTGGAAAAGGGGGGCCAAATGGCCAAGGTAAAGACGCGCTTAAGTGTGCAAGAGCAATCATATTTACGTATGGGATTAAATCAACCAGGGGGTAAATTACCCTTGTTTGATGGCGGTGGACAAGAAATTAAGAGTAAAACTATACTTTCTTGTGTGGAAAAAGGCTATGCCGAAAGATGGTTTGCAAACCCACTAAAGCCGGAATGGCTCGTGTGTCGCCTAACCCATTCTGGACGAAATGCTGTTCAAGCCTAGTACTAATGTAACCTAGCTTGGATTGCAAAAATTCTGGTTTAGCCAATAGGTCTGGTTTAGCCAATAAGTCTGATTAACACAGATTTAGTCGGTTTTTTGTCATCAGAATCATCCTTTTGAGGGTGAGCCTTCATACCTAAAAACATAAATGCAATCATCAAACTTGCATTGAGTAGCCATTTTAGAGCGTTCATAGTGTCCCCACTGAACAAAAAATTTAATTACGATACATGTCGTACATACCCCATATAGGGGAAAAAATCAAGACAAGCTTTTACGATTATTGCATAAAAAGCATGAAATTTTGTTAAGGTTGGGTCGTCTTTACGCGGTAGACGAGCAAGGCTTCCTCGGTGCCCATTTCAATTTTTTCCAACCAGGCTGGCGTATTCCCGGCTTTTAGCTGTGCGAGCATGCCGTCAGGCCCATATTGCAACATCATTTTTGTCTCACTGCTTTCAACGCAGGCAATGACGTAATTGGCGTTCATGGTCGTCACCGCACGTCTGGCTGTCGTTTCATTTTCAATGAACATATCGAGCGCCGCCAATATACCACCCGCATTTCTGTGATAAGGGGCTGATGTAACATTGAGGTCCGTGAAGTTTAATATTGGGGCGCCAAGATCAATTTGCGTGAGGGCCGTCCCTATTGGGAGCGCGTTCAACTGGTTGAGTATTGGCTGGCTGGTGCAATTTAGTTTCGTGTTATTCGTAACCGCATCCGTTGCGGACTTCACAAACAGACTAGACAATAAAGGAAGGGTGACGGGTGCCAAGATTACAAGAAGGCCTGTTCTGATAGTTATCATTTTCCACTTTGGTTTAAATTTACCTGCCCATAGGAGTGCCTGCACCAAAACAGAACTGGCAAATGGTATTGCCAAGGCAGTCGCAAAAAACATCAAGCGTGTCTGGATTAGTCCCGCGCATAAAGTCAGTGCCACAAAAATGATAAATGTGCGTTTTGTGAGTGCTAGAGATTTTCGTTGGTCTTTTGCTGCAATAATATATCCGACCACTGCCACTAGCGGGACAATAATCGCGGCCAGACCTGCGGTTATATCGCCCATAAAGAATGCCTTGAAATTCCCAGCCTCTGCAACATTGGACAGCCAGATTTCGACCAAACGCTGGTCCAGACCTGCATAAGGCCCCTTTAAGCAATGAGGATTGAGAAGTACTGTGATGCTTAATGCCAATATGCCTAAAACACCTGCGATGAGAAATCTTGCCTTAGGTGTTTTAAGTTTGCTGCTCATAAACCCAAGGCCCCACAAAACCATCGCTATGGTAAGTGTGAGTTGGGTGTAAACAACAGAAAGCGCATCGCATGCGGGTGTGGACCACTGGGAAGGCGGTGTACTGATCAATAAGCAGATACTGGTTGTTGCGGCGAGTGCCAGTCCGAAATTACGCATTTTTTGTGCAGCATTGGTTTCATCAAAAACCCAAATCAATACGGCTGCTATACATGCGGCTGCTACAGTGGGCGCACTTTCTATGCCGATATAAAGCGCCAAGCCACATAATACACCAGCGTATATCAATTTCTTGGCGTTGTTTTTAGATGTAACGATAAACCAACATGTAGCCAGTGCCATGACAATTTGCAGGCCGTGGTGATCTATACGACCCATTCCGAATTGAGACAATGCACCAAAGGACAGCGCCAGCATAAAGGCCGTAATGACAGGCGTCGCGCGGTTGTTCAGCACCTTATTTGCTAGGGCAGTTGCTAAATACAAATATAGTAATAACAGGAGGCTGGGGTAAGCAATAATCGTGACCAGTTCTGCATGTGCCGACCCTAAAATTGGTGATAAAATTTTAATGGGTCCGCCGATAAGCACATCAGAGATACGAGACCAATGTGAGTTTAAAGGCTCAACTGGGTTAAGACGATATTGGTGCATGTCGAACCAGCTTTGCCCACCAAGCCAATCGCGAATTTCAACTATACGCATATAGTCGTCATTACTGCTTAGCTCACCGCGTAATAATTTTGCACCGTTGCGGGTCCAGCTCATAAACAGAAGTAAAAACCAAACGAGCCAGAGACTGCCGTGGCGCTCAATCAAATATTCAGTGCGCGGTGATAACCTTTCTTGTTTATTTGAACCAGCCTTGCTCAAGAAAAGACACTGCTTTCTTCGCTCTGCGTCGGTTTTTGCAGGATAAGCGGTTTACGAGTTACATACATTATCAGACAAACCAATGCCAAGCTTACCACAACCATAATACTGTCGAGTTGTGTATTGAGGCCTACTTTGAATATAGTCGGTACTGGCAAGGCGGAGTTATCATAGCCAACGATAGCCGCGGCAAACATGTTGTTGGCAGCATGCATGCCAATAGCTGCCTCCAGGCCGCCGTCGATATACGTCAACACACAGGCGAACATTCCAAAGAAGAAATACCCCGACATGGCCACCCATATGGAGTGCTCTTTAACCGTTTCGGCGACTTCGGGATTGCTGAGATGAAGGGAGGCAAAGGCGGCGCTAGTTATTATGAATACAATCCAGGGGTTCTTGATATATTTACCCAGTCCTTGATTGAGATAACCGCGCAGCGCAATTTCTTCTGTGGCCGATTGCAACGGAATAAACAGGAGTGTGATCGGTAAATATTTCCAAAACCGCGAAGGGTCAAAAACCAATTTTGCTTCACTTAAACCGGTTGCATGAGCACCGTAACTTGACACAGCTGCGATAGCCCAGACGACGAGCATGGCAAAGACCATACGCTTCCAACGAAACCTGTAGTGGGCGGTGTGCAGGGATAAAATACTTCGTTTTTGCACATGCTTGACGCCCATCCAAAGGCCAAGAGCCAAGGGCGGAAACATCAAAAGCATAAACATATAAACCAATGCGCTTTTGGATATCCAGCCGTTGAGCATTGCAGCATCCTCGGAGCTAGCGCCTGTTTTAATGAAATAAATCAATGCGATAGACGATATTACGCCGAAAAAAGAGGCTATCTGGATGCTTTTTCTGCTGGCTTGTTCAGACGTTTCGTTTCTAAGAATATAAATCAAAAAGGCTGCGAGTGAGCCAGCTATGACGAACCCTAATCCGAGCAAATACCCAACACCTTGCGCACCGCCTGTTTTTTGCGCTTCCATCATGGCTTCAAGTGATGATGGGTCTACGACCATGCCAATAAATGCCAAAGGAATGCCGAAAATGAGCTGACCATAAAACCATAACATGACGGCGAACCAAAAAACGGCTATCCATGTCCACCAATTTGTGGTGGCAGTCTTGGCTTGATCAAAGAAGGCGCGTATTGGTGATTGAATTGAAGATGAATTTTGCATGAGAATTCCCATTTCGTTTTCTCACGCATAACTTGGAAACTTTAACGTAACTATAAAAAAACCACCGCTCAAGAAGAGCGGTGGTTTTCATCTTACAGGTTGGGGGAGCCTGTTATGGACGGTAATATGATTGGCCGTATTGGTTGTATCCGCCGTCATACGGATTATCACCGTAACATTCTACGACTTGCTCAGTACCTTGCACGATATAAGTTCCGTCATATGCATTGCTACACTGCAGCACACTGACTATCTCGGGGTGACCATCATGGTAGCCGTCAACCAAGATGCGCTCGCACCTTGTACGTGACTGATAAAGACCATAACTTATATTACCAGGGCGGTAGAAACTATAGCGTGATGGTGCCCAGCGATAGCGACTATAGCCTGGCTGTCCGAAGAAAAAGTTGATACCGAAGCTTGAGCGGTAATTCGTCCGGTAGCCACGGTGATTATTACGTCGCCAAGGCCGGTAATTGCTCTCACGACGATAATCTGTGCGAGCACGCCTGTTTTGGCGTCTCCAGTATCTGTTATTACTCCGTTCCCAATTTCGTCTATTAGAGCGGTCGCTACGTCTGTGCTCACTGCGATGGCTACGATCAGTACGATGGCTACGATCAGTACGATGACTGCGATCAGTACGATGACTGCGGTCATTGCGCGCTTCACGGTTAACGCGCTGTCTGCGTTCCGCACGTTCTAAACGGCGCTGGCGTTCTCCATCATTAGACCAGTCACCACGATTTTGGCGACGATCTTCACGCCAATTACGTTCACGTTGGGTAGAAATTTTGCTTGTTCTTTGTACAGTGCGTTCACGTTGCACATTAGGCCTGTCTTGGCGTTGCACACGGCGTTCACGTTGCACATTAGGCCTGTTATTACGTTTTACCTTGCGCTGTGCTCGGGTACGATCACTTTGATAGGTATTATCTTTGCTCCGCGCTTTGGATTTCTGGTCAGCATAAGCGTTTGGGGCAAGCATTACTGCAGGAACAGCAACTGCTGCCATAAGCGTTAGTACCAGTGGTCGCTTTATCTTATCTGTCAAACTTTGATTGGTCATAATAGACTCCTTTCATGTAGTTGATTCCTTTTTAGCGTTTGACTGTTGAAAGCCGCCTGAAAGGGCTGTTCATCTGCGGTTAATAATAGTATGAGGGTTTTATGAGCGATACGGAAATCGATTTTGAACACATTAAGCAATATGTCGGCGACGACATTGACCTGACGAAAGAGGTTTTTGGCCTGTTTAAAAATCAAGTGGACATGTGGGCGCGCGGCATGATGGCAGATGCAGATGACAGCAGTTGGAGCGCTATAATGCACTCGCTTAAGGGGTCTGCACGCGCAGTCGGTGCACACCGACTTGCTGCATTGTGTGCCCATGGTGAGACATTGGTTGGTGAAAAGTCAGGCGAAGAAGTCCGCGAAGCACACATACATGAGGTAAAATTTTCAATCGAAAAAGCTTTAATAGAAATAGGGCGTTGGGAATACCGCCAAACCCTTGCGTCCATGCGGTCTTAGGACTAAGACTAACAAACAATGAGTTAGGGGAACATTATGGGCAAATTTAAGGAAAACCGTGCACATATTTCTGTTTTTGGTGCATTGGTTCGTGCCCGGCGAGATTTTGGTGGCAAACGGCTTGCCATTATTGATGCCGACGATAGAGAGTTGACATATACGGACATAATCCGCGCGTCATTCGCTCTGGGAAGTGCTATAAAACCATTAACGACCTCACGAGAAAAAGTTGGTATTTTGTTGCCCACTGGGGCTGGAAGCATATTATCGTTTTTTGCCGTACAAACCATAGGCCGTGTCCCTGCCATGCTAAATTTTACTGCGGGCGCACATAATTTACTAGCTGCCTTTAAAGCCGCCGAAATTACAAAAGTCATAACGGCACACCGCTTTATAAAAATTGGACAAATTGAGCCACTGATTGAAAGTTTATCGCCTCATGTAGAATTTATTTACCTCGAAGACATTCGCGATAACATGACAAAGAAAAATAAATTGGTCGCTGTGTTAGGGTCATTGATACCGTTGTTATTGATGGCAAAACCCTCTTATAAAAAAGAAGCCGTAATATTGTTTACATCCGGTACAGAAGGGGATCCAAAAGGCGTTGCGTTATCTCATAAAAATTTGGTGTCGAATGTGGAACAAGTCCGAGCGCATATTGACGAATTATACCCAGATACGGACGTGGTGTTTAATCCCTTGCCAACATTCCATTGTTTTGGCCTGACGGGCGGTGCGTTACTGCCCTTGTTTGCCGGTCTAAAAGTTGCGCTATATCCGTCGCCTTTGCATGTTAAAATGATCCCTGAGCGGATCAAGGCTATGGGCACGACAGTAATGTTTGCTACGGATACATTTCTGAGCCGCTATGCCCGCTCTTCTAAAAACAATGAATTAGCGGGTTTGCGGTTTGCGGTTTGCGGCGCCGAACAGGTACGCGACGAGACCCGCAAATATGTACGCAAGAAATTCAATATGCAAATTCTTGAAGGCTACGGTGTAACGGAAACATCACCTGTGCTGGCGGTTAATCAACCAAGTGCCAACCGTTCTGGAACTGTTGGGCATATTATGCCAGGTATGGAGCACCGTATTGAACCTGTACCAGGGATAAAGAATGGCGGGCGGCTGTTTGTACGTGGCCCCAATGTGATGTTGGGGTATATTAAGACGGACAATCCTGGCGTTATCGTGCCACCCCAAGATGGCTGGCACGATACGGGTGATGTGGTTGAAATAGATGAAGACGGTTTTATGGCTATACGGGGCCGGATAAAACGCTTTGCAAATATCGGCGGCGAAACCGTATCTTTAGCCGTAGTAGAAAACTGTGCCGATGCCGTATGGCCGGATAATCAACATGTCGCCTTGATCCGACCTGATCCGAAAAAAGGCGAGCAAATCGTTCTGGTCTCTGATTGTAAGGACGCTAACCGCACAGACATTCGCACATGGGCGCAAAGCCACGGTGTTTCGGAGCTTTCCATTCCGCGTAAAGTTTACGTCGTTGATGAAATTCCTCTTTTAGGAACGGGCAAGGTAGATTTCAATGGTACGGCCAAGCTGTTGGAAACATTAGATTAAAGTAAAATTTAATGTCCACATTATGTGCCGCGGCGGTGTTTTTGTAGACAAAAAAAGCGCGCACCCAGTTAGGATACGCGCCGATTATTAGGGATAGATTCTAGCCTGGAAGAAGGCTTAGCGCTCTTTCAAATATCTCAGCATAGTATCCGCATCTGAGACTTGAAACGGATCGCTTGTGGCGTTGTCCTGATAGCCTTCTTCACTAAACATTTTTGTGATTTTTGTGTCTTCAACCAACATGGAATAGCGCCAAGAACGCATACCAAAGCCGACATTGTCTTTGCTGACCATTGCGCCCATTTGGCGGGTAAAGGTTCCACTACCGTCCGGTAACAAATACACATTTTTGCGGTTCTGGCTTAGACCCCACTGGTACATGACAAATGCATCATTGACTGACAAACAGATGATTTCATCTATGCCTTGCTGTTTAAATTCGCCGTATAATTCCTCAAAGCGCGGAAGGTGCGAAGTTGAGCATGTGGGCGTAAAGGCACCGGGAAGGGCAAAGAGTACAACTTTTTTACCCTTAAACAGTTCATCGGAAGTGACCGGTAACCATTTAAAAGGGTTGTCACCCTCAATACTGTCATCGCGGACGCGGGTCATAAATGTTACATTAGGGACGTGAGTAGGCATAGGGTGCTCCATATTAGAATGATTCTAATATGGATATAGAGGGAGTAAAAATTGATGCAAGGATTATATTGAAAAACTTGTCCCGCATCCGCATGCCGCTTTGGCGTTGGGGTTATGAATTTTAAATGCAGAGCCAATAAGTTCTTGCACATAGTCTATTTCACTATCCTTCAAGAATTCTTGTGAAATCTCGTCAATCAAGATTTTTGCACCATCAAGCTCAAGGATTAAATCATCTTCGTTGGGTGCATCTGCAAAATCAAAAGCGTATTGAAACCCAGAGCAACCACCGCCATTAACAGCAACTCGCAAGAACTGCTTATCCGCCTGCTTGGCCATAATCGCATTGATTTGCTTTGCCGCAGATGCACTCATAGAGATATTAGGGCGCGGGGAGATATTAGGGCGCGGGGACATATTAGGGCTCGTGGTTGTTTCTGACATTTAACAATCGCTTTTCAAATCTGTTTACGTACAATATAGGGAATAAAACAAAAAGGTGAAGTGGTTTGAAAAGTTTTTCTCCAATACGTGAACGGGCACTCTATGCGAGCGACCCAGATAAATCTCGGGGCCGGAAAATTGCTCAGGTTGGGAACTCTGAACGAACAATCTTTCAGCACGATAAAGACCGTATTATTCATTCAACGGCCTTTAGAAGGCTAAAGGGCAAAACGCAGGTTTTTGTTGCCCATGAGGGCGATACTTACCGTACACGCCTGACCCATTCGCTAGAAGTCGCGCAAATAGCCCGCTCTATCGCGCGCGTACTCGGCCTGGATGAAGATCTGGCAGAGTGTTTGGCATTGGCCCATGACCTTGGGCATCCACCATTTGGGCATAGCGGAGAAACGGCCTTGCAAAAAGTCATGGCACCTTACGGCGGCTTTGACCACAATGCGCAAACATTGCGTATCGTTGAAAAACTTGAAGGTCGATATGCGCGTTTTGATGGCCTGAATTTATCTTGGGAGACATTAGAAGGGATTGCCAAGCATAATGGCCCGCTAGTGGATGATGGTCATTCTGAAAGTGAATTGCCTTGGGCTTTAACGGCTTTGGATGATTGGCGCGGGCTGGAGTTGAATACATATGCTGGGCCAGAAGCGCAGGTGGCTGCGCTTGCTGACGACATTGCCTATAATAACCATGATATTGATGATGGTTTGGGGGCTGGCCTGTTTTGCATTGATGATGTCTGCCAAGTGCCACTTGTAGACAAAGCATTTACAGGTGTGCGACAGCGTTATCCTGATATAGCACATGACCGTCTCGTTCATGAGGTTATTCGCGACTTAATCGGGTTTATGGTCGCGGATGTGCTCGCCGAAAGTAGAAAACGTCTCTTGGAGACCAACCCTAAAAGTGCAGATGACATTAGGATGATGGATAGACCTATAATAGCATTTTCAAAGAAATTCCGTGCGAAGGAAAAACCTTTACGGAAGTTTTTACACGCAAATATGTACCGTCACTACAAAGTCAACCGTATGATGGGACAGGCAGTGCGGGTCGTAGAAGAATTATTTGAGCTTTTTATCGAAGACCCGGATTTACTACCAACTGAAATCTATAGACAGTGTGACGGTCAGAAAACGCCAAAGACCGCCCGTGTTATTTGCGATTATATAGCAGGCATGACAGATAGATACGCAATTGAAGAACACCGAAAGCTGTTTTCTGTTACAGGTTATTTGTAACCTTTCATTAACCTTGCAAATGCCATTCTCTATAAGGGTGTTTCATGCTAATATGGACACGCTATAGTCCGCAAAAATGCGATTCGTAAACCTTTTGCCCAAATTTTGACTTGCTTAGAATCTTGGGGATTTTCATAAAGGATGTAAGACTTTAAAGGATAGAAATGGAAAATGAGCCACAAGATGCCTATCTCCCTGGTACGGAAGACCCAACACAGCCTTTTGATGTGCGCGCACAATCGGGCAGGGGGGGCATGTTAAAGCTAGTCGGGTTTGTTGTGTTTCTATTGATTTTGGCGGTTATTATTTCAAAACTATTTGCATCGGGTACACGCGAGCGGGAACAAATACCGCGTATATTGGCTAATAATACACCCTATAAGGAAGTCCCTCTCAATCGCGGCGGGGCACAAACCCCCAATCAAGACAAAGAAATATATCAAGTTTTGAACGGTACAAAAACCGAAGGGGCTGTAAATACCATACCCGTCGCAGAAGAACCGCTTCCAAAACCACAGCCGATACCAGAGGTACAGTCCGAAACACCTTCTAAACCGGCTGCGAATGTTGTGATTAAAGGCACGGAAATAGACAAGCCCGCACAACAAGAACAAGTTGTTGTTAAGCCGCAGACGCTTCCAGGTAATAAGAGCCGTGCTAATAATAATGTTGGTACCGGTAACTATGTTGTGCAGGTGGCCGCCTTACGGTCTCGAAGTGAAGCAGATACTATGTGGGATACACTGACAAATAAAATGGGCGGTATACTCACTTCAAGCCATTATTCAGATGTTAAGCGTGTTGATCTTGGCTCGCGCGGAATTTATTATCGATTACGGATCAGTGGTCTTGCCAATAAGTCTGCGGCAACGCAATTGTGCCAAAAGCTCAAAGCGAAGAATCAAGACTGTATAGTTACGCAAAAATGATGATTAACCCTGTCATTTTTGGCTGCCGCGGCCCTGAATTGCTTCCCACAGAAGCCGTGTTTTTTCGCGATTGTAATCCTTGGGGCTTTATCCTGTTTGGTCGCAATATTGAGACCCCAAACCAAGTTCGCCGCCTTTGTGCAGATTTACGCAATACCGTCGGGCGCGATACCTTGATTTTTATAGATCAAGAAGGGGGGCGTGTGCAAAGACTTGGCCCGCCCCATTGGCGGAAAGTACCCTATGCATTTGATTTTGGCGAGCTTTATAGATTAAACAAACAAGACGGGTTACGTGCAATTTGGCTGAACTTTCGCTTGATTGCTGCAGAGCTAATAGATGTCGGCATTAACGCCAATTGTGCGCCTGTGTTAGATTTACCTGTGTTCGGTGCGGATGCAATTATTTCGGACAGAGCTTTTTCGCGATGCCCTGATGAAATGATCGAAATGGCAAATGCTTGTATCAATGGATTGACGGCTGGGGGCGTTGTGCCCGTTATTAAGCATATACCTGGTCATGGCCGCGCCCTTGTGGACAGCCATAAGGCCTTACCGGTAATAACTGAGACAATTGAAGAATTAGACGCGAGCGATTTTATACCCTTTAAAGCTTTGTCTGCTACACCTATCGCCATGACGGCTCATATAGTCCTTGAGAAGGTTGATGCAAAAAACCCAATAACAGTTTCAAGACAAGCATTCCAAACAATCGTCCGCGAAAAAATCGGTTTTAAGGGTCTGGTCATGAGTGATGATCTCGATATGAAGGCTTTAAGTGGCAGTTTGGATGATTTGGCAGAGCAAACGCTAGATGCTGGTTGTGACATTGTCTTACAGTGTAATGGTCACTTAAACGACATGGTAAAGGTGGCCAAAGGTCTAAAGCCGCTGACAGGCGACAGCTTACGCCGTGCTCAACAAGCCGAATTAAGGAACGCGTTAATAGAGCCAATTAACACCGAGACGGCGTTAGAAGAATACGAGGCATTGATGCGCCAATTGGATCCGGCCACATGACCAAAGATTTCCAAGATGATTTAGCATTTGAGGCTGTTGATGATGCCGTAGAAGAAGGGCGTGCGCTAATCCTTGATATTGATGGCTATGAAGGCCCACTGCATTTATTATTAGAATTAGCCCGTATGCAAAAGGTAGATTTGGCGCGTATTTCTATTTTGGAGCTGGCCGATCAATATGTAGATTTCATAAAAAGTGCCAAAGATTTGCGGATTGAATTGGCGGCTGATTATCTTGTGATGGCGGCTTGGCTAGCTTATCTTAAATCGCGTCTAATTTTGCCGGCTCAAGACGGTGAAGAGCAACTTCCTGAGGCCGAAGAACTGGCCGCGCATTTAGCCTTTAGACTGCAAAGGCTCGATGCAATGCGCCGTGCCTCTGATGGTTTGTTCAAATTAAAAATGACAGGGCATAGTGTTTTCGTACGCGGGGCACCAGAGGGTTTGCGTTCTAGAACTTCCCCTTTGTATCAAGCCGAGATATTCGATTTGCTCAAAGCATATGGAGATATTCGTTCTCAGGCGACTATTCGCAATCATAAATTACCAGTACCATTGGTTTTAGCACTTGTAGAGGCCCGCCAACGGTTGCACCGTGCGATTGGCGGAAAGATGGACTGGCTGACGTTTGATGAGTTGCTCCCTGATAGCGCAGATTTTGATAGACCACTGCCAAGTAAAACGATCAAAGCCAGTTCTTTGCTCGCAGGATTGGAATTGGCCAAGGAAGGTAAGTTGGAAATCAAACAAGCCAAGGCATATGCCCCAATTTATATGCGCGGTAAGTCCAGTAAACCAAGTAAAAATGAGGAACAATCATGAGTGATAAAGGGAACAATAGACCTAAATCATCATCAAGAGTTGAAACGGCTGCAGCAGGCATAGAAAATGATGTGATCGACTTAAATGAACGCTTACAGACACGCTCTGATGGGGAAACCATGCAAGCCGATATGCGTTTGCTAGAGGCCCTGCTATTTGCTGCGGTTGAACCCATTGATATTGAGACTTTGCGTGAGCGCATGCCAGAGGGTTGCGATGTCGGTGCATTGATTGCAAGGCTAGCCCGAGACTATGCGGGGCGCGGGATAAATTTGGTGCGTGTAGCCGAGCGTTGGCGGTTCCAAACCGCGCCAGATATGGAGCATAAACTGGTAGATATTCGTGAAGCCCCGCGTAAATTATCTAAGGCGGCCCTCGAAACGCTGGCCATTATTGCTTATCACCAACCCGTTACCCGTCCCGAAATAGAAGATGTACGCGGAGTAGCTGTGTCGGGCGGTACACTTGATGTGCTTATGGAGTTGGGCTGGATACGAATCCGTGGTCGCCGCAGAACACCTGGGCGGCCTGTGACATACGGAACGACAGAAAATTTCCTTGCCCACTTTAATTTGGAACAAATTACAGACCTTCCTGGTCGAGACGACCTGAAAGCTGCAGGACTGCTTGATCCACGTTTGCCTAAAGATTTTGAAGTTCCCACGCCTATGATGTCAATGGATATTGACGAAGACCCTGTTGAAGAGGAAGACGACGGAGAGTTTGTCATGGATTTTATGGAAGACGACGAAAAACCCAGTTTGGACGATTAAAGCTTGATGAATAATGCTTGATGATTAGAGATTTAAATCTTCTACGAAGCGGGCATTGTCCTGAATATATTGATAGCGCAAATCTGCACTTTTCCCCATCAACGTTTCGACCAGTGCTTCGGTGCTTGGTAAGTTTTCTGGGTCAAGTGTAATCCGGGCGAGCGTCCGTGTCTCTGCGTCCATGGTCGTAACTTTTAACTGAGCCGGCATCATTTCACCTAAGCCTTTAAATCGGCCTATTTCGATTTTTCCGCGCCCTTTAAATTCGGTTTCAATTAACCGGTCTTTGTGTGCTTCATCGTTAGCATACATTGATTTCCCGCCTTGGCTTATCCTAAACAGCGGTGGCATAGCCATATAAAGACGGCCTTCATCAATAAGTGTTGGCATATAGCGGTAGAAAAACGTAATCAGCAAAGCCGCAATATGTGCTCCGTCAACATCTGCATCGGTCATAATTATGACACGCTCATAACGCAGGTCATCTGGATTAAATTTTTTACCGATACCGACGCCCAGTGCCGTCGCCAAATCGTTGATTTCTTTATTGGCCTGGATTTTTGCAAGGCTTGCACTCTCGACATTAAGGATTTTACCTTTTAGGGGCAAAATGGCTTGGGTTTTACGGTTGCGTGCTTGCTTGGCTGAGCCGCCCGCACTTTCGCCCTCAACGATGAATATTTCTGTGTCTTCGGCTGATTTATTTGAGCAGTCTGCCAATTTACCTGGCAAGCGAAGTTTTCGTGTTGCGGCCTTGCGCTTTACATCGCGCGCTTTACGGCGGCGCATGCGGTCATTGGCCTGTTCAATGACATATTCCAACAGCTTAGTGGCGTCTTTGGGGGAACCAACAAGCCAGTGATCAAAGGGGTCACGCACTGCATTTTCGACAATACGCGCGGCTTCGGTATTAGAGAGGCGGTCTTTGGTTTGACCTTGGAATTCAGGATTTGATAAGAATACAGATATTAATGCACCCGTAGAATTCATGACATCATCAGGGGTTATATTCGCAGCTTTTTTCGACATGCCGGAAATATCGGCATATGCGCGTAATCCTTTGGTAAGGGCGGCCCGTAAGCCGGCCTCGTGGGTGCCGCCGCTTAAGGTTGGGACCGTATTACAATAGGAGCGTACAAAGCTATCAGCATCGCCAAACCCTTGCGGTGACCAGCTAACGGCCCATTCAACCCGGCCATGCCCGGCATCCGATTTACTGCGGCCCTTAAATGTTTCCGAAGTAACTGTGACTTTATTTCCCAGCGTTTCTTCGAGAAAATCTGCCAAACCGCCTGGAAATAGGAAAACGGCTTCCGCAGGAATTGTTTCCAGATTTGCAACGAGTTCAGGTGCGCATTTCCACCTAATTTCTACACCCGGCTGAAGATAAGCTTTTGCGCGCGCCATGCGGAACAAACGCGCAGGAGAAAAATGAGTTTTCGCGCCAAATATTTGCTCGTCAGGGTGAAAGGAAATTTTTGTCCCGCGCCTATTTGCAATATCCCCAAGCTTTTCCAATGCGCCAATTGGTTTGCCGCGCTTAAAGCTTTGCCGATAAAGTTTTTTGCCGCGTGCCACTTCGACAATCAGGTGATCTGAGAGCGCATTAACAACGGACACGCCGACCCCATGTAAACCGCCAGATGTTTCGTAGGCACTGCTGTCAAATTTACCGCCGGAATGAAGTTCTGTCATAATGACTTCAAGGGCTGATTTGGTTTTAAATTTCGGGTGCGGATCAATGGGAATACCACGGCCATTATCCGAAACGGATAAATAACCACCATTGTCAAGTTCAACTTCGATACGAGTGGCATGACCCGCCACGGCTTCGTCCATTGAATTATCAATAACTTCGGCGAAAAGATGGTGTAGTGCGCGTGCATCCGTTCCGCCAATATACATGCCAGGACGTAGGCGAACGGGCTCTAGGCCTTCTAATACCTGAATATCCTTAGCGGAATAATCTTTCTCTGCATTCGTTTTCGCAGAGCCGCTAAAGAGTTCATTTTGATTCGCTTTTGCCATAGAGATACCCTGTCTGAATCATGCAAAAAATACTAGAGTATTTTTGAGGTAAAACCGTTAATAGACTAAAAATTCTTATAAAAAAACCAGGTATAGAGACTAGAAAATCAACCGTACGACAACGCGCGCAGTATGACGGATAAACCCGCTTCTGATATCTGTATCATAGTCAAATGCGAAGGAAGCAAAATTACTACCAGAAGCGAATGTAATGCCAAGTAAAATCCCGCTTTCCGGTATGCCTTCTGATGATAGGGCGAATGGTGTTGTACCGTTCACAAAACGGCCCGTCGTGTTTATGCCGCCACTGATGATGTCATTGCGGTACCCAACACGTAGTGATGGTGAAAGCCATGCGTTTTTACGTGCAAAATTTGCACCAAATTCTAACATTCCTGTGGCAGTGCCAATATCAACTTGGCGACTATCAATATTTTGGACGATGGCTGCTGAACCTTGTTCAGTAAAGGCATTCTCGTTCATATTTAAATATGAGAAAGATGCAGAAGGACGGACAAAATACTTATTGCCAAATTCAAAGTCATAACCAGCAGTAGCAACGCCGTTGAAATGGTGACCAGACCAATCCCCCTGTGCATTTTCGCTTAAGCTACCTACAACGACGTTACGATTAGATTCGTAATCGTCATAACCGCCACCAGCATATAAATCGATGCCCAATTTGCCAAATTCCAAGCCGCCATAAATGCCGCCTTGGATTGTCAAAACATCTAATGGTTCATCAATACCAAGAACATCTTCGACTTCGGTTGTTGCAAAACCAATATTAATACCGGCATTATGGAAAGGACCAAATGCAGTATCAAAACCGCCAGTAATACCAAAGCCGAAACCACGATATTGCTCTGATAAGCCGGTAATACTTTTGTCCGCATAAAAGGCAAATTGTTCAACCCATAAACCGCCAGGTTTTTCTTGTGACCGTCGGGCGCTGTCTAGGTGAGAGCCGACAGCCCCTGTTGCACCGTCAATATTTGCCATAACAAATTGTACGGCGGCGGCTGAAAACTCTGGTAAAAGCTGGTTGTAAGCCGTGTTAAAACTAGTTTGGTCGGTTAGTCCGACAAATGCTAAGCCAAGTTCGTCTGAATTTTGCAGCGCTTCAAATGCAGATGTAAATGCGGCTGCTTGTACAACGTCTAGTCCAAGTTCTGCTGTACTTCGCAATTCAAGCGTAAGAACAAGTGCATTGGCATCTAGGGGATCTCTCGTGAGGACTGTGTTATACAAGAAAGGTGAATTTTCGCCGCGTATATTACCAAAATTGGCACTGGCTATGAGTGACCCAGCCTGGATAATCGTAAAGGAAGTGGATGGGTTTGCCAAAACTGTTCCTAAGCGCGGATCAATAGTTGCACCATCTTCAAGCGTTACAGTTCCAGAAGCGACCATAACGGAAGCATCGCCAGACACAGGGTCTATAAATGGCGCATAGGTAGATGTGCTATCTATTGTTGCGGCAGTTATGTTGAAATCAGCGGGGTCATTAATAGTCAGGGAGCTGCCCCCAGTTACCATGACATCTAGCTGTCCATCACTGTCAGAGATAGAGCCCGAAACCGCAGAGCCGCCTGAAATAAACAATCCGTCGAAGCCGTCGCCAAATGAAATATTGCCAGTAACGGTTCCGCCTTCAATATTGAGTAAATCGTCGCCACTCCCGAGTAAAATATCACCAGATATAGTCGGCGTAGTGGCGACCAATGTGTCAGGGTCCGTAAACACAGTTTGGTTGAGTAAAAATCCAGCCGTGTTCGCTGATACATCAATAGCTATAAGATTGAAATTAGATGCAGCGTCACCAATGCCGACAGGTGTGATACCGAGGGCTTCTACATTTCCGCTATTGTTTAACACGATAAATGTGCCTGAGGCATCGCGAATAGCAACAGCTTCGCCTTCTCGTGTCGTCACAACGGCTGATATGCTACCAATATTCGTGATACTCTCAAGAGATCCGCCAGCTAAGATATCAATCGCAGTTGCGAAAATTACGTTAGGCGTATGGATGTTATCTGGGTCTGCAAATGAAGAATCTAAGGCTTCAAACCCACGTGCAAGTATTGAGCCAGAGTTGTTGATCCGTTCAGCAATGCCGCCGCCGCCGATTACGATGACGCGCGCATGAGAATCAGGCGTTGCAACGATATTCGTCGGATCCGTTCCGCTACGGTAAACGGTTGCCCCCATAGTTCTGGTGTTGTTGAAACCACCGTCAAGTCTGGCATCGCTGAGGGAAAAAGCTGTTGCGTTTACATCATCCAAATAACCATCCGAAACCAGCAGGCCTTGATTTACAAAAGCATATTGTAGGTCGGCATCAAAGTCCTCGTCCGTAGGATCCGTAATTTGCGCAACCAGCCCTATGGCAATTGGTGTGCCATTCCCGTCAATCAATACGGCGGGTGCACTGCCGGTCATATTGACACCGCCAGTAGCAATGAGAGCACCTGTTGTTTCATCCGTGCGCTCGGCAAAATGAACACCGCCATCAATATTACCGCTAATGCTTATAGCAGGCCCTGCTTGTCTAAGGTTGCCTGTATCCGCAAGATTATCTCTGAGTAATAATGAGCCGCGCGTCGATTGCGCGTTGCCGGCGCTATCAACAAACCCGGTTGTGAGTATGGTATTGCTAACACTTAACCCACCAGAAATATCACCAGAAATATTGACGGCCTGACTGTTCTCGCCTGTAGCAGCCACTGAGCCATTTATTGCCAGATTACCTATGATATTGCCAACAATATCAATGCCAACACTGTCTCGACCAAAGACACCCAAAGAACCATCTTGTGTGAGATTGCCTGTAATCGTCGATAAATTCGCTAGGCGAACACCTGCGGAATCTTGACCTCTTATGCTTGTTTGTCCTGCATTGGTAATATTACCAGTAAAGGGTGTTGCCCCGGAAATAAGGATACCTGTTCGTCCTGTACCTGTTACAATGTCGCTTGTCGGTGTAATACCGTCCGTAGGGGCTGCTCCGGTAAGGTTAATTGTACCGTTATTGACGAAATTACCTGTGACCCCTGTAATGAGGACGCCCGTTGTATTATCTGCGTCGGTAGATGCTAAAGTGCCGTCATTTGTTACATTATTATCAGAGTCCATCGTCACGGCTGCTCCGGTGGTAACAGTGACAGAACCCGTAGAGGTAATTGTCACATCAGATGCAACGCCGCCGTCACCTGCTGTAGACGTTTGGACGCCAGTCGTTTGTTCGTCAGTGATTTCAACTTGTGCGAATGCAGAAGATGCAAGAGCCGTGACCAAGACCGAGGTGGCAGTGCTAGCAAAAAGGTGGCGAAGTTTCATACTTAGTCCCAAACTTATATATATACGAGCACACCTTAACGGCTCCCCGCATTGATTCAAAGTGTTTCTAGACAATCAAATGCCCCGCGTCGACACTTTATTGATTACAAACTGCAGAGTTTTTGCTCATATTATGAGGAATGCCGTGGTTATGAGTAATGCTGTCGGTTATTTCGCCACGGACGGGAATCTTTTGGGTGCACACGCTTATAAAGACAAGCCCGATAATCCTTGCAATTTGTTAGCTGTCGCGATTACATTGTAATATACGAAGAACAAATTACGGCGAAGAACAAATTACGGGGATTTTGCAAATGATAAAAACATCAACCGCTTATACAATCATAGTAGCGTCTGTGCTGGCATTGGTTGGCTTTTCATATTTTCAAACTACGCAAAAAGAAGATGCGCAGAAAGTCGCTGCGGCGTATATGTCGACTTATGTACCACATAAAAGCGAGCAAACTCTGATTATTAACGCTCATATTCTTGACGGAATTGGGGGAGAATTTAGTAACGGCGCCGTACTCATGAAAGACGGTAAAGTTTCTTATATTGGTGATTTCAAAGCCGGTGCTTGGGACGATATACCTACAATCGATGCTAAAGGCGGCTGGGTTACCCCAGGCGTAATCGACGTACATTCGCATTTAGGTGTGTATGCAACGCCTAGAGTTAGGGCGCATTCAGACGGAAATGATGCGACCAGTCCGATTACTGCAGAAGTATATGCTGAGCACGGTATATGGCCACAAGACCAAGGGTTTGCAGAAGCGTTAGCCGGTGGGGTAACGACATTGCACATATTACCGGGGTCAGCCAATCTGTTTGGTGGACGGGGCATAACTTTGCGCAATAAGCCGTCGCGAACCGTGCAAGGTATGAAGTTTCCAGACGCGCCCTATACGCTAAAAATGGCGTGCGGAGAGAACCCGAAACGTGTTTATGGGCAAAAGGGAGGGCCGGCTTCGCGCATGGGCAATTTCGCCCATTACCGCAAAAACTGGATCAAAGCACAAGGCTATAAAGATAAGCTAGATAAAGGTGAAATCACACCTGGTAAACGCAACCTACAACTGGAGACTTTGGCCGGCGTACTTAGCGGTGATATTTTGGTGCAAATGCATTGCTACCGCGCTGATGAAATGGCGCAAGTTCTCGATATGGCTAAAGAATTTGGCTATAAAGTCAGCAGTTTCCACCACGCCGTTGAGGCCTATAAAATTCCTGACCTTCTAAAAGAAGCAGGCACCTGCGCCGCTATGTGGTCGGATTGGTGGGGCTTTAAAATGGAAAGTTATGACGGTATTCGAGAAAACATTCCCTTCGTTCATGCAGGCGGTGCCTGTGCTCTTATTCATTCCGATAGCGCCAATAATATACAAAGGCTTAATCAGGAAATCGCCAAGGCATGGGCCCACGGCAATCGGGCAGGTCTGAATATAAGCAAGGCGGATGCCTGGAAATGGATATCTTCAAATCCTGCCAAAGCTATCGGTGTTTCAGAGACTACCGGCTCCTTGGAAGTTGGCAAGCGTGCCGATGTGGTGATTTGGAATGGGGACCCATTTTCGACCTATACCAAAGCGCGTAAAGTTTATATGGACGGCGTGTTGATGTTTGACCGAGACACAGGCCTAAAACCCATGAGTGATTTTAAGCTTGGCCAACCAGGTTCAAGCGCAGCAAGCGCGGGAGAATAGATATGAAAAATTTAATAAAAACACTCGCACTATCTACAGCCATAACCCTGGTTGCTTCAACAACTGCAATGGCGCAATCATTGGTGATAAAGAGCCAAAAAATTGTGACCAATACGAATGCTGGCCAAATCGAAAATGGTGTCCTTGTCATAGAAGACGGGAAAATTAAATCTATTGATCAAAACCGGGATGCCACTGGTGACAAAGTCATAGAAGGTAAAACTCTGTGGGTTACGCCCGGACTATTTGCACCGGCATCGACCCTTGGTCTTTCCGAGGTAAGCGCCGAGCGCAACTCAAATAACATTGGTGCAGCCGACAAGGAAGCCACCGTGCGTATTCGTGCCGCAGATAGCTTTAATCCCAAATCGGCAGCCATAGCCGAAACCCGTATAGGGGGTGTTACACACGCCGCTATTGCCCCAGATTCTAGCCACAATATTTTTGGCGGGCAGGGCATGATTGTCACGACCAGTGGGGACTTTAACTCAACGGTGGATGCGGCCGCATTCATTTTTATTGATTATGCTGGTGGTTCGGATGTTACGGGTGAGAGCAAGGGTGCTGCCATGGCGTTTTTACGCGATGCCCTAGCAGATGCCGCTAATTATGTCGTGCGTTATGATAGGCCGGACGATGGGGATGCATTAGACCGTGCAGATGCAAATGCTTTGCGTATGGTTCTTGATGGTCGTTGGCCATTGCTGATTTCTGCGGATCAGGCCGTTGATATGCTCAACATTATTGATTTAAAGAAATCTTATCCTAGCATGGACATCGTTATTGTCGGCGCCGCAGAGGGCTGGATGGTGACAGAGCAATTAGCTCAGGCAAATGTCGGCGTTATGGTCGATCCTCTCGAAAATTTACCGAACTCATTTGACCAGTTAGGCTCACGGTTGGACAATGCAAAATTGCTCATGGACGCGGGCGTTCGCACAGCAATAATGACCCGTTCGATTACGGGCGGTACGGCGCATAATCTACGCCTAGCGCCTCAACACGCAGGCAATGCCGTTGCAGCAGGTTTAAGCTGGGAGCAAGCCTTCAAAGCCATAACCCTGACACCTGCAACTATGTTTGGGCACTCTAATCTAGGACAGTTAGAAACCGGTCAAAAAGCCAATTTGGTCATCTGGAACGGCGACCCACTAGAAGTCACAAGCGCAGTCGTAGCGGTCATCATAGACGGCAAAACCCAATCCATGCAAAGCCGCCAAACAAAACTCCGCGACCGCTATAACCCAACGAACGCAGGTGATAAAATGTATGGGTATCGACCTTAATATAGAGAGTAGTCTTTACATTAACATCCAGTGTGCTTTACGTTTACATCAAGCCTAAAAGTTCGTGTTTATTTGTCGCAGTTGAGCGTAACGTGCTTGACCTTTAACATTTGCTCGGTATTGTGCGGCCAAATTTAACCACTAGGCTTTGCCCGATTATCTGGGCTTGCCGTATAGGCTCTCCATGTGGGAATAAGAGCCGGAATGCAATACACTGACTAATAAAGATGCAAAGGGCGAGAAGCCCAAAGACGAAGTAAAAGAAGAAAGCACAACAAAGGTAACTTTTAAAGACTTGGGATTAATGCCCGAAATTTTGAAAGCTTTGGACGATGTTGGCTACATACATCCAACGCCTATTCAAGCGGGAACAATCGAAGCCGCTTTGCAACGCAAAGACGTGCTTGGTATCGCGCAAACGGGCACGGGTAAAACCGGCGCGTTTACTTTACCAATTATTCAAAGCCTCGCCAAAGGCCGTGCTCGTGCGCGGATGCCGCGTTGTCTCATTGTCTGCCCGACCCGCGAACTGGCGGCGCAAGTGGCAGAAAATGTTGAGCTTTATAGTAAGCACTTAAAAATCAGTATGGCGCTTCTCATCGGCGGTGTTTCCTTCGCCAAGCAAGAAGCTTTGCTGAACCGCGGTGTTGATGTTCTCATCGCTACACCGGGGCGTTTGCTTGACCATTTTGGCCGCGGCAAAGTTATGCTCGGCGGTGTGCAGGCCTTGGTTGTCGATGAAGCTGATCGTATGCTCGATATGGGTTTCATCCCTGATATCGAAGAGATTTTCAAAAAGACACCTTTTACGCGGCAAGTTTTATTCTTTTCTGCGACCATGGCGCCAGAAATACAAAGACTTGTTGATCAATTTTTGCACCAACCTCATGTGGTTAAAATTGCCCGCAAAAACATTACTGCGAAAACAGTAAAGCAGATGATTGTCCGCATGCCGGGGAATGACCAAAAGCAAAAACGCACGGCTCTGCGCTATGTTATCGATAATAATGATGTGAAAAGCGGTATCGTGTTTTGTAACCGCAAACGGGATGTTGATATTGTCGCAAAATCCCTCACCGTTCATGGGCACAATGCTGCCCCCATTCACGGCGACTTGCGCCAAAGCCAAAGGATGGAAACTCTCGCCGGATTTAAAAACGGCGAGATAGAATTTTTGGTCGCTTCTGATGTGGCCGCGCGGGGTCTCGATATACCGGATGTGTCCCATGTGTTTAATTATGATGTGCCAAGCCACAGCGAAGATTATGTGCACAGGATAGGCCGAACAGGTCGGGCAGGGCGCAAGGGTGAAGCCGTTATGTTTGTGACGCCGAGCGACCGTGGATATTATCAGGATATTTTAAACTTGATTAACTTCAAAGAAATTGAGGCGTACGAAATTCCTGGCATCAAAGATTTTGCCACGACATCTCGTCAATACAAATCAGGCGGGAAAAATAAACGCGGTAAATACGGAAATCGGTCTGAAGTCAGCAAAAACAATCGCAATATTGGGCGCAATATTGGGCGCAATAAAGGGCGCAATAAAAGCCGTAGTGATAATCGTTCAGATAACAGAGCTGTCGATAATAAAGCAGATATAAAGCCTACAAACGAAACGTCTGAAAAGAAAACCAAACCACAAAAACAACCACAAAAACAGGTTCAAAAGCAAGAGCAAAAGCTAGAGCAAAGGCAAGAGCAAAAAAAGGCGGATAAAAACAATAAATCCTCCAATACACGTGGTAAAAAAGGCGGTTTACCTGAGAATAAGAAAAGCGGTTTTGGCGACAGCATGCCCGCATTTTTCGGCGGTGATGATTAGAGAGCTTTAAGCTCAGTTCTTAATTTTGCCCGCGTGATAAAAATGCTAAGCGTTCAAATAAGTGCACGTCTTGCTCGTTTTTAAGCAGTGCGCCGTGCAAAGGCGGGATCAATTTACGACCGTCAGTTTCGCGTAATGTCTCTGGATCAATATCTTCGACCATCAAAAGCTTTAACCAATCTAACAATTCCGAAGTTGATGGTTTCTTTTTAAGGCCAGGCACTTCGCGAACGGCGTAAAACCGTTTCAGAGCAGCAGCGACCAAGCGGGATTTAATTTTTGGAAAATGCACATCAATTATTTTTCCCATCGTCTCTTGATCAGGAAATTGGATGTAATGAAAAAAACAGCGGCGTAAGAATGCGTCTGGCAAATCTTTTTCGTTATTAGATGTAATCAAGATAATAGGTCGTTGTTCAGCTTTAATCGTTTCGCCAGTCTCGTAGACGTGAAACTGCATTTGATCGAGTTCATGCAACAGGTCGTTTGGAAATTCTATATCGGCTTTATCAATTTCATCAATCAGGAGTACCGGACGTTTATTGCTGGTGAAGGCTTCCCATAATTTGCCCTTTTTGATGTAATTTGCAATGTCGTGAACTTTTTTGTCGCCGAGCTGGCTATCACGCAGGCGGGCAACGGCGTCGTATTCATAAAGACCTTGTTGGGCTTTGGTTGTAGACTTGATATTCCATTGTAGAAGCGGGGCACCTAGAGAACTCGCGATTTCTTCGGCGAGTACGGTTTTACCTGTGCCAGGCTCGCCTTTGATGAGAAGAGGTCGCTCCAAAGCGATAGAGGCATTAACCGCCATACGAAGATCGTGTGTGGCTACATATTTGTCGGTACTGGAAAACTTCATTGGGTGATTCTCTCGTTCTTGGCTTGAAAATTGCAAGGCATTTGCCCGTATTATGTGCGCAAATGTGATTTAATTTCAAGCGTTTATCAACATGATGCAAAATTTAGTTGTCGTGTGAATACCTCTCGTATATAGGCGCGTCATAAAATCTCGGTTTTGCACTAGATCGTAAAGGATAAGTACATGGTGACTGCAACAAAAAAGCGTACGAAACTGCCTAATAATTATTTACCTAAAGAAGATGAAAAATTCATGGGTGTGCGCCAGCAAGAATATTTTCGCCAAAAGCTAGAAGCTTGGAAAAATGATATTCATGATCAGACAAAAAATACGATTGAATTTTTGCAAGGTGAAAGTGTCTCTCATCCTGATGCCGTAGATACGGCTGCTGCAAATGCTGATAGACAACTTGAGCTTCGTGCCCGTGACCGACAAAGAAAACTAAT
Source organism: Robiginitomaculum sp. (assembly GCA_021776635.1). Taxonomy (GTDB): domain Bacteria; phylum Pseudomonadota; class Alphaproteobacteria; order Caulobacterales; family Maricaulaceae; genus Robiginitomaculum_A. The sequence continues at coordinate 199,771 of JAJFFN010000016.1, forward strand.
TGCAAAAATTGACAAGGCTATATTGCGTATTGAAAACGGTACTTACGGGTATTGTGAGGAAACTGGCGACCCTATCCGTTTGGCGCGTCTTGAAGCGCGGCCTATTGCTACATTGAGCCTAGAAGCGCAAGAGATGCATGAAAACAATGAACGTGCGCGGCGATAAGTCCCCTTTTTATACTGCTTTACATTGTTTCTAACGCGATAGTAACTTGCCTAACACACCTATGCGGTTAACATGTTTGTGATGTGATATTTTCTGGAATATTACGAAATATAGGGTATGTTCTCGAAAATTATGCAAAAAGAAAGATAGCGTGGCAGTTTTAAGAACTACATTGATTAACGTTTTAATCGTATTTCTCGTCGGCTTTGTGTCAATGCCAGCGTACGCACAATCCTTAATTCGTGATACGGAAATCGAAGAAACGCTTCGAAATTACACCAATCCGATTTTACGAGCAGCAAATTTGCAAAGCACGAGTGTTGACTTATATCTGGTCAATGACCCTTCCTTAAATGCATTTGTGACGCGCGGGCAGAATATTTTTGTGCATACCGGACTAATACTAGAGGCAAAGACACCCAATCAGCTGAAAGGCGTTTTGGCGCATGAAACGGGGCATATTGCGGCTGGGCATATTGTTCGCAGTGTTCAAAGCAACAAAAGTGCTTACGGTGCCATGCTCATTGCAGCGGGTCTTGGGATTGCAGCAATCCTGGCTGGTGAAGGGGGCGCAGGTGCCGCTATTTTGGCGGGGTCTCAGCAATTTGCCATGATAGATGTGCTGGCGCACTCTCGAATAAACGAAGCATCGGCGGATCAAGCTGCGGCAAAATACCTTGAAATCACAGGTCAATCGCCCAAAGGTTTGGTAGAATTTTTCGAAAAATTTCGTTATCAGGAATTGTTATCGAATGGCCGTCGTTATCCCTATTTTCGTGGCCATCCCCTCTCTAGCGATAGAATAGATAAGCTGCGTGAAATCATAAGGGAAAGCCCTTACAAAGACGTTCCCGATACCGACAAAGAGATACAAGCTTTGATTATGGCCCATGCCAAACTGATTGGGTTTATTGACGCGCCGCAAACCGTATTTTCAAAATACCCAGAAACAGATACCAGTAAACCCGCCAGATATGCGCGCGCTGTAGCACATTACCGCGCAGCAAATCTCAACATTGCTCTTAAGGAAATTAATATTCTATTAGAGCAAGAACCGGACAACCCATATTTTTACGAGCTTAAAGGTCAAATGCTTTATGAAAGTGGTAAGGGCGCGCAGGCAATAGCGCCGTTTCGTGAAGCGGTAAGACTTAAGCCAACTGCGCCTTTGCTTGAGATTGCGCTTGGGCAGGTCTTAATTGAAAAAGATACGCCGGAGAGTGTAGATGAGGCTATTATTATTCTAAAATCGGCCTTGCAAAAAGAAGCGACAAATGGTTTCGCTTGGTATCAATTATCCCAAGGGTATGACCGAAAAAAACAGCCTTCATTGGCACGTTACGCCATAGCCGAACAAGCTTTTGCCACAGGGGATTACCAAAGGGCGCGATCCTTCGCATTGCGGTCCCAAGAAGGCTTAGCACAATACAAAGCACAATGGCGCCGTGCCAGTGATATTATAGTGATTGCTGACACGCAAATGGCCAAACGCAAGAACCGGCGCTGAAAAATTTTCTGGCAAGACAGGCGCTCATCATTCCTTTAACCCTTAAGATTATACAAAGAAAAATTCTGGAGCTGACTTATGTTCAATAAATTTAAAACATCGATTTTTTTGACCTCGTTGATGTTGTTTTCCACCATTGCGGGGTGCGCAGAAGCCGGGCAAAAAGCTGAGCCCAAAGCTGCACTCAATAACAAAGCGGAAATAGAGCAAATCATTCGGGCGTATTTATTAGAAAACCCTGAGGTTATCGAAGAAGCATTGGTGCTACTTGATGAAAGACGTGATCGCGATTCAATTATTGCTGTTGCTAATGAACTACGCAAAGACAAACGCGATTTTACCATTGGACCGCAAGATGCAAAGGTCACACTGGTTGAGTTTTTTGACTATAATTGTGCGTTTTGCAAGCAATCTACTTCGTGGGTTCAAAATGTAATTGAGCAACATCCAAATGATGTCCGTGTTGTCTTTAAAGAACTCCCCATATTGGAGCGCCGTACAAAAACATCACGAAATGCAGCTAAAGCTGCCTTAGCGGCACATCAGCAAGGCAAATACATGGAAATGCACCTAGCACTCATGGACGGAACGGCTCTAAACAGTAAATTCATATCTTCTGTAGCCGTTAAGATTGGTTTAAACTTGCAACAATTCAATGCTGACTTGGCAGACCCAAAATTAGACAATCAAATAGAAGATAGCATGTATTTAGCTTCTCGTATTCCCGGCCTGACGGGGACTCCATTTTTTGTTATCAATGACAAATTTTTGGCCAGTGCCAACATACAAGAATTGCAAGCCATACTGAACGAAGCTTTGCAGCAGTAATGCGCCGTAGTCTCCATATGGACCATCAGAAATTAGGGATAGACACTAAGATATCAATTACGCCTTTAAATTAACCCAGCGAGAGGCGAGCTTGGGTCTGCGTATTTTTTGCGCGCCATGCGGCCCGCTAGATAAGCTTGGCGACCCGCTTTGAGCGCATGTTTCATGGCCTTGGCCATAAGAATAGGGTCTTTGGCCTCGGCAATTGCCGTATTCATCAATACGCCGTCACAACCGAGTTCCATTGCGATGACAGCATCTGAAGCTGTGCCAACCCCTGCGTCAACAATTACGGGCACACTGGTTTGCTCGACGATTAGGCGGATATTGACCCGGTTTTGAATGCCAAGACCTGAACCAATCGGCGCACCAAGCGGCATAATAGCTGCGCAGCCTAAATCTTCTAATTTACGTGCGAATACGGGATCATCAGAGCAATAAACCATGACGTCAAAACCGTCCGCAATAAGGAGTTTCGCAGCACGTAATGTTTCTTCCATATCCGGGTAAAGATGTTTTGGATCAGATAGGACTTCCAATTTAACCAAATTCCATCCGCCAGCTTCACGGGCAAGGCGCAGAGTTCTTATGGCATCTTCCCCAGTAAAACACCCCGCAGTATTAGGGAGGTAAACCGTTTTTTTCGGATCAATAAAATCGACCAAAAGAGGTTCATCAGGATTGGTCAGATTAACGCGCCGCACTGCCACTGTCACAATATCTGCCCCTGACGCCGTCAGGGCATCGGCATTTTGCGCGTAAGTGTCGTATTTACCGGTTCCGATGATTAATCTTGATGAAAATTCTCGTCCAGCAATTATTAAATTATCTTGTTTCGCAGCCACTAACCACCTCCAATAAATGTAATGATTTCCAGCACATCACCATCCTTTAACACCACAGTCCCATAGCCTGATTTTGGAACGATTACTCTGTTGCGTTCAACTGCAATTTTTGCTTTGGGTAGGTTTAAATGCGATAACAGTCCAAGCACGTTGATACCTGCGTTTAAATCCGTATATATTTCGCCGTTAATCGTAAGCTGCATGGTATCCTCGATACGTTTGTCGCAAATAAAGGTTTGCCAATAGTGCCCACCTTGCTATTAACTTCACGTTGAAAGGGATACAATGATTAAAACCATATATATTCTTAATGGCCCAAATCTAAATCTTTTAGGGACGCGGGAGCCTGACATATACGGCGCGGCAACGCTGGACGATATTAAATCCGCGTGCGCGAATGCGTGTAAGGCTGCGGGTTACAACATGGCCTTTCACCAAAGCAATATTGAAGGCGAAATTGTAGAGCAAATACAAGAGGCAGGGCGTAAAGGCGCGGCTGTTCTGATAAACGCTGCCGCATATACACATACATCTGCGGCGATATATGATGCGCTGAAAACCTTAGATATACCCATTATTGAAGTTCATATTTCCCAGCCTGCATCACGGGAAACATTTAGACAAAACTCATTTATAGCACCAGTGGCAACGGGGAGTATAAGTGGATTTGGTACGAATAGCTATTTACTGGCAATACATGCTGCGATAGATAGCCTCAAATAATCACAACACCTAAAACGCAATAGGACAATCACATGACAAGCAAATCTCGGGCAAAAAAACCGACGAACAGTCGAACTTCTGAGACCAAGTTGATCAAGGAGTTAGCTAAAATCCTTGATGCTGAAAACCTCAGTGAAATTGAAATGGAAAAAGGTGATTTACGGTTGCGGGTGACCCGCCAATTGTCGGGTGGTATACCTATTGCGGCTGCGCCGCCACTAGTAGCACCTGTGGCGCCGACGACATCAATAGCGGAACCGACAAAGGATGCGCACCTTGCAGATGATGCAGACGCAATTACTTCGCCGATGGTCGGTACAGTATATTTACGTTCCAACCCGGATGCGGATCCCTTTGTAAAAGTTGGGGATAGTGTCAAACAGGGCGACACAGTATTGCTTATAGAGGCCATGAAAACCTTCAATCCTATTAAAGCTGAAACATCTGGTACAGTTTCTAAGATTCTGGTCGAAGACGGGCAGCCGGTTGAATTCGGCGAAGCTTTGCTTGTTATCTCATGATTACAAAAGTTCTCATTGCCAATAGAGGCGAGATTGCCTTGCGCATTCATCGTGCCTGTAAGGAAATGGGCATTGCGACGGTTGCGGTTCACTCCGAAGCTGACCGAGAAGCCATGCATGTGCGCCTCGCCGACGAAAGTGTGTGTATCGGGCCAAATGCATCTTCTGAAAGTTATCTCAACATTCCTGCTATCATAGCAGCGTGTGAAATTACCGGTGCAGACGCCGTACATCCTGGCTATGGATTTTTATCGGAAAACGCCCGCTTCGCAGATATCGTCGAAGCCCATGACATGATTTTTATCGGGCCGAGTGCGGCGCATATTAAGCTTATGGGCGATAAAATAGCTGCTAAGGCCGCTGTTTCTGCGGCTGGTATTCCGGTGGTGCCTGGTTCTAAGGGGGAAGTTTTAACCCTTGAAGATGCAGTGAAATCAGCAAAAAAAGTTGGTTTTCCTTTGCTAGTCAAAGCGGCAGCAGGTGGTGGTGGTCGCGGTATGCGCCTCGCACAAAAGGCTGAATATCTCGCTGAAAGCTATAATGCTGCCAAGCAAGAAGCATTGGCCGCATTTGGTGACGGTTCCGTTTATCTTGAGAGATATCTTGGCAAGCCGCGCCATATTGAAGTGCAAGTCTTGGCCGATACGCACGGCAATGTCGTGCATTTAGGGGAGCGGGATTGCTCTTTGCAACGCCGCAACCAAAAAATCCTCGAAGAAGCCCCGTCGCCTGCACTGACTGAGGAACAACGTACTGAAATTGGCGAAATTGTTCGTGTTGCAATTACGAAAATTGGCTATCGCGGCGTTGGTACTATTGAATTTCTTTGGGAGAACGGCGAATTTTTCTTTATCGAGATGAACACCCGCCTTCAAGTCGAGCACCCGGTAACAGAGATGATCACTGACATAGATTTGGTGCGCGAGCAAATCCGTGTCGCTGCCGGGGAAGAACTTGGCTATACTCAAGATGATGTGACGTTTTCTGGCCATTCCATTGAATGCCGGATCAATGCTGAGCACGCGCGAACATTTGCGCCGTCCCCTGGCAAAGTTTGCGATTTTCACGCGCCTGGCGGCCTAAATGTCCGTCTCGATAGTGCCCTCTTTGCCGGCTATTCTATCCCGCCCTATTACGACAGTTTAATTGGTAAGCTCATTGTCCACGGCAAAAGCCGCAAAGGGGCACTCATGCGTTTGCGCCGTGCACTTGGTGAAATCGTGATTACTGGCGTAGAGACAACCATTCCCTTGTTTGTTGACCTTATCGATGATCCCGAGTTTCAAGAGGGTGATTACGATATTCATTGGTTGGAGCGTTGGCTGGAAGCGCAAGCTGAAAATTAAATGAGTGGTTTTGGTCCGCTTGATCTCTTAAATCTATACGCCACTGGCGTTTTTCCCATGGCCGAAACGCGCGACAGTGATGATGTCTTTATCGTCAACCCTGAAGAGCGCGGCATTATTCCGCTGGGCGGTCTAAAAATTAGCAAATCATTGGCTAAAACCGTACGGGCTGGGCTGTTTGAAATTCGTATTAATACGGTATTTTCAGACGTCGTCTCCGCCTGTGCCGCAGCTGCACCAGGGCGCGAAGAGACCTGGATTAATCCGGGTATTGAATGTCTGTATGCAGAACTGCACCAGATGGGACGGGCACATTGTGTGGAATGCTGGCAGGACGGGGAATTGGTCGGCGGCTTGTACGGTGTACATCTTGGCGCCGCGTTTTTCGGGGAGAGTATGTTCTCGCGCCGTACAGATGCAAGCAAGGTAGCATTGGTACATTTGGTTGCCCGGTTAAATGCTGGCGGGTTTAATTTACTCGACACCCAATTTATTACGCCGCATTTGCAAAGCCTTGGGGCTGTTGAAATTAGCCGAGACGAATACCTGGCTCTCTTAAAAAAATCTCTGGATATGGTAGGCGCGTTTGATCCTTACGGATTTTTAGATGTGGAATTTGCAAAATCGGTTTTGCCGTCCAAAGAGGGCGGAAGCAAACAGTCAAGCACCCAAATATCATAAACGGGATGGTCCAGGGCTGAGAGAGCAGGGCTAGAGGCAAACATCCAGCCGGAAAACAGTTTTTCCGCTTCGCTTTCACCGCCTTTCCCGTCTAAACGTGCATCCAAAATCTGTAAAAATGCAGCTGTTTCGGGCGTTTCTTCGGGGGGGCGCTTCTCGCAGTGCTGGACTTTAATATCCAAAGAGCCGTACAATAAATTATCACCAACCGTTACCGTGTAATCTTCTGTAGTCGCTGTGACTTTATCGAGTGCACGAAGAACGACTTTGTCACCAACAAGGTTTTCACCATAAGCAGGCAAGGATATCAGACAAGCCAAGGATATCAGATAAGCCAAGGTGGTTAAGGCCAGCCGTTTAAGCATCTGGAGACCAGGCCTCGTAATCACTGGCGACTTTATCGCGCTTGCCGCCGTTCCATAAACTCCCTTTTGGTCGCCATGCATGGACGGTTCCGGTTAAGTTAGGACGGTGCTCTTTTTCAAAAATTTGCTGTTTTAACGGGTCTACATTGGGGCGTTGATCGTGCAAATGATGTAGCCAACCATGCCACTCCGGTGGTACTTTAGACGCATCTGCATAACCTTTATAGGTTACCCACCGGCGTTTACGGCCATCATAGGTTTCTTTTTTTTCTTCGTAGTATTTATTGCCGAATTGATCTTCATGGACAAATTCCGCGCGGCGTTTGACTGCGAACAGCGTTCCCAAAGTCGCACCGTCCCACCAAGCTACAAGACGTTTGATAAATTTAAACATAACAAGTCCATTATAAATATTTCAACTGCATATATGCGCCTTTTGGAAAGATTCGTCCAGTCCAATAACCATCTAATATAAAGCTATCATGGCGGCATTATGGCGCATATAGTCATCAAATGAAAACACTAAAGAAAAACACTTGGATTATACTCATTCGCGGAATCAATGTTGGGGGTAACAATATTGTTCCCATGAAAGATTTACGTGAAAAATTGACTGCATCAGGATATGATAATGTTCGCACCTATATCCAAAGCGGAAATGTTATAGTTGATACAGTCCTTACGGATAAAGTTCAGATTTGCGATAACGTAGCTGAATGTATCAATACCGCATTTGGTTTTACACCCAAAATTATGGCTCTACGGGGCGAAACGCTTGCGAAGATTATTAAGGACAATCCGTTTCCGGACGCTACGACAACACCTAAATTACTGCATATCAGCTTTCTTTCTAGGCCTGCACTAAATGCGGATTTAGATGCTCTCAATGCTTTAAAAACCAAAAGAGAAAGGTTCTTGATTACGAATGAAGCGGTTTATGCTTATTTACCGGAAGGTATTTGGAAGTCAAAACTTGCAGCTAAAATGGAAAAACATCTTGGTGTTGCTGCTACGGCACGAAATTGGCGTTCTGCCAACAAGATTTTGGCGTTAGTACAAGAGTGAGTCGATTTTATTTTACTCAAGTCTTGACCCTACTTATCCCGCAGGCGTAGATTAACAAGCCGACTCATACGCACATAGAGACCGCACCATGCAAATTGACCGCCATTATACATCCAAAACCAATGATCCTTACGCCAATATGGAGTTTAAATCCGTATCGAGCGAAATACGCGATCCTGATGGTGGGTTGGTTTCTGGTACTGGTGCATTTATGGCCCCAGCCTCTTGGTCGCAAATGGCCTGTGATATTCTAGCGCAAAAGTATTTCCGAAAGGCCGGTATTCCGGCATGTCTCAAACCAGTAAAAGAAGATGATGTCCCAAAATGGCTTTGGCGAAAAGAGGTGGATACCAAAGCTTTAAAAAAACTGGACAAAGCCGATAGAGATGTTGGTGAGAATGATGTTCGTGCCGTTTTTGACCGTATGGCAGGCTGCTGGACTTATTGGGGCTGGAAGGGGGGCTATTTTGACCGCGAGGAAGATGCCCGGGCTTATTTCGACGAAATGCGGTATATGTTGGCGTCGCAAATTGCTGCGCCCAATTCACCGCAGTGGTTTAACACTGGCCTTAACTGGGCCTATGGTCTTACAGGTGCAAGTCAGGGACACCATTATGTGGATTATAAAACGGGCAAATTAAAAAAGTCCAGTAACGCTTACGAACATCCGCAACCTCATGCTTGTTTCATTCAATCTGTCGGTGATGAATTAGTCGCAGAAGGCGGCATAATGGATCTATGGTCACGTGAGGCCCGCCTGTTTAAATATGGTTCTGGAACAGGATCAAATTTTTCATCAATTAGAGGCAATGGAGAAAATTTATCAGGCGGCGGTACGTCTTCCGGCCTGTTAAGCTTCTTGAAAGTCGGCGATACTTCTGCTGGTGCGATCAAGTCTGGCGGCACGACACGCCGCGCCGCTAAAATGGTGATTGTCGATATTGACCATCCCGATATCGAAGAATTCATCGGTTGGAAAACCTGCGAAGAAATGAAGGTTGCGGCCTTGGTCGCGGGTTCAACTGCACTAGAAAAGCATTTAAATGCAATATTAAATGCCTGCACCAATTGTTCTGGGTCTGATGAAGATTGTTTCAGTCCCAAAGTCAATATGGCACTGAAGCGCGAAATTCGTGCAGCCAAACGCGCTGGCGTACCGGACGGCGCAATTGAGCGCGTCTTGAACCTAGCCCGCCAAGGTATTGATACTATAGAAGTCCCCGTCTTAGATGCTGATTGGGACAGTGAGGCTTACCGAACGGTAGCCGGACAAAACGCCAATAATTCTGTGCGTGTGAGCGATGATTTCTTGCAGGCCGTCAAGGCAGACGATACATGGGATTTGATACGGCGTACGGACGGGTCTATTGCCAAATCAGTCCGCGCGCGTGATTTATGGCACCAAATTGGGCTCGCGAGTTGGTCGAGTGCCGACCCTGGTCTTCAATATCACGATACCATCAATGATTGGCACACTTGCCCACAGTCTGGTGAAATTCGAGGCTCGAACCCGTGTTCCGAATACATGTTTTTGGATGACACTGCTTGTAATTTGGCATCAATTAATCTGATTAAATTTAAAGGAAAAGGTGTGACATTTGATGTGCCGGCATATGAACATGCTTGCCATCTGTGGACAATTACCCTTGAGATTTCTGTGCTAATGGCACAATTTCCTTCCAAAGAGATTGCTCGAAAATCATATATGTACCGCACTCTTGGTCTTGGATATGCCAATATCGGCGGGCTTCTGATGGCCAGTGGTATTGCCTATGATAGTGAAGAAGGGCGGGCAACTGCTGGTGCAGTTGCGGCTTTGCTCAGCGCCGTTGCCTACGACACATCTGCGAAACTGGCCAAGAATTTAGGCGCTTTTTCCGCGTATGAAAAAAACAGCAAAGCCATGTTGCGCGTTATTAAAAACCACCGCAGGGCAGCAGAAGGCCGTAGGGATTTTGATGGTCTTCGTGTCTCCCCACCTGCTTTGAACACAGATGATTGTCCCTACGAAGGTTTAACTCAGGCCGCCGTGAAAAGATGGAAACGTGCAGAAGCGGACGGTAAAAAACACGGCTACCGAAATGCTCAGGTATCTGTGATTGCACCTACGGGTACGATCGGGTTGATTATGGATTGCGACACAACCGGGATAGAGCCTGATTTCGCACTGGTTAAGTTTAAGAAACTGGCAGGTGGTGGTCATTTCAAAATTATTAATCGTTCTGTTCCGCGTGCTCTCGCTGCCCTTGGCTATACGAAGCGCCAAATTGCAGACATTGAAAACTACGCACTCGGAACGGGTTCATTGTCAGGATCGACTGCAATTTCGCTTGCGGATTTACAAGAAAAAGGTTTTGATGAAGAGCGCTTAGCCATTGTCGAAAATGCTGTCAAAGACGCATTTGATATCCGTTATGTCTTTAACCGTTGGACGTTGGGCGCGGAATTTTGCAAAGACGCACTTGGGCTGACAGATGAGCAGCTAGACGTAACCGGTAACGACTTATTGCCGCTTCTTGGTTACGCCCCGGAAGACATCGAGGCGGCAAATGTGTTTTGTTCTGGAGCTATGACCTTGGAAGGTGCACCGCATCTAAAAGCTTTGGATTTGCCAGTATTTGATTGTGCGATGCCGTGTGGGCGGATTGGTACACGCAGCCTAAGCGTCGATGCCCATATTTTAATGATGGCGGCTGCGCAACCGTTTATTTCTGGTGCAATTTCTAAAACGGTCAATATGCCAAGTACGGCGACAATAGACGAGTGTTCTGAAGTCTATAATAAGGCATGGAATTTAGGCTTGAAGGCCATCGCACTTTACCGGGATGGTTCGAAATTATCACAGCCTTTAAATTCGGCATTATTCGATGAAGCCGCCATGGATGCGCTGGATGAAACCAAGGAACATTCAGCGGCAACGCAAGCGCATGTTGGCGCAGAAAAAATCGTCGAAAAAATCGTCGAGCGCATCATTGAAAAACCCGCCGAGCGGCATAAACTGCCAGATAGGCGCACTGGGTATATCCAAAAAGCCTCTGTTGGCGGCCACAAGGTTTATCTGCATACTGGTGAATTTGAAGATGGATCTTTGGGCGAAATCTTTATCGATATGCACAAAGAAGGCGCAGCTTTTCGTTCCGTCATGAATAATTTTGCAATCGCGATTTCTATTGGCTTACAATATGGTGTTCCATTGGAAGAGTTTGTTGATGCATTTATTTTTACGCGGTTTGAACCTTCCGGGCCTGTTAAAGGCAATGATACAATAAAATTTGCCAATTCAATCCTTGATTATATTTTCCGTGAGCTCGGAATTTCCTATCTGGGATGGGATGATTTAGCGCATGTTGATCCCAATACCATTACACCAGACGCACTCGGCAGCGGCGATAATGAGCGTGGGATGGCTAATTTGGACGACGCACCTGCCGTGCCATATTCCAAAGGCTTTTTGCGCGGTGGCGACGCGGATAATATTGTGCACTTCCACCGTACAGAAAATACACAATCTGAACAAGATATAGAAAGTGAGCAAGGCGATTTAGAGCAAACGGATACACATGAATTGCTCGACCGAACGGAAGTATCGAGCGCCGGTTTTACGCCTGCGAGCCCTGGAACTACGATCACCGAAAATAGTATAACAGCACAAGAGGCGCGGTTTAAAGGCTATACAGGTGATGCTTGTCCGACATGTGCACATTTTACATTGGTTCGTAACGGTACGTGTTTGAAATGTGAAACTTGCGGATCGACCACAGGCTGCTCATAACAAATACTAACAGCATTTTAATGCAAAACCACTCGCGAAATTAACAATTTTGCCCTATAAACAAGCTATGAATATTCAAATGATGGTTAGGCAGGTGCCGATTGCATTCACTGCCATAGGTCTTTTTTGGGCTAATTCTGCTTTGGCGCAGACCCCTGTAAGTACATATATGCATCTTTCTGGGTCGTGTTCCAAATGCGATTTATCGGACCGTGTTATGCCGGGCATGTCGCTACAAGGTTCAAATTTCTCGGGTAGTGATTTCTCGAATTCTAATCTTGCAGGTGCAAATTTTAGCCAAGCAAACCTTGATAACACATCTTTTTACAAAGCTTATTTAATGCGTGTCAAAGGTGTGCGTGTAAATCTGAATAAGGCTATTTTGCGCGGTACAACACTATCGGATGTGCGTTTAATAAATTCCAATTTTGCAAATACCGACTTGCACAAAGCAGACCTTACCGGCGGTGAGTTTACGGGCAGTGATTTCACCAAAGCCAAGCTGAAAAGTTCAGATGCAATGGGTGCAATGTTTTCCGGTGCGAATTTTACCAAGGCGAAATTGGATCACAGTGACTTTACCGGGTCAGATTTTACAAATGCGCATTTCCTAGATACCAAATTTGGTGATGCAAATGTAAAAAATGCTGATTTTTCAGGAGCCAATTTTAGTGGTGCCGAGATGGTCGATATTACCGGCTTAACACAAACCCAGTTAGACGTAGCCTGCGGGTCGCAAGAAACGCAATTGCCAGAAGGTTATAGCATGCGTGTATGTCCTAATGAACAAGACATGCAGGTGGAAGCGTCTGCGCTATCGCCAATGCCTTCGCCGCCTGTTGTTGGCATCACGCTACTGCCAAAATCGCCGCGTCCTATGTTGACGCCTAAAAAAGTCAGGCGCAAAAATATGCTTCTTATCCGTTCAGCGGAATTGGATGATTTGATGCGCAGTATTGATGGTGTTCTCAATGATATGCCTGCACACAGTACGGCGCGCACCAAGCTTGTGAAAACGCGTAATAAGCTTGTAGTTATGCAAGCACAAATAGGCGACAAGCAAAAATAAACTAGGGCATTTTTTCTTTTGGCAAATCCAGCCGAAGATGTAATTCCCGTAAAGACTTCGAAGGAACTTCCGCCGGCGCATTCATCATCAAGTCCTGCGCCCGCCCATTCATGGGGAACACAATCACTTCACGAATATTTTGCGCACCTGCAAGCAACATGACAATTCTATCAATACCAGGTGCAATCCCCCCGTGCGGTGGTGCGCCGTATTTAAAGGCTGTAATCATACCGGCAAATTCAGTGTCGACTGTGGCTTGATCGTAACCAGCCATTTCAAAGGCCTTATACATGATGTCCGGTCGGTGATTTCTGACCGCGCCTGAGGATAATTCTATGCCGTTACAAACAATGTCGTATTGGTAGGCGAGAATATCGAGGATTTTCTCATCTGTATCGGCAGCTTGCAATACATCCAGACCGCTCATGCCTTCTGGGCTTTGCGGCATAGAAAACGGATTATGGGAAAAATCGATTTTCTTATTGTCTTCATCCCATTCAAACATTGGAAAGTCGACAATCCAACAAAATTTAAACACATTTTCGTCGATCATATCGAGCTGGCGACCAACTTCGGTACGCGCCGCGCCGGTTAACTTTACGGCGTCGGTTTCTTTGCCCGCAGCAAAGAACAACGCATCACCATCGCCAACCCCTGCATGAGCGGCCATGCGCTGCAAAACATCAGCTGGGAAGAATTTGGCAATTGGTCCTTTGCCTTCAAGCCCATTTTCTCCGTTTTCAAAACGGATATATCCAAGTCCAGGAGCCTGCATTTCGCGTTGTGCCCAACCGTTCATTTTATCAAAGAAAGAACGCGGTTTGTCTTTGGTGTTGGGTGCAGGAATAGCGCGCACAGTACCACCGCCTTTGACGATACCTTGGAAGGCCTTAAATTCGACACCATCTTCTATGAAGAATTTCGACACATCCGAACAGGTAATATTAATGCGTAAATCCGGTTTGTCGCTGCCGTATTTTAGCATGCTTTCTTTATAGGGTATACGCGGAAAGGGTGCAGGCGTGACTTCGCGGCCATCTGCAAATTCTTCGAATACACCGGCCATTACCGGTTCTATGACCGCGAAGATGTCTTCTTGTGTTGCGTAGCTCATCTCCATATCAAGCTGGTAAAATTCACCAGGCGAGCGATCCGCGCGGGCGTCTTCATCACGAAAACATGGCGCGATTTGGAAATATTTATCAAACCCAGAAACCATAAGCAGTTGTTTAAATTGTTGCGGTGCTTGCGGCAACGCATAAAACTTGCCGGGGTTCAAGCGAGAAGGTACGAGGAAATCGCGGGCACCTTCGGGGGAAGATGCCGTTAATATGGGGGTTTGAAATTCATTAAATCCTTGTTCAATCATCCGCGTGCGGATCGAGTTAATCACCTGCCCACGCAGGATAATATTATTATGTAGCTTTTGACGACGCAAATCCAGATAACGATATTTCAAGCGGATATCTTCTGGGTAATCTGGCTCACCAAACACTGGTAATGGCAATTCTTCTGCGCGGGACTGTACGTCTATTTCAGAAATAACGAGTTCAATATCACCAGTTGGCAGGTTTTTGTTTTTCGCATCAGCAAGACGATCAACAACTTTACCCGTTACGGTAATAACACTCTCGACACGTAAACGCTCTAGAATTTCAAAATGTTCGTTTTCGGGTTCGATAACACATTGGGTCAAGCCAAAATGGTCACGTAAATCAACAAATAAGAGGCCTCCATGGTCGCGTTTTCGGTGAACCCATCCAGACAAGCGGACAGTTTCGCCGACATGTTTGTCGCGGAGTTCATTACAGTTATGGGTGCGAAAAGCGTGCATGATATACTCTTATAGATTTGTTTGTAAAATTCCTGCCCCCATTGATACGCGAGCGGGCAAATGTCAAGGGTTTAGGCTTGTTTTACACGAGCCTAAGAGCGGTGTAAGATATGTTGTAAGGTAAATTTACTCTGGTGCAAAATCGCCGAGTGTTAGCAAGGATATTCTGATGCCAAACCCATCGGATTTCTTAACAAGTCCTAAGTCATTTTCTTCCTGGGTGTAAATAAATTCAATCCGCGTACAGTTATCATTAAATATCAAAGATAAATCCTGACGCCTTGTTATCTTTTTGTCGAGGTCTCTAAAGAGGGAATATCGTGTACTCCAATTATCAAAGAGTTTAACGGACACTGCGCCTGAAATTTCTTCAGAAGGAACATCGCTTGGAAGAGAAAGCGCCGTTTGGTTATCAAGGCGGTAGTAACGTGTATTTGCACTGATGCGATCACCACGGTATGAAAAGCTGGTATCAAGGCGGCGAAATGCATCATTGTCAGAATTGTAGCGCACACGTGTTGACGTACTGAACCGTTTACCCAAATTAACTTCAAGTTGACCGACGATATCAGAATCGTTTCCACTTAAGCCTGATGTCGTTTCGAACACATCAAGGTCTTCATCTCCGTGAAAACTTTGCCCTACAAACAGGTTGGCGCGACTGTATTGACCCCAATCAGCGATGATAGATGCGCCAATATCTGCACGAAAACCTTTTTGCCACAAATCAAAACCAGTGGTTTTATTCGGGTTCCAGATGAGGGCTTGATCAAGATCTATAGCCAAGCTGTCTTGGAATAATTCAACAATATTGCCATTGGTGTCGGTCAATAAAAAATTAGATCGTTTTCCATTGCCAAAGTTTTGCGTGACTTGCACGCGCGGTTCTAATATCCAATTGACATTTGTGCCAGCCTTTAGGAAAGGCCAGCGAATATCGACACCGACTTGTCCAAGTGAACGTGAAAAGTCAAATGATTGCTGTTGTGCGACCGTTAAATTCGCGTCCTCAGCTTCCAGATTAAAATAATCAAATCTACCCATTGCAAATGGTTTAACTTCTATACCAGCAGGCGCGACCAAGGTCTTTTGCCAGTCTATGCCTGCGGTTGCGCGCGTATAATCTGTGCCTATTTCGCGTGTAAGCATAGTCGCGTCGCCAGATAATTTTAAGCGTCCACCGACGATTGGGTCATTGAAATATTTGCTCAATTCAACTTTAGGGGCAATGATGGGAAGGGTGCTGTCGTCTTCGCGGTTGACCAATATTTCATTAAAACTGTTCAACAAAGGATTTGCGTTTTCGATATTGCGAACGACCCGTGTGCGCAGGCTAACATTGCCAAAAGCACTTGTTGAGAAGCGGAAGCTGTCATTTTGCCCCGTTACAAACAATTGCTGCATCAAGCGGCGATTGTCAGCTTCATAAAGGCCAAACTCAGGGCGTATTTCGTCAAAATCATAGCGATTGAGGTAATTATCATCTGTGGCGTAACCGGCTTGAAACCCCCATTTCCACTGCTCATTAATATTAAACAGGCCATCTGTGAAGAAGTGCGAGCGCCATTTTTTTCCTTTCAGGCTTTCGCTTGGGTCTCTGAAAAAGTCTAAATCAGAGAATTTGTCACCTTTGTTGTCAAAGAATGACGCGCGGGTAAAGCTGCCTTCAAAGTTAAATTCCCCCGAATAGAATTTACGGCGATATACTGCCCCTAATACCGGATTGACGTTTTGAAAGACGCGCGGTGTAACGGTTAGCTCAGAATAATCTGATAGGGCAAAATAATATGGTGTTCGAACGTTAAAGCCCTTACTCCCAGAGACCCCAATAAACGGCATCAACAAGCCACTTGCGCGTCCGACACTCGGGTCAGGATGTGCAAGATAAGGGCTGTAAAATACGGGTATTCCTTTAAATTCAAACACAGCATCGCGGTATCGGATAGACTTGCTATCCTTGTCTTGTGATACTTTGCGCGCTTTGAGCCGCCACGTTGGCTTCGTCGTCTTGCCCTTAACTTTGCAAGCCTCGCAGGCCGTGTAATAAGCATTATAAAGCTCGATACCTGTATCTGTTTTGCGCGCAGCAAATGCAGAGGCCAGTTGCCCACCTGTTGGGAACCGGGCCAGGAAATTAGTTGCCGTGCCCGCCTCTAATTCATCAGAAAGCTCTAATTTATCAGCATATTGCGAAGAGCCGTCTGCATTCATCAATATAACGTTGCCGATCGCAAAGACTTGCCCCGTATTAACGTCATAACGAATTTTGTCTGCGCGAATGGTTTTGTCTTGGTAACGTCCTTCAACAGAACCATTTGCGATGATAATATTGTTGACTTCATCGTTTTCAAGTTCGTCTGCTTCCAGATATATAACATCGGGGTCTCGAAATGGACTATCCGGGGCAAGTTGCAAATCTTCTTGCGCCGTCGTTACTGAAATGCCTTGTGCGTTTGCCAATCCAGAAGTGTTCAAGCCAGCAATGCTGATGCCTACACTAGCAAACAAGCTAAAAAATAAACGCAGATATATTTTAGATTTATACAATGACTACTCACCAAATTTATTTTTAATCTGCATAGCGCGACAAATGAGTCGCGTCTATGACAATTCACTGAAAATACAAAGGTATTTTGTGAAATTTTGGAGAGATTTATTGCGTACAATGTCTATATATAGCAAATTTTTTCAGCTATGTTATATTAAGCTTCGCCAAAATATAATTGAGAGAGTTTTTATGAGACATATAGGCCATTTTATCGACGGTATTGCCGTTAAAGGTGCATCAGAGCGGCGTGCTGCCATATATAATCCCAATACGGGCGAAGTACAGGCGCAAGTTAGCTTGGCAAATTCGTCTGAAATAAATAATGCCGTCGCATCAGCTGTGCAAGCGCAAGAGCAGTGGGCGCGGGTAAATCCGCAGCGCCGCTCGCGGGTTTTGTTTGCGTTTAAGGAACTGGTCGAATCAAAAATAGACGAACTGGCGGCATTGTTATCCTCCGAGCACGGCAAAATTCTGGCCGATAGTCGCGGCGATGTCATTCGCGGCATTGACGTTATCGAGTTTGCCTGCGGTGTACCGCAAAACCAAAAGGGCGACTATACTATGGGTGCGGGGCCAGGGATTGATGTTTATTCTATCCGCAAGCCCTTGGGCGTTGTTGCCGCGATTACGCCGTTTAACTTCCCCGCTATGATACCCATGTGGATGTTCGGCATGGCTATATCTACTGGTAATGCGGTGATTTTAAAACCGTCCGAAAAAGACCCGAGCGTTCCTATGCGGCTCGCAGAATTATTCGTCGAAGCAGGCGGACCCGTTGGTTTGCTCAATGTCGTTAACGGCGATAAAGAAGCCGTAAATGCCATATTGGGGCACGACGATATCAAAGCCGTCAGTTTTGTTGGTTCCAGCGATATTGCGCATTATGTTTACCACGAGGCCACCAAAAACGGTAAACGCGCCC
Organism: Robiginitomaculum sp.; assembly: GCA_021776635.1. Classification (GTDB taxonomy): domain Bacteria; phylum Pseudomonadota; class Alphaproteobacteria; order Caulobacterales; family Maricaulaceae; genus Robiginitomaculum_A. Next base: position 217,963 of record JAJFFN010000016.1, read on the forward strand.
AATGTATGGGCGGCGCGAAAAATCACGGTATTATCTTGCCGGACGCCAATATGGATCAAGCGGTACAGGATATTTTGGGCGCAGCTTTTGGCTCGGCTGGGGAACGCTGTATGGCGCTACCGGTTGTCGTACCCGTGGGCGAGGGGACACGTGAGAGGTTCTTGGAGAAAATGTTGCCTGCTATTGAGACCTTGAAAATCGGTATCTCTACAGACCCAGACGCAGATTACGGTCCTGTGGTGACCGCAGTTCACAAAGCCAAAGTCATCAGCATGATTGATTTGGCCATAGAAGAAGGCGCGGAATTATTGGTCGATGGTCGCGGGTTTGAGCTACAAGGTTACGAAGACGGCTATTTCCTTGGCCCGACATTATTGGATAATGTCACAACAAACATGACCACCTACAAAGAAGAAATTTTCGGGCCAGTGTTGCAAATTGTTCGCGCCGATACTTTCGAAGAAGCGTTAACGCTACCGAGCGAGCACCAATACGGCAACGGTGTTGCGATTTACACCGCCAATGGTCGTGCCGCCCGCGAATTTGCAGACCGCGTAGAGGTCGGCATGGTCGGTATCAATGTCCCGATCCCTGTTCCGGTCAGCTATCACAGCTTCGGCGGCTGGAAACGCTCTGCTTTTGGCGACATCAACCAATACGGCATGGAAGGGTTGCGGTTCTATACGAAGACAAAGACCGTAACGCAACGTTGGCTAGAAAACGATGAACTGTCCGAGGACAGCGCATTCGTTATCCCTACTTTTTAGAAATGAAAACCAATCTCTCACCCTGCTCTTCCCGTTGTAGAACGGGATCCACGGTCAAGGCTGATAGATGGACCCCGTCCTGCGACGGGGTGAGCGGAGTATTAGGGACTAAACAAGGTAGGATATAATGGATTTCACACTCACAGAAGAACAGGTCATGATACGCGATATGGCGCGGACATTTGCTGATGCTGAGCTTGCGCCCTATGCGGCGCAGTGGGAGGAGGAAAAAACCTTGTCCCGTGACGTGCTGACCAAAGCGGCAGAGCTTGGCTTTGCCTCAATTTATACCAAGGCGGAACACGGCGGTTCAGAAATGGGGCGGCTGGATGCGGCTTTGATATTTGAACAGTTGTCGCGTGGTTGTGTGTCGACGGCAGCGTTTCTCTCCATACACAATATGGTCACATGGATGGTCGATACATTTGGTGATGACGGCATGCGCGCACGCTTTGTGCCTAAGCTGGCGACTATGGAAGCAATCGGGTCATACTGTTTGACAGAACCAGGCAGTGGTTCTGATGCTGCGGCCATGAAAACCAAAGCGGTTAAGGATGGCGACAGCTATATTTTGAATGGTTCCAAGGCATTTATCTCAGGTGCTAATTTTTCTGATGTTTATCTCATTATGGCCCAAACACCCAGAAAGTCGGGTGAGAAATCGGTTAGTGCATTCTTGGTGGAAAATGGCACGGCAGGGCTTAGCTTTGGTGCACAAGAAAAGAAAATGGGTTGGCACGCTCAACCTACGGCGCAGGTAATTCTTGAGGATTGCCGTATTCCGGCGGCTAACCGCATAGGCGCAGAAGGCGCAGGCTTTAAATTTGCTATGGCTGGACTTGATGGTGGGCGGGTCAATATCGGCGCTTGTTCGCTCGGCGGCGCGGGGGCGGCGCTGGACGCAGCCATACAGTACACAGGCGAGCGTGAGCAATTCGGCAAGCCTATATCTGCTTTCCAAAACACCCAATTTAAACTGGCCGACATGGCGACAGAGCTAGAGGCATCGCGTCTAATGATTTACCGCGCCGGTGATATGATTGATAAGAACCACCCGGATAAATCCTCCGCCTGTGCTATGGCCAAAAGATTTGCAACAGACATGGGCAGCAAAATCGCCAATGATGCCCTGCAACTGCACGGTGGCTATGGATATTTGGCGGACTATGGGATTGAACGGATAGTCCGGGATTTGCGGGTGCACCAGATACTCGAAGGCACCAACGAGATTATGCGGGTGATTATATCTAGGAGTTTGTTGAAGTGATAAAAATAAACACACCTAAACTCCGCTCTCTCCCGCGAAGGCGGGAGTCTAGTAAGATATTTGACTGGTTCCCCGCCTGCGCGGGGATGAGCGGATGTATAGGAATACATCTTAGGTTGAAGACATGACAGACCAAATCCATTTCGAAGTTATCGGAAATCTGGGCAAAATCACCCTGAACCGTCCCAAGGCTCTGAACGCCCTGACCACAGAAATGTGCACCGCGATGATCAAGGCCATGCAGGCTTGGGAAGTTGATGAGCGCATTGGCGCGGTGCTGGTCGCGGGGGCGGGAGAGCGTGCGTTTTGTGCAGGCGGTGATATCGTCATGTTGCACGACAGCGCCAAAGCGGGCGACCCGAGGGCCGAAGAATTTTGGCGGACGGAATATGCCTTAAACGAGCTTATCCACCGATACAAAAAACCTTATATCGCCATGATTGACGGTATCGTCATGGGCGGCGGTGTTGGGCTTTCTGTGCACGGGCGGCTCAGGGTTGCGGGGGACAATACTTTGTTTGCCATGCCGGAAACTGGTATCGGGTATTTCCCCGATGTCGGCGGAACATATTTCTTGCCACGCCTTGGTAGAGATATTGGAAACTGGCTCGGCCTGACGGGCGCGCGTCTGAAAACCGCGCAGGCCTGTGCCTTTGGTATCGCCAATGTTTATATCCCGAGCGACCAGCACGAAGCTTTCATTACGGCTCTCGGTAAGGCGAAACTGGACGGCCTTGACGGGTCTGTCATGGATGTGATCAAGCATTATGTAAAACAGCCGGACACGGCGGACAATTTACCGGCTGCGATTACGGCATTTGACAAGCATGCTTTGCCCGAAATCTACGCAGCTTTGCGTGCCTATAAAAATCTTAAACCAAATAAAAACAATGAAGAAAACATCAATTGGGCCGCCAAGCAACTCTCATTTCTAGAAAGCAAATCCCCGCTCGCCGTTTATATCACCTACGAGGCTCTTAGGCGCGGTGCCGGCTTTGATTTTCGCGAAGCCATGCGCCAAGAACTGGATTTGTCCTTAAATTTCCTGCGCATACCGGATTTTATTGAAGGTGTCAGGGCGGCGGTTATAGACAAAGACAGAAACCCAAAGTGGACTGCTGCGTCAATAGAAGACGTAGACCTCGACGATATCCGCGCCGCATTTGCACAAACACCCCATGAACTTCAATTCCTGGGGGATGATTAATCTGTATTTAAAGACACACAGCGCACCGCATAAATATGTTTGCTGCGGCTCGAAAGGGGGGTAGGTGCGTCGTTGGCTTTGCCAATGCGTGGGTCACGGATAAAATAGTCATCATTTGATTTTCCAACAATAACAACCCAATGGGTAATGCGCTTGTTTTTATCTATTTTAATGATGGGATAACCCCCAGTTCCCATACACTGATTTATCGCTTGGTGGCTCGGTTCTGTGTGCATTGCGGCGGATAATTTGCCTTTGGAAATGGTGTTAATATTCTTCCATTTCAGCAAGCCGGACTTGGTAAACCCATCAACTTCGGTGAGGCTTTTATTCAAATCTGCTGGTGTGATTTCCTTCTTAAGTAAATTGGAAACCGCCATAGCGACACTTGTCAGTGTACATCCATATTGTGATAGGCTGTCATTAGTTTTTCCCAGAGTGTGCGCTGCCCATTTTGGGTCGTCTTGCCTGAAGACATAATTATCGGGCAGTTTTAGAGTTAGGGAAGGGTTTATTTGCGTGGTTTCGAACGGAGGTGTCTGTGGTGCCCGTAATTTGTGGTGGTGTTTGTATTTTACAAGCAATGCCAACAACAAAACCAATGCAAACACCAAAGTAAAAGTTCGTTTGAGAGGTCTGATTTTGAACATTTACTGATCTCCACTAGAGATTATATCCTGACTTTAGCGATTAAATGACACAATCAATGCCTCTGCAACGAGAATATTGCCCTGGCAAGGGGTTGCGGGCGGGTTTCGACAAAGTCCGCATTTACAACAGATTGGTTGGGGCGGGCTTCAAGTCTGTCAGGGGAGGATTGCCAACGGCGCAGAATAATCTTTCCGTCCAAGGCAAATAAATAGCATTTATCGTCTTGCAAATCGACCTTTGGTTCACTCTTGATTTTGTCAAAAATGATAGCGCTGCCCACGGGAAAATTTGCGGCCATTGCCGGGTCATTGGCAATAAGCGCAAATGGGTTTTTTGCAAAAGTCGATAACGCGACATAATCCTTGGCTTGAGGCGGTGTTAGGTCACCGTCTTTAAGATTGGCGGTTGTCGGCCAAGCGGAAATAGGGATGTGCTGGATAGGACGGGTAAGGTAGCCAGAGGCAATTTTCGACGTGCTTGATTGCGCCTTATCACCTTCGCGTATCCATGTGCCTGAGATGTCTAATATACCCGCCAATTTATCGAGAGCAGCTTGGCGCGGGATATGGGAATCGTTTTCCCAATTGGCAACAGTTGGCTGACTGACATTGGCTGCAAGGGCTAATTCGACTTGTGAAAGCCCTCGGTCAAGCCTGGTTTGCTTTATGCGTGCGCCTGCTGAATTCATTTCCCGCTCCTCGATTGAACATGAATATAAGATAAACAAATAAAAAGTCCACACTTAATTGGTTAAAACAAATATATATTTTCGCCTCAAGCTACACAAAAAAGCAATAATTCTAACAAAAATGTAATAATAGCGCAAAAAAACTGATTATGAACCTAGTATGAATAAAATAGTAATTTAGAACATTACTAAAAAGATATAATTAAAGGCTATAAAATTCTTGTAAAACTTATATTTATTAATTATAGACTGTGATGTCGGGGAACAATTAACCCACGCGGTTCAGGGACGGGTCGCCAAGACTATTGAGGATGTTATGAACAGTGATTATTGTACCCGTGAAGGCGCGGAGCGTATCAAACAACAAATTGAAGAGTATTGGGCCGAACGCGGTCGAAAAGTCTCTATAAATCTGATTAAAGGTGGATTTTTGGCTTCCATGCGATCTGCGCGTACAGATGTCCGCTCCAATATGGTCAACGGCATCCCAACGGTAAATACTGAAAATTTCGCTTAATCGGTAAGCAAATCTTTGAGGGCGGCGGGCAGTTCACGGAAACTCCGTAAGACAGCGTCCGCCCCAAATGTATGTACGGATATTGGTGAATAACCATAGCTCATCAATATTATAGGCACATTTGCCGCGCGCGCAGCCAGCACATCTGGTGCGCCGTCGCCGACCATGACAATTTTACGAGACCCTCTGTTCCCCACAGCCGCAAATATATGTTCTGCCGCAGGTTTTGTCGGGACATTATCGCCCGAACCAACTATTTTATCAAAAAACCCAGATAAGCCAAGCTGCGCTAATAATGGCCTTGCCATAGCGCCTGGTTTGTTTGTGCAAACAGATAACCGCGCACCGGCCTTTTTTAATGTGGACAATGCGTTTGCCACGCCGGGATATGCGCTCGAGACTTGAGACAAGCTTTCGGCATATAAATTTAAGAATTCACTCTGGATATTAATGGTGTCCGCATCGTTCAGCGCCACATTTGCATTTGCATAGGCTTGTTTAATCATAGCCATAGAGCCATATCCAATTAACGCCCGTGCATCATCCACTGCTATTGGTGCCAGTCCGTCCGGTGCAATAACAGTGTTGAGCACACGCACTAAATCTGGCGCCGTATCAACCAATGTACCGTCTAGGTCGAAAGCTATGGAGATGTTTTTTAAAATCGAATCGTGCATAAAGGTATATCTTGGTTTAAAGAGCGGTCTATATAGCAGGCTAACGAAATAAAGGACACTTAATGTCAAACAATTCTAAACGGGCGGCGATAATTTTGGCGGCGGGCAAAAGCACCCGTATGAAATCTTCAAAATCCAAGGTTTTGCATGAGGTTGGTGGTTTGGCAATGTTGGCTTGGGTGACAAACCTGGCACGTTCTGCTGGCGTAGAAAAAATTATCGCTGTTGTCGGTGAAGGCAATGCAGATGTACGCGCCGCAGCAGAAAATCTGGGACTTGAGATAGCAATACAAGAGCCGCAATTGGGGACAGGCCACGCCGTCCTTTCAGCAAAAGCACATCTTGAGGACTTTGAAGGAGATGTGGCCGTTCTATACGCGGATACCCCCTTAATAAAGACGCAGACATTGGCAGACGTATTCGCAGTTCTAGCTAAGAGTGCGGACGTTGCTGTAATGGGATTTGAAACCCAGTTTCCAGCTTCATATGGACGGTTGATAGAGCAAGACGGTGAGTTGGTAAAAATCGTTGAGGCGAAAGATGCAAACCCAGCTGAACTGGCAGTAAAACTATGTAATAGCGGTGTGATGGCTGCAAAAGCTCATGATATGTTCGCGGCGCTTGGGCATGTGAGAAATGACAATGCTAACGCAGAATATTACTTAACTGATATTATTGAAATCATGCGAAATTCTGGCAAATCCGCTGTCGTTGTACATGCCAATGAAGAAGAGGTGTTAGGCGTTAACGCACGCTCTGACTTGGCTTTGGCAGAGCAAGCTTTTCAAGCACATATGCGTACCCAAATGATGGATGCGGGCGTTACATTACGCAGTCCAGATACAACGTTTTTTTCGTGGGATACTGAGATAGAGGCCGAGGCAGAAATAGGGGCCAATGTTGTTTTTGGCCCTGGTAGTTATGTGTCGCGCGGCGCAGTTGTCCATCCGTTTTGTCATATCGAAGGCGCAACTGTCGGCAAAGATGCGCAAATAGGGCCGTTCGCCCGCTTGCGCCCCGGAGCCCATATGGGCGAAAATTCCAAGGCTGGAAACTTTGTCGAGGTCAAAAAATCCGTTATCGGCAAGGGCAGTAAAATCAGCCATTTAAGTTATATCGGCGATGCGGTTCTCGGCGAGGGGGTCAATGTTGGCGCAGGCACGATTACCTGTAATTATGACGGCTATTCCAAGCATTTAACAACCATTGGAGACGGTGCATTTATCGGCACAAATTCGTCACTTGTTGCGCCAATAAGCATCGGTTCAGGTGCCTATCTGGGCAGTGGGGGCGTCATAACCAACGATGTTCCAAAGGACGCATTGGCATTGGGACGCGCCAAACAAAGCAACAAAGAAGGCTGGGCTAAACGATACCGAACCGCACAGGAAAAGCGCAAACAAAAGCGCAAACAAAAGCGAGATAAATAATGAATAAAGCAAAGAAAAACGCAGCCATAGCAGCTTTGGAAATGGTGGAAAGCGGCATGGTTTTGGGGCTTGGTTCAGGCTCTACTGCTGAAATTTTTATCGAACTTTTGGGAACACAAATTCGCCAAGGCATGGATGTGAAAGGTGTGCCAACATCCGCAGGCACTGCGGCTTGCGCTAAAGAACACGGTGTACCTTTGGTCGACCCGGATAAGGTTGAGCGTATCCATCTAACTGTTGATGGTGCTGATGAAATTGACGAAAATTTTCAAATGATTAAAGGTGGCGGTGCTTGTCTCCTGCGCGAAAAAATTATCGCAGATACATCAGAGCATATGGCCGTTATTGTCGATGCCTCCAAAATGGTCAAAACCCTGGGCGTATTTCCGCTCCCCGTCGAAGTTGATCCCTTTGCTATGGGCTTGACCGTAGAACGTATTTACACTGCCATGAAGCAAGCGGGTATTGAAAACGTCGAGACAACACTTCGCTCGGTCAAAGGCGGCAAAAAACCATTGGTTACGGACGGCGGAAATTACATTGTAGATTGCGCGTGCAAAAATATAGAAGATCCGATGTTGCTGTCTGGGCTGTTGAATTCTATTCCCGGTGTCATGGAACACGGATTGTTTATCAACCTAGCCGATACAGTCATTATAGGTGAGAAGGATATGGCTAAGGTTATGGAGATAGTCAGAGAGTAATGGCGATGAGTAAATATGATTATGACTTGTTTGTTATTGGCGCAGGCTCCGGCGGTGTGCGGGCGGCGCGCTTGGCAGCATCCCTCGGTAAGAAAGTTGCTGTCGCCGAAGAATATCGGGCAGGCGGCACGTGCGTAATTCGCGGCTGTGTCCCGAAAAAATATTTGGTCTACGGTGCCGCGTTTGGTAAAGCGATTAAGGAAAGTTCTGGCTATGGTTGGACGGTTAAGGGCGCGAAATTTGATTGGGCGTCTTTACGCGGCGAAATTCAGACCGAGGTTTCTCGGCTGTCGAGCATATACGAAAATGTGCTCGACAAAAACGGCGCAGATTTATTCAAAGAGCGCGCCGAATTTACCGGGCCGCACGCTTTGCGCCTCACTAAAAGTGGCCGCGAAATAACAGCAAAACATATACTGATTGCTACGGGTGGGCGTCCTTGGTCACCAGAAATTCCAGGCTCGCAATATACTATTACATCGGATGATGCGTTTCATTTGGACGCTTTGCCAAAACGGATTATGGTCATTGGCGGCGGGTATATTGCCTGTGAATTCGCAGGTATTTTTTCCGGGCTTGGTGCCAAAACCACACAAGTTTATAGAGGGGATAAACTCCTGCGCGGTTTTGATGATGATGTAAGGAGCGCCGTTGATAACGGACAACGTCTTAATCGTATCGACGTGAAATACGGGCAAAGTCCCTTATCTATCAAGAAGATAGGTGGTGGCTTTAAAGTCACATTCGAAGACGGTTTCCAAGTTGCGACGGATTTAGTGATGATGGCAACGGGCCGTGTTCCCAATACTTACGGACTTGGTCTGGAAAAAGCCGGCGTCAAGATGAACGATAAAGGCGCGGTGATTGTCAACGAATTTTCCAAGACCAACAAAGCACATATCTACGCTGTCGGTGATGTTACCGACCGGGTTAATTTAACCCCCGTAGCCATCCGCGAAGGCATGGCATTCGTCGAGACGGTTTATAAAAACAACCCGACAGCCTATGACCATACAGATATCGCTAGCGCGGTCTTTACCCAACCCCCAGTTGGCTCGGTAGGCTTGTCGGAAACGGACGCCCGCGCTAAACACAAGGGCGTCAAGATTTATACCACAGATTTTCGCCCCATGAAAAACTTGCTTTCAGCTTCACAGCACAGATGCTTTATGAAAATGATTACGGCTGGTAAAAAAGAACGCGTTGTCGGTCTACACATAGTCGGAGATTATGCCGGAGAAATTATCCAAGCTGCCGCAATTGCCGTCAAAGCCGGATTAACAAAGGCGGATTTTGATGCCACATGCGCCGTTCACCCAACATTGGCAGAAGAGTTGGTGACGCTTTAGAGCCCTAGTCTACATTAAACCGACAACCCCGATAGCCAACAAAATCTGACCGCTTGTGTAGAGAGCCCAGTTTATGAGTACACTGCCTAGTTTATCGCACGGGAAATTGAACACCTAAATCACGCGTTCAAATCCAGTTGTAAAAATAATGAAACCAATGCGGAATTTGAGAAGACAGGAAAAATAAACACAAAAGCAAATGCAAATGCAAAATGTTTTCCTTCCTCCATTTATGGGGGAAGTACCCCGAAGGGGGGATGGGGGCGGCGCTTTTGCGTCGTTACAATGGTGTAGTATTAAACGGGACTATGTTGCGCACAAGATGTACGCGCCCCCATCGCTTCCGCTTTGCACCGGCACTTCCACCATAAAAATGGGGGAAGAAAATTAATGCAATTCCCAGTCTGAATAGTGCTCGGCAAAGGCACGTAGCAAGGTAATGTTTTGCGCCATATAGCCTTCGCCTTTTTCGTCGGCTTCCATAAAGTCAAGGTGAGCCGCGTTTTTGGCTATGACGATACCAGCCTTTGGATTGACGTAAATATACTGCCCATAAACGCCGACGGCATAATATTCGCCGTCCGCATTTGGCGGTACCCACCATTGGTAACCATAGCCAAATTCACTGCCGTCTTCTGTCATATTGTGCCCGTCTATCATCGGAGGAGCATTCGGGGCAGTTGATGCGCGGACCCATTCTGTCGGAATTATTTGTACGTCACCGCGTTTACCTTCATTACGAAAGAGCTCGCCAAACAAGGCGTAATCGCGGGTGCGCATATTAAGTCCCCCCAGGGCAAATGCATTGCCTTCGCTATCTGTGGAATACTTGGCGTCCGCACTCGCACCGATTTTTGACCACAGGTTTTTTACGAAATATTCCTGTAAAGTCATATCCGTAGCCGCACGCAAAACCATAGAAATGACATGTGTATCAATGGAGCAATATGCCCAGGCTTCTCCAGCAGGGCGGGCATTGTTTTTTTGCTTGGCGGCAAATTTATCCAACGACCCACCGACAGCTAAAACCGTACCCATTTTGTTGATGTCGGACTTGGGGTCGAGATAATCTTCGTTAAAATCAATGCCGCTGGCCATATTCATGACATCGCGCAAGGAAACGCCATCATAGACGGAGCCTTTCAGGCTCTGGGCATATTTTGTGACAGGGTCGTCAATGCTTTCTATGTCGCCTCTCGACAAAGCCAGACCCGTTAGTGCGGATACAAAGGATTTTGACATAGACCAGGAAATCCGCAAATCGTCTTTGCTCGTCCCTTTATAATAATCTTCAAAAACGATGTTGCCGTCTTTGACGACGACCAATGCAGTTGTGCTCAGTTCTTTGAGCATTGCCTGGGTGTTTTTCTCATTGCCGCGGTCCAAATAGGTCTCGGGTAGCGGCGAAAGCGCAACTGGCCAAATATGTTCCTCACCACTTCTTGGTAGAGGGTCTGCATATAGAAGCCCGTCCATATTAGAAAAATTGTGCACAATTTTATCGGCGTCAAAAAGGGACTTCACACGGATGAGACGCTGTATGTTGTTCCAATTTAAAGCAAGAATAATCCCTAAAATAACAAGTAGTGCTAGTCCAATTTTAATAAAACCCATCATAGTCTCCCGTCTATTTTTAATGCCGTTTCTAAGGCGTTCATACCGTCTTGTCCAGTGACGGCAATAGGTGTGCCGTCTAGGATTGACGAGGTAAATGCGCTGGTCCCCGCACCCAAGCTATCTTGTGCCAAAGGGTGGTCGGCGAAGTCTTTGTTAAAACCATAGCCCGTAGTGTCTTCAAATGTTTTGCCGACAAAATCTATCCGTACATACCCATCTGGGTATTCAATTCGCATTTCGCGCTTTTGGCCAGTTTCACAGCGGCTTGCTTCTAAATGGGCTGTGGCGCCGCTCGGAAATAACAGCTTTGCGCGTGCCGCGTCTGGTGTGTCAGAATAGACACAAATGGATTCGCCGTCTACGCTATCTGGGCGTTCGCCCATGAGCCACAAGGCCATATCCAAATCGTGTATCATCAAATCAAGGGTTGCGGACACATCCGTTCCGCGTTCGGATACCGGGCCAAAACGCGTGGCACTTATTTTGAGAGGTTTTTCAGGCGTACCGTCCAGACCAATGGCACGGGCCACAAATCGTTCTTGATGACCTATTTGTAAAACCAATCCGTTTTCTTGCGCCAGCCTTACCATGGTTTGCGCAGTCTTGAGGTCTGTCGCGATGGGTTTTTCCACAAATACATGTCTGCCAGCACGCAAAGCTGCAATGGCAATCGGACCGTGGTGCACGGCAATACAGGCGACTATGACTGCATCAACACCGGATATCAGCGTATTACAATTATCAAATGCGCGGGTTTTGTGGCGCTTCGCAACGTGTCTGACGCGATCATGGTCAGGGTCAAATATACCGATAAAGTCGTGTCTTGGATGGACGGCACATTTACCTGCATGGTAATTGCCAAACACACCTGCACCTATAACACCAATTTTTAACGAACCCGAGTTCAATTGCTTCTCCTACTTTGTTTTCCAGTATTACAGTTTTCCATTTTATTGACTTTCCCCTATACCTTGTCGCGATACAAGTGTTAGATAGTTCCTATACAACAATTTGCATATGGAGCGCACTATGACTTTAACATCAAAAAATATCTGCCTGACAGAATATCCGCAAGGTCTACCAACAAATGATACATTCCAAATGACAACAACTGATGTTGAACCGGCAGGTGCCGGCGAGATTACAGTTAAAAACCATTGGATGAGTGTAGACCCTTATATGCGGGGGCGGATGACGGGTATCAAAACCTATGTTGAGCCTTTCCAAATTGGACAAGCGCTAGAAGGTGGTGCGGTTGGTGAGGTTACACATTCAGGACACAAGGATTATAATGTCGGCGATTGGGTCATGACCATGCTGGGGTGGCGCTCACTGTTTACGGCCAAGGTAGACGACTTGCAAAAAATGATGCTGCAGAAAATTGATCCAGCCATGTTACCGCCGCAAGCCTTCCTTGGCGTTGCAGGCATGCCGGGCCTGACTGCCTATGCAGGGCTATATAAAGTCGCAGAATTTAAGTCGGGAGAGACGGTTTTAGTCTCGGGGGCCGCCGGTGCTGTTGGCTCTACGGTCTGCCAATTGGCAAAGGCTGATGGGGCCAAAGTCATCGGAATTGCAGGCTCAGATGACAAATGTAAGTGGCTCGAATCACATGGATGTGATTCGGCCATAAATTACAAAACCACAGAAAATATGACAAAAGCCATCAGAAAAGCTGCCCCGGGCGGAATCGACGTTTATTTTGAAAATGTCGGTGGTGCCATGCTCGAAGCAGCCTTGAATAACATGAAAATATTTGGGCGCATGGCCGTTTGCGGCATGATTTCCGCATACAATGATGAAGCGCCTGTTCCCGGCCCATCTAACTTGGTGCAAATAGTAGGCAAATCATTGAAAGTTCAAGGTTTTATTGTTTCCAACTATAGTCAATTTGCCCTTGAATACTTTGCCAAGCTAGGGCCATTAATGGCATCTGGTAAACTGGTACAACAAGAGACCGTCTTGGAAGGATTGGATAAGGCTCCGGAAGCATTTTTGCGCCTATTTTCGGGGGATAAGCAAGGAAAAATGCTCGTAAAAATTGCTTAAAAATCCAAGTTTAACGTGGGTTTTAACCTTGTATTAACCATTAAAGCAGTGAATGCTCCCTATCAAGATTTTCGCGCATTCTGGGCGGAAAAAAACTACAAGGGAGATACCCATGAACAAGAAACAACTTGTCGGCGCAGTTGCGTCTCAATGTGGATGTACACAGGCGCAAGCAGCCGAATTTTTTGAAGCATTTTCTGGCGCAATCGTTGGTCACTTAAAGTCAGAAGGTGACGGCAGCGAAGTCAACATGCCTGGCTTTGGTAAATTTGTTGCCAAGCATAGACCGTCACGCGAAATGCGTAACCCTGCTACGGGCCAAATGATGATGAGCAAAGCTAAAACTGGTATCCAGTTTAAAGCTTCAGCTGCCCTAAAAGATATCTAATAATACCTCCCTTTGTTAAGGGGCGAATGTCTAGAATATTGAACCGCTCCGATATTTCGGGGCGGTTTTTTTATGCCTAAAGCATGAAGCTCTAAATTGCGATCGCCGTATTGTCGGCGCGGTGTGTGCGCAGTTCTTCTGCGATAAGGAATGCCAACTCCAAGGCTTGATCCGCATTGAGGCGCGGATCACAATGGGTGTGATAACGTGAAGACAGATCTTCTTCACGCAGTTCTCTGGCCCCGCCGATACACTCGGTTACATTCTGTCCAGTCATCTCGAAATGTACACCACCAGGCCAACAGGACTCGGCGTGTAGCACCCGCATAAAGTTTTGTACTTCTGATAAGATCATATCAAAAGGTCGGGTCTTATACCCCGACGTAGTTTTAAGCGTATTGCCATGCATTGGATCGCACGACCATACAACATGTTTGCCTTCGCGTTTCACGGAACGGGCAAGGGAAGGGAGTTCTTTGGCCACTTGTTCATGCCCATAACGAGCAATAAGCGTAATCCGTCCCGCTTCGTTTTTTGGGTTAAGGGCTTCAATTATTTTCAGTAATTCATCCGCAGCCAATTCCGGCCCGATTTTTACGGCAATAGGATTTTCAACACCCTTGCAAAATTCTATATGGGCGCCGTCTAAATCACGAGTACGGTTTCCAATCCAGAGCATATGCGCCGACGTGTCGTACCAGCGACCAGACGTGCTATCAATACGGGTCATAGCTTGCTCATAACCAAGCAATAATCCTTCGTGGGACGTGTAATACTCGGTCGCGGCCATTTGCGGCGTGCTTTCGGGCGTTACCCCACAGGCTTGCATAAAGTCCATTGCATCGCTAATTTTATCGCACAAATCAGAATAACGCTTAGATTGAGGGCTGTCTTTCACATAACCCAAAGTCCATTTGTGGATATTGTTGAGATTGGCATAACCCCCCGTTGAAAATGCGCGGAGCAAGTTCAAGGTCGAGGCCGCTTGACCGTATGCTTTCAAAAGACGTTCAGGGTCAGGCATACGGGATTCTTTGGTAAATGCCATGCCATTAATGTTGTCACCTCTATAGCTCGGCAGAGTGATACCGTCGATCGTCTCGACAGGTGAAGATCGCGGCTTGGCGAATTGACCGGCAATACGCCCGACCTTGATGACAGGCTTGCCGCCGCCGTAGGTCAGCACAACGGCCATTTGCATCATGACGCGGAACATATCGCGCAAATTGTCAGGATGAAATTCGCGGAAGCTCTCGGCGCAATCGCCGCCTTGCATCAGGAATGCTTTGCCCATCGCCACATCACCAAGGCGTTGTTTCAGGCGGCGAACTTCACCTGCAAATACCAAAGGTGGGTAGCCGCTTAAAGTCGCTTCGACTTCGGATAAATGGCTTGGATTTGGATAATCATCCGGAATGTGTTTGGCAGGCTTAGCGCGCCAGCTTGATGGTGACCAGGTGCTCATAGGGCTCTCTTTATTATCAAGCCTAGACTAAAACGCCCACTTGAGGACAATTGCAAGTAAATTCTGCTCATCATAACAAAAAAACCATGTGGTATGAGAGTACACATGCGCAGACATTCCCCGCCCATGGCTAAGGTCCTGAATTCTAGGGTGAGTTTAAAGGGGTAATTACTGGTCATAAACTTTCTCATGGTGGCTCAGTATCACAAACCAGTAGAGTTGACGTGCCCAAAGGCTCTGACGCATTGGATAATATATGCCAAGTCGGCGGCGGTTCTAATGCGTCCGGGCTACCCTTTGGCGTGCCACTCTCTAGCGTGCCACTCTCTAGCGTATCGGTCGCTGCATGCGCTTGCAGTTCGTCAGGCGTAAACCGGATTGGCTTGCGGGCGCGTTTTTCTCGTGGTTGCGTCCATTTAGATTTGCTTGCTCTTGCTGGATTAGAGGCCGTGCGGCCATATAAAAATCCATATACATTGACAATCTTAACCAGGGCAAAGGGCTTCCAGATATATGGGCGGGCTGTGTATTCACTACAAGATTTCAGCGCTGGATTTTGTGCGTGATGCTTTAACCCATCAGTTTTTAACTCGCCAGCTCTCGCAGACCCACCAGTTTTAAACCCATTTGGCCATTTACGCTGCCAATCGCCGAAATATTTACGCAGCGCATAGTCAGCCAATCTGTTTCTCCGCCACCGACGAATTGCGCCCTCTCCGATAAGCGTGCGCACCCAATGGATACGCTTAGGACATTGCAAGATCCAAACCTTGATACGCATATTCAGGTTTTCAAGGATTTTCTCGTGCAGGCTTTTT
>JAJFFN010000017.1 GCA_021776635.1 Robiginitomaculum sp.
GCCCCGGTCAAGGGACGCAACGCAATCCAAAAAGCAAAGATCGCCCAAGCCACACGTAAGATATAGAAAACACACGTTATTTCGTTAATCCGGTCACCCGAGTTTGCACCCGCAGGGCACAAGACACCGTGAATGCGTCGCAGTCTCCTAACGTAAGGCACCGCGTCGGAAAAAACTCCTGTTCACGGAACAAACTCGGGCGCTCAAAGTGATTCCATATTAAAGTGGAGTGCTCTAACATTACCAAAAGTTATTGATAATCAATAATAAATGTGTTGCTTGTGAGACAAATGTCGTTTATCGATAAAGAATAAGAAAAGAGTCTACGACCCCCACAAACTGTGGCTCTTTACTTATAAACTGGCGGTGAAGGTGCAACTTCACCGCCACGTTTAAACGCATTAAAAATGGAGATTAAAAATGCAGAATAAACTCGTAAACACAGTGCACTTGACCCGTAAGAGTGTCAATACATTTACCCTAATAGCATGTATAACCGCTATGGGTTTCGCCTCAGTCCCTGCCTATGCAATTAATGGGCAGTCAGATACATTTACAACAATCGTTCAAAATAATTTATTGAAAAATGAAAAAGGTGCCGAGCGAATATATGTCAAACTTTCTGAAACCGCAAAAAACGCCTGTATGATCATTGGCAGTCGGTCTTTAAGCGACAGAAGACAAAGCAAAGCTTGTACATCTGATTTATTAAACGACTTCATTGTCGACTTGAATGATTCCAGAGTAACGGCTTTTCATGAAAGAGTACTCGCTGAGTAGTCATGTAATAAAAATTGCGTAAAGTCGTTTGTAAAGCGGCTTTATGCATTTACCTATAATCTTGTAAACTCATGACTTCGTAATTGTTTTTGGCAAGAGCCTTAATAGCGGCAACGGCAGAACGCGCACCAGCGGCAGTAGTGAAATACGGAATTTGCCCCATTAAGGCGGCTCTTCGTAATGAGTAGCTGTCTTTAAGAGCCTGCTTACCCCATGTCGTATTAAAGACGAGCGATATTTGTCCGTTTTTCATGGCGTCGACAATATGAGGACGGCCTTGAGAAACTTTTTTGATGTGTTCAACATCAAGTCCTATAGCCTGTAGATGTTTGGCAGTACCGCCCGTAGCGACCAGGGCAAAACCAAGCGCAAGCAATTGTTCCGCTAAAGGTTCCATGAGTTTTTTATCGCGATCTTTGACAGAAATAAATACAGTTCCTTTTGAAGGAAGGACGACACCTGCGCCTAATTGGCTTTTGGCAAATGCCATACCAAAATTATCTGCCATGCCCATGACTTCGCCGGTTGATCGCATTTCTGGGCCAAGTGCCGTATCAACGCCAGGAAAACGTGCAAATGGAAATACGGCTTCTTTGACGGCTATTTGACCATTGACGCTCGGTGTTAAATTAAATTCTGACAATTTGTGACCCGCCATGATTTTAGCCGCAATATTCGCGACACCTATGCCTGTCGCTTTGGCGACAAAAGGCACGGTTCGCGAGGCACGCGGGTTAACTTCAATCAAATAAATTTGATCGTCTTTAACGGCAAATTGCACATTCATAAGACCAATAACACCCAGCTCCAAAGCGAGTAATTTTGTTTGCCTTTGCAGCTCTTTGATAATTGTGTTGCTGAGCGAGTAGGGCGGGAGTGAGCAGGCACTATCGCCGGAATGCACACCTGCTTCTTCAATATGTTCCATGACGGCTGCGACAAAGACTTCTTCGCCGTCACAAATGGCATCAACATCAACCTCTATGGCATCACGTAAATATTGGTCGATTAAGAGAGGCGATTTTCCGGATACTTTTACGGCCTCAGATACATAGCGCCGTAAATCAGTTGCGTTTTCAACAATTTCCATAGCCCGACCCCCAAGCACAAATGATGGACGCAATACGACCGGATAGCCGATCTCCTCTGCGCCAGCCGCCGCTTCATCGTCAGTTCGTGCTATAGAGTTAGCGGGCTGCAATAAATCAAGTTTTTGCAACAAAGCTTTAAACCGCTCTCTGTCTTCGGCCAAATCAATTGCATCGCGCTCGGTACCTAATAAAGGAATGCCGTTCTCTTCGAGGGCTTCAGCCAGCTTGAGCGGGGTCTGTCCACCGTATTGGACAATAACACCAAGAAGCGCACCGTTTTCACGTTCTTTGGCAATAAGCTCCAATACATCTTCTTCGGTCAATGGTTCAAAATATAACCGATCAGACGTATCGTAATCAGTAGAAACTGTTTCCGGATTACAATTGACCATAATACTTTCTATGCCAATTTCTTCTAGAGCAAAGGCGGCATGACAGCAGCAATAATCAAACTCAATGCCTTGGCCGATACGGTTAGGGCCACCACCAAGGATGATGACTTTATTTCGGTTTGATGGGCGACTTTCGCATTCCGGTATTTCTGCGAAAGAAGCAAATTCATAGGTTGAGTACATATAGGGTGTTTTCGCTGCAAATTCACCTGCGCAGGTATCGACCCGTTTATAGACGGGGCGCACCTCTAAAGTTTGGCGGTGCGTGCGCACTTCATGTTCTGTTTTGCCGCTAAGTTGGGCAAGGCGAAAATCAGAAAATCCGTCCATTTTCAAGGCCAGCATTTCCCCAGCCGTAACAGGAAGGCCATTCTTGCGGATAGAGCTCTCAGTTTCAACGAGTTCGCCAATTTGCCGTAAAAACCACTTATCTATGGCCGTGATTTTGTACAAGGTATCAACGGAAAAACCCTCTCGGAATGCTTGTGCGACAACACGTAATCTTTCTGGTGTTTGCCGTGCCAACTCTGCGCGCATGACTGTATCCATATCGTCAACAGATGTATCTAAATCAATTTCGTCTAGACCCATGATATCTGTCTCTTGGGAGCGCAACGCTTTTTGCAGACTTTCTTTAAAACTGCGTCCTATAGACATGACTTCACCTACGGATTTCATGGCGGTCGACAGAACGGCTTCTGCGCCCGGGAATTTTTCAAAGGCAAAGCGCGGAATTTTGGTGACAACATAGTCTAATGTTGGCTCAAAAGCAGCCGGTGTGGCGCCCGTTATGTCGTTATCAAGTTCATCAAGTGTGTACCCTACGGCTAATTTAGCGGCAATCTTGGCAATGGGGAAACCTGTGGCTTTGGATGCTAGGGCCGAAGAGCGGGAAACGCGTGGGTTCATTTCAATAACC
Organism: Robiginitomaculum sp.; assembly: GCA_021776635.1. Taxonomy (GTDB): domain Bacteria; phylum Pseudomonadota; class Alphaproteobacteria; order Caulobacterales; family Maricaulaceae; genus Robiginitomaculum_A. The sequence goes on from JAJFFN010000017.1 coordinate 3,183, forward strand.
ACCATGCGTCCGTCTTTTGGATTGACGGCGAACTGCACATTCGATCCACCTGTCTCGACACCGATTTCGCGCAAAACGGCAATAGAGGCGTCGCGCATCATTTGGTATTCTTTGTCGGTCAAGGTGAGAGCAGGGGCTACGGTGATACTGTCTCCAGTATGCACACCCATAGGGTCGATATTTTCGATAGAACAAATGATGATACAGTTATCCGCCTTGTCGCGGACGACCTCCATCTCGTATTCTTTCCATCCAAGCAAGCTTTCATCGATCAAGACTTGATTGGTGGGCGAAGCGGTCAGGCCGGAGCGAACAAAATGCTCAAATTCTTCGATATTATACGCAACACCGCCGCCTGTACCTCCGAGCGTAAAAGCCGGGCGGATTATTGCCGGCAAGCCCGTCTCATCAAGTTTGCGGACGGCCTCAGCAACGCCTTCATTTACGTCCCCTTCTGGTGCGGTTATGATGATGGCGCGTGGGTTCTCAAGGCCAATTTTATCCATAGCCCGGCGAAAACGCTCACGGTTTTCCGCCTTGTCAATAACATCGGCTTTGGCACCAATCATTTCGACGTCATATTCCGCCAACACACCCATTTCTTCAAGCTTCAAAGCCGTATTAAGAGCCGTCTGTCCGCCCATGGTTGGGAGAAGCGCATCCGGTTTTTCGTGCTTGATAATTTTTGCGACAATTTCAGGGGTGATAGGTTCTATATAAGTGGCATCAGCCATGCCCGGGTCGGTCATAATCGTTGCAGGATTGGAATTAACCAAAATGACTTTATACCCCTCGTCGCGAAGCGCCTTACAGGCTTGAACACCGGAATAGTCAAATTCACAGGCCTGGCCAATAATAATTGGCCCGGCCCCAATAATAAGGATAGATTTTATGTCAGTTCGTTTTCCCATAACAATAAGAATCTGCCTTTCGAACAAAATTTCGTATGTTTAATGCGCGTTGAGAAAAGGTGCAAGAGTAAGTATGGACGAATATGTAGATTTGGGTTTATATTCTTTATTATGGTTATTCCGTTCGCCCTAACATTTTTAGCAATTAAGGCGCGGCTGGAAAGTATATGACCATTTAATTTGGGTTAATTCCTACTCAATATTTGCTACATCCTTTCGGCCTTGTTTAACATAATGACTAAATTAATTTAGTCATTATGTTAAACGATAAGTTCCCAACACAAAATTTGTACTGAATTTTAGGAGCTCGGTACCTAGCCATGATACCCAGCTATGATGCCCAGACATGATACCTAGACATGCGGGATTGCTCACCCGAGAGGCATCGCGGGCGTTAATTAGGTTCAAATTAAAAAAGAGCCACCATCTCGGCCACAGATGCGCAGCCCAAACACCACATAAGAGTTTGCCCATGGGCACAATAGGGTCGCGCCAATATTCATGCTCAGTGCCCAAAGGAGCCGCCTTGCCTTTGACGGTTTTGCGCCAATAGCGCATACCATAGACACGCACCCGCCCACGACCGGAAAATGAAACAAGCCGCTCCATAAATTGGGTCGGAGACAAGCCTGGACGCACAAAACTAAAATAGGGACGGTTATCGCGCGCAGGCACTATGTCGAGCCGCCGCCTGCGCCGACAAAAGCGGTTCGGTGCATAAATACGCACAGGCGCTTGCTCCGAACCACGCTGCGAGCGCACAACACACAACCGTAGCCAAAGCAAAAGCCAGGCCAAGAAACTAGATACACCACTGGAAACCTCCGGCTGT
>JAJFFN010000018.1 GCA_021776635.1 Robiginitomaculum sp.
AGAAAATTTCACTTGATAGAGCTAAAGAATTACTTGAGCAAATTTAAACATGCGATTATATACCTAAAAAGTGAAAAAATTAAAAATGTCTGAAGTAAAATTTGCTATCCCAAAAGGAAGTTTAGAAGAAGCCACTTTCAAGTTGCTAGAAAGATCATTTACTAAAGTAAATCGTAAAAGTAGAACATATCGAGTTTTTCTAGATGATCCAAGTATTGTCGTTAAAATGCTTCGTCCTCAAGAAATTCCGACATTAGTTGCAGAAGGATTGTATGATGTAGGAATTACTGGAAAGGATTGGGTAGGGGAAACAAATTCTGATGTTGAACAGATCTTGGATCTAGAATATGGAAAAATTAGATTAGTAATTGCATTTCCTGATAAATACAAATACAAAAATCTCGATGAAATGATTGCAGATTATGGTAAAAAGAAAAAAACGCTTAGAATTTCATCTGAATATCTTACAACAGCATCAAAATTTCTAAAACAATCAAAATCTTACAAAAAATATTATGGTTCAAAAGATCCCTTAATTGTCACTCCTTGGGTCAGACTTGGAAATAACAAAAATGTCCAAATTCATTTATCCTTTGGTGCTACAGAAGCAAAGCCACCTGAGGATGTAGATGCTATAATGGATGTTACAGAAACTGGTACTACTCTAAAACAAAACAAACTCAAAATTGTAGATGAGGTTCTTACTTCAACTGCACATTTGATTGTTAATAAAAAATCATTGAAAGATCCTAAAAAACGTGAAAAAATATTTGAGATAGTAACTTTGATGAGAGGTGCAGTTCAAGGTAAGAAATTCTTACATATTTATCTAAATGTTGAAGAAAAAAATCTGAAAAAGCTTTTGACACAGATGCCTTCTCTCAAAAAACCTACAATCAGCCCACTAAGTGAAGAAGGGTGGTTTGGTGTAAATACCGTAATTCAAAAAGAAGAATTTCACAAATTAATTCCTAAATTACGAAAGATTGCCCAAGGACTCGTAGTTCATGAACCTAGACAAATACTTGAACTTGAGGAAATAAAACGTGACGAAGAAAATTGATGAGAATAATCAAAGTAACTAATGTTGAACAGTTTGCAGCTAAAATACTTCCAAAACAGCCTCAAAATAACAAAACTATAGTTGAATCAATTATAAAAGATGTTAAAAAAAATGGAGATATTGCAATTCGTAAATATGAGAAAAAATTTAGCAAAGCAAATATCTCATCATTGCGTTTAACTCCAAGTGAAATAAAAAATGCATATTCTAAAATATCTAAAACAGAACTTGACGCATTAAAATTAACAAAAGCTAGACTTGGAAAAACTGAATCTGTTGTTAAATCCGTACTTAAAAATAAAATAATTAACCAAGATGGTGTAAAAATTTCTAAAAAATTTATTGCTATCCAAAGTGTTGGATGCTACATACCTGGTGGATTAGCAAAATATCCAAGTTCTGTAATAATGTCTGTAGTTCCAGCTAAAATTGCAGGAGTCAAAAGAATTGTAGTTGTGTCTCCTCCAAATTCTGATGGAAAAATTGATCCATTAACTATAGTTAGTGCTGATCTTTGTGGTGCACATGAAATTTACAAAACAGGTGGTGTTCAGGCGATTACAGCATTGTCTTTTGGAACAAAATCTATTCCTAAAGTGGATAAAATTGTAGGTCCAGGAGGCTCATTTGTTACAACTGCAAAATCTATGATAAGTGATCAGACGGGAATTGATATGCTTGCAGGACCTACTGAATTAGGAATAGTTGCAGATAATTCTACAAACCCAAAATTTGTGGCTTTAGATTTAATTTCTCAATCTGAACACAGTAATGACACATTTTGTTATTTGATTACTACGTCTGAGAAGATTGCAAAGTCTGTGAATAAGATTATTTCAGAATTAGTTCCAAAAATTAAAAGAGGAAAAATAGTTCAATCTAGCCTAAAAAATAATGGATTTATTGGAATATGTAAAACTAATTCTGATATGATAAAACTTGCAAATATTCTAGCTCCTGAACATTTACAAATTATGACCAAAAATTCAGAATCTATGGCATCAAAAATTACTTCATCTGGGCTTGTTTTGCTTGGAAATAATACTCCATCGTCTGCAAGTGACTATATTTTAGGCTCAAATCATATTCTACCTACAAATGGATTTGGAAAAATTAGGGGCTCTCTTTCTGTTTTGGACTTTATCAAAGTAAACACTCAGATTACGTCATCTAAAAAATCATTGTCAAAGATTTCAAAACATCTTGAGGTTTTGACCAATGCTGAAGGTCTTACAAATCACTTTGAAGCAGTAAGAGGTAGATTGAATTGAAAAAAAATTGGTTTGAAGAAAAAATAAAAAAATTTAGTTCAATAGGTGGCTATAAAAAACCAGAACTTGTTGAAGATTCAGTAAAACTTGATTCTAATGAAAATTATGTAATCCCAAAACAATTTCAAAGTGATATCATTTCATCTGCTAAAAAAAATTCTGATATTAGAGAATATCCGTTAGGTGGAGTTGAAAGATTAATTGATTCAATATCTAAATTTATTAAAATACCTTCATCTATGATTGGTGTTGGAAATGGCTCTGATCAAATTTTAGATTTAATACTTTCAAATTTTGCCTCTAAACAAACTAAAGTTCTTACATCCAATCCAACATTTGGATTTTTTGAGGAGCGTTGTAAATTATACAATATCCCATTAATTGCTATCCCATTTTCTGATAATATGAAATTAGATGTTAAAGATTTCTTAAAACAGAAAAAAAATGCAGATATTCTTTATTTAGATTCACCAAATAATCCTACTGGGTTTCAATTTACAAAAATTGAATTACAAAAACTTGTTAAATCTTTTTCAGGCCTTGTAATAATTGATGAGGCATATGGTGAATTTAGTGAATATTCTCTTTCAAGTATGGTTAAGACTCAAAGTAATTTGATTGTCGTTCAAACTCTTTCAAAGTCATTTGGATTGGCAGGATTGAGACTAGGTTATTTTATTGCAAGTAAAAAATTTACTGAAACTTTTATGAATATTTTACAATACCCATACCCAGTCAGTACGATTACGATAGAATCTGGAATTCAGGCTTTGGAAAAATCAAAACTCATGAAAGATACCATTGATAATATCAAAATTGAAAGAAAAAGAATTATTGAAACTTTGAAAACTTTTGATGCCTTTGAGGTATTTGATTCCAAGGCTAATTTTGTACTATTTGATGCTCATAGTGCCTACAAACGTGTCTATTCTGCATTGGCCGAACAAGGAATTTCAATTCGGAAACTAGGCAAAATAGGAAATCATGATGGATGCCTTAGAGTAACTATTGGAACAAAAGAAATGAATTCAAAATTTTTATTGGCTATTCGTGATTTACTGGGATGACTTTAACAAAAAAATCTGAAGGGATCTATACAGATGATTCTAAAATTCAAATTCTAAATGAATTAGATTCAATAATTTTTGATTGCGATGGTGTATTAATTGATATTAAAAAATCATATGATGAAACAATCATCAAAACAACTCAATATGTTTTAGAACATTTGGCAAAAATTGATTCATCAATTGATGTTGATTTCAAAATTATTGATGGATTCAAATCTACTGGAGGTTTTAATGATGAAGTCGATTTGACATATGCTGCTATAATTTCTCTTGTTGCAGCTAAAAAATTGGAAAAAGATCCAACAAATTTTATCTTTGATGTTATTGAAAATTCTGATCATACTGGTATTGTATCTGTAGAAAAATATGTTGAAAATCAAATTGATATTTCTGAAATTAAAAAACAATTATCTTACCCTGGCACTCATCATGAAAATCCACTTTATCAGATATTTGATCAGATTTTTTATGGACCTGAATTATATCAAAAATTATTTAACAAAACTTCAAACTTTTCTGGTGTGGGTTTGATTGAACAAGATGATGTAATTCTAAATGATATGTTATTTGAAAAATTACAAAAGAAATTTAATTAAAAAATTGCTATGGTTACAGTTAGAGGAAAAGAATCAGTAAGATATTCTTTAAAATCATTATTATCAAAATTCAATTTAGCTAATTCTGTGTTTCTTGAAGATGAATCACGTGAACTTGCAAAACCTAATCCTCAATCTCTTCTTAATTCAATTAATGGGATGAATTGCACTTCCACTCTTTATGTTGGAGATTCCATGGAGGATTTTATTATGGCTAAAAGAACTTCTGATTTGGGAGAAAAAACAATATTTTGTGGAATTATGGGTACTAGTAAAAATCCACAAGAGAAATTAGAACTATTTGAGAAAAACAATGCTATCTTGGTACTAGATTCAATTAACCTGTTACCAAAGGTATTAAATTTAGAATGATGCAATTACATAATCTGTGAGAAAAATGGCACCAAGAAAAGCATCAATCAAACGAAATACAAAAGAAACAAGCGTTTCAGTATCTGTAAATCTTGATGGTTTAGGAAAAACTGCAATTAAAACTGGAATAAATTTTCTTGATCACTTGATTATATCTTTTGGGAAGCATGGTATGATGGATCTTAAAGTTGATTCAAAATCCAACGATGGAATAGAACACCATTTGATTGAGGATACTGCAATTACAATTGGACAAACAATTGACAAGGCACTGAGTTCTAGAAGTGGAATTACTAGATTTAGCTATGCATCTGTTCCAATGGATGAATCTCTTGCTGAGGCTTCAATTGATTTGGTAAAACGTCCATTTTGGAAATTAACATTATCAATTAAACGCAATAAGATTGAAGATGTATCAAAAGAAGATCTTGAACATTTTTTCCAATCTTTGTTACAAAATCTCAATAGCTGTATTCACCTTACTGTAAAGTATGGAGACAATGATCACCACAAAGTTGAGGCAGCCATAAAATCACTTGCTGTGGCATTAAGAAATGCATCTTCACTAGATAAAAAACAAAAAGGAATCCCAAGTACAAAAGGTTCAATGTAATGGTAAGTGTCGCAATTTTTGATTATGGTGCTGGAAATATTTTCAGTCTAAAAAACTCACTTGAAAAAGTGGGAGCTACAGTTGATGTAATAACCACTTTTGATAATGAAAACAAGTATTCTGGAGTGTTACTTCCTGGTGTAGGGAATTTTGATCCTGCTATGAATAGTATTAGAAATTTTTCCAAGATTCAATTTAAAGAATATGTTGGGGACACACCTGTTCTAGGTATTTGTCTTGGAATGGAAATGTTTTTTGAAAAAAGTGAAGAAGGTAAGGAAAAAGGTCTGAATGTAATGGATGGTGAAGTAATCATACTTCCATCTTCTATGAAAGTACCACACATGGGATGGAATAATCTTGAAATAAAAAAACCTGGAAAAATTCTAGAAGGGGTTGAAAATGGATCATGGGCTTATTTTGTTCATTCGTATAGGGTAAAACCTGAATCAAATGATGTAATTACTGCCGAGTCTGATTATGGAATTAAAGTACCTGCTGTAGTAGAGCAAGATAATTTCTATGGCACTCAATTTCATCCTGAAAAATCTAGTGTTGTGGGAAAAATAATGTTAGAGAATTTTCTCAAAGAGTGTAAAAAATGAAAATAATTCCTGCAATTGATCTAATGGATGGTAAAGTAGTTAGATTGTACAAAGGGGACCCTGCTCAAAAGACTGTGTATAGTGACAATCCTATAGAAATTGCAAAAAAATGGGAATCCTCAGGTGCAGATATCCTTCATTTAGTTGATTTGGATGCAACTTTGGGAATTGGTTCTAATCTTGATGTGATTAAAAAAATCCTTGAATCTGTATCAATTCCAGTTGAAGTTGCAGGTGGTTTACGAGATAAATCATTAGTTTTAGAAGTTGCCAAGATATCAGAACGAATAGTTTTAGGAACTTTGGCATTCAAAGATAAATCTCTATTAAAATTATTATTATCTGAATTAGGAGCAAAAAAAATTGTAATTTCAGTTGATCATAAAGATGGTGAAATTGTAATTCATGGTTGGCAAAAAGATACTGGAATTAAATTAATTCCTGCAATTAATGAATTTCTTGAAATGGGTTTTACTGAATTTTTACTTACTAATGTTAGTCGTGATGGTACGATGGAAGGACCAGACTTAGAATTTTTAGAACAAGCATGTAATTTACCAAATACAAATATCATTGCTAGTGGAGGAATTTCTAATATTGCTGATATTACAGATGTGAAAAAAAAAAATGCATTTGGAGTAATCCTTGGAAAAGCACTATATGAGAATAAAGTTTCAATAGAAGAGGCAAAAAAACTATCATGACTTTAACTAAAAGAATTATTCCGTGTTTAGATGTAAAAAATGGTAGAGTTGTAAAAGGATTAAACTTTGAATCAATCAAAGATGCAGGTGATCCTGTAGAACTAGCTGAAAAATATAGCAATGAAGGTGCAGATGAACTAGTTTTTTTAGATATTACTGCATCTGATGAACAAAGAAAAACAATTAAAGATTTAGTACGAAACATTGCATCTGTTATTGACATCCCGTTTACTGTTGGTGGTGGAGTAAAATCACTAGAAGATGCAAGAAATATTTTACTTAATGGTGCAGATAAAGTTGGAATTAATACTGGAGCAATAAAAAACCCAAAGATTATTACAGAATTGATGGAGTTATTTGGACGTCAATGTGTTGTAGTAGCTATAGATGCTAAAAGAAATTACAATGTTGCTGATTCAAAAAATATTTTTACTGAGAATGATAAAAAATTCTGGTTTGAGGTCTTCATTTATGGTGGAAAGGAAGGAACTGGAATTGATGTAATTCAATGGGTAAAAGACGCTGATAAATTAGGTGCTGGTGAGATTCTTCTTACTAGTATTGATAAAGATGGAACTAAAGATGGATATGACATTTTACTGACTAAAAATGTTGTAGATTCTGTTTCAATTCCTGTAATTGCATCAGGGGGATGTGGAAAACCTGATGATATGATTGATGTTTTCAAAGAATCAAACGTAGATGCTGCATTGGCTGCTTCAATATTTCATTATGAAACACATGGAGTTAAGGGCGTTAAATCCTATTTGAAAGATAATAAAATCCCTGTAAGATTATAATACTGATTTTCATATTATTTAGCATGGAAAAATCTATTGATGAAATTGACTTTGAGAAAGGTGATGGTCTAGTACCTGTTATTGTTCAAGATGCGAACACAAAGGATGTCCTCACATTAGCTTATACAAATAAAGAATCTCTAGAACTGACAAAAAAAACTGGAAACTCTTGGTTCTGGAGTCGCTCTAGAAATAAACTTTGGATGAAAGGGGAAGAATCTGGAAATACTCAAAAAATTAAAGAAATTTTAGTTGATTGTGATTTTGATGCAATAATTTATCTTGTTGAACCTTCTGGTCCTGCATGTCATACAGGTGAAAAAGTTTGCTTTCACAATAATTTAAAAAAATAATTTAACAAACTGCATTGAATTGATTTTCATCGCCTGGAATGAATTGATTAATAACTTTAAATTTTAAATTTTGGTAATCTGTTCCTCTAAAAACCACCGTCCATTCCCCAAGAATATCTTCAATTGAGCATAGCCCTAACACTTTTGATAATTTGACATCTGTGTAATAATTAAATTCTGTTTTTTTACTTCCGTCAAATGGAATTGTTTGATAGACTTTGTAATGTGTTTCATTTGATTGTTTTATAAATGCAATTTGTCCTTTTTCATTTGTATCTAATCCCCCCATTCTTAAGAATACTTTTTCCCCAAGTAAATATTCGGTTCGATCAATTTGGAATGGTCCTGATGTTTGCCAAGTTCTTGGTGCTGGTTTGAAATTTGTAGAATTTGTACTATTTACAATCTGTTCTAATTTTTCATTGATTTCTGAATTTCCTGTATCAAATTTCCCAAGTTCTATTTTTTCATTATTTTTAAATTCTTGATTATAGATTACAATAACTCCAACAATAATTATAATAATTACAATACCTATTGGAACTACTATTTTTTTATTCATAAAAATTATTATTTTAAAAATCTCTAAAAACCTTCCTCATCCTTATGATTTGCATGAAATTACGATTTCCTATTATTCCCCTTATGTTTACTATGATCCAGTATATTTTTTATTTTTAAAATTAAGTAATACTTAACTTGATATTAGGATTTTTTATGTATCTTCTTAAAGGAAATACTGATCTTGGCTAGAACATCATTACAATGCAGAGAATGTAAAAAAGAATATGAAACTGCTTTCAAATACGTATGTGAAGACTGTTTTGGTCCACTTGACGTAAAATATGATTTTCCTACATTAACAAAAGAAACATTTGCAAATCGTGAACAGACCTACTGGAGATATTTTGAATTACTTCCAATAGAAAATAAATCCAATATTGTTAACATTGGTGCAGGAATGACACCTCTTATCAAAGCTGACAATCTAGGAAAAAAATTAGGATTAAACAATCTTTACATAAAAAATGATTCTGTAAATCCTACATTTTCATTTAAGGATAGACCAGCTGGGGTTGCAATATCAAAAGCAAAAGAATTTGGTTTGTCTGCTGTTGGATGTGCATCTACTGGTAATTTAGCATCTGCAACTGCCGCACATGCAGCTAAAGCTGGATTACCTTGCCATGTGTTTGCACCAAGTAATATTGAGATGGCAAAGATTACTCAGGCATTATCTTACGGTGCAAATTACATTGCAGTTGATGGAACTTATGATGATGCAAATAGAATTGCAGCACAGATAGGTGACAGTAAAGGGATTGGTATAGTTAACATTAACATGCGTTCTCATTATGTTGAAGGTTCTAAAACATTTTCATATGAAGTAGCAGAACAACTTGATTGGCAAGTACCTGATCAACTAATAGTTCCTGTCGGTAGTGGTGCAATGCTTAATGCAATTTGTAAAGGATTTGAAGAATTACAAACTGTTTCATTACTTGATGATGTTTCTAATATGCATATGATTGCAGCACAACCACATGGTTGTGCACCAATAGTTGATGCATTTAAGAAAAAAAGTAAAGAAGTAATACCCGTTGAAAATCCTGACACTGTAGCAAAAAGTTTAGCAATTGGTGATCCTGGAGATGGAAGATATATTTTGAAACGCTTAGCACAGTATAATGGATTTGCAGAAGAATGTAACAACAAAGAAATTCTTGATGCAATTTTACTACTTGCCAAAACTGAAGGGATATTTACAGAACCTGCAGGAGGTGTTTCAATATCAGTTTTACAAAAAATGGTTGAACAAGGAAAAATTGATAGAAATGACAAAGTAGTATGCTATGTTACTGGTAATGGTCTAAAGGCAACTGAATCAATTATGGAAATTTTACAAAAACCAAGAGTGATGAAGGCAGATATTAAAGAAATCTCGGCGGTAGTTAACTAATGGCAAATATCATATTTACAATTCCATCTGTACTAAATCAAAGTGGTGGAGAAAAAAAGATAGATATTTCTGCTGACTCTCTAACTGACGCGTTTGCAAAAATTTCAGATATCATGGGTGATGATTTCAAGCGTAGAGTTTTGGAAGGTGATGGAATTCCTCGTTCTCTGATTAATATTTACATTAATGGAAAAAATGCAAAATTTTCTTCTGGAATGGAAACTGTTCTAAATGATGGTGATGAAGTTTACATTTTACCTGCAGTAGCTGGTGGATCTGAAGAACTATCTCCAAAAGAATTAGATAAATTTTCTCGACAAGTAATGCTTGAAGAAATTGGATACGGTGGACAATTAAAATTAAAAAATTCCAAAGTTTGTATTGTTGGAACTGGAGGTTTAGGACATCCGATAATATCAAGACTAGCTACAATGGGAGTTGGAACTTTACGTATTGTTGATAGAGATGTAATAGAATTATCTAATTTACATAGACAAATGATGTTTGATGAAGATGATGTTGGACAAGTTAAAGTTGAAGTAGCTGCAAAAAAATTACAGAAACTAAACCCTGATTGCAAAATTGAATCTTTAGCTATATCTGTAAATGACTATACTGCATTAGAAGTTGTTGAAGGATGTGATGTTGTAATTGATGCACTTGATAGTGTCAATGCAAGATATGCATTAAACAAAGCCTGTGTAAAGTTTGAAATCCCTTTTGTAACTGGAGCTGCAGTTGGAACATCTGGACAAGTATTTACTATTTTACCTAAAAAATCTGCATGTTATTTTTGTATGTTTCCTGAATTAGATGAAGATGCAATGCCCACATGTAGTATTGAGGGAGTTCATCCACCAATACTTTCTATTGTCGGTGCAATTGAAGTTGCAGAAGCAGTAAAAATAATTACTGGGAAAACTCCTAATCTTTCTGAAAGAATTTTACATATTGATTTAGAAAATTTAGATTTCAATAGTACTCGAACATTCAGAGCTGAAGAATGTCCAATTTGTGGAACCGGAAAACTTGAAGTTGTACAAAAAGAAGAATTGATCTTAGAAGAATTGTGTGGACGTAATAGAGGAAAGAGAACTTATTCTATTACCCCTACTGACACATTTGATCTTGATGTAAACGGTGTAACTACAATTGGAAAAGAAAAGGGATTCATAATTGATAATCAGGGTGACTTGGGATTATCTTTGAGAACAAATGATCTATCTGTAAGTTTTATGAAAAGAGGTTCAGCAGTAGTTGTAGGTCCAAAAGATGAATCTGATGCAATATCGTTATACAAGACTTTGTTAAGAAAAGAGATCAAGGCATAAAATAGTCTATAAAAATTTCATCATTTATGGATAAAATATAAAATATCTGACGATCATTTAGTATATTGTGAGATAAACTATAATTATTATGATCAAAATATAAAGAAATTATATAAAATTTAGATTTTTGATAAAATAATTACAAAAAACACGGTAATTGTGGACAATTCGTCCATTAGCCTTTTATACTAATTTTTAAGAAAAATATCAATAACATGAATAACGAAATAGGACGTAAAATAACTAGTCTTACATTAATGACAATTATGTTAGCCGGTGGTTTAACATTTGCAATTCCAGGAATGGAACCAGCATATGCTGCCAACGCTAACCTATTTGTTTCCGCAGAAAACTCTCAATTTAACAACTACATGGCTGGCCCTATGGTCATCGAAGTAGTTGTAATTGATTCTGACATTAGTGATACAAACGAGGGTAAAGGTGAACCAGACGTTACCGTACAAGGCAAGGACATTAGAATGGCCCAAGCTACTGACGGTAATTGGTATGGTTACTTTGCTGACTCTGATGCAGCTTTAGCAGCAGATGCAACTCAAGGCAATGATTCAGGCGCAGGTCTGGACTTTGGTACAGGTTGTGATGCAGCTTCAGCATCAGTAGCCGCTGGAGGAATTTCTTTCAGTGATACTGTTGGTGTCTTCTTACCTAGTAACCCTGGTGCAACAGCTGCACCTGGACTACAAACTGACTGTGATGCCACAGCCATGGTAGCAGACTTCCAAAATGTAATCAGAGAAAACAAAACCCTAAACACGAACGCAGATACTGGAAACGGACGTGGACAATTAGCCATCAATGAAAATTCATGGCCATTTATCCAACTATATGATCTAAACCCAACCGGCAGTGTTGTAATTAGCTATAACAAAGGTGGTGGTGCTCAATCAACCACATTAACTTTTGATACAGTTGATCAATTTGCCAACTTAGAATCAGATAGAACAGTTTTCCCAACCGGTGCTAACGTTCACCTCACAATGACTGACGTACAACTAAATATTGACCCAACAGACGAAGACTCATGGACATGGGCAACTTCAAACGGAACTGTAGTTTATCAAGCATTTAATGAAAATGGTGCTAGAGAAGCAGACGGTTTCGCAACTGCAGTTGACTTACTCCCAAGTCTCGCAACTAATGACTTTATGTTTGAAGATAATGGTATTTTGCTTATTGACTTTGATGCACAGAATACTGGTGATAATGTATTAGTAATTGTCGACAACGATGATTCTATTACAAACGGAACCACTATTTCTAATGCAACTCAAGTCAGATCAGGAAACTCAACCTACACAGGTTCTTTCCTAGCAGGATCCCAACCAGTAACATTTACTGAATTATCATCAAACGCTGGTCTCTTTTCTAACTACGATGAAAATGATGTAGCAAACTTAGCCATCTCACAAGATGCTGAAAGAGGTACATCTGCAAGCGTAGATTATAATGAGACACCAAAGACCGTACTAGTCGGATTTGGATTCGGTTCTATCGATATCCAACCTGGCGACGATGAATGGAACTCTGGTGAAGAAATTCCTGTAGTCTTAGTTGATGCTGACGCAAACTTGAACAGTAGAGTTGATGAAGATTTGGATCTTAACAATCCGGATGTTCCATTAATTCCTTCATTAGCAACTGGTGACCCATTCACTTTGGGTGAAACAGAAACTGGTGGAGATACTGTTGAAGATGTAATGTTCCTTGCAACTATTCCAGCTATCACCGCAGATGCAAATCTCGGATCTGATACTGCAATATTTGCAACAGGTGCTACAAACGCATCAGCAACTATTGAAGTCGATAAATTTAGTCACAGAGCTCTCTTAACTGTTAATCAAACCGGTGACTTCTCAGCACTTGTAATTGACTTAGATGTTACTGCCGAAGAACTATTCAACAGCATTGCAAATCCAGCAGGAAATGCAATTGAGGATAGATTACACGGCTTTAACCTATTCAATCAAGACTTGAGCAGCATCAATGCAACTGGTAATTTTGACGTGTATCTCCTTAACTCATCAAATGCAATTATAGAGGATAATACTTCTACAACTGTAAATGATGATTACTTGGGAACTGCACCAGTCTCAATAATCTCAATTGCTAACGGTACTGACGCACAATCATTATCCTTATTCAATAGTACATTAACTGATTCATCATATGATGTAATCACTAATGCTACCTTTGCAATAGCATCCTCTGACAACATTGGATTGCTATGGATATTTGGAAGTACAGCAGCACCATATGATTATCCAGTTCCTGGATCTGACAACGTTGCTCAAGAAGCAATCGTTGCAGACTTCTTCACATTCGGCTTTAATGCTGACGGTGATGAATCAGGAGAGAGAATCGCAAACCAAATCATAAGAATTGAACTGGAAGAATCTGGTGATAATACAAGTTCCTTCCATGGAACCTTGGAATACATCATGATTAACCAAATCAATATTTTAGATGCAGACACCTATACTGATCTATCAACAATTGCAGATGATCCATCTTTCATCGTAATTGAAGATCTAACAGATGAAGACTCTCCAAGAGTTAATTATCTGGACCTAGGTGCAGATGGTGTATCAACACAAATTGCAGACCAAGAAGAGGCTCCAAGCCACTCTGGTATTGTATCTTTTGATAGCGATTCATACAAGACAGCTGACACAGTTACTATCACATTAGAAGACTTAGATCTTAACACTGATTCCGACTTAGTCGATATTTACACCGTAGTAAATCCTACTACCGGTGATCCAGTATCTGACCAAGTAGGAGCTGATAACTTAATCTCTGGTTTATCATTTGGTGACCTAGGACGTGTCCTAGATATCACATTTGATGACAATACATGGGTTAAACAAGGAAGTAGTTGTTCAACAACACTTACTGGTGAGGGTGTAGATGATGGTTTACATTCAACTGGATTTACTCTAGTTGAAACAAGCCAAGATTCTGGTACCTTCATGGGTGACTTCCAAATTCCAACTCAATATTGTGCAACCAGTACCTCCGACGCAGAATCTGTAACCGGTTTGGATATCGAAGTCAACTATGTTGACTATAGAGATGCATCTGGTGAGATTATTGAAGTAGGAGATTCAGCAGGCGTCAGAGCCAATACTGGTTCTGTCAGCCTAGATAGAACCGTTTACCCAGTTCCATTTGGTATCCCATCAGACTTTGCAACAGTCTCACAAGATACCCCAGAAGGAAGATCCTTATTCCCAATACATCAAACAGGAATGGATTCAACTAATGGACTTGTAACCGGTGAATATCTACAAAGTGGAGATCTATCAATTCACATTAGAGTTAACGACCCAGACTTTGACATATCCGCATCAGGTGAAGATGAAATCGCTCAAAACGTTGCAGGTATTACCCCAGCAGTAGGACCAGTCAAGATCTCTGTTCTCAGAGGTTCTGACACAGTCGTACTTGCATATGCAGGTAATGCAGCAGCCATTGACGGTGTCATCGATGTCGGTGGCAACGATGTAGTAGCCCCAGCAGTCGTAAGACAGCTAGGACCTCTCGTTGAAATCGCACCAGACGCAGGTATTTTCGAGATTGACTTTGACATCCGATACACTGACGGTCCAGCAAGCGAGACCTGCCCAACCACTGGTGATTTCACATCTACCAATGGTACAGCAGGTGTCGATGTCTTAAACAGATTTGATACACAAGCAGCATCCGGCTTAACTGATCAATACTGTATTCTACAAGGAGATATTCTCCAAATAGAATACACTGATCCAGCTGATGCTTCTGGTGATGCAAATACTGTCACAGACTCTGCTACCTTTGACCTCAGAAACGGTGTGTTACAATCCGACAAGTCTGTATACATTATCGGCTCCGATATGATCTTAACACTCATTGAACCAGATCTCGATTTGGACAATGACAATGCTGAGACATATGACTTAGACCTAATCGAATGGGATTCTGATGCAGCTACTACCACCATGGGTGACGAAGGTGTTACCGGTGCAGCAGCAGCATTTGACCCAGAACCAAGTAACTTTAGAGAAACTGGTGACAGTACTGGAATCTTCCAGATTGTTATCGAAATCCCTGAAGAACTAGATGGTGACCGCCTTGAAAGAGGAGAGGAATCTATCCTAGAATATACTGATTGGGGTCCAAGTGGATCTGACTTTGTTGGTGATGAAGATGAAGATGTCAACTTGACAATCTTTACTTCTAACTTTGGTGCAACTGTAGAGCTTGACCAAAAAGTCTACTCATGGACCGATAAGGTCTACATTACTATCGTCGCTCCTGATCACAACTTTGACGGTGATTTAGTTGACGAGATTGGAAATACTCAGGATGACCAAATAAAGGTCTCAACCAGAGGATTCGATCTTGACACCTACAAACTCGTCGAAACTGGTACTGATACCGGCATCTTCACAGGTGAAGTTATCCTTACTGGATTTGAGCATGATGCAGATGGTGATGAAGAGCCAGACACTAACCCAAGAACCACTGGTTCTGGCCCAACTGATGGATTCCTACAAACTGACGACGATGACGGACTTACTGTCTCCTTTGAATTCTCAGAGGATGAAACTGTAGTCGGTTCATCATTAATCAGATGGAATATCGGTGAGGTACAATGGTTAGAAGCAAGCTATCCAGCTAGCGGAACAGGTGTTGTAAGAGTAATTGATCCAGACATGAACTTAGATCCAGAAGCAGTCGACAACTTCGATGTCGATGTGTGGTCTGACTCCGACGCCGGAGGTATTGACCTTACTGTAACTGAGACTAATGAGGCAACCGGAATTTACGAAGGTACAGTGTTCTTCACTGTAGATGACGAATCTTCCGGTCACAGACTCAGAGTCGCAGAAGGTGACACTGTCACCGCAGAATATGAGGACAATACATTACCAGATCCGTACACAACTGCAGATGAACTCGATATTACTGCCACTTCACTAATCGGCACTGTCGTACCACCTCTCGAGAGAGCACCAGCTGCTAACTTGAGAACCGTTGATGCATTCGGTAACAGTTTAGATACTGTATCCGTTGACCAACAGGTACAAATCAGCGCTGACTTAGCTAATGGTCAGGATAGAGATCAACCATTTGCATACTTGGTACAGATCCAAGATGGTAACGGTGTTACAGTCGCACTTACATGGATTACAGGTTCATTAACTCCTGGTCAATCACTCAGCCCGGCTTCATCATGGATTCCAACACAAGCAGGAACTTACACAGCAACTGC
>JAJFFN010000019.1 GCA_021776635.1 Robiginitomaculum sp.
ACAGCCGGAGGTTTCCAGTGGTGTATCTAGTTTCTTGGCCTGGCTTTTGCTTTGGCTACGGTTGTGTGTTGTGCGCTCGCAGCGTGGTTCGGAGCAAGCGCCTGTGCGTATTTATGCACCGAACCGCTTTTGTCGGCGCAGACGACAGCTCGTCATAGTGCCTGCGCGTGATAACCGTCCCTATTTTAGTTTTGTGCGTCCAGGCTTATCTCCGACCCAATTTATGGAGTGGCTTGTTTCATTTTCCGGTCGTGGGCGGGTGCGTGTCTATGGTATGCGCTATTGGCGCAAAACCGTCAAAGGCAAGGCGGCTCCTTTGGGCACTGAGCATGAATATTGGCGCGATCCGTATGAGCGTATTGGGCGCCGTATGGCTCAACTCCTGTGCGGTGTTTGGCATGCGCATCTGTGGCCGGGATGGCGGCTGTTGTTTTTAAGATGACTATAGCAACGCCCGTAAAACCGCTCGGGTGAACAATTTCGCGTGTCTAAAAGGTGAGGTTATAGCTAAACCAGATTGGATTGATAGTGTCTGTCACCACGATCTAAACCATAAGAGATACACCGCACCATCCTTACCCCATTCTTCATGGGGGAGGTGCCCCCTCTTGGGGGCGGAGGGGGAAAATCTTTCGCTGTGTACCGTTGGCGAGGTTGATAATCCGTGTTCCCGCCTGCCGACATGTCCGAATGTCCGGCGCCCGCACGAACCTTGCTTCCCCCTCCGCCCCCAAGAGGGGGCACCTCCCCCGCAAGCGGGGTGAGGATATAGAGCCGATCTTTCTGCCGCGTCGTACTGTCTAGGGCAGTATTATGAATTGGCAGGCGGGTGTTTGACAAAGGCATCAATCCAATCTGGTTTAGCTATAGTTCAATGGTGGAAGATAACAGCTGACTGCTTCCCCCGTAAAAACAGGGGAAGGTAAAGTCCGCTATATGTCTTTAAGCCGTTCTTTAATCGCCAATAAATCCCGCCATGCGTCTTTTTTTAGCTCTGGCCGCCTAAGCAAAAAAGCGGGGTGGTAGAGCGGCATAGCGGGGATTTGTTCCCCGCCTATGGTAAGTTCTTGCCAGCGACCTCTGGCCTTCATGATACCGGCTTTCCCGGTCAAGGCTTGCAAAGAAATACCACCGACAATAACCACCAATTTTGGCGCGATTAGTTCCATATGACGGGTGATGAACGGGGCGCACAGTGCCAGTTCGCCGTCATTAGGGTTACGGTTTTCAGGCGGACGCCAATTACAGACATTTGTAATATAAAGGCTCGCTTCATCCAAATTGATGGCCGCAAACATTTTATCCAATAGCTGTCCAGCGGGGCCAACAAATGGTTTTCCCGTTTCGTCCTCAGTGCGTCCCGGTGCTTCTCCGATGACCATGATATCGGCATTCGGATTGCCGCGTGCGAACACTATATTTCTGGCATGGTCGCTGAGCACACCTGCGTCAAAAGCTTCGATAACGGTTTTAAGGGCCTCTAGGGTTGGCGCAGCCTTGGCTTGCTCCGCCGCTTTTTCTAATTGTTTTGATATGTCTACTTCGGTTGGTTTAGCGGTAATATTCGTCTGCGGTGTCGTTTGCGGCGTCGTTGCTTGGGGGTTGCGTTTTGTTGCTGCTAACGGCTTGTTTGGAAGCGGGGCAGGTATGTCCACACCCATATCGCTCCACCAGGCATGGCTGGCCTTAAGCGCGGCTTTTAATTCCTGTTTTGTGCTTTGTGTACTCATTATTTAGACCTTATCACAGTCTGTACATTGGCTTCAATAGAGCGGATGATAGCGCCGGCAATATCTTTCTTCGTCGCAGTTTCGATGCCTTGCAGACCGGGGGAGGAATTTACCTCTAGAATTTTTGGTCCGGTGTTACTGCGCAGCATGTCTACGCCCGCTACATTTAACCCTAATATTCGCGCGGCTTTGATGGCCGTGCGGCGTTCTTCTGTGGTGGTTTTAATTTCTTTTGCGTTTCCGCCTTGGTGTAAATTTGAGCGAAACTCGCCCGCCTGTGCGGTGCGTTGGATGGCTCCAACAACTTTGCCGTCAACCACAAGCAAGCGGATGTCGGTACCAGAGGATTCTTTGACAAACTCCTGTACCAAGAAATGCGCCCTGAGACCGCGAAATGCTTCCACCAAAGCTGAAGCCGCTTTTTTGGTTTCGGCGAGAACCACACCTTTGCCTTGGGTGGACGATAATAATTTTACGACAACAGGAGAGCCCCCCGCAAGGTCGATAATGCCTTCAGTGTCACGTGAGGACATCGCAAATGCGGTATTGGGCATGCCCAACTTATGCTGTGCCAGCATTTGGTGTGCGAGGAGTTTATCTCGCGATGCGCCAATCGCCTCCGCAGAATTAAGGCAATAAACACCCATCATTTCGAATTGGCGTACGACGGCCATGCCGTAAAATGTCATACGTGTTCCAATACGCGGAATGATGGCATCATATCGGGGCAGGGCATTGCCGTCATAATGTACCGCTGGGGAATGCTCATTAATCGCCATATAGCAGCGGCTTGTTTCTATGTTTTCGATTACATGACCACGCGTTTCGGCGGCGTCAACCATTTTACGGTTTGAATAATTGCCGGGCTCTTGGGTCAATATACCAATACGTAAAGGACGGCGTGTTCGGTTTTTTCGTCTGCGCTTTTTGTAGACATCATAAGAGAGCTCTGGTTGCAGATGTGCTGAAGATGGGTCAATATGTCTATGTTCGCTAATGGCTGAACGGCCAAGCAGCATGCGGTAACCCATAGTTTCGCGGTTGGTAAGTGTGATTTCTATGGGCCAGGTGTTGTCACCAATGGCAATCGGCGTTTCGATAACAAAACGAGATTCTCTTTCACCGTTAGAACTCACGACCGAGCGTTTGCCTATGACTTTGGCGGAACACACGACTTCGATACGCGGTTCGTCTGGATTGGGGTGCATAATAAAGCGGACTTGCGGATTTTCGCTGCTGCCAAATGGTTCGACGGCAACGGCATGTAGGGCAGACGTTTTTGCCCCTGTATCAACTTTGGCCTTGATTGCTGGCAAGCCAAGGCTCGGCAAGGATACCCACTCAGCCCAACCCAAAGTTAATTCAGATGTCAAAATTCGTTCATCGCTCATTTTTAAGTATCCAAATCAGTGCAAAGGCTTTACGCCGCCTAATCTACGGTTTAACACATGTAAAAACAAAACGGCAATCGGGAATGTAATATGTCAGAGAAAATACAGCGCGAAAGCATGGAATATGATGTAGTGATTGTTGGCGCGGGCCCCTCCGGCCTGTCAGCAGCAATAAGGTTGAAACAACTTGGCGGTGACGACATTAATGTTGTGGTTCTTGAAAAAGGATCAGAAGTGGGTGCACATATATTGTCTGGTGCCATACTTGATCCCAGTGGTTTGGATGCGCTTATCCCCGACTGGAAAGATAAAAATGCACCAATTCATGTAGCTGTTAAGGAAGATAAGTTTCTTACGCTGAGCGAAACGGGCGCTAAAACTATCCCCAATTTTATCATGCCACCTTTGATGAATAATCACGGAAATTATATTGTATCTATGGGGAATGTTTGTCGCTGGATGGCTGAACAAGCGGAAGGATTGGGCGTGGAAATATTCCCGGGCATGGCATGTTCTGAACTGGTTTATAATGACAATGGCTCTGTAAAAGGTGTGGTCGCAGGTGAATTTGGGCGCGGTCGGGAAGACAGTACGGATACACCTGGTTATGAGCCTGGCATGGAGTTGCACGGTAAATATGTATTTCTTTGTGAAGGGGCACGTGGGTCTTTGACCAAACAGGCAATATCAAAATATAGTTTGGATGCCAATTGCGACGTTGCAAAATATGGTCTTGGCATCAAAGAGATTTGGGACATAAAGCCAGAAAACCATGTTGAGGGTAAAGTCTTACATACCTCAGGTTGGCCGCTTGATGAAAAAGCGGGCGGCGGTTCTTTTATGTATCACAGCGAAAACAACCAAGTTTATATTGGCTATATTATTGACCTTAGCTATGAAAATCCGCACCTTTATCCTTATATGGAATTTCAACAATGGAAACATCATCCTGAAATTGCCAAAGTTTTAGAGGGCGCAAAACGGGTGTCTTATGGTGCACGTGCTGTCACAAAAGGCGGCTTTCAATCTATACCTAAAACGGTTTTCCCTGGTGGTGCCTTGCTGGGTTGTTCTGCTGGGTTGGTGAATTTGCCGCGTATTAAGGGCAACCATAACGCGATGCATTCTGGCAAAGCCGCAGCCGAAGCGGCTTATACTGCTTTGCAAGATGGCCGTTCAAATGATGAATTGTCACAATATGATGCAGATTTACGATCTGGGCCTGTTGGCAAAGATTTGAAACCGGTGCGCAATGTTGCCCCCCTCAACACACGCTATGGTGCTAAACTTGGAGGTATGATGTTGGGCGGAATGGATATGTGGTTTGCCACGATATTCAGGTTCAATATATTTGGTACGCTCAAGCACGGTAAAACCGATGCTGCTGCACTTGGTGATGCCAAGGATTACCCTGAGATTAACTATCCAAAACCAGATGGCGTCCTTTCCTTTGATCGCCTGACCAGTGTTAGTTTTTCTGCAACAAACCATGCTGAAGAACAGCCAAGCCATTTGAAATTGGCTGATGCTGATATACCGCTTCGTATTAATCTACCGAAATGGGCCGAGCCTGCGCAGCGTTATTGCCCGGCTGGTGTTTACGAAATTTTAGAAGAAAAGGGCGAAAAGCGCTTTCAGGTCAATGCGCAAAATTGTGTGCATTGTAAAACATGCGATATCAAAGACCCGAGCCAAAATATAAATTGGGAAACACCAGAAGGTGGTGGCGGCCCTAATTATCCTAATATGTAAGGACTTTTGAATGGTGAATTTCAAATCCATTATTGTTGCCCTAATTGCTGTACTTGCATTTACGGCGTTGCCGGCTTGTACGACGCCAGGCAGTGTCCATGCTACGGACAATGGTCGGTTATTGTCGCCAAAAGCACAGCTTTATGCGGATTATATATCGGCTCATTATGCAAGTAATTTAAATGATGTTGAAGCGCGGTCGAATTACTTTTCAAAAGCATTTGCAAGCCGTCCCAAAGATATTGATTTAGGGAAAAGGGCTTTGGCATCTGCTATTAACAATGGTGACAATGAGCTTGCCCGTGATTTGGCAGTAGAAATTTTAAAACTGGATGAGACAGACGGTATTGCGCGGTCGGTTTTGGGCGCAGAGGCTCTTTTTAGAAAAGAGTATGAAAAATCAGCAACATATCTACAGGATGCTCAAGCAGGTTTGGGCGTAGAAATATTCAATGCTTTGATACGAGGTTGGGCACAATATGGGGCTGGCGATACAGATTCTGCGGTTTTAACTTTCCAGGCTATGGAGGGCGGCCAGTATTTTGAATTTTTGGGAAATTTGCAAATTGCAAGTATCACAATACAAAAAGGAGAAATTGAAAAAGCCGCAAATATGTTTGTGGCTTTGGATGAGATGAACCTTGCACCGGTTGAAACCACACTTGCTCAAGTGCGTGGATATATGAAACAGGGCCAGAAAGATAAGGCACTTGAGACGTTAAACACTTACGCAAAAGCAAATGGCGGCGCACTATCAGGGCCAATTCGTTATTACATTGATAAGATAGAGGCGAATAAAGACCTTATGTGGACGTTGACACCTTCGCAATCTGCATCGCGCGCTATAAGTGAACCCGCTTTTCGCTTTTTTGCGGCGCAACAACAATATGAACCAGCAGAGACATTTTTGCGCATAGCCCTTACGCTGGACCCCAAAAATGACAAAGCGCGTTTGTTCCTAGGGAGCGTATTAGAAGCCGTTGAAAGAAATGAAGAAGCATTAAAACACTATGCTTTTATTGAGCAGTATTCACCATATTCTGTATCCGCACGATTGTCTGAGGCTGACATTTTGTTTGGTGATGATAATAACGATGCTGGCATAAAAATACTCGAATCTATCCAGACCTCTCACCCATCAAGGGTTACACAAAGTTCTCTTGGTCGGGCATATTTGATACTGGAGGATTATGAACACGCACTGCCGTATTATGAAGCATTGATAGAAGACATGTCAGAGACGGAGCGTCAGGAAAATACGCAAGTGAATTATTTACGCGGAATTTGCCTGGAGCGTTTGGGTCGTTGGGAAGAGGCGGTTGCAGATTTTGAATTTGTACTCGAACATGAACCCGAAAATGCGGACGCGTTAAATTACCTTGGCTATACGTGGGTTGATAAAGGCGTAAATTTAACCAAAGCCTTTGATATGATCGAGAAAGCGGTAGAGTTAGAACCTAAAAGTGGTGCTATCATTGATAGTTTAGGCTGGGCACATTATAAACTTGGTAGATATAGCCAAGCGCGCATCAATTTGGAAGATGCGGCAGAAAGATCGCCTGCCAGTGCAACAATAATTGATCATTTGGGTGATGTTTACTGGAAATTAGGCCGCACGAAAGAAGCAAGTTACCAATGGGAGCGTGCTGCTGCATTGGACCCGACGGATAAAGAATTAACGGTGATTAAATCCAAATTACAAAATGGACTTGTCAACGGGGCAAAATAAACACCCATGATGTTGCATGAAAATATATCAGGCCAGCAAACCCGAAAAGAAAAGGCACGGGCAAAAATAAACCTGACGCTTCATGTTGGGCCTATAAATGAAAACGGTTACCACCCTTTACATAGTCTTGTTGTTTTTGCAGATATTGGTGATTTGCTCGATGCAAAATTGGCCAAGAAATTTAGTCTGAGTATGGAAGGGCCGTTTTTTCAAGATACGCCAGACGGAGAACAAAACTTAATTTTGCAGGCAGCAAATTTTGTTGCCGAAAAAAATAATGTTAACATCAAATTGGCCTATGCGCTCACAAAAAACCTACCGATTGCCTCCGGTATAGGCGGCGGTAGTGCTGATGCTGCTGCAGCTCTTAGATTGTTGTCGCGTTTTGGTGATATAGATTGGTCAAAAAACTCAAAAAGATTTTTGCCTGTTGGCGCTGATGTCCCAGTTTGTTATTTGTCACAGACTTGTATCATGGAAGGTATAGGCGAAGACATAAAACCTCTGCCAAAGCGAGGACAACTAGCCGCTATTCTCGTGAACCCTGGTGTCGGCGTAAGCACAAAAGAAGTGTTCGAACAATTTGACCGTGAAGGGGTATCTTCACAGCCAGGTTTATTAGATGGCTCTTTGTTACGTATGGCAAAAAACGGGTGCAATGACTTGCAGGCTTTAGCCATTAAAATGCAGCCAAAAATAAAAACTGTACTTGCTGAAATTAGTCAACAAAAGGGATGTCAACTTGCGCGCATGTCAGGTTCAGGGGCAACTTGCTTTGGCTTGTTTAACCACTTGGAAAATGCGCAATCTGCGGCGAAAATCATAAGTCGAAAACAGCCAAACTGGTGGTGCGTATCAACCTTGTTAGGGGAACTAGAATGAACTTTGACAACCCCATTTACGCTGTATTTCATGTGGCTGCCTTCGCATTTTTTGTCGCGGTCGCCTTGAGCGGCTTTATGATACATGCGGGGTTATTCGACCACCCAGACCAAAGATCAAACCATGATAAGACCATACCGACTGCGGGCGGTATTGGCATCGTTGGTGGTTTTGGCGCAGGGCTGTTGGCTCTGGCATTGTTTTATCCCGCCTATTCAAATATGGGTTTGCTGGGCTCTATATCTTCACTTGCTTTGGGGGCCGCATTGTTGGGGTTATTAGATGATATTTATGACGTGAATTCCAAGCTTAAATTTTTTGTGACCACCTTACTGGCGTGTGCTTGTGTATTTATTATCAGCCCGCCGACAATATTTCCGTTGATAGTCGGTGGTATACCCATACCTTATTGGGCAGGGTTTGCGGGGGCAGTGTTATGGGTTTTTGTTGTCACCAATGGTGTAAATTTTATGGATGGTGCCAACGGTTTAATGGCAGGGTCAATGTCTATATCCTTTGGCGGCTTATGGGCAATTTCTGTGCTGGTAGGTGCGAGCGGGACAATGCTTCTCAGCTTCGTAATGGTAGCCGCTCTACTCGGATTCTTGATTTATAATTTTGGCAATCAAGCCAAGATTTTTAGCGGTGATGTGGGGTCTCTGCCGACCGGATTTCTGTTTGCTAGCGCTTCTCTTCTCCTGGTTGCTGAGGCCCCAAAATTTGGTTTGTTATATGTAGGGCCGATACTTCTTTTGCCGTTTTTGGTCGATATATTGTTGACGATGTTTTTTAGGGCGAGTTTACGAGAAAATTTGCTCACCCCCCATAGTTCGCATTTGTATCAACGATTGATTAGAAACGGTAAATCCCATGTTCAAGTGAGTGTCCTTTATGGTATCGCAACGTTTTTGATGGGCGTTATTACAGTCCTAGGGCTCTGGTTTAGATTGGTAAACTCAGTATCATTTTTGGCCTTATGGGTTTGCATTTGCTCATTGGTTTATCTTGTCATTTATAAAAAACTTAGCTCACGCGCGAAACAACAAAATCCGCAAGACGGATAAGGGCTGTTTTCCAAGGTTTGATTTCGTCGTCATTCTCAAAAACATCTAATGCAGACTTAGCATTTTGAATATGCTGGCGCGCGGCATCTAATGTCGTCTCCAGAGCATTTACCTGCATTAAATAATTTGTTGCAATTTCTAGATCAACTTCGGTTTGCTTGTGTTCTACGATGACCCTTTGCCAGAAGGCCATAGCTGTTTTATTAGCTCCGCGAACTGCATTTTTATAGGCAAGAATAACCGGTAAGGTCATTTTACCTTCACGAAAATCATCGCCTATGGACTTGCCGAGTGTAATTTCATATCCGCCGTAATCAAGAACGTCATCAACGAGTTGAAATGCTAAGCCTAACTCTTGTCCGTACGTGCGAAGCGCCGATTGCTTGGGTGCATCGCTCTTGGAGATTACGGCTGAAACTTCGGCTGCCGCAGCAAAGAGCGCTGCCGTTTTGGCGCCTATAACTTGCATATATGTTTCGGTGCTCATTTCT
This sequence comes from Robiginitomaculum sp., assembly GCA_021776635.1. Classification (GTDB taxonomy): domain Bacteria; phylum Pseudomonadota; class Alphaproteobacteria; order Caulobacterales; family Maricaulaceae; genus Robiginitomaculum_A. The sequence goes on from JAJFFN010000019.1 coordinate 9,040, forward strand.
ACATCACGAAGGCCGGCCAGTTGTTGAACTTCCCCTTCGGCTATAACACTGGAAGCAGTTGATAAAATTCCGAGCGCTTTTATGGAGTTCGTTTCGACCATCAGGTTAAAAGACCGAGCAAATAAGAAATCCCCAACCAGAATGCTAGGCGCGTTGCCCCATATAAGATTGGCGGCCTTTTTGCCGCGCCGTTTTGCGCTTAAGTCTACAACGTCATCATGCAAGAGTGTCGCAGAATGGATGAATTCTACGGCAGCAGCTAATTTATAATGATGTTCGCCGGCGTATTTGCACAAATGCGCCGCCGCTATCGTCAATAATGGGCGCAAGCGTTTACCGCCGGCTCCAACCAAATGCTCGGCCAAATCTGGTATCATGCCGACCGAGCTTTGCATGCGCTCTATGATGATGGAATCTACATTTGCCATGTCGTCTTTTGCCATAGCCAATAAATTCTCTATGGGGGATAAATCAGGTGGTGTTTGTTTCGCGGTTACAGTCATATTACTTGGCGCATTCTCTCTCTTTTTTGCCATATCTACGCAGTGCTTAGCACGGCGGCAAGTAGCTATGGTATTTTTATTGCTCTGTCCCTATATAAATTAAATGATAGCAATTATTAAAACCAACAACCCTGTGACGCTCAGTTATGCCCAATCTGTGCTCAATGATAATGACATTGGGAGCTTTGTCGCCGATACACATGCGAGCATTATCGAAGGGTCTATTGGCGCGATCCCAAGACGGTTGATGGTCATTGAAGAAGATGTGGCCGACGCCCGCAATATATTGACCAAAGCCGGCCTAGAGGAAGAGTTTTGCCGCATTTAGACGTAACGTTTTTTGATGGGCTGGTAAGTGTAAAACAACCAAATCAAGGTTACCGCGCGGGAACGGATGCTATTTTGTTGGCATCTGGGCTACAGGCGAAAGCCGACGAACATATATTGGAACTTGGATGCGGGACTGGCGTCGTTATGCTTCTCGCAAACCATCATCTGTCCGCTTGCAAATTTACCGGTTTGGAAAAAAGCAAAGATATGTTGGATTTGTCGCGCAGTAATACTGAACATGCGGACAATATCGACATCCAAGAAGGCAGCATTAGGCGTATTCCAAAAGAGTGGCATCTGAAGTTTGATCAAGTTGTGGCAAATCCACCGTATTTTGATAACCGCCGTGCAATACGTATGTCGGATGCGAAGGAAACCTCGTTTGTAAACAAGGGTTTGACACTCGATGATTGGATTGGCGCTATGTTGTTGGCTTTAAAACCGCGCGGTGTTGGAACGCTTATCTACCGGGCTGATGGGTTGGAGAAAATATGCTGTGCACTGGCCAACCAAGCAGGGCGTTTGCGAATTTTGCCCATTCATTCCTATGTGGATACACCGGCAAAACGCATAATAGTGCAATTTCGCAAAAGCGTGAAAAGCGAAAGCACATTGCTGCCAGCAGTCGTTATGCATGAGCGCGGCACCAAAGAAAAATACACGCCAGAGGTCGAGAAAATCCTCACTGGAAAAGCAAGTCTGGCCCTTTCGTAATTATGGTCGTAATCACAACTTGATTTTAACTTGTCCACTCCATAGGTTCCGCCTGTATTTGTGATTATTTAAGAGATTCTCATGGCCAAGACGCCACTGTCATTCCAAGACCTTATCTTAACGCTCCAACACTATTGGAGCGAGCAAGGCTGCGCAATCTTGCAGCCCTATGATATGGAGGTCGGGGCAGGGACATTACACCCTGCGACAACCCTGCGTTCACTAGGGCCAAAGCCTTGGAATGTGGCCTATGTGCAACCGTCGCGTCGACCCGCCGATGGTCGCTACGGTGAAAACCCGAACCGTCTGCAGCATTATTACCAGTTTCAGGTTCTGCTTAAGCCCAACCCTCCGAATATACAGGATTTATACCTAGGTTCACTTGCGGCCATTGGTATCGATATGGATTTACACGATATCCGTTTTGTTGAGGACGATTGGGAAAACCCGACCGTTGGTGCGTGGGGGTTGGGTTGGGAGGTTTGGTGCGACGGTATGGAGGTCAGCCAATTTACCTATTTCCAACAAGTCGGTGGTCTTGATGTTGAACTGGTGTCGGGCGAGCTCACTTACGGTTTGGAACGCCTCGCCATGTATGTGCAAGGCGTCGATAATGTTTACGACCTTGCATATAATGACGCGGGAGTTTCATACGGTGACGTTTTCCACCAAAACGAGGTCGAACAGTCCAAATTCAATTTCGAACACGCCAATGTAGAGCGTTTGGAAAACTGGTTCAAAGGTGCCGAGGAGCAATGCCAAGCATTACTGGAACTCGATCCGCCTTTGCCATTGCCTGCTTATGAACACGCCTTAAAAGCAGGGCATTTCTTTAACCTGCTAGATGCGCGCGGCGTAATTTCGCCGACGGATAGGGCCCGCTATATCAAAGCCGTCCGCGACCTCTCCAAAGGTTGCGCTGAGGCTTGGGTGGCCAATGAGAGGGAGGTGAGTTGATGGGTAACAAACTGGCTCCGTATATGAAGATATTGGCTCGACAAAACCGTAAGGATTTAACTGGTCCTGAAATCAAGCTCTGGTTTGAGCTTAGGGAATTTAAACAAGTTGGTGCGCATTTCCGCAAGCAAGTACCCATGAACAAATATATACTGGACTTTGTTTGCCACAGCAAAAAACTCGTTATTGAGCTTGACGGTAATTCACATGACGATGATCTACAAAAAGCGAAAGATGATAAGCGGGATGCATGGCTGGAAGCACAAGGGTATACGGTAATCCGGGTTTGGAATCATGAGCTTTATAATAATCTGGATGGTGTCCTAGATGAAATTTACAGGTATTTAATATCGGAACACCCCACCCCTAACCCCTCCCCATCAAGGGGAGGGGAACAAAAACCTACTCCTCCCTCCCCCTCGTGGGGAGGGACTGAGGGTGGGGGGTCTCTAGATAATAAAGCGGGTGGGGGGGCTCTTAATAATAATGCAGCCAGAAAGTCGTCACAATGAGCGAACTCCTACTCGAAATTTTATGTGAAGAAATTCCGGCGCGGATGCAGGTGAAAGCAGGTGCTGATTTGGCGCGGTTGTTATCGGCGGCGTTGGAAAAGTCAGGCCTCAGCGTTGATAATGTACGTAGTTTTTCTGGACCAAGGCGTTTGGTTTATGTGGCGGATATACCTGCGCGAAGCCCGGACGTAAAAGAAGAACGCAAAGGCCCGCGCGTTGGTGCGCCAGAACAAGCTTTGGCCGGTTTTATGCGCGGCGCGGGGCTTTCTGATATATCAAAGGCCGAAACACGGAGCGATAAAAAAGGCGAATACTATGTCGCCTTACTGGAAAAACCGGGCAGAGATGCGGGCGAGATAATCGCCGAAGCCGTACCAGAGGTGACGGGAAAATTCCCGTGGCCGAAATCTATGAAATCTGGGGCTAGCACATTTAGGTGGGTGCGCCCGCTTTCGTCTATTCTGTGTGTACTAGACGGCAAAGTCGTGCCGTTCACTGTCGGCGGTATCGACAGCAGTAACATCACCCATGGCCATCGCCGTATGGGTGCGGGGCCGTTTTCTGTGACCAATTTCAAAGCTTACCGCCAAACCCTTGAGGGCAAAGGCCATGTGGTTTTGTGTGCTTGCGAGCGTAAAGATATTATCAGTACAGTCGCTAAACAGGTTTGTGACAAAGCAGGGTTAGTATTGGTTGAAGATGAAGGGTTGTTAGCCGAAGTCGCGGGCTTAGCCGAATGGCCAACCGTTTTACTCGGTGATATGGATGCGGCGTTTTTAGAACTGCCTGCGGAGGTTATTAAGCTTTCTATGCGCACCCACCAGAAATATTTTTCTGTACAGGACAAGACTGGAAACCTGGCAGCAAAATTTGTTGTCGTCGCCAATCAGGTCGCACCGGACGGCGGCGTGGAAATTGCCAAAGGCAATGCGCGAGTACTGTCTGCAAGACTAGACGATGCACGGTTTTTCCAAGCCGAAGATGTGCGTGACGGTAAGAAATTGATCGATAATTACGATAAATTAGACGGCGTACTTTTCCTCCAAAAACTCGGCACCATCAAAGACAAATCCGAACGTGTTGCGGCCTTAGCACGGGAGCTAGCCCCAAAAGTAGGCGCAGACCCGGACAAAGCTGAACAAGCTGCCAAGCTCGCCAAATGCGATTTGGTGACAAATATGGTGGTAGAATTCACCAGCCTGCAAGGCAAAATCGGCCGCTTGATGTACGAAAAAGAGGTCGGGCTTCATCTTGACCATCACCCCACCCCTAACCCCTACCCATCAAGGGGAGGGGAACAAGAACCTACTCCTCCCTCCCCCTCGTGGGGAGGGACTGAGGGTGGGGGGTCTCTAGATAATAAAGCGGGTGATGGACTTCTTACAAAAGATGACTATGCCGACATCGCAATATCCATAGAAGACCATTACAAACCCCAAGGCCCCAGTGATAGCGTCCCGATCAATCCAGTTGCCGTAACCGTCGCACTGGTAGACAAATTAGACACACTCGTAGGTTTTTGGGCAATTGATGAGAAACCAACAGGCAGTAAAGATCCCTATGCTTTGCGTAGAGCAGCGCTCGGTGTTGTGCGGATTATTTTGGAGAATGGGATTTGTATTAAACTCAGTCATGAAATTGAAATTATTGCAAGACGACATTCACCTACTTTCTTACACAACAGTCTTATTAGTTTCATTCTAGACCGTCTAAAAGCCCATCTCCGCGAAGAAGGTGTTGCCCACGACCATATAGATGCCGTGTTTGCACTTAGTGTACCGACGTCAGGAGGCAAGGGCGACCGCCCGTTGGCCGGTCAGGCCGCGCCGGGGCAGGCGTCTGCGCAGCAGACTGCCGTGAGCGACAATAAACTTGATGATCTTGTTGATATTACCAACCGCGTTAAGGCGTTGGGGGTGTTTCTGTCTACTGACGATGGTGCCAATTTGCTTGCTGGTTATAAACGTGCTGCGAATATCCTGAAAGCTGAAGCTAAAAAGGGTGACCTGCCTGATATAGAGCCCAACAAAGGAACACAGCCCCAAGAAGCCGCGTTGTTTAGCGCACTTGCTACGGCTGAGCCTTTGATTGAGAAAACTTTAGCGCGCGAAGATTATGCGGGGGCTATGACGGCTCTGGCGGGTTTACGTGCGCCCATTGATGCGTTCTTTGATGATGTGATTGTGAATTCTGATGTGGCGTCTGAGCGCGAAAATAGGTTGGGACTTCTCATAAAAATCCGTAACCTCGCCGGAACAATTGCTGATTTTGAAAGGGTTGAGGGTTGATGATAAGCGAGAAATTTTTTCCTTCCTCCGTTTACGGGGGAAGTACCCCGAAGGGGGGATGGGGGGCGCGCCTCTTACGCGCTTTTGAATGTTCGGCGTTCATTATTACTTCGCAAAGTCGCAAGGGCGAGAGCCCCCATCGCCTTCGCGAGAGCTACGGCACTTCCCCCATAAAAGGAGGAAGGACAATATGACAAAATGGGTTTATACATTTGGAGCTAATAATACGGACGGGGATGCGTCCATGAACAACCTTTTGGGCGGCAAGGGTGCCAATTTGGCAGAAATGGCAACGCTCGGTTTGCCCGTACCGCCTGGATTTACGCTCACAACAGAGGTCTGCACCGCCTATTATGATAATGGTAAAAAATATCCTGACGATCTGAAAGATCAAGTCGAGCAGGCGGGACGAGCTCTTGAAGCCGACACCGGAAAAATTCTCGGCGATGCCGTTAATCCGTTGCTTCTTTCTGTCCGTTCTGGTGGCCGTGCGTCCATGCCGGGTATGATGGATACGGTTCTTAATCTTGGGCTGAACGATGAAACCGTCAAAGGCCTGGCGAAACTTTCGGGTGATATGCGCTTTGCCCTCGATAGCTATCGCCGTTTTATCCAAATGTATTCCAATGTGGTTTTAGGTATGGCGCACCACACTTTCGAGGATATATTAGAGAACCACAAAGACGATAATGGGTATGTGTCGGATACCGAAATGTCTGCTGATGATTGGTCTGCGCTGATTGCTGAATATAAATCTGCGGTTTCTGAAGGCCTCGGTCGTGATTTTCCGCAAAACCCGGACGAGCAGCTGTGGGAAGCTATTTCTGCCGTATTTGATAGTTGGATGAATGAACGCGCTATTACCTATCGCCGTTTATCCGACATCCCGGCAAGCTGGGGAACCGCCGTGAATGTCCAAGCCATGGTATTTGGTAATATGGGAGACACATCGGCAACGGGTGTTGCTTTTACCCGCGACCCGTCCACTGGAAGTAACGAATATTACGGCGAGTTTCTCATCAATGCCCAAGGCGAAGATGTGGTTGCGGGTATTCGCACCCCGCAAACGCTGACCAAGAAATCTCGCGAAGACATGGGCGAAACCGATGCTTCTCTCGAAGAAGCCATGCCAAAGGTGTACGCAGAATTGGCGTGCGTATTTGACAAGCTTGAAGCCCATTACCGCGATATGCAGGATATTGAATTTACCGTCGAGGATGAGCGTCTGTGGATGCTGCAAACCCGCACGGGTAAACGTACCGCTAAGGCCGCGATAAAGATTGCCGTTGATATGGCTAGAGAAGGTCTCATCAGCGAAGATGAAGCCGTACTACGTATTGAGCCTACATCGCTTGATCAGCTATTACATCCAACTCTAGATGCGAATGCTAAGCGTGATCTCTTGGTTATGGGCCTGCCAGCATCACCTGGTGCTGCAATAGGTGAAGTGGTTTTCTCGTCAGATGAGGCGGAAAGTTTAGCACGGGCAGGGCACAAAGTCATTTTGGTGCGCACGGAAACGTCGCCAGAAGATATCCACGGCATGCACGCGGCAGAGGCCATTGTCACGGCCAGAGGCGGCATGACATCTCACGCGGCGGTGGTGGCGCGCGGCATGGGAACACCTTGCGTGTCGGGTGCGGGTAGTCTGCGTATTGACTATGAAACCGATGCTTTTTCTGTTGCCGGACGCGTGGTCAATAAGGGCGATATTGTAACGGTTGATGGTGCTTCTGGGCAGGTATTCGCCGGGGCAGTTGATATGGTACAGCCAGAAATGAGCGGTGATTTTTCTACGCTTATGGGCTGGGCTGATGCGGCGCGTACATTGGGTATCCGTACCAATGCAGAAACACCATTGGACGTGGAAACGGCTAAAGGTTTTGGTGCAGAGGGCATCGGGCTTTGCCGCACAGAACACATGTTTTTTGAGGCGTCTCGGTTGGCTCATTTTCGCGAGATGATATTGGCATCGGACAAAACCGGACGCGTAGCAGCGTTGGCGAAGATACTGCCCGTTCAGCGCAATGATTTTGCGGATATTTTTCGGATTATGGGCGCAATGCCGTGTACAATCCGTTTGCTTGATCCACCTTTACATGAATTTTTACCCCACGGCGAAACCGATGTAGCGGCTGTGGCCGAGGCCACAGGTTTATCTGCTCGTGAATTAATGCAACGTGCCAAAGAGCTGCACGAGACCAATCCAATGCTTGGACATCGGGGGTGTAGACTTGGTATTTCTTACCCCGAGATTTACGAAATGCAGGCGCGGGCAATTTTCGAAGCGCAAGCCCTAGTAGCCAAAAAAACAGGTGTAAACCCTGTTGCTGAAATTATGATCCCTTTGGTGTCGTCCGAAAAAGAATTGAAAATTTTAAAAGCCGTTATTGAAGCTGTGGCAAACGATGTGGCCTACGAAACGTCCATGTCAGTTTCATACATTATAGGTACGATGATAGAATTGCCTCGTGCTGCATTGCAAGCAGGTAAAATTGCCGAGCAAGCTGCATTTTTCTCTTTTGGCACCAATGATTTGACCCAAACTACATTTGGTTTGTCTCGTGATGATGCTGGTCGTTTCTTGCCTGATTATGTAGCGCAGGGCATCGTTGAAAAAGACCCGTTTGTGACACTTGATCAAGATGGTGTTGGTGATTTAATAAAAATTGCTGTTAAAAGAGGCAGAAACACCTCTCCCGATATTAAACTAGGTATATGCGGCGAACACGGCGGAGACCCGGCAAGTATTGATTTTTGCCACCGCAACGGTCTGCATTATGTTTCTTGCTCGCCATATCGTGTTCCAATTGCAAGACTGGCAGCCGCGCAATCCGCAATACGAAATAAACAGAATAAGTCCTGACCCCAGATATGAAGATAGACAAATTATGGATGCTAAATATATTTCATCCAATTGAAGTTAAATTACGATGACGGTAACGTCGAGTGCAGTGTCTTTATTGTCATAGTTAATCATGCCGGGTATGTTTGCAAACGGCTAGATGTTATGTTAAACAAAGTTTTGCAAGAGCCGTGAAATTCCGACTTTGTTCAATACGGCATCTTTTAGGGAATAATTATTCAAGGCTTGGTAATAGGCTTCATTGGCCGTCTCAAAGATGTCTGGTAAACCACACGCACCGTGAATAACGCACATTTTCCCGCTGTCTTTGCCGCAATCTATAGGTTTTTTATTGCCATTTGCTTTACGGACAAGGTCACCAAGTCTTATTTTTTCGAGTGGCATTGCCATTGATATGCCTCCGTATTTTCCGCGCACTGAATCTGCATAGCCTTCTCTGACCAGCCATTTTGAAGCCTTTGCAGCATGATGAAACGAGATATTATATCGCGCAGCTATGTCTTTGGTCGTCGTCAGGCCGTCGTCGGTAATAGATAAAAATATCAAGATACGAAGGCAATAATCTGTAAATGTGGAAATCTGCATAACAAGGTTTTTACTTATTTTTATTGACCTTGCAAACCAAAAATGTAAATAAGTAAAAAAAATACCTAATAAATAAATGCTTTCAATAAAAGGTATTTTCACAAAAAAGTTTACGAAAAGGGGACGGTATGCAGACGCAAGTTTTAATGATAACAATTGTTTTTATGCTCATAATGGCAATAGTATTCGCCCGCGTTGTTCGTTCGGTTAAATCTGAAAAACCCCTAGAACGCATAGAGACCAAAAGACGCGGGATGATTTGGTCCATGTTGATTGTCGGTGTGATTGTCAGCCTTGGCTCACTGCGACAATGGCCTCATTCAATTCCGACAGCGGGATCAACAAAAAGCGAAATCGTTCAAGTCAATGCGACGGGTGCGCAATGGTATTGGGAAATTGACACGACCGAAATTCCTCTCGGAAAAACTGTGGTCTTCAATGTTAAAACCACGGATGTAAATCACGGCTTTGGGGTGATTGATGCGAACGGCACTTTGCTTGCCCAAACCCAAGCCATGCCGGGATACACAAATAAGGTAAAATATGTTTTTGATAAGCCGGGAAAATACCGGGTTATTTGTATGGAACTTTGCGGGACGGGGCATCACAGCATGCAAGACGAGTTTACGGTAATAGCAAATACAGAAGAATTAGGGGGTTAAAATGTCGCAAGCAGAAAATACAAAGCATCTGACACCGCAAGCGGGTCTCGTCAAACTCACCATGTTAATTTCAGGGGCAGTTTTTGCCTTAATGATGCTGATTGGCGTCGTTATGCGGGCTTCACAAGGCGGGCTTCTCGACATGGAGCCAGACCTGTTTTATCAACTATTGACAACGCACGGTGCTGGCATGGTCGGCACAGCCGGTTTATCGGGCGCCGGTATTATGTGGTATTTTTTAGGCCGACATGTCAATTTAAGCGCGAAAATGTATATCGGGTTTTTGGCACTTTTCCTCATTGGTGTCGTGTTCATTTTAGTTTCGACCTTTGTCGGTCATTTTGGCGGTATGTGGACTTTTCTATATCCGCTACCCGCTATGTCTGCTGGCGCATGGGAACCATGGGCGGCGGCGGCGTTTATGCTCGGATATGTGTTTATCGGTGTCGGTTTTTTGTTGTATTATCTAGCGGTTGGTGTCGCTATTATTAAAAAATATGGTGGTCTTGGACGCGCCCTAGGATGGCATGTGGTTTTTGGCAAAGCTGATGTCACAGAAGCACCGCCGCCAACCGTCATCGCTGCGGCTGCCGTAACTATTTTTAATACACTTGGTATTGTGGTCGGCGCTGCCGTTCTTGTTGCCAGTCTTGTTAATTTGTTGGTGCCGGGTTTTGTTGTCGACGCCCTCTTGGCCAAAAATATGATATTTTTCTTTGGTCATGTCTTTATCAACGCGTCGATTTATATGGCCGTGATTGCCGTCTATGAGCTCATACCTGAATATACTGGTAAAAAATGGAAATCTTCCAAAGCATTCATTCTTGCTTGGTCTGCTATTCTTTTGTTTGTGATTGCCGTCTATCCGCATCATTTGTTGCAAGACATGGTGATGCCGGCTTGGATGTTGGTTATGGGCCAAATTATATCTTATCTTAGCGGTGTGCCTTTGTTGGCCGTGACGGCTTTTTCCATGTGTGTATATTTGCACGGATCAAAATTTAAGTGGGACTTGGCCTCAAGCCTTCTGGTTCTCGCCGTCGCGGGCTGGTCAATAGGCGCCATTCCCGCAATTATCGACGGCATGGTTGTCGTTAATCAGGTGATGCACAACACCCAATGGGTTCCAGGTCATTTTCACATTTATCTTTTAATTGGGGAGGTCGGCATGAGCTTTGGCTTTATGGCTTGGCTGGTTAAATCCAAGAGCCAAAAACAATCGGGAATGGGCGCAATGGATAAATTATTATTGACTTCATTTGCGGCTGGCGGTGCTGGTTTTACATTGATGTTTTTGGTTTCAGGTGCCTTGTCTGTGCCGCGCCGTTGGGCCGTACATATGCCCGAATGGTTTTTGCAAGACAGATTAGCAACAATATTTGCTTTGCTCGTGGTATTTTCAATCCTGACCCAGGTCATTAGATATGCCACAGGTCTGAGCCGCAATACGGCAAAATGACCCGCGCTGCACGTCTGGGTGGCCGAGGTGGTTTGGGCGGGGCAGCGTATTTTCTGCCCTCTTTGCTCACCGTTTTATTAGGTTTTGCGGGAATTTGGCTCGCAACTAACGGGCTGCAAGCATTGACGGACGAAAGCGCCAAACGTCTGCGGATTAAACGCGAACATCCGCAATTGCCGGCTTTCGTTTTGCAAAATATGAACGGGCAAGAAATAACCATAGGCGGCACGCTCGGGCAAAACACCTCTGTCACTCTCGTCGAATTTATCTACACAACCTGCCCAACCATATGCAAGACGGCGGGCTCATCTTATGGGCAATTACGCGATAGGGTTGAGCAAGCCGGATTGGCACCAACCGTTCGCATGTTGTCGGTAAGTTTTGATCCGCAAAACGACACAATAGAAAACTTGAAATCCTACGCAGAACTGCACAAAGCTGCCGGTGATATTTGGACAATTGCCCGGATCAATGCGGTGGATATAGAGCGGATAAAAAGAAATTTTGGCCTGCGCATACTCGAAGATGAAATCTGGGGATACCAACATAACACCGCTATTCACATGATAAACGCAAATGGGCAATTGTCCGATATTTACGACATAGATGATATTGACAGCGTTTTCGCCGCGCTCAGCAAATCATAAAGTGCGAACACGTTACGGCATTTTAGCGATCATATCGGCTTGTATTTTGCTCTTGATACTAGTCGTATTTCGCCGCGCCCTAGAAGCGACGCCGGCGACCCATATGGTTTTATTACTGCCTGCTCTCGCATATGTGGGAGCATTATTTGCCAAAGGGATGTTACCAAACGGCGTCAATATAAGTGAGGCCAATGCCAACGCCGTCACATGTGCCAGTGTTTGGGCAATATTTTTTTGGATGCTCCCGCGTTATATTGATGCATCCTTGGTTAGCCCTTGGGTGGATCTGTTAAAATTCACCTCCATTCCGATTATTATTGGCGGCGGTCTCGCTCTGAGTTGGCGTAAAACAAATCCGTATTTACGCGGGTTTTTACAAGCAAATGCATTGTCCATGTTAGGCGTTTTGGCTTTCCTTTATACATATGCACCGGTGCGGATTTGTAATTCTTACTTGGTGTCTGATCAAAAAGCTTTGGGGGGTATATTTTTAGGCATTGCGGCGGCATTGAGTATTTACTGGTGTTTGCCATTATTTTTATGTCCGAAAAACTTTAATAAAAAAGGGCTGAGCACCAATAATGCCATTACTTGAAACCGTTCAATATTTTACCAAATTAGCCTGCGTTAAACGCGACTATCTGCGGGACAATCCTTTGGTGTTTATTTGCATTTATCGCCAGCGGGTTTGAGCATTCTGTTGCCAATATGACAGTTTTTTCACTGGCCCTTTTGTCTGAACATCCAGATACGATTAGCTTTGGCGCCGCGGCAAAAAATTTGTTTTTTGTCACCATAGGCAATATCATAAGTGGGGTCTTATTTTTAGCGGGCGCATATTGGCACGCCGCCGAAACAAAATCCCCAACCAAAAAACCCATTACTTCTACAGATGAAATACCAAAAAGGCTTTAGGCTCAGATATATGAAATGCGTTAATTCTGCTCCTATTATCAGTTTTCTGAGTATGTGAAAGACGTAAGACGTCTTTAAGATTCAATGACTTACAACGCACACAGGACAACATAAAGCCCTCAAGTGTGAGAATATCCATATGTTATACATGACCGTTCCATTTTTACTTTGGGGACGCGGCAACAAAAAGTCTAATAGCTAGTCCTGCGACACGTATCCTGCTCCAGATATGGTAATGACAAGAGAATTGACTTATTTTATCGATAATTAGTGCTAAATTAGTATGCTTTTTCTAATCCAAGACATTATATTTTACGGTATATTGGCTTGTAAACGGGCTGTTAAGTATCTATCTGGCAAAATAATGACACTTGTGCGAATCTAAAAAGTGTATATATGAGGCGCGAAATGACAAAGAGCTATCACATATTCCTCGGTTGGGGACTGGTTTTCGCCGTAACTTTGGCGATACTGATAGGCCTGCCTAGATTGGCGGGTACGTCTGCTGACTTTAAAGATCAAGTAAAATGGCAAAAACGTGCAAGCAATCTGCAAAATATTGAGTTTGAATATTACGCCGCGTCTAATTTTGCAAAAACACTGACAAGCCAGCATTTAGATAGAACCGTTTCCAGCCCATACATGCTGGACTATCTGGTCACAGCTGATATCCCGCAAAATTCCAGCGCGTTGGTGGCAAATTCCAAAGCATTTGCACATGAAGTAAGTTGTTTAGCGGAAGCCGTATATTATGAGGCGCGTTCGGAGACAATTTCTGGGCAAAAAGCCGTGGCGGAAGTTATTCTTAACCGTGTTGGGCATAAAGCATTCCCAAATACAGTTTGTGCGGTTGTATATCAAGGCGCTGAACGGACAACTGGGTGTCAGTTTTCTTTCGCCTGTGATGGATCCAATGCTATACTGCCTCGCGGTAAAAACTGGAGCGAAGCACAAGACATTTCTCGCCATATGATGATGCGGGCAAGTGCAGCAATTACTAATCGTGCAACTCATTATCATACTACGAATGTAAATCCGAAATGGGCACCGAGCCTTCGGAAACTCCGCCAGTATGACACCCACGTATTTTACCGTTTTATGCCTAGAAAACGGCGGTTACGGCCTGTTAGTGTCGCGCCTTAATTTAAGAAAAATGCTCTAGGGTCTGTCCCTAATCTAAAAATTTCTTCAAGTTGCGGGCGGCTTGTCGGATGCGTTGTTCATTTTCAACCACCGCCATGCGCACATAACCTTCACCGTTCGCGCCAAAACCTACACCTGGCGAAACAGCAATGCTAGCATCGGTCATTAACCGTTTAGAAAACTCTAAAGATCCCATCTTTTGAAAATTGTTTGGTAGCTTAACCCAAATGAACATTGATGCTTCTGGGGGTGCAATTTCCCAACCAGATCGATTGAAACTCTCTATCAGGACATCGCGCCGGGATTTGTATGTATTTCGTGCCTCAGTTACGCACTCTTGCGGGCCGTCGAGCGCTGCACAAGCGGCGACTTGGATTGGCGTAAAAGCACCATAGTCCAAGTAAGATTTAACTCTTGCGAGTGCTGCGATTAAACGCTTAGAACCGACGGCAAACCCCATGCGCCATCCGGCCATGGAATATGTCTTTGATAAAGAGATTGTCTCAACTGCGATGTCTTTGGCACCAGGGACTTGAAAAATAGACGGTGGTGGGTCGGTAAAATATATTTCTGAATATGCTAAATCGGATAGAATGAGTATCCCGTGTTTTATTGCGATGGCAACTATTTCTGTGTAAAAATCAAGATTGGCAATGTGTCCGGTCGGATTTGAAGGAAAGCAGACAACGATAGCAATGGGCAGTTTTTCTGCGGTTGCTAATGCGTCCTTTATTCCTGCCAGATATTCATCAGCAGTCATGGCAGGGATAGCCTGAATTTTTGCGCCCGCTATGATGAAGCCGTATGCATGCAGTGGATAAGATGGGTCAGGCGCATAGATGATATCTCCAGGCGCTGTGATTGCTTGCGCTAGGTTTGCAAACCCTTCTTTAGAGCCTATGGTCGCAATAATTTCGTCTTCTGGATCAAGCTTCACATCAAAACGTCGATTGTAATATCGTGCACAAGCTTGCCTTAGACCCAAAATACCCCGGGAAGCCGAATACCCAGTTGTATTAGGTTTTTGAACGGTCTCAATTAATTTTTCAATCACATGGGGCGGAGTAGGGAGGTCTGGATTGCCAAACCCAAAATCAATTATATCAGCGCCTTGGTTTCGTAACCTGGCTTTTAAGGTATTGACTTCTTGGAACACATAAGGGGGTAGTTTTTTTATGCGGTAAAAATCGTCTTGTAGGTTTGGTTTTTCGGTCATGATAATCTCAGTATGGTATTTCTGCTGATGATGTCAAAATTATGTCATCCGTATTATCAGTCATCATACCTTAATATTAAGAAGTTCTTGCCGGTGCTCATTATAATGAAAAATTCAGAGGGTCTATAAGCTGGGTTCTGTACACATAGTATTTAAATACAACGGCGGCGACCATTCATTTAGGATGACGGTTACCCGACATCTCTAGCAACCAACCCGGGCAGCGACGTTAAAGCTCGCCGTGATGCCGCCCCTATTTGGTCTTGCTCCGGATGGGGTTTACCATGCCCGTTTTGTTGCCAAACCGGCGGTGCGCTCTTACCACACCCTTTCACCCTTACCTTTTTCAAGGCGGTTTGCTTTCTGTTGCACTTTCCCTAAGCACATTATTTCTAATGCGCCCGCCGGGTGTTATCCGGCATCCTGCTAAAATGGAGCCCAGACTTTCCTCGAAACTTGCATCTCGCGGTCGCCCGACCCTCTGAGCTGTCGATGTAGACGAGTAACGGCGTACGCGTCAAGCCTTGCTATTGCTAATCCATAGTAAATCGCTGCAATTCACACACACAGTTTATTGCTCTTAAACTAAACTATTAAACTAGAAAACTAGAAAACTAGAAAACTAGTTTAGTAGTTTAATGGTTTTTGAGCTAAGCAGTTTAGTTCTTGAATATTAAGAGCTTAATTTTGATAAAATTTGTTATTTGTCATTATTGAGCTGCGGCTATACCCTCAAACCTAAGTGGTTTGACGATACTGATGGGCAGCTTTGT
>JAJFFN010000020.1 GCA_021776635.1 Robiginitomaculum sp.
AGGGCACAAGACCCCGTGAATGTGTCGCTGTCTCCTAACGGTCCCGAAAGCAAAAATGGGGCACCGCGTCGGAAACACCTCCTGTTCACGGAACAAACTCGGGCGCTCAAAGTGATTCCATATTAAAGTGGAGTGCTCTAGTGACGACGAAGCTGCACATGTAGGGAATGTTGGGTTTAAAGTACGGTTCTACCGGATTAATTCAATTTGGACATCACTTGTAAAGGATGCCCACGCCCGATCTGCCGTTAGAATTTTATTTCTTCTTAGTAGCCCCAATGCGATGCAAGCTCTATCGCCAAGAGACAAGCCCAGTGATTTTGTGTCCCGGCGAAGTTGACCCGTTAATATTGATGTGGGCGTATCAAAACTGATAATTTCTATTCCTAAAGCAAGGAGTATGTGCTCTGCGGTTGCAGCGTCAATACCCCGATCAACCATTTTGGCGACCACTTCAGATGCATTTACGGTGCTGATAGATGAGTAACCAATGGATTTTGCAACCATATCAGCCCCTGGTTCTTTCCAGAGCAATGCCAGCACAGCCGAGCTGTCTAAGACAATATTCATATGGTCTCTTCGCGTCGTGCTTCTTCGCGGCGCTCTTTTATTAATTCATCGACAACAGAGCCCGTGCCATTGTCCATATTTGCGACAAGACCTTGTAGTTGGGCAATAGCGCATACGGGTGACAATACACGCAACTCGCCATTAACGACCTGAGCAGTGACAGTATTAGTTTTATCAAGCATCATTGCATCTCTCAGCAAAGCTGGAATCAGGAGTCTGCCATCATGTCCGATTGTAAGGCGAACTGGCATAACATTTCCGGGCTCTGCAACAAAATTATTGCCGTCTTCGCGTTTTTTGTAAGATTTATGCCATTGGGAGTATTGCGTTGAAGCCGTATTGGTATTGCCACCCTCCCTGGTATATTTTTGTATTACATCTTTTCTCAGGGCGCGTTGTCCAGTTTGTGATGTTAGTTCATCCGCGATTTCCCACACACGAGCAACTTTCCCCACTTTTGGGTGATGCGATCCCATCGTTTCCATTTGCATATTAATCTCCATATATAAAAAATATAAAATACAGGAAAAATATAAAATACTGGAAAAATAATAAATGTCAATAAAATAAAATAAAATAAATCAAAATAAAATAAATAATAACAGTGCTAATACGCACACCGATTCTCATCGATCTTACCTTTGGTGCGAGCGATAAATGCGCTGATGTTTTTCATTTGCACAAAACGTTTCGGGGTAGGGTAGATTAAAAGTAGATATTGCCCTTCGCTGACATCTTTGACATCAAAGCTTGGGTTTTTGGGATCATCAACAATGATTGGGTGTACGTTGGCGGCTTTAATATCTGGAATGTGAATTTGCAAACGTTCAACGGTTCCCAAGAGACCTGCGGAATGAAAACTGCCGTCAATATGCATGACCTTGCGGCCAGGATTAGCTTTCATGTGCAAAGCGATGCTTTCAGCCATAGTATCGTCGCGGGAGACTTGGGCGGCATAACGGTAAAACTTTTTGCGTTCTTTATCTTCGGCACTTTCGTTCGGGTCATCAACACTATGCCCCGCCGCCGCATCCATAAAACTATAAAATTTATCTTTGTAGGCACCGTCGCCCGTATGCAGTTTTTGCGCAATCCAAGTGCGAGGTTCGCCCTCAAGTTCATTGAGGAAGTCTGGCCCGCGTTCACCAACACAAGAAACCATATTGCCGGGCACTTCGGCTGCAATAACGGGCAAGCCGTTATTTTTGGCAAATTCGACAAGCGGACGGTAAGAAGAACGGTAATGATCCCAAGCTTTGCCGTCATGGATCAAGGTTTCTTCGCCGATTTTCCCGGCCAGATAGTCATCAACCACGACCTGCTGGGAACGTTCAAATTGTTCCATGGACAAGGCTATGTCCGAATATTTTGCATGTAGTCCCGAGAAAATTTTAGACTGTACATAATGACTGGCTGCATGTCCGTGAGCTTCGCCAACAAAAATAGCGTCATAACCCGCAAGGTCGGCGACGACAGTGTCCATATCAACAACGCGCGGCGCAACGCCACCCAATTGTGTTTCGATTAGAATAAAGTCTGAGAAACTGTTGATTGGTGAAGATACGCTATATGTATTGCCATCTTCTGATAAGGATATGCTCGTTGCGGCTTGGTTCGTCTTGACAGTACTGTCATTTGCCTCAGTTGAAACATTGATCATTGTATGGCAAGCTGACAAACTTAAGATGGCCGCACCAAGCATCAGGAATTTTAGTTTTAACATTGAGTGTTCTCCAAAAAAAAAGATGGGGATCAAAAACCCCCATCCATAAATGTGTATAATTACCTTCTAGAACGTCTTGCGAACCGTCGCTCCAAATTCACGTGGTAGACGTGGATTGCCAATAAAGGCACGTTGGAACGAGCGGTTTGGGTCAATAAAGCGCTGAGCCGAAACCACAGCATCTTCTTTCGTTAGATTCCGTCCCCAAACAGTGATGCTCAAGCCGTTAGTCGTTATACCAATTCCAGCATTAACAAGCGTGTTATCCCCTACATAGGCAAGATTATGTACTTGGACAAATTTCTTGCTCTCATGAGATAAATTTGCATTGAGATTAAGATCAAAATCATCTGTTAAAGCGTGTGTATAGTTCATACCGATGTTAAAGGTATGCTTGGGTGAACGCGGTAATTGACGACCAACGATTGAGCCGAACAGCGTATTGTCTGCACTACAGGGTAGAGTAGGATCTTGCAGACCAATAGAACAGTTAAGACGACGATCATCAGCCACGTCTAGGTGACGCCCTTCGTTAAGGTCAGTACCGCGCTTGATTTCAGAATCAGCCAACGCGTAATTTGCGTTTAATATTAAGCCAGGTACACTCGGTACTCTGTAGATCATTTCAGCTTCAAGTCCTTGAACGCGAACTTTACCAACATTGGAAATCACGGTTGTTGTACCAGTACCGCCTGGCAGAGTTGCCGCCTGGGTCAATTGATAATCGGTGATGGTGTTATAATAACCGGCCAGATTTAAAATCAAAGTGCCGTCCATAAATGTATTTTTAACGCCACCTTCATATGCCCACACGGTTTCTTCATCAAAAGATCCAAATCCCAACGGAATGGCGTTGGTGTTGTTAAAACCGCCCGGCTTGTCACCGCGCGCCACAACCGCATAGACATTCGTATTATCGCTGGCTTGATATTTTGCGGTAAAGCGCGGGTTGAAACTGTTGAAGGTTTCTTCCCTGATGACTTCTGGGTCCACTGTAAATGCGGTTTGCAGACCGACATAGTTAAAGATAGCCGAACGCGATATTGTGCTATTGATAATTCTTTCTGACTTGTAACGGGCTTCCGCCGTCAAGGCCAAATCGTCCGTGACATCAAAGTCAATACTACCAAATATTGCGAGGTTTCGCCGTTCGCTATCACGCAAACTGCGGTCGGCGGCAAATTCTAGCTCGTCCAGTTCACTGCCAAAATTCAAAATCGAATCAAAGCCAGGTACTGAGAAACAAGGCGCAAACGCATCACCGGCATGGGCTGCGCATTGTGCAATCATACGGGCTTCTTGGGCTGCAAAGCCTTCCATAAGAAGCTCGTTCAGAGCCGCTGGCGCTTGACGCGTACCCTCGGAATCGGAAGACCCGCCGTAGTAATAACCACCAATCATAGTTTGGAACTTACCACCATCATAATTTAAGCGAAGTTCGTGAGAATGATCACTAGAGGTACCTTTTCCTACCGAAGCAAAATCGGCCGGATCGTCGATCACATACGCATGGAAGAAAAACGGTCCGAATACTGGAAATACCGGCCCGATATAAACCGCAAATGGCGCCAAGCTGGTTCCTTGATGATCAAAATCAAATTTAAACTCATTATTATCGGCGTTAAAACCGTTGATGAACTCGATATTGAACTGATCATTTACATCATAGCTGATAGACAGACTGGATTGTAAGCTTTCTGTCTCTTCAAACCCTTTTTCGCCCAGTTGGCGCACATCATCAATGTTGATGGCGCGCTCGGTTATTTCGCCGCCAAAATACCTACCATTACCAAGAAGCGTGCCGCCGTCGTCCGGAAATAGATTATTGTCTTCCGGATCAGTAGAAAATAGACGTGGTTGGTCATCATTAAGTTTAGATAAGCGAACTCGTGCTCGAACATTTAAGCGATCAGTTGGCTCGTAAAACAGTGCCAACGAGACTGCGCCGGATTCTTGTTGGCCGACTTTTGTGCCGTCAAATTCATTGGTGAACGGACCCCCACGCGTAAAATAACGACCATGCAAGCTAGCAGATACAGTATCGCTAACGGGTCCGCGTATTGTTCCAGCTGCCTCAAAACGGTTGAATGAACCGGCATCAAGTTTCACATCACCCGAAAACTCATCAGACGGAGACTTGGTGATAATGTTAATAGCGCCGGAGTAGGTGTTGCGGCCATAAAGTGCGGACTGCGGTCCTTTAACGACTTCGATGCGTTCAGCGTCGGTTAAATCGTAATCTAGAATAGAGCCGTTAAGCAAGATACCGTCTACGAAAGTTGAAACACCAGATGCGCCAAGAATGGTTGCTTGCCCGCGAATGACAGGGCGAACGCCACTTGTACGGCCAAATTCGTCGTCTAATGAAAACCCAGGTGTGGATTTGGCAATGTCCGCCATATCGCGGATACCTGCTGCTTCAATCATATTTGCCGTAAAGGCAGATATAGACAGCGGTGTTTCTTGGATGTTTTCTTCGCGTTTACGCGCTGTAACTATGATTTGGTCAAAGCGTTTAACTTTTGTTTCGCCGTCGTCAGCTTGTGCCGATGCGGTAATGCCGAGGCTCATGAGCAATCCGAGTGCTGCTCCTGAAGCCATAAGTTTGTTTTTAAATGTAGTCATTGTAGTCCCCTCCTTGATTTGAACTGTATTGTCTCTCTTGTTCCTTGCTCTGTTCTTTGGCTTTTGCTTGTGGCCTGTAATAATACAGGTCACAATACCTCAAAGGGCTAACACCCCTAAGAGTATGTGATTATACAACCCTATTTCACTGGGCCGACATTTAATGACGATATGTCCATTGCGTAGGTATATAAGTCGGACATAAACCCTTTGCCGACACTACGTGTGAACAACATCTTTGTGCCGTCCGGTGAAACTGACGGAAATCCGTCAAAACTGTCATTATATGTTAGCCGCACAGGGGCGCTGCCGTCAATGCTACCAAGAAAAACTTCCCAGTTCATTGGATTATCGACCAGTGGGCGGACGAAAACATAATGTTTTCCGTCTGGAGTCGGGTATGGAGCCCAATTCATCCACTCATCGGTTGTAATTGGTGTGATTACTTTGGTGTCTGTGTCAACCGTAAATACGGTCATTAACGTCATGCTGTGACCTGTATCCTCTGCATTTGGATCCTCACGTTTCCAGGCTCGCATAGTGATAGTTTTGTTATCCGGTAAGAAAAACGGTGCACCTTCTTGCCATTCAGGTGTGAATGAAATTTGGTGCTCGTTTGTGCCGTCTGAATTCATCATCCAAAGATCAAGCATGCCGTCGATTTGGCGTGTAAATATGATTTTGGAACCATCAGGTGAGACAGAAACTTCAGCGTCGTAATACTCGTTATTTGTCAAGCGTACGACATTGCCGCCGTCCTTAAGGTCGGCAATATATAGTTCTGCGCCTTGCGGGTAGTCACTATCGTCTGACCAATTACCAACCGGTACATCCAAATTATCACGGGTTGAAGTGTAAACCACACGTTTGTTATCAGGCATGATGAATGAACAAGCATCTTGACCGTGGTCGTTAATACGCCATTTGTTCGCGCCGTCGTCCGTGGTGATCCAGGTAAGCGCACCGCCCGCCGCCCGTTCGTGTGACGGTGCAACTGCATCTGGGTCCTGGGTCTGGGCGATAATGTGATAGCTGTCTGGGCCGTAATAGGCTTCAGCACTTTCGGGCATATTTGGGATGAGCCAAATAGGAAGCTCGTTTTCATTGACGCTCTTTTTGTCAACCAGACTGTAATCGGTGCCCACGACAGCAGCTACTTTTGTAACTGTTTTCTCTGCTTCAGGGGCTTTTGTTTCTGCCCCGTCATTATTGCCACACCCAGCTAGGCCCAATGCCATTGCTAATGTGACCATACTTAATGTTTTTGTGAATTTCATGCTCACCTCCTAATGTTGATCGATTTGTTTGGTTTTGTTGACGGCAGTTTTTATACTTATGATAGCAAAAACCGTAACGGCTGCGCCTACCAATGCAGAAGCCAGTGGGTATTCAAATGGGTGCACCCAAAACTCTTTATACCATGACCAGCGTCCGCCAATTTCAACCATATTGTAGAAAATAATTGCAGTCGGGATTGCATAGCGTAGAGCACTTGTTACCCGTTTGAACCGCATCAATCTTTGGATTAGGTAAAGAGACCAGATACCGAAGAAACCAAAGCTAAAATAGGTAAACCAGTGCTTTTCACCAATAAGTACCGGATCATACAAAAACATTAGATACACATAGAAAAACCACAGAATAGTCAGCGTTTCAATAGCAACATTATTGGAAAAATTACGGGTCAAGCCACGCGAAGGTTTTCCAACTTTGATGCGAAAATGTTTGTGCATCCACCGAAACATATTACAGCGTGTCTCTTTATTGAGCATGAAATAAAGCATTATAGCCAATAGAAACCCAACTGAGCCCTGCATCATAAAATATTCAGGCTTTGTGGCCGCGCCGTCCGCGCATGCATATGCATACTCACCATTATTACATAGGGTTTTTACACCAAAATAACGTGCGTGGAAATGCAAGGAAAACTCCACCCATCCCGTCCATAACAAACTGGCACCTACAAAGCCGGCCCATGTACCTGCCACCTCCGTATCGCGCCGAACACCCCACATAATGATAACAATACCGACAATGCCCATAATAAAAGCGGGGAGATAATTGATATTTTCAATCCCAGCAAAATTTTCGTATCCTTCTGGAATAACTGGTGCAGCATCATAAAATTGCGAATACCAATATTGATGTTTGGCTAGGATTTTTTCCATGACGATCATTACGATGTGACCAAGTGGTTGCACTGCGAATACAGCCAAAAAGGCAATTAAGCCCACGAACGGTGGTTTTTTGAATAAATCTAAAAACCCACTTTCCTCTTTTCCGCCTATTGTCTCACTCATTTTAAACTCCTTTGTTCCTATTTATTGCAATTGCGAATTATTCGCAACTAAATTATTCTTATTTATTCACTGGTTACACTCGTATTCACTTTCGGTGATTTGTAACCCGTTTTCATACGTATATAAATTGCGTAAAATAAGATAAGCCCGTTGACGCAACCAACCATAATAAACACGGAATTGAAATTCAAACCGCTGGCCATTTCACCGCCAACTTTGCTCAAAATCAATAGCCCCAGCGCACCGCAAAAAGCAAAGACGCCCAGCACAGAGCCGCGTATATTTATGGGTGCTTCTTGTGCAACAAGCGCCTGTCCGGCCATAATTGCGGAAAACTCGCCCACGCCCAGAAGGATGAGCGGCCCCATAGCGGCTTTTGACATAATGTCGTCCGTCATGCCAACGCTGATATAGCCAGCAGCAGCAAGTGACATTGCGATAATCACTGTTGTTGCGCGGTCAAATCTATCCAGTATATACCCAAAGAACGGTGCCCAAATTAGCGCAGCCAATTGCGGAATGCCTGCGAACCGTCCCATATTGGCCGCGGCTTCTGGTGGGCTCATGCCGTGCTGGTCCAGGCCTGCATGAAATAGCCACGCCGTTAGGAAGGTGCCGAGCATCAATAAGTCACCGCGTGCAATGAAGCTTTCAACAAATGATAGCCGTAAACGAGGATTAACCCGTGCAGCGCCAAAGCCTTCGCGCATAAGTGTGATGACAGGCTTTCTGTCTTGGGTTTTACCGGGCTTGCCTTTCTTTAGGCCCATAAATACGACAAGCGCAGTAAAAACAGCCAACACTGCTGCCGTCCATAATGTGTAGGTACCGGCTTGCTCGGCTGATAAACCTTTGGCGGAAAAAAAATTCGGAAGTTTGCTAAGGAGGAATATACCTGTCAGGGCTCCGAACCCGTTAAATAGACCACTAATCGCACCCATTTTTCCGCGTGTGTAGTTTTGCGGATAATCAGAAAGCACTGTTGCCATCATACCGCCCAGTGCCGCCGCACCCAATCCCATCATAGCACGTATCATCAATAAATGCGTATAAGTGTGCGCGAGTGGATAAAGAGCAAATCCAACACCAATCCACAAAAAACCTAGAGCAAATATAGGCCTGCGACCTATTTTATCGGACATGGCACCGATATAAGGGGAGACCAGTAAAAACACCATTTCGCCGACAAAAGATAAATTGCCGACGGCTCTTCCAATTTCACTGTCTGGTATATCAAGGTGCACCCGCAGGATATAATTTTGAATGGCACTGAGAAAGGAAAGGAAAGCAATTGTCCAAAACGCGGAAAATAAGTATGTGCGCGCATTCCAACGAGTCACGCCCGGCTCTAGGTGTACAGCACCAAAGACAAATTTCTCACCATTCTCATCAATTGAGGTGTTGGGATCTGAAATGTTAATATTACCAGCCATTTCCCGTCCCTACAAATACGCCGTAACGGCTTTGGTTTCCAAATATGGCTCCAGACCCTCACGACCAAACTCCCGACCCCAACCGGATTGTTTGTAACCACCAAACGGTGTTGCCGGGTCAATAGCTGCATGTACGTTAATGCCGACTTGCCCTGACTTTATCATGCCTGCTAGTAAATGCCCTTTGGATAAATCTTTCGTCCAGACACTGGCTGATAAACCAAAAATTGTATCATTAGCTATCGCGGCAATTTCGTCTAAATCTTCCGTGTCATATTTTTGCACGGTTAGTACAGGCCCGAAAATTTCTTCGCGCACAATGCGCATATTTGACGTACAATCGATGAATATGGTCGGTTCGACAAAATACCCGGCTAATCCTGCTGCGCGTTTACCGCCCGTAGCCAATACGGCACTCTCGCCGAGTCCAGTATCTATATAGGCCAGCACTCGTGTCATTTGGCGTTTGGAAATAAGGGGGCCGATGTCATAAGCATTATCAAGGTCAGAGCCGATACTCATAGCCTCGGCAATTTCAACGAGACCTTTGACGACTTCGTCGTGGATATCAGCGTGCACCAAAAGGCGCGAGCCAGCCATGCAGTTTTGTCCATTAAGGAAGAAAATTGCTCGCGCCGCCGCAGGAATTGCTTCATACAAATCGGCATCTTTGAGAATAACGACGGGAGATTTACCGCCAAGTTCAAGCGTAACTTTTTTAAGATTTCCGCCTGCCGCTTCAAGAATATCTTTGCCAACCGCAGTTGAGCCTGTGAAAGAAATTTTGTCGACATCCATATGACGCGCTAGCGCGGCGCCCGCTTTACGGCCCACGCCGTTGACCAAGTTAAACACACCGTCAGGGAGGTCAGTTTTTGCAATTAAATCGGCTAGGTAAGCGGCACTAAGTGGCGCCTCTTCGGCCGGCTTGATAACGAGTGAGCATCCCGCAGCTAAAGCAGGCGCAATTTTGCCAATGGACATACCAAAAGGAAAATTCCACGGAATGATTTGTCCAACCACACCTATGGGTTCTTTGACGGTATATGTCAAAAACTCACGGCCCGGCGCATGAGGACGGGAGTTGTTTATAGTCTTGCCACCAATTTTGGTAATCCAACCCGCATAATAACGTAATTGGTCTGCCGCCAATTTAACGCCAATATCATGCATCATAGCACGGGAGACGCCTATGTCGAGGGCTTCAAGATGCGCGATTTGCTCTGCATGGTCTTCAATTAAATCAGCTAGAGAAAACAAAATCCGCGCGCGCTCTACGGGTGCCATTTTAGCCCAGTCACCACTATCAAAACTTGCTCGCGCGGCCGTAACGGCTAGATCTATTTCAACGGCGCCGCCAGATTCTATGTGTGAAATAGTAAGTCCCGTTGCAGGGTTAATGACGCTAATTGGGGTGGCGTCGCCACCTTCAACCCATCTGCCGTCAATGAAATGCCCATGTGTACGCGCAAGAAATTCCTGAACTTCGCCGTGATAGCTGTTAGGACTTCCTATTTGTTCACTTGCGAGCACCATAGTTTAAACCCACCGACTTTTGTCTTTGAGGAATTGTGCGGCAACAAAACCGTTGTCAGGCAAATCATCTGCCATCATATTTGGAGGATAAGCTTCTTGGTATTGACTAAATAAGTCAGAAAATAACGCAGGATGAAAGCGCGGTATTTTGCGCCCTTTGCGGAACGCTGCAATTGGGATGCTCGCCATAACGCCAGTTTCGTTGACGGAATTGGCAGTGTCGAGAATTTCGCCCTTAGGCCCGTAAATGGCTGTACCGCCAGAGCGCACATCTTGAAAAAACGGCCCCGGGTTATTGGAAATCGAGTTGTTGACCAAGGATGTGTACATATTGTTGTGCATCGCACCTGAGCGAACATCAATAGGATCCGCACCAGACGTTGCGGCGCGCAACATAATTTCGCCGCCCTTAAGTGCAAATGCCCGGATAAGTTCTGGTTCATATTGTACCGCAGTTGTTGCAAGATTGCCAACATCAGTGCGGGTCACAGGGAATACAGCATCGCGACCATACATCTCTACATACTGATCCATAACGTCAAAAATCGTTGTGGTGATAACTTCAAAGCCAGCAAATACACCTTTTAGATTGCGAAGCTTCCAATGCTTGTCAATGATCTCGCCCTTCGGACTTATGATAATTGACGTGGATAATATATGATCCGGCCAATCAGGATCCTTGGAATAAGAGCCAAAAACGATATAGCTGCCGTATTTTTTCGCCCGCGCCGCCACGGCTTCGGTTTCAATACCCGGCACATCAATGGCGACCTTCAGTAACTCTTCGCGGTTCCACAAATGGGAAAACCCAGTGATGGGAAATTCATGAAAATGTATAATGTCTTTTGGACCCATCCAGCTAGCAGCCGCATCTATTAGATCCAACATATGATCCAGATTGGCTTTCTTCATTTCTGAGGCTTTATCGGCACGAACAGGGACGACACGTGATTGTACCGCCATAATCGTGATATCGTCTTTACGCAGTGGTACGACCTCGTATGAGCCATCGGGTGCGACTAAAGTTTGGTCGGAATTTGTTGGATTTGTAATTTTAGTCCCCATGATTAAATGTCCTATAGCTATATCTTTATCTATTTCTCTTCACACTATGTTAATAAATAAAATCACGACCACCAAGTGGACAATTGCTTTAGAGCGGTTTATTTTTGGGTAATTGATGCTGTTTTGGACCAACATAGTGCGAGTTTACAGCTTATTGCCCACTTAATGTCCCAACGGCTTCGCTGACATTGGTAAAGCCGTCTGCTTTTAGCCTAGCGGC
Organism: Robiginitomaculum sp.; assembly: GCA_021776635.1. Taxonomy (GTDB): domain Bacteria; phylum Pseudomonadota; class Alphaproteobacteria; order Caulobacterales; family Maricaulaceae; genus Robiginitomaculum_A. Next base: position 11,473 of record JAJFFN010000020.1, read on the forward strand.
TAGGTCGTCGCAAATTTCTGCGGCTAAGCTTGGGCCTGCATAGACAAGGGCTGAGTAAAGTTGGACGGCGGAAGCGCCGGCTCGGATTTTAACATATGCGTCGCCGCCGTTTGTAATGCCGCCGACACCAATGAGCGGAATTTTCCCTGCACTGGCCGTGTAAAATTCGTTAAGTATCCGTGTAGACATGCGCATCAAAGGCGCACCAGATAGGCCGCCAGTTTCAGTCTTATAGCTCGATTTTAAAAACTCCGGACGGGCAAGTGTGGTGTTGGACACGATAATGCCGCTCATGCCGTAAGTACGGGCTTGTTCTGTAATCCGTTCGATTTGCGCAAAATCCAAGTCAGGTGCAACCTTGAGGAATATTGGTGGGGAGGGCGCATCACCGGTTAATTTTTGCCGGGCATCTGAAATACGGCCTAGTAAATCCTCTAATGCATCACCACCTTGTAAATCTCTTAGGCCAGGGGTGTTTGGCGAGGATACATTTACTGTAAAATAATCCGCTAACCCCCACAAAGCAGAGAGACCTGTAATATAATCAGCGGCGCGGTCCTTTGCATCTTTGTTCGCGCCAAGATTGGCGCCGACAATGCCGTCCTTTTTAAGTGAATTTTGGCCTTTTCGTCGCCTCAAACATTTGGCAAAATTATCCAACCCTTTGTTGTTAAACCCCATACGATTAATGACAGCAAGGTCTTCAGGCAAACGAAACAAACGCGGCTTGTGATTGCCGTCTTGTGGGAGGGGTGTAACACTGCCGCATTCGACAAAACCAAACCCGGCCGCGAGCATGGCATCTGGCACTTCCGCATCCTTATCAAATCCAGCCGCTAAACCAATGGGATTAGGCAAGGATATTCCTGCGATTTTAATTTTTAAATTATCGTGCTTACACACGCGCTTTGGACCTAGTCCAAAGGAAAGAGCTTTTAGGGCTGCTTTGTGCGCCGTTTCAGGCGGAAGTGTTTTAATTAAAATTGTACCAAGTTTGTGAAAAACACTCATTATGATAACCTATTGCGAATCCAGTATTCCAAGAATATTCGGGCAAATGCCAAGCTTAGCAAGATTTAATTTCTAAAACTGGATTATCAGCAAATGGTTTTTGCTTTTTGAATAAAGATATTGATACTTGCCCTCATTCTATGACATCTTGATAAGAAACTATACACACGCCTTTTTTAGTCTTTTCGCAGGCGGCGTTGCTGTCATTTGCAATAACTGATTTTAACGTGCTGCCATCTTTTGACATCTGCAATTCGAAATAATATGCGGTTCCTGTCGGTACAGGTGCATGGCCAAAAGGCTCAAAGCTAATTTCGGAGTACGTACAATAATGCCAAGCATATACTATATTTGCTGCTGGAAATACGGCACGCGCTGCTTCAAACCGTTCTTCGCAATTTTTGGTACCGCTAACGGTTAGAAAGGAGGCGTCTATCATATTTTCTTGATCTTCACCGGAAGCCTCGGTGGCTAAAATCATCAAATTTGGAGCTGGAGGTGGTGTTGGTTCAGAGCAGGCAACAAGTGTAATGCCTAACCATAGAGTGGATATAAATAATTTGATTTTCATGGTATTCCTCCAATGTCACTTCTCCGTATGATGTATATGGAGAAAATGGTTGGGTCTATATGAGTGATGACCACAATATGGACGAGTGGCCAATGGTGAATTGGCAATTGGGACGAATTACCGCACCATAAATTACATCACATGCTATAGGGAAAATAGATATAGCTGTAAAATGGAGCCTCACTATGTTTATTAATTTTTGGTATCCGGCGTGCTTTAGCACCGAATTAACGGACAAACCGCGCAAGCAAAAAATGCTTGGTTTAAATTTTGCCCTGTTTCGCGATGCAGACGGAAAAGCAAATTGCCTGTCCAATACATGCATTCACCGAGGCGGTTCATTGGCATGTCAAGGAGAGGCGGCTCCAGGTAAAATTGTCGACGGCAATATACAATGCCCATACCATGGTTGGCAATTTGATGGTGAAGGAATTTGCGTTAAAATCCCCTCACAAAAAGGCGATGTGCCTATACCAGAAAAAGCGCGTATTGATGCTTATCCAACCCAAGAAAAATACGGCATTGTTTTCGTGTTTTTGGGAGATTTACCCGAGGAAGAGCGCCCTCCGATAATGGAAGCACCCGAATGCGAAATGGAAGGTTGGGGCGTTATTATGCAATCTTATATGCTGAAAACAGGGTATCGTCGCTCCGTAGAAAATGCAATTGACCCAGCGCATAATGAATTTGTGCATCCGACCCATGGCCATTCTGGTGCCAACCCCGATTACTATGTCCCAAAACTAAATTTAGAAGAAACGGAGTGGGGTGTTGGCTTTATGACGGTTTATGATTCTTCCGGCTCCCCGACGGAAGAATTCGGCTCTCTGAAAGACAGTAAAGTGACCACAGCTGGTTCAGGCACCCATGGGGCTTCTCATTTCTGGACGAAAATCCAGCCAGGCGGCAAATTTAAAATGCACCAATATACCTATGATTTGCCTGTTGATGAATTTACGACCCGCGTGTTTTTAATATCGACGCGCAATGCCGGTCTAACCGAAGAATTGCAAAAAATTATGATGGACCGAAATCTCATTGTTGCCCAGCAAGATATTGATATTCTTGACGAGGTTGAACCAGTGCGTACGCCCCCAACCATGAAAAAAGAATTCATGGTACGGTCTGATAGTTGCATCGTGCGCTACCGACATCATATCAAAGAATATGAGAAGCGTGGCTGGCGCATTGACCTTGATAAATTTCACAAAGAGATGGGCAAAGGCGACCGTGTTTTCGCTATTCCAAGCCCCCGCCGCCGTAAAGAAAAGGGCTGGATTTTGGATGCTGTGCCATTGATGCCAAAACATAAACCTGGAAATTAAATGCCGACCTATATGGTCATTACTGCCGAGATTTCGGATGCCGAGAAGTTTAGGAAATACGCGGTGGCTGCAGCTGATTTAGTGGCACAATTTGGTGGGGAATACATTGTCCGCGCACCGCGGCCTCTTTCTCTTGAAGGACATTGGTCAAAGGCAGAAAAAATGGTCATTTCAAGATGGACTAGCCAGCGGCAAGCTTTGGCCTTTTGGAATTCGGCGGATTATGCCAAGGTAAAGAAAATGCGGCTCGGTACGGCGAACGTACACGTGACATTGTTTGAAGGTGTTGATGAAAAGTAACGGTAAATTTCCGGTGAAAAACCCCCGAACGGGCAAGGTAGATTATTACATTACTCCGCCGGCGACACAAGCAATAGCAACCAGATGCAAGGCGTTACGTGCGCATCAAGAAAGCTGGCGTCAGAAAAGTTTGAATTTTCGCGCTGATACACTCTTGCAATTTTCCAAAAAAATAGCAGAACACCGTGACGAATTGCTTGCGGCTTTGACCATTGACACGGGTCGCTATGGTTTGTCGGCTATGGAAACAGACGGGGTGGCTGCCAGTATCAAACGGTGGATTAAAACGGCCCACACTTGCAGTGTGCCGAGCGATGGCCGCTCAACTTCGTTGCCGTTTATTACCTATAGCGTAGAGAACCGACCATATCCCTTGGTCGGTATTATCAGCCCGTGGAACTTTCCGCTCACGTTAGCCCTAATTGATGCAATTCCAGCTTTATTAGCAGGTTGTTCAGTCATAATTAAGCCGAGTGAGATTACACCCCGCTTCGCTTCGCCCTTGCGCAAAATTATTTCAGAAATACCTGAACTGGCCAGCGTTATTAGTATCGTGGATGGTGCGGGGGAAACGGGAGAAGCCATAGGTAATCATGTCGATGCACTGTGTTTTACTGGTAGCGTAGCTACAGGGCGCAAAGTAGGTGAGCAAGCGGCGCGAAACTTTATTCCGGCTTTTTTAGAATTAGGGGGAAAGGACCCTGCAATAGTCCTAGAGAGTGCGGATGTTGACCGTGCAACAACGGCTATTCTGCGCGGCTCTATCATTAATACGGGGCAAGGGTGTCAATCAATTGAACGAATTTATGTACACGAAAGTTTGTTACGTAAATTTACAGACTTACTCATTACCAAGTCAAAAGCTGTTATGCTAAACACACCAGATATCCACACAGGTCATTTAGGGCCGCTCATTTTTGCACGCCAAGCCGAGATTATCCAAAGCCAAATTAACGACGCAATCTCAAATGGTGCAGAGGTTCATACGGGCGGGAAAATATTAAATCATGGCGGTCTGTGGTGCCCACCAACAGTACTGTCAGGTGTCACGCATGATATGACAGTCATGCGCGAAGAGACATTTGGCCCCGTCATGCCAATCATGGCGTTCCAAGATGTGGACGAAGCTGTTGCCCTGGCCAATGATAGTGTGTTTGGGCTGAGTGCCAGTGTATTTTCTGCAAAAACGGATGAAGCCATAGAAGTCGGAAGGCGCATTGAAGCTGGTGCCGTAAGTATCAATGATGCTGCTTTGACCAGTCTTATGTATGAAGCTGAAAAAAATTCATTTAAATTATCAGGGCTAGGGGCTTCACGTATGGGACCACCCGGTTTAATGCGATTTTTTCGCAAGCAATCCTTGATGACCAATACGGAAGACGTTTTTGATATCCAACAATTTGACGAGGCCAATAGTAAACCTTAAGGAGCTAATCATGGGCAAAATGACTATATATACGATCGCGCGATGTTTCGATAAGCCGGGCAAAGCGGCGGCCAAACGGCGCAAAACTTTTCTGCCAGATCATCTGGCACATATCGAAGACGTGATTGATGATATTTTCGCGGCTGGGCCTCTTTATACCTATGACCATAAATCCATTATAGGTTCTCTCTATATTTATAAAACCGATGATGTACCAACTGCAAAAGCAATGCTGAAAGCCGATCCCTATTATCGTGCCGATATCTGGGGCGAAATTCGCTTCACCCCGTTTTACATAGCGGCAGGGGAAAGTGTTGGGGGTCTCGCTTATAAATGAAACACGTCTCATAAGTGATTGCTTTTGAAGCATTATGATTGGTAAAATATTGACAACCAATTTGGGGAAACAAAATGGATAAACAGGATTTTCCTAGCCCGCTTCGCGCATGGGCGGTGGTGATATTATTGCTGTTGGCCTATATTATGTCCTATATGGACCGTTCAATTTTTGGTATTTTGCTGGATCCAATTAAGGCTGATTTTAACTTTACTGACACACAAATGGGGCTTTTGGGCGGGATAGCATTTGCTGTTCTTTATGCTGGTTTTGGTATTCCATTAGGTTGGCTCGCGGATAGGTTTAGTCGCCGAAATATTGTCATATTTGGCATAGCCGTCTGGTCATTGGCAACTGCTGCTACAGGTGTAGCGCGCAATTTCATGGGCTTGTTCTTGGCGCGTATGATGACGGGCGCGGGTGAAGCTACCCTTAGCCCATGCGCAATGTCCATGATATCTGATTTATTCCCCAAACATACGCGTGGGCGTGCGATTGCAGTATATTCAAGTGCGATTTCAATCGGCATTGGTCTTGGCAGTTTGGCGATTGCCGCATTGATAAAATATGCACACGGAATAGATTTTACCGAGATGGCTACCTACGGTATTGATAAACCTTGGCGGTTTGTTTTTGTCGTGATTAGCCTGCCTGGTTTGCTCATTGCTTTACTGTTTTTGTTGGTGCGCGAACCCAAACGTCATGGGGTCATGACACAATCAACATTGGGCGATTTCGTAAATGTACCCGCGCATATATTCAAACATCGCGGTGCGTTTTTCGGGATTTTTGGGCTTGGCTGCATTATGTCGATCTGTACATATTATTCTTATACATGGAATCCAGCCTATTATACGCGCACATTTGCTTGGCCTGTATCTGAATATCTAAAGTACACAGGTTTGGCTATCTTGCTCATTGGGCCTGCCAGCATGTTTGCCGCTGGATTTTTAATTGACCATTTGACCAAGAAAGGCCTTACAGATGCACCAATTCTGGTGATGAAACTTGGATTGGCGATAATCGTTCCGGTGTTTGTAATTTATCCGTTAATGCCGACTTATATGAGCGCTTTCATTGTTTTCCAGTTTAGTACATTCGGGTTTACTATGGCGACTGCGGCTGGGCCCGCGGCTTTGCTCGCCATATCACCACCGCGAATGAAAGCCCAAATTATGGCTTATTATTATATGGCCATTAGCCTTACCGGATTATTGATAGGCCCTTTAGTTGTAGGACTTCTTAATGATAAAGTGTTTCGCGACCCAAATATGATCGCGAAAAGCCTTTTGTACGTAGCCTTAGCTCTGATCGTACCGACCGTGTATTTCCTCGCTCGCTCCGCAAAACCATTTTCGGAGAAAGTTGATACGCTAGATGCTCTAGAAAAAGCGGTCTAAGTCAACCAACCTTTATCCGTTTTCTTTCGGGCAAACCAGATAAGGAAGAGCCCGACTACAGGTATTGAAAGCGTCATACCAAGTTGGCTTGTATTCATGTTCTTGCCAATATCACTCAAAACGAACATGTAAATTTGCTGTGCAATAATAGCAATAAACGAGACGATAAACAATATAGTCGCCAGTTTTTTACGTAGCAACAAAGCCACGCAACCTATTGCACCTGCAAAGACGGCAATGCCAAATGCTAGCATATACCAACTTGGAATATTGGCGTACATTGTCCGTTCCAATTCTGGCAATTGGGATCGAGCTTCATCGCTCATGGTGAGTTGCATGACATATGCCATGACACCTAATAAATTCCACACCAGCGCAACTGCACTGATAATCCAAAATACTGCATTGGGTTTGTTTGTGGTTTCGGTCATAGATTTTCCCCTTGGTTGTTGGCCTATTTTAGCCAGTTATTATTTCTTGCTTTTCTTGAAATCCAAACCGCCAGAACACCGAGGCTGAATACAACGCCTTCCATCCCGATTTGTCCGCTGCTCATAAGTTTATGCGCCTTGGCAATCAAGAATGTGTTTCCGTGCAAGACGATGATAAAAAGCAAAGATGCCACATAAAGAGGTAAGCTCAATGTGCGGCGGAGCACAAGACATAATGCCCCTAGTGCACCTGTAAGAACTGCGAGTGCAAACACTGCTGTGACCCAAGCAGGTGTTGCTAATAGATGGTTTGCATAAGCCTGTGAATAGGTGCCAGCCTCAACATACTTGGCCATGGATTCTGGTGTACTAACGACAAAATCATAAAACACAAACAATCCCATCATGCCCCACAATAATAAAGTAATTGCGATTATCCAAAACCAAATGGGTGGTTTGTTTGTTGCTTCGCTCATTACTTATCCCCTTTTTATCCATTTGTGGTAAGGTTATAGACGATTTTGAGTATTTTGCAATGGGCGCACTAACGAGTGTAATAACCTTTAAGGTTGAAACGGGTTATATGGGGTGAGTACATTAAAACCGGGTAGGAAGTATTGGTGCAGTGAGTTACAGCAATGGAGCCAAATTTTACAGTGCTGGGCGCACAATTGGCTGCTACAGAATTAGAAGCATTGAACAAGTCTTTTAAAAAACTACGCGTATATCTTGATAAACCAGAGAGTGATTAAATCGAAGAGTGGGCCTTTACCACCCACTACCACAGATAGTTTGCGTGCGGCAAACAGGCATCGGCATTGGTAATGGCATTGGGACAGGGTAGCGTACATAAATAATTGGGCGCACTACGCGAACATAGTTGTAACGCGGTATTGGCTTAGGTCTAGTCATTTGAACTGGCTTTACGACAGAATAACAACCAAGAACTTTATTCCCGCCAGGATTATACACATTGGTTGGGCATGTGGTGGGGCTTAGAAATTCATTACTTGCCATGCCTGATACCCGATGGTTTGAGATGTTTCTGACAGATGTTGTAAAGGGAACAATTTGACCTGTTTGGGTATTTATTGAACCATATGATGAACTGGATGTAGAGGCAAAACTATTTGCAGTGCGGGGCGAATGTTTTGTCGTGTTGGACATACAAAACCCATTATGTGAACGTGTTGACCCTGATGGGCATGCCGCCTGATGGCTTGTTCCAAAACGTGTATTTATACCCTGGCTTACATGACCAATGGCATGACTACGAGAACTCGCTCTTGCCCGCGAACTTGCATGTGAGCTTGCTCGCGCATTTGCTCGCGCACTAGTATGGGAAATTGTACGTGCGTAAGCACTGGCACTGGCGTTGGCACTGGCACTGGCACTCGCACTCGCTCTGGCACTTGAGCTTGCATGGGCACTTGTACTGGCAACACTATGTGAAACCGGTTTTGACAGCGCACTATAGCTACCTGAACCATAAGTAATTGTATTTGCACCAGACGAACAATTTGCACCACTACAGCTAGCATTGGCAGGGGTGCTGCACGGAATAAAACAAACGGTTAATGTTGTTGCCAATATTAAATTGCGCATGATCTGTTCTCCTGAATACATTGCTTTATTTAAGCAAATGATAGTAAAATGAGCAAATTACTTCCCTTAATGGGAGAATGATCAATTATAAGTTGCCCGCCAAACCCCTCTATATATTTCGTAATTTAGTTAGTGGGTCCAGCGACTGCCAGCCATGGAAAATGGGTTTGCCGAGCCTGATGCAGGCAAACAAGTTGGCCGCATGACAGGAACGGCTGTTGGGACACCAATAACGGGGCGAACGACATTCACTGTATTCACAGTACCGGCTGTTCCGGCTCGGCGACATACGATTTGTGTTGCAGGCATGCCGCTTACTACTGTAGCTCCCGAAGTTTTTTCCCAATAATCCGGTGTGCCTGGTGTTTGATAAGTATAAGAACCTCCAGAAACATGGCCAATAACATTTCCACCTGTCATTCCAAAATTGCTAGTTTGGATTTGCACAGGTGCTATCGGCGCAATAGGTGCTGGCCTAGCAATAGGGCGCACTACTGGAAGTGGAGCTGGGCGCATGATAGGTCTGACAATTGGAGCAGGCGGTGCTATAACGACCCCAGCCTTATGATTACAATGAGTGCTGACACCGACATTACATCCTGTTGTGAAATTATTAGGAACAGCGTTCAGTGGCGCCATAGGCGGCCTTGCATAGACACGCATAATATTTACGTCAGGCGTGTTTTTAAATGCAAATGTTTTCAAATGCCCATAAGGGTTAGAATAATTATAATTAATCATTGCCATCGGATCTGCAGCGGCGGCATGTACAACCGAGCGAGTGCTGCATGTGCTTATAGAATTACCTGCAACAAGACGTGCTCTGCAGACAGCACTTGGAACACCTTCATATGGTGCAAGGGCTGCATTATAGTTTGAACCACAGTTGCCATCTGCACATGACCCAGCGAGTGCTACTGTGCTAACACCTGCCATAAGAACACCGCTAATTGCGGCTAATACAATCGAATAGATACGCATATGCGCTCTCCAAATAATGGTTCGATCGCACCATGCGAAGAACCCCACCAAAAATCCTCAACTCTGCCTGTCATCAGGTTCGAGAGCCAAACTCAATTAACAGCTGCACGTGATTTTACTTGTGATCTTTAGAGCATAAGCCCTAAAAATCATAGGTAATGCCACCGCGTTCCCAATCGCCAAAACGAGTGGGTTCAGCCCCCTTTGGCCCTGCTTTTTCTAGTGGGAGAGATTTGGTAGCTTGTGATAGCTGTTTTTGCCTGCGCTCATTAGCCTCCTCCAAAGCCCTTAAGGCTTCTGGTGTTAGCTTTTTTTTCGGCGCAGCCATAGAAGGTTTTGTCATCAAAGCCTCCTTTCAGCCTACACATTACCAAACCTGAGCCACAGATAAACCAAGCCAAGGTTTTGACAAGACTAAAACTGCAGTCCCGCCATGAAACATGTTTACGCTAAATGGGCTAAAATATAATTAAGTGCACATTTATCAGATGTTAAGCATAGCTCTTAGGATAAGAGTAACCTGCTGATTATTTTTTGTGCATTATTAGCAGTTTAAAGTCTTTATCTTAGCCATTTTCATATTTGACTTGTAGCTGTAATATGGACGAATCATTTGGGAGAGATACATGGCTGATTTATTAACGCTTGAGAGTTTGTTTACATTGTTAATGTTGATATTGCTGCAAGCAGTGCTCGGTTTTGACAATCTTTTGTATATTGCCATCGAGAGCAATAAAGTTGGTCCTAAGGATGCACCCAAAGTTAGGCGCTGGGGCATAGGCATTGCAGTTGCTTTGCGGATCATATTGCTGATTATCATTGTCAAAATGTTTGATATCATGTCTGGGGAGTTATTTTCCCTATCGTTGACAAAATTTATTGAAGGCCATTTCACCTTACAATCTTTGGTCACAATGTTTGGTGGTGCTTTCATCATTTATACGGCTATCAAAGAAATCAGTCACATGTTGACCGTTGACCATATTGAACATTCCGAAGGTACGGGTAAAAAATCTATTGCAAAAGCCATTGTTTTTATTGTCTTGATGAACCTCGTGTTTTCCTTTGATAGCATCTTGTCAGCAATGGCCATAGCCAGCGAAAAGGCGGCAGACGGTACGACGACATATCAAGTTCCGTTGATGGCGATAGCGATTATTATCTCTGGTATTGCTATGATGCTAATGGCGGATTTTGTTACTGAATTTCTCAAGAAAAACCGTATGTACGAAGTCATGGGCTTGTTTATTTTATTTTTGGTTGGTGTGCTGTTGGTCACCGAAGGTGCGCATCTAGCACATCTAACATTATTTAACCATCCGATTGAAGCCATGTCTAAATCTAGCTTTTATTTAGTGGTCGGAGTGTTGGTAGTCACGGATGTTATTTCAACGAAGTACCAAAAACGTTTATGGGCACAAAAAGAAGCGGAAATACGCAGCACAACTGAAATGGCAGGCGCTGAAGCGGTAAATGAGTATTTAGAAACTCATTAGTAAACGAAACTAAATAGGCTCAACTAACCAGGAATAGGGCATGTAACGCCCGTCCCACCTATATTGCAATAGCCTGCTGGGTTTTTAGCTAAATATTGTTGGTGGTAATCTTCGGCTGGGTAATAAACGGGCGAAGCCTCTATGCCCGTAGTAATTGGGTTTTTGCCAGCTTTACTATAGGCTTCATTATAGCGTTTTTTTGCCTCAGTCGCTATTTTTTGTTGTGCACCGGAAAACGTATATATCATACTACGGTATTGGCTGCCTAAATCATTGCCTTGACGGTCACCCTGAGTCGGGTCGTGGTTTTCAAAAAATATTTTCAAGAGCTCTGCATACGGAATGACATCAGGGGAAAAAACCACGTGCACCAATTCTACATGATTGGTTACACCAGAACACACGTGTTCATAGCTTGGATTTTCAGGTGCGCCGCCGCCATACCCAACTGAGGTCACATAAACACCACCCGTCTGCCAAAACAGGCGCTCTGCCCCCCAAAAACAACCCATGCCAAACAAAGCTGTTTCAAGTCCAGCGGGATAATCAGCGTACATTTGTCGTTCGGTAATGAAATGCTTGGTTTGCATATTAATGCCTTATGAAATGGTTGAGGGCTTTGGTTAAATGCTTTGCCATAACCAGGGCTTTCGCCTCTGTGTCAATAAGATCTTGCCGTACTTCGAGTGTCGTGTGTCTTAGTCCGCGCGAAATAACATGATAATCAATAGTATGGTTTAAGCGCAGTGCTGAATATGGTTCATTAAGTTCAACATGATAGGGATTAATTCGCTCTATCTCGGCCTTTAACCGATGGGCTTTGTCGGGGTCAGCTTTCCATAACAATCCAATATCCAACGCACGTTTTTGCCCGTTGGCCATTTCAGGTGTGAAGCTGTGGATGGAAATTATTAAGGGGTCGACAAATCTTGCTTGTGCTTCATCCAGCTGAGTTTCAAGCGCAGTGTGATAGGGCGTATAAAATTGCTCAATGCGCGCTTTATGTGCCGTGCGGCTTAAATCTTGATTGCCGGGGATCAAGGTGCCATCACTTACTTGGGGGATACTTCCCTTATCGTTAACCGCTCGGTTTGGGTCAATAACAAGCCTTGAAAATCCAGCGAGCAAACCTGCCGCGCCGTAGGTTTTACAAAATTGCCTTGTAAGTGCTTCAGCACCAATGTCCCAAGCAATATGCCGGTTTAAATCTTTGTCGCTAAGGCCCAGCTTATTCAAACCGGTTGGGATATGATTGGTTGCATGATCGCAAAACACAAAGACTGGTGAATTGGTTTTTGCAGGTAAAATTATATAGGGAGCATCATCAAACATATACGCGCGTTTTATGTTGGAAATGTAGATAGGTAAACACTTATTTGTGCTTATTTAATTCCTGACATTGTTTCCGTGATTAAGTGATCGACAACAGTTTTTAAGGCCTCTTCTTTAGTGGCACCAGAAGCTGTGGCTTGTTCATAAACGCCTACTTGTCGGCACGCGCTTGAACCTCGCTCGATGATAGTTCGTGTGTGCAGAAGTTCTTGCTCACACCCCAAAGCTTGCGCATGTTGGCGCAAGAACCCGATCATTTCTTCATTGAGTTCCTTAAAGGAAACAAGTTCACCTTTGCCAAAATCGATTAGAGAGCCAGTGACACCAAATCGTTGTGCGAGCCATCTGTTCTCACCAATGAGTAAAGCGGGGTAATTACGCCATTTTATATTGCGACTTTTTAAGTGGATTAACATACGTACCAAACATTGATACAGGGCAACGATGGACAGTGTGTCTTCCAGATTAGTACACATATCGCAAACACGAGCTTCTAATGTAGGAAAGTTAACCGAAGGTCTGATATCCCACCATATTTTGCTCGCGTCTTCAATAACGCCTGCGTCTGTCATTATACCGATCATGCGTTCATATTCACCGATGGAGGCCATAGATTCTGGAATGCCAGTGCGCGGCATACCGTCAAAAACCGACAACCGATAAGACTTCATGCCCATCAAATCACCTTCCCAAAAAGGGGAGGACGTTGACAGAGCAAGCATGTGCGGCAGAAAATATCGGACCTGATTCATAACATCAATGCGCAAGCCAGGATCCAATATGCCCACATGCACATGTGTACCACAAATGAGCATGCGCCGAATTGCCCCTTGCAAATCCGCCGCCATTTTAGTGTAACGCTCTTCCTCAGTCGGTTTTTGTTCACGCCACGATGTAAAGGGGTGGGTCGAAGCGGCCATGAGTTCTAGGTCAAATTTTTTAGCAATATATGATAATATTTTTCTTGACCGGCTTAAATGTTTACGCGCATCACTAACGTCTTGACAAATTGGTGTTGCGATTTCGATTTGGCACTGTAAAAATTCATGTGTAACGGACGTACCCAGTTCTTTTTTGCAGGTTTTAAAGAATTCAGTAGGCGGATTTGCGGTGTCGCCCGTTTTAGGGTCAATCAATAAATATTCTTCCTCAACCCCTAATGTTAATGCGATATCGTCCATAACATCCCCTTTGTTTTGTCTATGAATAGCATATTTTGCCATATTGTAAAATGCAGCATTTGCAGGCTTGTTTTACCACTATAGCTTTGCTACACGCCTTGCACGAAATTGATGGTGAGGTGGCCGAGTGGTTTAAGGCGCACGCGCGTTTATGGCTTGACCATAAACTCCATTTATTTATGAAAACGTGCACATATTCTTAATCCACTCTGATTAAGTGCAACAAGAGATTGATGGTGAGGTGGCCGAGTGGTTTAAGGCGCACGCTTGGAAAGCGTGTATGCGTTAATAGCGTATCGAGGGTTCGAATCCCTTCCTCACCTCCAGTCCTTACTTTTACTAATTTGTCTCATTTTATATTGATGATTTGGCAGTCATCGACTAGGAGGAAAATGGCGTTGTGAACATAGATATTTTCCCAAACTAAATAACACATGTGCATATGCCTACCTGAAATGTTATTACCAATATTACAAAAACTAATAGGGAAGGTAAAGCAGCTTACAGATGGTCAATTGATAAAAGGCAGGCGGGCTTGCCAAATAACACAATAGCCTGTTGGCTTTGTTTCCCTGCTATTGGGATGATGTTTTTTCAGCCCGAGCATGGCAAGGCTTGCATACAAGCAAGTGTTTCATATGGAGATTGCAAGCAAAAACATTATTGTTATTATAAGACCTGATTGCCCATTGAATTTTTGTTTCTTCTGCGCCACATATACGCCATGACATATAGAGTAGCTTTTCAGATGGACCCTATTGAGGGTGTAAATATCGACACTGATTCCAGTTTTGCGCTGGCTATGGAGGCACAGGCGCGCGGCGCACAGCTCTATTCTTATACTGCCGACCAATTAAGCCATAATGCGGGGCGTATAGAGGCGCGTGCTCGCTCAATGATTTTAAGGCATGAACATGGTAATCATGTGACGTTCGGAGAGGAAATTATTCTTGATTTGGCCGTGGATATTGATGTGGTCTGGATGCGTCAAGACCCACCTTTTGACATGTCCTATATCACGGCGGCGCATATATTGGAAATGCTTGAAGATAAAACTCTGGTTTGTAATGACCCTAAATGGGTAAGGTCGTGTCCAGAAAAAATCATACCGCTTGAATATCCTGATTTAATACCAGACACTCTCATTAGTCGTGATAAAAATTCTATTGATGCGTTTCGCGCGAAACACAAAGATATTATCTTAAAACCTCTTTACGGCAATGGCGGCGCAGGCGTATTTTTGGTGCGGGCTGAGGACAGTAATTATACGTCCTTGCTTGAGATGTTTTTTGAAAGCTCCCGTGAACCGATTATCGCGCAGGCGTTTCTCAAAGATGTTGCCAATGGTGACAAGCGTATCATCCTGATAGACGGCGAAATTGCCGGCGGTTTTAACCGAAGACCCGCGGCGGGTGAAACACGCTCCAACTTGCATGTTGGCGGTACGGCAGAAGCCATTACCCTAACACCTGCCGATAAAAAAATATGTGCTGCCATAGGGCCGATGCTTAAGGAGCGCGGGCAAATATTTGTCGGTATTGATGTGATTGGTGATAAATTGACGGAGATTAATCTGACGTCTCCTACGGGTGTGAACGAGCTGAAAACCTTCACAGGTATTGATGCCGTTGCTAAGGCTTGGGATGCAATTGAAAAACGTTTACAAACCAGTAACAAAGGTGCGTAATCTCTCCTTAGCTTTTTTGTGCTAGAGAAGGGAATGGGACGCGCTTTACACATATGTATTCATGCCACTTGCTTGCTTCTTTTGGTGGGGTGTTCAACATCTAAACCCACCCCTAAAAAAACTGTGTATCCAAAGGTTAAATCCGGCCTCCATTTGGTAGATAAAGTGCAATTTTTGCAAACCGATAGGCGGTGGGCCCAGCATAAAATGGGTGGCTCGAACGAGAGTTTGGAAAGTGATGGCTGTTTGGTAACCGCTGCGGCCATGGCACTCGTTAATCTTGGGTTTCAAACCGACCCTGGAGATTTAAACACGAGCCTTAAAAACTACGGCGGATTTAACAGTAGAGGCTGGCTGGTGTGGAGCGGGCTAGAAAGAGCCACCGGCGGCAAAGCCAAAACAGTTTTTTACAAGGGTAAAGACACCCAAAACAATACCAAAGATGTCCGTGCATGTTTAGCGGCAGGATATTACCCGCTGGTGAAATTTGATTTGTCATCTGGAAAAAATCATTGGGTCATGGTTGTAAAAGATACCAAAAAAGGTTTTTATGTTCGTGACCCTATGATCAATTCACGTGCCCCAATCCCGTTATTAGCAAGAACAAACAGCATAGACGCGGTTAGGTGTATCGGGGTTAAGGCGTAAACGGTAGCATATTGGTACGTTTAACCTGTCCAAAGGCAAAGCTGCTCTCAAGACTAAGAACACCGGGAATGGAAGTTAGGCGGTCGCGGACCAAATGTTCGTAAGATTTTAGATCGCTACTGACAACACGCAAAAGATAATCGCGGTTACCCGTCATAAGATAACATTCAACCACGGCATCAATATTTTCGATAGCTTTTTCAAAGGCGCGCATGGTTTTTGTTGAGGGTTTTTCAAGTCTGATATTGACAAAAACGTTAATGGGTAGGCCAAATTTTTCTTGGTCTACCAAAGCCGTATAGCCAGAAAGGATACCTATTTGTTCCAGTTTTCTAACCCGCCGCAGACACGGTGATGCAGACAAACCGACGGCACTAGCTAAATCCTGATTTGTCAATCGGGCATCATGCTGCAATGCGCGAATAATCTTACGATCTATTGCGTCCATAGTCATAATTAACTCCTAATCTGCTAAAAATATATGATATTTTGCTATAAACGCAAGCACATAGCTTAAAGTTTGGTGTATATTTGCTTTAAACTTTAACGGAGCGCATGATGTCAACACATAATCAAAGCAATGCCCAAGACAGTGAATATGACACTTCAAATATGGGGTTTGCCACGCGCGCAATTCATGCGGGTACGACGAATGATCAATACGGCGCACTGGTGCCGCCAGTCTATATGACATCGACCTTTGCTTTCGAAACGGTAGAACAGGGGGCGGCCATGTTTGAAGGCGAATTAGCTGGGCATTTTTATTCGCGAATTTCCAATCCAACGGTCGATATTTTGGAGCGGCGGTTTGCAGCCCTTGAGGGCGCGCAGGCTGCCCTTGGTTTCGCATCGGGGATGGGGGGCATTACTTCAACATTGTGGACATTATTGTCGAGCGGCGATGAAATCATTGCCGATAAAACATTGTACGGCTGCACCTTTGCGTTTTTGGAACACGGGTTGAGGCGGTTCGGGATAACAATAACATATGTGGACTTACAAAACACAGATGCGCTCAAAGCTTCAATTACCGCGACTACAAAATTGGTTTATTTTGAAACGCCGGCTAATCCAAATATGCGCTTGGTGGATATAAAGGAGGTTTGCAAAATTGCTCGTAAAAATGGGTTGATTTCAATCGTTGATAACACATATTCTACGCCCTATTTAACACGCCCAATTGAATTGGGAGCAGATTTGGTTGTTCATTCAGCAACCAAATATCTTGGCGGGCACGGAGATTTGATTGCCGGCCTTGTCGCTGGATCATCTGACCTGATGCAGCGTATTCGTGTCGAGGGCTTAAAAGACATGACCGGTGCAGTGATGTCGCCGCTTACCGCCCATCAAATCATGCGTGGTTTAAAGACTTTGGAGCTACGCATGGACCGGCATTGCAAGACGGCCATGCTGGTTGCCCGAACGCTGGAAGCGCATCTTGCTGTTGACCATGTTTTTTATCCTGGCCTTGAGACGTCGGCGGATCACGATTTAGCCAAACACCAGATGTCTGATTTCGGCGGCATGATAGCGTTTGAACTTAAGGGCGGGGTTGAAGCAGGACGCACAATGATGAATGCGCTTTCATTGGTAAAACGTGCCGTGAGCCTAGGGGATCCAGATAGCCTCATCCAGCATCCAGCCTCTATGACCCATGCAACTTATTCACCTCAAGAGAGAGCGCAGCACGGCATAACGGACGGGTTAATAAGGATGTCGGTTGGCCTGGAAACTCCAGAAGACATTTTGGCAGATTTGCTTATTGGCCTAGAGGCTATTTCGCAAAACTGTAAACACGCGGCATAAATTAAGGCTTGTCTCTAATGGCTAGCTAAAACTCGACCCCAGCCTCTATGAACAGAGCCGTTGCATCTTCTTTACGCTTAATGCGCCCGCCAGGAGAGAGTGCAGGAACATCTCGTTTAATATATTGCACGCCCGTACCCAGTTGCAATTTGCCCAAATCATAGCTGAGCGCAAATACACCTTGGTCCGATGTAATATGAGCGATGTCATCGTCTGCATGACCATAAGAAGCCGTAACGCCAATTTTAGACGGTTTCCAGGTTAAGCCTGCATCATAAGCAATGTAATCACCTTGGCCTGCGAACCCGTTATTGGATTTCAAAATAGAAGTACCGAATGTGAAGTCTTCATACTTAAGTTCTAGCCCAAGACCATAGCTATTAAGACTATCAAATGCTGCCAGTCCGCTGTCTTCACTGCCGTGGGCATAGGTGCCTGTGAGTTCTGCCGAAAGACCATTTGCAAATTTACGGTCGAGCGCTAGACCAATTTCAAAGATATTTTCAATTTCAGGAGCAAATGGTTCGGTAATGCCTGTCAAATTACTTTTGACACAATAATCTACCCCACAAGCTCTGGCGTTGGGCGCGTAGGATAGTCCAACTTGCACGCCAACGCCGACCGTATCCCCAAGCAGGCGCGGGCTAGTATAAGCAATTTTCTCAGCAAAACCGGATGCATCATTTACGGTCTTAACGCTGTCCAGACCCGTATAGTCTAGGGTCGAATTGGACGCATTAACGGCAACAAGCGAAGGTGCGCCTATTGAAAATAGATATGCAGATCCGTCGTCGCGACCGACCACCAGATCACCATAGGCCGAACGCAAGAAAAGATAAGCACCTTCCAATGCCAATTGAGATTCGCGGCGACTGTCTGGGCCGCCTGTATAAAATTGTGATGTGTGTCCTTTTACAGGACGGGTGTTGCCGCCAACTATGACTGATGTGCAATCTACTATACCAGCTGGGCAATCTCCCACCAAGCCGCCAAACCCACGCCTATAGCGGTCACGTTGTGCACGCACACGAAGGCCTGCCCCATATTCTAGCCCACTTTCGGTTATTGCACTCATTTCACCGCGCACATCAAAGTCTGCAACGCTCTCTGCTGTGACATCAGCACCGCTCCGGTCCATTGCGGCCACACCGACTTTTGCATGTCCTGATAATGTTGTTTGTAAATTGCCAAACCCAAGACGCTGCATCCATGACGGTTTGGAGCTACCGCGTAAAGGTATAGGTTTGCTGGTTGGAGGGGCAGCATAAACGGGTTGTTGTGGTGCCGATTGATTTGCGGCATATTGCGTCTTTTGCTGCTGTGCATACTCTTGTGCAAACTCCTGCGCATGCTTCTGCGCATACCAGGGCGTACCCTCATAAACGGATTTATAATCAATCGGATTTCTTTGCTGATAGGTTTTATTGGCCCATGCGGGAACTTGTATAGTGGCGTTCGTCGCTTGGACATTTGCAATTGGCGGCCTGGTTTTCAAACTGGCGGTTTGAGGGTATTGTAATTGCTGCCCTTGTGCACTTTGCGTTCCTTGTGCACTTTGCGTTCCTTGTGCGTATTGCGCTCCTTGTGCTTTTTGTGCTTTTTGCATTTGAACCGCAGGCTTTTTGCCAGGATAATAGTTTCCGCCAGCTAAATTGGGCTGCTGTGCCGTCTGTGGTGCAATTTGACCGTTTGTCAAAGGGATTTGATATTGTGAAATTTGATTGTGTTGTGATTGGTAACTGTTTTGTTGCCACTGATTAGGGGACAGCTGTTTTAAGTTTTGTGCGGGCTGAGCTGTGGTTTGTGTTTCCCCTGCCTGTGTTTCCCATGCTTTTGGTTTTTTATTGGCAAATGGAGATTTTGATGTAGGTCCCGCTACCGCTACGATTGACATTGCCGCTAGAACGCTGCCAGCACTTATTAGCCCTAAAACTTTAGCCGAAGCCATAATCACACCTTAACAAAATATAAACAAGTCAGGTATCGGAATTTATGCTTAACAAGTGGTTAACATTGAATGTATGATTGCCATTATTCCTGTCATGGTCAGCCTGGCATGATGTGAACAATTCCGGCATTCTCTCTCATATTAGGCTTGAAGAGCCGTGCTACCTCGCTTACCCTTGGGAAAATTAAAGTGAATGGTATTTTTATGATTAAAATCCAAGACAGTTACTCCTATGAAGATCTCATTGTTTCAGGCGAGAAAAGCTTGTTTGGTGACGGTAATGCGCAATTGCCATTACCACCAATGTTGATGTTTGACCGCATCACTCATATTGCCAATACAGGTGGTGAATATGATAAAGGCTTGATTACTGCAGAGCTTGATGTGCACCGAGATTTATGGTTCTTTGATTGTCATTTCAAAGGTGACCCAGTTATGCCAGGTTGTCTTGGATTGGATGCAATGTGGCAATTGGTCGGGTTTTATCTGGGCTGGGATGGTGCCAAGGGTAAAGGCCGTGCTTTAGGTGTTGGTGAATTGAAATTTACCGGTCAGGTAACACCAGATGTAAAACTGGTCAAATATACAGTTGATGTTAAACGTGTTATCAAGCGCGGGGGCTTGGCAATGGGTATTGCTGATGCGACAATGGAAGGTGATGGGGAGGTTTTTTACAAAGCCAAGGGCTTGCGTGTCGGCGTATATGTCCAAAATAACGGAGAAAACAATGCGTAGAGTTGTTGTAACGGGCATGGGGATAGTCTCATGTATTGGTGATAATGTGGCGGAAGTTGCGGCTAGTTTAAAAGCGGGTAAATCCGGTATTGCAACCGATGCAGATATGACCACATTTGGGTTTCGTTCGCAAATTTCCGGGCGCCCAAGCGTTGACCCCAAAGATTTTATTCCCAAACGTTCTTATCGTTTCATGACCGAAACATCCGGCTGGCCAGGCGTGGCATTGATGGAAGCTATTGAGCATTCTGGGCTTAGTGAAGACATGGTTTCAAACCCGCGCACAGGAATTATTGCTGGTTCAGGCGGGCCATCGTCAATGACAATTGTTAAGGCGGCAGACACCACGCGCGAAAAAGGTGCGCCTAAACGTATTGGGCCATTTGCTGTTCCAAAGGCTATGTCGTCTACAGTTTCTGCAACCCTCGCTACACATTTTAAAATCAAGGGGGTCAATTTTTCTATTACGTCCGCATGTACGACGTCTTTGCACTGTATTGGTTCTGCGGTTGAGCAAATTCAGTGGGGTAAACAAGACATAATGTTAGCTGGCGGCGGCGAAGAAATAGAGTGGACAATGTCAGACATGTTTGATGCCATGGGTGCCATGTCGAGCAAATATAATGATACGCCAAAAACCGCAAGTCGGGCTTTTGATGTCAGTCGTGATGGTTTTGTAATTGCGGGTGGCGCGGGCATGTTGGTGCTAGAAGAATACGAACATGCGAAAAAACGCGGTGCAAATATTCTTGCCGAAGTCACTGGCTATGCGGCTACGTCTGATGGTTATGATATGGTTGCGCCAAGCGGCGAAGGTGCAGAACGTGCTATGCGGCTTGCACTAGCAGATGCTGGCCATGATATTTGTTATATCAATCCGCATGCGACAGCGACCCCGGTAGGTGACGTGGCAGAATGCGGCGCGATTTCGCGGGTGTTTGGTTCAGATGGCCCGATGATTTCTGCCACCAAATCCATGACGGGACATTCTTTGGGTGCGGCAGGCGCACAAGAAGCCATATATTCCCTGATTATGATGCAAGACGGCTTCATAGCACCATCAATAAACATCAATGAGCTAGACCCAGAAATCCCCAAAATCAATATCGTCCAACAAACCCGTGATCACGATATGAAAGCGTTTATGTCAAACTCGTTCGGTTTTGGTGGGACTAATGGTTCGGTGATAATGCGGAAAGTTTAAATACACACATCGCGGGGAATCTGTAAGTTACAGCTTGAACCTTGACTCTCTCTCTCTCTCTCTCTCTCTCTCTCTCTCTCTGTTTATGGTTAATAAACATTAACTACAACGTTGGGAGGTGGCTGTGGACAGCTTTTTTGATATTGATGCGGAGCTATTGGCATTAGAAACAGACCAGGATAATTTGCAAAACTTATTCACGGCTGATAGTGAAAATATTACGTCGTTTCAGGCGAAAAATCTCTTTGATTTTAGCGAAACTGATACAGCCATTGGATCGTTAGATAACGCTTACATGGATATGTTGTTGGAACTGGCGGTTGAACAATCTAGTAGTAATGTTGAGCAGCCAGTTAAAGGTAAGCAAACTTTCGGCGAAGACGGTGAAGATATTGATGAGGACCAGGATGGTCTTGGCGATGATTTTGGGGACGATGAAGATTTAGATGAAATTTTCGTCGATGGTTCAATAGATACCAGTGATGATAATGATTTCGACGATGGCTTGGGTGATGTTTTTGACGATGATGATGACGGGAGTGAAGCCGGAGACGACAATGATGGAGACAACGATGAAGGCGGTGAGGGTGTTGATAATAATGGTTGGGAAGACGTTGCGGAACAAATGTCAGCCGCTATTGGTTTGCTTGCAGACGGTGTTAATGCTGCGTCATTAATTGCACTGCCGGGTGATAAAGCGGCTCTTGAAAGGCTATCCCAGTCATTAACAGCGATTTCTCTTGCAATTGAAGCGGGAACTGTCCCATCAGCAGATACCCTTAAAGTTGCTCTTGGAGATGCTTATGCTATTGCACTCGGAGAAATTTCATCAATTGCTGCGGCAGAACTAGGCGCGTTAATCGGGGGACTAACAGGTCCAGAGGGAGTTGCTGCAGGGGCTCTTATATCTGCGGTTCTTGTCTTTGGTTTGGATGCTAGTGGTGTCTCAGATCCTGCTTATGATACAGTCGGCGATGCTCTTGCGCAGCTAACAATTGATGCGGTCATAGCTGCGGCTTCCTTTTCGGCTGATATAGCCGCTCTAGAGCAGGCTTTCGAAGATATTGTGGAAGATGTAGTAGATGATCCAGAAGGTTTTTTAGGTGACTTATCAGGATTTCCCAGTTGGGATTTTGATGGGCTTCTAGGACGGGAAGGCGACGAGGAGGGTTACGAATAAAGTTCCACAGCCATAACCATAGTTAGTAATATGTACTCGTTTTATCAATTATTATGACAAGTTTAAAAAAATCTAAGTTTCGGATATTTATTGTGTGTGTGCCATTTCTTATTGTTGGTATTTATGCGCTTGTTATGGGTTCACCAGAGAATTTAGAAAAAATAGACTTTGATAATATGAGACGCAAGCATAGAATATTAAAAGATACTTCTCCTATTTTTCGTTCCTTTTTAGCTCGAGGAAGCGGCTTATTGTTATTATGTTTTCCACTTTTTGGTATGTGGCATGCTTACAGATGCCCACTTATCATAGCAATAAACGATGACCAATCTGGAACGTATTTATATAAATATAGAGGTCTACATGTGCCAACATATAAGAATTTTGGGTCTTATACGGGCACGGCATCCTATAAGAAACCCTACCTCTATTTTAGCCCACCACTTATATGTACTGATGAAACGCATTTGATAATAATGTTTTTGCCAAACACATTTTTATTGGCAGGTGGAAAACTGTCTATCGAAACATTCGTGCAATCATTTGATACCCCCTTACTTCTTAAATAAGTATGGATTGCTATTCAATAGTAAAATTTTATTTCGGCAAATCCTTTCAGAAAACTCAAGACATTTCTTTTTTTTAGTCCTCCTAATCATTATTCCTATAACCATTACTTTATTATCTATTTCATAAAAAATAGGCGAGCCAGAAAGGCCTGGCATAGTATCAAGGTCTGTAAATATTGTAGGCGAATTTGAATTTAATAATTTATGTAGTTTTGAATACTTTAGTAAAAAATTGGACTGATAAAACTTAAAGATTATAATTTTCCCATTAGAAGATTTGTTTTTTTTGATACCAATAGAATATAATTTTTTTGGGTTTAATTTTTCTATGAATAAAAGTTGCTGCTTGGCGACTGTGCCACCACTGAACGAAAATGATTTCACATTTTTTTGAGCAACTGGGATAAGAATATAATCTTTTTGCCCACTTAAACTATCGATAGTTTTAGGAAGTTGGTCCAGATGAAGTTTTGTTAAGCTCCCCGTTTCATAATCCTTTTTTAAGTTTGCAAAATTAGTAATAAAATACCCGTCAGTGCTTTTAAGCATAAGTGTTTTTGCATCATAAATCACATGCTTAGCAGTCAGAACATACAAATCCCCATTTTCTTTCTTACGAACATATGTACCCATTGCGGTTGAGCCACTAAAACCCTTTTTTGCATTTAAGGTGACAATACCTGTTGATTGCCAGGCTACATCAAGAGTTTTTGGTGGAGGGGAGAAAATAAAACTGGGATCACCAATAATGCCCGCCTGCCCTTGAAGAGACGATAGAAAGAAAGTTTCTGCGTCAGTGATTGAGGGTTTTTTTGTACAACCCGTTAAAATCAATGACATGGAAGCAATAACGACCAAAAAACACTTTGAAATGAAATGATTTCTAAATAAGATCATATATAGTCTTTACCATTGGCAACAATTTTGTTCAACCTATCTTGACGTGTTTTATACTTGGTCATGTGAGTACAAAGTGCTTGAAGTTTTAAAGGCTCATGCCTAGTTTTGCTAAAATTAGGGAGGCTTACATGACCAGTATATTCATCGGTACAGACACGGACGGGAAACGGCAGGAGCTACTCTTGCACCGAGCAAATCGCCATGGTTTAATAGCCGGGGCGACGGGGACGGGGAAGACTGTGACCTTGCAGATTTTGTCTGAAGGCTTCTCAAACGCAGGTGTGCCTGTGTTTTGTGTCGACGTAAAAGGGGATTTGTCGGGGATTTCTCAATCTGGCTCCAAGAGCCATAAACTGCACGAGAAACTTATTTCGCGCGCAAAGAAAATTGGTCTTGAAGATTACGATTATAAATCTTTCCCAACTATTTTCTGGGATTTGTACGGCGAAGGTGGTCACCCCGTTCGCACTACGATAACCGAAATGGGGCCGACATTACTGTCACGTTTGATGGATTTATCAAATGTGCAAGAAGGCGTTATGGCCATCGCCTTTGATGTGGCAGAGGACAATGATTGGCCCTTGCTTGATCTCAAAGATTTAAAAGCTGCGCTGACCTTTGTTTCTGAAAACCGCAAAGATTTGCTCTATGAATACGGCAATATTTCCGCCCAGTCCGTGGGCGCAATTATCCGTAATTTACTAGTTTTGGAGCGTGATGGCGCAGACGAATTTTTCGGCGAACCTGCGCTAAAATTATCTGATATTATGCGCGAAGACATGAGCGGTAACGGCATTGTTTCTGTTCTGGCTGCAGATCAGTTGATTAATCATCCGCGTTTGTACTCAACCTTTCTTTTGTGGTTGCTCAGTGAATTGTTCGAGGAATTGCCGGAAATCGGCGATCCTGACAAACCAATACTGGCGTTCTTTTTCGACGAAGCACATTTGCTTTTTGACGAAGCACCAAAGGCCTTGGTCGAGAAAATCGAACAAGTATCCCGCCTTATCCGTTCCAAGGGTGTGAGCGTATTTTTTGTCACGCAAAACCCGACAGATATTCCCGATAGTGTGCTCGGACAAGTCGGCAACCGCATCCAACACGCCCTTCGCGCCTATACGCCCAAAGAACAAAAAGCCATTAAATCGTCGGCCGCATCATTCCGCCCCAATCCGGCGTTTAAAACACAAGATGTCATTACAGACTTAGGGGTTGGGGAGGCATTGGTTTCGGTGCTTGATGCCAAAGGTCGGCCTGGGATAGTCGGGCAGACCCTAATCCGGCCACCAAGTTCCCGCCTTGGCCCCGCGACGAACAGTGAACGCAAGAACGTCATGTCTCGCTCACCTGTTGGCAGCCAGTACGACGAGCCCATAGACCGTAAATCCGCCTATGAGGTTCTCACGAGCAAGCGTAAAAAAATCGCAGAAGACAAAGAGGCCGTAGAAGAGAAAGCCGCTAAACAAAAGGCTGCCCAAGAAAAAACCAGAGCAAAAACCAATACGCGGTCTAAAACAAAGGCGAAAAAACCTGCAAGACGTAGAGGACGAAAACGGCAGTCCGTTTGGGAAACGGGCGCAAAACAGGTTGCACGTACGGTTGGGAGTCAGCTGGGACGGCAAATTGTTCGCGGAATTTTAGGCGGCTTGAAACGGCGCTAATATTTTAATACGCTTTTTTAAAAGTATCTAAAAATTTACCCAAATCGTCTTTGGGTAAATGATTTATACCTGCGGCGGCGGCACGGCCACCACCTGTGGGAAAGCTTAGGCATAATTTATCAGCGCCGTTCGGGTTGTTTTTAGGCGCACGGACAGAGATTAGATAGCCGTCGTCGGCGTTATGTGTCAGGACGGCATGGGCTTGGTTTGGATTTTCTACGGCAAGGATATTACCGTAACTACCTGATACGCGTCTTGCCCAAGGGGCGTCGCCTAGGATGGTGACGCCCGGTACAGTAAATCTACATTTTTTCGCTTTAGCCATGTCCTGCGCATAACCCGTTTTCAGCTTGTCGAAAATTTTTGGTTTGTCCGATAGGAACAGGCTGGGTGTTTTATAGCGCACACATTGCTTAAACAAATATTCCGGAGTGAAATGCAAATCCGATGTATCGCGCCCATAGGCATTATAATTAATGAGCTCCCCTAAGGACTTTAGCTTAGTAAGGACGGCAGTTTTTAAGGATAATGAACGAGCGACCTCATTGGCGACGTCTGCCAAATTATCGCCAAATGCGCCGATGATTGCCCATTCTTTATATGTGCCGTTCAAGGCCTTATTGACCAAAAGCGAGGTGCAAATTTTTGGCCTTGTATCTATTACGGCAAGCAGGTTTTCGTGCTTTGGAATATCACCAGGGTTATGGTGATCGACATAAAACACATGTGCGCCTGCATCCAGAATGCGGCGTAAACCCTTGGCGTTAGTACGCATGGAAATGTCCAGTGCAGTGATAGGGTCGCCAGGATTTGCAGAAACGCGCGCTAGTAAATTAATGTCGCGTTTAACACCCGTAACCAATACCGCTTCTCGTGGTTCAGCAAGGCGCAATTGCACCAGCGCACAAATGCCGTCAGCGTCCCCGTTAAATACATCATAGCAAGTCATCACTTGCATTCCATACACGGGCTTGCGACTATGTCCAAAACCAATTTTGAGGGAATTATGCGATTTTTTATGATAAGCCTTTTGGCTGCCACTATTTTGACAGCCTGTAACCAACAAACCGACACGCCTGTTACGGAAACGAAAACTGTAAAGAGCGGTGGCCTCACACCGGCCATCATCCATTCTGATCCGTCCTTGTCAGGGCCGACCTTGAAGAAGGCCAAGATATCACCAGACGGGAAAATGGTCACGGTCTTGCAAGGTCGCGAAGATGATGTAACCCAGCAAGATTTATGGGCTTATGATTTAGAGACAGGTGAGGGCAAGCGCTTGGTCAGCTCAACTGATTTACTCGAAACACCTGAAGTCCTGTCCGCCGAAGAAAAGAATCGCCGTGAGCGGATGCGCGAAAAGGGCGCAGGGATAGTTTCTTATAGCTGGGACAGCGCAGGAAAACAAATTTTGTTCCCACTCGGCGGCGATGTCTTTGTCTTTAACTTAGAGAGCGGCAAAGCAACACAAGTGACCAATACGGCAGGTTTCGAAACTGATGCCCGCATTTCCGGTTCCGGAGAGTTTGTTAGCTATGTGCGCGATAATGACCTCTACATGACGCGGTTCTCTAACGGGCGAGAGCGACGTTTGTCCTTCGGAGCCAATGGATTGGTGCACAATGCAACGGCCAGTTTTGTTGTCCAAGAAGAGCTGGCTCGCTCGACCGGATATTGGGTGTCGCCAACCGAAATGCATGTTGCGTATTCGCAAATTGACGAAAGCCCAATCGCCGTCGAGCACCGGATTGAATATGGTGCTGACGGTATCGAGAATGTCGCCCAACGCTACCCATTTGCGGGCACCGATAATGCGACAGTCAAGCTAGCCATTAAGCCGCTGCTCGGCGGCGATGCAGCCAAAAAAACAATATGGGCGGATATTGGCGATGATGCAGATACATATTTGGCACGGGTCTATTGGAGTAAAAACGGACGGCATATGTATGTCGCCATGTTATCACGGGATCAAAAATCCTTAAAAATGCTCGACGTCGATCCAGCTACAGGCAATAGCCGACTTGTCTTTGAAGAGACTAGCGAGACCTGGATTAATGTGCGTGGTGATTTTAAAGCCCTAGACGACGGTGGTTTTCTCTGGTCGAGCGAGCGCAGTGGGTTTTGGCATGTCTACCGCTACGGCCAAATGGGTAAGCCGCCTGTTCAAATCACCAAGGGTGATTGGCCCGTATCTAAGGTGAATTGCATAGATGAAACCAACCAGAAGATATATTTCACAGGTTGGCAGAAAACCGCACTTGAACAACATATTTACAGCATCGGTTTTGATGGTGAAAACCTGACACAACTCTCTAAAGGAGAAGGCTTTCACACGGCCAGTTTTGCAGAAAATTGCGCCGCCTATATTGGTACATTTGCCAACAAGTCCACTCCGTCCCAGACCCGCGCCTATAAAAACGACGGTACGCCCCAAATTTGGCTGAATGAAAATAAGCTAGACGCTAACCACCCTTACGCGCCCTATATGGCATCACATGTGACGCCTGAATTCGGAAAAATAACGGCAGCAGATGGCACCAAGCTGGACTATTTGATCTACAAACCAACAGATATAAAGCCAGGAGAAAAACGGCCAGCTGTAACGCTGGTTTACGGCGGCCCTGGCGTGCAAACCGTGAGCAAAGGCAGAGATAGAAATATGTATTTCGCTCAAATGTTGGTGGATAATGGCTTCGTGGTCTTTCAACTGGATAACCGTGGAGCCGCCAATCGCGGCAAAGTGTTTGAAGATCATCTCTACCGGGCTATGGGAAAATTCGAAGTGGCGGACCAATCAGTTGGCGCAGAATTCTTGAAATCCTTCCCCTATGTGGACGCAGACCGTATGGGTATTTATGGTTGGTCTTACGGCGGCTATATGACCCTACACATGCTGGCACAAACCGACCATTATAAGGCTGGTGTTGCCGGCGCGCCTGTCACTGATTGGGCTTTGTACGATACGGCTTATACCGAGCGTTTTCTCGGTGATCCGCGCACCGATAATGTTAATTACACCAAAGGCGCATATGAAAATGCTGCTATATTCCCGCATCTCGACGGGTTAACTGAACCGTTCTTGCTCATACACGGCATGGCCGATGATAATGTGGTGTTCAGGCATTCGGTCAAGCTGATGGCAGAAATGCAGAAACGCGGCGCCCAAAATATGCAAATTATGACCTATCCCGGCGAGAAACACGGGTTTCGCACCAAAGCCAACAAAATCCACCGTGCCCAGCAAATACTGGATTTCTTTGTGGAGAGTTTGGGTGAGTAAAGTCGCCCAGATGACGGTTGTATTTTCTGCTTAGTATGATATTATATGATTTTATCATACTAGATAACGGAGAAAATTATGGCCATGGTTCGTAAGACGATTACCGTAACGGAGAAAATGGATGCGTGGATAAAGTCCCGTGTAGAAAGTGGCGATTACGGAAATGACAGCGAATATATCCGCGACTTGATGCGCAGGGATGAAGGCAAGTCGCATGCGGAAGCCAAACTGCTCGAAATGCTTATTGCAGCTGAAAATAGTGGCACATCAAATGAAAGCTTTGATGAGATTTGGGAACAAGGCATAAAACGAGCAGAAGACAGAATGCGGAAGACCGCATAAGTGTTAGCATTTGAATATGCTTTGGATGCCAAATTTGATTTGATAGAAATTGCTGAATACACACGATTAAAGTTTGGCGAAAAACAAACAGCGCACTATAAGGCATTGTTGCGCGAAACTATTGATATGATTTGTCAATTTCCAAACATCGGTAGTGATTATTCCCATATCCGGGTCAGTTACCGGCGTTTTCCCGTGCAAAAACATGTAATATATTATCGTGTGCTTAGAGACAAAATACGTATCGAACGCATACTTAATATGAACCAAGACCCCTTATACCAATTCGCGGACGAGAGAACATAAGTGACAAAACACCCACTCGCTTTTGAATTCTGGCTCTGCTAAGAAGCGGCCATGAAGACGATTATTACATTTTTCCGCTTGCTAAAAACCGCATTTATTCTGGCGCGGCATGATGCGTTGATACCCGCCGAATATGCGCGGAACGTACCAATGTTTATGCGGTTTGTGGGGTGGTTCTCTCGGTTGTTTGCAGTGAGGGATAGGGCAAAAAACCCCGGTGAACGGTTTGCGCGCGCTTTGGAAACATTAGGCCCTGCCTATATTAAAGTTGGGCAGATTTTAGCAACCCGCTCCGATATGCTTGACCCTGAATTTACACGCGGCTTATCGCGGTTAAAAGACCAAGTACCTGCGTTTTCAAGAGATAAAGCCGTAGAGCTAATAGAAAAAGAATTTGGTAAACCGTGGAAGGAATTGTTTACAACATTTTCAGAGCCCAAAGCCGCCGCATCGGTCGCTCAGGTTCATAAGGCCGCGCTTCTTGATGGGAGCGTAGTTGCGGTCAAAATCTTGCGCCCAAATATCCACACAGACATGGCCAAAGATATGGATGTGTTGCGTATGGCGGCATCCTTGGGCGAGTTTTTTGTGCCAGCCTCTCGTCGTCTTGGGCCTAAATTATTTGTCAAAACGGCTGCACGAGCCGTCATGTTAGAACTGGATTTGCGCTTGGAAGCGGCAGCCGCCAGTGAGCTTAGCGAAGCGGCAGAAGACACGGGTCTGTTTCGCGTACCTAATATACATTGGGACTTCAGCTCTAAAAACGTTCTCGTTCTTGATTGGGTAGACGGAACAGCGTTTTCCAGTGATGAACTGCTTACGGGTCCAAAAATTGAACGCCCTGCATTGGCTATAAAGGTCATTCAGAGCTTCCTGACATGTGCGTTTGATTACGGTGTCTTTCATGCTGATATGCATGAGGGCAATTTAATCGTCGATGCAGACGGTGAATTGGTACTCATTGATTTTGGTATTTTGGGTCGGTTAAGCGAGGCAGAGCAACGTTTCCACGCTGAAATTTTATACGGATTTTTGAAGCGTGATTACCAACGCATTGCTGAAATACATTTTGAAGCGGGCTATGTGCCCGCCAACCACACTGTCGAAGATTTTGCGAGCGCCCTGCGCGCCGTTGGGGAACCTATTTTCGGCAAGACCTCGGATCAAGTATCTATGGCAAAGGTCTTGTTACAATTGTTCGAGATAACCGAGATTTTCGACATGCAAATGCAGCCGCAATTGATTATGCTTCAAAAAACCATGATGCAGGCCGAGGGTGTGGCGCGACGTCTCGACCCTGCATTTGATATGTGGGAAGCCTCACGCCCCGTCGTAGAGGCAAGCCTTCGCCGCGAGCTTGGCGCAGAAGGGCGGATAGCTGATTTCATGACAGATTTACGCCGTGCTCAAAAAACATTGCGTGCTATGCCCGATGCGGCTGACAATGTTGCAGCATTGGCCAAGGCTTGGGCGGCAGGTGAAGTGGATTTGTCAAAGCCAGCGAATAACACAAAACCGCGAGCCGTTTCAAAAGGGGTTGTGTGGGCTGCGATTGTTGCGGTAACAACACTGGCCGGTGTTTGGGCTGTAGGACAATTGTAAATGAGCAAAGATAAACGCATATTACTTATTATTGGCGGCGGTATTGCTGCTTTTAAATCGCTGTTACTCATACGTATATTAGCAAAACGCGGCATCAAAACGACTTGTATTGTCACCAAAGGCGGCCAGGAGTTTGTCACCCCATTATCTGTTGGCGGTCTGTCGGGTGAAAAGGTATTTACAGAATTGTTTTCGTTATCCGACGAAGCGGAAATGGGGCATATTGAACTATCACGCTCAGCCGATTTGGTTGTGGTTGCACCCGCTACAGCAGACTTGATGGCCAAGGCTGCACACGGGTTAGCAAATGATTTAGCCAGTACGACTTTGTTGGCAACAGACAAACGGGTTCTCTATGCGCCCGCTATGAATGTGCGCATGTGGGCGCATCCAGCCACTAGAAAAAATATAGAAATTTTGCGGTCGAACCATGCTGTATTCGTTGGCCCTGAAGAGGGAGATATGGCGTGCGGCGAATTTGGCTTTGGCCGCATGGCAGAGCCTGAAACTATTGCAGAAGCAATCGAAACTATTTTAAGTGGGAAAACTGAAATAGACGCCCTCAAACCTCAACCTCTAAAAAACAAACATATTCTCATTACCGCAGGGCCAACCCGCGAGCCCATTGACCCCGTGCGCTATCTCTCCAATCATTCATCAGGCAAGCAAGGTTATGCCATTGCACGTGCATGTGTGGACCTAGGCGCTGATGTGACTTTAGTTTCTGGTCCAGTCGCTTTGACGCCGCCACAAGGTGTTAACACTGTGCACGTGGACACTGCCTGTGATATGTTGGATGCCTGCGAGAAAGCTTTGCCGGCGGATGTGTTTATAGCTGTCGCTGCTGTTGCAGATTGGCGCCCTGTGGATAACACCAATCACAAAATTAAAAAGTGCAAGGACGCGCTTCCACCGCTCTGCTTAACTGAAAATCCAGATATATTGCGCACCATAGCCAATAGTAAGAACCGTCCAAAATTGGTTGTTGGGTTTGCGGCAGAAACAGATAATGTAGTGAAATTTGCGCAAGCAAAATTGACTAAAAAGAACTGCGATATGATAATTGCTAATGACGTATCGGGTGATGTAATGGGCGGTGATAACAATACAATGATTGTCGTTACCAAAGAAGATGCGGACTATCATGCTGAAACATGGCCATTAATGAGCAAGGAATTGTGTGCGCAAACACTTGCAAAGAAACTAGTTCAAAAACTTGTTCGCAGACC
This sequence comes from Robiginitomaculum sp., assembly GCA_021776635.1. Taxonomy (GTDB): domain Bacteria; phylum Pseudomonadota; class Alphaproteobacteria; order Caulobacterales; family Maricaulaceae; genus Robiginitomaculum_A. The sequence goes on from JAJFFN010000020.1 coordinate 43,966, forward strand.
TTAGGAGATTGATAGCTTGAAATATATTTTTCCTTCTTTGTTCTTGTCTATGTGTATTTACGCGCCTGTGGCCGCAGACGAACAAATCGACAATTGTGAAATTGTCGTACAAGTGCAAACAAAAACCGAACAGGGGTCAGATGACAGTGTAGAAGAAACGGTTCAAAGTGCTCGTTTTTTACCTGCGGATGCTTTCATATTTTCTGTGTTTGGTGCCAAACCGCATTTAACCGAGATTGATGGCCAACCAATACGTGCCGTTTTGTGCACCCGTACATCCTTAGTCCCGAGCGAGTTTGACCTTAAAATGATTCGCACTGGAATTCCTTTTTATCTCTCCTTTGAATTTGACAGAAAAGACAGTCCATATTTGGGCATTAATAAAACCGACAAGGGCTATTCCTATAACTATGCAGGCCCAAACTTATCTGCGAGCGATGCATATTTATTGAAACTTAGAATGAAGGCGCTCAACAATGTTAAAAATTGAGATCAAAAAACTGGAAAATTTTGGTGATTTGCAAATGCCTACATACGAAACAGATTTGGCGGCAGGCGTGGATTTACGGGCTGCTATAGATGCAGATAATCCTGTGGTCTTAAAGCCAGGTGCAAGAGCATTGGTCGCAACAGGATTTGCGATGGCTTTACCGCCAGGATATGAAGCGCAAATTAGACCGCGCTCAGGGCTTGCTTATAAATACGGTATTAGCGTGGTTAATTCCCCAGGCACTGTGGATGCTGATTATAGGGGCGAAGTAAAAATCTTGCTTATAAACCACGGCGCCGATAGCTTCACGGTCAACCGCGGAGAACGGATAGCCCAAATGGTCGTTGCCCCTGTCACACAGGCAAAATTTGAAGTAGTAAACAAGCTGTCAGAAACAACTCGTGGTGCAGGCGGGTACGGATCGACAGGCGTAAAATAGGAGAAAATATCATGAGCCATAATAAACCAGGAAGAGGGAAAATATATAATTCTATCTCAGAGACTATTGGGGATACACCTTTGGTGCGATTACCTAAGATAACGTCTGAAATTAAAGCGACGCTTCTGTATAAATTAGAGTTTTTTAATCCAGGTGCCAGCGTGAAAGACCGGATAGCCCTTGCGATGATCGAAGATTTGGAACAGCGGCAGCTCTTAAAAAAAGGTGGTACAATAGTCGAGCCAACATCTGGGAATACTGGTATTGGTTTGGCGTTGGTTGCAGCCGCAAAAGGCTATAAAGCCATTTTTGTTATGCCCGACAGTATGTCTATAGAGCGTCGAAAATTGATATCTTTACTCGGGGCTGAGGTGGTCTTGACACCTGCGGCTGAAGGAATGCCTGGATCAATTACCAAGGCAGATGAGATTACCCGCGAAATTAAAAATGCGGTTCAGCCTGGGCAATTTGTTAATCAGGCTAATCCAGATATGCACGAGCGAACAACAGGTCCAGAAATATGGAATGATACGGACGGCAAAGTGGATATGTTGATTTCTGGTATTGGTACCGGCGGTACATTAACGGGGGCAGGGCGTTATCTAAAAGCCCAAAACCCTGATATTAAGCTTGTTGCGCTTGAGCCTGAGGGCAGTCCGTTCCTATCCACAGGCGAAAAAGGCCCGCATATGATACAAGGAATTGGTGCAGGCTTTAAACCCGAAACACTAGATGCAAGCTTAATTGATGAAATCATTACAATAGACAATGAAACGGCATTTGAGACGGCGCGTAATGCAGCACAATTGGACGGTGTGCCTGTAGGCATTTCGTCAGGCGCAGCCATAGCGGCCAGCCTAATTGTCGGAGCCAAACCCGAGATGAAGGGTAAAACAGTCGTGACAATTATTCCGTCTTTTGCAGAACGATATCTCTCTACGTCGCTGTTTGATTTTTAAGGATGGCTGGTTTTTAATGCAGCGTGATGAATTAGAACGCTATGCCCGCCAAATTGTTTTAAAGGAAATAGGCGGCGCGGGACAACAAGCATTAAGCACTGCACGCGTTCTTATCGTCGGTGCCGGGGGCCTTGGTGGGCCCGCAGGCTTATATCTGGCGGCGGCTGGTGTCGGTCATATCGGTGTTATTGATGAAGATGTTGTCGCACTCTCCAATTTACACAGACAAGTCCAATTTCGAACTGATGATGTTGGCACATTGAAAACAAAAGCTACCTCAAACACTCTGACCGCAATTAACCCTCATGCGAATATACATGAATATCGCCACAAAATAGATTTGGACAATGCGCAAGATATCATCGAAGATTTTGATGTGGTGTTGGACGGCACGGATAATTTTGAGGCGCGGTTTTTGGTCAATGCCGTATGTTTGCGCACACAAATCCCGCTCGTGAGTGGTGCGCTCGGTAGGTTCGAAGGACAGTTATCGGTTTATAAAATGGACAATAAGTCAGCCTGTTACAGATGCTTCGTTCCCAATGAACCACCCGAAGCGGAGACCTGTGCCGCAGTTGGTGTGGTTGGTGCTCTGGCTGGGATAATAGGCTCTATGATGGCGATGGAAGCCATTAAAATAATCACCAATTCTGGACAGCCTTTATACGGGAAGCTCTTCTTATACGACGGCCTAAATGGAGAAGCGCGGACGATTTCCTTGCCTAATGATCCCGCTTGCCCTGCTTGTGGTGTAGATAATAAATAAGCCTAAAACCAAACAACCCTGCTTCGGTGTGTGGGCCGAAGCAAGGCTGTCTTTTGCACAACACCATTAAGAGCTGGGGAGTTCTTATAGTCTTGTGCGCGCCCCGGTTAAACTCTGCATTAGACCGCTGCAATCAGTCGAAAGTGAGGAACCGAAGTGTGTCACCTAATATTCTTAGGACTTATTATACAATATTTTAAGCAAAAATACAAGGTCAATCAGGTCATTTGCTCGTCACAAACATTTTTGGCGTTATGGGGTCATGTCTATTTATGCAGCTCTATTTATGCAGTGTAGAGCGTCCAAAATAGTCAATATGAACGCAGACATTTGAAAACACACTCTAATGGTTTATTTTTACACTGGACATTGGCTGATTTGACGGTATTTAGTGCCAAACTTTTACTGAAATCCTTGAGGGGGACTCATGTCTGAATCTATGAATGTATCTGAACTTGTAAAACTGCCGCCAATTGTTGGGCTGTTTGGGCTTTTAATTGCGCTCGTGCTGTATTTTATTGTTAAAAAATATCCTGAGGGCGATGCTGCCATCAAGAAGATTGGTGATCAAATCCATTTGGGTGCCATGGTGTTCATGAAACGCGAATACAAAATGCTGGTCATGTTTTTGGCCGTCTTGGTTATCGCCGTGTGGGTGGCCCTCGGCAAAGAAACCGGTATTGCAGTTATTGTCGGGGCTGTGTCCTCGTCTATCGCAGGCTGGCTCGGCATGTATGCGGCGACCAAAGCCAATGTACGGACCGCAACGGCGGCGCAACAAAATGGCTCTGCCAGTGCGCTCACCGTCGCTTTCTTTGGCGGCTCCATCATGGGTCTTTGTGTTGCGGCACTTGGCCTCATCGGGCTGGGTGGTTTGTTCATGTTTTTCCAAATCGATAGCGCTAGCGGAACGGCCCTCAAAGACAGCGTTCACGCGCTCGAAGGTTTTGGTATTGGCGCGTCCTGTGTGGCTTTGTTCTCACGGATTGGCGGTGGTATCTTTACCAAGTCCGCCGACGTGGGTGCTGACCTGGTTGGTAAAATCGAAGCGGGAATCCCCGAAGACGACCCGCGTAATCCTGGTGTAATCGCGGATAATGTTGGCGATAATGTCGGCGATGTTGCTGGTATGGGTTCTGATATTTTTGAAAGTTATTGCGGTGCAATGATTGCGTCTATCGCCATTGCCTTTACCTGGGGCAGTACGGCTTTGATGTTCTTACCGCTCGCTCTGGCAACAGTTGGCTTGCTGGCGTCTATTTTGATGATCGGCGTGGTCAAGATGGCCTCTGGTGCGGCACCTGCGACGGCACTTCGCACCGGTACATTAGGTGCGCCCGTTCTTTTCTTGGCGGCAGCTTATTTACTTATCCAAAAAATGAGTATCGATGTGACAGTGCTTGCCGACGTTGATAAATCCATCAATGTTTGGTGGGCCGTTGTCTGCGGTGCGGCTGGTGGTGTGGCCATCGGCTTGATCACAGAATATTATACGGGCGGTTCGCCTGTGCGTAAAATCGCTAAATCTGGAGAAACAGGATCTGCGACTGTGATGATTACGGGCTTGTCCGTGGGTATGCAGTCTGTTGTTTTGCCGCTTTTGGTGATTGCAGCAATTATCTTTGCTTCGACATCTTTGGCCGGCCTTTACGGTGTTGGTATTGCGGCGGTCGGTATGCTTTCTACCGTGGGTATCACCATGGCCATCGACGCTTACGGCCCTGTGGCTGATAATGCAGGCGGTATCGCAGAGATGGGCGGCATGGGCAAAGAAGTACGCGAGATTACAGACGGCCTTGACGAGCTTGGCAACACAACGGCTGCCATCGGTAAAGGCTTCGCCATCGGCGCGGCGGCTCTCGCGGCTCTGGCGATTATCGCAGCGTTCGGCGAGACGGTTCGCCATCATCCCGGCAATGAAAACTTCTCTTTGTTGCTCTCTAATCCGAAGGTTCTGGTTGGTATGTTTATAGGCGGCACCATTCCGTTCCTTGTTTCTGCCATTACCATGACAGCGGTCGGGGATGCGGCCTTTGAAATGATCAATGAAATCCGTCGCCAGTTCAAAGAAATCCCAGGTCTTCTTGAAGGCAAAGCGGATCCAGACACAGCCAAATGTGTGGACATTGCGACGACTGCGGCGCTGAAGAAAATGCTCCTACCAGGCGTTATCGCGGTCGGTGCGCCTGTAATGGTTGGCTTTGTACTGGGCGCGGAAAGCCTTGGCGGCTTCCTTGCCGGTGCGCTCCTCGCATGTGTGCTCATGGCGCTGTTCATGGCCAATGCAGGCGGTGCTTGGGATAACGCTAAGAAGTATGTCGAGAAAGGCAATCACGGCGGCAAAGGCACGGACCACCACGCGGCGGTCGTTGTTGGCGATACTGTTGGAGACCCCTTCAAAGACACATCCGGTCCAGCTATGAATATCCTCATAAATGTCATGGCGATTGTCAGCTTGGTCATTGCACCGCTTTTGACAGTAACCGGTTTGTTCTAAACCCATTTAAAATAACAAAACGAAAACCCGGTAGGTCACGCTTCCGGGTTTTTTCATGCTTGTGGTTCTAGTTTAACGCGCGATGCTTTAAGTTTAGATTGACTGAGCCTAGCCGCGCCAAATACCGTCTGGTTTGAATGCCGCGAAAACGAAGGCGAATGTCACATCGTAATTGACGGTCTGCCAGTTCCCGTTTTCGTCCTGTCGTTCTGCGACGACTGTGCCAATGTCGCGGCCTCTGCCTATGGTTTTGTCGCCGAGAGCGGAGACTTGCCCGCTCTCCCATGTCATTCGAATATCGCCGTGTAAAATCGTTCCGGCTTTGGCTATACTGGTCATTCGCCAAGCCGTATCGCCGACCACAACAACCCGCTCCATACGACTAAACCCCTTAGGCAGTTTTACGAAAACATTGAACATACGCCCATTTTTATCATAATTCACATAAGGGTTTTGGCCATAATTGTAATCTCTTGGATTATTGGGTACTAAGACGATACCGTCTGGATAGCTGCGCTTAAACTGGGCAAAGGAAATTAATTTGGCGGGCAGACGTCTAAGGTGCTTGCCCGTGTGCGTGCCGACAATGGCCCGTCCGGTGAATTGTTGCCACCAGCTCTGAGACGCTCTGTCATACATGACCAAGTCGGAATTGCGCAAAATTCCTGAAACGCCAAATGTCGTTTCCCGGCCATCAATCATGCGCTCATAAACTATGGCGCTATTGCATAGGGGGCAAAATGTAACCGCCACAGGCACACCTTCAATTGTATCATTGGCAATCTCGTGCCACATCAATACGGATATGGGATAGGCTTTGGCGGTGCCGCCAACTTCCAGTGCAATGACGGGCTCTTTTGGGCGGTAGTCCACTTGATCCAATGGCTTGAATTTCGGTAAATCTATAGACGGAATACCGTCCTTAAGAGGCCCGCCGGCTCGAAATTCAGAGGCCGAAATACTATATTTGGAAAAATCGGTGTATGGCCAATTCCATTGGTTTGGCCATTTGTCTTTGTCATTGCTAATGGCGAGCGGTGCTTGTGACATTAAAACTGCGATTAAAAACAGTGAATAAAATATTCTCATGGTCGTGCTCCCGAAAGCTATAATCTTGGCACCCCTCATACGCATGATATAGCGGATACGGAAAAAGCGCACAAATCACACCCAATCACATTTCAGCGATGATTTACAAAAGCCGAGTGCCTGACGTCCGACCCTCCAATTCCAGCAAAAATTCTTTGGTCGGGATACCGCCGCCGAAGCCCGTCATGGCGCCATTAGCGCCGATGACCCGGTGACAGGGAATGATGACGGGGATGGGATTGGCATTGTTAGCGCCGCCGACGGCGCGGGAAGCTTTCGGATTGCCCACCAAAGCGGCTTGCTGTCCATAAGAACGCGTTTGCCCAAATGGAATTTTTTGCAAAGCTCGCCAGGCCGACATTTGAAATTCCGTGCCTTCTGGCTTGAGCGGCACGGTAAATTCCGTGCGCTTGCCTGCGAAATATTCCGTTAGCTCTCTCTCGGCTTGCGTGAACATTGTGCCGTCCCGTTGCCATTGCGGTAAGGGTTGGCGCGGGGTGTGCCCTGTAGAGCCTTCGGGCGCATCGGGGAAGCTGACAAAGCGCACATAGTCTTTGCACCCCGCTATCAACATGTCTCCGATAGGCGTGCTCACATAATCATAATGGGTAATCTGTTTTGATGTTTTTTTAAGGTCGCGCATAATCTCTCCTACCTAAGCTTACTCGTTTTTATTAAAACGGATATATTTATGAGCCCGTCCGTCCATGACCACAAGTCCGAGCCCGATTAAAACCATGCCGCCAAATTGCGCGAGCGTTAGCCGCTCATCCAAAAACCCTGCACCCAACAATATGGCGCTAACCGGTATCAGTAAAGTCACCAAAGATATATTGGTCGCCCCGCCTTTGTCCAGGATACGAAAGAACAAAACATAAGCCAGCGCCGTACACAAAAGCCCCAGCGCCAGAATGGACCAGATGATATCCATAGACGGCTTTTCGAGCGTCCACGGTTTATCCACTACCAACATAATTGGCAACATCATTACTGTGCTGGCGCTAACCTGCCCAAAAGCTCCGACCATTGGCCGCACGTTCATGGCCCGGAAACGCCGCCCGTAAACTGAGGCAAATGCATAGGATAATGCAGCGCCCAAACAGGCGAGCATAGCTAATCCATCGAGACTAAATCCACCCGTTAAATCTTTACCAAGCATTATAGCGACACCCACAACACCTAACAATATACCAACCAATTTAGGCGCGGTAATTCGCTCGTCTCTAGTCAAAAAATGCGCAACTATCACAGTGAAAATCGGTGTCGTTGCGTTAAGTATCGACGCCAAACCTGAAGCAATTTGCGTCTGCCCGTAAAAGATTAAACTAAAAGGAATGATATTATTCAGCATCCCCATGCCAAAGAATACAGCAATCAAAGGCCAAGATAAATTCAGCTTGTATCCACTAATACGCAGAACCACATACAAAGATGCCGCCGCCAGCAAGACCCGCGAAAACACCAAAGTAAAGGGCGGTATTTCCGCCAGAGCAATTTTAGAGAAAAAGAATGACCCACCCCAAAGCACCGACAATGCCAATAGCAAAACCCACTCACTTTTCCCCATTTTCAAATCCGTAGACATGTGTACTCCTTTTCTCAATTGGTACTTGTGTGGTCGTACCGAAGAAAAAATGCTCGCCGGATACGGACATCACTGTTTGGCACCGCATAGAAAGTACGGCTAATTTTATCTCAGTTTTGAACATCAGCCTAAATAGTGGGACGTCCGTAACCCAAGGCTACTTCTTCACTACGTTCAGGGTGTTTGATTTTACCCATCACTGGCTACGGAATGAATTTGCAAAACAAAATATTTAACCTAGCCCCCAAATGCATTTCTGTCAGTGTATGGATTAAATATAAATGTAGAAGGCCAAGGTAGTGGCGCGAAGGGGAGTTTCACTATGAACCCTGCGTCCCGACATTGAAGACAATGTCGGCGTGACATTGCAATTTCTTGAATTTACGTGACACGTCATGCGGTCTTGCGAATGTTCTTAATATACATAATAAGAGCAAACTTGTTGTATTTATTTGGTCCTGACCCTAGCCTTTACGACCAGGCACTGGGCTTGTGTAATCACCCAGAGCGGTCAAGGCGGCGCGGTCCTTTATGGTTATCGTCCACTTGTCGGTTATTTCAATCATACCTTTGCTATTAAGCTGTGAAAAAGCACGGCTTACCGTTTCGACGGTTAGGCCAAGATAATCAGCAATGTCTACGCGGGTCATTGGCATTTTAAAACTGCGGCTTTTATGCGCCGAAGTATAACCACGGGCGTTCGCTTGTCTCGTTTCAATGAACAACAAAAACCAGGCTATTTTCTCTGTGGCTTTCTTACGCCCCAAAACAAATAATTGATCCATAATCGCTTCGACCACCCTTGAGGTGATGTCGTGGACACGGGTTTCAAGCTTAGGATGTTTCTTGTAAAGAGACTGCAAATCCGCTTCTTGCCATTGACAAGCCGTCAACGGTTTCAATGCGCGCGCACTGACTGAATATGACGGGCCAGAAGCAATGCCAATGAAATCACCAGCATAACAAAACGCCATAATTTGTTTTGCCCCATTGCTGGCCAAGCGTTCCAATGCCAGAGCCCCTGAGGACACATTATACACCTGGCGCACGGGATCCTCTTCGTGTAACAAATATGCTCCGGTTTTTATACGGCGTATATGCGCGAGCTGAAACAAATCTTCTATTTCAAGGTCAGTAAACACTGAACATAGAGGGCTCTTACGCGCCTGACATGAATTACAAGGTATATTCATAATGTCTCTTGTCTTATATGATATAAAAGATATATCAATATACGTTATTTACCGACCGACAGGAATTTCATGGAAGATAAAAACCCTATACGCATAAAAGATGCAGCCAGTTTTCAAATGGTTTTAGATGAAAAACTTCGCACACCGCTCTATTACCAAATTTATGTTTTAATTCGCGATAAAATCCTGTCAGGTGCATACCCCAATGGCGCACTTATTCCAACAGAGAAGCAATTAGAACAAACATTTAACGTCTCGCGCATTACGGTAAAACGTGCACTTGACGAGCTTGCCAAAGAAGGTTTGGTTTCCCGCCAGCGTGGTCGAGGTACTCTGGTGACCTTCTCTGCGCCTGTATCGTCATCCCTGGGCAATATGGACGGTTTGCTGGAAGACATGCTGAACATAGTTCAAGAAACCAAAGTCCGAATATTAGAATTTGACTATCTTGTGGCTGCACCCCATGTCACGGATGCGCTGCAACTATTGCCGCGCACAAAAGTGCAACATGCCATTCGCACACGATATAAAGACGATACACCGTTTTCCTATGTGATTACGTATGTACCCGAAGATATTGGACGCTCATTTAAACGCACCGATTTGAAGGATCAGCCAATATTAGCTTTGATCGAAAAAAGCGGCGTCAATATAGCCCGTGCCAGACAAACGGTCACGGCTACACTTGCAGACGGCACCACAGCTCCTGCACTTAACATTGGTATTGGCTCTCCGCTCCTAAAGGTATCGCGTATTGTTTACGACGATAATGAACGACCCGTAGAATATATCATTATTTATTATTGGCCCGGCCTATACCGGATAAATATGGAGTTGTCGCGCATGACGGACGCAGATGACGGCGGCTCTAATTTTTGGGCCATGAACATGAAATAAGGGTGGCGCATGGGTTCTTTTATTGAAATTAGTGAAGTTGGGCCGCGCGATGGTTTACAGAGCATCAAACGTATCATGCCACTTGCGGCTAAAAAAGCATGGATTACTGCCGAAGCTGATTGCGGTGTACCGGAAATTGAGGTCGGATCATTTGTACCGGCAAAAATCTTGCCGCAACTGGCTGATACGGCGAAACTTGTTGCCCATGCTCGCAGTATTGACGGCTTAAAAGTAGCTGTGCTGGTTCCAAATTTGCGTGGTGCGCAAGATGCTATTAAAGCCGGTACGCACAAAATCACCATTCCCCTGTCCGCCAGCGAAACGCACTCTTTGGCAAATGTGAAGCGCACCCACAAGCAAATGCTCGCCGCCGTTCGAGAGATAGCAAACCTCATTAAGTCTGCACCAAAAAACAAACGTCCGTTATTTGAAGGTGGCATTTCCACAGCTTTTGGCTGCACCTTGGAAGGCGCAATTCCCAAAGCAAAAATACTTGAGCTGGCGCACGCTCTTATGGACGCAGGCTGCGACGAAGTTGGTCTTTCCGATACGACGGGATATGCGACACCTGACCATGTAATATCTTTGGTAAAAGCCGTAAAAAATGTTGTCGGGGAACAAAACCTGAAAGGGCTGCATTTGCACAACACACGCGGGCTAGGGCTTACGAATGTGTTTGCCGCTCTTGAACACGGAATTACCACGATTGATGCTTCGCTAGGCGGCATAGGCGGTTGTCCCTTTGCGCCCGGTGCGAGCGGTAATATCGTCACCGAAGATTTGGTATTTATGTTGGACAGTATGGGCTTTAAAACCGGTATAGACCTAGGTGCTTTGCTCAAGGTTCGCGATATAGTTACTGACGCTCTGCCAGGCGAGCCCATGTATGGTTTTATCCCTGATGCAGGCTTGCCCAAATCCTAACCTTACAAATGGATATATCGGGAATATTCCTTAATCGAAAGTGTTGCCGCCATCACCGTATTGATTAGGATTTGGGTCGGCGTTCAACATGGCATTCACACCAAAAGCCAAGGCCGCGCCTACGGCGAAATAACTAATAGCAAATGGCAAACTCATAGCTTTGAATATCCTGTCATAGACACTCAATAAATATTCTATATCTGGGTTATCCATATCAATATTTTCTTGTAAATCCTGTGCTTCAATAATGATGTCTGGTGATAACACACCGAGCAAAACACTGCCTATGATATATGAAACCACCAGAAAGATGAAAAAGAGCAACACATATATCCACCCAGATTTTCCTGCATCGTGGAACCGTTTAGCGAAGAGGCAACCCCAGCAATAAATCAATACTAGCGATGCAAAAAACGCAATGACACCTGCCCCCATACTGATTAACCATGCCTGCCAGAGCAAAACATTGATAGTCAAAAGTACGACGGCTCCTCTTTTAAAAGAGTGCGCATTTATACGTCCGCTCGGTGAGAAAAGTAAATTTCCCATGGTATTCTCCTGATTAGGTTGTGTTCGCATAAGAACTGTTTTAGGGCGATTCTTCAAGAGGAATGTAGGGTCAGGCACTGCCTCGCATTCACCATTATTTTTCCGGGCGAACCCCATAACGGTTATCACCATCTTGGCCAACAACCACAGCAAGCCAAAATGTAAACAGCGCGGGCAAGATTGCCATCACCCATCTCGCTTTGGGCATGCCTGCCGCTAACTTATCTTGGTAAATTTGCAGTACTTTTTTCATCTCTTCTTCATTGCCTGCATATTCAGGGTGCGCCATGACGGTATCAAAATATTCTATGCCGCCATAATTTAATATCATGAGTAACCAGACGATAATAATCAGTGTAAACAGGCCAATTAACGGCCAAAATGAACGCCCTATATCATGGAGGCGTTTCCCATAAACCGCCATAATGATATGAAAGTTCAAGAAGAACAGTGCTAATGTTAGGAAGAAATTTGTCATCCCCATACTTAACAACCGCAACCCATATAGCTGTAATATGATGAACGCCGCCAAACCAACAACACCTATTATAAAAGAACGGCGCGAGATGCGCCCAGACGGGGATAAAAACAATTTTTTCATGAGATGTGATTTATATCCAAAGAGATTTTTTGCAAGTCTTAACCGTGTCTTCAATTCTTTAATATAGATTTTTCATAGGAAAACTTCCAATACACATGGGTTTACACTATAATATTGGCACATTAAGATAACAATCGCATTATGATGAAATCTATTTGGAGTATATTTGTTGCCTGTTCATTGTCGCTATTTTCTGCCTGCGAGCAAAGTGAACCAGCATTAATGGAAGAAACTGAACACCTGGACAATCAGGCTAACCAGAAAGCAGATGCACAGCACAAGACTGGCCAATATATTGGCGACAATACCGGAAAGGTTCTTAAGATTGAAATTGGTACGCCTGAACGCGAATTTGATACGGTTAGCGTTGATACTTCTAACACAAACACCAATAAAATTGGCACCAATAACATCGGCACATCAAAAATTGATGTCGCTAATAATCATTCACGGCCCCAAGAAAAACCAATACCGCAATCAACTACGAAACCCATAAAAACCACACCATTTAATGTCCGCCGCTGCATGAATATGGGCAATGCACTAGAAGCCCCACGAGAAGGTGATTGGGGCTACACAATTACTGCGCAAGATTTGCGCACTATCGCACAAGCCGGTTTTGACACGGTTCGCATCCCAATTCGCTGGGATGCGCATGCGAATCACCGCGCTCCCTATACAATAGACGCTTCGTTTATGACCCGCATCAAAACGGTTGTAAGAGAGGCACAAACGGCTGGGCTAGGTGTCATTATTGATGTGCACCACTATGAAAATCTGATGGCACATCCAGCCCGTGAGCAAGCCCGTTTTTTGGCGATATGGGATCAAATTGCCCGCAATTTCGCCAAGGCTTCTGACACAGTTTATTTTGAAGTACTCAATGAACCTACGCTACAATTAAGCAGCCAACAAGTGAACGTACTATACGCCAAAGCCCTACCGATTATTAGAGCGACAAACCCGAGCCGCAAAGTGATATTGGGCGGCAATTCCTGGAACAGTATTGAAAGTCTGGGCGCAGTTCGCTGGCCGCGTTTTGGTGGCAAAACGGATCCCAACCTAGTCGCAACATTCCACGATTACGGCCCCCATGAATTTACACACCAAGGCGCAGAATGGTCAAATCCAGTCCATCCCTTAGGCAGACATTGGGGTGGACGTTCTGATATGGCGGAGTTAGCAGACACCTACGGAACCGCAAAAAAATTCCAAGCGCGTACGGGATTGCCCGTCTTTATCGGCGAGTTTGGCGTTATCGAGAAAGTACCGGTAGCGGAGCGATTTGCATGGACCAAAACAAGGCGCATGACAATGGAAGCGCACGGTTTTTCATGGTGTTCGTGGGATTTTGCCGGTGTATTTAAGTCTTATGACAAAAACACTGGGCGCTGGCTGCCTGGCGCTCAAGACGCTTTTTTTGGACGATAGTTTTTAGGTTGCACCGCGTACAAATCCGCTGACATCAAAATTTTATGATTAATTGTTTATTCGCCGCCTGAACACGTTTATGGACGGGTATGCCCGCACCCGACCCCCTCACACCAACACCGCCTGCTTTGCTAACATGGTCAGCCATTGGAGAGCCGGTGGCGCAAGAATATGATGATGTATATTTTTCTGTCGACGGCGGTTTGGCAGAAACAAGGGCCGTGTTTTTACACGGTTCACACTTGCCCGAGGCTTGGACAGATAAAGAGGTGTTTGTCATCGGAGAGCTTGGGTTCGGGACCGGTTTGAATTTTTTGGCTGCCTGGAATTTGTGGGAACAAACAGCCAAATCCGGACAATGTTTGCATTTTATTTCCGTAGAGGCCACTCCACTATCAAAAGAACAATTGACCCTTGCTTTGGAAAATTTTCCAAGCCTTAAGCCATATGCAAACCAACTCATTTCGCAATGGCCTGGCCGCGTTAAAGGCGTACATCGGCTTCATTTTGGCACCGTCACATTGACCTTGTTTCATGATTATGTTGAACAGGCATTGTCCAATTTTGACGGGCTGGTCAATGCTTGGTTTTTGGACGGGTTTTCGCCTGCTAAAAACCCGGATATGTGGTCGAAAAATGTGTTTGAACTTATGGCAAGACACTCTGTATCCACTGCCAGCGTCGCGACGTTTACAGTTGCAGGACATGTACGGCGCGGGCTTGGTCAAGCCGGTTTTCTTGTTGAAAAAAAGCCCGGTTTCGGTCGCAAACGTGAACGCCTAGAGGCGCGCTATACCGGTGTTAATTTGCAGCACAAATCCAGTGATACGCCTGTCATCATTGGCGGCGGCATAGCGGGTGCATCCATCGCCACTGCTTTTACCAGGCGCGGCATTACACCGATAATAATTGAGCCGCATAAAGAATTGGAGACAGCAGCCAGCGGCAATCCAGCTGGGCTTGTTATGCCAAAATTAGATCTACAAGACAGGCCAGAATCGCGGTTTTACAATGCAGCATATTTGTATGCTTTGAACCTATACCGTGAAGCTGACACCATTTTGGGTGCAGGCGTTTTACAAATAGCAACATCCGAAAAAGAGAGAGAACGATATAAGAAAATCGTTGCCAATCAAGCTTTACCAGATGTGCACATGCAGTGGGTTTCCAGCAAACAAGCACAACAAATACTGGGGGAAAACCTCACTACAAAATATGGCGGCTTACATTTCCCTTCCGCCCTGACCATTGCACCAAAAAACAGTGCACGCGCCTTATGCAAGCACTGTACATATATTCAAGAACGGGTCGCTAAAATACACACCGAAAAAGGGCGCTGGCAGATATTAGGCAAAGCCGGAAAAATCTTGGCAAAAACGGATAATTTATTCATCTGTAACGGCGCCAATATTCTCGATTTATGGCCTGCTGATGTCCGCTTCACACGCGGGCAAATTTGTTGGGGTGACAGCGCCAAAACCAACCATGCTTTGATAGCTGGTAATTATGCCGTGCCATTTCAAAAAGGTATGCTTTTAGGGGCAACACATAGCCATACGGGCGCCGGAGAAAACACCAAAACTAAAACTGCAGATACCGTAGAAATTATAAAACAATACGAAGCCATCACGGCGCAAAACATTGACGGTTCAAATTGGCAATCACGTGCAGCCGTACGGGTAACGACGCGTAATACATTGCCCGTCGCCCATAGCCCTGAAAACGGTTTATTTGTGCTGAGTGGGCTTGGATCGCGCGGGCTCATGATGTCTCCTTTACTCGGCGAGTTTTTAGTGTGTAAAGCACTAGGGGAACCTGCGCCGTTGGACATAGGAACGCAGGCACGTTTTTTACAAGTAAGATAACGCCTTGCACACAAGTTAAAGCTTGAGGCTTACCCGTCACGTCGATAAGTTGGCGCAAACTTTTCACATAGAAATTAAAGCGAGGATATTATGAAACTTTTAAGCAATATAGCAGCCGTCATTACTGGCGGTGCATCGGGCTTAGGTGAAGGCACGGCTAGATTAATGGCCGCCAAAGGTGTTAAGGTTGGTATCTTTGATATGAATGCAGAGCGCGGCGAAAAAATTGCCAGAGAACTTGGCGGCGTTTTTGCATCTGTCGATGTCTCGGACGAAGACAGCATTGACGCTGGTTTTGATAAAGTTCGCGCCGAAAACGGCCAAGAACGCATCATGGTCAATTGTGCAGGCATTGCAGGCGGTATGAAGACGGCTTCGCGTGACCGCAAAACCGGCGCTATCCGTGCCCATTCTGCCGGGTTCTTTTCCAAAGTAATCGCCGTCAATCTTATCGGTACATTTATGTGCGTTTCAAAATCTGCGGCGGGCATGATGGACTTGGACGGCGTAGACCCTGACGGGGAACGTGGTGTCATCATCAATACGGCATCGGTTGCAGCACAAGATGGGCAAATTGGTCAAGTCGCCTATGCCGCATCCAAAGGCGGTATCCTCTCTATGGCATTGCCTGTAGCGCGTGATCTTGCCCGTGAAGGCATTCGCTGTAATACAATTTTACCCGGGTTTTTCGAAACACCTATTTACGAACAAATGAATCCAGAGGTCAAAGAAGCACTGCGCGCCTATGTGCAATTCCCAGCAAGGTTTGGCACAACCGAAGAATATGCCCAACTTGTTGCGACACTTTGTGAACAAACCTATATCAATGGTGAATATATTCGAGCTGATGCCGGTGCACGCATGCCCCCTCGCTAGATAATATCTAGTGAAAAAATATAGTAATAAAGGCGTGCCGTGGGGCACGCCTTTTTGCTTTTGTGTTAACAATTATTCCGCAAAATCATGCTCAATATGTGACGTGAAGTTAACGGTTGGTTTGCGAAGAACTAACCTTGCGAGCGTACGTCTGATATCTGCACCAATACCGTAAAGCGCTGGCACAAAGAACAAGGTTACAAACAGTGCAAACAGCACACCAAAAGCCAAGGCAATACCAATAGGGATCAACCATTGGGCTTGAATTGAGCGCTCAAGCATGAGCGGCACTAGCCCAACAAATGTGGTGAGTGACGTAAGCAATATTGGGCGAAAACGCTTGGTCCCTGCCTCGATCAATGCTTGTGCCCCGTCCATGCCTTTGGCACGAAGCTTATGCACATAATCAAGCAAAACCAGATTGTCGTTCACAGCAACACCTGCCGCAGCACTAATGCCCAAATAAGACATTAAAGACAGGGGCTGCCCCATGAGCAAATGCCCAATGATTGCACCCGTGAAACAAAACGGCATAGCCGCTAGGAGTATGAGCATTGGTTCGAAATAAGACCTGAACGCAACGGCAATCAAGAAATAAGCCACGCCAACTGCAATGGCGAGCAAGAGGAAAATTTCTTGCATAAATTCGGCTTCCCCTTGGGCGCGGCCTATATTACCACGTGTGATATCAGGATGGCGCAAGTCAAATCCCTTAAAGAAATCATCCTTCAGCGTTTCGCGAATTTCGTTGATACGTTCAGGCAAGACTTCTGCAGAGACGATAATCGCTCTTTGCCGTTCCCGGCGCAAGATTTCCGAGATACCCTTATCAAAGCGTAAATCGGCAACTGCGGCCAAAGGAACTTCGCGCC
This sequence comes from Robiginitomaculum sp., assembly GCA_021776635.1. Classification (GTDB taxonomy): domain Bacteria; phylum Pseudomonadota; class Alphaproteobacteria; order Caulobacterales; family Maricaulaceae; genus Robiginitomaculum_A. The sequence continues at coordinate 60,999 of JAJFFN010000020.1, forward strand.
CATCATTGGTACGGATACGGATTTGTCCCAAAAAGTCCAAGCTTTCACGATCACTGCGCGGATAGCGAACATAAACACGCACGTCTTCCCCGTCCCTTGGCAGACGCTGAACTTCTTCACCAAAAAATCCCTGACGCACTTGGGTAGCAACAATTGCAGACGTAATCCCAAGTGCTTCTGCGCCCGGTTTTAGCTCAAACCTAACTTCATCGGCACTGCTTTCACTATCATTGATAACGTTGAACACACCTTCATAAGAGCGCAATTCCGCCATTAAATCTACTGCGGCGGCGTTTAGGGAGTCTAAATTCTTAGAATTAAGCACATATTGTATGGCCGGATCATTATTGTTATCCTTATAATTAACCTCAATTTTTTCAGCGTCCGGAACTTCACCAATTAAGCCGCGCAACCGATCTGCCGTTTCCTTGGCCGTCAAGCTACGGGTTTCCGGTGGTACCAATTTAACGATGGCTAACACCTGATTGTCACGTGAGCGCGTATACCAGTTTTCTATCAATTTGCCTTCACCAGATGTGCTTTGATTAATATCTTCTACAAGCTCTTTCTCAGCATCTTGAATTTGCTTTAAGACTTGCAATGTACGGGTGTAAGGTGTGCCCTCAGGTAAATCGACAGATATTGAAATTTGGTCTGATTCGCTTTCTGGCATAAATGAAGTTTTGACAATCCCATTGGTTAATAAACCTACAGATAAAACCATAGATGCTATGAATGCTGACGCCGTTAAATAACGATGGCGTAAAGCAAAAATCATGACCGGACGGTACCAATTGTGAGCAGCCCACACGAGACTATCAGCCAAACGGGTCTGCAAACGTGTGAGCGGATTTTTTGGATTTACAGGTTTTAAGTGGGCCAAATGCGCAGGTAAAATAAGCAGGCTTTCAACCAAAGAAAACGTGAGTACCAAGATAACAACCAAAGAAATCGCCCGTGTAAATTCTTTGGTTGGGCCAGAAAGGAACATCCAAGGCGCAAAGAATATCATTGTTGTCAGCACAGCAAAAATAACCGGCTTTATTACCATTATTGTCCCGTTGACAGCAGCATCAAGTCCGGTTTCGCCTTCTTCGGTTTTGGCATGAATAGCTTCACCAACGATAATCGCATCGTCTACAACAACCCCCAAGACCAATAAGAAAGCGAAGGTTGAAATCATGTTAAATGATATGCCGTTCATTGGTAAGAACGCCAAGCCCCCTGCGAATGCCACGGCAATGCCAACGGCAACCCAAAAAGCCACGCTAAAACGAAGGAATAAGATCAAAGTCAGGAATACCAAAACCAGCCCCATGGCAAAATTTGATTTAATGGTATTCATGCGACCAGAATAAACTTCAGAATTATCATTCCAAAGTGTCATGCTGATGCCTGGAGGAAGACCGTCAGCCGCCGTTTTAATATAGCCTTTAACCGCATCAGCCATTTTGACGATGTCCATATTTGGACCGCTCATAATTTGCACCAAAATAGTGTGTTCACCGTTGACCGTAGCCATAAGATTGACCTGTTCAAATCCGTCAATAACCTTTGCCACATCTGAGACGCGAATGACGGCACCGCTTGGTGTTTGGCGTACGATTATGTTTTCAAACTCTTCGCGTGTGTCTGCTAGGTTACGTGTCCTAAGCTGAACATTTCCTATTCCTGTACGTACTGTACCGGATGAAGAATTTACAGAGGTGGCCCGTACGGCTGTAGCAACTTCTGCCAAGGTCATGCCGTATGATTTGAGGGTTGTTTCGGATACTTCAATTGACACTTCTTCGTCGCGAACGCCAAACAATTCAACTGCAGGCACATATGGGAGTAACGCTATTTCTCTTCGAACTTTTTCCGCTGTACGCTTGAGTAAACGTTCGTCTACTTCACCCGACACGGCAACGCGGATAATTTCATCACGGTTTTCAAACCGCCTCACAATGGCAGGCTCTGCGGCAGATGGAAATCCATTGATAGCGTCTACCTGTTGTTTTATATCTTGAACAAAAGCAGCCCCATCAATGTCTTGTTTACCGATGACCCATAAAATACCCGTACCCTCTCCGGCCACGGCCCAAAGACGGTCTATACCCTTTACCTGAGAGACAGCTTCTTCGAGACGAACAACAATTTGTTCTTCAATGTCCTGTGGGGATGCGCCAAGCCATGTGACATTTACTTGTGCACCAGGGAACTCCACATAAGGTTCCATTTCTTTTTCTATTGTAAAAAAGCTAACGAGACCGCCAATCAAAATAATGATCATAAGTAAATTTGCGGCGACTTTATTATCCGCCCACCAAGTAATTATCGCGTTCATGGCTTTACCCCTATTTTTGAGCGGATAAAATGGAAGTGGAATTGTCTTCCAATTTCGCTTCATCCGTAAAATTTGCTAATTCGATTTTCATACCGTCCGCTACGCCGCGAATTGGCGATGTAATCACCTGTTCACCAGACGAAAGACCGGAGCTAATCACGGCCATTTCGCGTGTTGAAGACGCTACTTTTACGGTACGTAATGACAATGTTTTATCTTTATTGGCTATATAGACCGTGTTCGTTCCCCTTAGCGCCGTGCGCGGTACAACAATGCTGTTGACCACTTCGCGCCCGTCAATTTTCACGTGTACAAACAATCCAGAAGCTAATGGCACGCCTTCGTCTGCGCCTTTACCGTATGGGGCAACCACCTCGGCATACGCAAACAAAACACGTGTTGCGGTGTCGTAGCTGGAACTAATGCGGGAGATTTGGCCACGCCAAGTGTGTGCTTCGCCCGCGACGACAGCTGATAGCTGGGCATCTGGGCCAGGGTTCGATTTTGTGGCTATGAAACCAATACCGAGGCCAAGCCTTGCCATGTCCGTATCAGTTAATGGGAGTTTTACTTCGGCAATATCGATAGCATAAACCCGTCCAATATCTTGCCCGGCATTTATAGTATCACCTAGGCTAACTTGTTTTGCCAAGACCCTGCCATCAAACGGCGCATATACAATTGTTCGGCTTTGTTGTAACTTGGCCTCACCGAGCTGTGCTTGGGCTCCAGCAAGGCTGGCACGGGCTTCAGCCATTTGCGGCTCGCGCAGTGTTAGCGCTGAGGCTTGGCCTTCCCCAAGGTCTTGCCAATCCCGTTTTGCTATGTCTGATTCGGATATTTCGCGGGTTAATACCGTTTGTGCTTGTGCTACGTTGGCTTCTGCCTGCGTTACCCGCAGGTCATATTCTGCAGAATCCAAGCGCAGGATAACTTGCCCTTTTTTAAATCGACCACCCTCAAGAAAACCGGGCGCTAGCCATGAAACGCGACCTCCAACCTGTGCCGCTAAATTAATTTCGGTGCGCGGTTTGACTTCTCCTTGTGAATTTACGGACAATTCTACTGACCGCTTTTCGGCAAAGGCTGTAACAACCGGCGTAGCCGATGGTGGCTCATTTTTAGTTTCCGTCTTGGGTTTTAATTTGCCCATCATAATCACGCCCCCAACCGCGAGGACTAATACGACCAAAGGCAATACGACCTTCAAAATTTTTTTAAAGAAACCCGACTTAGGGCGAATATCGACCCCATTGGGAATAGTATTATTAACACGTGCCATTTTGAACTCTCCACTATGAATTTTCTATAGTCTTAAACATTATTTATCGTAAATCAATAATTATTATTGTTTTTCAATAATTTTATTTCGATAAACGGAAAGTACGGCCTTAGCCCCATAGAGAGCCCCATAGAGAGCCCCATAGCGAGTAAGGCCGCAGTTTCTAAGGAAAATCAAGTATTCGTCGTGCGTTCAAACATTGTTAAGCAATAACGGTCATACTTAGTTAAACTATGCTGTGAACGAACTCAGCTTTACACACTTCAAAAGAGAATGATTATGTTCAGAAAAGCCCTTTTATCTATCACACTCCTTGTTGGGAGTACTGCAATGCCGGTTACTGCATTAACAGCTTCTCAAATTGTTGAACGTGAAGTTGTTGTCTTTAATGAAGATGGTAGCCAAACAATTACAAGAATTGCTGCGGATAAGGTAACACCAGGCGATAAAGTCGTTTATTCCCTTAAATATTTCAACGACGAAGACAATCCTGCGGAAAACATCGTTCTCGTCATGCCAATACCGACGCAGGTTGACTATATTGAAGGCAGCGCTGATTATGAAGGCGTCAATAGCGTTTTTTCTTCGGATGGTGGCAAAACATTCGCCACTCGAAATGAATTGAAAGTCTTGCAATCTGACGGCAGTCAGGAAATAGCGCAAGCGAGCGATATCACACATATTAGGTGGACTGTAAAAAATGCTGTCGCACCGAACACAGGCGGGTCCCTATCATTTAGCGGTCGTTTACAGTAGTTTTCTCCCAGGCCAACCACACATTTATTTTTAACCTGTAGAAATAGTGCAGTAATGAGGTATGGCTCAAATCTCCCATAAACATGCCAAATTTGGCTATTTTTGTGGAACTAAAATCATAGTTTTTCATATTTAATCATATTTTTACTATGGGGATAAGCATGTCCTTAACCATTTTCCCATAGCTATTGTGCCATCATTACTAGGAAAGGAATGAGGGATGATTAAATTGGGATTAACAACGAAAGGACTGCTGGGGGCTTCAGTCATTTCTTTATTTGCTGCAACGAATGCATATGCAGGCGGTACAGCAGCCGGTACAAATGTACAAAATACCTTTACATTAAACTATAATGTATCAGGTACGGCACAAACACAGATAGATAACACGGCTTCACCAACGGAATTTACCGTTGACCGCTTGGTCGATTTAACCGTAGCCAGCAATGGCAACACAAATGTTGCACCTGGTGCGCAGGACCAAGATTTGGTGTTTTCACTCACCAATAATGGCAATGACACGCAAGCATATAACTTTTCTCTCGTTAACGAGAGCGGCGATCAATATGATACTACTGGGCTGAACATTACCTACTATGTAGATGACGGCGATGCAATTTTTGAACCTGGTTTAGACGATGGTGTAGGCACTGCCTATACACCAGGAAGTGGGACAGCTTCTTCTGATTTGGCTGCAGATGCTATTATCTGGGTTGTTGTGGACGGGGATATTCCTGCTACGCGCGTTGATACGGATACATCCAATGTTACGCTTGTATCTGATACACTTGAGCCGTTATCTGGGGCTACGCCCGGCGCAGCCGTTACTGCCGATATAGGCGGAAATACACTCACTGGCGCTGCCGAAAACGTTTTGGCTGACGGTTCTGGCACAGCAAATGAAGCCGCTAATGCCGGTGATCATTCTGCAACTGGTACTTATGTAGTTGCCTCGGCTGATTTAACAGCAAGCAAAACTGTCACCGTCTTTACGCAAGATGGTTCTGGCTGCACAACAATACCTGGAACACCTGGTGTTGGTGATCAGTATTCTATACCTGGTGCATGTGTTGAATATGTAATTACAACAACCAATACCGGTGCAACAGCATCTGCAACCAGTCTGGCAATATCTGACGTTCTTGCAGATGAGCTTGAGTTTATTAACGCTGCATCAAGCGGATTTACTGGCGGTACTTTCACACAACCTGCAACCAATACGGTTTGCACGGGCGGCGTGTGTACGATTAGTTTAACCGGTGCAACATTAACGGCTGGATCCACTGGGACAGTAACAATCAGGGCTATAGTGCAATAAAATCAACGCTTTAGTGTAGTTTTTATGCACTAAAGTCTATAAATTTTCAACAATCTGCGGCGATTTATTGCCGCAGAAAACAACAAGAAACATTTCATAAAAGTTCGGCGCCAAACGTAACCCGTTTGGTGACACGGGCGAAATGTAGGACAAGAATGGTGAATAGGTGGGTCTTATCTTGGGTAAGATGCCTGCTGTTTGTGGCAATTGGGTTTACTGCTTTCAAAAGTAGTTTGGTCTATGCCACAACGCTTGGGCAAACGGTTACCAATGTTGCATCCGTCGGGTATGAAGACCCTGACGGTGAGTACACAAACTTGCTTACAAACCCCGCCGCGTTTATCATTGAGGCAGCGCGCACAGACTCCACTATAGATTTTTTTAGATACTCCCCAAATGCGCCCGATGCAATTCATGTTCAAATTAATGGATCTGATTTTGCTACTGACACGCATTTACTAAGCTCGTTTTTGGCAATGCCGCCACCAGAGCGAACGGCGGGTAAATTGATCGACATTAGTGCACCTATTCCATTGATTCCGGCGCAAACATATTTCAGTGGCGAGCTCATATTTGTTCGCGTTCGCGATATTGGACAAAACGGTGACCCAAACAGGATAGAAACCGTCATAATTACAATTACAACGTCTGACGGCGATGAAATATGTCTTAAATTATACGAATCGGGGCAAAACTCTGGAGAGTTTTGGGCTTGGGTACCTTCTAGCCGAGATCCTACACCGATTAATGACCAAACCCTGACCACACCCCAAGATACAACTTTAACGGCAACTTATATTGATAGTTTTGATAGTACAGAAATATCTATCGATACTGCCTTAGTTGACCCATATGGCCGTGTTTTTAATGCTATTACGGGAGATTATGTAAATAATGCCCGTGTTACGTTGATGAACGCCGCAACAAATCAACCTGCGGATGTATTTGGAATAGATGGTGTCTCAATTTATCCTCATACTGTTTTATCAGGCCAAAATACAACGGATGCCAGCGGTTTAGTTTATGACATTAGGCCCGGTGAATTTCGTTTTCCGTTGGCTCCATTGGGTGAATATTATGTGCGCGTCGAACCTCCAGAAGGCTTTAGTTTTGCATCTGCCTTAAGTGCTGGGGACTTCACTGGTTTAATAAATGCACCATTTGTGATTGAAAATGATGCTTCCTACGGCCTAAATTTCACTTTAAACGGATCGGGTCCACTCAATTTTGATATTCCGTTAGATGCCGAGACAGATTTTGTCATCGCTAAGTCCTCTGAACTACAATCAGGTGATATCGGTGACTTCATACCCTATACAATCACAATAGAAAACCGTGGAAATGCTGGTTCGCCAGTCATTATGGTCGATACAATGCCGCTAGGCTTTAAATATGTTGAAGGTTCAAGCAGGCTTGACAATACGGCCATTTCCGATCCCGTTATTTCTAATAATGGTCGAAATCTGACTTACCGACCAGGCATTTTGAGAACAGGTGAGATATTCACTATTACCTACATCCTAGAAATTGGTGCAGGCGCGGGTGCGGGGATAAGTTCTGGCAATAACGAGGCCATAAATTCCGTTGTCGCCCTGGACGGCAATGGCAATAATATATCCAATATTGCGCGGGCTCACATCACCCTAAGAGAAGATTTGCTGCGCACAACCAGCACCTTAATAGGCCGCATTGCAGAAAACGCATGCACCGGCGAAGATGACTGGTCGAGAAAAATATCTAACGGTGACGGTGTAAAGGGCGTGCGCCTCTACATGGAAACAGGCGCATATGCCATAAGCGATAGCGACGGTTTATATAATTTTAGCGGCGTCAAAACCGGCACTCATGTGGTCCAAATTGATGAAGAAACCTTGCCGGACGGCTTTGAAGTGATGATTTGCGAAGAAAGTACACGTTATGCGGGAAAACCATATTCGAAATTTATTGAAATCCAAGGCGGTGGCATTTGGCGTGCCAATTTTTACCTAAAAAACAATGGAACTGTTAATGCTGCCAAAGAGGACAAAATTTTTAACGATAGAACCGAATATAAATCCTACGGCGAAAAATGGCTTGAGGTGCAAACCCCTAAGCTTGAATGGGTTTACCCTGGTCCCGTGCGTACGCCGTCCACGCCTTCTGTCAATATTGGAATCAAGCATGGACCAAATCAAAAGATCACGCTCATGCTCAATGGCAATAAGGTCCCACAAGCCAATTTTGAGGCACGTGATAGTAATACGGCTCGAAGTGCGATGATGAGCCGTTGGCGCGGCGTCGATATACTTGAAGGTGAAAACGAGTTTAAGGCACTTGTAAAAGGCCCATCGGGCACAGTTGAAGAAAGCCTCTTGCAAAACATTTATTTTGTCAAAAATATTGCCAGAGCTATTGCGCTGCCTGACCAATCGGTATTGGTCGCAGATGGGCGTACTGCGCCTATCTTGGCAGTAAGGCTGGAAGACGAATCTGGTCGGCCTGTCCACGCGGGACGTATTGCCCAAATTGATATCCCCGCCCCGTATAGGCTCAAAAGCAAAGCGCGACTTGAAGGCGACGAAGATCTACTTTCGCCTTATTCTGCACGGGCAGATATAGTTGCTGGCAATGATGGCATAGCACGCATAGAATTGGAACCGACCTTGCAAACGGGCAAAGTCACGATTGTTGTTACTTTGGATAATGGTCGTAAACTTGAGCTGTTTATGTATTTGGAACCTGAAAAACGGGACTGGATAATTGTCGGACTTGCGGAAGGCAGCCTTGCTTATAATAGCCTAAAAAACAAATCTGTCGCATTGGTGGCCGGCGCGGCGGATGATTTAAATTCTGATGGGCGGGTTGCATTTTTTGCCAAAGGTCTTGTCAAAGGCGATTGGATGTTAACGCTCGCGGTTGACACAGACAAACGGCGCGGTAACCGCGATAAAGACTTTCGGACCGAAATAGACCCCAATGCTTATTATACATTATACGGTGACCGTTCCTATAATCTTATAGAAGCGGCTAGTCGTTATCCGGTTTATATTAAAATCGAGAAAAAAAGCTTCTATGCTATGTTTGGTGATTTTAATACGAATATTACCGAAGGTAAATTAACCCGCTACAACCGTCATTTATCAGGAATTAAATCTGAATATCTAGGTGAAAACTTTCAGCTTACCGGGTACGGCGCTGAAACCAATCAAGGCTTCGCCAAAGATGAAATCGCCGCAAATGGGACAAGCGGGCCATATTCTTTATCGAATACATCAGTTTTAGCCAATTCAGAAACCGTTACGATTGAAACGCGTGATCGCGTACGTGCAGATGTAGTTTTGGAAAGCCGCGTATTGTTACGACATCTGGACTACACGCTAGATAATTTAACGGGGGAAATTATTTTTCGTTTGCCCGTTGATGTGTCGGACAGTGGTTTTAATCCGAAAGTGATTGTGGTTGATTACGAAACATCAAGCGATTCCGAACGCAATATATCTTATGGTGGGCGCGTACAAAAGCAAATCTTGCAAGGACGCGTCCAAATTGGCTCTACCTTTGTACATGAGGGCGGTAATGGCAATGGGGCGGGCGGCAAATCTGATATGATTGGCGGGGAAATTATCGCCAGATTAGGCTCAGGTACGGAATTACGCGGCGAAATTGCCACGAGCCGTTCAAAACAAACCTCTGGTGATGATTATAAATCTGCAAATGCTTTTTTAGCCGAGATCAACCATACAAGTGAAAAGCTTAATGTCAGTGCCTATGTGCGCTCTGAAGAAGCGGGGTATGGTTTAAAACAGCGCAGCACCGCCACAAGTGACATTAGACGTTATGGGACGAATATAGACTACAAATTTGATGAATTTATCGTCGAACAAACAGGGCGACGTGGTTCACGGAACATTGTTGCGAATTTGTATAAAGAAGATAATTTAGGTACCGGAAATTCCCGTATCCTTTCTGAAATAAGTGTCAATCAGGAAAGTGAGAAACTTTCAGGGTCTGTTGGTATTCGTTCCGTCAAAGATAAAATCGTTACGGGAACAGACAAAGAATCCATTCTTGCTCTTATAAGTGCACGATATGCTTACCCCAAACTCGGCATATCCGTCCAAGCAAGCCATGAACAACCACTCAGCGATAAAGGCAGTGTTGGCGATTTTCCGCGCCGCACACGTTTATCCCTGGAAAAAACTGTTACTGATAAGGCCAATGTCAGAATAAGCCACGATATTATAGGCGGTACGTATGGCAAAGGACAAAATACATCTGTTGGGATTAATTATAGGCCTTGGGCAGGAACAGAAGTTTCTGTTGGTTCCGATATGATTACGTCTGACAGCGGTAAACGTTTAGGCGCAACAATTGGGCTAGATCAACAAATCCAGTTAACACCTACATGGAGCACTTCATTTGGTCTTACCAATCGACACATTTTCAGGGGTAGCGGGACCGTTGAGCAAGTGGCTCCAGATGCTGCCGTATCAGCACTGGAAACCAACGAAACTTATTTTGCTGGTTATGCAGGGCTTGGCTTTCGTAACAGCAATACCAGTTTATCCACGCGCCTTGAGGTTCGTGATGCCGTGAGCTCAGACACTGTTATCGCCAGTGTAGCTGCCGCACGGGAAGTGTCCGAGAAATTATCATTTGCAGGTGCCGTGCGCGCAAATTTCAGAAACCAGGACACATTAACACCAACCAACCCAGCATCGTCCACAGGTAATAACTCTGGAAAATCTTCACGCATTGATGGTCGTATTGGTACGGCTTGGCGGCCTAGAAATAGTGATGAACTTGTCATTCTAAACCGGTTTGATATTAGCCATGATGACAACATATCTGGTTCAAAAACCACCAAGATTGCTAACAATCTTACCGCAAACACCATGATAAATGAGCGCTGGCAGGTTGCAGGACATTACGGCGTCAAACATGCAAAAACTACATTTGAGGGCACAACCAATAGTGGGTTTTCTCACCTAGTCGGCGCAGAAACACGTTTTGACATAGCCAAACGCATAGATGTTGGCCTGAACGGCTCTGTATTGTACGGTGAGAGCTCTAAAACACTTAGCTATGCCTATGGGCCATCTATTGGTATATCGCCCGTAGACAATGTATGGCTAAGCCTAGGGTATAATGTCGAAGGGTATACAGACAGGGACTTCTCTGCTGCAGAGTACAGCCAAAAAGGGGCTTATCTTAAATTCCGCTTTAAGTTTGACCAAAATACGGCGCGCGGCCTATTGAATATGATCTCGCCTCAACGAGACTAAAACTTAGGGTTTCACCTCAAAGAAATTGAGATCCTTAAGCACGGTTTGCCCCGCCCCCATACCCCCAATCGTCAGGAACTTTACGCCGTGCAAATGCACAAGTGCCCGATGATCCATTGTTGCAATCTCTTTATCATCAAATACAACATATTTATCTGCCTTAATATCATAACCCCACACATGGCGGCTTGGCACGCTCGGTACTGTGTCATAACCAATACCGTTGTAATTATATGGATTATTAGAACCGCCGGCAAATATGATCGTATTGGCATCAGGCCATCCGGTTGCCGCCATGCGGTAATTTCCTTTCCCTGGTAATTGCGGCAATCTTCGCCAGGATATATCGGTTGGATGTTCTTGGTCAATATCACCACGCCAACAGGCATTTATATCCTCAAACGTGCGCCGTGCGCCCGAAGTTTTAGGCGCAATGATCTGCACACCGTCGCAAACTACCATGACATCACCGACAATACCGCCAGCATGGCCAAAAACGGGTACACCTGGCCAATCTGTTGCCGGTTGCCAAATATCTTCCTTTGTGTCGTATATTTGCACATTTACAACATTGTCATCCTTATGCCAGCCAGAGACGAGATAGAGATAACGGTCTTGGAAAACCACAGACACGCTATCATCAACAGGGACAGGCATATCGGCTTTGCGGCTATAGGTTTGTGATTTAACGTCATAAGCCCAAACCTCGGGCATTGACACTTCAGAGCCATCGTCGGCTACGGTATAACCGCCGAGTACATAGATCATATCCCCGACGGTTTGTGCCGTTGCTGCCAGACGCCCAACACCGTCTGGCAAAGCTGGGATTGTTGAACAAGTTTTCTGCTGTAAATCACACGCGTAGGCCGTCGCGGTAACGTCTTGCCAAGTTTTGCCAGCACCGAGCCCTGCAAAACTATAAACCATTTGTGTTGGGGCGTGAAATGCCACCGCGTTATTGGATATGGCTCCAGGGAGTTGGACTGTCGTATTATTACAGCCAAATAAAAAGATACATAATCCAAGCGGCCAAAGTTTTATACTCTTCATCATACGCCTAGTCCTAATCGTTCGCGGACACGTGCAATAAATGTGCGCTGCGCATCATTTGGCTCTCCATCTGCGTGGGATATTTTCCTGAGCATATCAGACAAATCATCCGCCTCCGCCCGGTTAATAGCCTTTGACAATACATTTGTCATAGGCGCCAACACCGTATCAGGCTGGGTCAAACCTTTCACCGCCCAGCGCATTTGTGTTAAAAGTTCATCAGCCTCAACCGCCGATATTTTCATATATGATTTAAGTGTTGCGATTATTCGACTGGTCGAAGCACCGCTAATCAACCCCTCATGCGCATTGGCATAATTTGATAATTTTGCCACACTCACCATAAGAATGGTTGCAGCTTCCATCGGGTGATCAATTAAATCTAATCCGCGCTTGCTAGCTTTGTTTTTAAACCGCATCCGGCGCGGCATATTACGCAGAGTATTGGCAGCATTCGCCACTTCATTGACTCCGCGTGCGGCACGGCTAACCCAGAAAATAGCTGTGGCTACGGCAATAATAATTCCGAGTATGTGCATAAAGTTTCCCTTTATCAATCATATAAAGAGTTTTTATAGGCGTGACAACCACGCGCCGTCATTCCTGTCGTTCACATATATTTTTTTGAACATGCACGCTGACTGCAAATTGGCCTTTGCAAAAACGATTCTGGAAAGCAGATTAGGGTCAGAACTCTAGGGGCAAAGCTAGGGTCAGAACCCTAGGGACAAAGCTGAGGTCTAAGCAGCTTCTTCTGCCGCGACTTCTTCAGATTTTTTGACCAAGGCCCGTTTAATTTTCTTGGCTTTGTCCGTTAATTTTGCGTTTTTTGTACCCATAAGGAAACCATCCAGACCACCTTTGAAATCAACTGTACGCAAAGAAGCTGCGGTTACCCGCAGTCTGAATTTCTGACCTAATATATCAGAAGCCAACGTGACATTGCACAAATTTGGCTCGAAACGGCGCCTTGTCCGCACTTTGGAGTGAGAAACATTATTTCCGCTCATTGGGCCTGTACCCATAAGATCGCAACGACGTGCCATGACAAAGTCCTTTAGTGTTCTTTTGTGTTCTTTAGTATTATTCAATTCTTACTTGCGAGCTCAATATAACGGGGCCCAAAAACAAGTTTGCGGGACATAAACTTCTATTTGCCTGTCGTCAAGCAACGTTTTTGCCAACAGCAACAGAAAATCAGTAATCTTTGCGAACAAGGAACGACAGCACTTTCGCTATGTGGACATAACGCATTTTGCAGTGTAGTTTTACCTTTGCAGTATATTCAATCCTTTATTGGGGAGTCCATATGAAAACCTTATTCAGTACATTATTGGCAACGGGCCTTATGGCCTGTGCACCGCAAAACCAAACTGAGCCTACAACGGCCAAATCACAATTAGCCAATGTGGCCATGGTGAAAACGGAAGGATGTTTAACTGGCCCCATAGAACAATTTGGCCGCTATATTGGTAATTGGGATATCCAAACTTGGACGCTTAGTAAAACCGATGGCACGACCTGGGAAGAAACTGCTGGCGCGAAATGGAATTTTATGTGTGTTGGCAATGGTGTCGCTATACAGGATTTTTGGATGCCAGATAACGGCAATGTAGGTACAAATTTGCGCATGTATGATCCTAAGGAAAAACACTGGGATATTGCATGGACGGCAACGGCAGCACCTGGCTTCTCTCATATCCGCGCCAAGGAAGACGAAAACGGTCATATTGTCATGCATTTTGTTGCGCCTGAACAAACACCCGACCGCCGCATAACTTTCATGCCGCCTACAGAAAACGAATGGGACTGGAAATTGGAGATGGAGTTTGCATCCGGTGGGGAAAAGCAATGGAATGAAGTTTTCCGCATCAAAGCAACCCGGCACCAAAATTAATGAATGTTGTGAATGTTGTGAATGTTGTGAATGTTGATATTATTAAGAACTGTATCCAATGAAATTTATTATAATGAACGGCGCGGGCAATCGATTCGGCGTGTTTGATGCCCGTCACCATCCGGGCTTTGTCATGAGCACAGAATTGGCCCTGGCTACTGCCGCTAAAAATGGCCCCATGGGCACATCTGGCGCAGATCAAATCATTGTCATGCGCAGCCCTAAGTCACAAAATGCAGATATTTTCATGGAAATATGGAATGCAAATGGAAGCGAAGTTGATGCGTGCGGCAATGCGTCTCGTTGTATCGCATGGCTTATAATGAATGAAACCGACCAAGACGATATAAGGCTCGAAACCAATGCCGGATTGTTACAAACCAAGCGTATCAGTGAATTTCAAATCGCCGTCGATATGGGCGAACCAGGTTTAGCCTGGGACGATATTCCACTTAAAGAATATATGGATACCCATGTGGTTGATGTTAAAGTCGGGCCCATAGACGCACCAATATTAGCCAGGCCTGGTGCTGTGAACATGGGTAACCCACATTGCGTTTTCTTTGTTGATGATGCTGACGGTACGGCGGTCGAAAAAATTGGCCCGATGATTGAGTTCCACCCCTTATTCCCACAGCAGTGCAATGTTGGTTTTGCCGAAATCCTTGAACAAAACGAAATTGAACAAAACGAAATCCAAGGGCCAAACGAAATCCGATTACGGGTATGGGAGCGCGGTGTCGGTATCACCAAGGCCTGTGGGACTGGTGCATGTGCGGCCTTAGTCGCGGCGCACCGGCAAAACCGTATAGGACGGCAGGCGCGGATAATTATGGACGGCGGCGATTTACACATAGAATGGCGAGAAAATGATAACCACGTCATTTTAACAGGACCAGTAGAGCTGGAGTTTGAAAGCGAATTAGATGTCTAAGGACCTGACCCTAGGGTCAGGCCCTACTTCTTCAATCCGTGCTTACGGAGCAATCCTCTGAATTGGTGATAGGTTAGCCCTAGGTATTTAGAGGCTTTACCTTGATGATTTTTGCCGTGGGTCAAAGCCTCTTGTATTAAGGAAAACTCAAAGGCGTCGGTGCGGTCAGCGAAACTCATTTCTTTTATATCGTTGGCTATGTTTACCGTGTTTTCTAACGAAACACTGTCCTTTATAACGACACTGCCCTTTGTTGCAGAGCGCCCTTTAGCCAATTGCCAATTCGTATCAAAAGGATCTAGAACAATAGACGTTATCGGTGTGCCCCAACCACCTTCATCATTCCAAGCCCTGCCGACAGCTCTTTCTACGACGCTTTTTAATTCACGCACATTGCAAGGCCATTCATATTCTTGCAAAAACTCTATGACTTCGGCGCTAAAGCCAGGAAAGCTTTCTTCATCAAGCAATTTAACCATATTCTGTGCAAATTTTTCTGCCATTGGCATTATGTCGGGCTTGCGTGCACGAAGTGGTGGCAAAGTAATGACATCAAAGGCCAATACAGACAAAAGGTTGGCACTAAAATGCCCCGCTATGACCTCTGCATACAAATCAACCGCACTCGCAGACAAGATACGGATATCAACGGAGACGTTTTCATCACCCGAAATAGTTTCGAATGTACCCGTCTCTATGACACCCAATAGCTTTTCTTGAACATGAAGCGGCATAAATTCTATATTATCTATAAAGAGCGTACCGCCATCTGCCGCTTCCAGTAAGCTCTCAGCCTGACCTGACGGGCTACCAAACAGCCTGGCTTCTAATGTAGAGACGTCTACGGCGGCGCAATTAACCGCCTGCCAAACTTGCTCCCAACGCGGCGAAAGAAAATGTAAACGCCTTGCAACAGATGTTTTGCCCGTACCGTGTTCACCAACAACCAATATAGGCTTGTCAATCGCCGCCAAGCCGGAAATCGAATCGAGAGTAACAAGCCATGCAGGGCTCTGTCCAATAAGTTTTTGCGTTATATCAGCCATATTTAGCTTTTATTACTATTTATATATGGTGTAAATAGCTATTTATTAGTTCTTTTCACTACTCTATTTTTTTGATTTTCTCTAAATTTCGAGTTTATCGTTATTTTTCAATGGTTTATAAAAATAGTGACTTTTTTCCCAAACTTGTCATTCTAATCCGGCAAGCCACACCAAGTCGGGTGGCAAGACATTAACCGGCCTTGGCGCTTCCCCCTTAAAAGCCAAGGCCACCCAAACGCCCTTAGGGCAGAAACAGGAGAGAAACCATGACGTATCGCACACTTGATACTGAAACAACATTTACCGAGAGCACATCTGCTCCGGTTCGCCACTTACGGGCCAGACGCCGCGCATCAACGTTTCGTCACCGTTCATCCGGCGTAAGGTTGTCCGGCTTCGGCATCTAAGCCATTTTTAATTCAAAAGGAAACAACATGACCGACGAAGAATTTGATTTTGAAAGCCGCATAGGAAATGGCCAGGACTTTAAAGCAAAGTTCTGGCGCTTCATAAAATATCTTAGCACCCGAAAGTTGGAGTGCTGGGGATTTTTCGCCGCCGGTTATCTTATCGCTACAATATTTTAGGTACGGTTCCAATTTTACCACCAACCCCCAACTCAAACATAACGACTATAGGAGACGACAATGGGAATTTTTTCAAGAATGGGTGACATCATCAATTCCAATTTAAATTCAATGATTGAAAAAGCAGAAAATCCTGAAAAGATTACACGCTTAATCATCCAAGAAATGGAAGATACATTGGTAGAGGTTCGCACCTCTGCTGCGCGTAATATAGCAGAAACCAAAGAACTTGGTCGCAAGGCCGACCAATATGATGCTAGAGCCAAAGAATGGGCAGATAAAGCCGAGCTTGCTCTTACCAAAGGCCGGGAAGATCTTGCCCGTGGTGCCGTTCAGGCCAAGCAACAATCCGAGCAAATGTCCGAAGTTGTGCGTAAGGAAATCGAAATTCTTAAAGATGCGGTTGCCAAAGCTGATTCTGACTTGGAAAAACTGCAAGCTAAATTGAACGAAGCTAAAGCCAAGCACAAAGCTTTGATGATGCGCGGTAGCACAGCGACCAATCAAATTAAAATGCGCAAAGTCATGACAACCAACAAAGTTGACGATGCATTACAACGCTATGAGCGCATGGAGCGAAAAGTCGATGAGCTTGAAGCACATGTAGAAGCTTTTGATCTGGGTAATGGCCAGAGCTTGGAAAGCCAATTTGCCGCGCTGGAAGCTGACGACGCTGTAGAAGCTGAGTTAGCCTCTTTGAAAAAGAGCCTTGGTAAAACTGTTGGTAAAACCGCAAAACCCGCAAAAAAAGTTGCAGCTAATAAATAGCTGCAACCAAATGCGAACTTCGTAACGTCTAACCTATTAAGAGAGAGAAAATAGAATGAGTGAATTAGCTTTAATGATCCCGATTGTCGCCATCGTTGGCGGCATCGGAGCCGGGATGTTAAAATCCCACTACAAACACAAAGAAAAAATGATGGGACATATGAGTGTAGACCAAATGGCAGAGTTGGAACAAATGTCCAAAATTGCCGATATACTTGACCAGCGTGTCAATGTCCTGGAACGAATATTGGACGATGAAGTGCCAAACTGGAGAGACAGTTCAACTTCAAGAAGCCGCAACGTAGGAGATACTGATGACCAAACAATATAAAACTAAACCCAATCATTTTGATGATAATGCGTATCAATATAGTGAACCACGCAAGGATTTTCGTCGCAACAAGATAGACGGCGTTCTCGGCGGTGTTTGTTCCGGGATCAGTGATTATACTGGTATTGACCTGGTAATAGTGCGGGTCTTAACCGTTATTTTCCTTTTAATGGCCGGCCCAATCGCCCTCATGATCTATGTAGGGCTTTGGATGTTTGCACCATCCGACAACCGGGCACCTTATCGCCGTGAAGATCGCCAAGCACGTAGAGCGAGGCGCAGACACCGCGAAGGCCCAAGTGAACCTGAAATTCGCCCAACTGCGAGCTACCGCACTGTACGGGGCAAATTTAGCTCCTTGGAACAACGCCTGCAGGACCTAGAGAGGTCAATCACCTCCAGTGAATGGCAGCTCCGCCGCGATTTTCGCGACTTAGAAAGTTAAATAAAGCAATGCGGGCGGACTTTAAATCCGCCCGCAAAAACCAAAATGTAATAACTAAACGCAAAGAAAACAGGAGGACAAAGTGTTTACTAAATTATTTATTATCGGTGCCCTAGGAACAGGTGCACTTGGCACAAGCGACGTAACAGGCATCGTCCCAAATGGTGTAGAATTCGCCGCAGGCCCCGTGCGCGTTGAAGCTGGCTACGGGAACTTTATTTCTGTCCACCTCGCAGAGCACACATCATTGAGAGTAACTGTTAGCCTTAATGATGACCGTAATTTGCAAGTTAAGTTTTAATTTATTCATTTCGGGTGATAAAAAAAATTGACCATAACGACATATGTCGTTATGGTTACATTGGTAAATTCAAATAGAGAGAACAACTATGCGTAAACTAACTTCAATTGCAACATTAGCAGCCACGAGCTGTTTTGTTTGCCTCGCCGTCCCAGCCTTTGCCAAGGACGCCCCTGTGCTAAAAATAGAGAATTTTATAGGCACTGTTGAAATTGTAACGAGCAACACTGGGAAAATCACTGTCAATGATGCCGATGGTGCAAACCATAACCGATCCGGCGACAATCTAACATTAGATGATAATATATCAATCCGCTCTTATAATTGCAGGACAAGGAAAGATAGCGTCAAGATTGGCAAAGGCAAGTGGACCGGCTTTTATAAAACTGATTACCGCGATATAAAAGAATTTCCGCATGTGAAAATCTCTGCACCGCAAAACGTACATCTTGATGTGGAAAACTCTATTATCTTTGGAGATGTCGACACGATTGGCTCTGCGCATCTGCATATTAGTTCTTGCGGCGATATGAAATTTGTTGATGTAAACGGTCAGCTCGATTTGACGGTTTCAGGCTCTGGTGATGTATCCTTCAGAAATGCTGGTATTGCAGACATTAGTATTTCAGGCGCAGGAGATGTAATCGCCAAGGACTTAGACAGTGCAAATATTGATGTGTCGGGAAGTGGAGACCTTGAACTTGGTAATATCTCAGGTTCAGTAGACATTGAATCAAGTGGTGCCGGTGATATTGAAATAAATTCTGTCACTGGCAATGACCTTTCCATTCGCGTAAGTGGCAGTAGTGATGTGGTGATAGCAGGCGGCGATGTGGAAACATTGTTCATCAAGGCATCGGGAGCCAGTGACGTAATTTTTAACGGCAGTTCAAAAAATGCTGAAGCCCGCGCCAGCGGCGCGAGTGATGTCACTATCCAATCCCCTTCTGGTCATTTGCGCACGAGCGACAGTGGCGCGGCTGATGTCAATGTCCGTGGCTGATGAACATACACCCAAATAACGGTTAGGCATATGCCAAAGCTGGCCCCCATTAACCAGCAAACCGTTTGGTGCGCTTCGCAGGCAGAATTCTCTCTCGACTGCGAAGCGCACTTTTGTTTTCAGTGTTTATGTGTATTTTTATATTGCCGTCTTGTTTGCTAACGTTTTGCTAGGGCACGCATCGTATTTCTGGTATTTTTTTGATTTCAGGTCAATTACAACCAATTTACAGCGCCCGGCATGATTGACATGAAAAGCCAATTCATTGCCATTTTCAGAAAAAACAGGCGTGCTGAAATCCTGATTTGTGCTTGATAAAAGTGTCAATAAACACCCTTGGGGGTAATTTATCTCAATCTTATTTGCATTTGCTAATACATGGTGCCCAATGATACTGCTAACGCGTGTTGGGGTTAAGCTATTATGCTTGGTCGGTGTCGCTTTAATCTCGATTTGGGCATTAGCCACAATCAATACGGTCGCTGCAAGCGTTGCAAAAAAAGCAATGCGTTTACGGATATTTACTATCACTGGAGTTTTATCACCAATCCACTGATACCCTTGGCGCGGAATAGTTCGAATATAGATGGGCGCGCGCGCGTCATCCTTAAGGCTTGTACGGATTGCCCACAATGCCTGATTAAGGGCTTTCTCTCCCACATAGCTGTTTCCGTCCCATATTTGATCAATCAATTCCGCGCGAGAAACTACCTTTGGGGCAGCGTCAAATAAATAAGCGGCCACACACCAAGTCTTATAGGGCAGCACAATTTGTTGCTTGCCGCGTTTAATGGTATGGGCTTTACGATCAAATTTCATCAATCAAACATAGCACACCTTTTTAAATTTAAAACAGATACACGCGCGAATAGAGATTAAAAGATTTCCATTATTGGCGGAACTCGCCCAAAAATCTCCTAAACAATGAGGAGATTAACATGAACATCAGAACTATTTTTATTAGCGCATCGGCGCTCGCATTACTTACGTCTTGCCAATCAAGCACGCCAAAATCCACTGCGCCGGCCAAGACTTATTCATATGATATCACAGATGATTGCTATTATACATCTAAGTGTTATTCGGTCTTGGTGGGTTCAAAACAAATTGACACATCAAAATTATCACCCGCCAATGCCCGCTGGTCTCAACGCACTTTGAAAGACGGTAAGTGGGTGACTTCACCTGGCACTTTCGATGAAAAACTCACTCAATTACAAGGTGGGCATTGGCAACATGTGCAGACTATTCTGGTTGGTGGTAAGGCGCGTAAAACCGAAACTCGGGTTTTTGATAAGGATACATTACAAGTTTTGAATTTAACAATGGAGTTTGCGAACCCTCCAGAGGGTGCACCAAAACAGGTTTTCTACGATTTAACCCAAGATGATTTTTCTGCAGACATTACCATGCCTGACGGGACACAAGCTAAAGGAAAAACGCGCACTAAAGCACTACCAATGTTTGATGGACAAGTTGCAGGTTTGACGCTCGCCGCTCTACCATTGTCTGAAGGATATTCGGCCACTATGCCTATGATCATTCCTAACCTTGGTATATATTGGATTGAGGCCAAAGTGATTGACCGGCGTATGCTGGCAATTGAAAACGGCGAGAGTATAGAAGTTTGGGAAGTAACTGCCAATTGGCTTAACCTGGGCGACGGTGATATATATGAACCAGGCCCTGACGCAGATGGTGGTTCGTATTACATGGCCGTGACACCTGGGGACGGCGTACCAGCCGTGATTGAATACGCCAATTCCGGAGCAAGAATAACATGGGACGGTATTCGTCGATAAGCCTTAGCCCAGTTCCCGCACAAACCGAAAATAATGGGGTGTTCGGCCTTCCCTATACGCCTTCGCTTCATAGCGCGTCCCCGGCCAGCCTGCGTATTGTGTTTGCCAGTCTGCACAACTCTGCGCGTTCCAAGTAAACCCGCCGTGTCTGAATATCCGCACAAACGCCCAGTCCACGTATGACGGTATATCGCTTGCGAAGTTGAGCTCTTTGCCTTGTTTTAAGACGCGGAAAAACTCACCAATCAAGTCTTCTTGAATGAGGCGGCGTTTGTAGTGGCGGGGTTTGGGCCACGGGTCGGGGTAGAGAATATCGATATGGTCTAGGCTGGCATCCGGTAGGTTCGCCAAAAAATGCCAGACATCACCGTGGTGCAGGCGGATATTGGTTAAACCACTTCTATCAATACCTGCTAACGTTTTAGCAATACCGTTGAGGAAAGGTTCGACGCCGACAAAAGCCGTATCGGGTGCCTCTGCAGCGCGGTGCAAAATATGTTCGCCGCCGCCAAATCCGACCTCCATATGAATGTTATCATAGCTTTTTAATCCTGCGAGCGGGTTTTTTACATCAATGCACAACGCAGGTAAATTCGTCTCGACCAGCCCACTTTGATATACGCTCAGAGGTTTGCCCTTTGCGCGGCCCCATAAGCGCCGATATCGCTGACCATTATTTGGTTTTAGATTCGCCATACCCTTCACCATTCACAAAATAAACCCTGCACACGAGTTCGCGTACAGGGCTTATGAATTCATTATTTTGTAAAATCTACAAAAAATACAGAAAATTATAGAGCCTTATTTAGTTTCTGGCCTTAGTCTTCGTCTGCCGCTAAAGAACGCGCGAGCTCTAGGATTTGTCGACGCACCGCTTTGTTTTTGATTTTGGATACCGCCATAGCAAGGGAGACACCGTCAGTTGAATTAATAAATTCATATACTACGGGCGTTTGATCGTTTTCACCAAATGAAGTGGCAGGCATTTCATTACCAAGTCCGTCATAGAAAAAACTAACAGGCACATCTAAAACCTGTGACATTCGCCATAAACGCGAAGCGCCCACACGGTTAGCCCCGCGTTCATATTTTTGTATTTGTTGGAAAGTGACGCCAAGTTGATCCCCTAATTTTTCTTGGCTCATTTTTAGTACTTGTCGGCGCAGTCTAACACGTGTGCCAACATGAAGGTCAACTGGATTTGGTGACCGTGGTGCATGCTGTGATTTCATTACTTCATCCCTTTGTTTTTTGATTTCCTATGAAAGATGTCCGCGCCCCAAAAAACTACACCAACAGCTTCACAAAATACATAAATGGCCATAATGCAGTTAGGTTTCTTTATGCTTGCCCATTACACATACTATAAGCAGGATTAAAATTAGCAAGAGTATGATATAATTAATATACAACCTAAAAGTTGTATTTACAAGCGGTTTGGGTAATTTTGCATCAATTACACCATGATCACCAGGATGCATTTGGTTTATTTGTCGTCCAAACGGGTCTATAACGCCTGATACACCCCCCGATGTTGACCGAACAACTGGGATTCCTTGTTCAATTGCTCTGTATCTTGCTTGATTAATATGTTGGCGTGGCCCTGTAGAATTGCCGTACCAAGCATCATTAGATAAATTTAAAATCCAAGTTGGTCGTTGACCAGTGTGTGGACCAGAGCGGCTTGTAAATCCCGGAAAAATAATTTCATAACAAATTTGTAGGCTGACAGGTGGTAAGTTTGGCAATGTGGGGCTATCGCCGCCTTTTCCTGGGCTCATCGATTCAAATGCCGTCGAGAGGGTTTTTAAGCCCACGCGCTCAAGCACACCTCTGCCTGGTATAAATTCACCAAATGGGACCAGTTTTTGTTTGTCGTAAAACGGAGATATTTCAGGAACCTGTCCATCCTTAAAGGTTACCGCAGCGGCTGAATTATAATAGGCTGGCTTGTTTGCCAATGCAGTTTTTTCCGCCCGTAATGTTTGGGCAATAAGGATGGGTGGGGCACCGTCTCCCGAACGAAACAAAGTGTCTATGGCAGCCATGAGGGCTTTATCTTCAAACATTAATCCAGGGATGGCGCCCTCTGGCCAAATTATATGCGTTGCATTCTCAAAACCTTCGCTGAGCGACAATTGAAGATATGTGTTGGCCGTACTTACATATTTGTTTGGATCAAATTTATCTCGCTGCTTTATATCTGCATGGACAATACGCAAGCTGACATTCTCGACAAAGCGATTTTCTGCATTAGCAAGGCGTACGGCCCCATAGCCAAAACAAAGGAACACTACACCACTAAAGAACGCCGCTGGACGCCATTGCTGACGGTTTTTCATCACAAGTGCCAAACTCGCTGA
This sequence comes from Robiginitomaculum sp., assembly GCA_021776635.1. Lineage (GTDB taxonomy): Bacteria > Pseudomonadota > Alphaproteobacteria > Caulobacterales > Maricaulaceae > Robiginitomaculum_A. The sequence goes on from JAJFFN010000020.1 coordinate 84,472, forward strand.
CAAAAGAAACACCAACGCCGTGAGACCGTAAATGCCTGTAATGGAGGCTATTTGCGAAATAGGTTGGCCCGCAGCAAATATATAACCAGGCAGGTTCCACGGAAACCCACTGAAAATATGCCCGCGTAAAAACTCTACTATGAAAAACACAGACGCGAAAATACCTGCGCTCCATAATGACTTATTTTCAGATTGGTTAGACCTGATATAACTAAGCCGCACATAAACAAGTCCAGCCATCCCCCAAAACACGGCCAGGCCTGCTGTCATTGCCAAAATTGCAAATGGCATATAGGGAATAAATTCCGGCCCTCGCGCAATAAATGCAGATCCAATCCAGTATAACCCCGCTAAAAAATAGCCAAACCCGAATGAAAACCCAGACAAAAAACTACTTCGTAGGTGGCGAAGATTACCGCAGGTTTTATCGAGACGCAGCATAAGTAAAGCGAAACAGAGGAGTGTTATTGGCCAAATATAAAAAGGTGCATGGCCTAATACAGACAAGGCACCGAGCAATATATTTAGCGCAAATCCTCTAAACCCACTTACCCTTAATAACCTCTCGAAAAAATTTTCGTACATAAGCACTAAGTGTTTTTTTTCGCATCTACAGTTGGACGCAAACGCAAGCGTTTTACGCGCCTGGGGCTGGCTGCCAAGATTTCAAATTCTATCCCAAGAGGATGCGCGATAATTTCGCCGCGCTCTGGGACCCTGCCCGCCAGTGAAACCACCAATCCACCTAAAGTATCAACCTCGTCATCTTGCTCAGGGGTAGCAATATCCCGCCCGAATACAACTTCAAAATCTTCTATGTCAACACGCGCGTCCGCTTCCCAGAATGTTTGCCCTTGCTTGTCCTTTAGGATATTTATTTCTGGTTCTGCATCATCATGTTCATCTTCAATATCGCCGACAATCGGCTCTATTAAATCTTCCAAAGTCACCAAGCCGTCCGTGCCTCCGTATTCATCAACAACAATCGCCATGTGGACACGACCCACTTGCATTTTTTTAAGCAGAACATCCGCTGCCATTGACTGGGGTACAAATATGGCAGGGCGAAGAATATTATTGATAATCTTTTTGTCTTTATAGGTTTTGCCGCTCCGTCCTTTGGCATCTAGTGCCAAGAAATTCAGCAAGTCTTTCACATGCACAAATCCGGTTGGCTCATCCAAAGTCTCTCCGTAAACGGGTAGGCGCGAATGGCCCGCATCCTGAAAGCACCCTGTCAATTCTTGTAAACTTAAATCACTAGGAATTGCAATGATTTCGGCGCGAGGTACCATAACATCCTCGACCCTTAATGAATGAAAATTTTCCGCCGCACTCATCAAGGATTTGCGCTCTTGCACGCTTTCGGTTTGCGCCGCAACGTTGCCGCCAAACAGGCGGTTTAAAAAGCTTTTTGCAGAATTTTGTTCACTCACAATTTATCTCTATCATAAGGATTGTTAATTCCCAAGCCTGCCAACGCTTTTATTTCATGAGCTTCCATGACTTTAGCTTCATCGTCAATCTCGTGGTCAAGTCCTTGCAAATGAAGGTAGCCATGGATGAGTAAATGAAAGATGTGGTTTTTTAGCTCGATGCCGCCGTCCCGAGCTTCGCCCTCAATTACCTCAAAAGCCATCACTACATCGCCGAGCACAGAAATAGCCAACGCCTCGTCTGTGGGAAATGACAATACATTGGTCGGTCTATCTTTGCCGCGATAGGTTCGGTTTAAATCTTTAATTTGGGCATTGTCCGTAAAGAGCAGGCTAATTTCTGTGAACGGGCGCACGCAATATTGCGCCCGCCCAGCCATAATAGCGGTGCGCGCCAATGCGGCCAAATCACCAACGACATCCCAACGGGTGTCTTTGATGTCAATATCTATTTCGATGTTTTCTTTAGACGTATTGGTCATTTATTTGCTGGAATCTTTGTCATAAGCTTTGACGATTTTGCCAACCAATGGATGGCGCACAACATCACCTGCGTCAAATTCGACCATAGAAATATCGTCAATACCACCAAGAATAGACAGGGCGTGGGAAAGCCCGGATTTCTGACCGCGCGGCAAATCGCTTTGGCTCGGGTCCCCTGTTACGGCATAGGCAGCATCTTCGCCGAGACGTGTCAAAGCCATTTTCATTTGTGCCACTGTAGCGTTTTGGGCTTCGTCGATAACCACAAAGGCGTTGGACAATGTCCGACCGCGCATAAAAGCTAGAGGCGCAACCTCAATTTCGCCAGCGGCTTTGCGGCGTTCAACCTCATCACCACCCAGCACCATATGCAAGGCGTCATAGATAGGCTGTAAATAGGGGTCGATTTTCTCCATCAAGTCCCCTGGCAAAAATCCGAGTTTTTCCCCGGCTTCTACAGCAGGACGGCAAGCAATAAATTTACCGACCTCCCCCCGCGCCAACAAAGACGCGCCGTAAGCCGTAGCCAGAAAAGTTTTCCCCGTCCCGGCTGGCCCGACGCCAAATGTGATGGTGTTGTCGCGCATAGCGGTGATGAAATCACCTTGGTGTTTGGTCTTGGGCACGATGGGTTTGCGGCGCGGCACAGGAATGACTTGGGCTATGTCAGACTTGGCGAAATTGCCTTCGCCTTGCCCCATGATAAGTGCCTCGACATCGCTTCGTGCACAGGGCCATCCGTTTTCCAAACGTTCGTAAATCTCTTTGACCACACCTGCCGCACGGGCACGTGCTTTGGCATTACCGTTAATGACGACGCTAGAGCCGGGGGCTTCCAGATAGACATCAAATGCTTGCTCAATGAGCGCTAAATTAACATGGCCGGGGCCAGTGAGTTCGCGCACCAAATCGACATTATCAAATTCTATAACTTCAGTTTTTCCCCTAGCCATCCCCGCCCTCCTTGGTAACGAGTTCTCCCCGTAACGAATTTTGTCCCGCATCCGTAATCTTCACCAAAGTTATTTGCCCAATTAAGCTGGTATCGCCTTTGAAGTGCGTACCTTGTAAATAGGGTGCACGGCCAAACAGTTCATTTTCACCACGGCTTGTGCCTTCAACCAAAACTGACAGAGTTTTCCCGATCAGGCTTTTGTTAAAGGCAATTTGTTGACGGGTCAGAAGTTTTTGCAGACGCGCCAGACGTTCGGATTTCACATCTTCGGGAACCTGCCCAGGTAGTGCCGCACCGGGTGTGCCGGGGCGGGGGGAATATTTGAAGCTGAAGGATGAAGCAAAGCCGATCTCCTCGACCGCTTCTAGGGTACGTTTGAAATCCAGTTCGCTTTCACCTGGAAACCCAACAATGAAATCAGAGGACAAAGCCAGCTCAGGTTTGGCGGCACGAATTTTCACCACCAAATCTTTGAACTCGGCGTAGGTATGACCACGGTTCATGGCCTTGAGAATCCGGTCGCTGCCCGCTTGTAGGGGCAAATGCAGATAGGGCATTAAAGTTGGCTCGTCCTTGTGAACGGCGATTAGCTCGTCGTCCATATCGCGGGGATGGGATGTGGTATAACGCAGCCTGTCCAAGCCGCCGATTTTTGACAAATGCGAGATAAGTTGCCCGAGGCCCCAATTTTCGTCGTCTTCAAGCTTCGGTGCCGCACCGTGAAAAGCATTGACGTTTTGGCCCAGCAAAGTGATTTCGCGCACACCTTGGGCCACCAGCGCTCTTGCTTCGGCGACGATCTGGTCCACAGGGCGGGAGAACTCCGCGCCGCGCGTATAGGGCACTACACAAAATGTGCAAAATTTATCACAGCCTTCTTGGATGGTCAGGAATGCCGTAGGGCCATCAACCGCGCGGGTCCTTGGCATCAAATCAAATTTTTCTTCGGTGTCAAAATCAGTCTCTAAGCGTTCTTCAAACTGTCTACTCACCTTGGCAATCATTTCGGGCAGTTTGTGATAGCTTTGCGGGCCAAGCACCAAATCAACCACAGGCGCGCGCCGCAGTATTTCTTCGCCCTCAGCTTGCGCCACACATCCGGCCACGGCGACCTTCATCGTCCTGCCTGCGGCTTCTGATTTTTCCTTAAGTTTACGGATACGCCCGAGCTCTGAATATACTTTTTCAGCCGCCTTCTCGCGGATATGACATGTATTCAGCACCACCAAGTCGGCACCATCAGGCGTGTCCACAGGGGCATAGCCTACAGGCGCGAGCACATCGGCCATGCGTTCACTGTCATAGACATTCATCTGGCAGCCATATGTTTTGATAAAAAGTTTCTTAGTATTTGCGGGTTTGCTCTTGTAAGACTGGCTATCTTTAGAAGCTTCCACTGATGTCTTGTGGCCCATAAGCCGTAATTCCTATAAAAGAAACGTATAAAGCCTATATTGGACATTTAAGCAAGAGGCATTAACTTCGCTAAAAATTCATGAGGTATCCTTAGATGTTTCTAACGCTGTAACGGGATTGCGAGTTGGGCAAGTTGGCTTGATTTTTGCTGCGCCAGTTTTCTGATCAATCTATCGTCGGCCGTGATGAATTTTGCGCCGCGCTCTATGGCGAGTGCTAAATATAGACAATCATAGGCGGGATGGTTTATTTCTATGGCCAAAGCCGCTGAAGCGGCAAGGAGTGTTCGCGAAGGGACGAGTTCCATTTCGGCCTGCTCCAATAGCCGTGCGGCCATTAAAGCTTCATCTTTGCTAAGCTCGTCGCGGCGCCATTTCTTCCATAAAATATTTGCGCATTCAGACACAATTAATTCGGGCGCTAGCAATCCGCCGCGTTTCAATATTACGAGTGCTTCAATGGAGCCAATTTCTTCAATAACCCATTTAATGGCAATGCTGGCGTCGACAACATATTGAGGTGATGTGCTCACCGCGCATCACGCCCTTCACGCATCAGTTCTTCAGATGGCGTATGCTTTCTACCCTTGGTAAGCGCTCGCAATTCAGCTGCCAGCGCTAAAAAATCTATCTCGTTTTCACTAGCCAGAGCTTTACGTAATATCTCACGATGTTCAGCCTCCGCAGAACGACCATGACGCCCAGCTCGGCGTTTAAGTCGGCGGATTAAATCATCATCAAGGTTGCGAACATGTAAACTGCCGGACATTTATGTCTCCATTTGCATTAATATATTTGATAGCACATATATCATTTTAAAGCAAAAGTCAACGCGCCGCGCTATTGTTTGGTTTCAATTGTCTCCACCTCTATCCCCAATTCCGCTTGCAATAGCGCCTTGGTATGCGCCAATTTTTCAAGAGCCGTGTCGTTCCAATCAATATACAACCAAGTAATACTTCTGACCATTGTCAATGCGCCCCTAAATTTTGTGTCGTCGCAAAGGGTTTCAAAATCGAGTTCTATATCACTCCATCCTATATTTGCGTTTGTGCCCATTTCAATATCGCTGGCCACCACAACCCAAGCATCTATATAGGCCATTGAAGGCCCCACACGTGCAGCAATGGACAGAATTAAACTGTTCTCGTATTGCGCCTCTACGCGCAGAGCGTTCAAACTATCCTTGAGTTGTGAATTACGCAGGATGGAAAATTTTCCCGCAGACTGCATTTCATCCAGCGTTCCAAAAATATAGGCCGAAGGTACAACCTTGCCTACCCGCGTTAACCCGTTCGCAAAATCATCGCGGTTTTCTGGTGCTAACTCACACGCCAATAAACTATCCAATATCAATTTAGCCTTTTTGTTGTGATCAACCAAATAGCCGCGCGTGTTAGATGTCCTGCTAATGGAAAGTTCCACATCAACCAAAAGCCGCTCCAGATATTCCTGCTCCAAAGACCGCTCCGACCGCGACGCACTCCAATTGGTCACCTGCAAACCAACAAATATCCCCATGACAACAATGATAAAATCCAAAAACACAGCCGTCCATTCCTGGTTTTTCACATGTTTTATAACGCGGCGTAGGATCATTGATTTTCTCCCAATTCTTTATCAATTGCAGCAATGAAAGTTTCGCCATAAACGATTTGGTTGCCGAGTAACCGTAAATTGGAAATGTTGGCACCAATCCAATATGTTAACTGCGGGTGTAGTTCTGGTTGGGCGCGGATATTATCAAGAATTGTGCGCATCTCTGCCTCGGTGATACTTGGAGCGCAATCTGTTATATAAAGCTCTTTACCGCTTGAAACATCGTGACAATCTCGCCAAAGCCCGCGTTGGGCGGAAGGCGGTATTAGCCCGCGAATATGTTCGCGAAATTCAGGCAAGTTCTGTGTTGTCATTGAAAATGCACCAGTTGCAGTGGAATAAATTTTCATTTGAGCTTTAATGTCGGCAGAATTTGGCAAGCCTAACTTTTGCATTTCTTCAAAAACCGAAAGGTTAATTGGCCGCGCCGCCACTTGGGATGCATGGAAAAAACCAACCAACAAACGCCAACAATTCGCCGCACAAGGTTCATCCGCATTCAGGAATGCTAGCGAGCGCTCCCCTGATTCAATTGTGATTTTCATCAGCTCAAGGTTTTCTTCAACAATTAAATTACTGGCTAAAATTTCACCGCGCAGCGCCACAAGATAGGCACGTTCGCTTTGTTGCGTAGCCCGCGCCGCATTCCAATTACTGACCTGCAAACCAACAAATACGCCGACAACAACAATGAAAAAATCAATGCATACAGCCGTCCATTCTTGGTTTCTGACATGCTTTATAACGCGGCGCAGGATCATTGATTTTCTCCCTTTCCATTTATGGCAGAGACCGTTTGTTCTCGCAAAATCTCAAGCGCAGTTTGTAACTCGTCGACGACTTCCCGGCGCACGGTATAAAAAAAGGCAAACCTTTCCAGATAGCGTTGCAACACGACATCTTCTGCGAGCCCCTCGAAGGACGTGTGCAATATATTACCATTCTTGCCCGAAGAACGGTCAAATCTTGGCCATATCTGTAGCCCTAGTTTTTTGTAATAATCCGCTATATTATCTTGGGTACGGTTTATTCTCGCAAATGAGAGTTCAAACTTACCTAGTTGCGCACGGAAGGCTTTGGATTTGATGATACCTAAACGTCCGCTTGATTGCAGTTCTTGAAGGGTCGAGCCAATAAAATCACCGGTTTCCCAGTTGCCGATACTAAGGAATCGGGCATTAAAAATTTGTTGCTCGCGGACATTTAATTCACCACTGCTCAATTTTTCTACAACCCAATAGGCGTTATTCGCTTTTTCGTCCAAAACCGCAATGACACGCTCATTGCGGGCAATAGATTCGTCTATATCGTCCAGTATCCGTCCCAAATAATATGCCTCATCAACCCGCTCTTTGCGCACCTCGTTCCAATCATTTACCTGCAAACCAACAAATATCCCCATGACAACAATGAAAAAATCAATGAATATAGCCGTCCATTCTTGGTTTTTGACATGTTTTATAACGCGGCGTAGGATCATGGTTTTACCTTTTCATTTGGTGTGGAGATTTTACGCCCCAGCACAATAAAGGCCGCACCGCCGAGTGCATACAGCGCCATAAATCCGGCCATGTTAATGAGAACACCGCCAATACCTAGTTCTGTGACATTTAGAAACGGGTAAGGATAAACCCCGCTTACGGCACCGCGCAGGATTGTAAAAACACCGTACAGAAACGGAAATATCACCCAATAGGGAATATGCTTATATTGCATGGGGCGCTTGGGCGCGAAGAAAACCCAATCAATCAGATACAACGCGGGCATCACAGAATGAAAGGCTATATCCGTAGCCAGTTGCAAGCCTTGCGGTTCCCACAAGTGGCGAAGTAATGTGTGGTAAACCACAGCGACCACCATAATATACAGAGCAATGGCGGCGCGCACGGCGGGCTTGGTGAAGAACTGATGCAGCTTTGTGCGCTGCGACAATAACGGTGCGCTCAGCGCAAACGCCACTAATATATTGGTCAAAATCGTAAAATAGCCAAAATAATAGATTGAGGCCGCCAGCAGGTTTGCATGTTCACCGCTCACCATAACTTGGCCGTATTGCACAACCAGTGCCGTCCAACCAATCACCGCGGCCAAGGCTCTATAGGTAGTTTTTAGGTTCATCTTCATCTCCATTGTCATTGTCATTGCCATTGTCATTGTCATTGCCATTGTCATTGTCATTGTCATTGTCATTGCCATCTCCAATGCCAATGCAATTTTGTGTTTTAAGTTTCTGGTATATTGGTAAACTCATTGAACTTCATCCAATGCATCATGGGCAATACCAAGTTCTATATCCAACGCCACGTGCAACATATTTAATTTTTCGCTCACGGGCTTAATCGCATACACGGCGTAATTACCATACCGGTCTCTGTTATCGGTAAAACTGTTCAAAAATCGCTGATTGGTTTTCATGGCATCGGTATCACATTGTGCAACCATATTGGTTCCAGCTTCCGTATTTTCGTCGGGAGTGGTTTTAAGTTTTATGAGCTGTGGAAATTCGCGGCCCAAAGCCAAAATATTTCTGTTGACGGCTTCGATTAAATCCCCAGCACGTAATGCGGATTGGTTGAACTGTGTGATTGCCAGTCGGACTTCATTTGCCCGCAAAGCATCAAACCGTCCGGTTGATAACAGCTCTGAAATTGTTGGCAGCGTAGCTGTCGGATTTGAATAGATATGGGATTTTATAATCGCTTCACATTCGCCGTCCGTGAGGCTTTGTCGATCCGTTTGGTTTTGTAAAACCGCTACGGCTCCCATTAGGTCCAATTGCCTAATTTGTACGTAATCATTGTAGCGAACTCTATCTTGCGTTAATTGCACCACTTCATTGTGCAGCCGTTCCAAATAGCTGGTCTCACTTGCCCGTTGGCTTTGTTCAACTGCCCATTCGGAGACCTGAAAACCCGCAAACACACCAACAACGACGATGATAAAATCAATAAAAATCGCCGTCCATTCTTGGTTTCTTACATGCTTTATGACGCGGCGTAATATCATGGGGTTTCCTCTTCATTTTGCGGTAAGCCTAATTCCGCCTCGAGCGCATTTTGTACCTTTCGAAAATTCTCAATGTTGCGCTTAAGCCAGTCTAAATTGCGATATCCGAGCCGCTCATGGACGACAAGGGCGGCACGGAATTTACGGTCTTGACATAGCTCGTCAAAATCAATGTCAAGTTCGTCCCAGCTTGAATAATCAAACCTGTCCCTTTGCTCATTTTGGCGAAACACCACGATTTGGTCTATATAAGCAGATTGATTATGGCCGCGTATATGAATGGATGGCCATGCTCTGGCCTGATATTTAATTTCACGGTCAGCCGCTATCAAAAGATCGCGTATTTGTGGATTTTTCAAAAGACCAAGTCGCCCAGACGATTGTAATTCCTGCAACGTCCCGTCGGAAAATGTCGCCGGTATATGGACAATTGCATAAAACAGACCATTGGCGAACGCACCGCGGTTTTCTTCTGCCAGTTCGCACGCCTCCAAGCTATCCAGCGCCAAAGTAAGGTTGTTCATGTTATTACGGATAAATTTTTCCGTGTTACTCGTTGCGTCGATAGACAAAACCATATCGCTGTGTAAGCGCCGTAAATAATCGGACGCGAGGGCGTTTTCTTTCTGAACATCATTCCAGTTAGAAACCTGCAAACCAACAAACACACCAACCACAACGATGATAAAATCCAGCACGATAGCGGTCCATTCTTGGTTACGGACATGCTTGATGACGCGGCGTAAGATCATGGTTTTTCTCCCAAGGCATCCCGCCGGGCGGCGATCAACGCATCAATATCAATATAGCTGTCACGCAGTTCTTTGGTGAGTATAAGCAGGCCAGCCCCCGCATTCCCGCGATACAGCACGATATTTTGAAACCGCCGACTTTGTAGCGCGGCGCGCGTATCGTGCCTGTTTTTCAAAGGCGGCAGCCAGTCGGCGATACCTCCTTCGCTTTTGTTAGGGGGCATGGCGGCATATCCACGAACGTCATAATTGCCGATCAAAAAAGGATCGCTGAACAGATAAAACATCTGGGAAACATCATTTTCCCACTCCTTTATCACGGCAATTTGCGCATCAACTTCTTGTAATTTAGTGCGCAAGGCCGGGGTTTTCAGAAGCGGCAATTTGCCGGAGTTTTTAAGCTCCTCGAACGTCACCTGCCGGGGGGTGACCGTATATAATTCATAAATACCAACTTGAATTAGAGCATCCAGATCCTGCGTTGTCAGGTCTTGCTCTGCGCCATCGCTATAGCGCGCTAGCCGTTTTTGCGCCGCTGCCTGTTTTTCCAAAAAAACAACCTGTTCGGACACCGCCGCAATTGAGGCCTTGGCATCATCCGCCAACGCCCTCAGATAATACACTTCCTCTGCGCGCTCCCCCTGCCCCTCACTCCAGTTTTGCGCCTGCAAACCAACAAATACACCGACAACGACAATACAAAAATCGATGAAAACCGCGAACCAGTCTTCCTTAGCAATATGAGCTTTGATACGGCGAAAAATCATGGGCTTTGTTCCTGTTCAAGTATTTCAATAACTTTAAAAAAACTCTCTCTGTGCGCTTTTTGTACCGCCAACTGCCCAACAAAGAGGCTCTCATACATGCCAATCGCCACAATGAAATCTGCCTTGGAACCCGCCTCGGTAATAGCTTCGTCCATTGGCAGCGCATCCAACAGTGAGCGCAGTCGAACGATGGATGCGATATATGGCCTCGCCCACTCTCGGATAACTTGGTCTTGATGTAGCAATTGGTCTGTGAACGAGGCATGCCTAACGAGTTCTGAGAGGAGTTGATCATTCGCGAGTAAATTCATATCGCCGCTAGAGATGAGTTGCTCATAAGTGTCTGATTGGCCGGATATGTTCGGGAGGGTGAACGCAGTTTCGTAGAAGTTTTTCAAGCGCTCAAGATCGGCATCTGTCGGATCGTTGATAATAAGTTGTTTGGTATCTTCTATAAGGCCGACGAGCGGTTCCATAAATTCAATTCTCTCATCGACCTCACGGCCAAGGGCTTCGAAATCTGAATGTAACCGCTCTATGATTTTCTGCTCACGCACGGCATCACTGCGCGCCTCGCTCCAATTGGTAATCTGGAACGCAATCAGGATACCCGCGACCACGATGAAAAAGTCGAGCGCCACCGCGAACCAGTTCTGGTCTTTGACATGTTTTGTGATGCGGCGCAGGATCATGGGTTCAACTCCGCTTCAAGCATTTCCGTGATCTGGTCGATCAGCGCCATTTGAAACCTTCTCTGACCCAGAGAATTCATTGCATCCTGCCTTAATAATAAGACAGCGACGGCAAACTCTTTGTCCGACCGCATTCCTTCCAAATCATAGGAGATAAGCTCGAACCCGATACCGGAAAGATCGCCGGCATCCATAATCGACAACATTTCGACATGACGATAAAGGATTGGTTGTTGTAGAAAGGACCGGTTGACGACGATCCGGGAAATCTCCTGCACAATGCCGAGTAATCGGTCATATTCAGCCAATTTGTCCCGTAACTGCGTTGGGCGCACACCGCTCAATTGTCCCTCGGATACCATCTCGTTATAGGTCGCAGGCGCGCCCGGTGGAATTCGAGCGGAGTTAAGGGCATCAACACTTTTTAGCAGCCGATCATCATCGACGTTTATCTTTGTAATATCTGCATTGTCTGCGTTGATCAGCGAAAGCACATAATCAGCACCCTCAATTGCGTCCTGATATTGTTCCAAATGCATGTCCAAGCGGGCGCGGATACCGCCGAAATCACTGTGCAGACGTTCAAGATAAACGTCCTGTTTTGCGCGCTCCAGCCGCACATCATTCCAATTGGTAATCTGGAACGCAATCAGGATACCCGCGACCACGATGAAAAAGTCGAGCCCGACTGCGAACCAATTCTGGTCTTTTACGTGTTGTGTAATACGGCGGAGAATCATTACTGCACCTCAGGTAAATTAGCAAAAGGACATGTCCCTAAGAGGTCAGCCCCGGCGCCAAGGTTGGAGTTAAAGATGTCTACCTCAATCAACCAATCGCCATTAGATTGTTGCTTTCGTACTTCAAGGAACTTCCCGACATCAACACCATATCCGCCAGTCCCATCGGGAATGAAAACACAGGAACGGCCACGGACATAGGCCAGTTCCCCCCGACCCTCTATCGTTTCAAGTTTAAAAGCTATGCGAAAACCTGTTTCGTTTACCTTTTCCCATTTGGCGATGGCATCTCGCCCTTCCACCACATGCCCATTGGGCGGCATCATGATTGCACCTGGCATAAAAAGAGCCGCCAACCCTTCCCAATCATTTTGATTATAAGTCCCAACCCAATTTTTAGACGATAGTTCTATCTCGCTGTGATCCTCAGGGGAGAGATACACTGGAACAGATTGGCAGGCCGTCAGGAATACGGCCACCAAAGCGGTATTTATTATGGACAATTTCATATCGTATCTCTCCTTGAGAATAATAATGCGGCGCATGATCATTGTGCGACCTCGACGTCTGTTTTGAGAGTTATCTTCTCGTCCAGTTCATCTTCGATCTGTTTGAGGAGTAATGCCGCCCGCTCATTTGCCGCGGATAGATTAATGAAATGCACTTTGCCATAGCCAAGCTGGGTTTGTAGAACGGCCGTCAAGGACGGGGTTGTCGAGACAAGCTCTATCAGCGCCGCTTCATTAACTTCGCCGAACAACGATAGGCCATATAAATGCCCAGTCTCACTCGCGCGATCTCTTGCGGGCTTGAGGGTCACGTCCTGAGTTCTTAGCAAACCTGCGGTCTTCTGGCGGTATGCCTGCAACTGCCGCACAAGGTCTCTATTTTGAAGCAAGCCAAGCTCACCAGAGTTTTCTAAAGAGACAAAGGCGGTCGTACTTGGCCGCGCATTGACAACAGAAACGGCACGGGACCAAAGCTGCCCCTCGATTAACTCCAAACGCTCGGCAAATCCGCGCGCTCGCAATTCATCACTATCTTCGAGATATTCACTATACACTCTGCCCCCGTCAAGGTAGCTATCGGCAACGCTGGACGCGGGTAAACTATCCGTTTTCTCAAGGATGTGGTTTAGGGCGCTGATTTTGTCCAGAGAGTAGTTCAGGACTTTGGAATATGAAAAGATGTCGCCCTGCAAATCGGTTGCGATATCTCGCAATATCTGCGCCTCGCGATGACGCTCGCCCCGTGCCTCACTCCAATTCGTGATTTGAAACGCGATAAGGATACCCACGACGACGATGAAGAAATCGAGGACGACCGCGAACCAATTCTGGTCACGCACGTGCTTTGTGATGCGGCGCAGGATCATTGAAGATACGCCTTTATTGCAGCAACGAGCGCCTCATTTCGGTCAAGCTCAGTGTCAAGGGAAGACAGAAGGCTTTGCACGCTGGCCATGTGCCATTGTAAATCATCGCGCAAATCGGTCCGCGCCCTGAGGTCGGCAGCCGCAGTGCGAGCAACCTCCTCGGGGAAGTCGATGTCGCATTCTACAGGGAGCGTGAGAGCGCCCAAGGGGTCGTCACGCTGATCACCGCATTTTGCGCGAATTTTTTCCTGAATGGCGAATGGAATTGCGCGCCGCACATTTTGCCGATACGGCGTGTCGAGTTCTTCCTCCCGTGAGACGTTGGACGGGTTGGTAATATAACTCTGAAGCCGTCGTTGGAGGTCGAGGTCTCGGATATTGCGAATATTCTCCGCGCCAATGAGTTCAGCATAAATTCCAGCCTCAGCGACCGATCCGATGATTTGACTTGCCTGGTAGGCAGCAACTAGAAATGCGCTATCGGGTACAGCATCATCATTCGCCCAACCCGAAAGCGCCGTTTTGCCATAAGCTTTTGTGACCGCGTAATAGGCTTTGAAATCTTCGGCGCTACCTGTAAAATTTTCGATGTTAGGAACGAGAATCTCAAGCGTGCGGTCGGTCTCGGCGCGGGCCGTGCGACTGTCATTCCAATTCGCGACCTGAATGCCTATGAACACACCAAATACAACAATGATAAAATCTATAAAGACCGCGAACCAGTCTTCCTTAGCAATATGAGCTTTAACACGGCGAAAAATCATGGGGTATCCAGCCTTTCAAAATGGTAGGGAAGGTTAGAGTTTTGATGGAAAAACTCTAGCACTTCGAGTAAGTTGTCTGTATCGCGCATAATAATGTAATGCCCGCCCTCCCGATAATATGTCAAGGCCTCAACACTTGATTGTATTTGGCCCTCCTGTTTCGGCATCAGACGTGCACACGGCCGAGCATAAGGAGGCTTGCCAGCCGCAATCCTGTTGATGCTTTCTATCAACCCGTCTTGGTAAGCAAGCGCCTGGCGCTCACCAAAATTTTCTATTGTCCAGACGAAAATATCAACCAAGCTTTGCTCAGTACGAGGCGTTAATCGCCAAGGTTTCACGAGATTTTTTTACCGCTCGCGGATTTAAAGGCGCGCCGCACGGCATCTTCGCCAGAGCCTTGGGCAAAATTTCCATTATCAGCTTCATCCAAGGATATACCAATACGCGTACGTATTTCAGCAAGTTCCGCCGCTTTACGGTCATGCCCATCTCGTAATGCACGCAAACCATCGCGCACCACTTCGCTCGCACTTTGATATTCGCCGCTCTTGACAAGATCATCAATCCAATTGCCCCAATGGGCCGTCAGGGCTACACTTTTAGTATTTAAGGCGGGCATAACAATCATCCTATGTAAGCTATCTCTACATATTTCCCCAGAATATAACATAAGGTGCTAAATATTACCACCCTGTATGTTGCGTGTATAATATTCGCTACAAAATAAGACCGCGAACCAGTCTTCCTTGGCAATATGAGCTTTAACACGGCGAAAAATCATGGGGTTTCCTTCGTTGTTTCAGGTTTAATATCAGGGTTAGTGATAACGGGTGCGGTCAGATCGGGCGTACATGATTTTCCGGATACCATCGGTGTTTCCAGCCGTATGGTCAAACAAGCCGACCAAGCTCTTAGGCGGGCATTTTCGTCTATCCAGTCTTGGAGCCTGTCCATATTGGCTTCAAATTCGGGTTTAAGGGGCAATCTGTCTTCGCGGTAAAAATAGCTTGGATCTCGTTTAAGGCCCGGCAAGATTTCGTCCTCAACAAAAACAACATATCTCAGATATTTTCGCCCGACACCAGCAAGTTCGGAATAGTAAAACCCGAGATCGTACAACAAATCGGGTGCAAACATTTCCGTCAATTGGTTGGGCGGAAGCGAAGACCAGACATTTTGCGGTGCCGTATCAGAACCAGGAATACGGAGGAAATAGGGCGGTATGATTACACCGCTCGCTCTTTTTTCGTCCCACTCTGCAAGCCCTTGGCGCATTTGCAGTGCAAAATCTGTGTCAACTTCTTGGATTTTCTCCATATCCAAACGCAATGTCTCGACAACCTGTGCCTGCTTGGCATGTAATGATGCACGTTCCTGGTAGCCGCTGACCCAAACCCCGATATACACGCCGACCACCACGATCAGGAAATCAAGCCCAACAGCGAACCAGTTTTGGTCTTTTACGTGTTTTGTCAAGGAACGTAGTAGCATTACTTGATTTCTCTTTCTATCTGTTCAATGAGTTCCACTGCCGCTTCGTCCACCCTCTCTATCTGCTGAAGGTGCAGAACTGTAAACTCAAGCAGGGTGCGCATGGCACTGACCAGTTTTGGATTTTCCTGCAAATCTGCTATTAGGTCTTTTTCTGGAATATGAGAAAAGGGACTGAGACCAAACTCTTGACCTGTAAAAACGGTTTGATTGCGCAGAGAACGATATGTTGTTTTGTTAGAACCTTCCAAAGACGCCCACAAAAGTGTATATCGTTGTAGATCACGACCCAAATCTTTATTCTTGATAATATTCAGATTCCCTGCTGCCATGAGAGCACCCCAAGCCGCGTCGCTTTGGACTGGGTAATAGTGAATGGTAATCAACTTCCACAATTGGGATTTTTGCGTCTCTGGTATGGATTGAGGCTTCGGAATATTGATCTTCGAGCCACCAGTAAGATTTCGGTTTGTGACCGGCAAAACCAATCCGTCAAGGCGATCGAATCCGGCCTTCGTCAGGGCGTAATTCGATGCATTAATGTTCACCTGCGCCATCTCTAGACCATCTATAAGGTTGCCTCTATCCGCTTTCAAATCTTCGAGAATAGCATTTAGTGTTTCTTGTTCCCGCACGGCATCACTGCGCCCCTCACTCCAATTGGTGATCTGAAACGCGAGCAATATACCCGCGACCACAATGACAAAGTCCAGAAACACAGCCGTCCATTCCTGGTTTCTGACATGTTTTATAACGCGGCGTAATATCATTATTGTGCCTCCTCCTTCACACCCAACATTTCATCCAGTGAATAACTGCCCTCGCCGCTCTCTAGCAGGCTTTCCACATAGGCAACAAAATCGGGTGAAAGGCCTTTGGCGGCGAAACCATCCCAAACCGTGCGGCCACCATTTGTGGTCATGAGCGTTAAGATGTCTTTTTTAATTGGGTGCCACTGGCTCTCTGGCAAAGTCTTGTTGCGGTAAAGCGCATATACGGTGCCGTGGGTGGTAAAATGCTGGCCGACAAACCAGGAAAATTGCAATCTTTCGTCCGGGTCTAATGCGGATATATCTTCAAGCCCGCGCCGTATCACGCCCGCCGTCTGTTTATTACCAATGGGCACCGCATTGATGCTGCCCGTGGCTTCTAGAAATTGATAGGCGGCATTAGCCCGGGCTTGTAGGGTGTTTTGGCGCACCTGCACGGCCAGATAAAGCACGGACGGGACGAGCGCCGCCACGGCAACGACCTGCGAAACTAGGTATATGTCATTAAGGGTCATGGCCCCACCTTCACCCAATTCGGTTTGGGGTTAGCCAGTTGCGCCTCTATGAGGGCGCGGCGCTTGGCGGCGTTTTGTTTCATACGTGTTTCGCGTTTGGCAAATTCCGGGGTACCGCGCAAATTATCAAAAATCGGGGTCCTAAAGAAACGCTCGCCTGCAAATCCCAAATCCAAAGAGCGGTCAATCCACTCATATGCCGCGTCTGTGTCGTCTTTGACCAATTGCAATAATATGCCAGCGTGCAAATCATTTCTCAAAGTGTAGTCATTCGCCGTCTTAGCCCCGCTAAAATAGTTTTCCAATTTATCCACTAATATGTCCGCATCCGCGTCGCCGTTTTCTTTGAATATATAAGCAAAATAACCATAAAAGATGGCGTTATACGGTATTACATTGCCCTGCAATATTTTGTTGTCTGCGACAACTTTACGAAATGCAGGATAGGCGCCCTTTACATCTCCGCTCATAAATAAAGCAGAGCTCGCGCCCAGATTATCTGGATACTTGCTAACCAGTTTTAAGGCTTCCGCCTTTTGCCCGTTCAAAAATAAAACAAGCGCAATATCACCGGGCTGGCGTGACGCCGTAGGTACCTCATCGTACATGCCGACAGCAAAATACGCATTAGCAAGATTGTTTTGTGAAAAACTGTTTTCAGGGTTAAGCGCCAATGCATCCATAAAGAGGCTGTGGGCATCCGCAATATCACCGTCATCAAACGATAGCTCAGCCAAATTCTGCAAACCAAAGGGACTATCGGGGTTCCAACGCACATTATCACGCGCCGTTTTCTTGGCCGCTACTCTGTCGCCTATTTGTAATTGAGCATAGCTAACATTGGAAAGTATAACGGCGGAAAGTGGGTCAAGCGTCTGTGCTTTTTGTAAATTTACCAAGACCTCTTGGCTGTCACCCGAATTGACGGTTGCATTGTGTTTGCGCAAATAGGCGTCCGCATAATTCGGGTTGGCCGCTATGGCGCGGTCGGCAAAGGCTACTCCTTTATCATTTTCATTATTTCTATTTGCGAAGAAAGAGGCGGAAGTTAGGCTTTCTGCGGAATTTGGGGCCAGTTGCAAGGCGCGCTCTACATTGGGTTTGGCAAGAAGTATGCTCTCGTCTTCTTGCATATCCGTATAGCCGCTCATAAGCAGATAAGTATCCGCGAGGCCGGAATAGGCCGGCGCGAATGCAGGGTCGATGGCTATGACGTGCTTAAATCCTTTTACCGCAGCCGCCATTGGTTCCGGCTTGCGCTTGTTCATTTGCTGGCGGGCGCGCAGGTAAAGTTCATAAGCTTGCAGCGAATTGGTGCGCGGGTTTTCATTGGCGGGGGCGAGGGATAATTTGCCCTTAAGTTCCGCGACAATGGCGGCGGCGATTTCGTCTTGCACGGCGAACAAGTTTTCTGCGGTCAGTGGCCTGTCATAGGTCTCGGACCACATATGTTGGTCATTTGACGTGTCGATAAGCTGCGCCGTAATGCGTAATGTCGCGCCGGATTTGCGGATAGAGCCTTCCAATATATGTTTGACGCCCAGCGCTTCGGCGATTTCCCCGGTGCTGGCTTCGCGCTCTTTAAAGGCGAATGATGATGTGCGCGAGGATACCTTAAGCCCGTCTATACGCGCCAACACATTGAGCAATTCTTCGGAGATACCACTGGCAAAATATTCTTGGTCTTTACCGGCCGAAAAATCCTCAAACGGCATCACCGCGATAGAAGGTTTTTCGTCTGTTTGTGCTTCTACAACTGTCTTGGGTATGGTGTTTTTCTGCGGAAGTAACCGAGAGCCAACCACCAACGCCCCCACAATGACAAGCCCGCCGAGTATAGCAAAATCCAGTTTGCGCCCTGTCTGCCCCGAAATACTGTCCCCGTCCGCAACGCTCTCCGTGCGCTTCATACCTTCCGGCGTCATCTCAAACGCCCACGCCAATAATATGGCTATGGGGAAGCCAAGCGCTAGGACCACTATAATCATTTTCATGACCCAATCTGGTGCCCCAAAACTATTGGCGGCCAGAGCAGCAATTTGCGCTAACAACCAACCGACTACTGCATATACGCCCGCGACACGGAAGATATTTCTGCGTTTTAGCTCTGAAAATAAATTATTCATTTGTGATCCAATTCGGTTTGGGGTTAGCGAGTTGTGCCTCTATGAGGGCGCGGTGTTTGGCGGCGTTTTCGTTGAGGCGTTTTTCAATCTCTAGCCATTTTGGGTATTGGCGTAATTCGCTCGTCCCTGGAAATTTTACGTTTTCAACCCCTGCCCATGCAAACCCCAAATCAGCCATACGCTCAAACCACGGCAGTACCTGTTCTGCTTGACCATTAGCAACAGCAAGCAGGCCTGCACTAAACAAAAATTCGTCGTTAGTAAAATCTGCTGGTGTTTTCCCGGAAAAATAAGCGTCCAATTTAGCCAACAGAATTTGACCGTCCGGATCAGATTGATCTTGGAAAACCATAGCCATGGCCGCCATAAAACTGGCAAAATTTGAGTTTACTGGTGATGCGAGCAAATTGGCTTGATTGGTAAATTTACGCATTCCGGGATAAGCCGCCGCAGCGTCGCCCAATAAATACGCGGCGTACCTTGCTGTGTCTGGGTTTTCCGCAACAATTTTCCGAGCCGCTTCCAGGTCCCCACTTAGGACGTATAAAACACCTTTATCTTCTGGCGTTTGTGTCAATGGCTCTGCGAGTTCAAACAATCCGACATCACCGTAAATCTGCAAAAGCTGTGAAAGTGCGGTTGTACTTTCAGGGTTAATTGCTTGTGCATCCTTAAGCAAAGTGTGCGCGCCAATATAATCGCCATCATTATGTTTTATCCTGCCCAGCATCGAATATCCATGCGTACTATTGGGATTATATTTGATGTTTTTTTCATGTGTTGCTCTTGCTGCCGCAATATCTCCAACCCTTTCTTGGTAGGCACCAACATTGCCCAATAACACGGCAGAAAGCGGATCTAATTGCAAGGCTTTTTGAAAGATAGCCAAGGCTTGCTCAGTCTGCCCCAAACTACCGAGGGTCAACCCTTGACGGTGATAGGCCAGTACATAATTGGGGTTGGCGGCAATTGCCCTATTGGTGAAATCAAGAGCGGCTTGTATTTTACTTTCTTGTAGAGCCAGCGACGCGGCGGCGGTCAAGGCCTCCGCAGAATTTGGCGCTAGCTCTAGTGCGCGGTCGACAAATGGTTTAGCTAACCGGATGCTCTCTTCTTCTAACATAGTTGTGTATTCTTCCATCAGCAAATATGCGACCCCTAAGCCAGCATAGGCGGGGGCAAATTCGGGGTCGAGTGCGATGACCTGTTTATATCCTTCGACGGCGGCATTTAATGTATCCGGCAGACGTTTTTGCGCTTGGTCTCTGGCGCGGATATAAAGCTCATATGCCTCTAGAGACGCGGTTCGGTCTGCGGTGTCAGTTTCACCTATAGAAAGCCGTCCCTTAAGCTCCGCGACAATAGCGGCGGCGATTTCGTCTTGCACGGCGAACAAGTTTTCTGCCGTCAGTGGTCTGTCATAAGTTTCCGACCACATATGTTGGTCATTTGACGTATCGATAAGCTGCGCCGTAATGCGTAATGTCGCGCCGGATTTGCGGATAGAGCCTTCCAATATATGTTTGACACCCAGCGCTTCGGCAATCTCTCCGGTGCTGGCTTCGCGCTCTTTAAAGGCGAATGACGATGTGCGCGAGGATACCTTAAGCCCGTCTATACGCGCCAACACATTGAGCAATTCTTCGGAGATACCACTGGCGAAATATTCTTGGTCTTTACCGGCCGAGAAATCCTCAAACGGCATCACCGCGATAGAAGGTTTTTCGTCTGTTATCTCTGGTTCTACTGGTTCCGCCTGCGCAATTACTTCTGGCACTTCCGGCACATCTGCCGCATCAGGCGCAGCCATATCATGCGGTATAAATCTGCTACCAACCACCAACACCGCAACAAGCACGAGCCCGCCGAGTATAGCAAAATCCAGTTTGCGCCCTGTCTGTCCCGAAATACTGTCCCCGTCCGCAACGCTCTCCGTGCGTTTCATACCCTCCGGCGTCATCTCGAACGCCCACGCCAGCAATATGGCTATGGGGAAGCCAATCATAATCAATGATACAACCATACTGTCAAACCAGTCCGGTAATTTCATTGAGCTTTCAAGCGCCACAGCAACCTGAATGAGTATCCAGCCGACAACGGCATACATGCCCGCAACCCGAAATATATTTCTGCGTTTTAGTTCGGTAAATAAATTATTCATAATCAATCACACTCAAAGTCCTTATTTGGCAGTGGACGGCATTGGGGCGGGAAACCATGTTCGCGCCAATAATCAAGAATACCGGATTTTTCTATCCCCAGCTTGAAATTATCCGACTGGCGATATTTTTTAAAAGAAGCGTCCCATAATCGTGCATGAACCAACACACGGCTGTGGTCACCCAAAAGTGTCGCCAAAAACAAACTCATGTCCTGACTGTTAACACCACGATTTTTTTGGGAATTGATCATGTCCGCTGCCAGCTCACGTTGCTCTGTTTCGGGCTGTCGCAGGGCGTCATATAATTCACCGTGTCGATGCCAGCCGAACAGCATGTTTTCCGTATTAAACGCCGATAGTAAGGCTATCTCCTCCCCTTGGCGTGAAAACGGCCCTATCGGCGGAAAATATATCATTACCGAACCATTTCGCAAGCCGGCCTTATATACCGCTACGGCCTCTGCGTCCCGCCCCAAACTGCCGAGTGTAATCAGTTGGTTGCCGACGCAGGGAATATAATAAGGTTCATACTCAACGCAGCGGGTAAAATCAGCAAGTGCAGCGTCTAAATATCCCAAACTCGCTAAGCTAAGGCCGCGCCAGTTCAGCGCCGACCCATCATGGGGATTAATCGCCAAAGCCCGATCATAGCCAGCAAGGATGGCAGCAAAATCACCGCGTACGGCCACATCAAACGCAGCATCAGCTTGCAATCTTGCAATTGCGGCAAGGGCAGTTGCGCTATCGGCATTTATGGCCAGGGCACGCTTAGCATATTCAACCGTCTTTTGCTCGAACTCTTCGCGCGGTGTCGATGCATACCCATAATCAACCATTAACCCCTGTAAGGCCGCCCGCATTTCCCAGGCCTGCGCATATTGCGGGTCTTCTTCTAGGGCACGGATCAACAGAGCGTCCGCCTTATCAAGGTCATTGCGTGCCTGATACATGGGACGAGCTTGGAGGAATAACTCATAAGCCGTGAGGTTATCAGTGGCCACTGCCACGACCACTTCGGTCTTGGCAAGAACTTCAATACTTTCCCCCAGCGCATCAACAATGGCTTGGGCGATTTCGTCTTGTACCTCGAAGATATTTTCCGCCGTTAAGGGACGGTCAAATGTATCCGACCATAAATGGCGGTCATTGGATGTGTCGATGAGTTGCGCCGTAATGCGAAGAGTATTGCCGGATTTACGCACCGAGCCTTCTAAGACATGTTGAACATTCAGGTTTTTGGCGATTTCAGGAATACCTATATCGCGGCCTTTAAATTGAAAAGACGATGTGCGAGACGTAACAGAAAGACCTTTCACCCGCACCAATACATTGAGGATTTCTTCGGCAATACCGTCCGAGAAATATTCTTGGTCACCGGCGGGCGATAAATCCGCGAACGGAAGAACGGCGATGGAGGGTAAATTGCTCGCATTTGTCTGCGCGGGTTCAGCCTGAACCGTAATATCAGGCACAATCGTTTTTTGCGGCAGTAACCGATTGCCAACAACCAGCGCGGCTACAAGCACAAGCCCGAACAATATAGCAAAGTCCAATTTGCGACCAGTCTGCCCCGATATACTGTCCCCGTCTGCGACATTTTCAGTCCGCTTCACCCCCTCTGGCGTCATTTCGAAAGCCCATGCCAGTAGTACGGCGACAGGGAAGCCGATAATCAGCATCACCGCAAAAAAACTATCAACCCAATCAGGTAGGTGCAGCGCAGGCGTCATCACCGCCACCACCTGCATCAATATCCATCCCACAACAGCGTACACCCCGGCTACCCGAAAGATATTTCTGCGTTTTAGTTCCGTAAAAAATTTATTCATAATTACTCACATCTCTATTCACATTCAAAATCATCATCGCCTACAGGACGACATTGGGCAGGGAAGCCATTTTCACGCCAAAACTCGGGCAAGCCAAGCTCAATCATCCAGCGTTTAGGGTGCGGCGAGGCTTTTAGTACCTCTGGGTATGGAAACCACCAGAATTGCGTTCCAGTGTGCGGATTTTTCACGGCGGCATAATTTCTGTATTGGAATGCTAAGTCTTGCCCCCTATCACTGGTCCAGTCCAATGGTTTCCCATCGGCGCGTTCATAGGCGGTCTCGATGGCGGTGCGCTCGGTCTCAAAGTTAAAATCCGGCTCGGTTATGGCGCGATAATCAAGGCCGATAAGCGGGGTATTATCGCTATTATCATTTGCCGCATATCCATGAAAAATATCAGCTAATACTGTCGAAATATCACCCTGAGCCGCATAGGACAAGCTAGCGTAATACCCCCCACCAGCTCTGGCACCGTTCAAACGCATTTGTTCAAACAGCTTTAGTGCGCCTTTGGTGTCTCCCGTATATAACAAAGAGCTGGCCATATGATGGCGACAGTTTTCATAAGACGGGTCAATAGCAAGACATTGCTTAAAATCCTGCTTGGCTTTGTCGAAATACCCAACGGCATTATACATTATTCCGCGCCACAGCCAGGCCGTTGTTTCTTTGGGGTCGCGTTTTATGGCTTCGTCAAATTGCGCAAATGTCCATGTATAATCAATGGGAGGATTTATGCCTGCCAACAGACCCAACACAGCATAAGGCAATCCCAAATCCGGGTTAAGGGCGATAGCCTTTTTGGCGCTCTCGCCTGCCAAAGCAAAGTAATCACGTTTATCCTCAGTTTCCCAACTCTCTGCGACCAGATATGCCGCCGCCAGCCCGGCCCAGGCACGGGCAAATTCGGGGTCTGCTTCTACGGCCCGTTCGTAAAGTGCGACGGTATCAAGAGCGTTTTTGCGGGTCACGAATTTTTCATGGGCGCGCAGGAAAAGCTCATAGGCATCTAGATTTTCTGTGCCTGCCGCCACTTTTATCTTTGCAGTAGCCTGTTGTCCGCTGCCGATTTTCACGCCGAGCTGGTTGACGATTTCATTTGCGATTTCGTCTTGTATGGCAAAAATGTTTTCTGCGGTTAATGTGCGGTCATAGGTCTGTGACCATAAATGCTTGTCATTGCTGGCATCAATAAGTTGCGCGGTTATCCGAACCGTCTCGCCGGACTTACGTACCGAGCCTTCTAAAACATGGCGCACTTTCAGTTTTTCAGCAATGAGCGGAATACCCAACGCCTCTTGCCCTTTAAATCCAAATGCGGACGTGCGCGACGCCACTTTCATACCGTCTACGCGCACCAATACGTTCAATATTTCTTCCGCTATCCCGTCAGAGAAATACCCTTGATCACTATTAGGCGATAAATCTGCGAACGGTAATACAGCAATTGAGGCATCTTCAACGACTTCGCCTAATTGCTCTATTTCCCCTTGAACAACCACTTCTGGCGCAATCGTTTTCTGCGGCAGTAACCGATTGCCAACAACCAGCGCGGCTACAAGCACAAGCCCGAACAATATAGCAAAGTCCAGTTTCCGTCCCGTCTGCCCCGATATACTGTCCCCGTCAGCGACATTTTCGGTGCGTTTTACCCCCTCTGGCGTCATTTCAAACGCCCATGCGAACAAGATGGCAATCGGAAAACCGATGAGAAGTGCGGCGGTTATCACCGTGTCAAACCAAGCAGGCAGGTTAAGCGAGCTTTCTAATAATGCAGCCACCTGCATTAAAATCCATCCCACAACAGCGTACATGCCCGCAATCCGAAAGATATTTCTTCGTTTAAGTTCTGAAAATAGTTTATTCATGAGGATTGTCTTTCGCCCAAAGTTCATAATTGGTTTTTAGTGCTTGGTAGCGTGGTTCGTCGCGCAGTGTGTCAAATGCGGGCAATATGGAAATTTCCAAATATACACTTGGTCCGTACCGCGTGGCTAATTTTTCCATATAATCCAATGCAGAGGCCGCGTCCCTTGCATTGGCGAAGGCGCGGGCAATAGCTAGAAAACGTTCGCTCTCTGCCCAAGCATCGGGTGCGGTGCTGGCTTTAAAATCCAAAACCGCCGACCGTACGCCCGCTAAATCACTCATCAGGCCGGGAAGCTCCACTGGAAAATAAAGAGAATTGGCCGACCAACCAGAAGGATAGGGAACAGGCATGTTATCAAGGCGGGCTTTGATTTCGCCCAACAGTTTTTGCGCTTCTTTATCACGGCCTAGCACCATCAACGCCCGCGCCTTTGTAAGCCTAAACAGTTCAGGAAATGATTCCGGCTGTTGATATGCCTTTGGCCAGCTTTCAAGGTCTTCATTTATGCGGGCCGCATTGCGCGTATTGGTTGCGTGTCGGGCACGGTTGTAAAAATAATCAGGGGACAATTTGTCTACCGGGGCGGAAATTGCCTGCCAAGCTTCGTCCGTTTTGCCTTCCATGCTCCAGTTTTGTGCGTTTATTATTACCGTCCAATATAACCTCGGATTGCTAGCCCTTGCCAGAGCCATCATCCGGTGTCCTTCGCCAAACCGTCCAATGGTTGCATAGGTTTGGGCTAACTCATTACTGATTTGCGCCTTTTGCGGATTGAGCCGTTGGGCGTGCTTTAATGCCTCTATTGTAGCATCAAATTGGCCCATACGCCGCAATACATAACTTTTCCCCTCCCAGGCTTCGCTGTCACTAGGCGCAACGGCAATCGCCCGATCAAAGACGGCATTGGCGCGGGTAAAATCGCGCAGGCCGTAATAATGGTAATAACCTTGTGCGACTAGGGTTTCGGGCGCATCCGGAGCCAGTATCTGTGCTCTTTGTAACGCTTGTTCGGCTCTGCTCACCAGATCAGGATTGTGGGTAAACAACCAATACAATGCCAATAAATCATTTGCTTTACGGGCATAGGCGGCGGCAAAATCTGGGTCTATCTCAATGGCCGTATCATATTCTTTGATTGCCGCGCGTAACGCACTTACATTGTCCCAATCGTCAGCCAACAACCGACCGCGCACATAGGCATCATAGGCGGCAAGGTTTTGCGTAATGGGCGCAGCCTCTAGCACCCTCTCGTCGGTCCCGCTCAGCACCGCTTCTAGAGAGCGGGCAATGATACGGGTGATCTCTGCTTGGATTTCAAAAAGATTATCTGTGGTGAGTTCGCGGTCATAATCCTGCGCCCATAAATGCTTGTCGGTCGCCCCGTCAATCAACTGAACGGTAATCCGCACCCGTTTGCCGGCGCGCTGCACCGCCCCTTCCAGAACTACGGCAACACCTAATTCTTGGGCAATTTCAGGGATTTTCTTGTCTGTACCCCGATACCCCATCACAGAGGTACGCGAAATAACGTCCAGCGCCGAGATTTTAGAAAGCCGCGTTAAAAGACCATCTTGAACACCGTCAGCAAAAAAAGCGTCATCCGCATTCTTGCTGCGGTTGTCAAAAGGCAACACCGCCACAGATTTGTTGTTAATATCACTGGCATGGATGATTTGTGTTTCGCCGCCAAAGCCAGCTTTGAGTGATGCATTACCCATCCCCTGCCAAACAACCAAAACCCCCACAAGCACAAGCCCGGCCAATATCGCAAAATCCAACTTGCGCCCTGTCTGCCCGGCTATGCTAGCCCCGTCTGCAACGCTCTCCGTCCGTTTTACGCCCTCTGGCGTCATTTCAAACGCCCATGCTAATAATACAGCAATGGGAAACCCAATAATCAGCATCACTGCAAAAAAACTATCAACCCAATCGGGCAGGTGTAGCGCCGGTGTCATCACCGCCACCACCTGCATTAAAATCCATCCCACAACAGCGTACACCCCGGCAATCCGAAAGATATTTCTGCGCTTTAGTTCTGTAAAAAATTTATTCATGTTCGGTCCAAATTGGTTTGGTGTTGGCAAATTGGTATTTCATCCGGCGATACATCATGGCTTGTCACCTTCCAAAACCTCTTCTGGGCTCCACCAGACATCTGGCGGGTTGGCGAGTTGTGCTTCAATCAATGCGCGGTCGCGGGCGGCGTAGTCATTCATACGTGCGACAAAGGCCTGATAATCAGCGCGAGGTTTTAGGGGCTCGAGTAGCGCATCCTGAAAAATTATTACCGATCTCCCCTGATCGGCGAGCGCGTTCAGCCAGACCATGGCGCGGTCTGGATCACCATCCAGCATCGCCCACGCCGCGCCGTTACTATAGATCTCCAAATTGGAGTGACTGTCAGGCGCAACAGTTTCATATTTCTTGGAGAGCAACGCCCGAAAATCGCTCGCTCTTGGATCATCCTGATAGGCTAGCGTCGCCAGTAGAGCGATTTCAATAGACGTCGCCCCAATACTGTCAGAAGCCGCCCCCTGTAATAATGGTTCGAATGCTAAAGGATTAGTTTGAATGAATTCATAAGCCTCATCCATATACCCGACGGCCGCTAGACCACTGACCTTCGCGGTCAACGGGACTTCACTCGAGGTCATGACCACTTGCGCGGCCTTGTCAAACTCACTTGCAACATAGTGTTTGAGAAACAAAGAATAGACATCAAGAGAGTTGAGACCATCCACCGCCATGCCTAATTGAAGGTAGAGAGTTCCGAGATTGGAAGTACATGATTGTTCCACGCGGCAAGATTGGAAAATCCGGTGCGCCGTTTCAACATCACTAAGATTTTTATAGGCCGTACCCACACTACTCCAGTTTTGTAGAGACTCCGGTGCTATCCGAAGGGCCTCTATAGCGAGCGCCTTTACGGCTTCCAAATCGCCCTGATCCCGTGCAATAAAGCTCAGATTCAGAAGGATGAGGCTATCCCTTGGGTTGAGCTCTTTGGCGCGTTCCAGCGAAATTTTGGCGGCCTTATTCTGCCCAGCTCTGAAGAGCGTAAATCCTCTACCGCGATGAGCCTCAGCATTATTTGGATTGGCTGCAATTGCAGCGTCAAATGCGGCGACAACATCATCAATGGCGATCTGTTGATCGTCAGGTAGCCCGATCTGTGTTCTTAGTAACCAGGCGTATTCAGACAGCACGTCCCAATCATCCGGGGCGAGTGCGACGGCCCGGTCAATGTGGATTTGAGCGCGCGGAAGGGCGTTGAGGTTTCCTGACGCGCCATAGACCTCCTCCAAGGTATAGGCGCGGGCCAATTTGGCGTGAGCCACAGCAAACTCGGGATCAATCGTGACGGCGCGGATAAGCTCCGTAATACCGGTGTCTATATCCGCAATATTGCGCGAGACATAAGACTCCTTACCTTTCAGATAGGCCTCGAGCGCTTCTGTCGATTGCGTCAGGCGGTCACTCGTTTCTGGCAGCAAATCGAGGCGGCCGTTCAGCTCCAAAACAATCGCTTTTGAAATCTCGTCTTGAATAACAAAGATGTTTTCAGCCGTTAGCGGGCGATCATAGGTCTCGGACCACAAATGCTCATCGGACGCGGTGTCTATGAGTTGTGCGGTTATCCGCAATGTGTCGCCCGCCTTGCGCACGCTGCCTTCAAGAATATGGGCTACGTTTAAAGCGTCGCCAATCTCTGCAATGCTCGCCTCCCGGCCTTTAAAAGAGAACGCGGATGTGCGCGAGGCCACACGCAAGCCATCGACACGGGCAAGCACATTAAGTAGCTCTTCGGCAATGCCGTCAGCGAAATAGGCCTGGTCCTTGTTGGGAGAAAAATCTTCGAACGGCAAGACCGCGATGGATTGGCCGACAAACTCGCCTGTCTTGGCACTCACACTGTCGTGGCCACGCTCCGCGCCTCTTTGCCCCGTAAACAGACCACCAACAATCAAAGCACCAACAAGCACAAGCCCACCGAGTATAGCAAAATCCAGTTTGCGACCGGTCTTGTCGGTAATGCTGTCCCCGTCTGCAACGCTCTCCGTCCGTTTCACCCCCTCAGGTGTCATCTCAAACGCCCATGCGAGAAGTATGGCAACAGGGAAGCCGATAATCAGCGCAACAGCAAAAAAACTATCAACCCAATCGGGCAGGTGCAGCGCCGGTGTCATCACCGCCACCACCTGCATCAATATCCATCCCACAACAGCGTACACCCCGGCAATCCGAAAGATATTACGCCGCTTTAACTCCGTAAAAAAAGTGCTCAAAGCGCGTCCCCATTATTGTTTGTAATTTTAATAGCATAGCGGCAAAGCCGTGTCTTGATACAATTAGAGGGGGAAAGTTCGAAAAATTAGCTTATTTATGTGGAAGAACGCCGCTTTATCTCACTGGGTGAACGGCGGTAGGTTTCTTTAAAAACGGTGTTGAAACGGCGTAAGGATTTAAAGCCTGCCTTATAAGCGATTTCGGTCATGGGTAGGTTGGTTTCGTCGAGCAAACACTTTGCTCTTTGCACTCGCGCGGTTCTAGCGGCTTGACCGGGCGTGGTGCCGAGATGCTTTTGGAATAGGCGCGAGAGCTGACGCGCACCAAGGCCGAGCCTGCCCGCAAAGCTTTCCATATCCGTATCGTCAAGCGCCCCATCAGTTATCAGCCTGAGCGCCCGCTCTACCGTTGTCTTAGTGCCGTTCCACGCAGGCGAAAACGGTGCGGTTTCGGGACGGCACCGCAAACACGGGCGATACCCCGCATGTTCACAGGCCGCAGCGCTGGCCATAAAACTGATATTCGCGGTCTTGGGCGCAGGCGCCGGGCAGACGGGGCGGCAATAAATCCGCGTCGTTTTTACAGCCGTAAAAAACACACCGTCAAACTCGACGTCCTTGCTCAGGCGGGCTTTATTACAAATTTCAAAATCAGGTACATAATTTTCCATGGTGTCTATATACACACAAAGCCGCCCCAAGCCTAGCACATCTAAACAATGATGTCCGTATCCGGCGAGTGGAGGAAAGGTGATTTTATTTGTAAAGTTTAAATGCCGCGCCTATTGGCCGAGGACAACCAATCTGTTGTTTTCGTCTTGAAGTGGTCGGGCATTCATTGGGTAAATTTCTTTAAACGCAGCGATTTGTGCGGCTGATGCGGTCATAGTTTGGCGCATCATGTGCCAATTTACGCCCTCTGAACATGGCGGGGTTGTCAGCGAACCCATAAAACGGTAATATGTTCTATTCACCGGAAGCAATTTATTCGCATCTATCATTTGCCCCTTACCAATATTTTCGCCTTTACTGGTTGGCATATTTGCCCATATTTTTGCCAGCTCCCCATTGGCTGCTCCTTGTTTAAACATGATGCCAATGACGGCCAATTCACCGGATTCTGATGCATGCACCAAATGGGCTTCTAGTGGGTATGTGTTCCCATCAATGCTGTATTCGCTCGGAGTGTGGAAGTGAAACTGTAACAAGTTATAGGCCTTGCCATCCACAATTAATTGTCCGCCGCCAGATTGATCGGCTTGTATTGTATGGCCATTATTGATGATCTTCATGGGAACGGGTTGATAATTTACCCCCAGCGCAGGGAGTGTCGCCGTGATATCTTCTGATATGTTAAATGGAGACTGAGATTTGCCGGTCGCGCATGTTGAAAACTCTTCTGCTAGGTTTGCCCAGTCCTTTGGACCGTGGTCACCTGAATATTCCCAATGCGGTTTATGTTGGGCAATAGGCTCATCCTTTGCGACAGGCATCGCCGCGCAAGCCGATAATGTTGCTAAGCCAATTGCGGAAGCTAAAGTAAAATGGATTGCATTTATTCGTTTCATTTTTATCTCCAAAGATATGAACCTAATCACACATTAGACGGCCACTCGCATGGTTACAAGTAAATGAAATCATAAAAATTTTGTATTCTGGTCCATATTTTGTAAAAAACTATAGCTCAGCCAATTAAGGTTAAGATTATTGCCGTTTCGCGAGCATTTTAAGCAATAAATTTTATGAAAAGCTATAATTATTTAGGATTGCTACATAAATCTAGAAACTTATCTTTTTAGCTGCATAACAATTT
The DNA here is from genome assembly GCA_021776635.1 of Robiginitomaculum sp. Classification (GTDB taxonomy): domain Bacteria; phylum Pseudomonadota; class Alphaproteobacteria; order Caulobacterales; family Maricaulaceae; genus Robiginitomaculum_A. The sequence continues at coordinate 115,323 of JAJFFN010000020.1, forward strand.
GTAAAAACCGCACCATTTTAATAGGTCCTGACTTAGATGATCTTGGCGTCTTTTAGTGTTTGCATTTGCAGTTCGGACATGCCCAATAGTTCGCGGTAAATTTCGTTGTTATGCTGGCCTAAAGTTGGCCCAGTCCACCTTACCTTGCCAGGCGTTTTAGAGAATTTTGGTGCCACGTTTTGCATTTTTAAGTTCTTAAACTGAGGGTGGGCGACTTTGATAATGGCTTCACGCGCCTTAAAGTGCGGGTCGTCAAGCATGTCTGGAGCGCGGTAGATTTTACCTTGGGGAATGCCGAATTTGTCAAGCTCTATCATCAAATTTTCAGCGTCTAGAGTGCTTGTCCACGCACCAACCAGCTTATCCAATTCGGTTTGGTTTTCGCCCCGCGCACCGTGGGTGGCATAGCGATCATCGCTGGCGAGGTCCGGTTGTCCCATGGCGGCGGCTAGTCGTGTAAATACCGTATCTTGGTTGGCCGCAATCAGCACCATCTGTCCGTCTTTGGTCGGGTAAATATTGGACGGCGCAACATTGGGCAGAATAGCTCCCGACCGCTCTCGAATATAATCAGCTTCAACATATTCGGTAATCAAACTTTCCATCATTGCTAGGACGGCCTCATAAATGGCGCTGTCTATGACTTGCCCTTCACCGGTTTTATCTTTGTGATGTAAAGCAGCCAAAGCGCCCATACAGGCAAAACTGGCAGCAAGTTGGTCGCCAATGGATATGCCCATGCGTGAAGGTGGGTTAGACGGATCGCCAACGACATAACGCATCCCGCCCATGGCTTCACCGATAGCGCCGTAACCCGGGCGTGATGAATAGGGGCCGTCCTGACCAAAACCGGACACGCGCACCATAATCAGGCCGGGGTTTATTTTTTGCAAGACATCATAACCCAGACCCCATTTTTCCATTGTGCCTGGGCGGAAATTTTCGATGAGAATATCTGATGTGGCGACCAAATTTTTCAGGATGTCTGAGCCTGCTTTTTCACGTAAATTGAGTGTAATCGATTTTTTATTTCGAGCAATAACCGGCCACCATAATGACAGGCCATGAGGTTTTTCTCGACCCCAACCGCGCATGGGGTCGCCAATTTTTGGTTGCTCAACTTTAATAACCTCTGCGCCAAAATCACCCATCATCTGGCCACAAAACGGCCCAGCTAAGAGCTGCCCCATTTCAATGACGCGCAAGCCTTTCAAAGGGCCTGTTGCTTCTGTGTTTGTTTTTTTACGCATCGGCCCGAATTCCTAAATGATATAATGATATAATAACTTGCCTTTTATGGCACTCGCCGTTACAAAATGTCCAGCAGTATTTATGAGAGCGCATGGCACAATCGGTAGAAATTTTGGAAGTCTCACCACGTGATGGTTTGCAAAGTGAAAAAAGACCTGTTTCAACAACCGAAAAACTCAAATTAATCAATATGGCCCTTGCTGCCGGGCTGAAACGCATAGAGGTGACGAGCTTTGTAAACCCTAAAAGGGTGCCGCAAATGGCCGATGCAGCCGAACTGGTAAAAGCGTTACCCAATCAAGCTGACGTTATTTATACGGGTATGGTTCTAAATACGCGCGGGTTTGAACGTGCGGCAGACTTGCACGACAAGGGCTGGCGCATGGATGAAATCGGATGTGTCGTGGTGTCTACTGAAACCTTCAACCAAAAAAACCAAGGTGCAAGTGTCGATGAAACCTTGTGGCAATGGGCGGATATGGCACACCGTGCACAAGGTGAGGGTATGCGAGCACAAATCACGATTTCCAGTGCATTTGGCTGCCCTTATGAGGGCGAAGTTGCCCCACAAAGGATTGTCGACATTGCCAAGCGGGCGGCTGAGGCTGAACCCGTGGAGTTATGCTTAGCTGATTCTATTGGTGTAGCCGTGCCGTCGCAAGTGCGTGATTTATTAGGTGCAGTGTCTGATGCTGTGCCCGACATGCCACTTCGTGCCCATTTGCACAACACACGCGGGACGGGGCTGGCAAATGCTATGGCCGCCTTAAAAGCAGGCGTAAAAACGCTAGACGCCAGTATTGGCGGTGTAGGTGGTTGTCCTTTTGCACCGCGTGCGACAGGTAATATCCCGACAGATGATCTGGTCTATATGTTGGGCCGTTCAAATATTAACACAGGGGTGTCATTAGACAAAGTGATAGAGACGTCCCACTGGCTGGAATCTGTACTTGGCCGATTAGTGCCCTCACAAGTGGCACAGGCGGGTGGGTTTCCAAATCCAAATTAAGTGACCAGAGGATGGATTGTAGCCGTTTAGCGTCTGAACCATAGGCGAAGACACAATAAACAAGAAACAAATGTCGGTGGGAAGCCGAACACCATAACGCAATATAAAAATAATAATGGAGTGAGAGCATGGGATATAGATTAGGTGTTGATGTCGGCGGGACATTTACAGATCTTTTGTTAATAGAAGAAGCTACGGGCAATACATATCGCTCAAAGGTGCCTTCAACCCCAAGCGATCCATCGCAAGCTGTGATTAACGGGACAGAACGCATTTGCGAAATGGCGGGTATTACAGCAGCAGATTTATCTTTGTTTATGCACGGCACAACCGTGGCCACGAATGCCATATTGGAAAATAAAATTGCTAAGGTTGGTTTGATCGTGACAGATGGTTATCGCCAGGTGTTACAAATTGCTCGTTCATTGGTACCAGGTGGTTTGGCAGCATGGATTATCTGGCAACGCCCCCCAATTTTAGCGCCGCTAGAGGCCACAGTTGAGGTTAAAGAGCGTCTCGATTCCGATGGAAATGTGCTTAAGGGTATAAAAAAGAAAAATGTGAAAAAGGCCATCAAGCGTCTCAAGGAAGAAAATGTTGAAGCCGTGACAATTTGCCTATTAAACTCATTTGCAAATAACAGCCACGAAAAAGAAATAGAGGCGTTGGTGAAACGCGAAATGCCAGATATTCCCGTTTCTATATCCAGTGATATTTTACCAGAGAAGCAAGAATATGAGCGGGCATTGACAACTGTTGCCAATTCTGCCGTGCGGCCAACAGTTGCTCAATATGTGCAAAACCTACGCAATGAATTACGGGCCCAAAATATGAACGGTCAGATAAATTTACTGCGCTCGGACGGCGGTTTGATGTCATCGGAACAAGCCGAAGATTACCCTGTGGCCTTTCTGATGTCTGGCCCTGCTGGTGGTGTGACGGGTGCGCTCTGGGCGGCTAAGAATGCCGGTCATTCTAATATTCTAACTCTTGATATGGGCGGCACATCGACGGATGTATCCCTGATTGAAAATGGGCAACCTCGTTTAACGCGCGATACAGAGGTCGGTGATTTAACGGTGCGTACATCATCTTTGGACGTAAAAACCGTAGGTGCGGGCGGCGGATCTATCGCCCATGTACCAGAACTGACACAGGCGCTTCGGGTGGGGCCAGAAAGCGCTGGTGCGACACCTGGGCCTGCCTGTTACGGCAATGGCGGCGAGGGGGCAACTGTGACCGATGCTAATGTTGTACTAGGTTATTTGCCAGATGCTTTGCTCGGTGGTGAAATGAAATTGGATGTAGAAGCGGCAAAAAAATCGGTGCAAGTCGTTGCTGATGCACTGGGTATTTCACTTATGGAAGCTGCGGCTGGTATCATAGATATTGTTAATGAGAATATATTTGGCGCTATCCGCCTTGTATCGGTGCAGCAAGGCTATGACAGCCGCGATTTTGCCTTGATGGGTTTTGGCGGCGGCGGGCCTTTGCAAGCCAATGCTATTGGTAAATTGGCCGGCAGCTGGCCTGTTATAATTCCGATGGCACCCGGTGTGCTCTGTGCTTACGGTGATGCGACGACAAGAATGCGCGCTGAAAAGGCCCGTTCATTTTCTTCAAGGCTTGATACTGCCGATGGCAAACACCTTGAGAAAATAATGGATGAAATGGCCAAAGAAGTCAGTGATCAACTGGTGTCCCAAGGTGTTCCAGTAACAGAACATGAGGTTCAATTTGAAGCAGGCGTACGGTATCAAGGGCAAGGCTTTGAAGTTGTGCTGCCTATCGACCAAAAAGATTTTGCAAGCGCAGGTCTCAAGAAACTTGCAGATGATTTGCATGATGAGCATGAAAAGCTGTTTACCTTTGCCTTGGAATTACCCATTGAGTTGGTCAATCTAAGGGTGACAGTATTAGGCGCTTCACCAAATGTTACGGCGGGTCAGATACCCATTGGCGATGGGAAACCCGACAAGGCTTCCATCATCAAAACCAGTAAGGTTTGGATGGATAACCGTGAACAAGATGCTATCATTTATGACCGTTCCAAATTAAAAGCCAAAGACAAGATCAAAGGCCCGGCTATCATAACGGAAATGGATTCAACCACATTGATACTTTCTAATCATGCGGCGACCATCGATACATTCGGCAATATTCTCATCAATCCGGTAAAGAAATAGGAGGGCATCATGGCTGCTACAATAAAACAAAAAAACACCAAAGCGTTCAATTCCATTGATGTTGATCCTATCACATTAGATCTCATAGAAAACGCACTTAAAAATGCGCGCGAGGAAATGGATGCAACACTTTTTCGTACTGCGATGTCGCCTGGTATCCGTGAGCAGGGTGACGCTTTTCCACTGATCGCAGACCATACGGGCCTAATGCTGGCTGGCCAGTTTGGATCCTTTATACAAGGTTTCTTGCAAAATTATGACGGCGAAATAGAAGAGGGTGATGTGATTTGGCTGTCTGATCCATATATGTGTGATGGTGCGGTTTCTCATGCCAATGACTGGTTGGTCATGATGCCTGTATTTGTTGACGACAGGCTGATGGGTTGGGGTGCAATGTTTGGCCATATGACCGATGTTGGCGGCATGGTTCCTGGCTCTTTGCCCACAAATGCCGTTTCAATTTTCCAAGAAGGTATCCGTATTCCGCCCGTAAAGCTGTTTAAAAAAGGTGTTAAAAACGATGACATTCTAAAAATAGTTTTACACCAATGCCGTATGCCGGATTGGGCAGGCGCTGATTTGAATGCCATTGTAGCGGCCTGCCGTATGGCAGAACGCCGTGTGGTCGAGATGATTGAACGCTTTGGTGCGGATACATATATTTCCGCAACTGATAAACTATTGGCCCGCAACAAACGTGCCATGGCACACCTGATCGAAACGTCTATTGGCGAAGAACCGGTCTCGTTTGAAGATTTTGTTTGCGACGATGGGCGCGGCTTTGGCCCTTACAAGATTAAATGTACGATGTGGCGAGAAGGCGGCAAAGTTATTTTGGACTGGGAAGGTACCGATCCGCAATCTGAGAGCTCAATCAATTTCTTGCTGAATGAGAATATGCTGAAAATGTTTTTCGGAATTTACATGATTATGGTATTTGATCCCCAGATATTGTTCAATGATGGGTTTTATGATCTGGTTGATGTGCGTATCCCGGACGGTTCGCTGCTTAAACCAAAATTCCCTGCGGCATTGTCGTGCCGCACCCATGCGCTTGGCCGAATTTTTGATGTTCTTGGGGCACTGCTTGGGCAACGCGCACCAGAATTTCTTTCTGCGGCTGGATTCTCGTCTAGTCCGCATTTGATGTATTCAGGAACGGATAAAAATGATGAATGGTTCCAACTGTTCCAAATTGGTTTTGGTGGTATTCCGGGGCGCCCATTTGGCGATGGCTCGGATGGACATTCCCTTTGGCCTGGTTTTACCAATGTCCCCAATGAATTCCTAGAGGCCTATTTTCCGCTCCGTATAGAACGTTATGAAAGCATTCCAGATAGCGGCGGCGCAGGATTGTTCAGAGGTGGAAATGGTATTTCTATTCACTACCGGTTCTTGGAAAAAGGCACTATAGCCATTCATGATGACCGTTGGTTTATTTATCCTTGGGGTGTGAACGGTGGCACGCCGGGTATGCGTTCTAGGAAAATGATTGTACGTGCGGACGGAAAAGAAGAAGTTCTGCCCTCTAAATGCGATGACATTACTGTTAATTCAGGTGATTTGTTGATTTATAATACATGGGGCGGCGGTGGCTGGGGTAACCCGCTGGAGCGTGACCCTGAACTGGTTGGCCTTGAAGTAAAGCAAGGCTTGATCAGTAACAAAGGTGCCAAACGTTTCGGCGTCGTTGTTTCCAAGTCAGGCGCGGTCGATGCCAAAGCCACAGAGAAATTACGCGCTGATATGTCTGATAGTATATGTACCGATGTGTTCAATTACGGCCCTGATCTCAAAACCTTGCGCAAAAATTGCAAGAAGGAGACCGGCTTGGATGCACCAATACAACCCGTATGGGATAAGAAAACGGCGTAAATTTTAATGGCAAATAACCAAAAAATATTACTGAAAAACCGTCCTGATGCAATTCCTGTTCCTTCTGATTTTGAATTGGTAGAAACAACGGTTCCAACAGCACAGCAGGGAGAAATTCTGTGTAAAACGGAATTTCTTTCCCTAGACCCATATACGCGCGGGCAAATCAATGGGCGTCATATATCCGGTGCAATTCACCCAGGTGATATGATGCGCGGCGAAACTGTGTCTGAAATTGTGCAGTCTTATCACGCCGATTTTAAGGTTGGTGACATTGTCAAGCATTTTGGCGGTTGGCAGAGCTATTCAATGAGCGACGGTACGGGCATGCAAAAAATAGACACCCGAATATCACCGCGCTCATTGGCGCTCGGTATTTTGGGAATGCCTGGGTTAACCGCCTATGCAGGTTTGGTGCATTTGGCGCAGCCGAAAGCAGGGGATACGGTCTTGGTGTCAGCGGCTTCAGGCGCAGTGGGTTCTATGGTTGGGCAAATCGCCAAGATTATGGGATGCCGGGTCATAGGCATAGCTGGACAAAGCCGCAAGATGGATTGGCTTACCGATGTTGCCGGATTTGACGGGTGTTTCAATTATAAAAATGAAGACCCTGCGCTTGCCATTAAACGTTTGTGCCCTGATGGTGTGGATGTCTATTTCGACAATGTTGGCGGTGATATTTTAGATGCGTCCATGAACCAGCTCGCTCTTGGAGCCCGCGTTATTTTATGTGGTTTAATGGCGCAATATAATACGGATAGTCCTCCACCTGGACCTAATCCTGGAACTATAATTCGCGCCCGTGCCACCGTTAAAGGTCTGGTGGTATATGATCATTTTGATAAACAGACCGCATTTTTGGATAAAGCCACAAATTGGATAAATTCGGGCCAAATAAAATTTGTCGAAGATGTCACCGAGGGTTTGGCGCATGCACCGGAAGCATTTTGTCGTTTAATGGCGGGCGGAAATTTTGGTAAAACTATCGTGAAAATATAATCTGGTTATGGGAGAGCAAACGCTTTTTGATAAATTATGGCAAGCCCATAAAGTTTGCGCTTTGGACGGCGGGGAAGACTTGCTTTATATTGACCGCATTTTTTTGCACGAGCGCACGGGTGGGATAGCCCTGGTGAATATGGCAAAGGCTGAGCGCAAGGTTCGCTGCCCTACACACGTATTTGCGACTATGGACCATATTGTTGATACGCGCCCAGGTCGAAGCGATAAGACGGTTATGCCAGGCGGTGAAAACTTTATCACCATAACCCGCCGTGCCGCCAAAGACGCAGGCATAACTTTGTTCGATTTAAACGACGAACGCCAGGGCATAGTTCATGTTATCTCGCCAGAACAAGGTATTGTCTTACCAGGCTTAACAATTGTCTGTCCGGATAGTCATACATGTACCCAAGGGGCGTTCGGGGCTTTGGCCTTCGGAATAGGGTCAACAGGAGCAGAGCATGCTATGGCTACATCGACCCTTCGTTTGACCAAACCCAAATCTATGTTGGTGCATTTCGACGGCATTTTACAAGCAGGTGTGACGGCCAAGGATATGATTTTACACTTGATACGTAAATACGGAACCGCAGGCGGGCGCGGCTATGCCATTGAATTTGCTGGCGCTACGGTGCGGGCGTTGGATATGGAAGCGCGGATGACATTGTGTAATATGGCTGTGGAGTTCGGGGCTTTTACCGGTATGGTCGCCCCTGATGAAAAAACCTATACTTGGCTTAAAAACAGACCTTATGCGCCAAAAAACGACATGTGGGATACGGCGTTAGAGTTCTGGAAACAACTCATTACAGATCCAAATGCAAAATTTGACAAGACCATAAAAATAAATGTTGGAACAATTGAACCAAGCGTTAGTTGGGGGACGAGCCCTGGGCAATCTATTTTTATTAATGAGGTTATTCCGAAGCCTACGAGCAGTGAGGATAAGAAATCTTTGGCCTATATGGGAATTGTAGCCGACCAAAAAATTACAAATTTAACAATTGACGCCGCATTTATAGGCTCATGCACCAATGCACGTTTATCAGATTTGCGCGCCGCTGCATCTGTGCTTAAAGGGCGGCGTATACACGATAATATTCGCGCCCTTTGTGTGCCGGGTTCCAGCGCCGTAAAACGCGCCGCAGAAGCAGAAGGGCTAGATATTATTTTTAAAAATGCCGGTTTTGAATGGCGAGAAAGTGGTTGCTCAATGTGTTTTTATGCAGGTGGTGAAGGTTTTGGCATGGCAAAGCGGGTCATCTCAACGACCAACCGAAATTTTGAAGGACGCCAAGGTGTAGGTGCGCGTACGCATCTTGCAAGTCCAGCTACGGTGGCTGCATCTGCCGTCATGGGGCATATTTGCGCAGCGCAGCATTTGGGAAAAATCCATGGATAGACCCCAAAGACAGCCTTTTGAAACAGTACGTGCGAAAGCATTGCCGCTCTTGCGTGATAATGTAGATACAGACGCAATTATCCCGTCGCGGGAAATAAAAGGTGTCACAAAAACCGGACTGGCAAACGGACTTTTTGCCGGTTGGCGTTATGAAAACGGGCGGGAAATAAATTCTGATTTTTTATTAAACTGGCCGCAGTATAAAGATGTGCAAGTATTATTATCTGGTGCAAATTTTGGCTGCGGATCATCGCGAGAGCAAGCCGTCTGGGCTCTTTTTGAATATGGCTTTCGTGTAATCGTAGCAGAAAGTTTCGGCGATATTTTTTACAACAACTGTATCGCCAACGGTGTTTTGCCCATTAAACTATCAAAGTGGGGCATTGCCAAATTGGCAAAAATAGATGGAAATATCAATGTTGACCTTAATGGACAGACCATCAACGGCATTGATTTCAAGATAAGTGCGCCGCATAAACATATGTTGGTGCAGGGGCTAGATGCGATTGACCTTACAATGGAATATATGAATAAGATTAAAGAATTTGAGCACAGTTATTTTGCAAAAAATCCTTGGGCTCAGCTTAAATAATATGGGCTCTGCTTAAATAATATGGGCTCAGCTTAAATAATATGGTCGCAGCTTGCATAATTCCGAAGTCTAGATACTGCCCTTATCTGTTAAACTTTGTATGGATTTGGCTTGCGCCTTTACAAAATGTTTGCGCTCAGGAATTTGTATATTGCCGTTTTTGTCTAACATGGAATTAGCTGTTTGGCTTTCATACTGCCCGTATGTTTCAGCGAATAATTCAAACCGTTGTCGGGCCAGCAAATTACCCATGCCGGGACGCCGGCGAAATTTACGCAGCGCATTTAGATCGAGCGTTGCGTGGGCGGTCATGGTTTGACCCCAGCCGGATGCAACCAATGTGCGGCCTTGGTAATCAACAATAGAAGAGCATCCATCTGTTGCTTGGGCTGGCATAGCGTGACCCGCAATGCCGCCGCAATTGGCAGATACCACATAAGCCATATTTTCTACGGCTCTGGCTTTGCGGCAAATTGCCTTTGGCGTCTCGGATATATTGCCCATTTCTCCCGTAGGATGGACAATAATCTCAGCACCGCGCACGACCAATGCGCGGGCAATTTCAGGATATAATATTTCCTCAGAAGCAAGAGAAGCCAGCCGGCCAATGTCTGTATCCACAACTGGAAACACACCGTCCATACCGTACACATCAAGATATTTATCCCAAACATCATGGGGCGTTGGTGCAAACATGGAATTAAGGCGGCGGTACCTTAAAACCGTATCGCCATTTGGAGCAATTATAAAACAGGTTTGAAAATACAGGCCTTCAAAATGCGGGTCTAGCTCATAGGCATTCCCAGCTAAATACAAGTTGTTGTCCTGGGCAATTTTACCTAAGGCATCATATTCTGGCCCGTCAATTTCTATACAGGCTTTAGCGGCCCATTCGGGTATGGTTTCGCCAGCAGGGTAACTGGTCATGAAATACTCAGGCAAGACTAACAGCTTGAGATCTTGTCCAATAAACATTTTACTAGAGCGGATTTCAATTGATAATTTGTCTATTGTTGCGAACATAAGACGCCGCGCATCTTCGCGCCCTTTGCAGGCGTTAATGGCCTGTACTTCGCTTTGCAAGGCCAGTGCCATATAACTTGGCCCTAATAATGTAGTAGATGTCTCCATAATTCTAACCATATTTTTAAATCGCATTTAGAACAATGAGAAAAATCATTCTGTTTGTACATGCTTGCTTTAAACCGTAAACTTGAACTATTAGGGATGGTTATGGATAAAGCACTCAGAAAACAATTAGATGCTGCCGTTGGAAGCAAGCATGTCGTTACGTATGCGCGTGAGTGTGCATATTTTTCACAAGACGTTTATAGCTGCGGCGAATATGTCAGTGTGGCCGTATTAAGTCCGGCAAACAGCAAAGAATTGGCCATGATTGTGAAACTGGCAACCCAAAACGGTTTTGCATTATTTCCGCGCGGCGGGGGTCTTTCCTATACGGGTGGCTACCTTCCGAGCACCAAAAAATCCATCAGCATTGATACATCGCGGATGCACAGGGTGCTTGAAATAAATACACAAGATATGTTTGTGACGGTAGAGGCTGGCTGTACGTGGGCGAATTTACACAAGGCTTTACAAGGCACAGGTTTGCGTACCCCGTTTTGGGGCACACTTTCGGGGCTTTATGCAACGGTTGGTGGGTCAGTTAGTCAAAACTCTATTTTTTTTGGTTCAGGTCTTTACGGAATATCCGCAGACAGCGTTACGGGACTTAAAGTGGTCGCTGCAAATGGCGATATTGTCGAAACTGGGTCTGGTTTTTTTCGTCATTTTGGTCCTGATATGACGGGACTGTTTACGGGGGACTGTGGTGCGCTCGGGATAAAAGCAGAAATTACACTGCGCTTGATCCGCGCACCAAAATACAAAGCCCATACTTCATTTAGTTTCGAAAATTATACAGACTTGCTTGCGGCCATGAGTGAAGTTTCACGGCGCGGTTTGGCCTGCGAATGCTTTGGCTTTGATCCGTTTTTGCAAACACAGCGCATGAAACGCGAAAGCCTAGCTAAGGATGTAAAGGCATTGGGCGGAGCCCTAAAAGCGAGCGGGTCCGTCATGGGTGCCCTTAAAACCGGGGCAAAGCTTGCAACTGCCGGGCGCGGGTTTATGAAAAATGTACCGTATTCCGTGCACATTACGGCCGAAAATCATCATCTTGCTGCGGCAAAATCTGATATCGAAACCGTTAAATCTATTATGGCAAATGCAGGGGGTTGCGAGATCGAAAATGCAATACCGTTACTTGTGGTGGCCAATCCTTTTAACCCGCCTAATTCCATGATCGGCCCATCGGGTGAGCGTTGGGCACCCGTCCATGCTGTCGTCCCGCATTCGGTCGCCATTTCTTTGATGGATGCAATCACGGCATTGTTCGCGAAGCACAAAGCCGTATGCGACAAATTTGATATTGGAACCGGTTATTTGTTTACCAGTGTTGGTGCCAGTGCAATGGTCATAGAACCAGTGTTTTTCTGGCCGGATGGGTTAATGGATATTCATCGCCGCAAAGTCGAAGCGGGACATTTGCGCAAAATAAAAGGTTTTTCAGAAAATCCTGATGCTCGTGCCGCAGTCGATGATTTGCGCAACAAACTTAAGGGTTTAATGGCTGAGTACCGTGCGGCTCATTTGCAAATCGGCAAGACATATTCCTATCAACAGGCTTTAAATTCGCATACCTTGTCTTTGCTAAATGCCGTGAAAACGCAAATGGACCCAAATGGCTTGATAAATCCAGGTGCGCTCGGGCTCCCAAATATTTAGGTTCAGAGCCTGACCTTAGGTGTAAAGAAAGTATCTATTTTAGGCGGGTAACACCCAGTTTCCCAAGCCGCCATGCGAGGGCATCTATACGGTCTTGTCCAAAAAACGGTTCGCCGTCTATTACATATGTTGGTACGCCCCAATGGCCAGCAGAGCGCAGATCTGTGTCGTGTTCGTGAATGCGCGCATCAACGCGTTTCGTATCCATTTGCGTTTCGAGCGTCTTTAAGTCCAAACCTGAGCGGGACATTGCAGCGTCTAGTCTGCCGTCTTCCAACCATTTTTTCCCGCTCCACACGAGGGAGCCAACTTCGTATAAAAATTCTAGCCCACGCCCAGCTTCATTTGCACAAATTCCCAAGCGTGAAAGTCGCCAGACCAGCGGTTGATCTTGCGCGAAAGTTCCCGTAGCGGGATCGGTAATCACTGGATCGGGTTGTGGCATAGATAATGCCTGCCCACTCATTTCTGCAAGTCTGATAATGTCGCGAAACAAATAGCCCATCCACTCAGGGCCACGGCTTTCAAAAAACTCGGGTTTGCGCAGAGCTAATGGCAGAACAATTTTGACATTTATGTCTATGTCCCATTCGTCCCTAAGCTTCATAGTCGGCTTTACAGCCAGATATGAATATGGTGAACGAAACGACCAGTATAAATCAATCTTTGTGGGCAAAAGTTTCTCCTTTACAGTGAGTATGCTAGAAAAAACGTACCGAAGTCAAATGATCTTGAAATTGTAAGGTGCGCAATAATTGCGCACCTTACTATAATTAGGTAATTTAGCCAAAAACATTGATGTTATAGGTAACAACATCTGCAGTGCTATCAATGGCTTTCGCAGATTTAATGTCAATTTTCGCTTGGATTTTATCACCATTTAGCCAATTCGCGGCGGCGCGGTTTGATAAGGCTTGCCAATTGCTAGGTGTCAATTCCAACGCTTTGTCACAGGCAGCAAGGGCAAGGTCATAAAGACCCTGTGTGCCTAATGTTGCGCACTGATTGCTATACACAACTGTCATGTGTTTGGTTTTAAGGCCCTGGTGCAAAGCATTGCGGTTAAAAGCAGCTGCTTTGGAGTAATCGCCTTTATTATAAGCAAGGACGCCTTGCTTAACGGCGCGTTTTCCTGACTGTTCAACGGTGAAACGCGGCGCAGTGTCCGCAATGGCCGTTTCGCCAGCAGACGCAGTCCCTGACATGCCAATGATGACAGAGGCGGTTAATGTGGTCGCGATAGCTGCAACCAAAAGGGTACGAATTGTAGTTTGGGGGGAGGAAATGTTCATTGTAAACTCCTGTGTTAGTGAACATGATTACATTTAGGTAATACGAATAAGAATACAATTGACGTAAATTGCAGGTGTGTTATACAAATATGTATGAACAACTGGTCTGATTATCCGATTTTCCTTGCAGTAGCCGAAACGGGTAGCCTGACGGCTGCTGGGGTGCAGCTCAATATTAGCCAGCCTACCGTAGGGCGGCGCATGAAAGCACTTGAGGCACGTTTTGGTGTACCGCTATTGACCAAAGAAGACGGCAGGCTTGTTCCGACCGAATTTGGCTATTTGGTATTGGATCATATCAGGCGCATGGAAGCTGAGGCTGATGCCATCACACGTACATCAGCGACATTGGAACACTCTTTGGTAGGGCCCGTATTGATAACGGCTTCAGAGGGTCTTGGTGATTTATGGCTTCCGGCAATCATGCAAAAATTCCGCAAGGATAACCCGGATATCGTAGTGGATGTGAACATTGATTTTCGTGCGGCTAATCTGGCGCAACGTGAAGCAGATATTGCCCTGCGCTGGATGGGGCCGGGCACGCAAAACAGTCTTATTGGTCGTCGTGTTACAAGTTTTGGCTTTGGGCTTTATGCATCGCGGGATTATCTAGAAGAGAGAGGCATGCCAACAAGCCCAGATGATTTGCTAAATCACGATGCTGTCCGGCTTAATATCGGGACACAAACATTTTGGCCATTGGATACGCAAGGTAATACTGTTCCCATACCGCGTACTGTATTTAAAACCAATAATCTTATGGCACATTTTAACGCCGTTCTGGCGGGTTATGGTATAGGCATGGTTGGTTATGCATCCTATGCGCAAGAAATGGGTCTGGTTCGCGTTTTGCCAGAGCTAAGCAGAGAAGAAGATTTGTGGGTTGTAGCCCATGAAGATCTCAAGAAAAGCGCGCGGGTGCGGGCTGCATTTGATTTCATCGTTGATGCGCTCCAACAGGATTCTGAGCACTTTAAATCAGGCGCACAGTCTGTTTACATAGAGCACCAAACAAGCCACATGCAAACAATTGAAGCTCATCGTCATTCGGTTGGCGCATCATCTGCAAAAAAATTGGTGAAACTGCCGCCAACAGCTGCCTGATGTTCTAAAAACCTTAGGTTTGCTAAATTCCCTTGATTTACTAAAATTCCTTGATTTCCTAAAATTCTATGGCTATACACCCGCCTTCGCGGGGGACCACAAACGCTTTAACCCGTGATTTACACAGGAAAATAAAATGAAAAAAGATACACACCCAGACTACCACCAAATCAAAGTGGTTATGACTGATGGTACAGAATATATGACCCGTTCTACATATGGCAAAGAAGGTGATACATTGGTATTGGATATCGATGCGTCTTCACACCCAGCTTGGACCGGCGGCGGGCAAAAGCTTATGGATCGTGCTGGCCGCGTTTCACGCTTTAAAGACAAATTCAAAGGTTTTGCGTAACAAGTTTTGCATAAACTGCATTTGACACATAAAAAACCCGCCTTGCTCGCGGGTTTTTTTATGGATAAAGCTTATTATTTATCTAGAAAAATTCGAGAATGCTGATTCCAGGCGGCTTATTTGATCGGCCACGGTATTACCGTGCTGGGCGTTAATAGAGCCATAAAGAGATCTGTCTAGGCGCACAATACGTTCGTATAATTTCTCGGAACGCGCTAGTAAATCTAATAGTAAAGAAGGCAAGCTCGCAGCATGTTGTGCGAGGGGTTTGGCATTTTCTGGATCAGATTCGTTTTCGGGTACAAGTCTGTATTTGTCAGCCCTTGCTTCGGTGCCAGTCATTTCCCCTTCTTTTAGGGCGCGCTGTACCAATAGCCAGGAAGCCACTTGCATCAAACGTGTTGTTAAACGCATGCTTTGAGAAGCATAAACAAGGGCTTCATTTCGCCCAAGTAATTTACTGTCTTGTCTCCCGGTGCCGTCAAGATAGGCTGCCGTCTCCTCAACCATATCCATACCTTCACGAAAAGTTTTGGCGAACAGCTCAGAAGCCGTAAACTCTTTAAGCCTTGCCTCTGCTTGAGGCCCCAAAGTATCAATTGATGTATCCATTTGTTTGGAACCTTCGCCAATTCCTCTTGCAATAGCTGAGCTTGCCTCTTTATCAAATTTAGTGCTATCGTTCATTTATAACTCCGTACAGATATTAACCTGTGTATCAAAATAGTCTGTTTGCTATTATGTGTGCAAAGCTCGCGCCAAGTTCAGGTTTTTTTGAAAAAATCTTCTGCACTTGACAATTCTTTGGCCTTTTTGGCTATTTCGCGGCTGATGCGTGCCTGTTCAGCACTGAGTATGTTGAGTCGCTCCTCCAATTGTGTAACAGAAACACCGTATAGGTCTTCGCCGACACGAAATGCTTGTCCGACCCTATTTAAGTCTGCATCATTCAGTATATCCATATATCAAACCATCCCTGTTTTGCTCTTATATGGCAATTTTCACGTTTCGCCAATAAATAGTGAACCCTCTTGCCAAATCGGATTAAAAGCCTTAGATAAGGGTTAATCGGAGGCTAAGGCTTCCAAACAACCCCGCCGAGCGGGGTTTTTTCATGGAATATTATCATGGGCGTTCAACAAAGAGCAAAACTTTGAGAACATCCCATAGCAGGAGAGAGAAATGAGCAAGATTTTAATGCCGAAAGCCACGGCTGTATGGTTGATTGACAACACGGTTATGACCTTTGAGCAAATTTCTGCTTTTTGCGATTTGCATATTCTTGAGGTCAAAGGGATTGCTGACGGAGATGTAGCAGCAGGGATTCGTGGTGCAGATCCAATTTCAAATGGTCAAGTAAGCCGCGACGAAATTGAAAAAGCGGAAAAAGATTCGAATTATAATTTGGTTGCAGTTAGCTTTGATTCCACTCCTGTTTCTACGGGAAAGACAAAAAAACGACGTGGCCCGCGCTACACGCCATTATCTCGGCGCCAAGACCGTCCAGATGCGATTGCCTGGATTGTTCGCAATCACCCAGAAATATCAGACCCACAAATTTCCAAATTAATTGGCACGACCAAGCCAACAATTAAATCGATCAGAGACCGTACACACTGGAAAACCAGTACGATTAATCCGACCGACCCAGTTTCGCTTGGCTTGTGTTCTCAAATAGATTTGGACGAAACTGTAAAAGTTGCGGCTGAGAAAAAAGCCAAGCTTGACGCCAAAAATGCGCCTAAAGGCGATGAAGGCGATGCTTTGAAACCGGTTGCAGATGCGCCTGCACATGAACCAGATACACCTAAAGCCGCACCAACGCTAGAAAGCCTGTTTAAACCAGCGACACCAGATAGCTAGATTATACGCTTATAGTTTAGGCTCTAACCCTTAAGTTTGGGGGGTCGTTGCTTTCCAACTTTCTAGTTTTTCAAACGGCTCCAGCCATTTGGCCAGCTTTGGCATATGGTCGCGCCATTGCATATCGCTTGCACGCAAGTCTACATAGCCGAGCCCACAAGCAATAGCGAGATTGCCAAATTTCCACGGCCCGCCAAGTTCGTCAGCAACACTTTCAAGATGTTGCAAAGCACGAACCGTGGCATTTTCTTGCCGCATAGCCCAAAAGTCCCACCACTGTTCTTGCGGTCTAATGCGCTCCATGCGAAATGTCAGCACCGCATCAATAATCCCGTCGCCCAGCGCATGTAGGGTTTTTTGCCGCCACGCAGCTTGGCCGTTTGGCAACCACGGTTTACTCAAGCTATCCAGATATTCACAAATCACCGGGCTGTCATAAATTACGGTTTCGCCAACCACTAGAGCAGGCACTTTGCCGAGCGGATTAGCATCGTGCAAAACACTTTCATCCTCAAAAGGTACAGTCGCAACTCCTTCAATGTCTATTCCTTTTTCTAGAATAAGAATACGGACTTTGCGGGCATAGGGTGATGTGGGGGAGTATATAAGTTTCATTTGAATTTTACTTGTGATTTTTCGTCAGGCATCAGCCACCTCTACTGGTACAATCGTTACGCTTTCCCCGCAGCCACAGGCATCGGTCTGGTTTGGGTTCCTGAACACGAATTTTGAATGTAAGACTTCGGTTTCGTAGTCAACGATTGAACCAAGCAAAAACAACACGGCTTTGGCATCGACGACTATGGTAACACCATTATCCTCTACGACTTCGTCGAATTTTTCCACCTCACTAACATATTCCATAAGATATTCCATGCCAGCACAGCCGCCGTTTGTAACGCCGACCCGTAAGTATCCTTGATCCTTATCTGCCAAAATTTCCCGCACGCGCGTCGCAGCCGCGTCGGTTAGGGTGACGAGTTTTGGAATTTCTCTAGCCATCACATAACTCCTGAGTGGGTTTAAAACATATTCAATTCTAAGCGCGCTTCGTCGCTCATTAGGTCGGGGGTCCAGGGTGGGTCGAACACCATATCGACTTCTACTTTGACCACACCGTCTATCATGATACAGGCGTCCTGCACCCAGATTGGCATTTCTCCGGCCACGGGGCAACCCGGCGCGGTGAGGGTCATATCAACTTTTAACACCCAATCATCTTCAAGCTCGACCTTGTAAATCAAGCCAAGCTCATAGATATCTACCGGAATTTCGGGGTCATAAACGGTCTTAATCTGGGAGATGACTTCCGCCGTCACCCGCTCAATATCTTTGTCGGTGGGTTTGCCCGCAGGTGAGGCGGGCGAAACGTCGATGACGTCCCGTACTGTATCCGTTTCTCTCGTTATATTTTCGCTCATGATGTTCTCTATATAGTGTGTTTCTTACAATAAAAAAGCCCAATTGGCATTATTGAAATTTTTGTCATGACAAAAACTTTCTGGCTTTGTGAACCGCTGCAATGAGGCGGTCAACTTCGTTCTCTGTGTTGTATATGCCAAAGCTGGCCCGTGCGGTGGATGAGACACCAAAGCTTTCCATCAAGGGTTGGGCGCAGTGCATACCAGCGCGAATAGCGATACCGTATTTATCCAAAATCTGTGCTATATCGTGGGCGTGTGCGCCTTCTAAGGTGAAAGATAATACGGCGCCTTTGTTAGGTGCAGCCCCAATGATCCGAAACGCATTGACTTGCTTAAGGCCCGCCAACGCCCGCTCGTATAGTGCCATCTCGTGGGCTTCTACTTCGGCGCGGTCAAACTCGGATATCCAGTCTATGGCCGCGCCCATGCCAATGGCTTCGATGATTGGCGGAGTGCCCGCTTCGAATTTATGGGGAATGTCTGCGTATGTGATGCGGTCTTCGAATACGTCCGCAATCATTTCGCCGCCGCCGTTAAAGGGCTGCAACCGCTCCAACATTTCCCGCTTACCGTACAGCGCCCCTATACCGGTCGGGCCGTATAATTTATGTCCGGTCATAGCGTAGAAATCTGCATCTACTTCCAAAACATCTACGGGGAAATGCACTGCGGCTTGGGTGCCGTCGACCACGAAAACACAATTATGTTCGTGGGCAATTTTGCCCATGTCTCGGACGGGGTTAATTGTGCCTGTCACATTGGACATATGCACGACAGAAACAATTTTAGTGCGCGGCGTAAATAAGGATTTATAAGCGTCTAAATCCAGTGTGCCGTCCTCAAGAATAGGCACCCATTTAATGACTGCGCCAAAACGTTCACGCAGGAAGTGCCAAGGCACGATGTTGGAATGGTGTTCCGTCTTGGTGATAATAATTTCGTCGCCAGATTTTATCTCGCCCATCAAACCATACGCCACCATGTTCAGGGCTTCGGTTGCGCCTGTGGTGAAGATGATTTCACTTGCTTCTGCTGCACCTAAAAACGAAACAACTTTAGTCCGCGCGGCCTCGAACGCCTCAGTCGTTTCATTGGCCATTGTGTGCAAGCCGCGGTGCACATTGGCATAACTATGTTCCATTTGCCCTTGCATGGCTTGCATCACCGCTTCTGGTTTTTGCGCGCTGGCGGCATTATCAAGATAAGCGATAGGCTTGCCGTTAATCTCGCGGTTTAAAATCGGGAACTCTGCGCGGATTGCATCAATATCAAATTTGCGTTTCTGGCTCATGAATTTTGCTCCAGCCAGTTTGTAATAAGCGCCATGAATGAAGTGTGGTCGGCCATGCTATCAAAAGCTTCTGCCACAAATGCCTCTGCCACAAAAGCAAGGGTGAGAAGTGCCCGTGCTTGCTTAGAAGGAATACCCCGTTGACGCATGTAAAACAGCGCACTTTCGTCCAGCGCACCGACCGTATTACCGTGAGCACACGCCACGTCATCCGCGTAAATCTCAAGCTCCGGTTTGGCGCGAACTTGACAGCTATCCGAGAGCATTATCGCGTCGTGCCGCATTTCTGCATCGGTCAGTTGCGCCGGTCTGCGTACATGAAATTTACCCTGGAACACACCGCGCGCTTTATCTGTGACGACGCCTTTTACGCTTTGACGTATATGGGCATTTTCAGCCCCTAAATCGATATACGAAGTCATGTCGCAATGGCGTTTATCATTTAAGAGATATGCCCCGTGAATATCGGCTTTCAAATTTTCACCCAGAGAAGCAATCCGGGTTTCGAACCGTGAAAGTCCAGCACCGAAACTAAGAATATGCTGCGTAATTTCTGCGTCCGCCCAAGCACTTATCTGGGTTGTCGAGATACGCATGGTATCTGCATGGTCGTTATGGTTGATTGTGCGAGCGAGCTTTGCGCCTTTGGCCAATTCAATACGTAAATCTAGATTGACAAATCCGGCTTTCTTGCTTGCGTGGACTTCAGACATATTAAGTTTAGCATCTACGCCCAAACGAATGATAATGCGCACATGGCCATGTTCAAGAGAGCTAATCTTTAATGTATCTGTAGAATTAAAGCCAGCAGGCACGTTGACGACATAGGCTTCACCAGCAAAATTGGTGGCCAATTTGCCCATTGGCGTGCCCGTATCTGTATGGTTTTTTCGGGTTAATGTTAAGCTGGGCGGTAGTTCGAATTCGGGCGCACACGCAGCTGTCATTCCTACTTGAGTATCTGTTACAGCCCCGCGTACATCCGTCCATTTCCATGCTTCCATACGGCGGTGGGGGAGCTGATTTATGAGAGTGTTAGGCTGCATATTTATCATAGCCTTCTTTCTCGAGTAGTTTTGCGAAGTCGGCGTTACCACTGGCGACGATTTTACCGTCCGCCAAAACATGTACACGGTCAGGCACGATATAATCGAGCAGGCGCTGATAATGAGTGATGATCAACATGCCGCGTGTCGGCGCACGCAAGGCATTGACCCCGTCGGCGACAATCCGCAGGGCGTCTACGTCAAGGCCGCTATCGGTTTCGTCCATAATGATGAATTTTGGCTCCAGCATCATCATTTGGAAAATTTCCATGCGTTTCTTTTCGCCGCCCGAAAACCCGACATTCAAAGGCCGCTTTAGCATGTCCGGTTTTATTTTAAGCTCCGCCGCCACGCTCCGTGCTTTTTTGAGGAATTCAGGTGCCGACATTTCGTCCGCACCGCGTGCTTTTCGCTGGGCATTCAGCGCCGTGCGTAAGAAATGCATAGTCGGCACACCGGGGATTTCCAGTGGATACTGAAACGACAAAAACAGCCCCGCAGCCGCGCGTTCTTCTGGTTCCATATCGAGCAAATCTGCGCCCATATAATTGACGCTACCGTCCGTAACATCATACCCGTCCTTGCCCGTCAATACATATGACAAGGTGGATTTTCCGGCACCATTAGGCCCCATAATAGCATGTACTTCTCCCGCAGGAATGTCTAGCGAAAGTCCGTTAAGAATGGTCTGTTGGCCCTCATTAACTGTGGCCGTAAGATTGTTAATTTTAATCATTTTTGTTTCTCTGTTTTCTTTATTCTAATTCCAAAAAATCCGCTCATGCCCGCGAAGGCGGGTATCCATCTTTGAACTCAGAGATAGACCCCTGCATGCGCAGGTGTGAGCGGGATGTGGGGTTTGTTGGCTTGCTCATCGCCTATATCCAAACATCATTGGGGGCATCGAATTTTGCGTCTACTATTGTGTCGCCGTTGTTTTTTAGGTTTTTAGGTTCGATCAGGAAAAGTTGGACTTCGCCGTGAGCGACGGGGCGGTGTTCTACGCCCATGGGAATTACCAGAGCCTCACCTGCGTTTAACTCCACTGAATGGGTGCGAAATTCCAGTGTGAGATTACCCTTCCAGATAAAGAACATTTCGTCTGCGTCTACGTGGCTGTGCCAGGGGTATTCACCCTCGGCCTTGACCAGTTTAAACTCCTGCCCGTTCAACTCCGCCACAATTTTCGGGCGGAAATGCTCTGAGAACAGTGCAAATTTTTCGTCGATGTTGATTTTTTGTGTCATATCAACCTTTGTACGCCGTAACTTCTATTTCGATTTTCATGCTTTCTTCGATTAAATCGGCGACAATCATAGTAGCGGCGGGTTTAATCGCACCAAAAGCCCGTTGCAATTCTGGCTGAATTTCCGCGATATATTTGCGGTCAGTAACTGTATATTGCACCCGCACCACATGACCCATTTCAAAGCCTGCACCGCGCAGGGCGGCATCAATTGTTGTAAATGCATTTCGTGCCTGTTGCGCCTCGTCTTGGGGCATCTCCCCGGTCTTGTAATTTGTTCCCGTCGTACCAGAAACAAAACACCAATCACCTTGGGAAACCGCGCGTGAATAGGCGAATTTCTCTTCCCATTCAGATCCGCTAGATACGCGTTTGCGTTTTGGTTTTGCTAAAGTGTTTTTTGCCATTCTATTATCCCTATTTGATTGCGCACGGCTGGGTTGTCCATTCCTGGATAACCGTTCCTATCGTGCATTTGTGATCGAATTGTACGTCCGTAAGTGTGAATAGTCGTTTTTTGGTAACGCGTATCTTGTAGCGTTCTGCATAGAGGCCGCGCACACCCTTGATATCTAGTTCAAACGTTATTGTGTAAAATTCGTCAAATTTATTTAACAAGGCTTCGTCTTTGACTTTTATCAAAATGTCTTTGGGGTCAAGTCTGTTTTCTTTTGCCAATTCTTGCAAACGGACTTCTATAACGCGGTTTGTAACATCCTTTAAATGTCTGGTTTTGGGTAGGTCTGTTATGTCCGTTGTAGGCGATAATAACCGCACGTCTTCAGGTGAGTTGGCCGTTAAGCTCACGCGGCCAGATACAACTAGAAGCACGCCTACCATGACCACTATTGCCAATAACAATATTTCCCTTGAGGACATTATCCAACACTCCCTTCAAGGCTGATTGCAACAAGTTTTTGCGCTTCAACGGCAAATTCCATTGGTAATTTTTGCAAAACATCCCGGCAAAACCCATTGACGAGAAGCGCCACGGCTTCTTCTTCTGACAGGCCGCGTTGGCGACAATAAAACAATTGTTCGTCGGACAATTTGCTTGTGGTTGCTTCGTGTTCAAACTGAGCGCTTGGGGTGTTAGTTTCGATATAGGGCACGGTATGGGCACCGCATCGATCCCCGATCAAAAGACTATCACATTGTGTGAAATTGCGCGCACCTACGGCTTTTTTGTGTGCCGAAACTAGACCCCGATATGTTTGGTTTGAACGTCCCGCAGATATACCTTTGGAGATTATTCTGGATTTGGTGTTTTTGCCCAAATGGATCATTTTTGTGCCCGTGTCCGCTTGCTGATAGCCATTGGTAATTGCTATGGAGTAAAACTCGCCGCTTGCACCATCGCCGCGTAAAACACAGGACGGATATTTCCAAGTAACCGCTGATCCAGTTTCAACCTGTGTCCAACTAACTTTGGAATTTTTACCGCGACAATCGGCACGTTTCGTCACAAAATTATAGACCCCGCCTTTACCTTCGCTATCGCCCGGCCACCAGTTTTGCACAGTGGAATATTTTATTTCGGCGTCTTCTAGGGCGATTAATTCCACGACGGCGGCATGCAGCTGGTTTTCGTCGCGCATAGGTGCCGTGCACCCTTCAAGATAAGATACATATGAACCTTTATCTGCAATGATGAGCGTGCGTTCAAACTGACCCGTGCCTTGGGCGTTCATACGAAAATAGGTGGATAACTCCATAGGGCATCTGACGCCCGGCGGAATGTAAACAAATGACCCTTCTGAGAAGACGGCTGTGTTAAGCGTCACAAAAAAATTATCGGTCGGCGGCACGACAGTACCCAAATATTTTTTGACCAGTTCGGGATGGTTCTTTACGGCTTCTGAAAGCGGGCAGAATATCACACCGACTTTTGCCAGTTCTTCTTTGAACGTTGTGACCACGGACACACTGTCAAAGACGGCATCGACGGCGACTTTAGGTGCGCCTTGAACGCCCGCGAGCACTTCTTGTTCCTTAAGCGGGATACCCAATTTATTGTAAACTTCCAATAAGTCAGGATCAACTTCGTCCAAGGATTTAGGCCCGTCCTTGTCCGATTTTGGCGCAGCGTAATAATAAGCATCTTGATAATCAATCTTCGGGTAATTAACCATAGCCCATGTGGGTTCTTTCATGGTCAACCACCGCGCATAAGCCTCTAACCGCCATTTAAGCATCCAGTCCGGCTCATCTTTTTTCGCTGAAATAAACCGTACGATATCTTCGTTTAAACCTTTGGGCGCAAATTCCTGTTCAATGTCGCTCTCAAACCCGTATTTGTATTTATCGGCTTCAAGACCCGCAACACCTTCGACGGTTTTGCTCTCAATGCTATCCTTGGCGATTGTTTTTTGTTCGCCCATTATGCGGCTCCCTTTAGCGCACGGCGACGAATTTTCGCCCATGCGTGTAAAAATGTGTCTGCGTTTTTTTCATTTGAAGTATAACCAAAACTAATGCGGATGGCGCCTTTAGGAGCCATGTCAGCAAGCCCCATGGCGGTAACTGCGCGACTGGCGCCAACTTTACCGGAAGAACAGGCGAGCCCAGTAGATACGGAAATACCTGCCAAATCCAGCGCCATCATCAATGTACTTGAGGCCGTATCGGGGACAGCAAAAAAAGATGTGTTAGGCAAGCGCGGTGCGTCTTGTCCAAAAATAGTTATCTCAGGTTCAATGGCCTTCAGGCCAGATTCCACAGCGTCTCTGATTGTGCTTGTGTATGCCAAATCTGACATAGCCTTGACGGCTGCACCAAATCCGGAAATGCCCGCTACATTCAAGGTTCCGGCGCGTCGGCGTTTTTCTTGTCCGCCGCCAATACTATAGCGACTAAAGGGTGCGCCTGGGGAAATGTATAAGGCACCGACACCTTGCGGCCCACCAATTTTATGGGCTGAAACAGCTATATAATCAGCCAACCCAATAACATTAACTGGAATTTTGCCAAATGCTTGTACGGCGTCAATGAGCAGCAGACCGCTCATATCTCTGACAATATCAATGAGAATTTCTGTATCTTGTAAGACGCCCGTCTCACTATTGGCAATCGCTACGGAGACGAAGGGACGTCCTTCGGTTTTATTGTCATGGCTTGCGAGACGACCCCTAAGCCAGTTTAAATCTAATAAACCTGATGCAAAGACGGGTATCATTTCAACTTTTACGTCGCTTTGCCCTTGCGTGTAATCGAGTGCCGCCAAGATAGATGCCGGGTGGTCTAACGGTGAAACAAACAGGCGTTTGCACCCTGCATCTACTGCAGATTTTATGGCAGTGTTGAGAGATTCCGTACCGCTACCCGTAAAAATTAAATCTTGTGCGCACACACCCATAGCCAGAGCCACGGCGGCACGGCCATCCTCGACCAATTTGCTTGCGCCGCGCCCGTGCCCATGGGGGGCAGATGCATTGCCTGGCATTAACAATGCAGTGCGCACGGCTTCTATTACTTCGGGTTTGGCCGGAGAAGATGCATTATGATCAAGATAAAGGGACATATTCACTTTCACTCTGCCGCCTCCACCAATTCTGGGCAAATTTGCGGAAATTTTTGATCAATGACATCTTGAATAGATGTTGCCGTGAAAAATCCTTCGATATGGTCTTCCATGGCTTGCCATAAATCATGTGATAAGCATTTTGCGCCCTTGGTGGTGCAGCCAATACCAGTTTCCCCGCATCGTTTGGTCTGTACTTCTTCGTCGACCGCCCGCATCACTTCGCCTATGCTTATGTCAGCACTTGCCCGTGCGAGAACATAGCCGCCGTTGGCTCCACGAACACTCTCGACAATATTCGCTTTGCGGAGCTTACCAAAAAGCTGCTCTAAAAACGAAAGGGAAATATCTTGGCGCAGGGAAATATCAGATAAACTCACGGCAAAGCCAGAATGAGAACCCTTTTGAGAGGTTACAGCAATATCGGTGATGGCAATCACTGCATATCTGGCTTTGGCGGTTAATTTCATTTCTTTTTCGCTCTTGTTGCAATTTTTTTTGCATTTTGTCTGAATGCCTGTTAGAAGCCCGCAACATTTAGGTTTCAACAAACAAATTTCAAGGCGATTTACGAATTCCGACTAATTTAGTCAAGTATTTTTAGGCTAAACTATTGATATATTCGTAACACGTGAAAAGAGTAATTTATGCCAGAAGTCATTTTTGCCGGCCCTGAGGGTCGGCTAGAGGGTCGTTATCACCCAAGCGATGATGCCGCTGCCCCGTGTGCTATTGTATTATCGCCACATCCAAAAGCAGGTGGCCATATGGACCACCGTATTCCGGTTGCTATGTATGAATGCTACAAGCGGCGTGGTTTTTCCGTATTGCGGTTTAATTTTCGTGGTATTGGTCGCTCTAAAGGTGTCTATGATCATGGCTCTGGGGAATTACAAGATGCAGCCTATGCGCTTGATTATCTACAAAGTTTCAACCAAAACGCACCGTTTTCATGGGTAAGTGGCTATTCCTTTGGTGCGTGGATTGGTATGCAGCTTTTGATGCGCCGCCCCGAAGTGTCAGGTTTTATCTCTATGTCACTGCCAACGAATACTTATGATTTGGCATTTTTAGCCCCCTGTCCGGCATCAGGCTTAATCACCTATGGTAGCCACGATTCGGTTGTACCCCCAGAAGAGGTTGAGCGGGCGATTGACAATATTCGTATACAAAAGGGCCAAAAAATTCACGGAAAGCTTATCGAGGGTGCGGATCATTTTTATTCCCAGCATCTGGAAGTGGCCTTGGAAGAAGTTGAGACATACCTCGATAAAACCTTGGATGAAAAATACAGTCCACCAAGAGACCCTAGTTTGATTGGATTTGAAGACTAGGTTCTAAGACTAAGTTCTAAGCCTAGGTTCTAAGACTAGGTTTTGCCAACTTACCACCGGACAATGGTTTCCTAACACCGGTAGTTTCAGGATATGAAAACGCTAAGCCATTGATGCTGCGCACAGCTAAGAATGCAAAGGCCTCTGCCTCCATATCATCACCGCGCCAACCGACTTGCTCTGCGCTAACGATTTCGCGAATGTCCTGTTCTTGTAGAGCCGCCATGATAGCCGGGTTTTTTCGTCCGCCCCCACTGATGATAATTCTGGTGATTTCATGGGCGCCAGATTGTATATGAATACCGGCTTGCTTATAAAGCTTCAAAGTTTGTGAAATGGCCGTTGCCGTGAACCCAACAAGTGTTGCCGCGCCGTCTTCTGGCGAATAGCTATGCAAATCTTGTAAGACTTCAAAGTCGTAACGATCGGCTGATTTTGGTACGGGTTTACTAAAAAAAATATGTGACAGCCATTTGTCAATCAATGCAAAATCAGGTGAGCCTGACAATGATAATGCACCGTCTTTGTCGTAATCCCCCAAACCACAATCCACAACCCAACTATCAAGAGGCCCATTACCAGGCCCGCAATCCGTAGCCAGTAATTCCCCGTCCTGTGTCACGATAGTCACATTGGACACACCGCCGATATTGAGTACGGCGGCAGGGAATTTTATTTTAGATGTTTCTAAAAGCGCTTTATGATAACGCGGAACCAAGGGCGCGCCTTGCCCTCCTGCCTTTACATCAGCCATTCGAAAATCATAAACCACATCTACACCTATTTGCGATGCCAAGACTTGACCATTTCCGAGTTGAAGCGTTTGCCCAGACGTACTTTGTGTTGGTGGGCGGTGCAAGACCGTTTGGCCGTGAAATCCGATTAAGTCGATATCGTCTGACATGAGAGCCTGTGCCGCTTCAATATGCGCGGCGTGGATAACAGCTTCGGCTTGCGCAAATATATTGGGCGGCGGTCCGTAAAAGTTCCAATCAAGAGCTGCCTGTGTGGCCATTTTAAGCAGGTCTTGTTCTGTTTGTCCGTAAGGACGAAAATGGGTATTCCCAAATTCGAAGATATGCACACCGTCCGTATCAATGACGCAAGCATCAACGCCGTCAAGTGAAGTGCCGCTCATGAGGCCTAAAGCTTTATATCTTTTCTTGCCCATTGACGCGCTTTCCCTATAAAGAGTCCATTCCACTAGAATAGAGCACAAAGATGAGCAAGTACAAATCCGAATTGATGAAAACCCTAACTGGGCGCGGATTTTTGTATCAGTGTACCGATGAAACCGCATTGGATGCCTTAGCCCACCAAGGTGGCCTAAGCGGATATATCGGGTTTGACTGCACGGCGCCCAGTCTGCATGTGGGGTCACTGGTGCAAATCATGATGCTCAGGGTTTTGCAAAAATCTGGTGGTACGCCAATAGTTCTTCTCGGCGGCGGGACGACAAAAATTGGTGATCCGTCCGATAAGGACAAATCCCGTCCTATTTTGACGCCTGAAAAAATCAAAGAAAACAAAAACGGTATCAAGCGAGTGTTCGCTAAATTTCTAGATTTCGATGGCCCGAATGCCGCCATTATGGTTGATAATGCCGACTGGCTCGACAAGCTGGGTTATATCGAGTTTTTACGCGATATCGGCAAGCATTTCACCATCAATAAAATGGTGGCGCTTGAAAGCGTCAAACGCAGGCTCGAAAATGAGCAGCCTATGACGTTTTTGGAATTTAATTACACACTCTTGCAGTCCTATGATTATCTTGAGCTTTACCGTCGTCATGGCTGTCGTTTGCAGTTGGGTGGTTCGGACCAATGGGGAAATATTCTTGGTGGGGCGGATTTAACCCGCCGGCTTGAAGGCGCGGAAGTTTACGGCTTCACGACACCGCTTATCACAACCGCGTCTGGCGGTAAGATGGGCAAAACTGCCGAAGGTGCGCGTTGGCTGAATGCAGACGTAAGCCTCGGCAGCGGGTTCACTTTATCAACTTATGATTACTGGCAGTTTTGGCGCAATACAGAGGACGCCGATGTGGGTAGGTTCTTAAAGTTGTTTACGGATTTGCCTTTGTGCGAAATTGCTAAATTTGAAGCCCTAGAAGGCGCCGACATCAACCAAGCCAAAATCCGTCTCGCCAATGAAGCGACAGCTTTGTTGTACGGGATTGATGCGGCAATGTATGCCGAGCAGACTGCGGAACGTGTATTTGTTCAAGGTGGCGCCGCAGGGTTACCGCGAGTGCTTGTTGAATGGGAAGAGTTGGAAAGTATGACTATGCTTGACGCTGGTGTCCGAAGTGGGCTTTGCGTATCCAAAGGTGAAACCAAGCGACACATCAAAGCCAAAGCTCTAAAAATAAATGATAAGGTAGTCACAGACCCCATGATGACTTTGTCAAAATCTGATCTGGTAGATGAGCAAATCAAAATATCTGTTGGCAAGAAAAAACACGCGTTGATAAAACCGATCTAAT
Organism: Robiginitomaculum sp.; assembly: GCA_021776635.1. Taxonomy (GTDB): domain Bacteria; phylum Pseudomonadota; class Alphaproteobacteria; order Caulobacterales; family Maricaulaceae; genus Robiginitomaculum_A. Next base: position 144,390 of record JAJFFN010000020.1, read on the forward strand.
CAAAGACAGTGCCTTCTATTTCCGCTCATACCAGCGAAAGCGGGTATCCAGCCGTATACCTCACTGGGCTCCCGCCTACGTGGGAGTGTGCGGGGGCGTGTGCGCGGGAGTGAGCGCGGGTTTGGAGTGCTTTGCTTTAGTTTAATTTGAGTACCTACAGCTAATCCATATTAGATTGATGCGGTTTTCGCCATAAAATTACAACCTTAAGACTAAACCACTAAACTAGTTTAGTAGTTTAGTGGTTGAATAATAAGAGCTTAGTATAAAATTTGTTATTTATAATTAAGGTGGTTCGGTGATCACCTTATACTTATATGGCTTGGCTATAAGTGTTAGTTTTCTGTAGTGTTTTCATTTCCGCCACCTCCAAAGCCCAGTTTTTTCATTTTTTTTATGCTTGGGATTGGGGTGAGATGATATTCTCCACCTTCTATATTGAGGTTTTCAGCACTTAAGGCCTGCAAATCTTCGAGACCTACGACATACATTTCGTGGAATTTTTCTACGAATAAACCGCCAATTTCATCACCAGACTTAACGGCGTAAATTCTTGGCTGGGTGCTATCAGCTGGGCTAAGATAGGTGACGCCCACATGGGTCATTTTTGGCACCATAAGCGCCATGACCCCCGGGAGCATTTTTTTGTAATGGGATTTACCGTCCTTGGCGCCGTCGAGTAATTCTGCAATAGTGTGTCTGCCGGATGTGTTTTTGAAGAGGATATCAAAATCCATGGAAAGATTAATACCAAGCTCTTCATCCTTTTTGCCGGCAAATTGTTTGCCCTGCATACACAATTCACCGCCTTTGCTCATGGAGCCGATACGGTTAAAGTCCGTGACCCAACCATCAGCGCCTAGAATGAATGCTTCCTCAGTCGAACCTTCGCGGAAATAAACACGCTCGGGTAAGCTTTCGCCCTCGCTTGCAGTCAACTGCATTTCGGGAATAACGCCGACGGTGTCTTTTTTCTCAGGTTTCATGCCGTCGAATTTACGCACCATTTTGACGATCTTTTTTGCGGGAAAACATTTAATGCCCGCCGCCATATCTTCGGCTTCTGACGCAAAGGCGGTACCGGATAGTAATACCGAGCACATTGTGGTGGCTATCAATAGAAATTTCATCATCTGGTGGTTCCCCATTTTTATGTCCTGCTTATAAAACTGATATATAGTTTCGATGCCAATGAAATTTTGGTAATTTAACAGTGTTTGACACATGTGCCGGACTATGTTTATAGACGCTTTATGAGAAACCGTTTTGTTCATAAGTTTACAGTGACCGCCCTTTTGGGTGTGTTTTCGCTTGGGACATTGTCGGCTTGTGGTATTAAAGGTGAGCTAAAGACACCGCCACCACTATGGGGTGATAAATCCCAAGCAGAGAACGCTGAAAAACAAAACACTGATAAATCGAAACAGGAGAGCAATAACTAGCTTGGCCTAAAGACCCTTATTGTTTTTGGCCATCTGTTATTGCTCGGTAAAATTTTTCACCCCTTTCTTTTCTCATTTTTGGATTATTATTATGCGACATTTCACACCTACAAACGGCCAAATGATGGTCGAAAACGTAAATCTTTCTGCCATAGCGAATGAAGTCGGCACACCGGCTTATGTCTATTCTGCCGCTACTTTAACCCGCCATTACAACGTATTCAAGAAGGCCGTCTCCGCTATGGATGCCCTTATTGCCTATTCGGTCAAAGCAAATTCCAATCTAGCCGTTCTGCGCTTGCTAGCCAAGCAAGGCTGTGGAGCAGATGTGGTCAGTGGTGGTGAGCTGGCGCGTGCCTTAAAGGCCGGTATACCGGCAAACAAAATTGTGTTCTCAGGGGTAGGCAAAGCAGAGCCGGAACTCCGCGCAGCCCTAAGCGCAGGCATATTCCAATTTAATGTGGAATCAATTCCAGAGCTAGATTTACTCAATTCTATAGCTGTAGAGATGCAGACCATTGCCCCCATTGCTTTTCGCATTAACCCTAATGTTTGCGCGGGAACACACGAAAAAATTTGTACGGGTCGCGCCGAGAACAAATTTGGTGTCGATATTGCAGATGCAGATGCAGCCTTTGAACGTGCGAGAAATTATCCGGGTATTGCCGTCAACGGCATAGCTATGCATATTGGTTCGCAAATAGACAATTTAGCGCCATTTGCTTCGGCATTAACATTGGGAGCAGGCTTAATTGAGCGTTTGCGTGCCGCCGGGCATAGGATTGAAACCTTTGATATAGGCGGTGGTCTTGGCATTCCTTATCATGCAGAAGAAACGGCACCGCCCGAACCTTTGCAGTACGGGGAATTGGTGCACCGCCTTACGGACGGTCTTGGTCTTAAAATGATTTTTGAACCAGGCCGGATGATTGTCGGCAATGCAGGCGTGCTGCTGGCAAAAACTATTTATGTGAAGCAGGGTGGGGCGCGTAACTTCCTAATTATTGACGCGGCCATGAACGACCTAATTCGTCCTGCGCTCTATGATGCCCACCATGATATCGAGCCTGTGACCACGCCTGCGGCGGACACCGAAATGGTCAGCTATGATGTGGTGGGCCCGATTTGCGAGAGTGGTGATACTTTCACTCAGAACCGGCAACTCCCAGAAATGCAAGCGGGGGATTTGCTCGTATTACATTCCGCAGGTGCATATGGTGCTGTGCAAGCCAGTCAGTATAACTCTCGCCCTCTCGTGCCGGAAGTTTTGGTCAGCGGCGATAAATTCGCATTGATTAGAGAGCGCCCAAGTATGGAAGATATTTTGAAAACGGAGAGTATCCCTGATTGGGTTTAGAGTGTGGGTTTAGGTTATTTCGTACCAAATAATTTATCGCCGGCATCCCCCAAACCCGGAATGATATACCCGTTTTCGTTGAGGTGGTCGTCCACGGCGGCCACATAAATATCTACGTCAGGGTGGCGTTCTTGTACGGCTTTGATACCTTCGGGTGCTGCCACAAGGAACAAGCCTTTAATACTGGTGCAGCCTGCGTTTTTGACCATGTCTACGGCGGCGTTGAAAGAACCGCCTGTGGCCAACATCGGATCAACAACCAGTGCTGTGCGCTTGTCAATTTTAGGGGCCATTTTGTTGAAATATGCTATGGGCTTTAAGGTTTCTTCGTCGCGGTACAGGCCGACAACGCTGATACGGGCATTGGGCAGGAGCTGAATAACGCCGTCGAGCATGCCAATACCGGCGCGCAAGATAGGCACAATGGTGATTTTCTTGCCCTTGATTTGTTGAACCTCTATCGCGCCGTCCCATGAATTAATGGTATGTGGTTCCAGCGGGAAATCCTTGGTTGCTTCATAAGTCAATAGCATGGAAATTTCCGCCGCCAACTCGCGGAAGTTTTTGGTGCTAATATCTGCTTCGCGCAGTAGCCCAAGTTTATGTTGGATAAGTGGATGTTCGGCGATATGGATCATGACGTGCCCTTTTTAGCTTTCTCATCGCGTTGTAGAACGGGGTTCATCCATCAGCCTTCACCGTGGTTCCCGTTCTACAACGGGATGAGCGGGGAGTTTATTATTTATTGTCTTCTTCTAACTCTAGCAAAATTTCACCATCAGACACAAGTACATCTGTAGAAGTATGCACAGCCGCCACAACCCCGTCGCGCGGTGCTTCCAACGACATCTCCATTTTCATAGCTTCCATAATGATAAGCTTATCGCCTGCCTTAACGCTGTCACCAACTTGGGCATTCACAGCAATAATTTTGCCAGGCATGGGGGCGGAGACGGCGTTTCCGCCAGAAGTGTTGGACGAACTATCAAATTTTGGTAACATAACTTTAACGGCAACGCCTTTACGAAACAAACTGATATGATCGTCATTGAACTTGTAAGCCCAGGCCCCATATAGGTTTAACGATGTCCTGAGTGTTTTATCTAAGCTTCCGGTTTGGGCATCGGTAAGTGGCGCTAGTGAAATAGTGAAAACCTCATTACCATTTACTTGAAGCTTTGCGAACATGTCTTCTTCAACACTCAAAACATCCACCTGTATTGGCGTTCCTTTTCTTAAAAAGGTAAATGACGTACGCGTATTTGCGTTGGGTCTCCAACCATCCAATGTATTGAAAGGTGTCTTAGGATGATTTTGCGGATTGTCGTATTGCATCAATACATAAAGAGCTGCTAGTCCGTAAACCTCATTACATGACTCGACATCTATCCCGATAAGCTCTTCCATATTTTCAGGTAAAAACCCGGTGTGTATTTTACCATCTAGAAAATTTTGATGGCGCAAGCAATTTACTAAAAATGCCGTGTTTGTTTTCAGTCCGGATATTTCGGCTTCATCAATACCATAAGCTGCGTTATCAATTGCTGCGTGCCTGTCCATGGCAAAGCCAATAATTTTGGCTATCATTGGGTCATAGTAGATTGAAACTTCTGCCTTAATATCCAGACCGGGGTCAATACGGTAACCACCTTCGTCTTCGCCATTAGAGCGCCAATCAGTATCATCAAAACACCAAATTTTCCCAATACTAGGTAGAAAATCATTGGCAGGGTCTTCGGCGTAGATGCGAGCTTCAACCGCATGGCCATCCATCTTAATATCTTCCTGCTTCGGCAGTTCCTCGCCTTGCGCGACGCGTATCTGTAGCTCTACCAAATCCAGTCCGGTTATCATCTCGGTCACAGGATGTTCCACCTGCAAGCGTGTGTTCATTTCCATGAACCAGAAACCATCTGACCTAAGTTTGCCTGAACCGTCGACGATAAATTCTACCGTACCTGCGCCGACATAATTAACGGCTTTTGCGGCCTCCACTGCGGCTTTTGTCATGGCGGCGCGCACATCTTCGGTCATACCGGGGGCAGGGGCTTCTTCTATGACTTTTTGGTGGCGGCGTTGTAGGGAACAATCGCGCTCATACATATGCACCACATTGCCGTGTGTGTCGCCGAATACTTGCACTTCGATATGGCGCGGCGACAGAATATATTTCTCGATCAACACACGGTCGTCCCCGAACGCAGAATTGGCTTCGCGCATACAGCTCGCGAGTGCATCATCAAAATCATCCGCAGCATCCACTTTGCGCATGCCCTTACCGCCGCCGCCTGCAACGGCTTTAATCAGTACAGGATAGCCAATCATGCCCGCTTTGGCCTTCAATAATTTAGGGCTTTGGTCTTTGCCATGATAGCCAGGGGTGACAGGCACGCCCGCCTTTTCCATCAGTTTCTTGGCCGCATCCTTCAGCCCCATAGCTTCCATGCTCTCGGGCGAGGGGCCGATAAATGTGATGCCTGCATTCACGCACGCTCGCACAAAATCGGGGTTTTCGGACAAAAAACCATAACCCGGATGCACGGCGTCCGCACCACTGGATTTACAAGCAGCAATGATTTTATCAATGACAAGATAACTTTCCGCCGCAGGGCTCGCGCCAATATGCACAGCTTCGTCGGCCATGCGCACATGCAGCGCCTTACGGTCGGCATCCGAATACACGGCGACACTAGCAATACCCATTTTGCGGCAAGTCTTCATTACCCGACAAGCAATTTCACCGCGGTTGGCAATCAGTATTTTTTTAATCTTGGTCATATTTTCCTTCCTCCGCTTGCGGGGGAAGTGGGCGCCTCTTGGCGCTCGATGTGGGGAGACGTCAAAGACTGGCACGGGCTGAAAGATTGCCCCCCATCCCCCCTGCGGGGTACTTCCCCCATAAATGGGAGGAAGGATATTATAGTGTTTTTCTCTACCATCATCACATCCTAAACACGCCGAATTCAGTGTCGCCCACGGGGGCGTTGGCGGCCATGGCTAGGCCGAGACCGAGAACGCGGCGCGTATCCGTTGGTGCGATAATGCCGTCGTCCCATAGCCTTGCGCTGGCATAATAAGGATGGCCTTCACGTTCATATTTTTCGAGCAATGGCTTGCGGAAAGCTGCTTCCTCTGCCGCGCTCCATGTTTCGCCGCGCCGTTCTTTGCCGTCTCTGGTAACGGTCGCCAGCACACTGGCCGCCTGTTCTCCGCCCATGACGGAAATCCGCGCATTGGGCCACATAAACATCAGGCGCGGCCCGTAAGCGCGCCCGCACATGCCGTAATTACCTGCCCCGTAGGAACCACCAATAACAATGGTGAATTTTGGCACTTGGGCGCAGGCCACTGCTGTGACCAGTTTAGCGCCGTCTTTGGCAATGCCGCCCGCTTCGTACCGTGACCCGACCATAAATCCGGTAATGTTTTGCAAGAACACCAATGGGATTTTCCGTTTGGCGCACAGTTGGACAAAATGCGCACCCTTTAAAGCTGATTCAGAAAACAGCACTCCATTATTGGCAACGATACCGACTGTATAGCCGTGAATTTTAGCAAAACCACACACGAGTGTGTCGCCGTAAAGTTTCTTAAACTCGTCAAACTTTGACCCGTCAACAATGCGCGCTATCACTTCGCGAACATCAAATGGCTTGCGGGTATCTGCGGGTATAATCCCGAGCAGTTCGTCCTCATCGTAAGCGGGAGTCTCTTCCGAACCAGTTGGTTTATAAGACGTTTCGTGGTCACCAAGAGCAGCGACTGAGTTGCGGGCAAGTGCTAGGGCATGGGCATCATTACTGGCCAAATGATCCACAACACCTGACGTTTTGGCGTGCAGCATACCGCCGCCTAAATCCTCGGCGCTGACCACTTCGCCCGTGGCCGCTTTGACCAAGGGTGGCCCCGCAAGGAAAATAGTGCCTTGGTCGGCGACGATAATGCTTTCGTCGGCCATGGCGGGTACATAGGCGCCGCCCGCCGTACACGAGCCCATAACCACGGCGATTTGCGCGATACCTTTGGCGGAGAGCGTGGCTTGGTTGAAAAATATCCGGCCAAAATGCTCTTTGTCCGGGAAGACTTCGTCTTGTCGCGGCAGGTTGGCACCACCGCTATCGACGAGATAGATACATGGCAAGTGGTTCTCGCGTGCAATTTCTTGGGCGCGTAAATGTTTCTTGACGGTTAGGGGGTAGTAAGAGCCACCTTTAACCGTAGCGTCATTGCAGACAATCATGCACTCACGACCTGATACCTGTCCTATGCCCGCAATGAGTCCAGCGGCGGGCACATGGTCGCCGTACACTTCATAGGCGGCAAATTGCCCAATCTCCAAAAATGGCGTGCCAGAGTCTAGGAGCCGCTCTACGCGCTCTCTAGGGAGGAGCTTGCCCCGCGCTAAATGACGCTCGCGAGAGCGTTCTGGCCCACCCAGGACAATCTGTGCCACTTTGGCGCGTAGGTCGTCCACAAGCCCGCGCATAGCTTCACTATTGCTACGAAACTCCGGTGCATCAGGATTAATCTTGGTCGATAATTTAGGCATAATCGCCCCTATAATTACAATGTATCAACTACATATACATAAATTCGACCCAAAAGTCAAATAAATTATAAGTGTTATAATTGACAACAAATCGACGTGAACACAAAGCTTAACGATGATAACTCCCCACTAAAAATGGGGGTATGGTCTATTGAAACTTGTAGAATATTTGTAGTTTTATTCTAAATTCCGTACTTACCTGCCCCTTGCAAATATCCATTTTTGAACCCAATAATAGACCCCTGCATGTGTTGGGCGAGCGGGTTTGGTCATACGCAAATAAAGTTGGCAAGTTTTATGCTTTACGCGGGTGTATTATTAGCTTTGTCACCATGCGTATCTGATATCAACCCCACCAAATTTTTCTCAGCTAGTTCAAAATAAACTGGGCTTATTTCCAACGCTTTCATGTAGAGACTTCTTGCCTTGCCTAGCTCGCCCCTTGCTTCGGCAATGACGCCAGCATCATTGTAAACTTGGGCGGTGCGGGTTTCGGACAGGCCTTTGAGAGCTTTGTCGGTTTTCCCTAAAAGCGTTTGGGCGAGGCGGAGATTATTGTTGTAGACGGGCATATCTGGATTGGCCATATTGGCTTGTTTGAACTTGGCGAGGGCTTCTTTTTTACGGCCCTGCATGAGTAATGACATACCCATATTGTTGACAATGGCAGACGTGCTGGAACCTGAATTCTTGGCAATTGTCAAGGCTTGGACATAGGCATCGAGTGCATCGAGCCATTTTTCATGACCATCGTGAAGCTTCCCCAGTGCATTCCATAACCGATGATCGTCGGGGCTGTCTTTTAAAGCGCTGCGCAAAGCTTTTTCAGCTTTCGCAGGTTTAAGGTTCGCGAAATCAAGTAACAGAGCTCCTGATTTTGCGCGGCGTCTATGGTTTTCCGAGCTGTTGATGTTGTCCGTAATGGCTGCGTAAAGTTCTTGAGCCTGGATTTGGTACATGTCGCCGCGCCACGAAAGCGACAAAGAACTATCAGCCAAGCCTAACAAAGTATCGGCGCGCATTCTCTTGGGAGTATTTTGCGACCCAATGTGTTTGTACAAAACGCTATAGGCATTATAGCTCGCATCGTAATCAGAGGAACGCTGTAACTCTTGTGCTTCATCTAGGGCGGTTATTGCATTAAAGTTTTGTCGCTCTGCGGGACTGGAATTTGTGGTAATGGGACGGACTTCTATTTTCGCAGCCGAGTTTGTGGTCGCACAAGCACTCAGTGCAAGACCGCCAATAAGGCCTACTGATATGAACGTTGTCTTTTTCACATGAAGGCCTTTGATAAACGCGCGGCAGCTGGAAGAAACATCATCATTAAAATCGTTGGAAAAATAAACAAAATCAGTGGAACTGTCATTTTAGCCGGAAGTGCCATTGCTTTTTCCTCAGCTCTGAGCATACGCTTCGTCCGCATTTCATCAGAAAATGTACGCAGCGCTGTGCCAAGAGAACTTCCCATTTCTTCTGATTGCTTCAGCATAATATTGAGAGATTTCACTTCATCAAGACCAAGCCTATCCGCAAAATTTTTAAAGGCTTCGGGTCGCGTACGCCCTGCCATCAGCTCTAGATTTAACAAATCAAGATTAATCTGAATGACAGGAAAACGTTTCCCTAATTCCTTGGAGACATTTGAGAGCGCCGCATCAAGCCCAAGCCCGGCTTCGATACAGGCTATTAATAGATCCATCATATCTGGGAACCCGTCACGCGCCTGCAATTTACGTTTATTGATGCGTTGTCGCAAATAAAGGTCTGGCCCAAATAATCCTAAAATAATCATAACTATGGCGGCAAAAACAAGTTTTTCAGGTGGTAAATTAGAGGCGAATAATGCCCAATAAGCTAAAAGCCCAAAAACGGGAATTATCAAAGACATCAACCGAATAGCATAAAATGTCGGAATTGATTTCGCGGAATAAAAGCCAGCTTGTGACAGTTTGAACCTTATGCGCGTTATTTCCTCCGCTCCGGGGAGTGTTAAATGTTGCCCGAGTTCGGCAATCATTTTTGGTGGAGCTGCGCGCGACTTTGTAGAAGATTGCTTTTCTTTGGGCTTGGACCCTGCGAGCCTTCGGCTCATGACTTGGTTTTTCTTTAAAGAAGAACGGAGTGCGACTGTTATACCCCCCAAAGACAAGGCAATGAAAATGGCAGTAATAATGACCAATTGCGCGGAGGAAAGTGATGATAACATGTTCTGCTCCTAAATCTTGAAGTTAATCATTTTACGAATGACAAGATTGCCAATCACCATCCAAACGACTGCAGCTATCAATCCTTGTTTGACAAAGGATACATCTGAAACGTCTCCGTAAAACTCAGGAGATAAGATATTGACGGCGGCAAATAGCAAGATCGGTACGACATTGAGTATCAACGCTGACATGCGTCCCTCCGATGATGCGGCCTTGATCCGCAAACGCATCTTTTGGCGATCGAGCACCATTTTAGCATTGTTCGCTAAAAGCTCAGCAAGGTTACCACCAGTCCGTACCTGCAAGCGCACTGTAGCAGCCAGCATATCAAAATCGCCATGGCCAATTCGGTCGGACATCCGTTGGGTCGCTGTACCTAATTCTGTACCGTAGGTAATTTCATCACCCGCAATTCCAAATTCAGAACCTATTGGGTCTTTCATTTCCCGTGCCACCAGATCAACTGCGACAGGAACAGGATGACCAGCGCGTAATGAGCGTACAATAACATCCAAAGCATCGGGGAGTTGTGTGACGGCCTTTTTCTTACGCCGTTTGGCAATGAACATAACGACAAGCACGGGCAAGACAAAACCAACAAGAAAGCCCAAGCCAAAATATATATAGTTATGGGTAAACAGAAAAACCAAGGTGGCGATAATAAATGCCGATACAGACATGGAAATATACAAGCCATATGCACCAATACGAAGGCCGGAATGAACGACTAGGGTATTGAGCTGTTTCAATAACTTGCCCATTTGATTGTCATCACCAAGACCTCGTGCTTGCTTGAGTGCTTGTAGCGCTTCAACAGAATTGTTCTTCTTGGCCAATAATTTCATGCGGATATTTACGCGTTTTACTTGACGTGCCCCTTGACGGCTCGCACCTATGATCAATTGCATAAATAAAAACGCACAGGCAAATACGAGAAAATAAATAACAATGTTTGACGAAAATTCCATTTCTTATGGCATCCGCTCATGTAGGCTGCGCTCTGAAACCCTGCCTATTTCCAAGACACCTGGTTCAAATATAGTTTGGTCTAAATTTGAGCCACTTGTGAGGATTTCGTGTAAACATTGCGGGCGAATGCCTGTTGCACGAAACTCGCCAATGACCTCATAATTAGGCCCGGAACCCGTTTTTGTGTAATTGAAAATTTCCTGCATTTGAATGACAGGACCTTCCATGCCCGTAACTTCTGAGACACTCGTGATTTTTCGTTGCCCATCAGATAACCGGCTTGCCTGTACGATCAAACCAACGGCAGATGCAATTTGACCGGCAACCCCCTCAGGGCTGATTTTCATATCGCCCATACCAACCATTTGCTCAAGACGGGTAATAGCATCACGCGGTGTATTGGCATGTAATGTTGCCAGAGAACCTTCATGTCCGGTGTTCATGGCTTGTAACATATCAAAAGCTTCCTCACCGCGTACCTCACCGAGAATAACTCGATCCGGGCGCATACGAAGCGCGTTTTTGACAAGCTCTCTTTGTTTGATTTCGCCGTTACCCTCAATATTTGGCGGCCTTGTTTCCATGCGCGCAACATGGGGTTGTTGCAATTGTAATTCCGCAGCATCTTCAATCGTGATTAAGCGTTCCTTGTGGGAAATAGACTGAGATAAAGCATTTAAAAGTGTCGTCTTGCCAGAACCTGTTCCGCCAGAAATAAGGATTGTTACTTTCGCTTTGCAGGCCGCCCACAAAAACTCTGCGACCACTTCGGGTGCAGCGCCAAAATCTACCAATTTGTCAAGCGTAAATGGGTTCGAAGAAAATTTCCGAATTGACATCAATGGCCCGTCCACGGCGATAGGGGCTACGGCCACATTGACCCTGCTACCATCTGCAAGTCTGGCGTCTGCCATAGGGTGGCTTTCATCAACACGACGTCCCACAGCGGATACGATCTTGTTGATGATACGCAATAAATGCGCTTCATCGGCAAACCGCACAGTTGTTGGCTCTAACTCTCCCCCGCGCTCAACAAATACGTGTTCGTGAGTGTTGACCAGAATATCACTGATACTTTCATCATCTAAGAGCGGTTCAAGCGGTCCAAGCCCTGTCATTTCATTGATCAGTGCGGCTGCTAATTCTTGGATTTCGCTCGTATTGAGCTTCATATGTTCGCTTTTGACGATATCCTTGACGCGTGCATGAATTTGTTTGCGCATTTCATTTTCATCAAGCTTGTCTAGGATTGAAAGGTCCAAATCATCAATCAGCCGGTTGTGTAAACGCCGCTTGGTATAGAGCGCATCGTCTTTTGCTCTTTGTTCTTTCGTTTGCGAACTGCGGGCTCGGGTTCTGCGGTCCGTTTTTTTATCAACCGGCTTTACGAGCGAACGCGCATCTTCTTGTGTTTGTGTATCATCTTGCTTTTGCGAGACTTGCGCTTTGGCAGATGGCGTATCAGCAGGCGCAACCTGCTCAACCTGAGCAGAAAGTCTGCTTGGTGTGACTATGCTAGAAAATCTTCCCATATGGCTTTTTAAATAAGGGGGGTAAAACTGTGCTTAGTTTTCATGGTAAAAATATGATAAAAATTATCCTTATTTTGATACCGCAGTTGTATTTGCCCTTGTAACATATGCCAAGGTTCTCCATTTTAGTGGGTAAGTGAACTTACTCAAAAATTGGAGTGCAAAATGTTTATTCAAACCCAAGATACACCGAACCCCGCAACCCTAAAATTTTTGCCCGGGCGCGAAGTCATGGCCGAAGGCTTGCCGCCTATGGAAGTGGAGAGAGGCACCATCTTAAGCACAGGCGGTGCAGACCATTTGCCGTTAGCAGGTGTATTGTTTTCTATTCCCAATATTGAGCGGGTGTTTTTCGGACCTGATTTTATTTCTGTTACAAGGAGCGATACTGCTGACTGGTCGCATTTAAAACCAGCCATTTTGGGCGCAATCATGGACTTTTATGTTGGCGGCGGCGGTGTCATTACCGATGACGGAACACAGGGTAAGAACGCGGGTGAAGAAGAAGTTTACGAAGGCGAAGTTTTGGAAATTGTCAACCAGATCAAAGATCTGATCGAGACACGTGTGCGTCCCGCCGTGGCACAAGACGGCGGCGATATATTATTTAGGCGGTTTGACGAAAAAAGCGGGGCCGTTTTCTTGCAAATGAAAGGCGCATGTGCGGGGTGTCCGTCCTCTTCCATGACATTGAAATCGGGTGTGGAGAACTTGCTTAAACACTATGTTCCCGAAGTGACCAGTGTGGAAGAAGCTTTTTAATTGTCCCGTTTTTACGCGCCTTTATGCTTGGGAATAGATACGACTGCGCAGTGGTGCAGTGTTGCACTAGTTGACAGCGCAAAAATCCTCGGTTTTAAGAGCAAAAAAATAGGGCGCGGCCATGCGGAATTGCTTGCAGATATGGTGCAAGATTTATTGGTTGAGGCTGATGTTAAGCCCGCCCAAATTGACAAAATTTCCGTTTGTGTCGGGCCAGGCAGTTTCACAGGGTTAAGGGTTGGTTTGTCCTTTGCCAAAGGTTTTGCTCTGCCGCACAATATCCCTATTGTCGGTCTGTCGGCGCTAGAAGTATGGGCTGGTATGGCTGATCCCGAACAAATAGAAACGCTGATCTGCGTTGCTGATGTCAGGCGTGGTCAATTGCTGGCGCAAAAATTCAAAAATGGCCACGCTTTACATGAACCTGCCTTACATGAGCCTGCCTTACTTGCTCCTGAGCTTTCAAATGCGGATAAAATTAAGGGGCTCCCAACAACAATTGTTGGCGGCGGTGCGAAGCTTTTGGGGGCGGATAGTGCCACCCCATATATTTGCCCCGCAGTTTTGGCCTGGCTTGGCCTAGACGTTGCTCCTGATACGCACCCTGGAGAGCCGCTTTATCACCGCCCACCAGATGCCAAGCTTCCCGGCGGGAAAGCTTTGTAGGGATGTAATACATATCTGATACAACAATAGTGCAGAACCACTATGCGGCTACAGGGCCACATATCTGCTTGCTCTATACCCATAAGCCGTTATTGAGCTTACATGTCTAAATCACCCGCCATAGATAAACCAAAACTGCACAAATTAGAATTCGCGGCCATGATGGCCTATATGATTTCCCTGGTTGCGCTGGCTATAGATGCCATGCTTCCGGTGATTGATATTATTGGCCGGGATTTGGATATAACGGACCCCAATAAGCCACAGCTTATTATTGGTGTGTTGTTTTTGGGTTTGGCCATTGGTCAAATTGTTTATGGGCCTGTATCCGATAGTGTGGGCCGCAAACCGGCAATATTTGCTGGGTTGGGCTTGTTTATTTTTGGCTGTGTTTTGAGCATGGTGGCGCAAGATTTTAACGTCATGTTGTTTGGTCGTTTTTTACAAGGTTTAGGCGTTGCGGGGCCTCGTATTGTTTCGACCGCCGTCGTCCGTGATGTCTATGCAGGACGCGCGATGGCACAGATTACATCATTTATTATGTCGTTTTTTATTGTCGTTCCTGCCTTGGCACCCTTGCTTGGGCAATGGGTCGCGGATATGTGGAATTGGCGCGCGGTGTATTTTGCTTTACTTGCAATGGCCGTTATTGTTTCTTTGTGGTATGGCTTGCGTCAAGAGGAAACATTGCACGCGGAATTTCGCCGCAAATTTTCCTTATCGGATATGGCTGCGAGTTTTGTCGAAGCGATAAAACTTCGTGTAACATTTGGCTACTCTCTGGCGGCGGGTATTGTCTACGGTTCTTTTCTGGCTTATTTAATGACTTCACCACAATTGTTCGAAGATGTGTTTGGCATTACCCATGATTTCCCGTATTATTTCGGCGCACTCGCCATTTGTATTGGTTCTGCTGCATTTGTGAATGCCCGTTTGGTCATGAGGCTTGGCATGCGTAAATTATGTACATGGGCACTTTTGGCAAAGGCCGTCTGGTCAGGTGCGTTTTTCATTTTGGTCACGACCCTTGCTAAATCTGGAATGAGCATCCCTTTGCCTGCATTTATGTTATGGGCAGGTTTCTCGTTTTTCTTACTGGGAATATTGTTTGGTAATGTTAATGCCATTGCTATGGAACCTGTTGGCCATATTGCAGGTGTTGGGTCTGCCGTTGTTGGCAGTGTGTCTGGGTTTGTCTCGCTCGGTATTGGTACAATGATCGGGCAATCTTACGGGGGCACAGTTTTGCCGCTCATTGGTGGTTTTGCCTTGTTGGCACCCATTTCTTTACTGGTTATGAACTGGGCCGATGATGGAAATGACTAGGTTATTCCATGATTATTACGGTATATCCATAATTCTCCTGTGCAAAATTGCATAACCTGTATTTGTTATTATGCCAACTGACGTCTTTACAGCCATATTTTATTATGCATTAAATTGCATATGAAAAATGCGAAAAAACATACATATGACATGCACCGTTCAAACAAACCGGTCTTGGACGGGCATATGGCGGCTGTGCATTTTGGTCCAGAAAATAAACCGGCTAGCCTTGTGTATTTACATGCGAACGGCTTTAACGGACTGACATACCGAAGTTTACTTGAGCCGCTGGCACAGGACCTCGATAAGCACATTATTGCATTGGATTTGCGTGGGCACGGTTTAACGGATTTACCCATAGACGACGCCTCTTTGGCCAGTCATACAAATTACGCCAAAGATTTATCGGCCTATTTACAAGCCCATATTGAGGATGAGGTTATCTTAGCTGGGCATTCTTTAGGAGCCAATGCAGCTATACTTGCAGCAGGGATGTTACCTGAGAAAATCACAAGTGTTTTAGCTTTTGATCCTATTGTTATGCCTCTTGGTGCACGGATGATAATGATGAGCGGCGCTGGACGTAGATTCTTAATGCGCAATTACCCATTTGCAAAAAATGCAGGACGTAGACGCGATAAATTTGCATCGCGAAAAGCCGTATATGATCGCTATCATGGCCGTGGCCCGTTTAAGCAGTTTCCAGAAAATGTCCTAAAGGATTATATTACGGACGGGTTTGTTCCCGTTAAGGACGGTGTACAATTGGCATGTCGTCCTAAATGGGAGCAACTTGGTTATGTTAGTCAAGCGCAATATATGAAGGGACGTATTGTCGGCCTTCCCTCAGGTTCGCATATAATAATTACGGACTTTGTTAAACAGTCAAAGACATGGATACGCCGCGCTCAACGCAAAAATCCAAACCTGCGTATTGATTATTATCCCAAAAAAGATCATTTCTTTCCGGTTATAGAAAGTGATTTTAGCCGAAACGCATTGAGAGAAATAATGTCTTGAAGCTTACGGTTTTAATTCCTTGACGAGGCCATTTTCTAGCACAGACAAACCCTTGGCATCAATCTTGACCAGTTTTCTGGTTTTCACATTAAAGCGGCAACCCACCCCGACGAAACTCGTCCAGCATTTGCCGCTAACCGGATCTAATATCCAGTGGCACAACTCGCGGACATGGGTTGAAGCACTTCGTAACCCAGAGCGTATTTCGTAAAGATCGCCCGCTTTGGGTCTGTGTTTATGGCGCGCACAGGCCTCTACAAGAGCGCCGCTCATACCATCATCGGACGAAAAATCAAGATCAGGCCACGCCGTTTTCAGATGCTGTGCAGAGTTGGAAACACGGCCAATAATGGCCGTGGGTAAAACATGACCAAATACATCACATTCTGTTGGTCGGAATGTGCCGCGCCCAATGGCTTGCAGGCTCAATTTACCCGCATCATCCATTGTCGGCATGACTGTGGCCTCTCCCAGATCAATATTGCGCGGCGCAGCCCGTTCAGGCAAATCTAATCTACAAGCCTTAGCCAACCTCTGTGTTCGTTTTGACCAGCCAAATTCTATCCCCGTGCGTACAGCAATATGTGTCAATGTTTCCGTAATCGTCGCCGACGGCAAACCTTTATTGCCGCTGATTAAATGGACGAGGGTTATATCCGTCTCCCCGAGTGCAACCACACCGCTTTTTACGACCATACCGTTTCCAGGACGGACTTCTTTGATATATTTTATGTGTTGGCGTGTTGGTAAAAGCGTACTGAGGGAAGCCGCTTTGTAAATATGTGGCAGCCCAATTGTATGTGCAAAGCGCGCACGGGCTTCATGGGCGCGGTCAAAATAATACCGCATATTCATGTGACCTAACTCGTCGGCCTCCCAAGCCAAAGCTTCGCCGCGCCATGTTTCAATAAGTTCGCTCATATTCGAGAACTACGCCGCGCAGTTTTTACAAATACCGTAATGCTCGATAACGGAACGGCGAATTTCAAATCCGTCAGGGACACAATCAATATGATCATTGGCAGAACGTTCTTCTAGGCTATCACATTGTTCACATATAAAAAATTCGGCAATATGCCCGCCAAGAGAATGGTCGCAGGCAATATATGCATTAAGCGCTTCGACGCGGTGTACCAAACCTAGTCCGGATAAAAAGTCTAATGCGCGGTAAACTGTTGGTGGTTTGGGCGAGCCAAATTCTGGCCTTAACTGATCAAGCAAATCATACGCTTTGATAGGGCTTTTGCTTTTTGCTATGAGGGTAAACACGTGTTCGCGTAAGTTGGTAAACCGGCGACCTTTTTGCTCACAAATTTGTTGGGCCGTCGCCAGCAATTGTTCTGGCGTCTTGTGTGTGTGCTCATGTTTACATGTTGTCATAATAGCCAAACCTTTTGTTTGCGTTATTATAACATATATTTATGTGATTGCATCCGCAAATTTGGCTTAATTTTTGCTTGTGAGGGAAGCTGGGGCAGAGAATGAAGCCTTTTTACCATTGAAGCGAGCGCAAACTTAGGCTAATGACCCTCCGATTTAGAATTTTGAAACTGTGGATACAGTAAATTAAAGGAAAAAAAATGGCCAAGACTCCAGAAAACCAACCAGAAAACCAACCAGGTGTTACGGGTAATGTAATGATGTATGAAGACCCTAAACCTTTGACAAAAGATAGGCATGCTAAATTTGGTGTTGTCCAAGTAGACAAACCATTTGAATTTATGGAAAAATCTCACTTCATGCCCATTACGGCGCCTGAATTTGGTTCGGCAAGTGGTAGTTATCCCGTTATTTTCGCAGGTGAAGATAGAACACCATTAGCCGTATTGGGTATTCGTACAAATGAAAATCTGTTGGTCGAAGATGGTAAATTTAACAACAAATACTATATGCCAGCATTTGCGCGGCGTTACCCTTTTGTTTTGGCGGGTGATCAGGAAAATGATCGTTTCGTCGTTTGTGTTGATGAAAAAGCCGAGTGCGTAACAGATAAAAATCCTTCGCAAGTGTTTTTCGATGGCGAGGAACCATCACAATTTACCAATGAAGCTTTTGAATTTTTGAAGCAGTTTGAGCAAGACCGTCGGGCGACTGAAGCCATGATAGCGCGGTTTAAAGAGCTTGATTTGTTCGAACAAAAAGAAATGAATTTCCAAGGACAAAATGCTGATGGCTCACCTGCAGAGAAACAAAAAATTGCAGATTATTTTGCAATTTCTGATGAAAAGCTACGGGCGCTCGACGCAAAAACCACCAAAGAATTAATGGATAATGGTTTTTTGGCTGTTGCTTATGCGCATATGCTTTCACTTGGCAATTGGCAACGTTTGGTCAACATGACGCTGGAACGCGCACAAGCGGAAACCGCAACCGCTTAGGATTTGCTATTTTGTACTATAAAAACCCTGGTCATTTGATTGGGTTTTTTCTTGGGCATATGAATAAGTAGTGACCTTAATTCCGCAAGGGGTCAAACGGGTTGGCATTCATGATGTTGGGTTTGCCCAAGAGCAAGTCTGCTAACATTTCTCCAGAGCCAGCAGACATTGTCCACCCCATATGCCCGTGCCCAGTGTTAACGGCTAACCCAGGTGCAACCTCGCCTATGAACGGCATACCGTCTGCACTAACGGGGCGAAAGCCGTGCCAAAGTTTGCCTTGGCTTAATGAAAGATTTTTTGCCACTTCGGGATATATATCGCGCAACATCTGTAAAAGCGGCAGAATGCGCTTCTGTCTTATATCTTTATTAAAGCCGCAGATTTCAGCGGTTCCGGCAATGCGCAATGATTGTCCTAGCGGCGTAACGGCGCAATGCAAGCCATCATCAACCACAGGGTATTTTGGCGCCTTTGCGTCCATACAATTATCAAATGTCAAAGAATAGCCTTTTACGGGCCGTAAACATAGAGACACCCCCAAAGACTTCAATAATTTTGAACTATGGGCGCCACAAGAAATAATCGTGGTTTTTGCACGCAAATCTAGCATATGTGTGCAAACACCAATGACGGTGCCGTTATCTGTTAACAGGGATTTGGCGGTCGTATTTGTCAAAATCTCTCCGCCCAGATTAAGTATCTCACGTCGTAAGGCTAGGCAGAATGTGTAGGCATCGGCTTTGTAATCATCAGGATAATAAATCGCACCAACAAGCTTGTCAGAGATAGCAGCAAGGCTAGGCTCTAACTTGGCCGCTTCATCGCCGTTCATGTATTCGGCCCGCAGGCCATTTTTTATTAATTTACCATTTTTTATTAATTTATCTGTGAGAGTTCGTGATTTGGTAAATGTTGGCACGTCCCTAAATATTTTAAGCAAGCCTAAATCTTGATATCCGTCCGTTATCTGGAGCTCTTTTCGCCAGCACTGGATGAGATTTGAAGAATATGCCGCTAGGTTATAATTTGCTTTCGTCGCTTTCCAGTGTTTTTCTGGCGTCGCGTTCTTTAAAAACTTTAATCCCCAACCGGCCATACTTGGTAGAGCAGCGAGCCGTAATGTCATCGGGGAAGGAAAACCAAATATAGAACCGAGCATTTGCCGTCCTACGCCCGGGCCGTTCCACGGATCTGCCAGTGACGCATGTACCATGCCCGCATTGGCAAAACTTGTTTCGAGCGCAATGTCTTCCCGTGCCTCTATGATACGAACCGATGCCCCACGTTTAAGCAATGCGTAGGCTGTAGAGAGGCCAATAAGGCCAGCACCAATGATCTGGTAATCAGGTTTCACTTTTTGGGCATATGTGTGTTTTGTTGCCAAGCTGGAATTCGTGCGCGGGTCGTATCGAGAAAGTCCATAGATAAGTCGGCACAACAAAAACCCGGCTCATCATTGTCTAATTCAGCAATCACCGCGCCCCAAGGATCGACAATCATGCTCTGTCCCCATGTTTTGCGTCCACTATCATGAACCCCGCCTTGCGCCGCTGCGAGAACATAAGCGCTGTTTTCAATAGCACGTGCCCGCAACAATGTTCGCCAGTGCGCTTCACCGGTTATCGCCGTGAAAGCTGAGGGAATTGTCAAAATATGTGCCCCTGCTTGCGCATAAAATTTATAAAGATTAGCAAAACGCAAATCATAACAAATACTCATGCCAATATTAAATCCGTCCACATGTGTAAGAACAGGTGTGTTACCAGCCTGATAATTTGCGGATTCCTTCCAGGTTTCAGTTTCACTAATTGTCACATCAAACATATGTATCTTATCATAACGAGCTTTGAGCTTACCGTCCGGGCCAAACAGATAGGAACGGTTGGCGGCTTTGTTCGGCGCGACTTTAATTGCCATAGAGCCGATCAACAAATCAATACCGAGTTCTCTGGCCAAGGCGCTAAAATACGCGATGCCTGCAGTCTCTTTTTCCGATTTAATGGTTGCAAACAGATTTTTACTGTTGCCTTGCATCAAGTATGTGTTTTCAGGTGTTACAATAAACTTCGCACCATTGTTGTGTGCTGCGCGTATATATTTTTCTGCGTGGGCGAGGTTAGCAGTAATATCTGCACCGCAGCGTAAATTTATGACGGCAGCACGTAAACTCATTTCGCCAGCAAGGCGTCGAGACGTCCGCCGCGTTCTAGCGCCATCATCTCGTCACAACCGCCAATATGATGCGCACCAATAAATATTTGTGGAACGCTGGTTACACCGCCGGCGCGATCAACCATTTCAGCGCGCAATTTTGGGTTCATACCTACATTGATTTCCTTAAAGTTTGCGTTCTTCTTTTTAAGCAAACTTAGCGCACGCCAACAATAAGGGCACATGGGGCTTGTATATATAGTAACAGTTTTCATCAATTTTTCTTTTCTTATTAAGGTTTTCCCGTCCTATTTAGGGATTTCTTGCGGCCTGACAACCCGCATAAATGTCACTGCATCCACACGCGCCGCGCCCGCACGTTTTAAGGTCTTGGCGCAGGCCGATAAAGTAGAACCCGTGGTATAGACATCATCTATTAACACCACATGCTTGCCCGTTACTAAACCCATTTGTTTTGGGCGTATGCCAAAGGCGCCAGATACATTGCGTTTGCGCCCCAAGAAAGTCTGCCCGCCTTGGCTTGGCGTGTTTTTATTGCGGTATAAAATTTCTGTTTGGTAAGCTATACCGCATAATTGTGAGAGCGCTCTAGCCAGAAGTGCAGATTGATTAAACCGACGATGACGTAATCGTATTTGGTGCAAAGGAACCGGGATGAGCATATCTGCATCTTCCAAAATTTTTCGCCCAGCACGCAGCATTTGTGCGGCAAAAAATTTGACACCATCTGTGCGGCCACCATGTTTGAAATCAAGTATAAGCTTGCGGCTCGTGTCATCATAAGTAATGGCTGCGCGGGCTTGGTCAAAATGCGGGGTGTATGCGTTACACCTCAAACAATTGGCATCTTCGCCTTGCTCAAATTCAAATGGAAAACCGCATGTCGAGCAACAAGGGTCATCAATGAATTTTAAGTATTGCCATAACCCAGTGTCGGCATCTCTGTCGACGCTTGCTATTGTTTGTCCCGTAATTAAGGAATGGGGCGGTAAAATAGTATCCAGAACACGGTTTAAGGAAGTTGGGACTTTCAATCGGGCCATAATCAGCCCATATCAGAAAAATGGTAAGAGTAAAACAACAACACGATAATAAACCCGAAAATGGCCCGTTTGACCGAACTTTGGTGAGACGAAGACGGGCGCGGGCACAAAAGCTTACCCAAAAATTATCTGCGGACAGGTTTTTATTTGACCGTTGTGTTGATGATGTCGTTGACCGCATTTTGGATGTGCGGCGGTGTTTTGAAAACACGCTACTCATAGGGGCAAGTAACTTAACGAACAGCGTTGCAGAAAAGCTTGGGAACAAACTCGGACACAAGGTCTATTTAGACCACACAGATAACCTGGTAAATCTAGATGTTGTTGGCTTTGAAGAGGCCTTGCCATTTAACGAAGAAAGCTTTGATCTGGTTATCAATTTGCTGACATTACATGGAGTGAATGAGGTTCCAAAAGCTCTTGTTAATACCAAAAACATATTGAAACCAGACGGCCTATTTGTTGCAGCATTTTTTGGCGGTGAAACATTATCGACTTTGCGCCACGTCATGTACGAAGCTGAAGATAAGATTTATGGCCGTGTTAGTCCCAGAATTTCCAGTATGATATCCCTTGATCTTGCCACCTCGCTTTTGTCGTCTTGCGGGTTTAAAATGCCTGTTGCAGACAAAGACATTCTCAACGTTTCCTATGGAGCTCTTTCAACTCTCTATGCGGATTTGCGCCTTATGGGCGAAACCAATGTGTTGACGGTGCGCTCGACCATACCTGTATCGCGCAGATTTTTTCAAGAAGTAGAGGCTATATACAAACGGGATCGCCAAACGCAAGATGGCAAATACCCTGTAAAATTTGAAGTTATTTGGCTCACTGGCTGGACACCGCATCCCGATCAACCCAAGCCATTAAAACCAGGGTCTGCACAAATAAAGCTCGCAGACGCCCTCGGTGTTAGGGAAGAGAAGCTTTAACAAGCCTGGCCCCAATAATTATACGATAATATTTTTGGGCCGGGTACGTACATTTCCTCCATGGTTTCAATTCTAAGCCCAGCGTCTTTTAGCAAAGACGGTATATTACGGCCTGAATGGCACCCACCCGCGATACGTCTCCACAGTGGGTCAATACGGTTTTGCCATTTATGGATATGGGTATCAGGGGCTTGCCCGTGCTCACAAAATAATATCTTTGCATTTGGTTTAAGAAGCCTTCGCATTTCTTTAAGGGCTTTGACAGGATGAGGAATCGTGCACAACGAATATGTAACCACAACCGTATCGGCACATGCATCTGGCAAAGGTATACTTTCGCCAGAAAGCCCAATCCGTTCCAGTGGTCTATGAAATTGGGCGCGGTTTGGTGCGGCTTTTTTCCAGACATATTCGTCAGGGTCTATACCGATTAATTTGGTGATGTTGTCTTGATTGTAATAGGGTAGATTATGCCCCGACCCAATACCAATTTCCACCACATCACCGTGGGCGAGCGGAATGATTTTTTCGCGTTGCTTACGTATGGGCTTGGTTGCGCATGCACAATTGATGACGTGGGGTAGAATATGCCGATCATAAAATTTCACACATTGTCCTTGCATTAAATGTCTAGGTCCTTGCTTTAAAAGTACACTGCCTAATTCCAATCACGTTATTCGTCTTTGCAAAGCGGCAAACTAAGTACAAATACGGTGCCTTCTGGCCCCGTTGATTGCAATGATAAATTTCCGCCTTGACCGCGCGCAAGCTCCCTCGATATTGTCAAACCAAGCCCTGTACCCCCCTTGTTGATACCTGAAGTAAAGGCTTTAAACAGGTTCTTGCGAACATAATCCGGGATGCCAGGGCCAGTGTCACTAATTAGTAATGTGGCTTTTCCGTTGTTAGTACGGGCCTCAATCTTCAATTCCTGCTTGCGGGATTTCTGCAATGCCTGCACCGTATTTCTAAATAAATTATGTAAAATACGGTAGGTGTGATCAGGATCTGCCATAAGCGTCAATTCGGCTGGTACAGTATTTATAAATTGCACTTTTCCTTCTTCTGCCATGCTATCTGCGGCGGCTTCATCGATTAAGTTTGTTATGGCAACAGGGCGTAAGTCAGGTTTTTCTTCCGCGCTTTGTGAAAATGCCAGTGTGGCCTCGCAAAGTTTCACCCCACGCTCGACGGAACGAACAAGGCGTTCCCCCATGGTTCTAATACGCGCATCAGGGTCATTAGCCAAACGATCCGAAATAAGACCGGTAGATGTCAACACATTGCGTAAATCGTGATTGATTTTTGCCATAGCCATACCCAATGTTGCGAGATGCTCTTGTTGTTGTAATGCGGTGCGAACACCTGATTTCATATCGAAAAATTCTCTTTCCAATTGTCCGATTTCGTCGCGGCGAATTTGTGGTTCTTCTAACTTTGTACGTTTGCGTGGGTCTTGGCGAAATTTTGCCAACCCGCGTGCTAATTTGCGAATTGGACGTGCAATAATACGCGATAATGCGGCGTAAATCATGATCCCTGTTAACAGTGAAATCGCCAGTGACCACAGCAAAACCCGCTTGCAATAGTCGAGCATGGCGTTTTTAAGGTCCATTTGCGGCACCAAAACTTCCAAAGCATCTACGCCGTCAACTGTTGGGTCTGATAGTATTCGAATATAGGCATCGCCTTTGGCAAAAAAGTCCCGGAAGCTTTCGCGAAATAATGGCAAGCGGCGTTCGTGCCTTAAATCAGCGACAATGATGCGTGTTGAACTTGGCGGCATACCCAATACCAGTTGGCTCATGCCGTCTCGCTTTTGTGCCACCATGGTAACATTAGTGTCTTGCATAAATTGGTTGCTCAACATTTCGCCGCCTTCGTAATCTTGGACACCTTCAATTGCCAGCGTTAATAGACCAGCAGCCTCTGCACGTTCTGTAAGCCAAGTTTGTCGAAACATGGCTGCGGACGGAATAAATATTAATATCTCCGCGGCCATGACAAATAAGACTGTTAACAACAGCAACTTACCTGACAGCCGGCGTATGAAGATATTTTGCAATATATGTTTGATGTGCGTAGACCCTTAGTGAAATCTAGCCATAAGAGCAGCAAGTTTACGTGTCTTGGGCGAAAAGACCGACCCAGTATACCAAGAGGAAGCCGCTCTTTTTACGGCCTCTGAACGGGTCGGGTAGGGGGAAATCATTTTGGTTAGATGAATTATTTTCATTTTATTGGCCATCGCCAAGCTCATGATATGTATAAGCTCACCCGCGCTTTCACCAACAATAGAAGCGCCGACAATTTGCCCATTGGGTTTTGCAATAATCTTTACGCCGCCTTTGGTGGCGCGTTCGGCAATCGCTCGATCATTTTCTTCAAAATCAAAATGCACTGTACGGACATCGGCATACACGCCGCGCGCGGATTTTTCCGTAAGCCCAATAGAAGCCAATTCTGGCTGTGTGTATATGGCAGCAGGCATATGATCGGTCTTTGCACTGGCTTTGAAAAAGGGTACAAAATAAAAATTCTTGATAATGATGCCGGCATGATGTCCTGCCGCATGGGTCAGGCCGCCGCGTCCAGAAACATCACCAACCGCATAAACACGCTTGTTGGATGTACGCAAAGTTTTGTCTGTGACTATGCCGCCGCGTCTCGTTGTAACCCCTGCTGCTTCCAGGTTCAAATTTTCAATCACGGGTCGGCGCCCGGCGGCAACTAATAAATGCGTCCCGCTCAAAGTGGTCCCATTCTCAAAGTCAATGGCAATACCCGTTTTGGTTTTACGGATAAGCTTGGTGTTAACCGGGGTATGGAATTTTATGCCTTCTTCTTTTAGGGCATCTATAAGTACTTTGGCATGTTCAGGTTCGGACCGATCGAGCGGATGAGCAATATCGATAATTTCTACAGTGCTGCCAAGACGATTAAAAGCTTGTCCAAGTTCAAGCCCAATGGGGCCAGACCCGATAATCAATAAATGTTTTGGCTGCTCATCTATAGTGAAAATTTCTTCATTGGTAATGAACGGTGTGTCTTTTAAGCCAGGTATAGGCGGAGCAGACGCGCGGCTTCCCGTGGCTATAACTATGCGTTTGGCTTTCGTCATTGTAGTTTTGGACTGGACGGTTTTTTTATCTTTAAAACTGGCCACTTCGCGAATAACCGTGCAGCCCAATTCCTCAAACCGTTCTTGGGAATCTACGGGTGCGATAGTATCTATTACGCCTTTGATATGTGCTTTAACGGCATTGAAATCTATTTTGGGTTTTGTTGCCGCAATGCCAAAATCTGTGCCACTTGTAAATGCGTGGGCGTGTTTGCCCGCTGCTATTAAGGCCTTGGAAGGTACACAGCCTGCATTTAAGCAATCGCCGCCCATTTCTCCGGCTTCGTACACGACAACCGAACGGCCAAGTTGCGCAGCACCAGAGGCTATGGATAAGCCGCCTGCACCTGCACCAATAATACAGAGATCTACTTCATATTCCGTTTTTGACATTTTGCGCCCCTATTTGTTTTTCTTTGATATTTTTTTATAGACAATAGGAATCATTGATAGCAATATTAATCCTATAATTGGTACTATTACTGTGGGCCTGAACATAAGCCCAGTTAATGGAACATCCTGACCAGCAGATAAAACGTCGCCAATGCCGTTGCCAACACTTACATAAACAAATGACCCTGGAATAATACCTAAGATGGTTGTTAGCACATAATTGCGTAATTTCACATCAAACAATGGCGGTACGATGTTGACAATGAAAAACGGGAACAAAGGCACAAGCCGCAAAATAAACAAATAAGACAATTCATTTTCTTTAAGCCCTTTTTCAAATTTCTCCATATAAGGACCTGCTTTGGCCGCTAGGCCTGTACCGAATGCGGACCGGACAACCAAAAATAAAACAGTCGCCCCGAGCGTCGCCGCTATAATTACGATGGGGGTGCCAATTGTCAGGCCAAATAAAAACCCGGCAAAGATACTAAGAAAGCCCGCACCAGGTACAGAAATAGCGACCAAGATTGCATATATGCCAATAAAACCTGCGATTGCCAAAATATAATTATCGGCGACGAAGGCTTTTAGAAATTCCTGATTGTCACGTAAAGAATCAAGGTTGATATATTTTGGCCCCCCGAGCGCAATAAATATAATAAACGCAGCAATAATAATCGCGAGCGGGAAAAACCGCTTTAGCTTTGATTGAGGTGCGGGCACAGATTTTGTGTCGGCTTCCATACTAAACTCCAATTGTTTTCTTTATTACTTAGGGGTGTTTACAGCCCAGTCATAGGCATATTTATTAATTTTATCCCCGCACAAAGATATGCCTATTTTATTTTCTGCAAAACTGGTTCTGTCTCATCACCTTATTGCGCTATTTGGGGCACAAATATTGCGCGGTGATGAGACAGAGGAGGGTCCTACTGCTGAGACACTGTCCAAAGAGGGGGATCGGACTGGTTTCGAGCAGCAGGATAACGGGTCTGTTAGAATGCGTCTCCAAGCTTGTTCAATTTCTGTATAGCCCGTATTTACCAGATTACACTTCAAGTTCGTTCACAAAATTGTGCGTTAGACGTGGGCATTGAATTTGGAAATTAGCGTAAATTTTTGCCCACTATAATGTGGGTATGGCTTGACTCGTGTAAACCTGCCCCCTAAAGACGCCATCTTGAATTTATTTTGCGCTAAAATGCGCACAAAAGTGTAGTGAGACCCATATGAAACGTACATTTCAACCTTCGAAAATTGTTCGCAAACGCCGGCACGGCTTTCGTTCGCGCATGGCGACTAAGAATGGTCGTTTGGTTTTAGCGCGTCGCCGCGCTAAAGGCCGTAAACGCCTGTCTGCCTGAAGTCTGCCTATAGGCAGCCCGTCGCCGCTTTAAAATGGCCAACAATGAAATAAAACTCGGGAAGCTAAAACAGCGTTCCGAGTTTTTGTATGTCAAGGACGGGCGTTATCAGGCCAGGCCTGGCGTTGTTATCCAAATGCGCGCACAACCGGACCCTTGTGAGACTATAAATGTAGGCTTCACAGCCACCAAAAAAATTGGGAATGCGGTTGTTCGTAATCGGTGCAAACGCCGTATGCGCGCGTTGGCGCGAGAGCTTCTACCCCGACACGGCAAGCTGGGGCATGATTATGTATTTATCGCACGGGCAAGCACTGCCAAAGCCCCGTGGCCAGATTTACACAAAGATGTTGAGAAAGCGCTTTTAAGACTGACGTAAATCGGTATAAAGCCAAAAACCTAATTTCTTCTGTATTGAAAGACCTAAAATGGACGACCAAAAACGATTTGTACTGGCAATGTTGCTCTCTGGCCTCGTCATGGCGGGGTATTATTTATTTTTCGCTCAGCCCGCTGCCGAGCAGGCCAAACTTATGGCACAACAGGAAATCGCAGCAAGCCAGCAAAAACCCGAACAAAATATTACCCCGGCCGCGCCAGTTGATAGGACAGAATTGATTGCCAGTGAGGCGATCAAGGGGACACGGATCAATATCGAAACGCCGTCACTATCTGGTTCGTTTTCAACGACCGGTTCGCGGTTTGATGATTTGCGCCTTAAAGACTTTAACCAAACCATTAAAAAAGATTCCGAGACAGTTATTCTGTTCTCGCCGCAAGGTTCGGAACATGCGGCTGAAGTGTTTGACAATTGGACGAAAACCGACGGCGGGAGTGGTGTTGACACAGCTTGGGGCATCGTAAGCGGCGATACATTAACACCGTCTAGCTCCATTACGCTCAGATTTGATGGTGACGGCTATAGTGTGCAGCGCGTCATAAGTGTAGATGACAATTTTCTATTTACCCTCGATGATACAATAACCAACACTTCGAATGCAGAGATTTCTCTGGTACGCAAAGGGGCGGCAAGACAATATGGTCTTCCGAAAAACCTGCTTAATTTCTTTATTTTGCAAGAAGGTCCCGTCGGCGTGGTTGACGACACACTAAAGATGAAGTGGAAATATAAAAAACTAGCGAGTAAAACCAATTTGTCCGAGCAAGGAAAATCTGGCTGGGTTGGCCTGACAGACCGATATTGGCTTTCTGCCGCTATTGCGCCGCAAAACGCGCAAATGACTGGACGTTTCAATTTTAAAAACTTAAATGGCAAAGATGTATATGAAGCAGGGTATGCACTGGCGCCAACCGTGCTCAGCCCCAATGCCTCCATTCAATCTACGGGCTATATTTTTGCAGGGGCAAAATCCCACTCCTTATTAAAAAAATACACAGATGAAGAAGGTATTTCTCGCTTAGACCTTGCTGTTGATTATGGTGTCCTTGGCCTGCTGACCAAACCAATGTCATGGGGATTGACAAAGCTGGGTAACCTAACCGGAAACTTTGGCGTGGGTATTTTGCTTATGACATTGATTTTAAAACTGGTGTTATTTCCGCTCAACAACAAGGCATATTCATCAATGGCCAAGATGCGCGGCATCGCGCCAAAAGTTGCTAAAATGAAAGATCGTTACGGCGATGACCGGATGAAGCTTCAACAAGAAACAATGGCGCTTTATAAAAAAGAAGGCGTGAGCCCTGTGGCCGGTTGTCTGCCGATGATCCCACAAATGTTCATTTTCTTCGCATTGTATAAATCCTTATTTATCACATTTGAAATGCGTCATGCGCCGTTCTTTGGCTATCTGAAAGATTTGTCCGACCGTGACCCATTGTCTATTTTAAATGGTTTTGGTTTGTTCCCTTGGGACGCCATTCCGTTTGATATCCTCTCATTCTTTGCACTTGGACCTTTGGCGCTCTTATACGGTATCACAATGGCTTTGATGCAGACTTTAAACACACCGCCAACCGATAAAATGCAAGCGCGGATTATGCAACTCATGCCGCTGTTTTTTATGTTTATTTTGGCACCATTTGCTGCAGGGCTCTTGCTGTATTGGGTCTGGAATAATATCCTAACCATATTCCAGCAATACTACATCACCCGTAAGCACAAGGTCGACACACCTCTGGACGCGTTTTTCAACAAAATCTTTGGTAAAACTGCCAAAGCCGCCAACAAAAAATAATGTTGGGCAATGGTTCCTACTGATAACAATTCGAACACAGGGGAAACCTTGGAAGCAGGTAGACGGCTCTTTGCCCATCCGGTTACCTTTGTCAAAAGCGTGGTGGCGCTCGAACATTTACCGGATGCTGGGTTACCGGAAATATGCGTTGCAGGCCGTTCCAATGTCGGCAAGTCATCACTTATTAATGCACTGTGCAATCAAAAAGGTTTGGCGCGAGCCTCCAATACACCAGGGCGCACCCGTGAACTGAATTACTTTAACATGTCGGACCGCATGTTTTTGGTGGACTTGCCAGGCTATGGTTACGCACGCGCTTCCAAAACGGATATAGCCCATTGGACAAAATTAACCCGTGATTTTTTGCGGGGCAGGGCGCCTCTGCGCCGTGTTTTTGTTCTGATTGATGCCCGTCGTGGTATCAAGGGAACGGATCTGGAGATCATGGATATGCTCGATGAAGCGGCTGTGACCTATCAAGTTGTATTGACCAAAACTGATAAAATAAAAAAAGGGCAGTTGGACAAAGTTCAATCGGACAGCCGGGCAAAAATCGTCAAACGTCCTGCTGCACATCCCCTGATTCTGTCAACATCGGCGGAAAAGAAAAATGGCTTGGCAGAACTGAAAGCTGAAATTGTTAGTTTGGCTTTAAGTGAAACTGCGCTATAGGTTTTTCATGTTAAAACGCCGCAACAATGAAACAGGCTGGATGAGCGCAAAAACCTTGTCCGAAGCCTTGCCATTTATTCAACGCTATACGGGTAAAACCATAGTGATAAAATTTGGCGGCAATGCTTTTGGGGATGTTGGCAGCGATGCTGAATTAACCCGTGCGTTTGCCAATGATGTTGTGCTGCTCAAACAGTTCGGTATTCGGCCTGTTATAGTCCACGGCGGTGGCCCGCAAATAGGCTCCATGTTGGCGCGCCTTGGTATCAAAAGCGAATTTAAAGATGGGCTTCGGGTCTCGGATTTACAAACCGTAGAGGTTGCCGAGATGGTTTTGTCTGGTGCCGTTAATAAAAATCTGGTTGCGGCGATTAATCAGGCAGGTGGCCGTGCGGTCGGTCTGTCTGGTCGTGACGCAGGGTTGATCATAGCTAAAAAAATGCGCGATGATTTAGGGTTTGCCGGCAATCCAGACAGCATGGATGTTTCTGTACTCGATGTATTGGCGTCTGCTGATCCAGGTTTTATTCCCGTTGTTTCTCCGATTAGCTCAGATGTAAATGGAGAAATTCTTAATGTAAACGCTGATACTGCGGCGGGCGTATTGGCAGGTGCGCTTGGTGCTGAACGTTTGATGTTGTTGACAGATGTAGAGGGTGTCATGGATGTTGAGGGAAACCTGCTCACCAGTCTGACGCCAAATGATGTGAAGCAACTCATTGATGAAGGGACGGCTAAAGGTGGGATGATACCTAAATTGTGTACAGCCCTTGATGCGCGCAAAGCCGGTGTCAAAGCAGTTGTTATCCTTGATGGTCGGCGTTCCCATGGTTTGTTGGTTGAACTGTTTACGGACCAAGGTGCAGGGACATTGATAGGCTAATGAGAAACTGTTTACCTTATATCTTGACGCTGTGCATTTTATTATTTTTTAGCACACAAAGTTTTGCACAAGATGCACCACAAACATCAAATCAGTCTCTCAATCAGTCTGGTGAGCAAGCAACAGTACAGCCGCCTTGGCAAATATGCAACGAAACATCATATATGCTCAACATTGCAATTGCTGGAGTACCCGCCGGTCAGGCAGGCAGGCCGGTATCGGTTTGGGGGTGGCAATCCCTGCGCTCTGGGAAATGTGAGATTATTGAAGTTGAAAAAGGGACACCGCGCTTTGTCTATGCACGCAGCGATTCCATGCATCAAGGTGGTATTCGCGAATGGAAAGGTCGTTACGATTATTGTGTCGCTAGTGAAGATTTCACGGCCAAGACGGAAACGGACTGCGACGAACAAAAAATGACGACAAAACAATTTCTGCAAGTCATACCAACGGAAAGCCGTACGGCCTTTATCGAGCCAAATGATTATGGACGTTTTGCAGAAACGGCTGGCTTGCAACGTCTTCTTGGGGATAATAATTATAACATTAAGCGTATTGATGGGCGTGCCGGTAAACGTACAACCAATACATTGAGAAAATTTTTGAAAGATCAAGAGCTTAAATACTCTACGAATGTGGATGCGCAATACCTTGCTTTGCAAGCGGCTGCGCACAAGACCAAGCAAAATGTTGGTGTTCGTTTTTGTAATAAATCTACGGGCAAATTATGGTCAGCTTTGGCGTATAATGATAATGGTTCCGTAGAATCCAGAGGTTGGTGGCCGATTGCAATAGGCGCGTGCATACATCCATTTGCAGAAAACTTGCAGGGAAGAGCCGTCCATTATTATGTGCGTCAAGAAACCAAAGATGGTGATGATAAAGTTTTAAAAGTTTCTAGCAAGAACGCAAAACCAATTTGTATTGGCCCGTCAAAATTTTCGGCTCTGCGGCACGAATTTTGTCAAGATCGTGGCTATGTTTCCGCCAATTTCAAAGCTGTATCTGGCGACGGAATAGGAGTGAAAATAGATTTAACCGATGCAGATTTTGATGGCGAATTGGTGAATGAGTTGAGATAGCTCTAAGGCAAGGCCCTCGGCTCTGTTGACAATTAGGATATAAATTTTAGTAATATGACTTTGGCGCACATCAACTCATGGATATTTGATCTCGATAATACTTTGTACAAGGGAGATGATATTTTCTTTTCTCAAATCATAGGAAATATCACCAAATATATTAGCCGCTATCTCGCCTTACATCCGACCGAAGCGCGCATCTTGCAAAAACAATATTTGGAAGAATACGGAACATCATTATCTGGTCTTATGGCAGTGCACGGCATGGACCCTGCGGATTTTCTAGATTATGTTCACGACGTAGACCTAGAGATGTTAAAACCAGACCCGCGCTTGTATGCAGGGTTAGAAGCTTTGCCTGGTAAAAAATATATGTTTACCAATGGGTCGCGTGGCCATGCCAGAAATATCGGCGAACATTTGGGAATTTATAAATTGTTTGACGGTATATTTGCGATAGAGGATGTGGATTACATCCCCAAGCCCAAACGCTCGGCTTACGAAAAATTTTTAACTGAATACGATATCGACCCGACTTGCGCTTTGATGGCCGAAGACACACCCCATAATCTCGAAGTACCAAAAGACATGGGCATGGCAACATTGCTTATTGCACCGGACGGTGGTGAACTGCCTCATTATGTTGATATGCAAACCTTTGATTTACCGGCATGGCTACAAGTATTCACGTAAACGTCTCTCCACAAATTTTATCCATAAGGTATAACAGATAAATATACAGTTTATACAATGGTTTGTAAGATTTGTATAAAACTAAATCCATGCTCCCAATACTTGGTTTATACCTAAATTGTTCTCTCATCAGGGACAGGCAAGTGATCGTTGGCTGGCTGGAGTGAGAGACGGCGTCCGTCAGTGTGGATGCTCTGGTAACGCGGAGTGGTCGGCTGGCTCCGGGCGAGGTCCTTGTGTCCACGACTGACCTACGGGCCCCCTATGTGTGCGAAGTGTCCGTAATCGATTTTATCGATTACAACGTAGCACAGACATCGCTTGCGATGTCTGGACGCAGGGTTTGCGGTAAAACGCCCCACCGCGCCACTGCCGTGGCCTTCTACACTTATATTTAATCCACCGGATTAGATATTTTGCTGCGCAAATCAGTTCCGAAGCCAGTGAAGCGCAAAACCACACGCCCTGAACGTAGTGAAGAAGTAGCCTTGGGGTGCGGACGTCCCATTTATTTGGGAAATTCAGAGACTAAGCAGAATAACGTCAGTCCGAAAGGATGTGGCAAATTTTGTGCTGAGAAGTTATTTTTAATAGAATGAGTAAACTAATTTAGTCATTATGTTGCCATGAATTTATTGCTGTGAAAATTTTTCGAGAATGCCATGATTTATTGCTGTGAAAATGTGCGTTTGATATTTGTGCTGGTGCAAAGTGCGTATATCTTTTAAATAAAACGCAATAAAGGGGGAGGTATGACGATTACATCCAGACTAGGTAGAAGCACATTCATTTGGCTTGGGCCGGTACTTGCAGTTTTTTTCACGCTGGGCTTCAAACAAATTGGGCTCACAGACAAGCCTGCTATTGCCGCTGGAATAACAATGCTGACAGTGATTTGGTGGGTGAGCGAAGCCATACCGATAGCAGCGGCGTCTTTGGTTCCATTTGCGCTTTTGCCCGTCTTTGGGATTGTTGATCATAAGGCCGTATCTTCTGCGCTCGGCAGTCATGTGATTTTATTGCTAATGGGCGCATTTATGTTGGCCAAAGCATTGGAGAAAAGCGGAGTTCACGAACGTCTGGCCGTTTACATGATACGGTTTGTTGGCGTGTCGAGCGGACGGCGACTGGTGTTCGGATTTATGTTGGCGGCAGGGTTCCTCTCCATGTGGATTTCCAATACGGCGACGACCCTCATTATGATGCCC
Organism: Robiginitomaculum sp.; assembly: GCA_021776635.1. Taxonomy (GTDB): domain Bacteria; phylum Pseudomonadota; class Alphaproteobacteria; order Caulobacterales; family Maricaulaceae; genus Robiginitomaculum_A. Next base: position 178,365 of record JAJFFN010000020.1, read on the forward strand.
ATTGCGCTGGCGATTTTAGCGGGATTAGATAATCCGAAATTGCGCGTGGCGTTAATTTTGGGGATTGCCTATGCATCCAGCGTTGGCGGTATAGGCACACCCATCGGCACTCCGCCTAATGTGATTTTCATGGGCGTATACGAAGAACTCACCGGCAAAGAATTTAGCTTTGTACAGTGGATGCGTATAGGTATTCCGGTGGTGTTAGTGTCCTTGCCAATTATGGCTTTGTGGTTGACGCGAAATGTGAAATTGGACACTGAAATTACCCTGCCCAAACCGGGACCGTGGCGCACCGAAGAGCGGCGCACATTATTTGTGTTTGGATTGACCGCAATGGCATGGATTTTTCGCAAAGACCCTTATGGTGGTTGGAGCGGTGCGCTTGATATGCCGCTGGTTGGTGATAGCACCATTGCGCTTTTTGCCGTTGTGATAATGTTTTTGATTCCCAATGGCCGCAGAAATGAACGTTTGCTTGATTGGGAAACTGCGCGCAACATCCCGTGGGGGCTTCTCCTCTTGTTCGCTGGCGGCATCGCTATGGCCAAAGGGTTCACTGCTTCGGGGCTCAGTGCCATGCTCGGTGATTGGCTGTCATCTCTGGCGCATATTCCGCTGATATTGATGATACTCACCATCTGCTTGGTCGTAACTTACTTAACCGAAATCACCAGTAACACGGCCACCGCAACCTTGCTGATGCCGATCTTGGCCGCAGCAGGTCTAGCCACAGGCATAGATCCAACCCTGCTCATGATACCCGCAACCATGGCCGCCAGTTGCGCCTTCATGCTCCCCGTAGCCACCGCACCAAATGCAATTGCTTATGGTCTGGGCGATATAAAAATAAGCGACATGGTAAAAGAGGGCGCAGTGTTAAGCTTCGGGATATCCGTAGTGATCGGTTTGGTTTGTTATGGGTTGTTGACTTAAGTGAATTTATAAAATCAACTCAAAACACGACCGACAGCTTTGTCCCAACCCGCCAGTAAGCTTGATCTCACAGAGTCTGCCATATCCGGTGTGAAGCATTTATCCGTCTCGCTCTTAAACTTATGGACATCGCCGTAGAACCCAGCGTGATGACCCGCGAGTAACGCTGCACCGAGGGCGGTGGTTTCCATGTTGCTTGGACGATTTACATCTATGTCCAATATATCAGAAAGGAATTGCATGGTCCAATTGTTGGCGGCCATGCCACCGTCGACTTTTAGCGCGTTCGGCGCCGCACCGTCCGCAGCCATAGCGGCGAGCAAATCATGGGTTTGATAGCAAACGCTCTCCAATGCGGCGCGGATGAATTCTTTGGGACCAGTATCACGCGTGATGCCAAATATGCCGCCCCTGGCATTGGGGTCCCAATGGGGCGCGCCGAGACCTGTAAAAGCGGGGACGAGATAGAGCCCTTCATTGCTGTCCATATTCTGTGCGACGGCTTCGGTCTCTGATGCTGATTGTATCAAACCCATTTCGTCGCGCAGCCATTGCACCGCTGCGCCCGCGATAAATATGGAGCCTTCAAGGGCGTAGTGATTAACCCCATCCAAGCGGTAAGCAACAGTGGTCAACAATCTGTTGGTTGACGTGATTTTATTCGTGCCCGTATTCAACAATACGAAACAACCCGTGCCGTAAGTGGATTTAATATCGCCAATAGAAAAACAACCTTGCCCTATTGCGGCGGCCTGTTGATCGCCAGCAACACCCGTAATCAGGATTTGCGTACCAAGCATGTCTTGGGATGTTACGCCAAAATCTGCGGTGCAGTCGAGTACGTCCGGCAGCAAAGCACGCGGCACATTAAACAGGTTGAGCAGTTCATCATCCCATGCTCCGGTCTTGATATTATACAGAGATGTCCGACTGGCATTTGTCGCATCCGTAACATGAGATGTGCCGCCTGTAAGACGCCAAATTAAAAAAGTATCAATGGTGCCAAAAGCCAATTCGCCGTTCTCTGCCCGCGCTCTTGCCCCGTCTACATTATCCAAAATCCATGCTATTTTTGCCCCTGAAAAATATGGGTCGAGCAGCAAACCAGTTTTCTCTGTGACCATAGTTTCATGGCCATTATCTTTTAGCGCGGCGCAGACACCCGCCGTGCGTCTGTCTTGCCAGACAATGGCATTATAAATAGGTTTGCCCGTAGCCCTCTCCCAAACCACGCAGGTCTCGCGCTGATTGGTGATGCCGATGGCCTGCACTTCACCCATGGCAAAATCAAGAGCGTCCATGGTTGTCGATAATACGGTTTTCCAAATGGCTTCAGGGTCATGCTCCACCATCACATGCCCATTTTGGCCATCGCTTGGATAGATTTGCGGAAATTCTTCCTGCGCCGTCATAACGGGTGTAGCATCCTTATCATAGAGAATGGCGCGGCTGGACGTTGTGCCTTGATCGATTGCGAGAATATATGACATTTGAATTCACTTTCTATTTTTATTCCTTATAGACAGGCTTTATGGAAAATAAAACATTCGACTTGCTCATCATTGGCGGCGGTATTAACGGGTGCGGTATTGCGCGCGATGCGGCTGGACGCGGTTTGTCCGTATGTTTGGTTGAAAAAAACGATCTGGCCAGCGGTACGTCCTCCAAATCTTCCAAGCTTATTCACGGTGGCCTGCGCTATCTTGAATACGGTGAGTTTCGCTTAGTGCGTGAGGCGTTACGAGAGCGCGAAACCTTGATGCGGATTGCCCCGCATTTAGTATCGCCATTGCGGATTGTGTTGCCGCACCACAAGGGACTGCGGCCAAAATGGATGCTCAGGTTTGGCCTGTTTATGTATGACAATATTGGCGGTGGGCGAACATTGCCCGGCACTTCAGTCGCCAATCTACGCACTGGTTCGGGTAAGGATGTACTCAAGTCAGAGTTTGAGGCAGGATTCGTGTTTTCTGATTGCCGGGTCGATGATGCGCGCCTTGTGGTCGCCAATGCACTTGGTGCACAAGCACGCGGTGCAGAAATTATGGTGCGCAGTAAATGCGTCGCTCTAGACCACAAAGATAATATTTGGCATGCTAAAATTCGTGCGCATCCAGGCGGCAACGAGAGAATTGTCAAAGCTAGATGTATAGTAAACGCATCTGGGATACGTGTTGATGATATGGTCGAATTGGCTTTGGGAACGGAACATCCAGATCATCTGCGTCTCGTCAAAGGTTCGCACATAGTCACCAAGCGCTTGTATCCGGGACGGCAACTTTATATGTTTCAAAACCCTGATGGGCGGATCATTTTTGCCATACCCTACGAACAAGATTACACGCTTATTGGGACGACAGATGCGCCTTACGCGCTTAGTGATGGTCCGATAGAAATATCGGACGCGGAGACGACTTATCTCTTGCTTGCGGCCAATCAATATTTTGCCAGAGAAATTAGCCAAGACGACATTGTTTGGAGTTTTGCCGGTGTGCGCCCGCTTTATGATAATAACAAAGGCAATGCTTCCGCCGTGACCCGAGATTATGTGTTCGATATCAAAGACGACACTACCCCGCCCATCTTGTCGATTTTTGGCGGCAAGATAACTACTTACCGTGAGCTGTCCGAACATGCCCTGCGCAAGCTCGGAAAATATTTTCCTGATATGAAAAAGAACTGGACGGGTAAAGTGGCTTTGCCCGGTGGGGATTTGGCAAGTGGAGAATTGGCAAGTGGGGAATTGGCAAGTGGGGATTTATCAGTAGGTTTTGATGCATTTGTCCATTCAAAAGCAAAAAAATATTCTTTTCTATCACAACAACATCTCTTGCGGCTGTGTCGTTCTTACGGCTCCAATATAGATATTTTGATGAAAGGCGTGAAATCTAACGATGATATGGGGCAGGACTTCGGGGGTACTTTAAGTGAATGTGAAGTCAAATATCTGGTCCAATATGAATGGGCCCAAACCGCGAAGGATGTTTTATGGCGGCGGACAAAGTGCGGCCTACACATGAGCAAAGAACAGCGCACTGCATTTAAAGATTGGTTTTAATATAGTTCTTGCTTTGTTCTAATTTAGGTGTTATGTACTCTTTACGGGAGAGTATAATGGGTGCACGGATTTCTACTGTTGCTTTTGTTGGGGCTGAAGCTCGGTTGGTGGACGTACAAGTACAAATCGCACCGGGGCGGCAGGCCTTTAATATCGTAGGTTTGGCTGACAAAGCTGTTGCTGAGAGCAAAGAGCGGGTCATTGCAGCCTTTGCTGCGATGGGTCTAAAACTTCCGTACAAACGGATTGTCATTAATTTGGCGCCTGCCGATTTACCCAAGGCCGGCGCCCATTACGATTTGCCAATTATGCTTGGTCTTATGGCTATGATCGGTGCTATTCCCGAAGACGCAATAGCAGATTTTGCGGCTATTGGGGAATTGTCATTGGACGGTACCATCACAGGTGTGCCCGGTGCTTTACCCGCAGCCATGTGTGCAAATTCAAATGATTTGGGTTTGATATGTCCGCAAGAGAATGGCCCTGAAGCGGCTTGGGCAGGTGATTTACCAATATTGGCGCCAAAAAATCTTATTCAATTGCTGAACCATTATAAAGGCAATCAAATATTGTCACGTCCAGAGCGCGGAGAGCTCCTTGATGTAACGAACCCTCTTGATATGCGCGATGTACGCGGACAGGAAACCGCTAAGCGCGCATTGGAAGTTGCCGCAGCGGGCGGGCATAATATGTTGATGGTCGGGCCGCCTGGTTCTGGTAAATCCATGTTGGCCGCACGGATGGCGGGTATTTTACCGCCTTTGACGGCGAGAGAACTCCTCGATGTCTCGATGATACATTCTGTAGCTGGTTTGCTGGACAGAGGGCAGTTGTCACGTACACGACCATTTCGCAGCCCGCACCATTCTGCTTCGATGGCGGCAATGGTTGGGGGCGGCATGAAAGCCAAACCAGGAGAGGCATCTTTAGCACACCGCGGTGTATTGTTTTTGGACGAGTTACCGGAATTTACAGCGCAAGTATTGGATAGCCTTCGTCAACCTTTAGAAGTGGGCGAGATAAATGTAGCGCGCGTAAATGCACATGTAAGCTACCCCGCACGCTTTCAATTGATTGCGGCAATGAACCCGTGTCGGTGTGGATCTGCGGGTGCTGACGGTATCGCGTGTAAGCGTGGATCGCGCTGTGCTGCAGATTACCAATCGCGCGTGTCTGGGCCGTTTATGGACCGCATTGACATTCAAATTGATGTGCCGGCTGTCACGCCTGCTGATTTGGCCTTGCCGCCTTCCAAGGACGGCACAAAAGAAGTCGCAGCACGGGTATTGGTTGCAAGAGAACAGGCGGAGCAACGAAACGGCGGCTGTACAAATTCGGAATTATCAACCGCCCAGCTTGACCACGTTGCACAAGCTGACCGCGAAGGGCAAGCATTATTGCAAAAAGCAGCAGAGACATTGGCGTTAACGGCGCGGGGCTATCATCGGGTGTTGCGCGTTGCCCGCACTTTGGCCGATCTAGACGGCGCAGAACATATCCGCCGCCTACATATTGCAGAAGCACTAGCCCATAGACGAGGACGAAAGCCGGTTTCTTCTCCTGATTATAGTGCAAATCGTACTTATCAGAAATAGAGGTGGTAATTAATTACAATCAAATTACAGTTTAGTGTCTTGAGAAAAAATCATTATTATATTATACTTTATACGAGAGAGGGGATTGATTTTAATATTCCTACGGAGATTGTCCCATGAATAAACAGATAGGCACACTGAAAAAAGCCGCATTGATTGCAACGGTTGCAATATTAACCGCTTGTGCAACGGCCACACCATATCAACCATCAGCCAGTGCTAATTTACGCAATGGTTTCTCGGAAATGAAAATTGAGAAAGACCGCGTCAAAGTAACATTTGATGGTAACTCTTTGACAGATCGACAAACGGTTGAAACCTATTTGCTCTACCGCGCCGCAGAATTGACCAAAGCTGCGGGATATGATTATTTTGTGCTCACAGACCGTGCCACTGATAAGGAAACGCGTATTCAAGATACAGGTTTTAATGATCCATATTACGGGTTTTTTAATTATTCATATTATCATCCGCGGTACGGCTGGAGCAGCCCTTACTACCGTCCATATTATCACCCATTTTACCGCTCAAGATGGTCACATTTTGGCAGTCGTTTTGGAAGCTATGATCCGTTTTATGATAGCTGGGGACGAAATTTTGATTATCGGGAAATAACCCGTTACCGTGCGAGTTCCGAAGTTAAATTTGGGCGTGGTAACAAACCAGATGGTAAGGACAACGCCTTTAACGCGGAAGAAGTTTTGGTTAATCTTGGCGATAAAATCGTTTACCCAGAAATTAAGAACGCTAACAATTAAACGAGTTTATGTGTCGGGCTTGCTTGTGCTTGGTTTTATCAGGCCTTCAAGTCCGTCAATACTTTGTGGATTACGCATATAACGGTAGGCTTTCCAATCCTTTTCCGTACGGTGGTTAGCCGAGCGCATCAACTGGTCTCGCTCACCTCTGAAATCATAAAACGGTACACCAAAACCACACGAATCGGCTATACGTGTAATGTTGATTGTAATGATACTTCGTGCCCGGCTATATTTAGGAAATAAAGCTAAAGCATCGTCAAAACCCGGTTCATCAAAGTTGACGGCGGTTCCGGTTCCATAGAGCCGAACAATATTTGCCTTCCCTTCAAAGGCGCAAAACATAATGGTTATGCGACCATTTTCGCGCAGATGAGCTAATGTTTCGATACCAGAACCACCTAAATCTAAATAAGCAACCTTGGTAGAGTTGATAATTTTAAAACAATCATAACCCTTGGGGGAAATATTGACGTACCCATTATTGCTTAGAGGTGCACTGGCCACAAAAAACATTTTTTGTGCACTTATGAAACGAATAAGTTTATCATTGAGCATGTCATAGGTTTTGCCCATTACATGATCCCGCTAGAACGCCCGATAGCTACGCCGCCAGCTTTGCTGACGACATTATCGCTGACAAATGGATTGTTTTTGCGTTCGTCACCAAATGTGCTCATGGGACCATGACCAGGAATAAAACGCATAGAATTACCAAGAGGCCAAAGTTTTTGCGTGATGCTATCAACAAGCTGTTGCGGATTGCTTTTGGGGAAATCTGTGCGCCCTACTGATCCTTTAAATAAAACATCTCCAACAAATGCGATTTTCATATCTTGGTTGTAAATCACAACATGCCCAGGCGTATGGCCGGGACAATGAACGACACCAAATTTCACATCGCCGAGTTCAAGTGTGTCCCCGTCCGCTAAATACTTGTCTGGATTGCAGTTGCGCCCCATACCCTTTTGGCCATATTTTTCCCAGTCGGCAGATATTTGGTCCATCCAAAATTGATCATCTTTATGTGGGCCAATAATGGGAATGTCGAGTTCGGCCTTTATATCTTCCGCACCGCCCGCGTGATCAAGATGACCATGAGTTAGCCAAATTTGTTTTATTTCCACGCCGTGTTTTTTAACGCCGTGCAATATTTTTTTCGCATCCCCACCAGGGTCGACCAATATGCCGTGCATGGTTTTCGTATCCCACATCAACGAACAATTTTGCTGAAAGGGCGTTACCGGTATAATGCGTATATCAAGAGTATTTTTTACCATGCCATAAACAGGCATTCTATTCGATAAAGGTCAAGATAAAAATCATCACAAAATATTTCGAAATTCAATAATTCTATTTGTGTTCTCAATGCTTTGATATTTACTTTGTTGAGGTGTTATTGAGTAGAAATCGACGGCGGCGGCATTGCCAATAAGCAACAACATTAAGCTAACGACAGCAAACAACTTAAAATTGCCTCTGGTGTCTTTAATTAAAGTAGTAATCACTCGGCATCTCGGACTTGTACTACCTAATTTTTCGCGTCCCAGATTAAAAGATTAAGCCAAAATTTATGGTCTATTTTGGCTTAATATTGCCTCCAACAGCGCGTTGACTTCAGCGCTTTGCCAATCAATATCACCTGGAATCCGCGCAATTTCTTTTCCGCTTGGGCTATATAAAATACTAATGGGAATTGCTTCTACGCCGACATTGGCACTCATGCTATATGTCGGGTCGTGGTATATGGTAAGGTTCTTGATGTTCGCCTTGCCAAAAAACGCGGTGGCATCATCTATATGCCTATCCATGCTTATGGTAACGACAACAAAATCATCACCACCTTTTTGAGCTTGGAGTGTATCAAGGCTGGGGATTTCTGCAACACACGGAACACACCAAGTAGCCCAGACATTCAGCAATACAGTTTTGCCGTGAAAATCTGTTAAGGTAATATCTCTACCGTCTATTGTTTGAAATGTCATTTGCGGTTGCAAAGGAGGTCTTTCCAAAATCTGTAATTTTTTAAGGCCTCCTTTAGCAAATCTTTGCAAACTAGGGTTTTTCTCTATAGAGCAAGATTGCACGATTACAAAAATGCCGGCAGAAACCGCAATAAAAATCATGAGGCGTATTGCGATTGCCGCTATATTGGGTACAGAAATAGAATTTTGAGGATTTGGCATGACGAATAAATCTAAAGGACAAAAAATGTGGGGCGGAAGGTTTTCTGACAAACCTTCGGATATAATGCAAGCAATCAATGTTTCTATCGGCTTTGATAGGCGCATGGCCGCGCAAGATATACGCGCAAGTAAAGCGCATGCAGATATGTTAGCCGCTGCCGAAATTATTACGGATACCGACAATGTAGCACTTCAAGAAGGCCTTGATGAAATTTTGTTGGAGATAGAAGAAGGTACATTTCCGTACCGCGACGAATTTGAAGACATTCATCTTAATATTGAAGCTCGCCTTGGTGAAATAATCGGCGAGACGGCAGGGCGTTTGCATACTGCACGTTCTAGAAACGATCAGGTTGCTACCGATTTTAGGCTATGGGTGCGCGATCAACTCGATGGATTTGATGCGAGCATTGCGCGTTTGCAAAGAGCATTGCTGGGCCAAGCAGAGGCACATATTGATACGCTGATGCCCGGTTTTACGCATCTGCAAGTGGCGCAACCTGTGACCTTTGGTCATCATATGATGGCTTATGTTGAAATGTTTGGCCGCGATCGGTCCCGGTTTATTGATGCGCGCAGACGGTTAAATGAATGCCCACTTGGGGCGGCGGCTTTGGCGGGGACGCCTTATCCAGTTGATAGAGACATGACTTCGTCGGCTCTTGGATTTGAAAAGCCAATGGCAAATTCGCTGGATGCAGTATCGGCGCGTGATTTTGCGCTTGAAGCCTTATCAGCGGCCAGTATTTGCGCTACACATTTGTCGCGCCTCGCCGAAGAAATTGTTATCTGGACATCGGCACAATTTAATTTTGTAAGCTTGTCCGATAAATTCACAACCGGCAGTTCTATCATGCCACAAAAACGCAACCCTGATGCAGCAGAACTTGTCCGTGCCAAAGTAGGGCGGATATCAGGTGCGCTTCTTTCATTGACAATGGTCATGAAGGGCTTACCGCTCGCCTATTCTAAAGATATGCAGGAAGATAAAGAACCCGTGTTTGAAGCTTTTGACGCATTGTCTTTAGCTCTTGCTGCGATGGCGGGCATGGTAGCAGACTTAACGCCTCAAAAAACCAATATGGAAAAAGCGGCAGGGGCTGCTTATTCCACGGCTACAGATTTGGCGGATTGGCTCGTCCGTGAGCTTGGGTTACCTTTTCGCCAAGCACACCATGCGACTGGCGAAATTGTTGCTCTGGCTGAGCGCCAAAACAAAGCACTACACGAAGTAACCCTCACGGAGATGCAAGCCGTGAAGCCGCAAATTCACGCAGGTGTTTACGATGTGCTCAGTGCCGCAAAATCCGTTGCCAGCCGAACTTCTTACGGTGGGACTGCGCCGAATAATGTTACCGCGCAGATCGTAATCTGGAAAAAGAAATTATCTAGGGTCAAGACTTGAACCAAATTAAACAACCGATTTGGTTTTAAACACCTCTTCGTCAAGTTCGCCTTCCCATTTGGCAACAGTACAAGCAACGGCTACGTCACCTGATACATTGGTTACAGTTCGCATCATGTCGAGCAAACGGTCAAATGGGAAAATAAATGCGACGATTAAAATGGCCTGACTTTCGTCAATACCGAATATGCTTTGTAGCATCCCAACAGCAAGGAACAGGCTGGCGGACGGAATGCCAGCAGCACCAATAGATGCCATAGTTGCGGTCAGGGCGACCATCAAATATGTACCCATTGTCAAATCCAAACCAAAAGCTTGCGCAGTAAACAGAGCAACTATTCCTAAATAAATGGCTGTACCGTCCATGTTTATCGTTGCACCCATGGGCAGAACAGAACCTGCAACCGATTTTTCTACACCAAGATTTTTTTCGGCACACGAAATGGTAACGGGCAAAGTTGCGCTAGAAGATGAGGTTGAATAAGCGACACCGATAGCATCTGCTATACCGTAAATAAAACGTGTGAACGGTAACTTTAAAATGAGGCGAACTATAACTCCACCGTAAATGAATATAATTTGCAAGAAACAAGCAAGATAAAGTGCAATGGCCAGCTTGCTCATATTAACAAGTACGCCAAGACCGTTAACGCCCATAACCCAAGCCATCAAAGCCATAACGCCATAGGGTGCCAATTCCATAATCATCATGGTAACTTTCATAACAACTTCTGAAGCAGAATCGAAAAAGTCACCAACGGGCTTTCCTTTATCGCCAGCTAACAATACGCCAACACCCATTAATATTGAGAAAAAAATTACAGCCAGAACATCCCCTTCGATCATAGCCTTAAACGGGTTTCGCGGTATAATGTCCAATAGGTATTGCGATAGAGATCTTTTGGCATCGCCCGCAGACTGCAATTTTCCTGCCACTGTATCAACGCTACTATTGCCTGCTGATATTACTTCACTAAGACCTGCACCTGGTTGAAATATGGTTGCAACAAATAGGCCAAGCCATACGGCAAAAAAGGTTGTGAACAAATAAAGTCCTATAGTGCGAACACCAATAGTGCCTAATCGCTTGGGGTCGCCCATGGCGACCATACCTGATACCAATGTGGTTACAATAAGAGGGATGATTAACATCCTTATCAAATTTACAAAGGCATCACCAAATGGCTTAAACCAGGTTTTTGCTATGTTTGAACCGTTTTCCCCAAAACCGTAATGCAAGAAGAGTCCGACAGCAACGCCAAGCCCCAAGCCAATAAAAACGCGTTTCCACAAAGTCATTGCTCGCCAAGATTTTAACATGTTTCCCCCTTTATATTGTTTTTTTATTTTGTTTAAGTGCGCAAGGGCAAAAGTGCAAGAGTTTATAGTTAGGAGGTTTTTTGGATGTAACTGGCATGCTGTCATTATAGACGTTAGGTTAATGGACGAATCACTATGAGGAGCCAACATGGCTACAACACCTGCAGGAGCCGACATTGAAAACCTGATCAGGTTGCTGGCAAAATTACCAGGTTTAGGGCCGCGTTCAGCAAGGCGGGCTGCGTTAGCCCTTGTAAAAAAACGCGAGCAATTGTTAGGCCCTTTGGCGGATGCTTTGGTTCAAGTCGGGGAAAAAATAAAACCCTGCAGGACATGCGGGAATATAGACGTTAATGACCCTTGCCAGATTTGTACGTCTGCTACGCGCGATCCATCTGTTATATGTGTGGTCCAAGAAGTTGGTGACCTTTGGGCTTTGGAGCGTGCGGCGGCTTTTAAAGGTCAATATCATGTTTTGGGCGGCTGTTTATCGGCGTTGGATGGTGTGCGACCAGAAGATTTATATATTTCTAACCTGATTAGCCGTTGTGAAAGCCCAGAAATCATAGAGATAATATTGGCCATGAATGCCACTGTGGATGGTCAGACGACTGCACATTATATCACTGATCATTTAGTGAATTCAGACGTGAAAATAACGCGCTTGGCACACGGCGTACCGGTTGGCGGCGAATTGGATTATCTAGACGATGGGACGATTAGTGCCGCAATGGCTAGCCGTAGGCCTTTTTAAGGACATCCATTTTAAGGATATCAATTGCAACCTTGTGTTAAATTCATTTGCGTTTTGACTTAAGCTCAGCAATCTTGACACCCGTAAAACGAACAGCGAGAAAGTATATGCGTATAGGAAAATTCATCATACTCATGTTGGCAGGAAGTTTGGTTTCGGTGAGCACTTTTGGGCAAATTATTTCGCAAAATCCAAGTCCTGAACTCCCAAGCCCTGAACTCCCAAAGCCTGAAACGCAATCCGTAGAGACGATTGATCGCAAAGAACGTATTGGCCGTTCTGGCACTGTCATTCAAATCCCTCGCGCTGGGACTCTCTTGTTTGCCAGTTTTGACACGAATGGTGATTATATTATTAACAAGGCAGAAGTCGCCTCTGGAATTAAGCGGGCCTTTAGAAATGCTGATCGAGACAGCAGTAAAAAATTATCGCTGGTGGAATTAGAAGGTTGGCGTGTAGCGGCATTGGGATCGGAGCATGCGGCACCTAGTAATTTTGCCTTTGCGCCAAATTTTGCACGAACCGTTTCTCTGGAAACCTTTACATCGGTTCTTACAAAACTGGCAGATAAGCTTGATACAGACGATCAAAGTGTCATGGACGGAAAAATTGCCTTTTCTGATTTGCTCAAAGATTATCGACCACCACGGCAACGTCAAAATGATAATTGTATTGATGCAATCCGCAAAGAACGCAAACGAGCCGAGCAACAGTGCCGCAACACGCGGAGGTAATTTTAAATTATTTTGGTGCCTTTTTCGGCAAGCTGCGACCTGTTATGATCGCATTTTTGCCAAATCTATTTCTTGCTATGTCACTAGCGCGTTCAGCACGCCTGCGTAAATTTGCTTTGGGGTCAAGTAAATCGCCGCTATCACCTGTTGGTTCACATAGACCAGATAGGCCTGCACCAATGAGACGGAATTTTTGCCCCTTATTTTTTCCGTTAATTTCTGCCTGCAATAATGGTAAACATGTGTGAAAAAGTGTGTCTGCCAATTGTGCTGGTTCTGGCAAAGTCCGCCTTCGGGTTAAAGACTTGAAATTCCTAGTCTTCAATTTCAAAGTCACCACACATCCGGCAATGTTTTTAGCCTTGGCTCGGTCTGCGGTTTTAACGCAAACTTGCCAAAGCTTATTGCTCAACTCCGCCTCCTTGCTGATATCTTCGTTAAAGGTAATTTCAGTAGAAATGCTTTTGCGAACACTATTAGGTTTTACAGGTCGAAAATCTTCGGCACGTGCTAATTTGGCTAAGCGCAAGCCTGCCTCTCCGTAATGTTTCAGCATATATCTGTCTGTTCGTTTGCGAACATCGGCTATGGTTATGATACCGTTTTTTTTCAAACTACGCGCGAAAGCAGGGCCAACACCAAAGATAAATTGAACAGGTTTTGCGGCGAGGAAGTCCAATGCTTCTGCTCTCCCTATGACTGCGAAACCGTGTGGCTTGTCCAAATCTGATGCAGTTTTAGCTAGGAATTTATTGTAAGAAAGCCCGACACTAACTGTAACGCCAACTTCCTTGAAAATGCGATTTTGCAGTTTGACCAGAGTTATTGCGGGTGAATTGCCATGTAAACGCTCCGTACCTGTTAAATCCAAAAATGCTTCGTCTATGGATAACGATTGCACTTTGGGTGTGAGCTCACGCATGATATTTTTGATGCGCTTGCCTTCATTAGCATAATTAGCCATGGAAGATTTTATGACAACGGCATGGGGGCAAGCTTTAAGTGCTTTGAACATAGGCATTGCCGAATGGACACCGTATACCCGTGCATTATAACAGGCCGCTGCAACGACGCCTCGCTTGCCGCCGCCAATAATCACTGGTTTATCAGCGAGTTCGGGATTATCGCGTTTTTCGACAGAAGCGAAAAATGCATCACAATCTACATGAGCGATAGACAAATCATATAGCTCAGGGTGCTGTAAAATTTTATGGGAACCACATGCCGTACAAGTGACTGTGCTTTCAACACTCGCTATGCCACAATCACGGCATAATCTTTTATTATCTATATTCATCATTAAATGGCTGTAATTACACTAATCTTATTAAGTTCTTGGTACGTTCTTTTAACAAATGATTACCACCATGAACACCGTTAATTAATTATATTGCGCTAAAGGGTGATTAGTCAGAACAGGCGCATAAGCGTCGAATGGTGAAATGGTTTATATGTTGCAAGCAATGTCCAAAAAAATACTCATCGTCGAGGATAACGAATTGAACATGAAGTTGTTCTCAGATTTGCTGGATGCTCATGGGTATGAAACTTGTCATACGCGTGAAGGCCTCAAGGCAATTAAGATGGCAAAAAAACACAAGCCGGATTTAATATTAATGGATATCCAATTACCAGAAGTATCGGGGTTGGAAGTGACCAAATGGATTAAAGACGACAAGGAGATTGCAAAAATCCCTATTGTTGCAGTTACGGCTTTCGCCATGAAGGGTGATGAAAAACGTATTAGGGCCGGTGGTTGTGAAGCCTATATTTCAAAACCTATTACCGTTACCAGTTTTTTGGCAACCATAAGGAAATTTTTAGGCTAGATAAGGTGGGAGTGCACTCATGAGTGCCCGAATATTAATTGTAGATGATCTTGCCCCCAATCTTCATTTGCTTGAAGTGAAATTGGCTGCGCAATATTATGATGTAGCTACCGCCATGAGTGGTAAGCAAGCCTTGAAACTTGCTGAGCGTGAAAGATTCGATTTAATCTTGTTGGACGCGATGATGCCAGGCCTTAACGGGTTTGAAGTTTGCAAACGTTTAAAAAGCAACCCTGAAACTTGGCATATTCCTGTGGTGATGGTCACAGCACTTGAAGAAACCAGAGATAGAATACGCGGCTTAGAAGCTGGCGCAGATGATTTTATTACGAAGCCGATTGATGATTTTAATCTTCTGGCACGTGTTAAATCGTTATTGCGCCTAAAAATGGTTACAGATCAACTCTTGAGCCATACGGGTTATTCCATGGAAAATTCCCGCCCAATGCTAGAGGTGTTAGATAACCGAACAGGGCGTGTACTCATTGTTGATGACCACAAGCGTAAATTAGAAAAAACCGCCGCACCATTACGAGATACGCACGATCTTGTTCTTGAAACGGATCCAAAAAGTGCTGTTGATTTGGTGAAAAGTAAAATTGATCTGGTCATTGTCAGTTTGGTATCTGGGAAGTTTGATGGATTGCGTTTTTGTGCCCGTTTACGTTCGGATGCGGATACGCGCGATATTCCCATATTAGCCATTGGTGATCCCGAAGATGAAGCTACTCTGGTCCGTGCCTATGATATCGGTATCAATGATACATTGATGCGCCCCATTGAAGCGCAGGAATTACAAGCCCGTGTCAACACCCAACTCAAACGAAAATTTTATGCGGATAGCTTAAAAGAAAATTTCAGTGAAAGCATGGAAATGGTGGTCACTGATCCTATGACGGGTCTAGGCAATCGCCGTCACTTTGACCGGACGGTAGCACCGCTTTTTGATCAGTTAAATCAAGAAGGGCAAGCCTTTTCGTTGGTGATATTTGATGTAGATCATTTTAAAAGGGTCAATGATATCCTTGGCCATGATGTGGGGGATGTTGTCCTAAAAGAAGTGGCCGCTAGACTTGCTTCTAACATGCGTTCAATTGATGTGGTGAGTAGATATGGCGGTGAAGAATTTCTCATTGCTATGCCAGACACAGATCAACATGCAGCAGTGGTAGCCGCAGACAGGATACGTGCGTTAATTGGTGGTACACCAATTACCGTTGGTGATCAGGCCTTTAGCATATCGGTCAGTGCCGGTGTCTCTGAGGTAAGAAAAGATGAAAAATTTCGTGATGTATTCAAGCGCGCCGATGATGCCCTTTATACCGCCAAGCAAGAAGGGCGAAACCAAGTTTATGGTGCCGCGCAAAAAACTCTCGCGGCCTAGGTCCTGACCCTAGTCGTCTTTACTTGTACTTTCATTGAAAATAGTAATAAAGTGCGCTCAGTTTCTAGGAATGTGACCAATTATTGCTGATAACCTCTTTTTGTGAATACTGGGGAATAATTGTCATTTGCCTATCTTTATAATTCAATGGTATCATCATTATGACAACTCAAGCTGGGAAAAAACCCAAAAAAAACTTTCCAAGTAAAACGCCAAAACACGGTGCGCGGTATGTAGCTGCGCACGGCGTACGAGAAGTCTTGGTGGATGGAACTCCCCTCGATTTAGCTTTGTCAGGTCAGGCGTTATTTGCGCAATTGGAGCGCCGTGATCGCGCTTTTGCTCGGCTAATTGCCGCGACTGTATTTCGCAGAATGGGGCAAATCGACAAAGTTTTAGCACCGTTTATCAAAAAAACACCCACAGATTACGCCCAAGCCGTCCTCAGGACTGGGGCTGCGCAAATATTGTTCTTAGATACACCCGCTTATGCTGCAGTTAATGGCAGTGTAGCACTCCTGAGACGTTCAAAAAAAACAGCCCATATGGCTGGAATGGCCAACGCCGTATTGAGACGTGTGACAGAGCAAGGGAAAGATTTACTGAGTAAAACGACCACGCTAGATAATATTCCGGATTGGTTGCAACTTTCATGGACTAAGAGCTACGGCGCTGAAGCCTGTCAAAAAATGGCCGATATACTTATTTTGGAACCACCTTTGGATTTGACAACTAAGCCCAATATTTCTGGCCCACGTGGAGACATGTTGCCTGGTGACACAATACGTCTTGCAAAGGCTGGAGATGTTCGCGAACTTGCTGGATATAAAGAAGGAGGTTGGTGGGTCCAAGATGTTTCTGCGGCATTACCCATAAGATTGCTTGTGAATTCTTTGGGGTGTCTTAAAAACAAACGGGTGCTGGATATGTGTGCGGCTCCTGGCGGTAAAACCTTACAATTGGCTGCAGAAGGAGCTTTTGTCACAGCTTTGGATAAAAATGAAGATCGATTAAAGCGTGTAAGAGAGAATTTAGAGCGAACAGGCTTGTCCGCCACACTTGCCTTTGGAGATGCCCTTAAATGGCGAGACCCTGAGAATAAAAATGGCCGTGGCTTTGATATCGTGATCTTAGATACGCCTTGTACTGCCACAGGCACATACCGTCGCCGCCCTGATGTGCTTCATAATAAAAAACCGGCAGATATAGATAGTTTGGTTCGCATACAAGAAAAACTATTGTTGGCCGCAGCCCGTCATGTTGCGCCTGGCGGCACCCTAATATACTGTACGTGTTCATTGCAAATGCAAGAAGGTGAAGAGCAAATCACCAAGTTTATGCTTAACAGGACTGATTTTCGCCATAATTCATTGTTAGGCATCGAAGACTTAGGGGTAGCAGAAAGTGTTACTTCTGAGGGAATACTTAGGGTGTTACCTCACTTTATGCACGAAAAAGGTGGAATGGATGGTTTTTTTGTAGCAATGTTAAGCTGTAGTTAACTATGGATTTTGGATAATGGCTCATATAATATTCGTATTAAGGTTAATTTTAGACGTATATTAAGACTTTAACCCTATCAATTACAGGATTGACAGGATTGTATTAAGACGGGAGGCTCGTATGAGCAGCAAGAATACTTTAAATTTAGCTGTTTTCAAATCGGCAATGATTGCTGGTGTAAGCATTGCTACATTAACGTTGGGTGCTTGTGCATCCAATGGCAGCAGTTCTAGCCGTTATGGTAGCGTCTATGATTATGAAAGTGGCGGCAATTGTAATAGCGCATCATGTAGTGCTGTAGTCAGCCCTCCTGTGGCTCCAAGTCATGCAAATACGACAACAGTAATTGGTGGCCAACCGGTTAGCCCAGGAATTGTTTACACGGACTGCTCTCAAATTGCCGCAATGGGATGTGGTGCACCTTATGCGCCGCCTGTCCCTGTTGCTCCAGTCATACCAGTAGCTCCAGCCCCCTTAAGCTGCCAGAGCAATACAATAATGGCGAGCGACGGAACTTGTGTTTTGACTTCGTCTCACTCAGGATGGAGTTCATCTTCAACCAGCACAAGCACGAGTACAGCAAGTTGCCCTAGCAACACAACTATGGCGAGTGACGGCACCTGTATGATAATTGCAGAAGAACCAACAGTTACTATTTATCCGACGACTGGTTATGTACCGCCCGTTAATTATACGGCTCCTGTCTATAAGCCAATTCGAAAATAGTCGCTGAGCACAAGCATTTGAACCCCGTCCTGAGATTAGGGCGGGTTTTTGCATTTTAGCAATATCGTATACCCTATGATACTTGCTTTGAGGTTTTTGGACTGATATGCACGAGCCGAAATATGCGCATATTCAAAAATGCAAAATAAAGGTTTATGAATGGCTAGGCGGATAGGAATAAGTGATATTACCGCTGTAGGTTTTCGTAAATCCTGGCGCCGAATTGCGATTGATTTTGGGGCACCAATTCGGGTCTTAAATTCAAGTGCAGTACGCATTCCTACCTTTATAAGTTTACCTATTCCGTTGAATATTGGTGATGCTTCACGCGGCCTGCAACTCATGGACGGAAAAATCACTCTCGGTTCGCAAACGCTTGATATTGGAGCCCACGGTGACCCTTGGCTCGTGCCAGCACCATCACAAATTTATGCAAATCGTTTACATAGTTTTGACTGGTTGGATGATCTGACCGCCTTGGGATTATCACGAAAACATGTTCGAAAAAATCCTGGCCTTAAGACACGTACTGGTGAGCGTGCCCAATATTTAATAGATCGTTGGATTGCAGTATACGGTAAATGGAATCCATTTGCTTGGCGTGAAGACATTTTGACAAACCGAGTTTATGCGTGGCTTACCAATTGGCAGGCTTTACTAAGCCTCAAAAATGATAATGAAGCGGCAGAGAAAAGACGTATTAATTTAGCGCGGCAACTTAAGCGGTTACGAAAGAC
The DNA here is from genome assembly GCA_021776635.1 of Robiginitomaculum sp. Classification (GTDB taxonomy): domain Bacteria; phylum Pseudomonadota; class Alphaproteobacteria; order Caulobacterales; family Maricaulaceae; genus Robiginitomaculum_A. The sequence continues at coordinate 197,290 of JAJFFN010000020.1, forward strand.
CTATCATCACACACCACACGGTATTTGCCGATTAAAAGCGGCGGCTTGTTTTGTAATTGCTGGAGCCTGTCTAGATGGCAAGCAAGAGAGTTTGTTGGATAAAGGCTTAGACTTGCTTGATGATGAACTGGATAAACAGATTTTGGCTGATGGTGGGCATATAAGCCGTTCACCAGAACAGGCATTAAGTGCATTGGAAATATTAATACAAACGGAAGAAGCCCTAGATGCACGCGGTATTGCGGGTTCAAAGGAGATACGTCGTGCCATCGATCGTTTAGCGCCTTTAGTTAGGTTTTTCTCTACGTCAGATGGCCGGCAATTTAGTTTCCACGGCGGCGGTTCAGGTAAACAACGCGCCACTAAAACATTGTTAGCTCGTGCAAAAATTAAGACTAAATTTTTCGGTTTTGCTCAACATACCAAGTTTCACAAACTGGAACGTAGCGGTAATGTAGTTATGATAGATTGTGGGGACGCCGCTCCCAGACCTTTTGACTTGGATACACATTTAGCGCCTTTATCTATAGAAATATCTACGCCGTCAGGTCCGCTAATTGTAAATTGTGGTTGGAATGCTGAGCAGCCTGTACACTGGCGCCAGCCTATGCGCGCGACAGCAGCCCATACGACATTGGTCTTAGACAACCAAGATACTGGTGAATTATTAGAAACAGGACTGGTTTCAAATTTGCTCGGTGCTGCCATCACAAAAGATGCATCTGGTGTAAGTTGCATGCGAAATGAGCAAGAAACAGGAACTTGGCTGGAGGCTAATCACAATGGGTATCTGAAAACTTATGGTTTATGCCATAGACGAAGGCTGTATATGGATATGACCGGCACAGATATACGCGGGGAAGATCAACTTTATGTCCCTTTAAAATCAGATCCTTTGCGAAGAGACCAAATACCATTTGCTATTCGTTTTCATTTACATCCGAGCGTAAAAGTTACATTAGCACAGGATCAACATAGCGCCTTGCTGATACAGCCAGGTGGTATAGGGTGGCGTTTTAGAGCAGACGGCGGGCCTTTACAGCTTGAAAAGTCTGTATATTTGGGCGAAGGTAGCCGCCCAAAACGTTCGGAACAATTAGTGATTAATGGTCAGGCTTACGGAGATAGTGATGGCCAAACAAAATCAAACAGGGTGCGCTGGACAATTAAACGTATGGGCAATGTGGAAACAGATAATGGAGTAAAAATGAATGCTTAAGCTTGCACCATGGGCAACGAAAACACTGGTGACATTATATGATGTCTTACTTGGTGCTGCTTGTATGTATGGCGTTATGCGTTTACGGTTTCTATACGAAGGCAAGTTAGCGCCTGAACATATTGATATACGCACAACTTTGATATTTGCGGTTTCATGCTTGCTTGTTTGGGTCGTTATGCGTGCAAACCGAGCGGTTTGGCGGTTCATGTCTCTTGATGATGCCCGTATTTTGCTCGTTGCTGTGATTTGGTCCAGTATTCTTACTTTAATTGTTCTGTTCCTGTTTTTTAATCGAGCGGAGCATTTACCGCGTTCAGTTCCTTTTATCGCCGGTAGTTTCTTTTTCTCAATGCTTATTTTAAGCCGAGCCTTGGTCATGGTTTATCTTAACGGTGATGTTCAGGCTCTTTTTAGGTGGGGACAGCGCCATAAACCTCCTGCAATTTTAATTGGTCGTTCTCATATTTTGCATAGTTATATGCGCGATGAGGCAATGAAAAACCGAGATAATTCTTATTATATCAGGGGGTTAATCGAGACAGAAGGTGGTAACAAAGGGCGCTCTATTCGTGGCGTTCCCGTAATTGGAAGTTTGTCAGATATTCCAGGTGTTGTAGCAAATATTGAGCGCTTACACGGTACTAAACCAATATTGGTATTGGTTGAGAAATATACAGATAGAAAACGAGCAGCCAGACTTGTTAGGCTTTCTTCAGCTCTTGGCGCCCGGCTTGAACGGATTAGTAGCAACAAAGATGACGGGTTAAGCCCATTTGAAGCTGCGGACTTGATTGGTCGTCATGCAAAGACTTTGGACATGAAACCGGTAGAAAGATTGCTAAAAGACAAGACCGTAATGATTACGGGGGCAGGTGGTACGATTGGTTCGGAACTCGTAAGCCAGATTGCGCGTTATGAAACTAAGCAGATGATTTTAATAGATTCGTCCGAAGTAAATTTGTACAATATTGATCGTGCTCTTACTTTGGACGGTAACGTAGATTTTAGTTCTTATCTGGGTGATATCCGTGACCGTGCCCATATGGAAGAAATATTTAAGGATGAAAAACCGGATATTATCTTACATGCTGCTGCCCTGAAACATGTACCGTTAATGGAGGCCAATCCAATCGCCACCGTACTTACGAATGTTGGTGGGACGAAGGTGATCATTGATTTGGCCTTAGAATACGGTGCAGAAAGCTTCACGCTAATTTCTACAGATAAAGCCGTAAACCCTAGCAACATTATGGGCGCCAGTAAGCGCATTGCCGAAATGATGACGCTTGCCAGTACTATGAACGAGGCCAATATTTCTTCGTGTGCGGTCCGCTTTGGGAATGTATTGGCGTCTAATGGCTCGGTCGTTCCCTTGTTTGAAAAACAAATTGAAAATGGTGGGCCTGTAACGGTAACGGATAAAAAAGTTACGCGGTATTTCATGACCAAAGAAGAGGCCGCTTCTCTTGTACTACAAGCCGCTGCGCTAAACGGTGGTCAGCGCAAAGAGGTTTCCGCAATTTATGTTTTGGACATGGGAGAGCCTGTAAATATCACACATCTGGCCAAGCAACTCATTCGCCTAAGAGGGCTAATACCTGAAAAGGACATTAAGATTAAATATACTGGTTTGCGGTCTGGCGAAAAAATGGAAGAATTATTAATAAGCAATGATGAGAAGCTGGAAAGTACGTATGTAAAAGGAATAGATAGGTTTACCGATAGCATTAAAGATGCGAAAGTATTGGCTAAGAAAATTGATACATTGCTAATTGCCGCGCAAGGACGAGATCGGAAAAGTGTAAAAAAAGCCCTTGTTGTATTAATACCTGAATTTGCACCAAATGGTAATTTATAGAATAAGGTTTGGGCAAAAAAAACTAACCAATATTCAATAAGCATGGTAGCGCTCAATTTTAACCCACCAAAGTGATTCTCAAGGACATTGAAAATCCCACAAAAGAGTTAGCTATGCCCAACCTCTCGCACATTCAAACCGCCCTTATTTCCGTATCAGATAAATCACGTCTCGTTGAACAAGCAACTGCGTTAAAAAACCAAGGTGTAAGGTTGTTGTCTACGGGCGGAACTTTTCGTGCGCTTTTACAAGCGGGTTTAGACGTTACAGAGGTCGCTAGTGTTACAGGCTTTCCTGAAATGATGGATGGGCGGGTGAAGACTTTGCATCCTGCAATTCACGGCGGTTTATTGGCTGACCGTGATATAGATCATCATATGAAGTCTATGGATGAACATGATATTCCGAAAATTGATTTGTTAATAGTAAATTTATATCCGTTTGAGGAAACTGTTGCTGGTGGCGCTGATTATGATACTTGCGTTGAAAATATAGACATTGGTGGCCCGGCTATGATCCGCGCTGCGGCTAAAAACCACAAGCATGTTGCGGTTTGTGTTGATGCTGACAGTGTCGATAAATTATTGGGCGATATGGAACAACACGGCGGCGCAACCTGTCCGAAGTTTCGCAAGAAATTGGCGGCGAAAGCCTATGCCCGCACCGCGCAATATGATGCGGCCATTTCAAACTGGTTTGCAGAGCGACTCAGTATCAAAACGCCGGACTTTATTGCACAGGGCGGCGAGTTGCGTCAGACATTACGCTACGGAGAAAACCCGCATCAGACGGCTGCGTTTTACGCGGATGGATCAGACCGCTCCGGTGTGGCCACCGCCCGCCAAGTACAAGGCAAAGAATTATCCTATAACAATATCAATGATACAGATGCTGCCTTTGAATTGGTGGCGGAATTTGGTGTAGTGTCTGAAGGTGCCCAAAGCGGCGTAAAGCCTGCGGTAGCCATTATTAAACATGCTAATCCGTGTGGTGTGGCGCAAGATAAAACATTTCTATCAGCTTATAAAGCTGCTCTGGCGTGTGATCCCGTCTCTGCCTTTGGCGGTATTGTGGCGCTAAACGGCAAGTTAGACGCCAAAACCGCCAAAGCCATCACCAAAGTGTTTACCGAAGTGGTTATCGCGCCTGATGCCGACGATGAAGCTCTAGCGGTTTTGGCAAAAAAGAAAAATGTACGCGTACTCATAACTGGTGGCCTACCTGATCCTAGCGAACCTGCATTCACGATGCGCAACGTGGCAGGTGGTTTCCTGCTACAAGACCGTGACAACGGCTTTGTACCAGCAGGCGATTTGAAGGTCGTCACCAAGCGTCAACCAACAAAGACAGAGATGAGCGATATGCTATTTGCATGGCGAGTGGCTAAGCATGTTAAATCCAACGCCATTATTTATGTTAAAGACGGCTCGACCGCTGGTGTCGGTGCAGGCCAAATGAGCCGCATCGACAGTGCTCGTATTGCGGCGCGTAAAGCCAAAGATGCACAGCAAGCCGCAGGATGGGACGAACCGCGCACCAAAGGCTGTGTTTGTGCTTCTGACGCGTTCTTCCCATTTGCTGACGGGCTGCTCCATGCCGCCAAAGCGGGTGCCACAGCCGTCATACAGCCCGGCGGCTCCATGCGCGACGACGAGGTTATAGCTGCGGCCAATGAAGCAGGACTGGCTATGGTGTTTACAAGCATGCGGCATTTTAGACATTAAGAGTTCGCTTTTGCGAAAAATTGCTCCCGTGAAGCAATTTTAATAAAATGACGTGTGCGTTAGCCGCTCACGGTTTTTACGTAGGATAAGCTTTTATTGGAAAGTTGAGCATCTAGAGCACTCCACTTTAATATGGAACCACTTTGATGGGATGAGATTTGTTTTTTGGTAAGGCGCGGCTCGAAGAGCGGGGCTTTAGCCCCGGTCAAGGGACGCAACGCAATCCAAAAAACAAAGATCGCCCAAGCCACACGTAA
>JAJFFN010000003.1 GCA_021776635.1 Robiginitomaculum sp.
GCTGCCAGCGATCCCATATCTCGGACTTCTGTTGTCAGGTAAAATACAGTCTGCTTCGTCTCTTCATCGTAACACTCCATCTTTGCAAAAAAGATTAAAGTGTTGCGTCGATCAGTTGTGACCACCACCCAAAGCGGACATCACATAGAGCTGAAACAGGATCAGGATTGAAAAATAAATCCATAATCCCGTCCGTGGTTTGACGTATAAAAAATTTGATACCCAACATCCCGCAGCTTTTTTACTGCCTCAAGCGTGGCATGTTTTTTGATGCCGTACATTCGGTGATGGAATTCTATAACCAGTTGGCGAGGCCGAATACTGGATTGGACGAAGTTCTCCACAAATGGATATTCAAATCCTTCCACATTCATTCGTACGATTTCAGGAACCCCGGTTTCTAATTTGTCGATGATGCTCTCCAGGCGCATGACAGGTGACTTGACCATAGTATTTGCTTCACCAACGTGGTGTGGGTTAATTGAATACGAGACATGGTCCGGGTTGTCGGGTGGGAAAAATTCAACTTCCGCGTCTTGTCCACCGATGCCTATTTTATGAAATTGAAACCCGCTTGGAAGTTCCTGGGATTCCAGCCATTCGATGCTTTTGGGTGTAGGATCAAATCCATGAACAACGCACCTGAATCTATCGATCGCAGCAAGTTCGAAACTTATATCTACACCCATTCCAAAAGAATAAACCAACGATCCAGGCGTAGTATCTCGCAAAACGGGAAAACCGGCGTATTTGTGTCCCAGTAACTCGTAGGAAAAATCTACATCTGGTTTGTGAAGAGGTGGCCGTAATATTCTTCGGGCTACGTCCCGCAACAAGTTTCTCATCCTATATCTCCTGTCTTATCCTAAAATTTGACGCACCTTCTCCGTTCGCACCGAGCTACAAACTCGGCAGCTGTGCAAAACTCTGATTGCTAACACTATGCGTTTGTTTCGGAATCAGCCGCTGGGAGCCCCCCAGCCTAATCTCACTCCTTCAGTTCAGTGATGGTAAGCTTGCCGTTTACCCGCTCGACGACAAATTCAATTTTGTCACCGGGATTGAGCTTATCCAGCATTTCATCTTCGGCGGTTCGAAACACCATGGTCATTGCTGGCATTTCGAGATTGACGATTTCCTCGTGGATTATGGTCACCTTTTTCTTGTCAAGGTTGACCTTTTTGACCACGCCTTTGGTGTAATTTTCGGCTGCCACAGTCGTTGCTGTTGCGAGCACCAATGCGATAGCAAGGGCTGCATGTTTTAATGGTTTCATTGTCTTATTCCTCCGCAATCTTGATGCCGTTATCGACAACATTCAGCGCACCTTTCATCCCGGCATCGTAGTGGCCGGGGATAAGGCAGGCGAATTCAAATTCACCACCATTGGTGAACTTCCAAATGACTTCCCCTTTTTCACCAGGCTCCAGGCGCACGGAATTTGGGTCGTCATGTTCCATTTCCGGAAACTTCTCCATGACCTTCTTGTGCTCCATCAGGGCGTGATGCTCATCGAGGACAAATTCGTGATCCAGCTTGCCCTTGTTTTTAACGGCAAAGCGGATGGTCTGGCCTTTTTTGACGGAGACGGTTTTGGGTAGGAACAACATATCACCACCGGCAGTTTCCTTCATCGTGACTTTTATGGTTCGTGAAACTTTGGACTGCTCACCCGCCATTCCAACCATCATCTCACCATGATGGCCGCCTTCGTGATCTTCATGACCATCACTATGACCTTCGCCTTGTTTGTGATGGCCGTCCTTAACTTCGAGATTGGCTTCATCACCATGAGAATGGTCACCGGTTCCAGCTGCGAAGGCAGCGGAAGCAACAAACATTGCACCAATGCTGAGTGATAATAAATTTTTCATTTAAATTCCTTTTGTGCTGGGCATAATTGCCCGGTTTTGCGTTGAGCCTTTCGGCTTGATTTCCCTGTTAGGTCTTTTTGTTGTTGTTATTCGGTTTGGCCGTGTATCGGGTTTGCGGATCAGTGACATATTCCGGATCGGGCAGATCGCCAGTCCATTCCGATGCCTGTGTACCGGGTGGGTTTTCATACCAACCCGGATCTGAATAATCGCCCGATTGAATGCCCTCGCGTACTTTGACGACAGAGAACATGCCCCCCATCTCAATCGGGCCGTGGGCACCCCAGCCCGTCATCATGGGAACGGTGTTGTCCGGTAACTCCATCTCCATCTCGCCCATGTCGGCCATACCGGCCGTACCCATTGGCATGTATTCCGGTTGCAGCTTGCGAATTTGTTGAGTGATCTTTGTTTTATCGACACCAATGAAGGTCGGCACATCGTGACCCATGGCATTCATCGTATGGTGTGATTTGTGGCAATGGATCGCCCAATCGCCAAGATACTTTGCGTCAAACTCATAAGCGCGCATGGCACCCACCGGAATATCAATCGAGACTTCCGGCCAACGGGCTTCTTTCGGCACCCAACCACCATCCGTGCAGGTAACTTCAAAGTCATAGCCATGCATATGAATAGGATGATTGGTCATGGTGAGATTGCCAACGCGCACCCGGACCCGATCATCCTTGGCAACAACGAGTGGATCAATGTCCGGGAACAATCGGCTGTTCCAACACCACAGATTAAAGTCCGTCATGGTCATGATTTTCGGCACATAGGTACCTGGATCAATATCAAATGCATTGAGCATGAATACAAAATCCCGATCAACTGGCATGAACGTTGGGTCCTTGGGATGGATGATAAACATCCCCATCATACCCATTGCCATTTGAACCATTTCGTCGGAGTGCGGGTGATACATAAACGTCCCGCTTTTCACGAGATCAAATTCATAGGCAAAGGTTTTACCGGGAGGGATATGCTCTTGGGAAAGACCTCCAACACCATCCATGCCGGAAGGCAGGATCATGCCATGCCAGTGAATACTGGTATGTTCAGGCAGTTTGTTGGTGACAAATATCCGAACCCGGTCGCCTTCAACGGCTTCAATGGTGGGTCCGGTCGATTGACCATTATAGCCCCACAGATAAGCAGTCATTCCTTCTGCCATTTCCCGCTCAACAGGTTCAGCTACCAGATGGAATTCTTTCACCCCATTGTTCATGCGGTGAGGCAATGTCCAGCCATTCAAGGTCACCACGGGTTGATAATCTGGTCCGGTGGTTGGTGTAACCGGTTGTTCTGTGGCCGCTGTCATCTTGAGCGGCGTTTCAGGCAACGACTTGTTGGAAGCTGCTGACCATGTGGAGGTGGACAATAATGCGGCTCCCGCACCCAGTCCTAAAACTTGTCTTCTGCTAGTCATGGGAATTCACCTTTCTAGTGTTCACCGCCGCCGCTATCTGCAACCTGCATTTCACCACCACCTGCTTCTGAAGCTGAGCCGCCGCCAAACACTGCGCCGATCAAACCGGCATCTGCCAGCCAGAATTCACGCTTGGCATCGGTGGCAAGCATGATGGCGTTGATCTTTGCCCGCGTATCAGCGAGCAATTCGAATGTGTTGGTAATCATGCCGTTGTAGGTGAGGAGACCCTCCTCTTCGATTGCCGTTCTGAGCGGCAATACGCTGTTGCGGTAATGCCGGGCGATGTCGTAGGTGGCCCGATATGCCTTATAGGCGGCGCGCGCTTCCGAGCGTATGTTAACCGCCTTTTCGGCCAGCAAATTGGCCGAGCGCATGTAGGCAAGCTCGGCTTTGCGCAACCGCGCCTTACCGCTGTCGAAGATCGGAATGACGAATTCAAACTCGACTTGGGGCGTCTTAACGATCTCTATGTCCGCACCGTCGAGCTCCTTTTCTTTTTCTTTGCCAACGACAATTTCAAGATCAGTGACGTAGCGGGTTGCATCGGTGAGGCCGTAGGACTTCGCCACCGCCTCCAGCTCAAGTTTTGCAATCTGCAAATCGACGCGCTGTTGTAATGCGTCTGCTTCAATCCTGTTCTTGTTTACCTTGCGCTTTGGAAGCGAGGGCAATTGATCGGGTACGAAATAGTCAACCTCAGAACCCCAAAGGCCCATCATCCGGGTGAGTTCTTCTTTTGCGAGTGCCGTTGCCAGTTTTGCCTTTGCTTTTTGGCCAGTTAGCTCGGAATAAAAAACATGCTCACGGGCCTGACCGGATTTTGTTAGCGCACCACTTTCACCCAGCTTCTTTGCCAGGCGTGAGGCTGCATCGGCGGCAACCTGTCCCTGATTGAGATAATACACCCGTTCAAAAGCTGCGACTGAATTGACCCATGCGTTACGGGTTTGCCCCGCCAATCGCAGTGTTTCAAGGATCGCCTTTTGTTGTGCCTGCCTAAATCTTGTATCTGCAATATCAACACGCTTATCCCGCGTTGCCAATGCCAATAGATTGGTTGCAATCCATCCTTCAATCGAACGGTAGGCTCCAAGTCCTGGTGCATTGATACCCAGGATTTCAACGGATACCTTCGGATTCTCCAACAAGCCCTGTTGCCAGACCTCTACTGCTGACAATCCAATATCCGCATACGCTGCCTGCAGACCTTTGTTGTTTAGCAAAGCGACTTGAACAGCCGTGTCCGCGCTTATGGTTTTCTTGTGCACGAGCTTATGGACCCGCTCCGAAAGCTCCTCGGCCTCGCTCTGGCTCTGTACCCACACAGACTGGTCACCTGTTACGGATTTCACATCACCAGAAACACTGGAAAAGCCTGCATCAGGCAGGGTATATTGCTGGATATCTGCCGGTGCGATGCATCCAGACACCACCAGAGGCAACGCAGCGGCCAATGTTAATTTCCACTTGCCGGTCATTGCGAACTTCCCCCGCTGGGAGATTGCTCATCATTCAACTGTCGCCAGGATTTGGGATCAGTTGGTTTACGATCATTATAATTACCGATAACGCTGCGGTAGTGGGTGTTGCGAATACCAACATCCTCATCCACCGGCGATCGATAAGAGGTTACCTCAGTTGGCCCGGTTGCGGTGCATCCCGCAAGCCCAACCAATAGGGCTAGCCCTATAATTCGATTGCTCATTTTTTATACCTGAAAACACAAAATTGTACTCACTGCAGTCAGGCTGACTGACTACAGACACACTTCTCCCGTAAGGGGAGTGGAGTTTCAGATACTTGGAGGTCTGTGAGGGGCGACCCATTCACCCGGCGCAAGCGGCGAAACTATGAATGCGGATTTAAGCTTTGGGAGGGGAGAACAAGATAAGGATTGGAATTCCATCGTAAGCGCGCCACCACAAAAACTCGCGCAGCAGTTTTCATCATGCTGCATACCGTAATTGTCAGCATCCATCGTCAAATGATTGTCAGGCATAACGGAATGATTGTGGTTGGTATTTGTATGATGGCTTTTTGACTGCACCGTCATGAAATGGGCATCGTGTCCAGCACTTCCATCGACCATGGCGGCATGGGACATCGACAATGGCGCAATGCTTAGCGACAAAACAATCGCCACCCGTACTGCCCAATAGATGAATTCCACAAATTTCAAGTTTCGACCAATCAAATAAAGGACAGTTCAGTTTGCCTTAGGTAAGCTATTAGAGCCTCCACCCACTGGAAGGTCAATAGGGTATTCGCTTGTTGGTAAATCTACCCAATGTCTGCTATTGGCACAAAGCAGACATACTGCGACTGAGAACTCGCTCACTTCAAATGACATTTTGCGCTGCTTACGCACCCAAAATGCTGGCAGTCACACCAAGGCCGAAGACGGTCAACACAATTGCTGCAATGGCTCCAAAGAGCCACATGGCTTCTTGTATGCTTGTGTCAATCCGGGGTGTTTTTTCCTGATTGGTATCGGTGTTCATGGGTTTATTCTCCCTGCTTGTAGGCAGCACTGTTAACTGAGTTTGGCTGCCACTTGTCTTGAAACATAGTGCAGTGAGAACCCTCACTCTGTGCGTTAAGTCACTTTACGTGTCTTATACCGAGTCGAAATGTCCGCTATTGGCACAAAGCGGACATTTTCCCAAAAAAATATATCCCAGCCCTCAAACCTTTAAGACACTGCTTCGAAGGGAGTGAGTGAACATGGAGGCTTGTCTGTTACACTACAGAGCGGGGTTAGTTGGATGCAACCTTGGTCGGTTCTTCATCGCCCTGATTAACAAGTGCATCAATGCGGTCACGCTCTGCCTCAAAGGCTGCAAGTTCTTCATCCTTGAGCACTTTTCCTTTTGGCAGGCGGATGCGCATGGGATCGACCTTGTTCTTGTTTACCGAAACTTCATAGTGAAGGTGCGGTCCAGTCGACAGGCCGGTAGATCCCACATAACCAATAAGCTGCCCCTGCCGCACACGGATACCGGGCTGGATGCCTTTTGCAATCGCTGTTTGGTGGGAGTAGGAGGTTTCATATCCATTGGCATGGCGAATGATGGTTTGTTTGCCGTATCCTGACCCACTCCATCCGGCTTCTTTGATAACCCCATTGCCAGCTGCAAGGATCGGTGTTCCCCGCGGTGCTGCCCAGTCAACGCCCCAGTGCATTTTTCTATATTTCAAAATGGGGTGCCATCGTTTGCCAAAGGGCGAGCGAAATCTGCCGTTTGGTACCGGCTGACGCAGCAGGAACTTTTTCGCACTCTTGCCGGTCTCGTCATAATAATCGACATGGCCGCTCGCTTCGTCCCTGAAGCGGTAATAACGACGCTTCAGTCCACCAAGCACAATCGATGTGAAAAGTATCTCGGATTCGGCGGTTGGTATTTCCTTGCCGTCTTCCAGGGACACAAAAACCGACAGATCATCCTCCGGGCCAGTCTTGGTCTTGAAATCCACATCAAAGGCAAAAATCTTGATGAGCGCTCCGGCGAGGTCTGCGGTCAGTCCTTCAGACAGGGAGGCACGGTATATGGCGTCATAGATGGATGGCAGTCGGGCGTTGGCCAAGAGTGGCCTTTCGTCGATTTCCTCCTCCTTAACTTTTGCAGGCTCGATTGCATATACGAACTGGCCCTTGTCTGTGCGCGCAATGCTCACAAGATGGGATGTTCCGCGATAAATGCTTACCCTTGCAACGGTGGGCGTTGGATTTGCAGACTTGCGTTTGTCAATCTCATAAAATACCTGCATGCGGTCGCCGGCATCAAGTTGCGGCGAACCAAGATCGCTTGCCAGAACCGTTTCGACCCGCAGCGCCTCTTGTTTGTCCAGTCCCTCTGTTTCAAAAATTGTGGAGATCAGTGCTTCTGATCGAATGGGGATTGTCCGTTCCTGATAATACAGTCCGCGAAGCTGACTGAGGTTCTGTTTCCCAAGAACAGAGACATTTTCCGCGGTGATGGTCACACCGGGTGTTGCGAGAAAGAGCTGGTCTTCAAACGAAAACCTTTCCGCATCGAAATATGACAGAGCCGAAACGGATGCGTAACCGGCATTCAGGTTTGCTGCCACCCGGCGCACTTGTTCTTCTATATCGATCGCCTGTTGGCGCTGCTTAAGCGTGCTGGCTGCCCGGTCAAAGGGGAAATCGACTACTCTCAGCTTCACTTCACTTTCAACGTCTGCGCCATAAATCAGGTCGCTGTTTTTGGCAACCGGCTCTGCTTTGCCTGATTCTGAGAACACGGAAAGCGGGTTGAAGTCAGGGTAGTCAAATTGCGCTGTCGGAACGCGGGCCATGGGAACTTTGATATTCAGGAATGGACGCACCTTGATGATATTTTCATTACCATCATTGCTGACGGTCGAAACCATCATGACATTTGAAGTGGATAATTTGGTGTTTGCAATCAGGCCTGGATGGTTCCCGCGCAGGGCGATGCCCGTTTCGCTTCCATCGGAATTTGCTTTTTCGTAGGCTTGAGCCGGTAGGGCAAGTTGTTGCCGGCCATCCAAAGCGGCAAACAATGCACCGCCCATTAAAAAAACCGATGTCATCCCAACGAGCACAGCACTGGCCAGCCACCGTTTGCTAACCTGACGACGATCAGGCATTCGCCCGTTGCGGCTAATCATCAGGGGCGACAACTCGCCAAGAAACTGCGATTCTGTATTCAATGGCCGACTTTCGAATTCACGATCCGGCTGGCTTGCAAATACAATTCACACCCGGTTTGACGTTCTTAACCCAAGTGAGTTGTGTTGCAAGGGATCATGGCGAATTTGTGCGGCATATATTTTCAAAACCCGGACTTTGAATAGGACACGAAAATTCAACCCAAAACCGTCAAATACGGTTGTTTTTTTGCAGTTTCTGGGTCATTTGGCGGGTGGCTTTGAATAGTCTACAACAATGGCTTCTTATAAAGCGGTTTTTTTGATATATTGTTGTTGACAGTCTGGGCAGGTGGAGCCTATATACGCCTCAACGAGGGCGGGTTTGCCGCTGGCGACAGCTTCGCACGCTCCCTCGTAATCCAAAGAGACTGGCACTTAGGTGCGTGTTTCATTTGATTGTTTAACCGGGCTTCGGTTTGTGTTTGGCAATCACGATACGGCTTCATGTCGTTTCGGTTCTTTGACAATTGAATACAAGAAAGAGAAACGTGGTTGGCGAAGGCCTGCTGGATACGAGCTGATTTCCTTCAGCTTGTATCGAACAGAGACTTCGGCGGACACGTTTCGAGAATGTTACTAACAAACATGGACCAGGCTTTTAGTCTGGAAAATGGTGTGTTTAAAAAATGTTCTCGTCAATTCGCTGTTCATCGCAAGATGGATGGCAAATATGCGTGACCAGTCACCGCATTACGCGGTGACTTTAGAAGCCGATCAAAATCTCAAATTAAACTTGAGAGTTTGATCCTGGCTCAGGACGAACGCTGGCGGCAGGCTTAACACATGCAAGTCGAACGCTCTCTTCGGAGAGAGTGGCAGACGGGTGAGTAACGCGTGGGAACCTACCTAGAAGTACGGAATAACTCGAGGAAACTCGTGCTAATACCGTATACGCCCTCCGGGGGAAAGATTTATCGCTTCTAGATGGGCCCGCGTTGGATTAGCTAGTTGGTGAGGTAACGGCTCACCAAGGCTACGATCCATAGCTGGTCTGAGAGGATGATCAGCCACACTGGGACTGAGACACGGCCCAGACTCCTACGGGAGGCAGCAGTGGGGAATATTCGGCAATGGGCGCAAGCCTGACCGAGCCATGCCGCGTGAGTGACGAAGGCCTTAGGGTTGTAAAGCTCTTTTGGCGGGGAAGATAATGACTGTACCCGCAGAATAAGTCCCGGCTAACTTCGTGCCAGCAGCCGCGGTAATACGAAGGGGACTAGCGTTGTTCGGAATCACTGGGCGTAAAGCGCACGTAGGCGGATAGTTTAGTTAGGGGTGAAATCCCGGGGCTCAACCTCGGAACTGCCTCTAATACTGGCTATCTTGAGTCCGAGAGAGGTTAGTGGAATTCCTAGTGTAGAGGTGAAATTCGTAGATATTAGGAAGAACACCAGTGGCGAAGGCGGCTAACTGGCTCGGTACTGACGCTGAGGTGCGAAAGCGTGGGGAGCAAACAGGATTAGATACCCTGGTAGTCCACGCCGTAAACGATGGATGCTAGCCGTCAGCAAGCTTGCTTGTTGGTGGCGCAGCTAACGCATTAAGCATCCCGCCTGGGGAGTACGGTCGCAAGATTAAAACTCAAAGGAATTGACGGGGGCCCGCACAAGCGGTGGAGCATGTGGTTTAATTCGATGCAACGCGAAGAACCTTACCAGCTCTTGACATTCACTGATCGTTTCTGGAGACAGATTCATCCTAGCAATAGGCAGTGGGACAGGTGCTGCATGGCTGTCGTCAGCTCGTGTCGTGAGATGTTGGGTTAAGTCCCGCAACGAGCGCAACCCTCGCCATTAGTTGCCATCATTTAGTTGGGCACTCTAGTGGGACTGCCGGTGATAAGCCGGAGGAAGGTGGGGATGACGTCAAGTCATCATGGCCCTTATGGGCTGGGCTACACACGTGCTACAATGGCGGTGACAGTGGGCAGCTAGTCAGCAATGGCGTGCTAATCTCTAAAAACCGTCTCAGTTCGGATTGGTCTCTGCAACTCGAGACCATGAAGTTGGAATCGCTAGTAATCGCGTGTCAGCATAACGCGGTGAATACGTTCCCGGGCCTTGTACACACCGCCCGTCACACCATGGGAGTTGGTTTTACCCGAAGACTGTGCGCTAACCCGCAAGGGAGGCAGCAGGCCACGGTAGGGTCAGCGACTGGGGTGAAGTCGTAACAAGGTAGCCGTAGGGGAACCTGCGGCTGGATCACCTCCTTTCTAAGGAAGAATTCGTCAACGGACGTCAGCTTCGGCTGTCAGAAGTTCGCATTCTCTTAGATATACGGAGCCAGCACTGAATCAGCTGGTTCTAAAAATAACGCGGGACGTCGCCGTCTTCGTTTCTCTTTCTTCACACGGAATTTGCACGCTTTAAGGGCCTGTAGCTCAGTTGGTTAGAGCGCGCGCTTGATAAGCGTGAGGTCGGAAGTTCAAATCTTCCCAGGCCCACCATTGCTCTGCGTAATGCGTTGCATGATGGGTTTTGGGAGTTTGATTTCCATAGGGTGTTGCGTGTCTCAGGTGTCTCATTACCTTAGAGACTTTGTTGGACGTCTCGTCCAATTGGGGGCTGTAGCTCAGTTGGGAGAGCGGTAGCTTTGCAAGCTTCAGGTCGTCGGTTCGATCCCGTCCAGCTCCACCAATTTCCGTGTGAGAGAGTAACTTTTTCCGCTTCAGGC
>JAJFFN010000021.1 GCA_021776635.1 Robiginitomaculum sp.
GCGGCTCGAAGATCGGGGCTTTAGCCCCGGTCAAGGGACGCAACGCAATCCAAAAAACAAAGATCGCCCAAGCCACACGTAAGATATAGTAAATATGTGTTATTTTGGTTATTCTGGTCACCCGATTTTGCACCCGCAGGGCACAAGACCCCGTGAATGTGTCGCTGTCTCCTAACGGTCCCGAAAGCAAAAATGGGGCACCGCGTCGGAAACACCTCCTGTTCACGGAACAAACTCGGGCGCTCAAAGTGATTCCATATTAAAGTGAAGTGCTCTAGGGTCTGTGATTGCTGGACAACCTAAATGTGATGTAAAGGATTAGGATTGACAATATGCTTGGGATGAGCGCCCAGAAAATATGTGGGCCACCAATGATTTCAGACAAGGCGGCGGTATCGCTTTTTCCTGAAAAATTTCCGACATCCGCAGCCCGCATAAAGTAATAATTTAAATCAGCAAGTGCGTTGAGACAAAAAGACAAGGCGATAATATGGGCAGATAAAGAGCGTATCAAAGGCCAAGCCTTGACGGCTATACCAATAATGATTACGCCAAAACCTAACACAATCGCTTGGGTAAAGCCGTCACCTGCCCAAAAAATGAGTGTCGCCAACAATGCGCCAGCCAGTAAAAATAATGAGAGGCGTGATTGATTGTATCGCCGCGTTAAAATTAACATGATTGCGCCAGCAAGCGCAGGGCCTAACAGCCCAACAAACAGAACAATACTTTGTTGCCATTTGTTGCTTGTTAATGTGTAGGCGAGGCCAGAAAATTGCGGCGTAATAATCATTTGTTCAAATTTACCGCCAGAAATAAGAGCGCCAAGCCCGTGTCCGAGCTCATGCACCCATGTGGCGAGCAGCCTAAAGGGCTTGCCAAGGACAGGGATTTGCCCTGCCAGCCAAACTGCGAACACCATTATCCAAAACAGTTTTGTGTTTATCTGTGTGGTGTTCAGGGCTTCGCTTGAATGATCCCAAATACTTTTGCGCGACATCGTTATTTCGTCGTGCCAAACAAACGCCTAAATAGCTTGCCCACTGCATTACCGCTTTTGCTAATTTCTTCGCCAGCATCTTCGGCAATGTCCCCGATTTTATCTGCGACAGGATCAATGCGTTTCTTTTTGAAGCGGCGCAAGGTCAACCATATATTGAGAAAAATGAATGCCAAAAGGCTTAGAAATACAATATTAAACCACGGAATAAGCAATGTATCCGGCCCGTTTACGGGTTTAATTTTAGTCGCATTTGGCCATATGGAAAACAGTTTAATGCGCCAGCCATAATGGGTGACGGCCACCCATTGTTCATCTTTGTCGGCCATATCTTGGGCTTTGGCACTAAGATCACTGCTGTCAAACTTCAGATAAAACGGAAACGACCAGCCCGTGTCTTCATTGCGGTAAACACGGGTTCTGCCATTTTCGCGAACGCTTGAAATAAACCGCACATCCCGGGTTGATTCTTTATTGGTGCCAACATCAGGGCTATCCCAAAACGGCGAGCCTTTGCTGATATCCATCCGTTTGACGTCGGTACCAACAATTTTGACGATGTCACGATGGGGTAGATAATAATGCACCAAAACCCCTGTCAACACGAGAAGCACTAAAACAAAGATGCGTTTAAACCATTTCATATTTTACTCCTATTTGTTGCGCTTAACTATATTGGGCTAAATAAATCAATACCGCCATAATCGCGAGTGGCACCAGATAGACCCCGAAAATTAATTTGGGTCTATAGGATTTTCCGTATTTTTCCATGCCGGCATCAATATATTCTTCTTTGCTGCGTTTTTCGGCCTGGGATTTATCAGCCAGATTAAATTCAGTTTCCAGTTTTGCGCGTTGTGTCCAGCGGGCTTTGAAAGACAAGACCACATAGGCAAGGCTTAGCAAGACGAAGATAATGACAATGTTTCGTATCCACCCAATCATGATATATATCTTACAGGTGCCCAAGGCCCCTCGTAAACACTTTCTTCTTCCATTGCTGGTTCGGGGCCATAGAGCGCTTCGCGGGCACCTGCTTTATCGACCGCATATTCTTCAGCCAAAAACCTGGAAACATAATCACGTTTTGGCTCAGCCCATGTTCGGTACGCATCATAAAACGCCTGCTTATTGCAAATAAACAATTGCCTGAAATCCATGGGCGTTAATTCCGCCAACAACATATTGACCAAATCCCGGTCGACGTGTTGCGCCGCCCGAAAAGCATAGAAAAACGCTGGATGTTCTGATTGAAGATTTGGCGGCGGCCCGTCTAGCTTTGCCCAACGCCAAATTTGCATGAGACCGTGAAATTCTTCAGGCATTTGATCTGCATATTTACGGCCAATTTGTTTGATTTGTTGGCGCGATAAATCGCCTAAATCATCACCCAAGCTTGCAGCAGTGGCAATGATGACAAAATCAATTTTTTGTTTGATGGTCGCCGCCGCTGACGTGCCACAGGCGGGAATAACCGGCTCAACCAGGCCCAAATCATTTAAAAATTTGGCAATCCCGTTTCGGTTACCAAGTGTAAGGATGGTTTCAACGGGAATATCTTTTAGCGCTTCGCAATAGTCTCGCGCGATGACCGTTGGTGTTTCCATATCGCGAAACACATATATGCCGCCAAAGTGGCTGGTAAAATAATTTCCCTGTGCATAAGTACGCGATTTTAATTCTACAGGGTTTCTTTGGATATTACCGGTGCTTTTAGCCAGCTCAATCATTTGTGCAATCAGGACATCATCCCACCAAGCGTCATCTTCATTGATAAATTTATCAATATAACCTTGCAGGGTTTTAGCCTCCGCCACATGGGATTGGATCGTGTCGGCCTCAATTTCAACCTGATTTATATGAAAAAGGTCACTGGGGTTGGATACTTTGAAAACCGAGTTCATCATTTCACCAGCCACGGCTTCGCGTGCGGTTAGTGCAAACAGTTCTTCCGCGTTTTCATGGATGAAATTACGCAGGATAGAGCGCGAGGTCGAGAACTGCGCGTTGAGCAGCGGCGCATTTTTCTGGTCTGTGGTCAGCAGGATAAATTGCCGGTTACACCCATTTGGATTGAGATATAAATCATCACCTAACTCTTCACCAATTTCGGGCGAATATCCAGAAACATCGATATGAAACTCTGTCAATTTGGTTTCTTTGTCAATGAGATGCTTAAGCGCACGGTTATACCGCCCAACCAAGGCAGTCGAATTAATTTCGACGAGGTTGCCAAACATAAGGCCGTATTTGAGAAGACGCATCATAAGCGTTGTTCAATAAAATCCTCACCCCATTTTAGTGAGGGAGGTGGCGAAACGAAGTGTAGGCGGGGTGGGAAGCAACTAGCAGCCCTCATAAAAGGTAAAGCGGTTTTCCAAATTTTAGACATTCGGCCAGTATATTTTCGACAGAGTCGCGCTTGCCGGTAAACCTCCCCCGTCCGCCTGCAAGAGCTGGCACCTCCCCCGCAGGCGGGGTGAGGATGTGATGCAGGTTTCTCCATCATCTCTTCCCCTTCACATATCGCCGTTTTGCTTCTTCCGTTCTGCGCATGTCGCGGACGGCATTTTCTATGGCGACTTCGTCGGACTTGTCGGCATATCTAAATTCACTATCAGCGTAGCGGTTAATCTCTTGAATAACCATTTCGACCGTTATGGGCTTGGACAATTCACGGATCATGGCCAGCTTTGTGTCATAGTCTTTGGCGAGGAAAATTTCCGTGCTTTCCATCCATTCATCCGGCAGTTCAAAATCCATGGCGCGGACTTTCACGGCGTCGGTGATATTTTTAATGGCGCGTCCGGTAAAGCGTTCGTCGACTTCCTGGATGCCTTTTAGATATGTGCCCATTTTAGCAATAGTGTCGAGCTTGCCGATTTTTTTCGACACGCGGTCATAGACATTGAGCAGGCCGTCTTCTTGGGGTTTGGAATGGCTGTCATAACTGGCCGCGACGGCTTGGTTAATTTGTTGCGCCGCGAACAAATCGTGTTTGCCGACCGGGATATCGTGGTTCTTGCCCATGAGCAGATGCAGGATATCAATATAGTCGGCGCGGGATTGCGGCCCGTCGACAAGTAACCTTGCCGCCGCCCGCTGGCGCAGGGCATCGTCTACGTTTTCAGGATAATTGGAAAACATCCCGAACGTACAATTGCCGCGCACCACGGTATTGGCGCCAGCAAAACTTTCCATTAATACGGCGGTTATTTCCAACTGCCCTGCGCTGGATTGCCTGTCGCCGCGCTTGCCCGCCAATTGGTCAATATCATCGATAGTGCCAAAGCCGATAACACCCGGGTCGATGATATTTTTAATAAACGCTTTGGCGTTTTGCGCCGATTTGCCTTGATAGCTGTCTATGCTGTCGGTGGAGAGGTTTTCATAGCGAAACACATAGCCCGCATTGGCGCAGTAATCATTGATAAGCCCCGCCATCATTTGAATGAGCGTGGTTTTACCGGTACCCGGAGCGCCGTCGCCCATAAAGGTGAAGATAAATCCGCCGAGCTCTGCAAAGGGGTTGAGCTTGCGTTTAAAATCGTAAGCCATCAACATTTTGGAAAGTTTCATAGCCTGATGTTTAGCGATATGATTGCCGACGACCTCGTTGGGTTTTTTAAAGGTCATGGTCAGGGTTGTTGATTTACCGCGCGCTGCGGGCGTGAAGCCGTCGATCTCGAAATTATCGTCTTCGACGTGGTAGCTTACGGACGTAAAGGCTTCTAGGCGCGGTGTGTTGGCGGCGCGTAAAGATACTTTTTCCATCAGCTTTTCAAAATAGGCGGAGACAATTGCGATGAGCTTGTCCTCGCTGGTGGCGAACAGAGCCAAATCCTGATCCAATTCCCACAGCGCTCCTGTAAGCGCCAGTTGCGGGTTATCGGTCAAGACTTCTTCGACCTCGCCGATTTCAACCACAGTGCTTGAGCTTTCTGCATGGGTATTGGTCAACAAATAGCGGGCCATATTGGCAAAGACATAAAGACTAATAAGGGATGAAGCGGCTAAAAGTTCGCTAAATTCGGCCTGTTTACCGTGGGCCAACTTGCCCGCCAGATTATCTTTCAACAGCTCGGATAACCCGGTCTGATCCGCATATTGATCCGACACCAACATGGCTGTCGAAAGAGCACGGCGCAGACCGTGCAAGACGCTAGCTTGTAAGGGGCTAACCAGTGGGTCGTCTTCGGAGGAAGTGGCAATGCGCTCACCAATATGCACTCCTTCGGGGCGAGCTGTGGATTTGGTCACGAGGCCGGGCGTGGTTGAACGAAAGCGGCGGCGCGTGCCGATGCCACTTGAGCGTTCTTTCGCGGGCTTGACGTTCGCTTTTTTGGCAAGGCGCGGTGTATGGTCAAACCCGTCCAGCAGCAATTCAGCGGCCACATATTTTTCGCGGATCAGCTCTTCTTTAAGCTCCATTTGGTCTGCGGTGTTGGACATATTTTCCCTTGTTAATTTATTTTTATTGTTAAACCTTGCCTTATTTATAACTTAAAACTTTAGCGTTTTTACCCACTACATATTTGCGAATATCGCGCAAACTACGCGGGTCTTTTTCTTC
This sequence comes from Robiginitomaculum sp., assembly GCA_021776635.1. GTDB lineage: Bacteria > Pseudomonadota > Alphaproteobacteria > Caulobacterales > Maricaulaceae > Robiginitomaculum_A. The sequence continues at coordinate 5,574 of JAJFFN010000021.1, forward strand.
TAAAACCTGAAACGCCCGGTGCGGCAATATCAAAGAGCGCGCGATTTCTGTGGCACCGTCTTCTGCGGCTTGCTGGTCCATTGTATCTATGCGGTAAAGCTCTCTTTGTGCAGACCCGAACATGCCCGTCTTTTCTTTGGTTGTATCTTCAGACACAAGGCTTTCAACTGTCCATGCCAAGGCCCAATCCAGGCCAGGCTCGCCTTTGGCTTCGGACAATATCTCACGAAGCGCCCCTTTTTGCTCTGTAAACGTATGGCTATACATAGGCCCGATGCTAAAGCGGCGCAAAAATTTGGGGTGTAAATCATCAAAATCACGGTCAAAACCCCGTGCGATTGTCAATAATTTTAAAGAGGAAATGGATTGCGCCATTAAATGGGTTTGTACACGCGGCCAGCGACGCTCATCGCGCGGTAAGGCGCGACTGCCCGTATCTTCCAATTCCATCATATAAATGGCGGGGACATTTGTCTGGCTGTCATATTTTGCCCAATGTATTAAATAGGAACGGTGATCGCGTTTTTTCTTGCCGCGGGCTTTGCCGCTAATCCAAATACCTTGCGGGTCATTGCCAGGCAAAAACAATTCTGCCTCTTTTAAATATTCATAATAAATTCTTTGGGACAGCGCGTATTGTAATTTAGTGGGTGTAGATTGCTCGCTCAGGATATGATTGATCATGTCTTGCTTCAAACGCTTCTGGCTTGGCAGTGATGCCAGATGCTTTTTGGCTTGGGAGGCATCGGCGGCCATCTGTAATATTTCTTGGTAAACGGGAAAACCGCTTTCGGTTTTATCTATACTGAGTAACGCGCCGACATGTTCGCCGACCCGGTTAGCCATAAGAAATTTATATGAAAGTGCGGTGAATGTGTAAGAAAGCCCCAATAGATAAGTCAGTAAAATTTTTGCCTCTGCTGTGGTTACCAACTGTTCTTTTTTTGCAAGCTTTGTAACTTGTTTCATGTGCGCGAGGATGCGTTCATATTTTGCAAAATACCGTCTCGTGGTTTCTGCTTCCTCCAGGGTTTTGTGATCAAATGTCAGGCGCTCAGACACTGAAGCACCTTTATGAGCGCCAGTTTTTGCTTTTTTTGCTTTTGGTTTTTTATTGTTTGCGCGGGGCTTGGTCACACGCGGGCCTATGCTCCACCAAGTTCGCTGTCGCCGTAAGCATTTGCATCGTGCATTTCAATGATCTTTTCAAAGCGTCTGGCAAATCGTTCGTCGGCCTTGGCTTTTTCTTCTAAAACCTTGCGGGCATAAACTATGTGTTCTTCGTGGCTTTCCATCATATCGGCCATACGCGAATTTGTTGCTACACCGATAGCAGACATTGCGGCTTGTGCTTCTTTGTCTGTTTCCACACCGATTTCATTGATGCGGTGGGCTACATCTTGTTGCTGTGCGGTTTTCAAGGATTTAGTCAAAGCATCATAAAGAACAACACGTTGTTTGGTGTCAGTTTTTAATTTGTTGATGAGCACCATTTGTGTTGCGGCCTGGTTTTGCAAACTATCGACCCAGGACTTGCCCTTTTCAATATAACGTTCAAGCGTTTGGCTTTCCGCAAGTTTCACCTGCTCCATCTGAGCGGCTTCATTATATTTTCCGTTTAAGCCAGCCAAAGCACTTTCCAGCTTTGTCCGCTTAGCAGCATCTTGTTCCATGGAAATTTTGTTTTCCATTTCAATAATTTGTGGATCCATTGCAAGAAGCTCGGCCTTGAGGGTTTCAAGAGCTTTAACCGCGGCCTCGCGGTCATCAAGGGTTTGCGTCAAATTGGTTTCAACTCGCTCTTTGTGGGTTTGTAGTGTATCGAGTTGATCCGTCAAAAGTTTGGTTATGACATTGGATTTTCCAATTAAATCTTGCAATTTATCATCTATAGATGCCATGCGCACGCGCTCTTGGCGCATGCTTTCAGCACGTTTTTTTGAAAAGATGCCAATAAAGCTTTCCCACCCCGTTTTGGAGCGCATACCATCAAATTCTTTGGAAAAACCAGACGTGACATCATCTAGACCTAAAATAAGATCAGCAATATTGGCATTCATTAATTCGGCATGGGCATGAACATCATCAAGTGACGCATTTTCGATGTCGATAGAAATATCACTTCCTGCTTCCATTTTGGTGCGCGCAGTTTCTATTTTACCTGACAACTCAGCAATTTTAGCTTGGGCTTCAGCCACCTCTTTTTTAGATTTTTCAATTTGTGATGCAAAGCCAGACATTCCGTCTCCCCTAAATAATTGTTTCATTTATATATTAAATATAGGGAGTTATTTGTAAAATTCAATCGGTGGTTTGCGATTTCCTCATTTACGACTTGGAGAAGGGCCCATTAAACACGCAAATTCTGCGTGCTGTTCGAAAACTGTTTACCTTAGGTTAAACAAGCGCCGCTACAAAAACTTGACCAAATAGGTATTTTTTCCTATGGCTATATTAAGCGAGATAATAATAATGCTATCACATCAGGACATATGGGCGGCGCTCGACAAATTGGCCGCTAGGTTTTCCATGAGTTCTTCGGCTATGGCTCGCCAAGCAGGGCTTGATCCGACAACATTTAACAAATCCAAACGCCGCGGAAATGACGGTAAAGATCGGTGGCCTTCAACGGAGAGCCTCGCTAAAGTCTTAAACACCCTTGGTGTGAGCTTTGCCGACTTTGCAATGCTCACGGCCCAAAGCCAGGCAGGGCGTCTCAGTTTCGCTATGGGGGCAAATGTTCCTTTGTTAAGGCTGTCCCAAGCCAGGGAAGACGGCTTTTTTGATACTTCAGGGTTTCCTGTCGGCGAAGATTGGGACGAAATTCGTGTACCGGGAGTGAGTGACGACAATGTTTTTGCGCTACAAATTGCAGGGGATGCTATGCTACCTGTTCTTCGTGATGGGGATAGAGCCATTGTTTCGCCCAATGCCAATATTAGGCGCGGAGACAGGGTAATAATAAAAGCGCAAACGGGAGAAGTCTTGGCAAAAAGTTTTGATAAAATGAGTGCGGGACGGGTACAGTTGTTGTCACTAAACGAAAACATTCCTAGCCGCGCATTTCCCTTGGCGGACATTCAATGGATGGCCAAAATTGTCTGGATTAGTCAATAAATTGTTTTGTGGACATTTATTTATCGAAAAAAACCTCTGCTATTGATCGAGAAAAGCCTCTGCACGCTCAAGGGCACTTCCCTTGTTAAAACCTTCATAAACATACTGCATTTGACCGAGGATTTGGCTCTCAACAGCATTGGTCGGTTTTTGTGTTAGTATGTTCGTTTGCAAGACAAGCTTGGTTTGATCTGAACGGGTTTCAGGGTCTAATACAAATTGCAACATCAAATAATTTGAAGCAATGATAATGTCAAAACCCTGGACCATTTCAAGGGCATTATCGAAATGTGCCGCACCTTTAAGTGTGCTTGCGCCGTAACGTTTTTCCACATCAAACCCACTGGCTCTATAGTGCATATTTAAATGCCAAGCCCCCAAGAGGGCTTCAACACGCGCCTCGCCCGGTTTCATTACGGCGGCGGTTAGTATTTCAGCGTGGATTTTTTGTGGCAGTTTTTTACGCCACGCCTTAAAATTTGAAGCATGGCGGCCATAAAAACCGTAAGCGAGCGCGTATTGTATCTGCGCCTCTGCGTTTCGTGGATCCATTTCTAGCGCAGCTTTGGCCAGTTTCATCGCCCTTTTAGCGGTTTTGGTTTTGCGTTTGGCTTTGCCCAAAAGGAGCTTTGTATTGAGAGCTTCAGCAGCCAGAATATACCCGTCTGCGGAACCAAGAGCTGAACCTTGCTCGACGACTAAATCATAACGACCCGTTTCCAAGGTCATACGCATTTCTTGCACCGAACTGGCAAAGCAAAGCTGTCCACGAGTACCAAAGGACATGAACAATAACAAAAATAAACAAATCGCCCGCATGATTTTGTCTATAGCACAAAAGCACCAAAGAAGAAAAGTAATTACAACAGCGCACCCGCGAGCGCTTCTTCTATCAATCCACATGTTTCCTCGACACCATAAATCGCAACGAAGGAACCAAAACGGGGGCCTTGGCTTTGACCCAGCAAAACTTCGTATAAAGCCTTGAACCAATCACGCAGATTTTCAAATTCGTGCTCTTTGCCAATTGAAAATATTAAACTTTGCAATTCACTTGCGCGCATGGTTTTGGCTTCTGGCTGGCTTAGATTAGCACGCAGGTCTTCAAGGGCTGCCCGTTCTTTGTCGCTCGGCTTGCGGTAGGATTTATTAGGCTTGACAAAATCTTGATAATAGCGAACCGCATATGTGCACAAATTATCCAAGACGGGGTTGTTTTCGGGCGTAGCGTCTTTGACTTCTCTTTTGATAAAACCCCAAAGAATATCTTTGTCAGAGGCATTTGCAGCACTGACCAAATTTAGCAACATGGCATAGCTGATTGGCGGGACGGTATTGGGTGGATTGCCCTCATGGATATACCAAGTAGGGTTACTAATCTTTGCCTTGTCTTCTTGCTGCGCGTAACCGCCTAAATGTTGAAAATATTCATCTACAGCCTTGGGGATAACATCAAAATACAGCCGCTTTGCCGTTTTGGGCTTTTGGTACATATAAAGATGAAGGCTCTCGGGTGTTCCGTATTTCAGCCAGTCCTCGACAGCGATACCATTGCCCTTGGTTTTGGAGATTTTACTGCCGTGCTCGTCGTTAAACATTTCATAATTAAACCCGTCGGGCGGCGTCCCGCCGAGAGCACGGCATATTTTTGAAGAGACTTTGGTGCTTTCAATTAAGTCCTTGCCCGCCATTTCGTAATCAACGCCCAAAGCTGTCCAGCGCAACGCCCAATCCGGTTTCCACTGTATCTTGACTTTGCCGCTTGTCACAGGCGTTTCGTGTTTAGTGCCGTCTTCGTCCTCAAAAACGATCGTACCTTTTTTGATGTTACGTTCCAGCGTCGGGACTTGCAGGACTTTACCTGTGCTTGGTGAAATTGGCAGAAACGGAGAATAGGTTGCCCTGCGGTCTTCGCCCAAAGTCGGCAGCATAATGTCCAAAACCTTGTCCATCCGTTCTAACATGGTCAGTAATGCTTCGTCAAAACGGCCTGAACGATATTGTTCTGCGGACGATAAAAATGTGTAATCAAAACCAAAGCCGTCAAGAAAATCGCACAACATTGCATTATTATGGGCGGCGAAACTTGCGTGTGTCCCAAACGGATCCGGCACATCCGATAATGGTTTTCCCATATATTTGGCCAACATATCTTGGTTGGGCAAGTTGGTCGGTACTTTTCGCATGCCGTCCAGATCGTCAGAATAGGCAATCAGTTGGGTTTCGTATTTGCCGTCAGTCAGCGCTATAAAGGCCTGGCGCACCATAGATGTTCGTGCGACTTCTCCGAATGTACCAATATGAGGAAGCCCGGACGGGCCGTAACCGGTTTGAAAAACCACAGGCCCTTTGCCTAAAGTAGCGCGGTGGGGCATGCCGCGTTTTTCCATGATCTTCAAACGTTTAACAAGTGCGCGCGCCTGTTCAAAAGGCCAAGCTTTGGTTTGCTGCATGATGTCATCAGAGAATGTCATTATATATCCATAATTTAGTTTAAGGCGGGAGATACGCTTGTGCGAGGGAAGGGTCAAGCCGGATTGCAGGATTTGCTCTTATGCAAAAACAAGATAATCCAAACAACAAGGCAATCCTAAAGAAAGAAGTAATGATGGCTCTCATTGCAATGACGGCCCATGCCTTGCTATAGTAATAAGGCTATATGCTTAATCCGTTATAAGGGCTGATTTAATTTGTGTTGCGAGCATATTTAACTCGTCCCTATCAGCCATGCCGTCACCATTATCGCCCATTTGGGCATGGGGTTTTAATCCGCCGTGGTATTTTGGAATAATGTGAACATGGAAGTGATAGACGGTTTGTCCGGCGGGTCCCCCGTTAAACTGGGTTATGATTATTCCGTCTGGGGACAGGGCTATGTTGGCGGCCCTTGCTAGTTTTTGCACACTTTTCATTATTTGTTTAAGACCGCATGAGCTGATGTCCAACAGGTTACGGGCTTGCTCGTGTTTATGGATGACCAACATATGTCCGCGTGATTGCGGAAAAACATCCATAAAAGCCAGAGTATTTTCGTCCTCATAAACCTTCACACAAGGCATTTCCTCGCGCAGGATTTTAGCGAAAATATTTTCAGTATCATATGCGCCGTCAATGCTCATTATTGCCTTTTTTAAATGGTGTGTGGTGCTTTAGCACATTTACATGTTGGGCAACAGCCCTGCGTTCATGATTTAGGAAATTTGCGACAGCATCCCGTAGTCCGGGATGTGTCAGGTAATGCGCCGAATATGTCGTCACAGGTTCATAACCGCGCGCCAATTTGTGGTCGCCTTGCGCCCCAGCTTCAACCCGCGGCAAATTCATGTCAATGGCGGCTTCTACGGCTTGGTAATAGCAAAGCTCAAAATGCAAAAAAGGCACATCTCGCACCGCACCCCAATGCCGTCCATAGAGAGCATCACCGCCAATAAAATTAAGGGCCCCAGCTATGGGGATATCGTCTTGATAGGCAAAAACCAACAGGGTTTGCGCACGCATAGTTTCGTGAATGGCTGCGAAAAATTCTCGGGTTAAATAAGGTCGACCCCACTTTCGTGCGCTGGTATCCAAGTAAAATTTGTAAAACACATCCCAATGCTCCGGCTTGATGTCGTCGCCGCGCAAACGTTTAATTGTTACTTGGTCTAGTGCTCTGCGCCGTTCGGCTTTGATCTTTTTACGCTTGCGAGATGTGAGGTGGGTCAAAAAATCATTAAAATTAATATAGTCACGATTGATGAAATGAAATTGTCTGTCGGTGCGGGCAAGAAAGCCTTGCTCTGATAACCGCGCCACTGTGCTTTTATCCCCAAAGGTTAGGTGCAGACCAGACATATTATTTTGGCGGCAAATGTCTTTCAAGGCAATTATCAATGCATTTTCAGCCTCTTGGGTTTTGGCAATCAACCTTGGCCCCGTGACGGGTGTGAAAGGTACAGCACATTGCAGCTTCGGGTAATAATCCATACCCGCCCGCGTAGCGGCGTCGGCCCAACCTTGGTCAAACACATATTCGCCCATAGAGTGGGACTTAATATATAATGGGACAATAGCCTGAATTTGCTCATCTGGGCTTTGCAAGCACATATGAGCGGGTTGCCACCCAGTATTGTCCCCAACACTGCCGCTGATTTCTAGGGCATTTAAGAAATCCCAATCAGTAAAAGGATGGTAGTCAGAGCCACGGCGGTTTGGTAACAAGCCGTTCCAGTCCGCACGCGCAATATCGCTAATTTGGTTTAATATTTTAGCCCTAATTTTTTATCTCGATGACACAATCAATTTCTACGGCCACGTCACGGGGCAAAGCTGGTGTGCCGACGGCGAACCGTGCATGCTTCCCGGCCTCACCAAACACTTCAACCATCACGTCAGAACATCCATTAATAATTTTGGGAATGTTAAGTGCTGTGTGATCAAAATTGCTACAGACAAACCCACCGAGCTTAACCACGCGTTTGACTTTGGAGAGATCCCCTGCGCAGGCCGCTTTCATTTGTGCAATTAGGTTGAGCGCACAAGCGCGTGCAGCTTCCTGGCCGCGCTCTAGGGTTAAATCTTCCCCAAGCCGACCTTTGATCAATTCGCCGTCCTTGGTAACGGACACTTGCCCCGAGATATACACCTGATTGCCACTGACAACATAAGGCACATAATTAGCGATGGGCGTGGTGGGTTCGGGTAAGGAATACCCGAGGGTTTGTAGGCGTTTGTCAATATTGTTCATCATTGTTTCCTTGAAATGTGCGGTTCTCGTTGTAATGCTGAATGATAAGTCAAGACAATGGGTGATACAATGAATAATGAAGATATGAAGAAGACAAAAACAATGGCGATGTATCCACCGCCTGATAAATGCAATACGCTCAAAGCGGCAGATGCAAACCCGTCAGTGCTAAAATTTCTTTCGCAAAGGCGCTCGGCTTTAGCGCGGGCCATGGCGGCCCCTGGCCCAACTGCACAAGAGTTAGAATTGATATTACGCATTGCAGCCCGTAGCCCTGATCACCGCAAATTATGCCCTTGGCGATTTTTATTGTTTGAGGGTGATGCACGGGCTGAATTTGGTGATCACCTAGCAAAGATTTTCCAAGAAAATAACCCAAATATGACCAGTGAGCGAATAGAGCATGAACGGACAAGGTTTTTGCGGGCTCCTCTTGTCGTGGGGGTGGTCTCCAGCCCCAAAGACTGCCCGCGCGGCACTCCAAAATGGGAGCAAGAATTGTCCGCAGGGGCGGTCTGCATGAATATGTTGCTGGCGGCACGGGCGTCTGGCTTTGCGGCACAATGGCTAAGCGAATGGTATGCATTTGATGGGCGCATAAACGGTATATTAAAGCTTGAAAAAACAGAACGCATGGCAGGCTTTATATATATGGGTAAGGCCACAGAAAACCCTTCGGAACGACTAAGGCCAAATGTGCCAAATTTGACGCAATCTTGGCAAAATTGACATAAAACCTGAACACCAGATAAATAAATGTCATTTGTGAAATTTCGTTTAGGTTAGGTTTATCTTGATGGCTATATGGGTGCGCTCGATTAATGGCGATCGCCTTTAATCACGAACTCTGCCATTACCACGCGCCCCGTGTAATGGCAGGGTTCACCGCATACATGTCGCGCGAGTCCTTTTGGGGCAACATTGTGGGGCAACGCTTGCTGAAGACAGTAGAAAGAGGCATCTTTGTGGTAAGGTGCCTCTTTTTTGCACCCTAAAATTAAGCGGGTTTATCCGGTTTCGCCGAATAGTTCTCTGCCAATTAACCAGCGCCTGATTTCACTTGTGCCCGCGCCAATTTCGTAAAGTTTAGCATCACGCAATAAGCGTCCGGTTGGATAGTCATTAATATAACCGTTACCACCTAATATTTGTATGGCGTCGAGGGCAACAAGCGTGGCTTTCTCTGCAGCATAGAGAATGGCTCCTGCGGCATCTTTGCGCGCGGTCTCGCCGCGATCACATGCCTGAGCGACGGCGTAGGTATAAGCACGCGCCGTGGATGTCGAGACATACATATCAGCTAATTTGGCCTGGACAAGTTGAAACTCGCCGATGGATTTGCCAAATTGTTTGCGCTCGTGGACGTAAGGCAAAACCACATCTAGGCAGGCCTGCATAATGCCGATGGCACCAGCGCTAAGCACAGTGCGCTCATAATCAAGACCAGACATCAAAACACCCACACCCTTACCGAGGGGCCCCATAAGATTTTCTTCGGGCACTTCGCAATCCTCAAACACCAATTCACACGTATCAGAGCCGCGCATGCCGAGCTTGTCCAGTTTTTGCGCAGTGGAGAACCCTTTGAAACCTTTTTCAATAATAAATGCAGATATTCCTTTGGAGCCTACGTTTACGTCCGTTTTGGCATAAACAACCAGAGTGTCGGCGATAGGGCCGTTTGTAATCCACATTTTATTGCCGTTTAAGATATACCGGTCGCCTTTTTTCTCGGCCTTTAGTTTCATCGAAACAACATCCGAACCTGCCCCGGGTTCAGACATAGCCAGTGCACCAACATGTTCACCGGAAATAAGTTTAGGGAGATAGCGGCTCTTTTGTTCTTCACTCCCCCAACGGCGCATTTGATTGACACATAAATTGGAATGGGCTCCGTAAGACAAACCAACGGATGCAGAGGCGCGGCTAATTTCTTCCATTGCCACTGCATGTTCTAGATATCCCAGTCCTGCACCGCCATATTCTTCTTCAACGGTTATACCAAGTAGACCTTGATCCCCCATTTTGTTCCACAAAGAACGCGGAAAATTATTGTCACGATCAATATCTTCAGCAATGGGTGCGATGGCCTGTTGAGAAAACCCGTAAACCGCATCACGGATCATTTCAGAGGTTTCGCCAATGTTAAACTTTAAGCTTGGATAGGGTGTGGTCATTTTAAACTTCTTTCAGAAATACGGCCATTTTTCAGTCTGTAAAAGAACAATACTGGCAACGGCTATATCATATAACAGTCCCTAGCTTTTTAGCAGTGAAAAAAATTCAATACAAACCCATTTCAATAAAAAAATCTAATTGTCCGCAGACCCTAAGCATTCAGTTTCTTTACAAGAGCTTTGGCCAGTCTCTGTGCGCCTTTATTGTCTGCGCCGACACCTTCAGCGAAATCTAGATATAAATAAGGTTCAATCAACTCCAACTCTATGAGGAGCAAGCGTCCGTCGTCCGCACGCAAGAGGTCGACGCGGGCATAGAGCGGGGTAAAATCCAACATGTCAAAGACGGCACGAGCCTGTTCGCGTTCTTGCTTGCTAGGTTTATAGGCCGCCTCGCGGCCACCATAAGTAGATTGGACACGGTAATCGCCGTCTTTTGGACGCTTAACAAGGGCATGGGAAAATGAACCACCAAAATAAAGAAATGACAATTCGCCCTCTGAGATTACACTTTCTAAGAACGGCTGGATGAGCGCACCTTCGGGTGGCAGCTCTTCTTTGCTTGGATATAAACCGTCACGGCAAAGCAGAACCTGCCGCCAAGCACCACCGCCTATATCTGGCTTTATGACGAGTTTATCACACTTTAAGGCATCGAAAGCCCGCTCGACTTCGGCTTTTGATATGCGCTCTACGCGGCGCGACGGTATGGTGTGAACGCCTTGTGCGGCCAAATCTTCCAGATAAGATTTATTACTGTTCCATTGTACAACATCAAACCTGTTGAGCAATTCCGTTTTTTGGCAAATCTGCGCCATGGCTTGCAAAAATTCGCCCTGATTGCTTTCAAAATAATCCCAAACCAAGAGCGGTAACATGGCGTCGTATTGGTCTGCAACCTTTGCAGCGCTGCGCCAATTCAGCACATCCAAATTCATGCCAAATGCGGCAAAGCACGGACGTAGTTTTCCAATCTCTTCTTCAAGCTCATGGACATCTTCGCGCAAATCTGCATGGCCTGGCAGAAGATTGCCAGATGCAAGAATAGCGATTTTTTTCATCTCTTTGTTCATGGGCAACGCCCTAGCGGCTCTGGGTACAAAGAACAAGCCCCTTATCCACTTGCAAACCTCTCAATACTCACTTAATCGCAAACCAAATTTATTGGAGATTGGTTATGCGAGCACAATTTGAAGTTTTAGGGATTGGCAATGCCATTATGGACGTTATTGCCCCTGTGGATGAGGCGACGCTGGTGCGTGAAAATATCACCAAAGCGTCCATGACTTTAATTGATCAGACCAGAGCGTTGCAATTACATGGGGCCTTAAGAAAGGCGAGCAAAAAAACCAATGAAATCGCGGGTGGTTCAGGCGCAAATACAGTCGCAGGTATTGCATCATTAGGCGTTTCAGCAGCATATATTGGCAAAGTGGCGGAGGATAACCTTGGTCAAAAATTCACACAAAGTCTAGGCGCGTTGGGCGTCGTTGCAAATACGTCCCCACTGAAAGACGGCGAAGCAACGGCGCGCAGTTTAATAGCCGTAACACCAGACGGGGAACGCTCTATGTCTACGTATTTGGGTGCGAATGTTACATTTGGCGTGCACGATGTGGACGCTGAAATTGTCCGTGCGTCTGCCGTTACCTATATGGAGGGCTATCTGTTTGACACCGACGCGCAAAAAGCCGCCTTCGTCAAAGCTGCTGAAACAGCCAAAACGGCAAATAGGCAGGTTGCCCTGACATTATCCGATAGTTTTTGTGTAGATCGTCACCGCGCATCATTTACGCATCTTGTGGATAACCATGTGGACATCTTGTTTGCAAATGAAGCGGAATTGTTATCACTGTACGAAACTGATGATCTTTCAAGCGCACTCAACAATGTATGGGCGACAGGAACCACGACTTTGGTGACATTATCTGATAAAGGCTCACTGATAAAAAATGGTGGTGATGTCCATGAAATTCCTGCTTTGCCTGTGGATAAAGTTATCGACACTACGGGCGCAGGTGACCAATATGCCGCAGGTGTACTTGCGGGGCGCGCGCAAGGCCTTAGCTGGCAAGACGCAGGCCGCCTCGGGTCCGTGTGTGCTTCCGAAGTCATAAGCCATTACGGCGCAAGGCCCGAAACGGCTATACACGATCTTGTCGTGGACGGCATAAAGCAGTTTTAGCGCAATAAAAAAGCTCTTCACGCATGAAGAGCTTTTCATAACTTAAAATTCGTAAAACTATTTTACGGCAGCTTTTGCCTGTTCAACGATTGCTTTAAACGCATCTGGCTCATTCATGGCCAAGTCAGCCAGAACCTTGCGGTCAATGTCAATATTGGCCTTGCCCAAAGCGCCCATAAAGGTGGCATAGGTCATGCCGTGCAGACGCGCTGCGGCGTTGATACGCTGTATCCACAAAGCGCGGAACTGACGTTTTTTAAGTTTACGGCCAATATAAGCATATTGTCCTGCTTTTTCGACGGCCTGATTGGCAATACGAAAAGTGTTTTTGCGGCGGCCACGATAGCCTTTTGCCGCGTCGATAATTTTTTTGTGGCGTGCGTGTTTTGTGACGCCTCTTGATACTCGAGCCATAGGTAACTCCAAAACTGATAGGTTGAATGATTGATGAGCCGCTATTGGCTATTAGCCATTTGGCAAAAACTTCTTACGGATAACGCGGGCGTCACATTCTTTGAGGACACGTGTGCCACGGTGCTCGCGAAGTGTTTTGTTTGTGCGTTTAATCATGCCGTGGCGTTTGCCTGCCTGAGCGGCCTTTACCTTGCCTGACTTGGTCAGCTTGAAGCGCTTTTTGGCGCCTGATTTTGTCTTCATTTTTGGCATTTCGTTCTCCGTTATTATGGGCGCTTATTTGCGCCGGAACTTTAGAACCGTCAGGCATGCCTTTAGCCTAACAAGTTGCATCCCAATATGGGTCCTCTAGTTGAGGAACGGGGCTTATAGCGGGGCTAAAAATAAATGCAAGCAGTGAATTGGCAATTGTTTATTTCTAAGCAGTGAACTATGGCCGTTTGCTAACGTGTATATTCTATGCTAAAACTCGCTCAGGTTGATTTGCTTGGAATGTTAATGCGAGTGCTAGAACGGACTTTTAAGGGATTGGTTTTTTGGCTGTTCATAGGCTTGGCTGCATTTCCAGTAACGGCCAAAACGATTGAGATAAAATCTGAGAACTTTGTTTTGGTTGATAGTGTAGGTGCGAAAGAAGGTAGGGCCTTGTTGCTAGAATTGGAGCAATATCGACAAGGTATATTGCAATTACTTGGCATCAAGAGCCCATTACCGGAAATTATTCCCATAAAAATATATTCGGTTTCTGGTGATAAAGAGCTAAAACTGTTAACCGGGCGCACCGATATTGGCGGCGTATATAATTCGACCATTGAAGGCCCCGTATTTATTCTAAATGCAAAAAACGGTTTCAGTAGAGGTAAGCAAGCACGCCACATAGCTCTGCACGAATATACGCACCATATTTTATCTACCTATAGTCAACAGATTTATCCGCGATGGTATGATGAAGGTTTAGCAAATTATTTTTCTACCTTTGAAGTTGACAAACAGGGGCGATTGGTAATCGGTAGACCTAACAATAAATATGCTTATGCATTAGCGCAAAAAAATTGGATGCCAACAGAAGTACTGGTAAATTCCGTATTGTCTTATCCTTATAAGTCAACAGGAAAAAGCTCTCGTGGGTTGACGACAGCTAATTATTTTTATGCACAAAGTTGGCTGGCAGTCCATTATCTGCAATCAAATAAAAAAGAGGCCGCTAAACTAACTAAATATATTGATACCCTAAATCAAAAGCGGGATAAATCTTATATTTTTGAGCAATCTTTTGATCTGACACCGAGTGAATTTGAACAGGTATTAAAAACCTATTACAAACGTAACAAATACGCGGTCCATACAATTACATTGAAAACTAAAATCAAAGACTACGCTTTTCAAACGCGAAATTTAAGTAAGGGTGAAACCGCGTACCACAAAGCAGAAGCTATGCGACACTTCTCTAGCCAATTTTTAAAAACTGTCGATGTTATGCAGCAATATGACGAGGCGTCTGTTTATCTTGGGGAAACGCCTGCCATATTGTCCGCGCGTGCCATTTTGGCTGTAAGGGAAGGTGAATATGAGCGTGCTCAAATGTATATAAACAAAGCGCGGACATTGGCGCCCCAAGATGTGAATGTTTTGCGAATGGCAGGTGTGGTTTTGTTCAAAAAAAATCAATTTGCAGACACAGCTAACACAAAGGAACTCAATAAAGCACACAAATTTCTTAAGCAGGCTATAATTAATAACCCGGACGATATTGCCGCCCATTATTATTATGCGAGCACATCAGGATTAAAATACGGCGCTCCGTCGGCACAAGCACTTGCGTCTGCCGCAACTGCATTGGATTATTATCGCTCAGTAAATTTTGTAGATACCAATATGAATATGGCAACAGTCTTATTGCGTGGCAAAAAATTAGGGCCTGCATTAGCTCCAATAAACAAGGCAATTGTTTGGTCGCGAAATGGTGCAGGGCGTATGCAAGCTCGCAGTATGAAGCGTATTATTGAAAAACAAAACGGCAGTAAATGAAGATATATACCTACTGCCGTGAGGGTCTGGTGATATCAAATTTTGCGAACGGGTTTGGTTCTATGTTTTGGTTTGTATTGTGAAAAGCGAGACCCATTTGTAGGCTTTTTGCGATACGTTCGGCTGTGTTATTAAAATGGGCTTGCTTGGTAGCACAAAGGGTTTGTGCCCCGGCTTTGGCAAACAGTTTAAGCCAGCGCGTGAAATGCGCCGGGGTTAAGCCCGGCAATGGAGCGTGCTTGGCCATTGGATTACCGGAAAACCGACCCGTTTTTAAGAATATCCCAGACCAGAAGTCATTTATATGCTGGATATGTGGGGCCCATTGGTCGTCCCTAGTGCCGATCTTTGCGGCAAATACAGGCCCTAATAAATCATCCTCGCGTACCCAAGAATAAAACACATCCGTCAAAGCGGCAATGTCGTTTTCGGTAATGGGCTCAATGCTCATGGTGTTTTGTTTTTCGCTCATGAGATGTAGATAGGGTGTAATAGTTATTTAGCAATGCAGCAAACGAACCTAAATTGATAGAGGTGCTTATTTTACGGCGGTACCGTAAGCATAAACCTCTAGAGAACCTATATTTGTTTTTGCGTTTTTAAAAACGCTTGCGGTTTCCAGACGCAGATTTGAAATATGGCGCATATTATTATCAGAAGCCTGTTCTTTCATGCGTAAAACGGCTTCGCGGCGCGCACGTTCAACCAGTGTTGCATATGCGTTAATGCGTCCGCCAAAAAGCGTTCGGATGCCAGCAAGCAAACGTTTAAAATAATCAATGGAAATAACGACATTGCCACTGACGAATTGGCAATCGCTCATGCCTTGCGGAATTTGTTTGGTGTTGGACACCGTAATATCAGCCAAATCGGCCTCCCTACGTTCCAGAGATTGGAAGTGCCGCGCTTCATTCATGCGGCCGAAAAAATACCCCAGAGCCAACAAAAAGAGAAAAACGAATAAACTGGCCATGCTAGCTAACCACAACCGCTGTGCCGTATACATAAAGCTCTGAAGCACCTGCACTTACGGATGATGTAGAAAACCGCACATTCAAGATGGCGTTCGCACCCAATGCCCTTGCTTCTTCAACCATACGGTTGACACTTTCATCACGGGATTCTGTTAAAAGTTCAGTATAACCGCGAAGTTCTCCGCCAACAATATTCTTAAACCCGGCCATAATATCGCGGCCTACATGTTTGGCACGAACTGTATTTCCCTGCACCATCCCAAGATGTTTCGTGATGCTACGTCCAGGAAGTGTTTCCAGATTTGTAATTTCAATGTCGGGCATTATTAAGTCCTTTTTTAACATAGTCTCTTTTTAATGGGCAGACGCCTGATGAAACTGGCCGTATTTTCTAAAATGCGCCAAGCTTGCAGGTATAACCGCAACTATGGTTTCGGCTTTTATATCGAGGTCGGCAAGGCCAGGATACTTACCGGATACTATATTGTCCCTCCTGAGTAACACCACCTGATCGCGGGTCAAAAACGGTGTAACAAAAGGCATAAATCCGGAAATTTCGCCAAAAGCTCCCATGAGATGACTGAGATTCCAAGGTATTGGTATAAGCAAACGTTTTTTGTCGATAGCGCCCAAAGTAAAACTCATGAGCTGTTTGAAAGTGAAGGTTTCTGCGCCCGCTAACTCCCATGTTTTTCCGCTCGAACCTTTATTAGTAATTTTACATATGGCTTTGGCTAAATCATCCACATAAAGCGGTTGAAACTTTGTTGTGCCGCCGCCGAGCAAGGGGAGTGCAAAGGTCAGGTTTGACAAGCGGGCAAAGCGAGTAAAAAATCCGTCGCCCTCACCAAATAGAATGGACGGTCGGACTATGTCTGCGCTAGGGATTGCTGTTGCAATAGTTTTTTCGCCTTTAGCTTTAGAGTGCGCATAATTACTGCCGTTTCTGGCGTTTGCACCGAGAGCGGACAAATGCACAAGGTTCTTTATGCCTGCTTTTTTAGCCGCTTCAGCCACGTTTTTGGCTCCAAGAACATGAACGGCGCTAAAGTTTTGGCGGCCTTGCTCAACTAATATGCCAGCAAGATTAATCACAGCATCACAGCCCTGGACGGCTTGCTCTACGGATTTTTTGTACCTTATATTTGCCTGTACCAATTGAATTTGACCAACGGCGCCCATAACCTTTAGCTCTCCGGCAATGTGCGGTCGGCGGACACAGGCACGAACGCGCCAGCCATCCTTTGCCAGATTCCTGACGACATAATGTCCTAAAAACCCATTGGCACCAAAGACGCAAACCAAACCTTTTGACATTTTTAACTCCTAGATATTCTTCCACTGATTACGCCTTAACACGCCACCTGTCCACGGCGCATTTAACGTCGTGACATTTTTGCAAGTATTGGAGCACAATTTGGTATGACATAGCTTTTTTTATGGTTATAGAGCGTATTTAACGAAACAAGTGGACACACATTATGACGATACATTTACATAAAGGCGATTTGCCCGACGGGTTGGATTTTGGTACCTCTGTAGCTGTGGATACCGAGACACAAGGCCTTTCTTTGGTTCGCGATAAATTGTGCCTAGTACAATTATCTGCTGGGGATGGGGATGCCCATATCGTACAAATGGATCGTAGTTCTTATGATTGCCCCAACTTAAAAGCACTACTGTCAGATGAAAAAGTCGAGAAAATTTTTCATTTTGCACGGTTTGACGTGGCGATGCTTAAACAAAATCTAGGCATAGATTGCGCACCAATATATTGTACAAAAATAGCTTCGGCACTGGTTCGGACATATACAGATGCACACGGACTTAAAAACCTGTGTAAAGAGCTGTTAAATGTGGATTTGTCCAAACAGCAACAATCTTCCGATTGGGCAACCGAAGGCCTCAGCAAAGCGCAACTAGAATATGCGGCGAGTGACGTTTTGTACCTGCATCAGTTGCAGCGCATTTTGTCGGCCCGTTTGATGCGCGAAGACCGCGCAGACATTGCCAAGGCTTGTTTTGATTTTATGCCGACACGGGCCGCTCTTGATATAGCAGGTTGGAATGAGATTGATATTTTCTCACATAGTTTTAGATAAGGCTTCGGGGGCGATACGGTGTAAAACGCTAACCAAACTGTAATCTATTGTCTGCATTCTAATGTCGCATTTATTATATACATAAAGTATAGAGAACCAATTTTAACACACATGTAAAAACTATGACAACAAAGAGTGCTGAAATTCAAACAGGTAACCAAACCCGAAATGGACATGCCCTTGCTCATTGGGAGCCCAGACATGCGCTGTCACTAGATGCCGCAAAGCGTCACAGTGTCTTTATTCGGTATGTGCGTTTTGTGTTGATGGGATTTTCGGGATTTCTTGTTTTGGTTTTATTGTGGTATTTTATTTCAACACCAAAACCCAAACCGCAAGAAGACAATCCTGATGAAACCGTCAAAATGATTAACCCTGTTTATAAAGGCCGGACATCAGATAATTTACCGTTTCGAATCACTGCTGCTGAGGCCGTGCGTTTCCTACAACAACCCGACGAAACAAAACTGGTAAACCCTATTTTAAATTTTCTGAGGTCTGGTGGTGCCGAAGAAAGTATGGTTTTAGCTTTAACGGGGCTTTATAACTCTGAAACACAGGTTTTGGAGTTAAATCAGGACGTAAATTTGAAAACGGACGATGGCTATGATTGTAAAACAGGTCATGCGCGCGTTTTCGTAAAGGGAAAAAGAATTGAAGGTGATATGGCCATTGCTTGCACGGGGAATTTTGGTCAAGTTTCAGGAAATGCTTACGAAATAAATGATAATTATGCGGAATTTGTCTTCAAGAACGGGATGACCGCTTTGATTATACCAGAAAAAGCTGATGACGCGCTCATGCCGTCTGGTGTTGTTACACCGCTAAGAGGGGGGCAAGACTGAAAATGCGTAACTTTAATACTGCTATATATACTTTTCTAGCGGGCGGGTTTTTATTGGCGACACCGTCGTTTGCCCAAGTTTCGTTTGGCAATGACAAGCCCATAAATGTCAAAGCAGAAAGAGCTACCTACCGTGGGTCGGTTACGGTCTTAAGCGGCGATGTCATTGTTAAGCAGGGGGACGCTACAATTTTGTCAGACCGCATGGATTTGTTCCGCAACGAAATTAAGCTTGAAGGTATCAACGGGAATGCGAATTCCATCAAATTGGGTAATATAAACCGTATTTTAGCCGTTGGAAATTTCAAATATTCTACATCAGAAAACAGTGTAACTGGCGATAAAGGGGTTTACGAACGCGATAAAGAGATTATCACAGTTACAGGCAATGCACGATTTGTTCAAACTAACGGCAATACAGTTACGGGAAATAAAATGATTTATGACCTTAACACCAATCGTGCAAGGATAGACGGAAATTGTTCAGGCCGAGATTGCCAAGGCAATGACCGCGTAAAGATAAACATTGGCGGAAATTAAGCAGCTTAAGGAAACGAGGAACTCGAAAATGACAACTGTAAAGACTAACAATAATTTTATGGTGCTATTCTACGGCTTCTTGGTGGCCTTGTTTTTATATTCAAACACGGCATATGCACAATTTGCTTCAGGTAGCAATTCCCCTGTAAGCATCACAGCCGACAATGTTACCTATCAAGACGGCAAGTCTATTCTAACGGGCGGGGTTGATGTTCGCCAAGGCGACGTTCGGGTATTGGCTGAAAAGATGACGGTTTTCACGCAAAGCGGCGGCACGTTAGGCCAAGGTGATATATCTAAAATAATTGCCGTTGGTAAATTTTATTACTTAACGCCCGAGCAAAGTGTACGCGGTCAACAAGGCGTTTATACACGCAATAACGAAACCTTTGAGGTAACTGGCGATGTGATCATGAAGCAAGAAGATGGCAGTGTTATTTCTGGGGATAAATTGTTTTATAATTTAAGGACGCAAAACGCGAGAGTTGTCGGTAGTTGTAAAGGCCGTAAATGTGGCTCTAAAGGTCGCGTAAATATACTCATAAAAAATGCGCAAAATGTCGCAAACAGCAATTCATAAACTATGACAGACTTTCAATACAGTGCGCCTAAACAAGGGCTTTCAGCCATTGGTATTGGCAAGTCCTATAAAGGACGAGCCGTGGTTAAGGGCATCACGATCTCGGTTCAGCGCGGAGAAATCGTAGCTTTAATGGGGCCTAACGGCGCTGGCAAAACCACTAGTTTTTATATGATCATGGGATTAATAGAGGCAGACCGAGGCAATATATTGCTTGACGGGCAAAATATTACAAACCTTCCTATGTATCAGCGCGCACGGCTTGGCGTTGGTTATTTACCACAAGAAGAAAGTATATTTCGCGGGTTAACCGTAGAAGAAAATATCCGCGCCGTTGTAGAGCTAACAGAAAAAAAACGTTCCAAACGCGATGATAATGTTAATGCTTTGCTCAATGAGCTTAATATTGGCCATATCCGCAATAGTCCCGCATTGGCCCTTTCGGGTGGGGAACGCAGACGGGTTGAAATTGCCCGTGCACTGGCTTCAAGGCCGTCATTTATATTATTAGACGAACCATTTACCGGCATCGATCCAATTGCAATTAATGATATTTCCGATCTCATACGTTATCTGAAAAAGCGCGGCATCGGCATTCTTATAACGGACCATAGGGTGCGCGAAACGTTAGATATTGTCGACCGTGCATCGATTATGTTCCAAGGAGATGTTTTGTTTGAAGGCACCCCAGACGAGATACGTGCCAACGAAGATGTTCGCCGCGTTTATTTAGGCGAAAAATACGCATAAACGATTTACTTTTTAGGATAATGTCGGGCACTGGCTTTTGCAGCATTGTGTAAAAACATTGCAATGAAAAATGACCACAAACCTGAGATATAATTACCAAGGAATATATCCCAGGCGCCCCAAGCCATGAGTGCATAAGCAAAAAACATTCCGGTTTTAGCCGCCCACCTTGTCGCTTTGCCGTAATCTTTGAGGCCTTTCCAAAGGAAGGCTCTGAATATGCGCCCGCCGTCCAACGGAAAAGCGGGTACAAGGTTAAAAATTGCCAATATAATATTGATAATAAATAAATAGCGAAACACGGCGGCAAGGGGAATGCCGGCATGCGCAGCAAAGGGAGCGCTAAGCTCGGCAGATTGCACCATGCCGCCTAGGCCAAAAAACAACAACCCGAGCAAGAAGCTAACCAGCGGCCCTGCTGCTGCCACCATAAATTCTTGCTTGGGGGTTTGTGGGTTATGATCAAGTTCAGCGACACCGCCAAAAATAAAGAGGGTGATGCCTCTGATGGGTATACCGTAATTACGGGCAACAACGGAATGGCCCATTTCATGTAGTAAAATAGAGGTAAAAAACCCCAATGCCCCCAATGCCCCGAGCAGCCAATGGCTCATTTGGGAATAATCGGGAAGGACGCTGGGAAACCACCGTGTTGCCAATGACCATGTAATCAAGGCGGCTATCAAAAGCCAACTGGTATCGAGCTTGATGTCAAACCCAAGCATACGAAACTCTAAAAGCGTGTTACCACCCATAATCAATCCTTAAGCCAATTTTGTTTGGATATAACTACACAGAATGAATAGGATGTCCAAGAGCGGAAAGTGCGGCTTCCATTGTGGCTTCTGACAGGGTTGGGTGGGCGTGAATTGTGCCTGCTATATCCTGGAGGGTAGCGTTCATTTCTATGGCCAGCACAAACTCGCCGGATAACTCCGATATATGCCGCCCCACGGCCTGTATGCCAATGATGCGCCCTGTGTCCTTTAGTGCTAAAATACGCACAAAGCCGCCGCCTTCTGCGGTGCCTGTGGTTAAGGCGCGGCCATTTGCGGCCCAACGGAATTTGCCTTGAGTAAACGCGAGACCTTTGTCTTTAGCCTCGGCAGGTGTCACACCAACAGATACAATTTCCGGGTCCGTAAAGCAAACCGCAGGGATGGCGGCGGGTTGAAAAGAACGTTTTTTTCCAGCAATGATTTCCGCCACCATTTCGCCCTGGGCGGAGGCTTTGTGAGCCAACATGGGTTCGCCGACAAGATCGCCAATGGCGTATACGCCGCGCATGGCTGTGCGGCATTTGTCATCTACCTTGATAAAGATTCCGTTGTTCTCTGGTACCATGTCAATTGCCATATTTTCAAGACCCCAGCCTTGTGTATTGGGTATGCGGCCAACCGTGACCAATACCTTATGGCAGCTTAATTTTACATCTTTCCCGTCTTTATCAGTATAGGTTAGTGTGTGTGTACCGCCTTTGGCACTCACCGATTGTGCAAAGCTATTTGTTTGAACGTCAACATCGTGATCACGCAACCATTTGGAAACGGGTGCCGATAGCTGTTTGTCAAAGCCGGGCAAAATCGTTTTTGCGGCTTCTATAAAGGTGACTTCAGCCCCCAATTTGCGGTAAGCAATACCAAGTTCCATGCCGATATACCCTGCACCAACGACGACCAGTTTTTTTGGCACCTCAGATAAATCCAGGGCTTCGGTTGAAGAAATGACCGGCCCTTTTCCGTTTTTAGAAAACGGCAATCCTTTTAACGCGACGCTTTTAGAACCGGTCGCTAGGATTACATTTGTTGCCGTAATTTTGTCATCACCGACAAGACAGGTTTTGGCGTTTTCAAACACCGCCCAGCCAGAGACAACGCGAACGCCAGCGGCTTTTAATAGACCAGCAACGCCAGAGCTAAGCTTTTCTGTAATGCCGTCTTTCCAGGCAATTGTTTTTTTAAAATCCAATATGGGGCTATCTGCTGATAGACCAATTTCAGAACTTCCCTTGGCATTTGTAATCGCTTGCTCGTATTTTTCTGCGGCCTCAATCAGGGCTTTCGACGGAATACAGCCGCGTATCAAACAGGTGCCACCAAGCTTGCCATCTTCGACCAAAATGGTGTCCAAGCCTAATTGACCGGCACGTATAGCAGCGACATAACCTCCTGGCCCAGAGCCAACAACAAGCACTTCACAAGTTAAATGTTCAGACATAAGCTCCTCTAATCAATAAAAAGTGTCGCAGGGTGCTCTAACAAGCCCTTGATATAGGCAACCATTTCGGCGGCGTGAAACCCGTCGACAACACGGTGATCAAAACTCGTTGAAAAGTTCATCATTTTACGCACCACCATTTGCCCATTATTGACGACTGGTGTGTCGACAATTTTGTTAGGGCATAGGATTGCCACTTCGGGCCGGTTGATGACAGGTGTCGCCATAACACCCGCTAACTTGCCTAGAGAGGTGAGCGAAATCGTCGAGCCAGACAATTCCTCGGGCGCAACACTTCCGGTTTTTGCCGCTTCGCCAATGCGGGCGATTTCCGTGGCAAGCCCCCAAATATTTTGGCTTTCGGCATTGCGTATGACAGGCACCATGAGGCCGCCTGGTGTTTGTGCTGCCATGCCGATATGGACGGGATTATGCTGCGTAATAATATCCGCTTCGTCGTCAAAAGTAGCGTTGCACTGGGGCCATAATTTCACGGCTTTAACAATCGCGCGCATAAAAAACGGCATTAAAGTCAGCTTGGGTTGGTGGGGTGCGCGGGTCGCATTGAGATGAACTCTCGTGCGTTCGACCTCTGTCATGTCAATAGACTCGACGTAAGAAAAGTGCGGGATACGGCGTTTGCTTTCGCTCATACGTTTTGAAATAATTCGCCGCATTCCAGTGACTTTGATATCTGTGTGCCCAGCCAGTTTTTGCAAGGTTGAGCCGCCGCCTTTAGAATAAGCATCAAGGTCAGCATGGGTGATTTGCCCGGCTTTTCCTGATGGTGCCACCAAAGACAAATCTATGTCCTGGTTTTCTGCACGCCTGCGGACGGCAGGTGACGCCAACGGTTTATCAGACGGGGCTGAAACACTCACCGGTTTGGTAACGGGTTTGGTCTTTGCCTCAATTATTGGTTTTGGCTCAGGTTTTGGTTTTGCGGCTTTAGGCGGGGCCGTCATTTTAATCGGTGTCGGGATAGGGCTTTCTGTTCCGTCTACGGTTTCAAAAACAATGAGATCGCCGCCAATGGCCATAATTTCTCCGGCTGCACAGCCTACGGATGTGACCACACCGCTAGTTGGCGCCGTGAGTTCAACGGTGGCTTTGTCTGTCATGGCATCGCAAATTGGATCGTCATCAGCGACTTTATCGCCGACTTTAACATGCCATTCCGTGATTTCTGCTTCGGTTACACCTTCGCCGATGTCCGGCATTTTAAAAATATATTGGCCTGTATTCTTCTGACCCATCTAATCCTCCATATTCATATTGCTCACGGCTCGTGCGCAAAAGCGCACGCCTGCGCAGTCGCGGCACATAAGTGCCGACGGGCGGTCGCCCTTGCCTTGCTCCGCTCGGTACTTCTGACCCATCTAATCCTCCATAATCCGTACAATTGCATCACTGCACCGCTCAAGGCCTGGAAAATATTCCCACTCCAGCGCATGGGGGTAGGGTGTATCCCATCCGGTCACGCGAACGATAGGTTTTTCCAATGCATAAAAACAATGTTGTTGCACTTCGGCGATAAGCTCTGCGCCAAACCCTGATGTTCGGGTTGCTTCATGCAAAATGAGGCAACGTCCAGTTTTGTTCACAGACTGCACGATTGCTTCCAAATCCAAAGGCATTAAAGATCGTAAATCAAGGATTTCGGCGTTCACGCCCGTGGCCTCAACAGCCGCCTCTGCGACCCAAACCATGGTGCCGTAACATAATATCGTTAGGTCCGTTCCCGCGCGGTGGGTACGCGCCTTTTCAAAATCAATAGTATAATGACCCTCAGGCACGAGACCAAGTTCATGCTTTGACCAGTTACGTGCGGGCATGTGCGGGTCACCAGAAAACGGGCCATTATAGAGACGCTTTGGCTCTAAAAATAACACTGGGTCATTGTCTTCTATCGCTTTGATCAACAGGCCTTTTGCATCATAGGGATTGGAGGGGATGATGGTTTTAAGCCCTGCAATATGCGTGAACAAT
Source organism: Robiginitomaculum sp. (assembly GCA_021776635.1). GTDB lineage: Bacteria > Pseudomonadota > Alphaproteobacteria > Caulobacterales > Maricaulaceae > Robiginitomaculum_A. The sequence goes on from JAJFFN010000021.1 coordinate 30,217, forward strand.
GCTTCGGGGCTTTGGGAGTGGGTTTGCCCGCCGTGTATGCCGCCGCCAACAGGGGTGCGTATGGTCAGTGGTGCTGTAAATTCACCATTTGAGCGGTAGCGCAGACGTGCAGCCTCAGAGCAGATCTGGTCATAGGCCGGGTAAATATAGTCGGCGAACTGAATTTCTACAACGGGCCGTAATCCATATGCGCCCATGCCAACGGCTGCACCAATAATACCGCCTTCTGCTATGGGCGTATCAAAGCATCTGTGTAAGCCGTGTTTTTCTTGTAGGCCCGCCGTACACCGAAAGACGCCGCCAAAATAACCAACGTCTTCGCCGAAAACCAAAACGTCTGGGTCTTGGCTCATTTTGACATCCATTGCGGAGCGAATGGCTTCGATCATGTTCATTTGTTTTTTGCCGTCTTTGGTCATGTTTAAATCCCCAATTCTTGGCGCTGTCTGCGCAAATGGGTCGGCACATCTTCAAAAACTTGTTCAAACATGGTTGCAGGATTTATATCCGTCGGTGTAGCCAAAGTTCCCAAGGATTCGGCTTTTTTATAGGTCTCTAACACATGGGCCTTTAACTCATCGATCAGTGCGTCTTGCTGTTCTTGACTCCATTTTCCCAGCTTAATCAGATGTTCTTTAAGGCGGTCTATTGGGTCGCCAAACGGCCATATTTTTGCTTCGCCTTTTGGACGATAGGCGGATGGGTCATCCGATGTTGAATGCCCTTCTTTGCGGTAAGTGAAATGCTCGATAACGGTGGCGCCGCCGCCGTTTCTGGCACGCTGCGCTGCCCACTGTACAGCAGCGTAAACAGCCAGGAAATCATTACCGTCTACACGTAAGCTCGCCAAACCAAAGCCAAGCCCGCGTGAGGCAAAACTACGGCTTTGTCCCGCCGCCATGCCTTGAAAAGTTGAAATAGCCCACTGGTTGTTAACGACATTTATTATGACGGGAGCGCGGTAGGTGGAAGCAAAATTGAGAGCATAGTGAAAATCACCTTCTGCTGTCGCGCCCTCGCCTGTAAAGGTAGCGGCAATGTCGTTCGTACCTTTATAGGCACACGCCATCGCCCAACCGACGGCTTGAATGGTTTGCGTGCCAAGATTGCCAGAAATAGAATAAAAGCCCTTGTCGCGAACCGAGTAACAAATTGGTATGGCCTTGCCGTCAAGCCTGTCTGCTTTATTAGAAAGACATTGGTTCATCAAATCCAAAACAGGCCAGCCCCGTGTCATTAAAATGCCTTGCTGACGATAGGTTGGAAACACCATATCACTGTCGCGAAGCGCCATTGCCGTAGCAACAGAAATTGCCTCTTCACCAATGCTTTTCATGTAAAATGATAGTTTTCCTTGCCGCTGCATTGCGAACATGCGCTTGTCAACAATTCGGGTTAGTAACATGTTACGCAGACCCATTATCAATACGTCTGGCTCTAATTCAGGATTCCATTCTCCGTAGACCTCACCGTTTAGCTTCATCGCCCGCACCAAACCCGTGGCATGGGCTTCGGTTTCAAATGCATCAACCAGTGGGTCTGGCTTGCCTGGCCATTGTTCTTTGTCGAGATTGATGCTGGAATAATCAGGCAGATCCCCTGGGCGAAATTCAGGTTCTGGTACAAAAAGATTTGATATGTTTTTCCGACTTGTCATTGACGCGCCCTTGCTTGAGTATAATATTGGGAATTATTATCTTAAATACGGGCGTTTATGTTTGCAAATAATCTTGATATACCGCATATATAGGCATAAATTTACGTTTTTTGAGAATAAAGAGAAATAAAATGTCTATAAAACTCGACAACATAGATGCTAAAATATTGCACGTTATTCAAAATAACGCAGCATTATCCGTGGCGGAAATCGCAGATAAGGTTGGGCTTTCTTCTTCTCCGTGTTGGCGTCGGGTCAAGCGTATGGAAGAAGACGGCATAATAAAACAGCGTGTGACCAGGTTAGACCGACAAAAGCTTGGGCTGGACTTTGAAGTTTTCGTGTCCGTAAAGCTAGCCATTCCCAATAAAGACAATATGGAGAAGTTTGAGCGGGCTATTCAAGCTATGCCCGAAGTTGTGCAATGTGCAGTCGTAACGGGTGCTGTAGATTATATGTTGCGCATAATAACGTCTGACATGCACGCCTATGACCGCTTTTTGCGCGAGAAATTGCTTTCTTTTTCTTTGGTTTCGGATGTGCAATCACGCATTACGCTTCGCCAAGCAAAGGAAACAACTGCTTTGCCGTTAAACCTGATTAGCTCTGCAGTACCGCCGTTATAAAAATATACGCATCTTAAGCCTGTTTTCACCAAATTTTGTTATGTCTCACGTTCATAATAATGGTGAAGGTTGTGGACGGTATTAAAACAAACATTATAGCAGTTAAAGATCTGACAACTCAGCAAGTTGCTGCGTGGAAAAAGTTCCGTGATACGAATGCGGCATTATACAGTCCGTATTTTCATTTTGCTTACACACAATTGCTCGACCGCTTATGTAATAATGTCCATGTTTTGATGGTTGAACGAAATGAAAACCCAGTCGCTTTTTTGCCATTCCAAGCCAAGATAAATTCAGTAGGTAAAATTGGCTTTGCCCGCCCAGTTGGCACCCCGATGACAGATTATCACGGTCTTATTTGCGCACCTGACACCCAATTTGACTTATATGCAGTGTTTAAACAGGCCGGTTTAGGCGCCTTTCATTTTTCTTTGTTAATTGATAGCGGCGACATGTTTGCTGGCACAGTTCAAAGCAATTCTCCTTGTACGGTTATGGATATATCCCAAGGTGCGGATAGTTGGCGTGCGGCGCGCAACGGAAGTTATCGCCGCCACCTTAAAAGCAACCGGCGGCGCGTGCGCAAAGCAGAGGCGCTTGGGCCGCGCCGTTTTGAATTTAACACAACCGACACATCCGTCTTTGAACATTTAATGGCCTGGAAACGTGCGAAATTTGCCGAGAGCGGTAAATATGATGTCCTTGGCGTAAATTGGACAAGTGCGTTGTTAAAAACGCTATGGGCGCAAGGCAGGGATGCTGAATTACGTGCCGATATGCACTGTATGTATTTTGGCGATCAGTTAGCAGCCATCGATTTAGGGCTAAGCGATGGGGTTACATTCCACTCCTGGATGGTAGCCTATAATGACGAATTATATAATCTGGCACCTGGCATACAATTGCTCGAAGCCTTAATTGATGAGGCGGCAAATTTAGGATATAGCCGCATAGACCTCGGCGAAGGGATAGACGGATATAAACGTCATTATGCCAGCGAGGATATTTCTGTTGGATCCGGCTTTATTGCCGTTAGTGGGCATGCCGCAGCCTTGTCCAAGCTTTACGGCGGGTTTGAAAATTTTGGCGAAAGCAAATTGGAAAAGCTCAAATTGGGCAAGCTTGGCCGTTTGCCTGGTAAAGTCCGCCGCCGGTACAGCCAAATAAGTGCCTGTGATGCAACACTGTCAGGACGCTCGAAAGCCCTCATGCAAGCGGTCAAGGGCGGGTGAATTAAAATATAACGGAAGGGCTCTAGCTCTAGAGCTAGAGTTTCAGGTTATTTAGCTCAAACTCGCCAGCGCGGCAGCATCATAATCCATGAGTTCGTCCATGCGGCCATCTTTGACTTTGGTGACCCAATTGGGGTCTTGTAACAGGGCGCGGCCTATTGCAACCATGTCAAATTCGCCTTTGTCCAAGCGTTCAAATAAATCATCAAGAGAAGCTGCGGCGGAGCCTTGACCGGCAAAGGCGCCGAAAAAATCACTGGAAAGCCCTACAGACCCAACGGTTATGGTGGGCAAGCCTGTAAGTTTTTTGGCCCAACCGGCAAGGTTCAAATCAGAGCCTTTAAATTCAGGCTCTTGGTAGCGCCGTTGCGAGCAATGTAAAATGTCTATGCCGGCCTCTACAAACACTTGTAAGAAGGCCCCTAGTTTTTCAGGTGTTTCGGCAAGTCTTGCCGCGTAATCTTGTTGTTTCCATTGCGAAATTCTTAAAATTAATGGCATCTCTTTGCCACCGTTTTCATTCATGGATTTACGGCATTCGGCGATGATCTCTGCTGCAAATGTTGCGCGTTCGGCCAGACCGCCACCGTATTTGTCTTCGCGTTTATTCATCACACCCCAAAAAAACTGGTCAATGAGATATCCGTGGGCACCGTGAATTTCTACGGCGTCAAAGCCCAACCTAGCTGCATTCCCTGCCGCGCGGGCATAGGACGCAACCATGTCTTCGACTTCTGTTGTGCTCGGTGCTTCCATAACGGCTTTGCCCATGTGGGTGATACCGGAAGGGCTGTCTGATTGTGCGTCTGGGAAGTGGCCGGTTCCAGGCTTGCGGACCATACCAACATGCCAAATTTGCGGGGCAATTCTGCCGCCAGCATGGTGTACTTTTTCACATACATTTTTCCACCCCGCCAAGGGTTTATCTGTGTGAAACAAAGGATAATTTGCATCATTGGAAGACCCTTTTCGGTCAATGACCGTGCCTTCGGTTAATATCAAGCCTACGCCTGCCGCCGCCCGGCGCCCATAATACCCGGCTACATTGTCTCCGGGAACACCTTGAGGCGAAAAAGCCCTTGTCATAGGCGCCATAACAACACGGTTTGGCATGTTAAGCCCGCGACATGTAAAAGGTTTAAAAAGCGGATTGGTCATAAATTTCCTTGTGAATAAAAAATTAGTAGAGACGTAGATGGGTTTTGTGTAGCTGTAAAGACGAATTGAGAAAGAACTATTAGAGAACAAATTTACGTTTAGTTTAAATTTTCTGACCAATAGCTACGCCCTGCATATCCATTAATAATAAATCAGTTTTTATGGCTTGTTCAGGGTCAATATATATTATTTCCATTAGTTTTTGTCTATCTAGCCAGTCGTTGATTTCGCCAACTTGTTCGCCCCGGAGCGATTGGCTAGCATTGCCAATTGCAGATATAAGTAGAGCGTTCAAGACCTTATGCCCGCTACATGTCTCAACACGCACCTCGTCTTTTCCTTCTGTTTCATGCTGACCAGTGGCAATGCGTGTTGTTACGAATATATTGCGTAATATATATGATGTATCTGCTTCACATGCGTCCGAGGGTACAAACCGGCCTTGTCCGCCCGTTGCCCAGTTTTGGGTATGGTGTTGTATTTCATATCCCAAACTTTGTTCAACAGATTTAATGTCGTCTTCATTTATACGTAGTGGTAAACCTATCGGTGATACTTTTCCGTTTTGTAAATCCAGCAAAACACCGCCGTAAATAGCTTGTTTTATTTTGCGAGCAAACAAAATTGGTAATGCGCTCTCCCATTCCGATTCTTGCCCCGTAATGAACAAAACCGCCTCATCATATGAAATAGGTACTAATGACCCCGCAATAACGACATCGTTTTCATGATGTGGCGCTTGCTCAAACACAGCACGGCTGACTAATTGCGCGGCGCTATCAAGACCAAAGCCTGTTGCGACTAGGCGAGGCCCTACGGCAATTGCATAACCAATAGATGCGCACTGCACAGTTATGTTGACTTCTGGGCTTTGTTTAGATTCTATGCCTCCGAATAAAGGCTTTAGCCGCTCTGTAAGTGCGGCCGATCCATAATCTAATCCTATAGTTTTAGAACCAATTTGCAGTTTGCTCTGCCCCGCCCAATTAATCAGCGCCGTTTTGGTTTGGGATTTTAGCATAAGAGCGTCTTCGGGTGCGCCTTTGTTAGCGACATGTCGCAAAAGACCTATTTGTGCCCACCCCGATAGTATTTCCCAAACATTCTCATGTATCTGCCATTTTTCATTGGCGCTAGGTTCTCCGTGCGCGGCAGTGTGGGTGTTAATGAGATCACGAACGATAGTATTTGGGTCTTCTCCGTCTACAATTTTTAACCAAATCCACCCTGCTATTTGGCTTGGCGTAAACAGGGTGCCTGTTATCTCGAAATAAAGTGCCAACTCGTCCTTCGAAATAATTTCGGTGGTTTGATTGGGTGTTAACCTCATTGGGGTATGGGCGCGCCCTATTACCTGCTCAGCGCTCAGGACATCCGAATAACGAGGCACCGGGAAAAATGAAAGATACTCTTCTGCGGATGCCGGGGCTGGAAATAAACACTCGAACTGGCCCGCGCGGGCAAGCTCATTCTTCAAGTTCAAACGATTGGTTTCGGCTCTGCTAAGGTTTTGCGTACGGGACGAACGGTGGTTAAGCCCAAGTAACGAAACCATGTCTGCAACCATTGCGCTTTTAACCAGTCTTTCCGTAGAACCGCCGTCTTCTGGTTCTGCACAGACTTCTAATGATGGACTAAGATTACATTCAAGTATCCACGGTTTCAATTGATCATCAACCAAGCAGTCAATGCCAAGCAGTTCATAACAGCCATCTGTCTGAGCCGAGTGTTGGATCGGTTGCGTAGAGATGCGTTTTTTCATTTTTTCGCGCACGGCAATGACCGTTAGCGTGACTAAATCTTTGATTTTAGCGAAAAGCGCATTATCATCATGGTCTTGGCTCCGTAGCCATTTTCGGTATTCAGACAAACTGACAAAAACTACAGGGGCGTCAGAATCTACATTGGTAGCATTAATATCCGGATTGGTTAAGTGAGCGAATGGATTGTCAGGGTCTTCAATACTATAGGGTTCCGATGCGAGCTTGGCAAAACCCTCATGGTGCATAAATACGCGTAAGGGGTCGACAGAGGTTATCAAAACATAAAGCCGCAACACATATTTGCGGTCATTCATAGTATGAGGATTGCCTATATATTCCTGCACCATCCATTCTACTTCTAACGGTATATCCGCAATATCTGTAATAATTTCAATTCCACGTCCACGGGATGAATTTTTAGGTTTTAAAATCCATTTCCTATCTGGGTTTTCAAAAGCACACTGCTGCAAATCATGATAATCTTCAGGCATGGAATAAACGCGCGGAAAATAATCCATTCGGTTTTGTTTATCGGTATCAGCGAGGCGTCTACGCTGTGATGACAATGTATCATAAAGATAGTTTTTAATGGTGAGACCATTATTTCCAGGTATATGATTAATTGTCTTATCTGCATCCAATTGCTTAAAAACATCAGGGTCTGGCATGCCCGTATACCAGCATGTATCCCAATCTTTATCTCCGCCTTCTTGCCATATTGTTTTATCTAGAGCTGCAACAAAGAATTCATCTTGAGCTGCATCCCGGTGGCCCGCAAGCCAATAGCGGCGTTTGTCTTGTATGTTGTTTTTCATTGTTTTCTCTCATGGCAACGCAAAATTATGATGCTATATTTTATTGTTTATTACTATATATCGACCATTTATTGCTGTACTCACGCAAAAGTGACCTAAACACCTAAGATGTTACCAGACCCTCTCTTACATGCTCAATCTAGTTCACTTATAGTTTAAAACAAGCAATAGAAAACTTTGTCGGGAGATTAACAATGAAAAGCAGTGCGAAAAATCGTGAGAAATTACTAAAAAACCTATCGAAAGGCATTCTTTTATCTACTCCTTTATTGGTAGCGGGTCTTGGAACCGCTCAGTCAGCTGCCGTTGTAGGCGCATGCCCTTCTGGATCAATACGTGATGTAGAGGGCTATTGCATGGTGAATTCCAGCGCTAGCATTACAAACAAAGCTACTTACCAAACAGCGAACTATGTTGCCAAGCAAGAAGCCTATGAGGCTCGAGGTCAAGCTGAGGCCATGCCTGAAGTCAAAACCTACAAAGCGAAGGCTGAGGCAGCACCCGAGGCTGTCGCAGCAAAATCAGAAGCCAAGGCAAAAGGTGAAGCAGAAGCTGCTAGTGCAGAAGCTAAACCAGAGGCTGAAGCTAAGCCAGAAGCAGAAGCTAAACCAGAAGCAGAAGCTAAACCAGAGGCTGAAGCTAAACCAGAAGCAGAAGCTAAACCAGAAGCAGAAGCTAAACCAGAGGCAGAAGCTAAAGGTGAAGGTGAAGCAGAAGCAAAAGGCGAAGCAGAGGGTGAAGGCGAAGCTGAAGCTGAAGGTGATGCGTCTAATGTTGTACGCCCTAGGGGCGCGAAACGCAATAAAGGCGGATTGTCAAAAGTAGCCCTCGTTGCTAAAGGTCGTGACCTTTATGATGATGCGTCATTGTCGACCAATGGCCTTAGTTGCAATAGTTGCCATACAGATCTTGAAGGATATAACGAAACTTTCAAGAAACGGTATTCACATTATGTAGCCATGGGTAAGGACATCTATGGCCTGAAAAAAGTCAATGCCGAAACAATGGTTCAAATTTGTATGGAACAACCAATGGAAGCAAGCCCGCTACCATGGGATTCTGCAGATCTTACTGCACTAACAGCCTATGTGTCTGTTTTGCGAAAAGAGTACAAAGCAGAAGTCGCAAGCGAAGCTAGAGGTGAAGGCGAAGCTAGAGGAGAGGGTGAAGCTGAAGCTGAAGCTGAAGGTCGTAAATAGCTGTTAGCGTACATAATTTATGACAGTAATAGGAATACTTACATTGACCAGCGATGTTAATTTCGCTGGTCTTTTGTTTGTGGTAAAAGAGACTAGCAATAGTGTAAATATATAAAGGTGATTTTATGAGCATGAAACAAATCGTCCACTCTGCAGCGCTAACGTGTTCAATCGGCTTGGGCCTTGTCACTGTGCAGGCATGCGCAGACAAATCTTCCAAAAATTCAATACAGGCGGAGTCTACAACCAACGAGATAGAAAATACAGCAAGAATTCAACAAGATGAAAACCAAAAAATTGCTGAACAAACTGCAAAAGAAGCTGCAGATAAACTTGCTGCGGAACAAGCTCTTGCTGAAAAGGCGGTCAAAGAAGTTGCAGTAAAAGAAGCTGCAATTCAACGTGCCGCTGCTGAAAAAGCCGCAGAGCTGGCCATTACCAAAGCCGCAGAAAAAGAACGTGCCGCGACCAATCTCGCGGATGAAAAAGCTGCCAAATTGGTTGCTGCAAAAGCTAAAAAGGACGCAGAAGCTAAAATAGTGGCTGAGTCTGCCGCCAAAAAAATAGCTACCAAAAAATTAGCTGAAGAGCAAGCCGCTGAAACGGCACGTCTGGCCGCTATCGAAGCTGCTAAAAATAAGGCCGCAATTACACCTCCTCCAGCACCAATTCTTGCGGCTGCACAAAATACGGTCGGTAACCCTGAAGCTGGTGCATTGGTCTTCAAAAAGTGCCGTGCATGCCATTCCAATGTAGAAGGCAAGAAAAAAGTAGGGCCCAGTCTTTTCGGCGTTGTAGGGCGCACCCCTGGCACATTAGAAGGCTACAAATACAGCACTGCTATGAAAAATTTTGGCGCGGGCGGGGCTGTCTGGGATGCACAAACCTTAAGTGAATATCTCACATCTCCACGCACTATGCTGCCAAAGGTCAAAATGATTTTTCCTGGTCTTAAAGAACAACAAGACCGGTTAGACATTATTTCTTATTTAGATACTTTGAACGTCAACTAAAATATGGCTAAATGGATTTTGCCTGTTGTGGTGTTTTTATTTGTCTTCGTCTCTACAGCAGTTGCGCAATCTGTTCCGATTTTAATAGAAAGTGGTTTGGAGCAGGGTCAAGGGCTGTTGTTCCGTTCAGATACCAATACGTGCTACGGAATTACTGTGGCTCATGCCGTTGGAGATAGTTCTAAAATAGCTATTTCTGACAATTCTGGTAACCGCAGTATCGCTAGCATTGTATCAATGGATAATAAAAAAGACATTGCTCTCTTCAAGTTCAATGAAGTTTATCCGAACAATAATAATATTATGTGGAATTCTAAAAAAAGTGAGAAGAGATGTAATTCAGAATTTCGCCAAAATGATATGCTTCACAACGAGAGAGCGGCGCGACTCCTAATTGGTAGAAGGTTTTTTGGAACGCGAACAGTCGCTCGAGCTGGTGGTTTTGAGCTTGTAAGGTTAACACTTATCCGTGTTGAAAAAGAGAGACTGGTTTTTACAATTAAGGACGTTGATGTGATACAGTCCGATAGTGGTATGGCAATTTGGAGTCTAAAGAAAGGCGTAAATGCTAAAAGTTATGAGCATCTACTGAAAAATTCAAAATTAGTTGGCTTTACTCTTGGGGTGTCTGCTGAGGGTGTTGAAGCTATTCCAGCTTACATCGTGTCTAGCTATATATATAATACATTGAATCCGATAGAAATCGAAAAAATGATTGTTGAAGATCAAAGAAATTTAATATCCCACATTAAATTGGGCTCGAATGCATGGGGATTTATGCACCCTAGTAAGAAGCCGAGGAAGAAAGAGGCACGGTTTCATATTAATGATAAAATGAACAGTTTTTCAATTCAATATGATCTTGGAGGTCGAGATCAAATTTTTGACGGATTAACATTTAATTTTCCAGGAAGGCATGCATCTAATTTTAATATTTATTTAAGCCAAAATAGACCTCGTGATAGCACCAAGTGGGAAATGATAAAATGTCAGCGCACAGATAAGTCCTTTCATACAAAGAAGTGGTATAATTGCCTTACTTCTGAAAAAAGAATAGTACGTGGAATATGGATTGACGTGAATGGACCGCCAAAAACAGTAACTAACCTTAAAATAAAGCTTAAAGAATTGTAATTTCATTTTTAATTTTACTTAACATAATCTAAATGAAGATTAACTTCCTAATATAAGGTAACGAACTGGAGCCGCAATATGAAAAAATATATGATCTCTATTCTTATTACCGGATCAATTTTTATGGTCGCAAGTGCAGCTGAAATAGGCGTAATGACAGGAAATATTAATGAACAATACTCAGATTTTGTTCGTGTGAGTGGTAGGCTGGTTGTTGGACTAAAGTTTCAAGATGTAAATTTTGATAACCAAATGGTAGATTTACCTGAAACTACAATCTTATTGCCAAAAAACCATTCAAAAAAAGTATGCTTTCACGCGATATCAAAGGACGGATTTTATGTTGCAAATGGAATCTTAGAAACCTCAACTAATAAAGGGGGGCAATATTATTTCCAGCGAAAACAAGGATGGATTCTCAACAAAAAAACTAGCAATTATACCAATAAAGATTTTGCTACAAAAGCGTCTATAGGGAATACGTGTAATGTGAACAGAAAAGCGCCAATTGTCCCTATCTTGGTTGGCGATCCATCTAGCAGGTTAGTTGTTGCAATTAATACGCAAAGGGCATTGAAATTTTCCGCGAGCTTGAATGTTGCTACGCTTGCTACACTTCAAGGCGACTGCCGGAAACTAAATTATTCACCGAGTAGAGCATTTGATTCAGAGTGCACGTTTGAAATTCCTGAGAGTGTTGTCGGTATGGCCGAAATAATTATTCGGCGTGTCCCTAAACGTGGGCCTATTCGGGAAGATGCAACCGCGATAATTCTACGATAGTTGGTACAAAAAATGCTGAAATCAATTTTCAAGAGAATATGGATGTTTGTACGTCAGAATAAATTTCTTTCGCTAACCTCACTTCTCTTCATCGTCCTTTTGTTTTTACCTGCTCCGTCAACCTTATTGACATTGAAAGCTGAAACCGAAATAGCTATTGTGAAAATAGCGAATGCTGAAACCGCGTCATTCTATATTCCGAAAGGTTCTATTGAACTATTGGGGGACGTAGATGACGCGAATGGTATTTCAACGACGCCCACATGCATCGAGAAGCCAATCTGGGTTGATCCTAAGCAAGGCGCTAAAATCATTTATCTAAAGCCTCCGTATGATAACCTAACTATTATTGTTGAAGGGCCTGCTAATTTAGGGATTAATGGCGCCTCTGTGCAAATAAAAAATGATGGTATACTACGTGCTAATATAGGTGCCTCAAATAAATGCGGCTATCCCCCCCACCTGCGCTTGCCTGTTAATGGTCTTTTAGAAATTGGAGAAGAACCATCAAATATTGTTGAGCCTGATTATATCCCTTTAATGATGCGTGATGCTAAGCTCTTAGTTTTTGGGAGGTCAGTGAGAAGGCTATTTTTCATTCCTCTTAATTTTGGACCATTTGAAGCAGATGCATTTTATTTGGCCGACGAATTTTCTTTGCCGCCATATTCAAGAATAGGTGAAACAAAACGGAAAGTGAGAGGTCATATGCAATCCGCTTTTTGGTGGGGTTATGCTGACGTTAGTTTTTCAAATAATAATAGTCCAATTGCCATAAGTGCATCTGTCAATGCTGACGAAGTTTATATTCACAACCTTTCTTTAAATGAAATCAAGTCAAGAGGAATGCGGATTCCAAAAGAGGATCGTATTTCTTTGTCTTTTTCTGGGCGAATATTTGGAGATCCAAATTTGCGTATACTATATAGTTTTTTAATTTTTATGCTTATATTCAAACAATCATTTAAATTTAAATCAAGGCAAAAGAAAAATATTAAGCCGATTAATTAAACGGTATGTGTATTTAAATTACTTTACCGCCACAATATTTGGTCAGTTTTTTAAGTGTCATAGAGTTTTTGTCGCTCTTTAATTGTAATGTTGGGATTGCAAGTTTTATGAAACCCGTTTGGCATAAACCGTGCGGTTCTAGAGCGATTTCGAATAGCAATGAAGCATGTTCAGTCATTATATGACTTTCCTCTACTGATACGAGAAAGCAAGAGAATTGTTTATGACTATTATGAGCAAATTTACGTTCCAAAGTTGTTTTCATGGTGCGTTCTGGCTCAACATGTAGCGAGGCTGTCCGACACTTCAAGCTTGGTGTCATATCCGTTATCCACTTCTTCCGACAGGCTGAGGAATTGGGGCATTTTAGGCCACAAACACCCAAGCGGTTTTCCAAACTTGACCCTTTTTTTACGGGATTTTATGGGCTGGATTTCTGTTCGGTCTGATCTGACTTTGCATGAGATGTAGACCGTTGCTCTTAGAGCATCTTGATATGTGTGTCGCTATCTGCATGCTCAAAATTGGCTTCATAAAAAACGGCACACACGGTGGAGCAGGAACAAAGAGATGTAAAGTTAAAACGCAGGACTTTGCGTCATTAAGCGCCTTGTTAAAACACCAAACTTTTGAAGCCTAAGAACGATTTTTTAATTCTTGGACAACGTCTATAAGTGATAGATTTTTCGCGGCTATTAAGATCATTAAATGGTAGAGTAAGTCGGCGGCTTCGGCGGTAAATTCTCTATCCGTTTCAGCTATTGCGGCAATGACTGTTTCGACACCCTCCTCGCCAACCTTTTGTGCACATTTGTTCAACGGGCCTTGCAATAATTTGGCCGTGTAGGAGTTTTCAGGGTTAGATGTTTTGCGCCCTTCAATAAGCGCAGCAAGTTCAACCAGCCAAGCAAGACCCGCAGGCCCTTGCTTGTTATTTTCTTGGTCATTAAAACATGAGACTGTACCCAGATGGCATGTGGGACCCGCAGAACGAGCACGTACGAGCAATGTATCGTTGTCACAATCAGCCGTAATCTCAACTAGCATTAGCGTATTTCCAGACGTTTCCCCCTTGCGCCAGAGACAGTTACGAGACCGACTATAAAAAGTGACATATCCGCTATTTTGCGTAGCCTGCAATGCCTCATCATTCATATAACCTAGCATAAGCACCTGCAATGTGTCTGCATTTTGAATAATGGCGGGCACAAGGCCATCTCCTTTTTGAAAATCTATTTTCATATACGTATCTCTATACCTTTGGCTTTTAGTTCTGTTTTAAGAGCTGGGATGGGTAGGATATTCTTGTGGAAAACACTAGCGGCTAACGCTCCGTTAACATCCGCTTGCTTGAACACATCTACAAAATGGGATACCTTTCCCGCGCCGCCTGATGCGATCAGAGGCACAGAACATATCGTGCGCACCGCTTGCAGTTGCTTAAGATCATATCCCGTGCGTACTCCGTCCCTATTCATACAGTTAAGCACAATCTCGCCCGCCCCACGTGCAATGGCTTCTGTTATCCATTCCAGTGTCCCGCGTCCGGTTTCCTTTGTGGCATCAGCACTACCCGTATGGGATTTAACACGATATGTGCTGCCGTCTTTAATGCTTCTATCTTCAAAACTATCGACACCGACGACGATACATTGGCGACCAAATGCTGCGCTCAATTTATTGATTAGATCAGGCTGCATCAAGGCGGGAGAGTTTACGGATATTTTATCGGCACCTGCTTCCAGACGTGCGCGTGCGGCTTCCACCGATTTTATTCCGCCGGCTACGCAAAAAGGAATATCGAGCAGGCCTGAGACTTTTTTTATCCAGTCAGGGCAGACCGTGCGCGTATCGACACTGGCCGTGATGTCGTAGAATACCAATTCATCAGCACCGGCATCTTTGTATTTAAGCGCAAGATCCAGAATGTTGCCTACGTCTTCATGTTTGCGAAATTGTACGCCTTTCACCACGCGGCCATCCTTTACATCAAGGCAAGGAATTATCCGGCGCGCTAACATGAGATTGCTTGGTCAAGTGTAAATTTGTTTTCGTAAAGTGCTTTGCCGATTATGATGCCTGCTGGGTTGAGTGCTTTTAAATCACGTACATCCTTCAGCGAGCCAACACCACCTGAACTGATAAGGTCAAGGCCTGGATAACGGCTCATAATATCTTGGTATAAAGCAATATTTGCGCCTTGCAGGTCGCCGTCTTTGGCAATGTCGGTGACCAAAATAGTTTTTAGCCCGACACCCAAGAATTCGTCAATCACTTGCCAAAGTGACTGCTTTGAAATTTGTGTCCAACCATTGGTCGTAGGTCTGGGGGTTCCGTCTAAATCTAGAAAAATATCTATAGCCAGTACGAATTTATCGGAGCCAATTGCCTGCATCCAGCCTTTAACGAGATTTGGGTCTTTGACGGCGAGTGAGCCGATAACAACCCTGTTTATACCGCTGCTAAGAAGGAATTCTACCTGATCAAGATTCCGTAAGCCACCGCCTGTTTGGATTTTAATGTTAACAGATTTTGCTATATTCACTATAAGCTCAGATTGCGATGTCATTGGGTTTTTTGCCCCGTCTAGGTCGACGACATGCAACCATTTTGCACCAGAATTTTCAAAACTGTGTGCCACCTCTATAGGGTTTGTACTGTAATTTGTACGCCTGTCAAAATCACCTTTCAATAACCGCACACAGCCTCCATCCATTAAATCAATTGCCGGAAAAATCATGGTTTAACCTTCAGAAAATTTTCTAATATTTTTTTACCAACTTTACTGGAACGCTCAGGGTGAAACTGACAGCCATAAACATTACCGCTGCGAATAACGGCGCTAAAAGGTTGCCCATAAGTGGTTGTTGCAATTGTATGAGCGCCAATTGGGAGGGCGTAAGAATGGACAAAGTACACATAATCGCTTTCATTGACGCCGAAAAGCAGCGGATCATCATCTAGGTTTTCCAGAGTATTCCAGCCCATATGCGGTGTGGGTAAATCGCTTGCTCCCAATTTTGTAACCAAGCCTTTAATGCGGCCAAGACCATTTGTTGCTCCTTCTTCGGACGCATCTAGCAACATTTGCATACCGAGACAAATTCCCAAAAGCGGTTGGGTTAAATTGCTTAGTACTTTCACAAGCCCGCGCCGTTTTAATTGCGCCGTAGCATAAGGCATAGACCCCACACCTGGTAGAATAACATGGTCTGCGCTTTGTATAATGGCTGCGTCCATTGAAATCACATACCGTACGCCAAGACGTTCAACGGCGAAGCCAACAGAGGCCAAATTTGCACATCCTGTATCTACAATGGCAAGCATTACAATACCCCTTTAGTCGAGGCAATCTCTATACCGTCGCGTTTAAATGCAGGGGCTAGTGCATGGCCTAGGCCTTTGAAACAGGCCTCGATCATGTGGTGGGTGTTGGCACCTTGGACATCAATTTGAATGGCTGCACCGAGTGTCTGCGCCAGGCTTTCAAAGAAATGCGGACACATTTCAGCAGGAAAACCACCGGCGTGGTCTGTCGGGAAAATACCCTTAAAAACCATAGCGGAACGGCCTGATAAATCCACTGCGACATTGGCTAGGGTCTCGTCCATAGGTATTGTAAAGCCAAACCGACCCACGCCAGCTTTGTCTCCAAGCGCCGCCGAAAGCGCAGTGCCAAGCGTCAATGCACAGTCTTCTATTGTATGGTGGGCATCAATTTCCAGATCACCCTCACACGACAGTACAAGACCAAATTTGCCATGTTTAGCGAGGGCTTCCAACATGTGGTCGTAAAACCCTATGCCAGTGTGAACCGAAATTTTAGAAGGATCATCCAAATTTACCCGAACGGCGATATCGGTTTCCTTGGTTTTTCTGTGGGCTTCGGCAGTTCGCTGGGGGTTGGTTACAGGAATGTTCACACCAAAGGCACAAAGCGCGATATCGTTTTCTTCTGGACACCCAATACTGAGGCGCATTTTGTCCTGTAGGGATTGGCGGAAATCACGAATTTTGATCTGATATTCTCTAAGTTTGCGGCGTAATTTTTCATCCTCAACTATTTCTAAAAGTAAAAAATTCGCTTCTGACGGATAGATGGTTTTCACAAAAGGTGAGGCTGTTAACGCCGTTTCCATGCGCGCTCTTTCAGACATCCACAGTTTCAACCGGGCCGCGTGAATAGGCATTGCAGCAGGTGTGAGCGCATTCATCACAGCTACTTCAACGGGGCGGGCTATTGGATAGGGAGGTAAAACTTTCAGCATTAAGTTAACTATACGTGGATCAGCAATGGCGGCACCCAGCCGGACACCAGCTAGGGAATATGCTTTTGAAAGCGTACGTAATATAACCAGATTAGGGTATTTTTCTAATTTATCGGTAAAGCTATCTTGGCCTGAAAACTCTGCATAAGCTTCATCTATGACAATCAAGGTTTGCGAAAATTCAGCACATATTTCTTCGACAATTTGTGGATTAATTGCATTGCCTGTCGGATTATTAGGCGAGCAGAAAAATGCTATTTTTAGTGCCGAACCCGCAGTTCGCATTTTCGATTTAATCAAGCCTTCATCATAGGTAAAGTCAGGATTTAACGGAGCTTTAATGATGCCCGCCCCTTGAATAGACGCGCAGGTTTCATAATATCCAAAAGTAGGCGGGCAAACTAGAATACTATCTTCGCCAGCTTCACAAAATGTACGCAGCAAAACCTCAATGGCTTCATCTGCGCCTCGCCCGACCATAATTTGCTCGGGTTTTGCGCCGTATAGGTTTGCAAGCCTTGCGCACAAATTTGTTGGCTGTTGTTCTGGGTAACGATTAAAGTTGTCTGCTGATTTTACTGGTGGTGGCCGCCAAGGGGACTCATTCGCATCAAGATGCAAAGCATTTGAAATACCACCTCGCGCGTCATACGCTTTAAAATCCAGGATAGCTTTGCGGGCAATTGTGTTTGGCCAAGTATTACGCATCATGCCCCTCCACTTTCAAGGCGCAGGCTGACTGCGCGTCTGTGGGCTTCCAAACCCTCCATCTTAGCAAGCCGCTCTACACACGGGCCAAGGTTTTCAAGGCCAATGCGCGTAAGTGTTTGTACGCTGATAAATTTTACAAAGCTTTCTACACCGACGCCGCTATAGGCCTGTGCTGCACCATATGTTGGTAGCGTGTGATTTGTTCCGCTAGCATAATCGCCTACGGCTTCAGGTGTCCAAGGGCCTAAAAACACCGAGCCTGCATTTCGAATTTTCTCTAGAACACCATCTGGGCTTTGTATCTGCACAATCAAATGTTCGGGGGCATAGTCGTTGGCTATGTCCAGCATTGTGTCTATATCATGCGCTATAATAACACGACCGTTTTTAAGAGCCTGTATTGCAATATTCTTACGCGGTAAATCGGTAAGCTGCTTGCCTATTTCAGCCTTAAGTTTAGCGGCGAATTCCCTGGATCGGCACACACATATGACTTGCGCCATGGGGTCATGCTCCGCTTGGCTCAGTAAATCTGAAGCTACAAATATTGGATTAGCCTGCTCATCAGCCAAAACCATGGCTTCACTAGGCCCAGCCGGTAAATCGATGGCTGGGCCGCCCATTTCCTTTGAGATTTGCGCTTTGGCTTGAGCAACATATATATTGCCTGGTCCGAATATTTTCACACATTTAGGGATTGTCTTCGTGCCGTAGCCAAGGCTTGCAATCGCTTGCGCACCTCCTGCCATATAGATGTTGGTAACACTACACAAATACGCCGCAGCCAATATATTTGCATTGACCTTCCCATCTTTACTAGGTGGCGTTATGACGATGCGTTTAGGGACACCTGCAATTTTAGCAGGAACCGCCAGCATCATTAATGTAGAGACCAAGGGTGCGCTTCCGCCGGGCACATACAATCCGGCGCTGTCGATTGCTCGCGGCTCTCGGCGGCACAAAACGCCCGGCATGGTCTCAACTTCAAATGCGCTTGGCATTTGTGCAAGGTGGAAGTTTTCAATATTGTTTTTAGCTGTTACCATAGCGGTTTTGTCTTTGGGCGCTAAGGTTTCCCAAGCCGCTTTCATGTCTGTTTTGGGTACTTTTAAATCAGTTAATTCGACATTGTCAAAACGCTTTGTAAAGCCTCTTATTGCTTCATCGCCCTTTAAGCGCACCGCATTTAATATATCAGTAGTCCTGCGCACAACGTTTTCATCATTTATAGCTTGTGAACGTGCTAAGGCGGCGATTTGCTCCTCTTTGTTTAAATTATTCCAAATAAAAACCTGCATACCTAGTTCATCATCTTTTCAATGGGTAAAACGAGGATAGAACGTGCACCTTTGTCCTTGAGAGCTTCCAAAGTTTCCCAAAATACATTTTCCGTACATACGGCTTGCATAGCAACAAGGTTGTTATCTGCACTCAACGGAATGATTGTTGGTGCATCGGAACCTGGCAGCAGTTTAGTGATAATATCCACTTGATCTTCTGGCGCGTTCAGCATGATGTATTTAGAATCTTTGGAACTAATAACCCCGTCGATACGGCTTAGAAGACGTTCATATACGCGCTGCTTATTTGCTACCAAAGTACGGTTTGAGCCGACCAGCACGGCTTCGCTTTCCAAAATTGTTTCAAAGACCTTAAGTCCATTTGCCTCTAAAGTTGCCCCACTAGATACAAGGTCACAGATTGCATCTGCTATATTAATGCGCGGCGCAAGCTCTACTGCCCCTTTCATTTCTACACAGGTCGCATTTATGTTATTGTTTTTTAAATACGTTTTTAAAATACTGGGATAGCTTGTAGCGATTTTCTTATTATTAAGGTCACTTGGGTCTTTGATGGCACTGTTTTCGACAGCGGCCAAACATAAGTTGCATCTTGAAAAACCGAGACGGCGTACAATTTTTATATCGAACGCTTTTACACCCATGATTTCTTCAGCAAATACATTTTCGCCGACAAGACCAAAATCACTTGCATCACTTGCTACAAAATTAGGGATATCGTCATCGCGCACTAATAGCAGGTCTATGGGTAAATTTTTTACCCGCGCCAATAGGCCGTCACCACGAACGGAAAAATTCAACCCGCATTTTTTAAGCAGTGTAAAACTCTCGTCTGCTAAACGGCCTTTTTTTTGTACCGCAATGCGTAATCTATCTGGCATTTATGCCTCCTTTTGCCGATCAAGTATAGCGCGGTAGCCTTGGTGGGGTTCGTCATTTAAAAAACGTGCGACGCGACCAATAGTCGTCGTACTAATCCCCGTTTGTTCATTGATCTCACGGTAGGACAGCCCACCCTTGTCAAGCAACTGTGCCACATACCAGCGTTCGGACAGTGCACGCAGTTCCGAAGGCGTGCACAAATCAACCAAGAACCGTTCCATATCTGCCTCGCCTTTCGTAGATTGCAAGGCTCTAGCTAGTTGTTTGCGGCGCATTAAATTTTGTTTTTGTATTGGCATAGTGTTTAGACCTGTAAAACTACTGTATTAACACGCTAATACAATACTACACACTCATGCAATAGGTATTTACATAAAAGGACACTATTTTTGTATTGATAAAGTGAGGTGAGAAGGGTTCCCGTCCCTTTTGCTGATTTCAAAACAAAGTAATATCAGGTAAATGGTGCGCCCGAGAGGTTGTAGGGTTGGCTTTTTCGCACAAGTTTTATGGATTATTTCCGTATTATATCATCGCTTTATTCCATTGGTTCTTTTTTTATCCAATTTATTTGTACATATAATTGCACACGGCAAACATGATCGAAACTTGGTCTAGCCGAATGATTACTATGAGCTATAGCAGAATTAACTTATTTAACTAAAACGTCACGAGCAATTTTTTGTATGCCCTCAATATATGTCTTTTGCGACCAGCGACACTCCTGTCTATACTGCTCCCAATTTCGCACCGAAAGCAATGTCCATAAAATATCTGTGGCTTGTTTAACGGTGTACTCAGGTGCTAATTTGCCATCAGTTTCAACGCCGTTCTAATTATTGTTTTTACAGTCATTGCATTGCGCTATGCAATTAAAGGAAAAATCCATAAGCATAAGCAATGGGCATTGCGTTTGTTTCTTGCGATTAGTGGTGTGTGGTTTTTCCGCGTCGGTCTCATGCTTTGGATGAGCATCCATCAAAGACCGAGGGAATGCACTGGGATGTTTTGCGATGGCCATAACAATTACATTGCTAACAATTGCAATGGGGGTTGGTATCTACGGCGCATTTACGGGGATGTGGCTCCCCAAAATGTAAACCCAGCTAGGGTCTCAGATTTTATCCCAAGGTCAGACGAGCCCTCTGACTGTCACTTACGAGCAACAACAAAAGGAGTTTATCTAATGTTTCGAATTTTCATGTTATTAATTGCTGGACTTTCAGTATTGAGCACTGCGCAAGCCCAAGAATCGCCGCAAGCCCAAGAATCGCCGCAAACGCAAGAATCGCCGCAAACGCAAGAGGCGGCACAAGCACAAGAGGCGCCGCAAGTCCCGTCATACAAGGCGGCGGAATTTTCTACAGAGTTCCCTTATGAATCCAAATTCATCGAAGTGCGCGGCTCAAAGATGCACTATATTGACGAGGGCGAGGGCGATACCTTCTTGTTTCTCCATGGCAATCCAACATCGAGCTATTTATGGCGCAATGTCATACCCCACGTGAAACCGCATGGGCGGATTGTAGCTGTCGATAATATTGGCTTCGGCAAGTCCGATAAACCCGATGTCGATTACACGATGCAAACTCATATCGAATACACAAATGCTTTTATCCATGAGCTTGGGCTCAAGAATGTCATCCTTGTGGTTCATGATTGGGGTTCTGCGTTAGGTCTTAATTATGCCGCCACACATTCACGCAATGTTAAGGGCGTTGTCATGATGGAAGCGCTCATACCGCCGATGTTTCCGGCGGGCTCTGATAGAGCTGATTGGGCCGCCGAGAATTTCACAGCATCGAAACGCAATTTGTGGGTTACGGCACTCACTTCATTCAGGAAGACAATCCACAAGCAATCGGTCGAGGCATTGTCGACTGGCACCGACGTAATTTTAACCATTAACGAAAAACGATATATATCCAGTGTATTAATCAATAAGCGAGAATTTTATGACTGATCCTGAATGCAATAATTTAAAGAATTTTGATATACCAACACCCGTTCGCTTATCGCTGTTGTGGGCATCGCTAATGAGCCTATATATCTATTATGACTATTTCAACATGTACCGTCCGGGCACCGTCGACAACATGATTGCCGGTCAAATGGGACCTCTTGGTGAGGCAACCCCCACTGTATTGATTATTGTTGCCCTTATACTGGCAATTCCAGCATTGATGATTTTTTTATCTACGGTTTTACGGCCAGCTTTAAGCCGGTGGAGCAATATTATCTTAGGTATTGTGTATAGCATCATAGAAGCCCTCACATTTTTCGGTACCGCACCGTTTTACCAAATGGTCGTTTTCTTTGAAATTATTGTAACCCTACTGGTTGTTTGGATTGCTTGGCATTGGCCAAGGACGGCTTAGTTATTCAGCCTAGCATATTCCAAGAAAATTTGTACGCACTTTTGTACACATATTGTAGAGACGGGATTTTGTTACAATGCTTTATCCTCAGGCCAGAAAAGGTGTATATGCGTGCCGTCGGGGCCGGTTTTAATATCGCAGGTGGCACCCAATTCCTCGGTTCGCCGGCGAATGCCGCGAAGACCAATACCACTATTGGTACCTGACTTTTTTGCCACTTTATCAATATCAAACCCCTGCCCATCATCTATGATATGAATAGCCCGCTCGTCACTTCTGATCGTAATGGTCTTGGGGTTAGCATGTTTGACAGCATTGGTGACGGCTTCTTGTACAAGACGAATAACATTTAAGTTTTCAGATGCGGCTTCCTCACCTAGAAAAGGTGTATCGTGGACTTGCCAAATTAAGTCAATGTTTCCCGGTTGCATCAAGGGTTCAAGACGGTTTCGCAATGCTCCCAGTAACATATCTAAACTGTCATTGCCTTCCAAACTATCGATGATGAGGGCAATATCACGTAGTGCGTCCTCAAGTGAGGTTTTTACCACGTGATCGACTTTTGCCGTTTGGTTCATATAGGCAATAGTGTTAACCAATTGCCCGCCAACCCCGTCGTGAAGGTCGAGCATTAGGCGCTGGCGTTCTGCATTGACGGCTTTTTGTTTTTCATATTGGCTAATTTCTCCGGCTTTTTCTTCGATAGTTTTTTGCATGGACAATTGTAACCGCTCCATCGCGTTTACAGAAACCACGAGCCGCAAGGCAATTAAGGCGGACGCCGCGACAAACATCAGCAAAGGTGCAAAATGTGCTAACTGAAAAGGAATGCGTTTAGGTGCCCAAAAATAATATAGATAATCAACGGCTCCACAGGCAAGGACAATAATGAAAACAACAAAATGCAAGCCGTTTACCAGTTTTGCCTGTGGGCGGTATTTCAAAAACAAGGCCGGAACAAGCAAGGCCCAAAGCCCGGTAAGTCCAAAATAAAGTGCCAATGCATCGGCTAAATATTCTGTCGGCACAAGCAGAAGCGCAAATGAGGTCAGGAGACAAAAGACAGAAAACAAACGGGTTAACGGTTTTATGGTCATCCCAATGATACAAAGACTATAATGGTAAAATGCATAGATATAAGCTTGTACGGCAATAGCCCACACCACAGTCCGCAAATGATCTGGCACGGGTAAGTCAGGAAACAAGTAATGCAAACAAAAAACAACTGCGGACAAATTAGCGAGGCTTAGCCATAAATATTCTTTTTCATGCCTTCTTATGAACCACAAGCCCAAAAAAATTGCACCAACGGTAATGGTCATGGCAAAAAATAGACGTTGGAAACCCATCCGCAAAACCTGGCGGAATTGATGCGCGATCCGTAACCTAAACGAATCGCCAATATAAACCGGATACAAGGATAGGCGCCCGTAATTATGTGCGCTAAGCTCTATTTCTAAAATATTGTCTTTTGGTTTAACAAAATTGGGGGAAAAATTTGTATAAAAAGGGCGACTCCACAGACGGGGGAGCTGTCCATTTTTCCGGTCATAAACATTGCCAAATGGGCTTACCCGTTCCCCGTTAAGCACAAGGTTTGGAAAATCGGAATATTTTGGTAAAAAGACACCTTGCAAATCTGAGGATGTATTCAGCCTGTCAAAATAAAGGCGGTAGGTAACGGACCGCAACCCCGGTTCTCTGGTCGGAGTGGTAAAGTGCGGCAAGTTAATTTCGGTGTAATCAGAGGTGGATTGGCACGTTTGTAAATCAGATTGGCACACTTCTGCGCGCGTATATCTCATTGCATTATCAAAGTCAGGGTAAGGATTGATCGGTAATTTAACAAAAAATAAAACGATCAAACAAAGACAAGTGGCCGAAAAAACATAAGTCGCAATAAAGTTTTTACTCATATTTCATTTTCAACATTAACTGCCGTTTGAGATTATGTTCTCAGACACTGCAAGGGCAATGGCCTCTACATTGGAACGCACGCCTAGTTTTTCATAAATATGATTGATGTGTGTGCCGACCGTCCCAATCGATATTTCCAAATGCTGCGCAATTTCTTTGCGTTTAAAACCTTTGGCTAATAATTGCAACACATCCAGTTCTCTTGTGGTTAATTGCCGGCTTGCTTCGGATCGGTGTGTGTTGCGGTCAGGTCCGACAAGTTTCAAAAGAATACGGGCGATTTTAGGGCTCATTGGGGAGCCGCCACGTGCAATTTCCAATATGTGTTCTCCAATATCGTGAAGATTGTCCCCCTTGAGAATAAAGCCCTTCGCCCCGGCTCGAATGGCCTCTAACACGCGGTTTTCATCGCCAAAAATACTGATAACCATGCAATCGCATGGCCAATCAGTAGCTTTCACGGCACGAACGATTTCCACGCCTGAACCATCCGGTAGCCCCAAATCGGTCAAGACGAAACGCGGCTTATATTTTTGTAACATCGCAAGCCCCGTGGCCACATCACTTGCCGTGCCAACCACATGAAGCGCCGCATTTTTATTAATCTCTTTTTGCAGGCTTTGCGCCGTATAGGCGCGGTCTTCAACAATCAGAACGGATTGTAGCGACTGCACACTCAATTTGGGTTTTGACACAACCATTTACCGCCTATTAGCCCACTTGTTCCAATGAGCCCACTTGTTACAAAGTAAAACATTAACAAGAATATCTCTCATTCGCTATATATGTATCTATGTATTTTTACGATTAGTGTTTTCGCAACACATGTCGCAAAATTGATAAACGACATGAATCCATGAAACTACATGAATCCATGTATGGGCGCACTTATTTTCTATTATTATCCTTACCCCAATTCAACTTTGTCCAGAAATGGGCGCGCTCATATATTTTGATCACGCGCTCCACACTCTGACTGCGCTGCGGGAGGCTCATTATGCGTCAATTTTTCAAAACCTTATTTGCTTTGGCCTTTTCGATCTTAATTATAGGCGTTTCGGGCGCTACTGCTTGGGCGCAACTGGCACCTGAGATAAAAGTGGACGGCGCAAACAGTCTTGAAGTCGTATCAGGGGACACCACGCCCAGAACGCTGGACGGGACGGATTTTGGCTTGCAAACTGTCGGCACCACTACATCGTCCACAACTTTCTTTATATCCAATAATTTTGGCACGGCTACGCTTAGCCTGGGCACTGTGACTATAACAGGTGCCAATGCAGGTGATTTTTCCATTGCATTTACATACCCTCCAGGTACAACCGTTCCAGTTGGTAATACCTCAGCGGACGTGATAATTACATTTGATCCATTAGCTAATGGTTTGCGTACGGCGACGGTCAATATTCCTAATAATGACCCGGATGAAAACCCCTATACCTTTGCTATTCAAGGCACTGGTCAGGGCGCCGCCGCCGTACCCGAAATCAACGTCACCGGCAGCGGAAATACCATTGTCAATGGCGACACTACGCCCTCGGTTGCTGACCGTACCGACTTTGGAACATTGACAGTTGGAGATACCCCCCAAAACAGGGGGCTTGTTATTGAAAATCTCGGCGCGGGCACCCTAAATCTCGGTGCCAATTCTGTTTCCATCAGTGGCCCGGATGCTGGTGATTTTTCCGTATTTACCCAGCCGTTAACGACGGTCAATGCTGGGGGAACCCGCACCTTTACCCTGCGCTTTGACCCGCAGTCTGCCGGCCTTAAAAGTGCCACGGTATCGATCAATAATGATGATGCGGATGAAAACCCCTATACCTTCTCTATACAAGGTACAGGCAATGCGCCGGAGATGAAGGTTGACGGTGATGCCAGTTTGGAAATTATTTCTGGCGATACCACGCCGAGCACGACGGATGGCACGGATTTTGGCACTATTGGTATTGGCGTGCAAAGCCTTGAGCAAATTTTCTTTATTTCAAACGCTTTTGGAACTGCGAGCTTGAACCTTGGTACAGTAAGCATTTCAGGGGCGCATGCGGGTGATTTTAGTATTACGACAATACCTTCGAGCAGTGTTGCAATAGGCGCAGCCACGACCAATCTTGGTATAAAATTTACGCCCGCTACGGCGGGTTTGCGCACCGCGACCGTCAGCATTCCCAATAATGACGTCGATGAAAACCCCTATACGTTCTCTATACAAGGTACCGGCTCAGATAACCCCGAGATCAAGGTTGATGGTGCTGGCAGTCTTGAAGTTGTCTCGGGCGACACGACGCCGAGCACGACGGATGGCACGGATTTTGGCTTAGTTGCTAATGGCGGCATGAGCCCGGACACTACGTTCTTTATCTCCAATACTTTTGGTATAGCGCCGCTAACCTTAGGCACAGTTACCCTCATTGGTGCCAATCCCGGCGATTTTGTCATTTCCGCGCAACCGTCCAGTCCCGTTGCAGTGGGCGGAGACACGACCACGTTGATAGTAAAATTTGCCCCCACAACCACGGGCCTGCGTACCGCGACGGTCAATATTCCCAATAATGACGCTGATGAAAACCCTTATACCTTTGCTATTCAAGGCACGGGTACGGCGGCGGCACCAAGAATTGCCTCCGTTACCCGCCAGAACCCGACGGTGCAAAACACCAGTGCGGATACCTTAACATGGCGTGTCACATTTGATGTGCCGGTGCAAAATGTTGATGCCGGCTTAGGTGGTGATTTTATTGTTGCTGGCGTGACAAACGGCACGGTGAGCGTGGTGAGTGTTTCGACCAG
Organism: Robiginitomaculum sp.; assembly: GCA_021776635.1. GTDB lineage: Bacteria > Pseudomonadota > Alphaproteobacteria > Caulobacterales > Maricaulaceae > Robiginitomaculum_A. Next base: position 56,855 of record JAJFFN010000021.1, read on the forward strand.
CGTTTATGATGTCACCATTTCCGGTGGTGATTTGGCTGGGCTAAATGATACCGTCACATTTTTCATTAATAATACGACACAAGACATTACCGATCTTGCCGGCAATGCTTTGGTGAATTTGAGCCCAACGGGCGCAAATGACAATGATTTTAATGTCTCCAATACCGCACCGGTTCCTGAGATCAATATCACGGGAAATGGGCAAAATATTTTAACAGGCGACACCACCCCACAAGTAGCCGACAATACGGATTTTGGCAGCCATGATGTTGCGGGCGGCCAACAGGCCAACACATTTACCGTCTTCAGTGCCGGAACGGCCCAGTTGGATTTGAATGTCGGCGGGGTGCCCGTGGTTTTATCTGGTGCCAACGCGGGCGATTTTTCCATAGACAGTCAACCGGCGCAATTCATGGGTACAGGGACAAATAGTAGCTTTTCTATCCGGTTTAATCCAACCGCACTTGGCCTGCGCACGGCCACCATAACCATTGCTAATAATGACCCCGACGAAAACCCGTTCACATTTACCGTACAAGGTACAGGTACCGATTTGACCGCACCGCGTATTGCCTCGATTGATACCTTATTCGTTGGTTCCCCCACCGACAGTGACGAAATCATCTGGCGTATATTGTTTAGTGAAACCGTACTGAATGTAACCCTCGATGATTTCGCGTTAAGCGGCACAACGGCCCCTCTGTCCGTACGCACGCCTGTTACAGATAATCCTGGATTTGGTACGTTGATAGACCTGCGCGCCATCGGTGGTGATCTGGCAGAACTCAACGGCAACATAACGCTCTCATTAGCAGGTACGCAAAATATCACGGATGTTTCTGGCAATGCCCTGACCAATACGGCGCCCACCGGTTTGGATGACCGCATTGTCCAGATCATCAATGTTGACCCGGATATTCGGGTGACTGGCAATGGCACAAACCCGGTTGCAAATAGCGGCCCGGATCTGGTCAACGGCCAAACCGCAACTTCGGCTGCTGACGGTACGGATTTTGGCAATCATGTGGTGGGGGTTCAATCGGACCGGTTTTTTTACAGCGTCGGCAATACCATTCAGTTCAGCACATTGATAGCCGATGTGTCCCAAGCAATTATGAGCGGCCCTGCGGCGGCGGACTTTACGGTTACTGGATCAAACAATCTGACGCTTCCTGGCTTGGGAACGTCTGGGTTTACCATGCGGTTTACCCCCTCCGCATTGGGTGCGCGCAATGCAACCGTGACCATTGTTTCCAACGACCCGGACGAAAATCCATTCACGTTTAATGTCACGGGTACAGGTATAGCCGGCCCTGCGACAACCCTCGTGGCAACATCAGGCACACCTCAATCTCAAACCATCAATGCCGGTTTTAGCAATCCTGTTGTCGCGACGATAACAGATGCTGGCGGTAATCCGGTCTCTGGTGTAACGGTGAACTTCGCCGCTCCGGGCGCAGGGGCATCGGCGACACTGTCGGCTCCATCGGCGGTTACAGACGCCAATGGACAGGCCAGTGTCACGGCCACAGCCAACGGCACAGCCGGGAGCTATAGTGTGACGGCTTCTGCTACGGGTCTGACAGATGTGACCTTCGCGCTGACCAACACTGTTGGTGCAGCCACAACCCTCGCCATCACTTCGGGAACGCCCCAGTCACAAACGGAGGGACTGGCGTTTGCGGATCCGCTTGTCGTCACCATAACAGACGCCAGTGGCAATCCCGTGTCGGGTGTCAGTGTCGGCTTTGGCGCACCAGCTTCGGGGGCCAGCGCGACGCTATCCGCCGCAACTGCAACCACCGATGCATCGGGTCAAGCCAGCGTCACCGCGACGGCCAATAACACGGCCGGGAGCTATAGTGTGACGGCTTCTGCTACGGGTCTGACTAGCGGTACATTTGCTTTGACGAATATTTCCGCCGATACCACACCACCTACCATCAGTTTTACAGGTGTGCCGAGCGTTACAAACGGCTCAACCGCCTTTACCATTACTGGCACATTTAGTGAAACCATCACCGGGTTTACTGTTAGTGATATTTCCGTAACCAATGGCGCGGCTTCAGACCTTGCAGTTACCGGGTTGAATTTCACCGCGAAAATCACACCAGACGGAAACGGGGATGTCGGTGTTAGCATCGCTGCAAATGTCGTGCAGGACGCGGCGGGCAATGGCAACACGGCCACCGCCGGCCAGACCGCTAGCCTGGACAATGCCGCACCGACCCTCGCCATAACGCTGCCGAGTGGCACTTCTACGGGGCCGGTGACCGCGACCTTTACATTTAGTGAAGCCGTGAGCGGGTTTGTTCTTGGTGACATCTCCGTAAGCGGCGGTTCGGCCTCAAACCTATTGGCAACAGGTAATGGCGGTACAAGTTTTACCGCAACTATTACGCCCAATGCAGGAACCCAAGGTGATGTCACGGTTTCAGTAGTGGCCGGTGCTTATACGGATCAGATTGGGAACCAAAACACAGCCGCGAGTTCGGCGACGTTGAACGTCGATAACCAAGCGCCAACAGTTACACTTTCTAATGTCGCATCGGAGGTTATCGCAGATTTTGGCGTCACCGCCACATTTGGAGAAGATGTAACAGGTTTTACTGTAAGCGACATCACCGTAAGCAACGCAAACGTTTCCGGCTTTACCGCGATTGATGGCATGAACTACAGCTTTACCATCACCCCATTACAGTTAGGTACTGTCACCGTTGATGTGGCCGCCAATGTCGCGGCTGACGCTGCGGGCAATGGCAATACGGCTTTGGCAAACCGGCTCACTACAGAGTTTACAATAGACCGCAATGCGATCCGTATCCGCACGCAAGCCATCATTTATAATTTTTTGGCGCAGCGAGCTGATCAGCTAACGGCAGCCGAACCTGATTTATCACGGCGCTTGCAAAATACCGGCACGCAAGGTCGTCTGAACGGCAATGCCGAAATCGGCAATGTCCGTCTCGCCTTTAACGGGACGGCGTCAGGTGAAGATTTGAATTTAGCCGGTGCTTTTGGGGCTGATAAAGCGGCCAAGATCAGTACATGGTTACAAGCAGGTTTAAGCGCGGTTGATAATGACAATGGGTCTGATGCAGATTTGTTTTTGCTACACGGCGGCGTCGATTACCGTCTGAACGAAGATGTCGTGATCGGATTAATGGCGCAATATGACTATACAAATCTAGAGCGTATGGCCACGCCAAGCGATAGCGGTTTTGACGCGAGCGGTAAAGGCTGGCTAGTTGGGCCCTACGTGGTTGCTCGCCTGAAAGATAACCTCGTGTTTGACGGGCGGATTGCTTGGGGTCAATCAGATAATGAAGTGTCGCCGTCGGGTACCTATATTGATAAATTCAATACCAATCGCTGGCTTTTAAAGGGGCAATTGAGCGGTGAAATGGGCAATCTCGCAGGCTGGGCGGTTGCCCCCGAACTGGCCTTGATGTATTTCCAAGATAAACAATCTGGCTTTACGGACAGCAACGGCATTAACATCAATGCGCAGACGGTCGATCTGGGGCGGTTGAGTTTTGGCCCACGTTTTTCCAGAAAAATTACCATGAGTGAGAGCTTAACCTTGCATCCGGAACTTTCCGTGCGCGGCATATGGGATTTCGACACGCCAGGCGAAATGGATTTGCTCAGCGGGATTATTACTAAAAATGACCGCTTTCGTGCGCGCAGCCAAGCAGGCTTGCGCTTGGATTTCATGAGCGGCACCAGCGTTGGTTTTAATGGTTTCTATGACGGCATAGGTGCAGAAAACTTCAATGCGTACGGCGGATTTATACAGATTGATGTTACTTATTAAAGCGATAAGGCCGCAATACCGTCTTCATATCTGTAAATGGTGCGGCTGAGAGGTTTTCGGGTTTGTGTCCTCTTAATCGTCACATAGAATGAAACCCCTTATAAACCAACGCGATATTTATTTAAAACATCTAATCCCACGGGGATTTTGCTACATTTGTAAAGACGTCCATCCGTATTAGATATGTGCGAACGCGAAACATTAATTTGTGAAAATAGATATTACAGCAGCACACATGTTAATTCACGCCGCAAAATATGCAGGCAAAGAGCATCCAATTTCCGTTTAAATATCCACCCAAATAAAATATCCACCGAAATAAAATATCCACCCAAATAAAATATCCAACTGACTGGCTTCCCCTAAACGCGTGGCCCTAAACGCGTGGCCCTAAACGCGTGGGATGTCTCTCGTAAAATATCCCTTTTGGCCTGGTTCCCTAACACAAATGCACTAATTGCTTTATCAAAATATTTTCTCTACCCTAGATAATAATTTAGAGGTGGGACGGTTATGCGTATATTAATCGCTGATGATCATCCGATTTTCAGAGAAGGGTTACGGCACATAGTCTGTAAGCTTTTCGAAGTTGATAGGGTTTATGAAGCTGGCGACATGGAAGGCGTTCAAGCAATATTGCATGAAAAGCCAGAGCTAGATTTAATGATTTTGGATCTATTTTTTCCGGGTTTTGAAGTGCGTCGGGATTTTAAAACTGTACGGCGCACACTGGCTATGACCCCGATACTTGCAGTGTCTATGACCAGCAATATGGACGATGTGAATACCATTCTTGATTTGGGGGCTAATGGGTTTGTATCAAAATCCGTTAAACCAGACGTTTTAAAGCAAGCCATTACGGACATTATGCAAGGCGAGCACATTGTCCGCCTCGCTACAAATACGATGGTGAAATCTCTGGACGATGGACAAGATTTTATCCTTGACCAACGTTTACGCAAATTATCAGCTCGGCAGTTACAAGTGCTTAAATGTATCGCCAAAGGAAAATCGAACAAAGAAATTGCTCGTGCCTTGGATATTTCGCCAAACACAGTGCGTATCCACGTTTCTGCATTACTTAAAAACCTGGATGTCAGTTCACGTTCCGCAGCGGCTTCATTTGCGGCAGCTCGGGGGCTTGGTTAAGTGAAAGTTTTTCATAGATTTTGGTCTGGAGCGTTACCCGATAGTTTTAAAGATTATGCGCGCGCAAGGATTTTAACCCGCGGCAGTGCGGCATTGTCTGCACTGGCAGCATTATTGCTGGGCGGTGTGCTGTGCTTTGCCCTATGGCAAGTTGGAAAAGACCCGAACATACGTTTTTGGTTGGTCGCATTATATCTGTGTGTAATTAGCGGATTTATACTGCGCACACGACAGGCCCTATCAGCCGTCTTCACGGTTGATATCCTCATTGGGTTTTTGTGGTTAATTGCTGTATTCGTGTTTTTCCCAACTGCGCCGGAAGGCTTACAGATTTTCTTTGCTCTTGTTGTCTTAGGTGCAGCGTTGTGTGCAGCTATTTTCCAATCTAATTTTTTGCCAGCCTGTATGGCTGTTATAGGCTTGGCTTTACCGACCTTAGCTGTGCGTTATTTTTTGCAAATGGGGGAGGAAAAGTTACTCTTGCCCATTTTTCTCTTGGTTGGTTGGCTGGTTGCTTTGGGATTGGCCTGGTTCTTACATAGAGCATTTTTAAGCCGCACCACACTCCAATTTGAAAAAGATATTTTGCTACAAAGTGTTGAAGATAAAATTGCAGAACTTGACCAATTGCGTAAAAAGGAAAAAGAGGCAAGGCAAGATGCAGACAGTGCCAATGCGGCTAAGTCCCGGTTTTTAGCACATGCAAGCCACGATCTTCGCCAACCCTTACATGCCGTTGGGTTGTTGCTCGCAACTATTTCCGACAAAGGGCAAAGCAAGCAAGTTAAAAAAGTGTTGTCGCGGGTCAGTCAATCGCTCGACGTACTTTCGGATTTATTTGATTCGTTACTGGATGTTGCACTGTTAGACACGGGGCAGGTTGATGTGAACATTTCCGTCTTCCCTGTAAATGATATTTTGAAAAATGTAGTGCAGGACTTTGAAAGCACAGCAAAGCAAAACGGCGTATCTCTACGCATATCTACTTCCTCGCTATTGTTAAGTTCCGATCCTGTAATCGTACGGCGTATGGTACAAAACTTGGTGTCAAATGCCATTGCCCACGCCCATAACAGCCGTGTTTTGGTTGGTGTGCGCAGACAAAAACATACGATACGCATAGAGGTTCATGATACCGGCGAAGGTATTGCCAACGAAGACCAAAAACGAATTTTTGAAGAGTTCACAAAAGTCGGAACCCGCAAACCCAAAAATGATATGCCCGGTTTGGGCTTGGGCTTGGCAATCGTGCAAAGATTGGCAAATATTGTAAAAGCACACATTAGCGTAAAATCTACAGTGGGGAAGGGCAGTGTGTTTTGCATTGAAAATCTGACGCGGGCAAAGGTGAATACAATGCCCACCAATTCTGTCATTATGGACAACAAAACCAAGGCTCAGAAAGCGGCCCACATTGCTATATTGGATGATGATATTGAAATTCTACAAGCGACAGAAAGCCTTGTTACAAAATGGGGATTTATTGCTGATATTCACACATCGTATAATCCGGAAACGCTCAAATGCCCTGATATTATCTTATGTGATTACGAGCTCAAGCAGCCCTTAAATGGTGTTGAGGTCATTATGGCAATAAGAAACAATTTTTGTCGTAAAATTCCAGCAATTTTAATCACTGGTAATAATAGCAAAGAACTGGTTTTACAAGCTAAAGACCAAGACCTACCTATTTTGTATAAACCCGTTAAGCCGGTGCAATTACGTTCAATCTTGCTGACTACACTTTCAGATGACACTTAAAGTGATTTGTGTTATGAGAACCAACGATTTGAATAATCGGGGCGAAATATGAACACTAATAAAACTTTAGACGGTCGCTCGAAGAGCGCCGCAAAAGACTTAAATGCACTTCGCAAAAACATGAGCGCCAATGATGCCAGTGGACTGGGCGCTCAAATACTGACATTTATCATCGTTGTTCTATTTATTGGCATAGCTGGATTCTGGTTCTTGCGGGGCGATAAATCTGCAAATTCAATCTTAGTTTATGCAGGTAGCTTTAGTGTTACAGGGGCTCAGGAAAAGGAACTGTGGCTCGGAGAGGCGACAGAGCAAGCCGTTAAATCGTATTTGAACGTTGGAGAGAGGCTACACATTATTGGCCGTCCTGATGTAAATACAGTACCCAAAAACCCGATTGGTACAGATTGGATAATGTCCGGCACAATATATATTGGCAAAGAAAACACCGACATTCTTGATTTGGTGCTTCAACTTAAATCTAGTGATGGCAATGGAAAAGCATTCTCAACACGATTGACGGGTGTAAAAACTGGAATTGGCGATTTAGCATCCAGAGCTTCAGCACAAATTTTTACCTGGCTGGAACAACCGGCTTTATCGACTGAACAACTGGTGACAGCTGCGGCTGAACTCCCCAATAGTCACGACGCGAGACAGGCTTATGGTGAAGGTCTTGAGGCTTTATACAGATTTGATGCTGCCAAGGCCGTGCCAAAATTTGAAGTGGCCTTACGGGACGGTGATCATCCTTTGGTATATGCTGGGCTGGGCCGAGCTTGGGAACAATTGGGTTATAGGAACCGGGCGCAAAAATCCTTGCAAAAAGCCTATAATAACCGCAATAAATTATCTCGGCAAAAACAACTGGAGATCGAAGGGTCTTACCGTATTGCCACGGACGAATGGCCACGGGCCATCGAGGTTTACCAGGCTCTAAAGGAGTTTCATCCCGGAGATATTTCCTACCGCTTAGCACTTGCAGATGTGCAATTGAAAGCCAGCGATATGAGCGGGGTTTTGCAAAACATCAAAGACATGAGAAACTTACGCGCGCCGCTTAAAGACGACCCGCGAATTGATCTGGTTGAAGTCAATTACTGGCACCAAAAAGGAAATTATACCAAAGGAGCGGCCTCGGCTCAAATTGCCATAAACAAAGCCCGCAGTTCGGGTGATGAAGCCGTGTTAGCCGCTGCATTATTGGCCGATGTGGATAATGGGGGCAATAACAAAATCGAGCATTTGCTTGAAGCCGAACAATTATACAAAAAATTGGGCAATCCAGGACAACAATCCACTGTCCTATTTGCTCTGGGTCAGCAAGAACGTTTTGCAGGTAGAATTATACCAGCAGAAAAATATTACCGTGACGCCATAAAAATCGCACAAAACATTGGTGATGCGCCGCGCATAGCAGCCGCCCAAAATCCACTAGCGATTACACTAGATTTAAAGGGAGAGCTAGAAAATGGGCTGGCACTTAAACGCCAAATTCTCAAATACTATTCGGACAGAGACATCAAATCCCGCCAATCAATCATGATGGAGAATATAGGCATTTCTCTTTTTAAACTGGGACGACTTGAACAGGCAGAAACAAGTTTTGAAGACGCGCTTAAAATTTTCAAAACTATTGATGATACAATTGGTATTGCCTGGGCGCCCTATCACAGTTCTCGTATTGCTTCGCGTATGGGGGACTTGGATAAAGCTGCGAGACTAGCCGATGAAGCTGTGGCTAATGCCAAACAAAACCCAGAAGGGGATTTAGAGATAAATGCCAAATTTGAAGTCGCTCATATCTTGTTTCAGCGCGGAAGAAATGATGCCGCCAAAACAAATTTCATAAAACTAGAGCAGGCTTTTCAAAAAGCCGGTAACGAAATCAGTACTGCTGAAAGTGCGTTGATGTTGGCTAGGATAGCACTGCGCCAAAAAAATTATGCGCTGGCGAAAACAAAAATGAAGGAAGCGCTCAGTTCTTATGAAACCAATGGCGTTGGATACTATATTCTAGATGCAACGATTACACGTACAGATTTGGCGTTTTCAAATGATATTGATGATGTGGATGCGGCTTGCGCGTCCTTACGGAAAAACTTACGCGCAATGCAGCACGCTGAAACCGCATTGCGGGCGCGGTCTAGGCTTTTCAGATGTGAAGGCAGAACTACAGCCCTGTCGACGGTAAAAAAAGATGCGCTAGATTTGGGGTTTTTTGAACCGCAATTGGACGCCTTTAGAATAAGAGCCCAGCTATGGGAGCAGGCCGGGCAACTGGTATTTGCCGAGCAAGCGCGCGCAAATGGCCGACAGCTGGCCGCCTCCAAAGGCTGGGCGTTCGAATAGTCCATCTGGGTTAATTGTCAAACTTCATTATTCCTGCATTGTTGTGCCGTGTAAAAGCGCCGCACTCCCGCGAGCGTTACACTTGAGAACGGGGCTTATGATGAAAAACAAGCTATTAATATTCGGATCAATTATGGCATTTGGTATATTGGGCGCAACCAATGCCAATGCCAGCTATATGAGCAATTGTAACACGCTAATTTCTGCATGGGAAAAATGCATAGCCTCTGGGCAAAGCTGTTCGGCAGAAAACACGGCCATAGTGGAGCAGTGTAAATGTCACCGCTTGAAGCAAGGAAGCTGGAAACTCGTAACTGCCGCCGTCGGCAAAGACGGTGTATGCAATGCGTCCTATCCATATGACGATGTCCCCCCACCGCCTGAGCATAAGAAGAAGAAAAAGGGTAATTTAGGCAAAGGGAGTTCGGATATTGACGGCAATGACACCCGAGATCGTGGGGGCCCTAAAAAAGGCAATGATGGTCGTGGCAACGATTAAATAAACCGCTAAGCCCCCGCCAGCAGGCGGGGGTTATTCACTAAATTTTGGAGATTGTTTGATGTTACGGATTTTTTTTGGTCTGCTGATCTTTATATTTACGTTTGTCACAATCGCCGTAGCGCAAACGAACCCGACTGAAAATTTATCGGACGCAGACAAATCAGACGTAGACAAACGGCAACTGTTCTACATGATTTATGACAGCTCCAATTCCATGTGGGGTGAATTATCTGACAAATCTCGCAAATACGAAGCGGGGCGCACGGCCATGAGCTCGGTGCTTGATTTAAACCTCAAAGACCGGGACTTGGCTTTTCGCGCCTATGGCCACCGTGATAAGACCAGTTGTACGGACAGCGAACTCATCGTAAAAGCCAATACTGCTAAAGCCGCAAAACCTCTGATTAAAAAAGCCGTCACCAGTATTCGCCCTACCGGCAAGACCCCAATCACACATTCACTTCGAGAAGCCTTAAAAGATATGGGCGAACGTAAGGGTGATATTCTTCTCATCAGCGACGGCATTGAAACCTGTGATATTGATCCGTGTGCTTTGATGGCTGAATGGCGCAATCAGGGTATTAAAATCCGCGTACATGTGGTCGGTGTTGGCCTTAATGAGATAGAGCGCAAAGCCATGATGTGCGTCGCGGACACGGGCGGCGGCGAGTATTTTGATGCTGGATCCGAGAGCGAATTAATCGAAGCCATGAACACGGCGACCAAGATCGAACCCGGTGAGCCGGAACCTGTCAAACAGGTAAGAGGTTACGGCCTGAACATTCAAGGCCTTGATGAAACCGGTCGTTCATTTGTGATTACCGGCATGCTTTATGACAAAGACGGCAAAGAGATCATGCCCTTAAGCTCAAATGGGCAACACTGGTTGGATGACGGCCCGGGCGATTATACCATGAGCGTCGGTGTGGTTCTGGCGGACGGGTCTATTTATAAACCCGTGACCAAGGACGTGAAAATCGACACGGTCGGCAGCAAGCGTGTTGATGTGTTGATCACCCGCCCCGCTATCGTCAGCGCAAGCTTTTCTGAGGACGGCGAAGAACACAAAGGTGCACATGTTTATGCCTACCAGGGTGGCAAGCAGATTTTCGGATTTCGCCGTTTCGACGAGGCGCTAGCGCGACCAGGTACATATGAATTTCGCTCCAAACCGAATGATGACAATGAGCTGAAAGTAAAAGCAACACTTACAGAAGGCGAACACACAATTATTAACTTCAAACTGGTCAATACGGTCAAAGTTCGGTTCAAATATGTCTTGCCCAACGGCGAGACCGATCAGCGCGGCGGGCAATTATTCCAAAATGAAGAAGCCGTTTACAATACCTACACCAATCGGTTTACCGGAGTGAAACCGGGTGTTTATGAGCTTCGGGATAAGTATAAAAACGTTCTAAACCCAATGATACCGCGGAAAGTCACGATTGAGGCTGATGAAGAACAGATCATAGAAATTCAGATGCAGGCCGGATATATTACAACGGAATATGCAGGCGCGGATCGGGACTATATCAAGAAAAAAGGCGGGTATACTTATATCCACGCCCTTGATGCAGATGGAAAATCCGTAGGCAGTAAGACGGCAAATCCCGGAAAAACTGTTGTTGCAATACCTGGACGCTACCGCGTGCTTGGCCACAGCGGCAAAGGCTATTTTGATCCGGTCGACATAATAGTCGAAAATGATAAAACCGTCAAAGCAACGATCGTCGCCAAGCCAACCGCACATGTCAGTATGACCTACGCGTCAGGTAATTATAAGAGAAAACCTGACCGAGCCTCACTTGTCCCTCTGGACGGCCAAAAGCCGATAAAGACTTATATGGGTATTGGTAAAATCCTGAAAGTGCCGCCAGGTCGTTACCGCATCCAGCCCCATTCCTACACACCCGAAGCCTTGCCATCATCGGAGTTCACTCTGAGCGCTGGTGAAACCAAGGCTGTCGTATTGCAACACAAATAATTTTGACAGGAGAAACCCATGAAAATTTCACTGATACTCATGACCAGCATGGCTATGACTTTACAGCTATGCGAGAAAAAATCTAAAACACCAGAAAACCCTGGTGAGGTTGAACAGCTTGCGCAAAACGAAATACCAAACACAAAGAAAGTAACACAGAAAAAACCAAAAAAGATAAAGCCGACAAAGGCCAAATTTTCCGGAAAAAAACTGCATCCTGAAAAACAGTTCTGTGTAAACTACCAACACAAAGGCATGGGCATGAACGGTACATCCGAAATGTGTTCGCGCAAATATGGCCAGGAAAGTTATACCATTGAGAAGTTTACCATAGGCATGGGCGGCTTCTCGCAAAGTCAAAATAGCCATAAGGTCATCTACGGGGACAAAATATATACATCTGAAATTGGAAGCGGGACATGGGTTGTCGCCACAAACCCAATGTATGCAAGCCTAACCAAAGGAAACCCAGAAGAGTTAAGCAAGCAAATGCTTGCCGCAATGCAAATGACAAAAACGACAGAAACCAAAACATTTGATGGGACTTTGTGTAATGTTTACAAATCAGCACAAATGGGCTCTGCTTGTTTCACATCAAAAATGGTCATGTTGTGGCAGTCTGTCATGGGCATGGAGCAAACGGCCATCAAAGTTGATATTGGTAGTGCTGGCGATAGCGCAAAATATGTTCGTCCAAAAAATGCCAGCGAAGCACCTAATATAGATGATATTATGAAGCGGCTCGGTAAGCAGTAATGGCTGCGGCAAAAGCAACACTCTTGTCCCCGAAATGGCTGTGTTTTGGCTTAGGCTTTTTGGGCACTGCCATATTGGCGATGTTCTGGATGTATCCGGCTTTGCTGTATTTATTTGGCGGAATTGAAACGCATAACCTTGCAGACGGCCTTACCTGGTCAGCTCCCATATTACTTTTAGCCTTGCTAATGACAGGCTGGTTTATGCTCGGTTTTTTGGCATTGCTCAGGCCAGAACTGGTCATAAAAATTCTCCCGGAGTTTATGAAAAAAGGAGTAATTATCAATAAACCGAACGGAGCAAACTCCCAGTTTAAACATGGAAGGCAGTTTGTCTTGAACTCGCTCGTCGGACGGGTTTTGATCTGGCCAGCCACCGTTATTGCCACCCTGCTTTTCATGACAGTTATGTTTGCAAGTGCTTTGATTTCTCCATGGGGTGCTTGGTTGCTTAGCTCGATTTTTCAGGCTTTCGCGTTTTTCATCCCGGCACTGTTCATTTTGGCTTTACTTCTGCGCATATTTGCGCCCGGGATTTTCTCGTTCATTAATAGAGAGACCATATCAGACGAGAAATCAGGAACCGGGTTTTTTCCAGTAACTGCAATGTCCTATATTGTTGGATTGATGACGGCGCTATTGGTCGTAATGCTTATGAGCATAACCGGCTTATTGCCACACCCAAGAAATGTCTCTGAACCCATACAAACAACCGGGCGTACAAATAACGGTGTAATGCCAAACCCGGCAGGTAATAACCCGGATACGAACCCCCGCGACAAAGAAACAAAACGCAAGGAAACAAAACGCAAGGACGTGAGCAAAATAAAATGGGAACAGCATTTTTTGGAACTGCTGGGGGAAAACCATGTACCTGTGGCAGAAGCGTTCTCCACACCATTCGCCACATATTTTCGCATTGACCAACCTGGCTATATTCCGTCTGGAAAATTGGGCCCGCGTGGAAAAAGCTATCTGGGCCCGATTGAATGTACGCCCGACATAATACCCAAGAGCAAAAACAATGCTTCTATTGCGCAAAGTGCCAGAGATGCAGATGAAGCAACGACTAAATCCAAACCAAATGTCGCGACTAACCCGAACTGCCCAAGAGATTTAGGAGAGCTATGGTCGTCAGGTTCGTATGTTTATGACGGAACGGGCAATCAACTCGCGGGCTTTGAGTTTAAAGACAACACCCATGCTTATGTTGTTAAAGCGGCTAATGGGTCGCAATTTCTTGTCTTCCCCGAAGGTGGCTTCGGCCCCAAAGACAATCCTGCTGTCAATAAATACGTGCCGCGATATGTGTTTATTCGCAATACTGATCCGCAGGGCAATCTTAATAATAACGACGTTTCCAAAATGAACATTAAACCTTATTTTGCTGGCGCACCTGATTTGCCCGTATTAATCGATCGCAAAATTATTAGTGATAAGGATTTTAATGGAGGTGATTTTGATTATCTGCCAAATATAGACGAAATCATTTCTGCCCTTGATAAGATTAAGCAAAGCTCCAAAAGCACTGCGTCAGGCGATATTGTCATAATTTCCCGTGCTGCCTTGCCCAGTGACAGCGCAGAATACAAAAAGAGAATTGAAGATTTGGCAAGAGAAATAAAACGTTCGCGACAAGCCTCAAATGCCACATTCATCCATCTGGGTTTTTTACCGCAAATATGTAATGCACCTACTGCCGGGTGTGAAATTCTCAACCGCCGCAGTACAATTATCTATACCTCTAATTCGCGTTAAGTAGACATACATAAGGCAGGCCACTCCTGTCACAATTAAAACCCTTACTTAATCATGCAATTGCCGTTCTAGAAAAAACCTGGAGCGGGTGGTTGGATGACAAACCTTCGTGTGTGATGTTGATAAGCTGCATAGTACATCTGGGTTATTCACAGAAAATGGTTTTTCAGATATAAATAAGAAAGGCGGACAACATGCCTGTATTTATCCATATTAGGAGCCCATTATGCACGGAACAAAACCAGCGGTTTTAGCAACTTTATTTATGAGCATTTCGACCATTCCAGCCATTGAGGCCAATGCAGGCGTAGTATTCGAAGTTGAAACAACTTACCATTCGAGCAGCCCTAGCGGGCCAGAGACGTCACAAATGATGGTTGATGGTTGTAATCTAAAAATGGAAATTCCGCCTCAGGGCAGTGGTGGCAACGAACATTCAATAAATTCTAGGGATTCCGCAATTGATGCCATCGCCGAATCTTCAGAGACAGTTAAATCGCCAACAACGGATGATCGTGCGACTGGCAATTCGAGCCCAAAAAACGATGCGGCTTTATATAAGTGCGCGAACGGAGGATCGTTGATTTTTGTTGACCACAACAATGGGACTTATTCTCCAATGCCAAAGCGACCTGCAAGCGGTGGCGTTACTCCGATCAATCCAATCAATGAAGCGCTGAAAGGCATGACGCCGCAACAGCGCGCACTGATGGAAGGCATGCTCGGTGATGCCCTAAAAAACCAGCGAGGGGGTAAGCAAAAGTCGGAAATCCGTGTTGTCAATACCGGCAAAAAAATCCGCAAGAACGGCTATAGTACCACCATTTATGAAGCTTTCAAAAATGACGTTATGACGGACCGCATGTATGGGGCTCTCGTCAGTGATGTTAATGATGGGCAAACTCTTATGAAAGCGCTCATTGCCTATGGTGACTTTCTAAAGGAGAGCGGTGGAGGTATTATGGACGACGATACTGGCACGGAAATATTTGAGCATCTATCTAAGATCGGCCGTTTTCCGGTGGTTGTCGAATCCTTTGAAGACGGTGTTTTGGACGAGGATTGGACATTACGAAGCTCTACAAGACGTACTCTTGATCCAGCGGAATTTGAACCACCTTCAGGCTATAAACGCCGCAGTATGGGGCCGCAATAGAACAAGCATTCATATGCGCTCATGTACCAACAAACCTGTTGCCGAGGTAAATGACAAAT
This sequence comes from Robiginitomaculum sp., assembly GCA_021776635.1. Taxonomy (GTDB): domain Bacteria; phylum Pseudomonadota; class Alphaproteobacteria; order Caulobacterales; family Maricaulaceae; genus Robiginitomaculum_A. The sequence continues at coordinate 72,148 of JAJFFN010000021.1, forward strand.
TATTAACCCCGGCAGACAAAATACAGTCGTAAACAAAATATTCAAAGTTCATGTAACAAAGAATTTTTACGACCTATAAACTATAATATCATCACGTTTTTTAAGCACTTTCTGCTAGTGTGAACCCTTCAAAATTTAAGAATTAGGGTATGCTACGCACATTTAAAATTGATAACGCGGATGATTTGCCCGATGAAATATGGGACGGTTTCCATGCTTTGCGTGCGGATCAAGAGGCCTATAAAAGTGGTTTTTTTGATCCTGATTTCGTGCGCCTCATCGCAAAAGTCCGCAAAGATGTTTCAATTACGGGGGCCGAAGATAGAGATGGCCTATTAGCCTACTGGCCCATGCATATAGGCATGGGGACATGGGCACGGGCAATTGGCTTTCCGTTCGCTGACATTAACGGCCCAATTGTGCGCTCTGGAGAGACCGTTGATATCCCGGAATATTTGCAGGACATGAACATTGCTGGATTTAGAACGTCCGGATTAATGCTTTGCGATCAAGTTAGTATAAATCCTGTTGTCATAGCGAACGCAAATATTACGAATTTAGAGGATGGGTGGAGCCCGTTCATTGCAGGACAAACATCCCGGTATCCAAAGTTTTTCAAGAAAATAGCGCGCTTGAGCCGAAAGTTGGACAATGAGCATTCTGAAGTCGTGTTTACATTTGACGACAAGTGCGAGGATGCATTTCGGCAGCTTATTACTATGAAGCGTGAACAATATGCACGTACCCATCTCCATGATGTTCTAAGGCCTAGCTGGGTAAAAATAATGCTAGATATGCTCAGGCACGGTGCGTGTAAAAACATCAAGACTATATTATCTACACTTCGTGTTGACGGGAGGTTAGTCGCCGCCGAATTTAACTTGCAGAGCGGTAATCTATTGCATGGCTGGCTCACGGCATATAATCTTGAATTTAGTAAATACTCGCCTGGTTTGCTGTTAACTCAGCATATTATTAAGGCTATGCCACAACACGGTCTTACACATTATGATGCGGGTACTGGGAACGCGCATTATAAAAAATACTTCACCAACCAACTAAGCCCGTTAGCGCAAGGCCCCATATTTGCCAAAACGAAAATTATGAATCCAATTGGTATTATGGGCGCAGGCTGGTCGTTTATGGAAACGCATACGCCTTTGGGACTTTCAAATAATTTGGCCAAAATACGCAGACGCTCGGATCAAATTATAGGGACTGAAACTATGCTTGGGCAACGCGTTTTGGGTTTTTCAAAAGCGGCGTTACCGTTTCTTTAGGAGGGTAAAATGACCAAACATACGATTTTAATCATTGGCGATGCGCGCATGGCATTCCCTGTTGTGCGCTCCTTTTCGAAAGCAGGTCATACAGTTCATGCAGGTGTGTCCATGTATAGTAATTATATGGAATGGTCACGTTATGTTGATGCTTCTTTTTGGCATGCACCACTAGAACCTGGTACAGATGAACCTTTTGAGCCTATTCGTAATTGGCTTTTGGCACACCCCGAGATCGATTCCATTCAACCGGTCAATGAAGCCAGTATTCGGTTTGTTACACGTCACAGGAATTTTTTAGAAAGCCAAGCCAAGATCATTTTACCCAACCGCGAGATCATTAAAACGGCGGTCGACAAAACCAATATGTTTGATCTTTGTACGCACCTAAATGGGCCAATCGCACAGTACAAAAAAATCACCAACATGAAAGAAACGCTGGCGGCGATTGAGGACATCGGGTTCCCATTTATCCTTAAGCCTTCGATTGTAGATGCTTATATTTTTGACCGCAAAGCCCTGATCTTAAGAGATAAAACTGATTTCAATAAACAGTTTCCACATTGGCCTAAAATTCATCCCGAACTTCTTATGCAAAGGTATTTAGAAGGCCCAAGACATAGTGTAATATATTCTGCCAAAGAGGGGAAGCTTTTGGGTGCCGTAGAGGTTTGCGCCGCCCGCACACATGAAAACGACGGAACGGGCTACACGACATACGGTATCACCGTAAAGCCCAACCCAATTATCAAAGCTTCTGTTGAAGCATTTGTAAAAGAGATGAATTATTCTTTTACGGGTTGTCTTCAATATATTGTTGAGCCAATGACTGGGGAAGTGACGTTCATGGAAATTAACCCGCGCGTAAGTCTAGCGCGTATCGCAGAGTGTGCTGGTTTAACCCATAGTATATGGGGGCTAAAAATCGCCCATAATGAACCCGTAACGCCATTAGATGACCCTTGGGATTTAAACATTGGAGTCGAGTATACGTGGACAAAAGGCGAGCTAACGATGCTCGCTAGCCTCCTGAAAACCCGTAAAATTGGTATAAGGGAATTCTCAAAACGGTTGCTACGCGCCGCATGGGATGCGTGTCGCTGTCACCATGCTATTTTTGATCCATTTGATCCGCTGCCTGCAATTGGCGTATATACCAACAAATTAATTGCCCCAATTCGAGAAAAACGCAGGCAGGAAAAAACTAACCACCCTCATCTTGGTGCGCCAATAAAATAATGGGCATATGGGGTCGCCTTGTAGTACAATTACTTGGCTATTATTTGCCTGATAAACTGACGAGCACCCGCAGCATCAAGAGCGAATACCATAAGAACATAAACGGCACCGCCGACTACCGTTTTCATCATCAACTCGGCCCAACCCCCAAATGCGGGTATGTAATGGACGGCTGGCCACATAGCGACGCAGGCTAATGATATTTGAAATGTGGTCTTTATAGGCAGGTTAAGTTTGACATATTTACGACCGGCAAGCCCCAGCAATACCACAGCCATAATATAACTGGCGAGTGTAGCAATCACCGCTCCTAAGACGCCGTAAAGGGGGATAAAAATAATATTTAAAACTATGTTCATTGCCAATGGCAAACACATCAAAGCTGCTCTTATGCGGGTTTTATGTGCGAGTTGAAAACTCTCTGAGAAATAATGAATAAGCAAGCCATTAAATAGACCCGCAAATGCTATCCACGGAATAATTTGCTTGGCTTGTTCGCGGACTTCTATACCGATCATGACGTCAGCAAGTGGACTTGCTACAAGTGCGAGGCCTGTTGCGGCAGGCATGCCAACCAGTAAAAGTGTCCTTACAAAGCTTTGGGCTTGCTCTTGCGCAGCAATGCGTCCGCCCTTTTCATAAGCTTCCATAATAAGCGGGGACCCGGCCATGGCGACCCACGCGCACAAAACAAGTACCGTTTTATCGGCAACACCGTAACCCGCCGCATATCCGCCGACCGCCGCTTCGTCCATGAAGTAAACAATCAAAAACCTATCCACCGAAGATAAAAGCATATCAAGCACGAGCGCCATTGCTGTTGGCACCCCGTAGACAAGCCACGCCCTACGCGCCGTTTTATCCGTTTTGCCGCCCACGGCTTGTTTGAATACCCAACCTCCTTCAATCATAACCAACACAGATGACGCGCACAACAAGCCCGCAAAAGGCGCAACTGCCCCTAGCCCAGTTTGCCATGCAAGCAAGCTCCCAACACAAAAACCTAACAGCATTTTTGCCATGGCTGACAAAGCATACCGTTTGACGTACTGGCTAGCTTTGTGGGCCTCCATGGCTATTTTTATCATTGTATTAAACGGTAGTAGCAGGGCAATGAAAGGCACAAAGACGCGGTAATTTGGCTTGTCCCATGTCACAAACAATAAAACACTTACCAATATCATGCCAACAAGAAGCGCGCGAAACAGCAATGCCAGAGAGGTAAGAAAATGGTCTGGCATATTTCCTGTTGCCTGCGCTTTGGCCGTAAAACGGTAAGCGGACGCCTCGACCCATGTTAGACTCACCGTATGGATGAGTGCCATGACAGAAAACATCAAAGCATAACGGCCATATTGGTCTGCGCCTAGAAGCCGCGTATAAACATAAATACCGCCAAATGAGCACAGAGCCGCAACGAGTTTAACCGGTGCATATCCTAATAGATGCTTGCCGAGTTTCATTGCAGGTGCTTTTGATTGATTGCTTTGTTTTGAAAAGCGACGACTAGCGTGACCAGATGAAAGGCGAACCAGCAGAACAGGCCAAAAAACTTTGCACTGTCTTCAATAATGACAATTGTTGGGTCCAGGCTATGAAACAGTTGGTCTACCCCCAAGCTAATGGCAACGCCGCCAACGCCTAACATCAATATCCAGTACTCACTGGAAAAAATGACCCGCCATGATGCCAAGATATAGGCAACTGCCAACAAGACATAAACTGCAAGAACAAGGAATTGCGGTACGCCTATTTTGGGAAATACGATTTCGTGTAACAAGAAAGCGTCATCCATTGCTAGCCACGCTGAGAACACCCCAGCCGTTACCGCAAATCTGAACAACGCTTTGGCATTTTTCCACTGCAAAATAATTGTTGCTGAGAACAAACAAACCGATGCCGTCGCAACCCAAAGAAAAATACCTAAATTGGATACAAAGCCGTAATATACATGACAACAATCATCAGAATATTCCGCAGCCGTCACTGTATCTAAAAACATCCATTTTGGATTAACCCACGGCTGCAGAGAGACGATTAATAAAAAAATAATGGGAAGTAGCAAAACGAAGACAAATAAAAACAACCGAGTGTTGGGCGACACATGTAAATCTAGTCCGCCAATGTTAGTAATAGCTTTCACCAAAGACAATATGGACATTTTCACCCCCTTTACCCAGTTCGCTACACGCGGTAATATCCCGAGAGAGTTAAATAACGAATAATCGAAATTACACTTTTTATACTGAAATTGTGAGGCGAGACGGAATACCGTCTCTATGACTGCGTTTTAAAACATGATAATCTGGTGAAGCTTGGTGCGGCCGAGATGCTAGGGTGTTTGTTTCCTCTTGAGTATTTTATAGACTAAATATCTAACTAAATCAATACTATAGTTGGTTCCATCCTTCAAATTCATGAGTAAATTGTACTCACTTTTGTACACATATTGACTAGGTGGGAACTCCCATTACCATGAGAAAATATGATTTCTTTCAAATGTGACGATTCCAGCAGCATCAGATATCATCCAAGCTTGATATTTAAGCCATACTCTTGCTTTGGGTTAGTTCCATTCACCCTCAAATTGCGGCATAATAACATCAAATAATGGTTGTCCTTCATCAACCCAGTGTCCTTTCAAAACGTGTGTTTTGGATAGTTTTGCGCGCACTCCAAATTCAACCACTTCATTGAGTAGGGAAATTTTGGTCAAAATATTAAAATCATCATAGGCACGTAGCTCATCCATTGAGTATTCCTGATCTAGTTTAATGTCTTCATAAATCCGACCACTGAACGGGCTTCTTATTGTCAACACGCCATCTTTGTCTGAGCCATTCATTCCTTTTAAATTAATAGAATATGCAACCTTTGAAGCAATTCTTTTAGTTGCGCTCCAACTTAAACCTCCTTTTTTGTTTGCCGGAAAACCTGAGGGGTAGGTTCGACTTAATACACCTATCAATTCCTCCTCATCTTGATAACCTGCTAATATACTTCCATTTGTAAACTCAAGGTACAAGACTGGAAAGCCAGCACCTATTGGATCCCCTAGTTTTTGCGGATACCAAATTCTTTTAATTTTACGAGTTTTTATTAATCTATGGGATGCTAAACCAGCAAAGCGAAAACCGTCATATTCCTTGCACACAACTGCATAAAAACATAATTTACCCAATACGATATCATGATCAAACTGAGAATCAAATTTAAGACGGGAAGGATTTTTGACTTTGACTTGCTTTGGTTTCGGTTTGTCAACTGCCACATCATTTAGTCGCGAAGTATCATTTGTTCCATAAATGATACTTTTATAATATTGAGTTCTGTCTTTTATATCCCCCCTTGTTTCATTCAAAATAAAGGCAAATTCCCCACCTTGACAACCTGCTGATAACAAACGTCCCCTATCTGGTTTTTGTCCAAAACCCTCATCAATCTCTAGCCAGACATTTAGAAAGAATTCCTCCATGCTTAAAAGTTGTTTCTGATTGCGCCTCAATACATTTAATGCGGCATAGGCAAATACCGAGTGATCACCAAAAGCAGAATCGTCAACTTCCTGAAACCCACCGCTTGTGATCGCGCGTCTTCCTTTTTCTTGCAGTTGTCTTAACGCGTGGTTTTTAGGAAGAGGTTCCGGTTTGTATTTATTATTTCGTGTACCTAGAAGACCCGCAGCGAAACAACTATCTGAGATTAATAGAATTTGTCGTGCTTCGATATTTTTAAAGTACCGTTTGAAAGGTTCATAATCCAACCAATCGCCGCCAACAAAGTTTTCTGAACCGTCTACCGGAATGAAATAGCTAAGATCTGATCCATCATCATAATTACCGTGACCAGCTAACCATATAAGCAAAAAATCGTCTTCACCAAGTTTTGTATCTTCATTTTCAGGTAGGTACTTTCTTATTTTATCGTGAAAATTAGGAATAGTGGCTTCTTTTTCTGGGATGGTAATGATGTTGCTTTGTTTAAACCCATACCTAACCTCCATAAGAGCACAGAGTTCTGCTACGTCACTCACAGCAGCATCAAGTTTCCCCCAGTTGCCGTAATGGTCAATTCCGATAGCCAATAGATGGAACTCACCAACAGGTTTGAGTGGTGCATTCAAAATTCCACTATCCCCAACCGCCCTATTTTTCCGCAGCTTTTCCTCAAACACCATAATTGTTCCATCGACCACTTGTTGAAATAATTTTCAATGAACGTAAACGCTTTGCAATAGTGAATTGTTCTCTAAGGAAACAATATATCCAACTAAGATCACATGCGCCCATGATTGGGTTATGTTTCTTGTATTATTAAACTATGAGTGACCGCTGTTAGCTTGCACCTCTTTTAATTCGCTCCCAGAGATCGTGACTTTTCTCAAGGTGCGCCATCCATTCCTTTAAGTCGCCCTCAGGCTCGTCCATCGTAAGTCTATGTTTTTCCTGTCGTTCGTTCTTGGCAATCCCTCGTCGCGTTTGAAGTTGCCCATGTATGTTATAATCCTCATTTCCAATTAATCCTGATACTGCTACGTAAGCACCATCAGCCCATTCAGCACTTTGGGGTATTTTTTTACCATCGCCTGCTCGCCATTCCAGACCAACATCTTCAGCACTCATGTATACAATATCATCTACAACACCAGCGATTTGAATCTTTGTGGCAAAAGCTATGCCCTCTACCGGATCACGAGTGATACCAAGTTCTGTGTGAACCACCATATTTTCAGGCGTTTTGGTCGCCACTAAATCAATTTGAGGTAATCTACCGGCAGGCCGCTGTGATGGTTGTCTCATTTTCAAGTAAAGATATTTAGTTATATTATACGCTGATCGTCCTATTTCGTCAAACAATTCGCCCCATTTTGCACAAATCTGGGCAATCATGGCTGATGAGCCGATTGGATGGCATTATGGTTGGGTGTTCAAAAAAGTCCCGATAGCCTTGCCGTTCTGAGCCTTACATCAAGGATTTGCCAAAAGTTCCTCCTTGACGTGTTGCTTTTAGGGAACGGCGACTGGCTCGGTGCTTTTTATCTCTTAACCCAAATCATAATGAGCAAACTTTCAACCCGGCCTCAATATCAACCAGATGCACCGCGTTCAAATTTCAAGCGCCCAAGACGTGCACCTTTTGAATTTTACCCAACACCCCCTGAAGCCACGCGGGCATTACTGTCTGTCGAGAATTTTGATGGCGACATCTGGGAGCCTGCTTGTGGTAATGGTGATATGTCCCGTGAACTTGAAGCCGCTGGGTATTCTGTTGTGTCTACGGATTTAATCCAGCGTGACTTTGGTAAAGGCGGTGTCAATTTTCTCAAGACAGATAAACCGCTCGCCAAGAATATCATCACTAATCCGCCCTATGGTAAGCATGGGTTGGCAGATGCTTTTGTGCGTAAGGCTTTGCTTTACACCCGCGAAACCCGTGGTTCGGTTGCGATGCTCTTTAACCTACGGTCTTTGTGCCACCCCGACCGAACAGCAAAATTTACCAAAACGCCGCCAGCCGCAATATATGCACTGGACGAACTGACTTGCTGGCCAGAGGGTAAACTGCAATTGCAGGATATTATCACTTCTGAACCTAACTCACTTCGTGCCGCCGTTGCTAGCGAAGCTTTAGACCATGATGATATAAAAGGCTTCTTCTCAGACCTGCTTCAACACGGCTGTATATCTGGTATGATTGGTAGTCTGATTTACTACACCGATACCCACAAATTCTTTGATACGCATTACAATGCAATTGAAGATTTACGGGAAGAATATGAGTTTAATATCGGTGAGCCGTTACAAATAAAAAACGACCTTAAGAATTTCTTAGCTTGGTTTGGGTTTGAAGAAACCGCCTACCAAATGACATTAGAGTTAGGGCTGGAAGTTTAATCTCTAGCCTAGCGATCTTCTAAGCTATGCCAAACTCTGGCAATAATGACCTGCTCTTCAAATAGGCGGTAACGCACCACATAACCTTTTGCACCAAAACGGATTGGCAGTTCCCGATAGTCCGTATCAGGTTCCCATAAATGACCCGTTTCAGGGAAATCGCTTAAACCATCTACGCCCTCAATTATTACATCAACAGCCCGAGTTGCGGCCTGTGGGCTATGGGGCAGAATAAATTCATATAAACGCCTGAGATCATCTTGAGCCTCAGGAAGCCATTTGATAATCGCCATTATGAGGTCTGTGGTTTAGATAATGTCTTCGCCCATGTTTTTACATCGCTGTGAGACAGAGTTTCACCCGTAATCTCAAATTGTTTCCAACGTGCTTTCAAAAGGGCTTTTTCAGTTTCAATATTCTCTTCACGCTTGAGGTAGGTTTTCACCGCTTCTTTCATCAAATAATGCGGCGAGCGATCCCGACTATTGCCAAGCTTTTTCAAACGCGTTTGCGTGTCATCATCAAGACGAATGCCGACTGTCGTATTTGCCATATTCATAGTTCCAATATTATTGTTGCACAAAGTATAACACATTGTGCTAATCATCGCAATTCTTTTTCCACACGGTAGGTATCTGTGCAATTTAGCTCGCAATAGATAGACTTGAGACTAAACTCTATAATTCAACATGCCATAAGCGATGTCGTTTATTAAACTTGCATTTAAGGCCAGTTTCTCAAACATAAACTTCAAATCATTGTCAGTAATACGAGAGGGGTCAGTTCCATCTGGTAAAAGTGGAGATATATCTGCTCCGGCATTTCCAATAACCAAAAATAAGAAACGCCCTTTATCGCCCTGAATATAGAATGGCTTGTTGCCCTTCAAAGAGCACTGCCAATAATTTTCATCTGTTTCCCCATCACCTTCATCTGATAAATAGGGCATTTTTCTAACTGTACTTAAGGATTGTCCCCTGAATGAACGACCATCTTCATCTCGACTTGGAAAATAACCTAATTCGATAACAATTGGTTTGCCATGAATTTTGAAACTAATTTGATTTTCTTGAATATTGAGGAAAAACTTATAGCCCGGTTCCAATACAATATCGTCGTCCACAGTTTCTTCAATAGTTGGTGTCGAATCCAGTTTCACCCACCTAGTCTTAGGTTCTTTAATAGTTAGGTAAAGTTCATGCCTTGGTATTACTAACCCCATGAGAGCATGAACAGGATCGATGCCGTCCCACTCTAAAACCACTTTGTGCTGGAATAATTTGCTAAATAAAACATCCAATTTGTCCGATCTAAGCTCAGAATCGCTAATTAAATCGGCACAATCTTTGTTGGAAATATATGCAAGGCATTGACGGAAAAAATCCAGTTCTTCTTGTATAAATTTTGCCCTCCCTCTTATAATATTTTCAAAATGCTCGCTGGGTTTATCATATAATCTCGCATTGACATCCTTTTGAGCATTATCATTAGTACCAAAGCATCCGAATTGTTTGAAAATGGAAAACTTTCTCCGAAAATCAACGCCTCTCCCTAACTTAGGGAATTCTTCAAGTTGCTTTTTAGTGATTTTGGTAGTCACTCTGGGTAATGGTTTGTTTTGCATTTTACCGCCCTATTTTGTTCCTGCGAAAGTTACCACGTGCGCAAACAGCAGACAACGACGGAAAACCGCCATTGCCTGATTGTAAGTACTTTTGGGCTTACCTTACCGTTGCCAAGTTCATGCTTAGTGTTTGGCCAACATCGGCAAGGAATTTACGCAGTTCACCGCCTTGCGTGCCAACAACATGTACTTGTCCGTCAGATGCTATCCTAGAAAGTGTGCTAGTATCTGCATCACTGCCATAAGCAATCGTAGTAACATTGGCAATTTCTTGCAAATCTTGAATATTTTTATTTGCGACAGCTGATTGGCCATCCGACAGGAACAGCATTTGTGGACGCAGATAGTGCCAACCGTCAGGATTTGGCAGAGCCTTAAATTCTGCGATGGTATGAATGCTTTCTATCAATGCACTATCAAAATTGGTACCGCCTTGCGATATGGCGGTTGGTACAACTAAGCCAACAGCCGATTCTGCAAAACAACGCCGTTCGGAACCATTATCAAAATCAATGATGTTGACCAAAAAACCATCCTTGTTTTGTGGATCAGCCAAAATTTGGCTTAGCGCAACACTGGCCAGGTTGAGTTCATCGATTTTGTTTCCGCTCATAGATGTTGAGCGGTCACGCACAAGTAATACATGTTGTTTGCTGTTGGACGATACTCCGGTTGGAATTTTTAATGGCCGACTGATTTTCAGGTCTGGCAGAGGCGTTGAAAAATCTGATGCACCAAGTGGCGCTGTGTGTGTTGGGGCACTATGCTTCTCTGGTTCAATAGGTGGCAAAGGTGCGGTTATCGTTGGCACCGTGATGGTGCCACGCGTACCGGAAAAGTTCGTACCGAAAACCAAGATGATTTTGCCATTTACCACTTTAGCTCCGGCGAAATTCTCCTCGTTGTTTGTGACGGTGCAGGCGGTATTGAGGGTGGTGGTGAAGCGGCGCGTTCAGCGGTTGAAGCTATTATTGAGGATTTAAAAAATCCACAAAACCAAGAGCGTTCACCTAGAAAACAGGTTAAAAGTGCCATAAACAACGCCCGTGTAGTTGCCAATAATAAGAACTTGCAGGGTATCACCACGGCCATAGTAGTCCTACTCAAAGACGATGTTTTAACCTACGCCACATTGGGTGATGGTGATTTGGTCGCTATTTGGCCAGACGGCATGGTGAACCATATTCAGACCCCTCACCATATTTTAGGGCAACCAAGTAATATTATCGGAGCCTATGTTGGCGGGGGTTGTGAAATCGAGCCTCGGACTGGCAGTTTGCAAATAGAACCGGGTACAACGGTGATGCTAATGTCAGACGGCGCAAGTGATTTATTTCCCTATCAGGATTTTGCGGAAAACAGAGACATCTATTCCGTGCCGTTATCCAGCAAAAACGATTGCGGTCTGGCCGATCGTTTCTTGGAGCAGTTGGAAGCGGCTCGTGATCCAGATACAAACGCCTACCTGCACAGTGACAATATGACCTTGGTCATGGCTCATCTCACACGAAATGAGGAGGTGTAAGATGGCTAATACATACGATGTTGACAGCATTATCCTTAACCCCATAAACTCTATGTTTGGACAAGGTGGCCAAGGCCGTGTTGAGCAAGTGGCTCTCACTAGCGATCCAAAAATTGGCTTGGTGCTAAAACGGCTCCCTATGACACCAGAGGCAAAAGAGCGAACCAAAGCATTGGTTAAATTCTGTTTACCGTTGCTAAGCCCTTTTTTGGCTGGACCAATTGCTGCCAATTTGGATGGGCATGATGAAATTGTCCATCTTGCCTCTTTGGCAACCGGTAATGACTTGGAAAACGATAACCGCACCTTTCCTGAAAACATGGAGATCAATCTTCACTTGGCTTGCCTATTCACTATCTTAGAAGAACACGGTATTGCCCACGGCGATATTGCGCCCTCTAATATTATCATCACGGCGGATGGTTCAGTCTATCTTATCGACTTTGATAATTTTACCTGTGCCGATACAAGCGTACCAGCCCCAACTATGGCCGGGCAAGCCATGATGCTGGCACCAGAAATTCGCCTTGATAAGCAAGTGCCAACTATTGAAAGCGATAGGTTTGCATTCTCGATACTCTTCAACATGATTCTGCTTCGTAGGCACCCGGCAGACGGTCAAGCACAAGTACCAAGTGATATGGATTTGGTCATGACCTCCAGGATTTGGCCAGAGCGAATCCGTGTACCGTGTGGTTGTTTCTCTCAACAAGCAAACAGTCAGCGCCTACGGTAACGAGGTTGATCTCAAAACAGGAATGACCCTGCAAGGCGATCTAATTGTAGATAGTCGCACACTCCTACAGTGGATGATGGAACCATTACTGACGTTGAAAAGAACTTGATTTGCAAAGCTTTCATTGTTTGGGTGAATTCACACACCATTTACTCGCCAGTACAAATGCAACTCTGATGCAGAAACGCCTAACTATATGATAAATAAGGGCTTTATAATTATATAAAAACATGAATCGCTAGCTTGGCAAGCGATCAAATATTATCCATCTATCTGATTTTAAACGATAATTACGTAGCGCACTAGAGCGTAAAACCATGAACAACAGCGGAACATAGCGATTTTATACGCCAATTACGCGCCAATGATGTTTCGGGAAAAGCCAGCATCACTCATAATTGCTAATGATTAATTCCCCGGCTTTGGTACGATTATACCGAGCCAAAGAATAGGTTGTCTGAACCGCTTCAATATTGAAGCTGGCAAAGATTGCCCGTATTTCCGGCACGTTATTGAGGGACATAATAAACTTACCTTTAATGTTGCACAAGAGGCTTGCTAAGCGTCCGAAGTCCTGCCGTTCAAACATGTCCTTACCGTAATCATTCTCACAATTAAAATATGGCGGGTCGAGATAAAACAAAGTGTGCTCACGGTCATATTTCTTTATGAAGTCTTGGTAGGGTAAACACTCGATAGCAACGCCGCTAAGACGGTCATGCAAATCCTCTAGCGTATGAGAGAGTTTTGTAACATCAAATTTTGCTGGACGTTCAGTACAAGTGCATATTTCTTATTATTTGTACAAACACATGTATACCAAACTGAAAAAATACTGTAAAGACCCTTCAATATTCAATTGTTTAGGACAGTGTACCGCATGCAAAACTCCACCGCTAACTATATTGATCAGTTTATAGGGCTACGTCTGAAGCTAGTTAGAAATAAAGAGCTTATGTCACAAACAAAATTAGCAAAGAAACTGAATTTATCGCTGGATGATATAACGGGTATGGAAAATGGCTCGATGCGAGTTTCTGCTATTATGATGTGGCGATTAACTCAAATATTTGACGTCAAGGTTTCATATTTTTTTGACGGTATCGACAATGTCGCCTTCGCTGGAATACCGAATGAAGATGCTTAAAATTAACCTAAGTTTTCGTAAAAGCGCTATACTAATAATAATTTACGAGAATTATAGAATATTTTCTTTTTTGTAGCGAATTTTTATGCTAACATTCTCCTATTGGATGAAACACTTATAAATATGGCTTGGTGGGATAGTCAGTGGGTACGGGCGTGATAATGGGAAAAAATATTACTGAAGATGGTCTCCTAGCTATTGATAAAATAGAGCATACAGAAACACTTGAGGCAGCTTTAGCCGCGTTTAAGGTATTTGTATCTATGTACGGGTTTAACTCAGTAGCAATTTGCCAACTTGTTAATCCTATGCTTATTGATTTAGAGAGTCCTCCAATATTTATTACTGACTGGCCTGATAAATGGAAGGAGCACTGGTGGTCTAATGATTACATGCAACATGACCCCATCATTCTATTTTTACTAAAAAGCCGCAAACCTTTTTCTTGGGCCACAGCTTATCAATACGCTTCTAAGTTTGGAAAAAAAATACTAGAAGACAGTCGCGACTATAGTTTCAATGATGGCATTGCTTTTCCCATAACGACAGGAATAGGCCCTATGGGCTGCGTTTCAATAGGCGCAGACGAAGTGCCTTTTGACCCTCAAGTTTTAGCTATGATCGAAATAGTATCAATAAATTGCTATATGCATATTGTTAAATTAAATGGTAATGAACATGAATACACAATGGCCAAACTATCCAAACGTGAAAATGAAATTATGCATTATGTGGCCGAAGGAAAAACCAACTGGGAAATTTCTAAAATCTTAGGACTTAATGAGTACACTATAAAAGATTATCTTAAGAATGTAGCATGTAAGCTAAATACTGTGAATCGTGCCCATGCTGTATCTACAGCAATTCGGAATGGTTTAATCATAGCATAACCCCCTTAATTATAACATACCCCCGTTCGAGGGTATTGCACTTCCTATAATCATCTTTAACTTCATAGTTAAAAGGAGATTATGTGATGTACTTCGTAATCAAACAAGCTATCGAAATTCCTGAAGCTGAGCTTCTTAAAATGTATCGTATGCGTTATAAGGTTGCAGTGGAACAATGGGGTTGGAATATCCCGACGGCAAAAAAGGGGCTGGACAAAGATCAATTTGATACTCGCTTCACTACTTATATATTGGTATACAACCTAAACAGCGAAATGGTTGCCTGCGGGCGTTTAAATCCAACGGTGCAACCACATCTATTAAGCGAAATATTTCCCCATCAATGTGAATTCTCAGGTGTTCCCAAAGGCAAATCAATACATGAATTTTCACGCTTTATTGTTGATGCATCAAAGTTGACTCATTCTCAGCAAGTGCGGCTATATTTACTGGTTTGCTTGGTCGCAACTGAGTACGCTATTAGTATTGGTCTTAAACAATTAACGTGGTTAACCAATAAATCTAAATATATAAAATCAATAGTGGTGTGGAAAACAAGACCTCTCGGCCTTCCACAACATTACCCAGACGATGACGCTGAGTATATAGCAGCCATCATGGATACAACAAATGAGGCTGTTCGGCGGCTTCGCAGGTTTTGTAAACTAGAAGGCCCTATTCCACTGAGCGATATACCAATCTGCGATTCTGCGCAAGCAGCATAGAATAATGGCTGGGTGAATGAAGAGTAGTAATGATAACGAGAAAAGGGAGCGCATCTCTGAAGTGAGGGCACTATATAAACGTTCTGATGCGGTATACTCTGGCGTTGTAGCGGTCGATAACCACCTGCAACTTTCTGCAAATGGTCAGAGTATTATGAATGATATAGAATACTACTTACGACACCCAAAATATAGAATACAGGTAGAAGATGCTATTTTTGAACAGTTAAGGGTTTTCGCTGAAGCAATGTTGAAGGAGGAATAAATGGGAAATTTAGTTAAAACAATACATTCTTGTCTAACAGATATGGAAATCGAAGCATATCAAAGAGATGGCTATCTCTTAATTAGGAATGCGCTTAATTCGGATGAAATTAGTGATTTAAAAAAAGCTGTAGCTGCTCAAATATCTAGTTTAAATGATACTACTACCGGGTATGATTTTGAGTCATTGGCAAATCAATTATGGTCGGGATCAGATGAAATTAAAGCTGGAAATGCTGACCGTTTTGAGCTTGAGCTTTATAAACATTTAGCGGAGTCTGACCCAGATGCTCGCGCATTGCGAGATATTCCCAATGCACCTATTGAGGGTGATAACCCAATGTTTTTCTATGATGCGGCAGGTTGGCGTAAATACAAAGAAATTAGAGGCGTTGCCTTTGATTCAAAATTACCATCAATTTGCGCTAATTTAATGGATTCTAGTTATTTGAATTTTTGGGAAGATACAACCTTTGTTAAGACACCCAACACGCCTCAACGCACCGCATTTCACCAAGACTTAACGTACTTTCAAATAAAAGGGGGAAAGTGTTGCATTGTATGGATTCCTCTAGACCCGGTGAAAAAGAATACTGGGGCAATGCAATATATTCGAGGGTCGCACTTATGGAAAACTCAATTTGCTCCGAATTTGTTTATCACACAAACACCAATGCTGGATGCGCAAGACCCTAAATTACCTGATATTGAACTCAATCCTGATGCCTATGATATAGTTACAATAGATGCCAATCCAGGGGATATTATTATACATGACGTAATGACTATTCATGGTTCAGGAGGGAATATGTCAAATGACCAAACTCGGCGCGCCATGTCTTTTAGGTATTGTGGGGATGATATTAGATATTATGATCGGCCAGGCGCAATTCCTCAACCATATATTACTGATCACCTTGAAGATGGTGAACCGCTATATAGCAAGGATTATCCACTCGTTTGGCCCAAGCCTACACCAGATATGAAGATCGCACCTCTGTTTAAAAATGATTACCTTGTTGAATAAACACTCAGAGGCGAAATTGTGGCGCCCACCTCATGCAAAACCATTAAATGGCAGTGAGGGACGTTTGCTGGCAATCATTAAATTTATACGCAACCCCTTGGAAGGGTTTAATGCAAATGTATACAATAAGGGTATCACGCAACACGGACTATTGTCAGTGAAAATGCATGTAGTTACCAACTCGAAGGCCGCTAATACAATTTTGAAAAAGAAAGCAGTAAATTTTAGAAAATCCGAGTTAAATCAGAGAATAATGGAGCCTGCTACTAAGCAAGGTTTAATAGTTGTACACGGAGAACAATGGAAAGCCCAGAGACGTACAATCGCCCCCATCTTTCAACAAAAGCATTTAAAAACGCAAAGCTTACACATATCAGAGGCACTAAAAGAGTTCATTGGTAATATGGGTGAAAATAACGAACTTGATTTAGCTACTGCAATGACAAAACTAACGTTCAATGTTCTTGCAAAAACATTATTAGGCGACCCAAAAGGCGTTGACCGAGAAAAGTTAGGGCGGGCCGCTTATACGGCAGTGTCTGAGGCAGGCACACTCCGAATCGATGATTTTTTACCACGACCAAAATGGTTGCCTAGGCTACTGAGCCTGAAGGGCTATTTGGCCTTAAAGACGATGCGAACTGCCGCCGATCAATTACTCTTAGAACGTAAAGAGCAGAGAGAAGTTGATGACCTCGTGGGGCTATTAAGTCATTCCGTAGATCCTAGAACGAAGCGCTCTCTAACGTTAAAGGAACAGCGCGATAATTTAATAGGCTTTTTTATTGTTGGTCATGAAACGTCGGCACTTGCTCTAACATGGGCTCTATATTTGATTGGCTCCCACCCCGGCACCCAACAAAGAATTCTAGATGAAATTCAGGATGTCCTAGGTGATGAAGATGTGAAATTTGAACATATAAGTCAGCTCAAATTTGTAAATGCAGTGCTAAATGAATCACTTCGTTTGTTTCCGCCAATACCAATCGTAGGCAGAGAGGCTATTGTTGATACGCAAGTTTTAGATACAGTCGTTAGAAAAGACGCAATAGTAGTAATCCCTCTTTATGTGATGCACCGGTCGAGTGTTTACTGGGATAATCCTAATAGTTTTGACCCGGATCGTTTTTTGCGTCAACCAAAGCTTGGACGCAACGCCCTTCAATTCAAACCTTTTGGAGACGGGCCTAGAGTGTGTATTGGTGCTTCATTAGCTATTATTGAAGCAGTGATGGCAATTGTGACAATTGTTAGAAAATTTGAAATTCATATAGAATGTGAAAACCTTAAGCCACAAGTAACAGCATCGTTGCGGCCAAGCTGTGATATAAAAGTGAGCTTTACTAAGCGAAAATGTTAGCCAAACTAATTAGTGTTTACTGAATGGTAAGGTTAATTATCGGTTACGCTACCATGTATGTATGATTTATAGTAGATTGCTACTTTTTGTAGGGAGTATTACACAATGGAAAATTTAGAACGCAACCTTATTGAAGAAAAAATTTCAGCTATGGGGGCGGATATGCGGCACCGGGCTATGTGTCAAAAAATTCTTGCTCTCAACAACGGTGGCGCTAACATTGAAGAAATAAGTATTAACCTCAATATCAGTACAAACTTGGTTGGACAAATTTTGCTATAAATTGTATTACTCATAATGGATCCTTTTACTATAGATTAGGAGCCTCCGGTAAACTCGAAATTGTTCAATATGCACATTACAAGCAAATTGCATATCTGGTTTTATATGCAAAATTATCTCAATTAATCTTGCATTTTTGACGGTAATCATCATAATTACAAGTATGATAAAACGTAAATTGCATAATCGGGTGTTAAAACTCCTTCAGCACAATGCGGCTGTGGTCATTACCGGGCCGAGGCAAGTGGGTAAAACCACGCTTGCGCTTCAGGTGACGGATGAGCTTGATGGTATTTACCGTGATTTGGAAAACTCCAAAGATTTGGATCAAGTCCGCGATATTGCACTATTCACCGGGCATTATACAGACAAATTGATCACCCTTGATGAAGTCCAGAGAGCGCCAGAAATATTCGCCCCCTTGCGAGGTATAATTGATAAGCGTCGACGTGCCGGACACCGTACTGGTCAGTTCTTATTTTTGGGTTCGGCATCGTTGGATTTACTAAATCAAACGAGTGAGAGCCTAGCAGGGCGAATTGCTTACGCAGAGCTTGCCGGATTAAGCGTTGTGGAGATTGAAACCGCAAGCCCAGAAATATCAGAAACTGAGTTGTGGCTAAAAGGTGGGTTTCCTGAAAGTTTGTTATCTGCTGACGAATCTATCAGCTTACAATGGCGACTTGATTTAATCCGAAGCTATTTGGAACGTGATGTTCCTCAATTTGGATTTAGAGTTCCGGCGGAAACGCTGCGACGTTTTTGGACAATGCTAGCTCATTACCAAAGCGGACTATTAAATTCAGCTTCTTTAGCCAAAAGCCTCGGCACAAATGGGCACAGCATAACACGCTATCTGGATATACTGGTTGATTTATTATTGGTCAGAAGATTACAGCCGTGGCATGCTAATGTCGGTAAAAGACTGGTGAAGTCCCCCAAAATATATGTCAGAGATAGCGGTCTATTACATGCCTTACTTGATCTATCTTCTCTTGATGATTTGTTAGGGCATCCCGTCGTTGGCGGAAGCTGGGAAGGGTTTGTTATTGAAAATATCATTGCTGAGAGCGCACCTCTTAACTATCAGCCCTACTTTTACAGAACCCAAAGCGGAGCAGAAATTGATCTCATTCTTGCTAAAGGAGGCAAACCGGAAATAGCCATTGAGATTAAACGAAGCTCAGCACCTAAACTAGGCAAAGGATTTTATATTGCCTGTGATGATCTCAACATCAAACATCGTTACATCATTTATTCTGGAGACGAGGCCTACCCGCTCCGCTCAAATATTTGGGCTAGCCCGCTCAAAGAATTCATGAAAACACTAACGGCACAAACCGGAATGTCTTTTGGAGATAAGCCAAAATAGGATATTTCTTCAACACAATCTGGAAGATGTTTTTATAAAGGCTTCCGATTGACCCATAGCGGGTTTTATAACGCCAGATAGGTTTTTAGGTAAATTTCACACACCATTTACTCGCCAGTACAAAATAAGCCTTGATGCAAAAGTACCTAACTATATGATAAATAAGGGATTTATAATTGTACAAAAACATGAATCCCTAGCTTGGCAAGCGATCAAATATTATCTACTTATCTGATTTTAAACGATAATTACGTAGCGCACTGGCACGTAAAACTATGAACAATCGCAGAACATACGCTTATTGTTCAATGCGGCTTTTGATGCGGCGCAAGACTTAACTATCCCAAAACCCAAGCACTCGACTTTATTCGTAATGGATGAGTTCCCCCTAATGGGTAAGATGGAGCGCATTAAACGCGTAGCAGGAGAAACCGCAAAGTTTGGGGTGAAGCTGTTTATCATTGCTCAAGACATCAGCCAGCTTAAAGAGCTTTACGGTGTTGCATGGGAAACCTTTATTGCTAACTCCGGTAAGGGGCAATATAAAACATATCCCTATTACCTCTGTCATCATAAAGGCTGTGCCAGCTACGGCAAATCCATCAAGCGGGATAAGTTGGAAGAAGAATTTGTCGGTATTCTACAAAACCTCCAGCCTAACCCAAGCCTTATCAAAATTGGAGAAGTCCTGTTCAAACGCGCATGGGAGCAATTCCGCGCTCACAGGCGAGATCAACACAAAGGCATCAAGGCTGATATTAAATCAGTGGATAAAACAATAGACAGCTTCCTGACCCGCATTGTTGAGGCCGACAATTTCAAAGTCATAAAAGCCTATGAAACCAAGATAGCCACATTAGAGATGCAAAAGATGGCATTGAACGAAAAACTGACAAAAGACACCTCTAAAAAGAAGCCCTATGAAGAGTCAGTTAGAACTGCTGTTGCATTCTTGCTAAACCCTTCAAAGTTATGGGTTTCTGGTAACGCAGAGGAGAAAAGAAAGGTGGTTCAACTCGCTTTTGGTAGGCAATTAGCCTACTGCCGAAACGAGGGGTTTAGAACTGTTTCCCCAAGCCTACCTTTTCAAATAATTCAAGGACTTAGCGGTAAGCTGGGCAATGATAATGACCTTGAGTCTGTTATGGTGCGGCCGAGAGGTTAGAGTGTTTATTTCCTCTTGAACATTGCATACCAAAAACACCTAATAAAATCAATCTAATAGTTGCTATATGTTTTTACGATCATGCGTAAACTGTACTCACTTTTGTACACACATTATAGAGACAAAAACCCGTTATTATAACGAAATTTCAGTCTGTTGAAATGTTGCGCTGTACGCCCTTTTAAGAAATGCCGAATTTTGCGCTCGCTGATTTGTGGCTGTCTGACGTCAGCGCCTAGGCACAGATTTTAGTCTGGGGCGAGCGAGAGTTTAATAGCAGTTCTTATAATCATTAGCAAAGCATTTAGATGAGAGTTCTTGAGCATTTGCAATTTGTTCTTTTGTCATTTTTATAGCTAATATTGATTTGTTTGATTGTGCCATTTTATCGCCTTGTGCTGCGGATAACGTCCACCATAAGTATGCTTTTATGAAACTTTTAGGTACACCATTACCATTGGCGTACATGACCCCAAGATTAGATTGCGCATCTGCATGTCCTTGCTCTGCTGCTATGCGATACCATTTCACCGCCGTCACAACATCTTCAGGCACCCCTTCACCATTGGCGTACATATTCCCAAGATTGAATTGCGCGTACGTATGCCCCTGGTCTGCCGCCATGCGATACCATTTTACCGCCGTCACATCATCTTCAGGCACCCCTTCACCCTTTGCGTACACAAGCCCTAATAAGTATTGGGCATATGTATGCCTCTGCTCTGCTGCCATGCGAAACCATTTCACCGCCTCTACTTTATCTTCAGGCACACCCTCACCCAAATAATACATTTTCCCCAGACTAGTTTGAGCCTCCGCATCGCCCACTTTAGCTTTTAATAAAACTGTTTGAAAACGTTCATTACCAACATCCTGTGCGCTCGCAGGCAGCATTGATGAGTAAAAACTCAAAATAGAAACGCAAAAAATAAAAACCCACCTGATCATTACAAAACCCCTTATATCATTCACACCAATTTGGTTTGGGCGATAAAACTTTCCGCCCCTTATGTGGCCATACCAGCAAATGGTTTGTTTTCATTCCGGCATCACCTAAATCAGAGCCGTCAAATGACAGGTCTATAACAAGCCGACTATATTTATCCTTACCATATTCTTAGGTGATTTCAAGTTTGCACTCCGTGTGAAATTATAGGTGTAAGCTTTGGCTTCATGTCCTAGAACACGTCAAAGCGAACATCCCGAGTAGGTTCGTAAAACGTAAATTTAGCTCCTCACCGGATATGAAAGTGACACGACTAACTAAACAAGTTTTACTCCTTAAATCTTCCTCTCTGCGCTCAATCTTCTAAGAGTTTGCTGATGGTCACATCAAATTCGAAACATTCGTCCATAGTTTTGCCGAACTTTCGAAACGTATTATAGATTTTATAAGATTCTGTCACCGACAATCCAGAACGAGCACTTGTAAGGGTCGCGGCCTGCTTGGAAAATCCAAGATATTTTGTGCGATCAAATAAGTCAAAACTATAACATAGCTCACTTTGATCATCGGTTATTATGTCTTTGAGGATGTATCCACTGGCCGCATTTTGAACAACGAGATGATAGCGTGTTTGATTTTGGTGTTTGTTTTTTGCCATCAATTACATCGTACCCAATTAGAAACTTGACTGGCGTTCACGCATTTATGGCTTCTTTCGCCCGCCAGAGCAAAATCTACCGCACACTAGCCGCCCTCATTCACACCCTTTGAAGTTTATCTCATAGCACTTCAAGGAAAGCCCTATTGCTTCCGTTATCTGCGCAGAGGTCATGAGTTTTGCCAATTGAGGTTTTTTGTACACTGCAATTGGGTCTCCCCGTGCCGCAGCTATGGACATCCAAAGGTAAGCGCGAACATAATCTTTACGCACTCCATCACCATTGAAATACTGGAGTCCTAACATGTACTGCCCTTCCGCATTACCCTGCTCTGCGGACCTACGGTACCATTTGACCGCTTCTGTGGTGTCTTGGTGTACGCCTTCGCCATAGGAGTACATAAACCCCAAATCGTTCTGTGCACTTGCATCGCCCTGTTCAGCCAAGGCCTTAATGGCTTCATAATCCTGTGCGGCAACGCCAAGACTCCATCCGCCAATAACAATCAGTGAGAGCAATAAACGCTTAATAATTACGAACATTAGGTTCCCCTTACCTGATTTCTACAGTTTATGCTACTATAAGGCTCACCAAAGCCGTGTTGATAAATCCAAGCTACATTATGTTTGTAAGGTGCATACCCTTTCATTATGGTCAGCGCTTCAAGCTTATTATACGCTTCAGCGTCTCCCTCTCCCGCTTGGTCTCCAAGCATGTTCGCCTCAACCCTCATGGCTGCCCACATTGGATCAAGCTTATTGGCTTGAGCTGCTTGCCCGATAAGGACACACACAATGGCTGAAGCAGTAAAAATTTTAGCTTTCGGTATGTTCATAATAAAACTCCAAGTGTTTTTGCTGCTAGTCGGGATTTTTCCCTGTTAATAACTGATAGTCAGCAGGATTTTCTCGTTTTAATTCGTCTAAAAATGCTTTCGGCCATTCACCATGTATCCACATGTCCTTGGCTTCTTTCGCACGCTTTGCCATACGGGTCGCAGGAACTAACCCTTCTTCCAATATGCGTTGTTTCTTAATTAGGCCGTCACGTTGACTAACCGCAAGCGGTTGCTCCAATGCTGTATTAATATTTTTTTGGAGTTTTAGGGCGGGTATCATAAATGAGTGATTACAAATTTCAAACGCAACCATTTCAGTTTTCCAGACCTCCATAATATCATCGCTTGTAACAATATCGGAACTCTTTGCTTGCAGGTGCCTTTCAATATCGTAATATGCGGGTGGCGTTGGGCATTTATATTCTGAAATATCAACAGCCATTGCTGCAGCCAATGCTGGAGAAGGCTTGTTGATCCGGTAGCGGAACTCGTTGAACCAGAGAAGCGTACTGAGCCAGACCGTTATGAGAACAACCGGAATACCTACGACCCATTTTGCAATGCGTTTTATATTCATTATTACCCCTATTATCTTCCTCGCTACTCAAAGCGCTTTTTTTAGAAAGTACCGCAGACACGCTACAATAATTTGGCGGTAAATAACAATCAATATTGTGTGAGTATGAACAGCCGCTCATATAAAATCATAAAGACGGTTTACCGTCTCTTTTCTCACATACCAAAATATGATAAGCTGGTGCGGCCGAGAAGACTCGAACTTCCACGGGTTTTACCCCACAGCGACCTCAACGCTGCGCGTCTACCAATTCCGCCACGGCCGCACATTGAGGAAGCGCGGATGTAGCAAAGTATTGGCGGATTGCAAAGAGAAATGTGCGAAATGCACGTATTTCCTTCAGACTTGATTTTAGCGCGTTCTTCCTCATATAAACACTATATGTCTTTGCGCCACGAAAAACCAAACCCTGCCCTTATGGCCGAACTTAATGAGGTTCGCGAAAAAGCACTGGCGCTCGAAGATACATACAAATCGGCAAGTAATCTCCCCAACCAGTTTCCGCATGAGCCTTTGCAGTTCATGCTTGAGGCATTGCAAAAACTGCCTGACGGGACTGCGGTTGAATCCAGACCGATTTTACACGCGGCGGATCGACGCTTAGCGCGCCTGCGCCGCCAGTATTTCAAACACAGTCCGAGCGATAATAATGATGCGCCAGATAGACATATTTCGGGCGTTGAACGTGGACAGCCACTTGATGCGCATGCAGGTGATTTAAAAAATGTTATCGGCAGTGCATTAGAAGAATGCAGGATACAAGAGGTCGGCGAAGACAGCCCAGAGGGTTATGACCCTTGGGGATATGATGGATATGACGAGGAACCTGACGCAGAAGAAATCGCGAGTTTGGATTATCATGCTATTAGAGCTCAGTCAGAAAAATTACAAACAAGCTTGCAATCAGCAAAAGACGATGTGCACAACATTCTTGAGCCTGGAAGCGCAAACGGCGACCGGTTAAAACGTGTTTTGAGTGATACGGAAAATCTGAATTTGATGAACCGGGCCGAGTTGAAATTCCCCAACGGTTCTAGTAGAATTCGCCGCGAATTGAATTCCAGACTACGCGGTACAATACCGATAATTCGAAAAGGCATAAAAAGCATACAAATAGGACTGGATTTCGCAGAATCCGTCAACGATGAATGGGAGAAGTTTAAGGTCAATAAAGGCGCTTTTATCACGACTATATTACGGAATTTTACCAACAATATCGACGAGAAACTCAAGCAGTTAGATGTGCCACCACCCATTCCCCAAGTTGACCCTAAAATCCAAAAAGCTGCCGAGGCGGAGGCTGAAGAGCTTTTGAAGCAAAACAAACCTGTGCCGGACGCTCTTGCGCTCAATGTACGGGCGCTTAATTTGGCGCTCACAAATTTCACGGATACGGCACTGCTTAAAAATATAAAATATTTACAGTCCGTTGATTTAGACGGTACAAAAATAGCGGACATCTCGGTCTTAGCACACCTGCCGCAACTGCATAGGCTCTGGCTTAATAGCACGCCAGTGAGCGACATCTCGGTCTTAGCACACCTGCCGCAACTGCATACGCTCGGCCTTAGTAGCACGCCAGTGAGCGACATCTCGGTCTTAGCACACCTGCCGCAACTGCAATGGCTCGGCCTTAATAGCACGCCAGTGAGCGACATCTCGGTCTTAGCACACCTGCCGCAACTGCATAGGCTCGGCCTTAATAGCACGCCAGTGAGCGACATCTCGGTCTTAGCACACCTGCCGCACCTGCAAAGGCTCGGCCTTAGGGACACGCAGGTTACAGACTGGGGGCCTGTCGCACATGTAAAAAATGTGTTTGGGCGACCAAAGGGGGGGAATAAGTGATGGGGATCAAGAGAGCGGCTTGATTTGTTTTGCGCTTATGTCCATATCCTTTGTATGAGCCGCGCATCGATTCTTTTTTCAAAAATCCCTGTGCAGTGGCACATCAGTTCTGCGCCTGTGTTATACCCTGACGCCGTACTCGCCATGGAGGATAAGGTGGCTGGTATTGCCTCTGGTGAAAGTTCTGAACGTGTTTGGGTCCTGGAACACCCCCCCTTATATACGGCGGGGACCAGTGCCAACCCCGCCGACCTTATCGAGCCTGATCGCTTTCCCGTATTTAAAACCGGGCGCGGTGGGCAATACACTTACCACGGGCCGGGGCAGCTCGTCGGCTATTTTATGCTTGACCTCCGCAAAAGAGGCCGGGATGTGCGCCGCTTTGTGGTTGGGCTAGAGCAACTCGTCATTGATACATTGGCGGATTTTGGAATTGAGGCGGATCGCCGTTCTGGCCGCGTTGGGGTTTGGGTGGTTTTGCCCGATAAGAGCGAAGCCAAAATCGCGGCTATAGGGGTGCGCATTCGCAAATGGGTCAGCTATCACGGTATTTCTATCAATATAAATCCTGATTTATCGCATTTTGACGGCATTGTTCCGTGCGGCATTTCCGATCACGGGGTCACAAGTCTTGAGGCCTTGGGCATACAAGCAAGTATGCAAGACGTAGAAACGGCTCTTCGGAGAAACTTTGAAAGAGCCTTTGGGCCAACAAGCTAGGCTTTGGCTAAGTTTTCCATCTAATTTCAACAAAGTAGAAAATAATACCTAATTATTATGTTCAATAAGCAAAAATTTTCTTTTAAGGGACATAAAGGTGTGCTCACGCAATTTATTACTTGTCACCCACGCCCGTCTTGCGTACAAGCACCCAGAGTTAAATAGAATAATGCGTTTAAACAGAGTAATGAGCATGAAGCCGCAAGCTGAACTAAAAGCGAGAATAATGACAGAAACACGGGTCGTGGCTCTGGCTGATACCAGTAAACGGACAGGCATAAATTCATTAGTCCTGCTCGTGGGTCTTTTGGTGCTGATTATTAGCATACGAATTGTGAGCGGGTTTTAAAAGTTTACCATAGATTTTTAGAAGCCCGCCCTTGTAGAGAGCGGGTTTTTTTTTGAGATAAGATATGAGAAAAAACAGTGACCACATATTAAAAGGCAACGCCCGCGCCCCCGCACGTGCTATGATGCGGGCTGCCGGCATGACCACGGAGGACTTTGACAAGCCTGTAATAGCCGTGTTCAACACCTGGACCAATATGGGGCCGTGCAATATGGACTTGGACAAATTGGCCGTGCCCGTGCGGGCGGGCATCCGCGCGGGTGGTGGTTATCCCGTCGATTTTAATGCTATCGCGATTTCCGACGGAATTACTATGGGCTCTGAGGGCATGCGGGCCAGTTTGATGTCGCGCGAGGTTATTGCCGACAGTATTGAACTGGCGGTGCGCGGTCATTCTCTGGACGGTGTGGTAGTCTTGGTGGCGTGTGATAAAACCATTCCGGCTGCGGCCATGGCACTGGCGCGGATGAATATCCCCGGGCTGGTTATTTACGGCGGTTCTATTAAGCCCGGGCGTCTAAAGGACAAAGATTTATCCGTGCAAGATGTGTTCGAAGCCGTGGGGGCTCATGCGTCGGGCATTATAGACGCCGCCGAACTGGAGGCTGTGGAAAAAGCGGCCTGCCCAGGTGCAGGGGCGTGCGGCGGTCAATTTACCGCCAATTCCATGGCGATGGCCATGACATTTTTGGGGCTTTCGCCCATGGGGGTTAATGATATCCCTGCGACAGTTGTCGCAAAAAACGAAGCCGCTTTTAAGTGCGGCGAGATATTAATGGACGCCGTGCGCGAAAAACGTCTGCCGCGCCGTATGATTAACGCAGCGTCTTTGCGCAATGCGGTCACCGCCATGACCACAACCGCCGCTTCGACCAATGCGATTTTGCATTTACTCGCCATTGCACGCGAAGCGGGGGTAGATTTTGATATTGATGTGTTCGACGAAATATCGCGCGTCACACCGGTCATTGGCGACCTTAAACCTGGCGGTCAATATATGGCCTATGATTTGTACGAAGCGGGCGGGTCTGCACTTGTCGGCAAACGTTTGAAAGAGGAAGGGCGGTTAAATGATGCCCCGACCATTACCGGGCGCACCTTGTTTCAAGAGGTCGATGATGCGATTGAAAAGCGCGGACAAAAAGCTGTGCGGACGTTTGACAATCCCGTAAAAACACGCGGCGGATACGGCATCCTTTATGGTGATTTGGCCCCTGAAGGTTGTGTGGCCAAGCTTGCCGGTCACGGTGCATTGCAATTTTCTGGCCCGGCGCGTGTATTCGAGAGCGAAGAAGACTGCTTTGCCGTGGTCGAGAAAAACGGCATCAACAAGGGCGATGTCATTATCATCCGGGGCGAAGGCCCCGCAGGTGGCCCTGGCATGCGCGAAATGTTGGCGGTGACAGCTGCGCTTGTCGGGCAAGAACTGATTGATGATGTTGCCTTGATTACGGATGGTCGGTTTTCTGGCGCGTCTTACGGTTTTGTCATTGGCCATGTCGCCCCCGAAGCCGCACACGGCGGCCCGATTGCATTCATAAAAGACGGCGATAGGATTTCCATCGACGTTGAAACCCGCGAGATAAATGTCGCGGCAGATTTAAAAACCCGTGCCGAGGGCTGGACACCGCCTGCACCAAAATACCCCACCGGAGCCTACGCAAAATATGCGGCTCTTGTCGGATCAGCCTCCAAAGGCGCGTTGACGAGTTTTCCGTTTGCAGGAGCACCAAAAACATGATGCCAATAAATCTACAGATAACCGAGCAAAGCGAGGCAAGGGCGACCGCCCGTCGGCGCTCATGCGCCGCGCCCGCGCAGCTCTTGGGGCAAAGCCCCATTAGCGTGAGCGATATAAAAAGTTTTCCATTTTCAACAGAAAGAACCAAATAATGACTTTACAAATTTCCTACGATAAAGATTGCGACCTCTCGATTATCAAATCCAAGAAAGTCTGCATTATTGGCTATGGCTCTCAAGGTCGTGCCCATGCTCTCAATTTGAAAGACAGTGGCGTATCCGTTGTCGTCGGCCTGCTGGAAAGCTCTGGCACCCGCAAAAAAGTTATTGCTGATGGTTTGGATGTTAAAACACCTGCCGACGCCGTCGCGGGTGCAGATATTGTCATGGTGCTGGCGCCTGATGAATATCAAGCCAAGATTTACCGCGAAGACATAGAGCCAAACATTAAAGAAGGAGCCGCGCTGGCCTTTGGTCACGGCTTTGCCATTCATTACGGACAAATCATGCCGCGCCGGGATTTGGATGTGATTATGGTTGCTCCCAAAGCCCCAGGTCATACGGTGCGCTCCGAATTTGAAGGCGGGCGCGGTATTCCCGACCTTATCGCCGTGTTTCAAGATGCCAATTCTGGACACGCCATAGAGCTGGCCAAGTCCTACGCATCAGCCATAGGCGGTGGACGCACGGCCATCATCCACACCACATTTAAAGACGAAACCGAAACTGATTTGTTTGGGGAGCAGGCGGTCCTTTGCGGCGGTGCGGTCGAGCTGGTCAAAATGGGTTTTGAGACTTTGGTCGAGGGCGGGTATGCGCCTGAACTCGCGTATTTTGAATGCTTGCACGAGCTTAAACTCATCGTCGATTTGATGTATGAAGGCGGCATTGCCGACATGAATTATTCCATTTCCAACAATGCTGAATACGGTGAATATGTCACGGGTAACAAAGTCATCAACGAGGAAAGCCGCGCCGCAATGCGCGAGGCTCTTGCCAATATCCAAAACGGGGAATATGCCAAATCCTTCATTATGGAAGGCGCACATGGTTATCCGTCCATGACCGCTCGTCGTCGCCAAAATCAAGACCATTTGATCGAAACAACAGGTGCAAAACTCCGCAACATGATGCCGTGGATCAAGGCGGGCAAAGTTATCGACAAAGATGTGAACTAGGATGTTAAATATAAATAATATTCCCTCTCCTTCCGCTCACCCCTGCGCATGCAGGGGTCTATCGCAGGGCGACCAATTTAACCCGCAAGCCTCCAAGATGGATACCTGCATGCGCACCCCAAGGGCACTTGCAAGAGGGCGCAGGTATGAGCGGATTTTTGGAGAGGCATTCAAACATAAAGGTTGTTTGTCATGACACACCCAGAAAAGCATCCAGCAAAATCAGGTGCGCAATTGCTCATCGACAGCCTTAAGGAGCAGGGCGTAGATATTCTATTTGGCTATCCAGGCGGTGCTATCATGCCTGTCTATGATGTATTGCCGGGAAGTGGGCTGAAGCACATTCTTGGGCGACACGAACAAGGATGCGCTATGGCGGCAATCGGCTATGCGCGGGCAACGGGCAAGGTCGGCACTTGTATAGCAACGTCCGGGCCTGGCGCGACCAATTTGGTGACCGGTATTGCGGATGCTTATTTGGACAGTGTTCCCATAGTCTGTATTACGGGGCAAGTTCCGTCTGATTTGATGGGGACGGACGCGTTCCAAGAGGTCGATATTTACGGGATTACCTTGCCGATTGTCAAACACAGCTATATCGTACGTGACCCTGCTGATATCCCAGGTATGATAGCAGAAGCCTATTATATTGCGGGTGAAGGGCGCCCCGGCCCTGTGCTCATCGACTTGCCCAAAGATGTAGCCAATGCGACGACCGAGGAGCGCCACCGTTGGCGACCTTATCCAAAGGTCAAGCCAGAAATGGGGTCATCAGAGCATATAAAAATCTGCGAAGACATGATACGCGCCGCCAAAAAACCGTTATTTTATATTGGCGGCGGTATTGCCCAGGGAAGCGGAGTGCAGGAGTTGCGCGCCCTCGTCGAACGCACAGAAATTCCTGTGGTCTCGACCCTTAAAGGTCTGGGTGCCATGCCGTCCGACCACCCGCATTTTCTTGGTATGCTTGGCATGCACGGGCTAAAGGCCGCGAATTTTGCGGTCCAAGAAGCAGACTTGCTTATCGTCGCAGGCGCACGGTTTGATGACCGTGCCACGGGCAAGCTCGATACCTTTGCCCCTAAGGCCAAAATCATCCACATGGACATCGACATTGCCGAGATTAATAAACTTCGCAAAGTCGATATTTGGCTGGAGGGTAGCCTTAAGAAAAACCTCGCCGCCCTTAATCCGGGCAAATCTAGCGCCGATGATTGGCGCGAACTTTGTTATGGGCGGCGCAACGAATTTGCTTGGGGGTATGAAGCGGCGCAAAATCAAGTCGAGAGCGGCGGCGTTTACGCACCCAAATTATTACACGATTTGACCCGCCGCGCCCCAGAAAATGCGATTATTACCTCCGATGTTGGCCAGCACCAAATGTGGACGGCGCAGCATTGTTATTTTGACGACCCCAATGACCATATCAGTTCCGGCGGGCTTGGCACTATGGGCTTTGGCGTGCCTGCGGGTTTGGGTGCGCAGCTTGGTTGTCCCGAACGCACAGTAATTACTGTGTCTGGCGACGGCTCTATCATGATGAACATCCAAGAACTTGCGACCTTAAACCGCTATCAAATCCCGCTTAAAATCGTACTGCTTGATAACGGCGTGCTTGGCATGGTCAGGCAATGGCAAGAAGTGTTTTTCGATGAAAACTATTCCGAGGTCGACCTCTATGACAACCCCGACTTCGCCGCCCTAGCCCGCGCTTTTCAAATCGACGCGTTCACTGTTACCAAACAAGACGAGGTCGACGCAGGCATAGACAAACTCCTAGCCGCAAAAACCCCAATCCTGATGCATGTAAAGATTAGCCCGTCAGAAAACGTCTGGCCGTTAGTGCCACCGGGGCGCAGCAATGCAGATATGATGGAGCGGTAGAATGAGGTATACACATTCAAACACCTCCTCGTCCCGCTCATACCTGCGCCCTCTTGCAAGTGCCCTTGGGGTGCGAATGCAGGCATCCATTGCAGGGCATGAGATGGACCCCTGTATGCACAGGGGTGCCCTAAAGGATAAAAGCGGGTTTTGGGGAATGGAAAGGTGAATTAAGATGTTGCGTATTGTTTTATTATTTTTTGGGTGGACAATACCAGTCCTTGCTTTGCTGAGCGCAGGCAC
Source organism: Robiginitomaculum sp. (assembly GCA_021776635.1). Classification (GTDB taxonomy): domain Bacteria; phylum Pseudomonadota; class Alphaproteobacteria; order Caulobacterales; family Maricaulaceae; genus Robiginitomaculum_A. Next base: position 103,660 of record JAJFFN010000021.1, read on the forward strand.
AATGATTTATTTTGGTTTCAATCTCCCCCAAAGCATTGAAACGGCTACACAGGAACCAAGCTTGGTTATTATCCGCGCAGTTGCTGGTCTATTTGATAATTTGGCAATATCTGCGCTGTGTTTCTTTGGCGCACATATGTTAAATCCGGAAGTTGCCCCATGAACACTCAAGCCATCAGAAAACTATTGTTATTTGCCGGATACGCGGGCTTGATTGCTTATGTTTTACAAGCGTTTGCCAGCAATGCCTTGCGTTTGCAAAAGGCTGTGGAGTTAGGCGCTTCCGAAGAAATTCTAAATGACACATCGCGCTTTTTTTTATTTGGCGTCATTATTGAAAGCCCGATGCATCTAGCCCCAGCCATACTTTGTCTGGTGGCAGCAAAATATCTTTCCAACCTGAAAGAAACAATCCCAGAGATATTCGAATGACCCAATTACCAAAAAACAACGCCACACGCCGCTCATACCGCCGCCCTCTTGGAAGTGCCCTTGGGGTGCGCAGGCGGGTATCCATCTTGGAAATCAAACTGGACTCCCGCCTGCGCGGGAGTGAGCGGGTTTTAGAGGAGAGATGAGATGGATCGCGCACTAATATTCTTCTTATATTGTGTCGGAATATTGCTAGTTGTTCCTGCCGCGGTTCACCTCATACCGTTCAAAGATTGGGGATTACAGGGATTTGACGGGCCGTTTGCATGGCGTAGATACGGTTGGATGTATGTATCGGATTTTGCTGTAAATATTTTGGTGGGAGGCCTTTGTATACTTGCAGCACTGAAATATGAGCAAATAAATTTATACATTCCAAGCATTAAGCCTGTCTTGCGGCTGATAATATTTATTTGCGGTATATTGCTGATAATATTTTCCATAGGCCTAATTTGGGCAATAATTGACGATATAATATCGAGTACAGGTATTACAAAGGATTTGCTAATACCAACCATTGGAATTTTGTCTGGAGCATTTACCAAGTTTGGTATTGGGTTGCTCACAATGTTCATAGCTAAAAAAATCGGAGTTACGCATGACCCTACAAGCTGATAAAACCTTTGAACGTTCCGGTGTTTCCGGAAAATTGAAGATTGTGCTCCACGATGTTTCGGGGACGTTGCTTAGAACCCTCGGGACCATTGAACGGCGTGGATATGACTACCGTGATGTCCATTGTACACAACGCGTCGACGGTGATTTTGATTTACTGGTGGCCATCGAAGACCTCGGTGGCCCGCGCAATCTCAACACGCTCTGCAAGCAATTGGAGCGGCTTTATAATGTAGTCTCGGCGGAGAAAATTGGACGCAGATCACGCGCGGAGTGGGCATGAGGTATGTCGCTCACGGCAAGTCAGCTTCGCTGACGCCTGAGCGGGCGCGGCACATGAGCGCCGACGGGCGGTCGCCCTTGCCTCGCTTTCGCTCGGTACACGACCCAAAGTTGACAGTAAAAAATACAGGTATACACACTGATGAAGTTCCGAGCAAAGCGAGGCAAGGCCAAGTGGCCGCCGCGCCACATGGCGCGCCCCCGCGCAGGCGTGCGCTTTTGCGCACTGCCGTGAGCGATATAAATATGGAGCGAATAAAATGAGCGAACATGTAAAAATTTTCGACACTACCCTCCGCGACGGTGAACAGGCACCCGGCTTCTCTATGGACGGCGGCGGCAAGCTGCGTATGGCGCGGGCTTTGTCTGACCTTGGTGTGGATATTATTGAGGCCGGATTTGCTGTGGCTTCGCCGGGTGATTTCGAGGCCGTGCAAACCATTGCGCGGGAAATAACAGGCACGACTATATGCTCGCTGGCGCGCTGTAATACGGGTGATATCCGCGCGGCGGGGGAAGCTATCGCAGCCGCCAAGGATTCGCGCGTCCATGTGTTTATCGCCACCTCGCCCTTGCACCGCGAATACAAACTTAAAATGACCAAAGACCAAGTGATAGACAAAGCCATAGCCGGTATCACACTGGCGCTTGAATACACAGACAATGTAGAATTTTCCTGTGAGGACGCCATTCGCACCGAGCGGGATTACCTGAAAACCGTGGTCGAACATGCTATCGTTGCAGGCGCGACCACGATAAATATCCCCGATACGGTCGGCTATACCACGCCCGAAGAAATCACCGATTTGTTTCATTTTCTGACCACTGAAGTGGACGGTGCGGCGCGGGCTGTATTTTCGGCCCATTGCCATGACGACCTTGGTCTGGCTGTCGCCAATTCCTTGGCGGCGGTGCGCGGCGGGGCCAGACAAATTGAATGTGCGCTGAACGGTATTGGCGAGCGGGCGGGCAATTGCGCCCTCGAAGAAGTGGCAATGGCGCTGCGGACACGGAATGATTTCTACGGGCTTGACACGCGGATTAATACGCAAAAAATCAACATGGCATCCAAAATGTTGGCATCCATCACGGGTAATCCTGTGGCGCGCAACAAAGCCATTGTCGGGGCTAATGCCTTTGCTCATGAAAGCGGCATTCATCAACACGGCATGCTCGCCAACCGCGAAACCTACGAGATTATGAAGCCCGAAGATATCGGTCTTGAAGCGGATAATTTAGTACTCGGAAAGCATTCCGGGCGGGCAGCGCTCAAGCACCGCGCTGAGAAGCTCGGTTTTAGCATGTCGGAAAACCAATTGCAGTCCGTGTTTGTGGATTTCAAAACCTTGGCCGATAAGAAGAAAGAAGTGTTCGACGCCGATATAGAGGCTTTGTTGTTGGGCGAAGCTATTGGCGCGGCGGGGCCTTGGGACATCGATAGTTTGTATGTTAGCGCCGGTTCGGATGGGAATAACCAACCCGAAGCCACTATCCGGCTAAGCCACGAAGACGGGCGCAAACGCTCTATGGTCAAATGCGCGGGCGGGCCTGTTAATGCCGTGTTGCTGGCAATTAATGAGCTAACCGGACACGATTTGCATTTGGACAGTTTTTCTGCACGCAGTGTCAGCGAGGGAGAAGACGCCATGGCAGAAGCCGATATCCGCGTCAGTAAAGACGGCGAAAGCTATCACGGGCGCGGCACATCTACGGACACAATATTGGCAACCGCGCGGGCCTATCTTGATGTGATAAACCGCATAGAAAGACGAGCAAAGCGTACCAAAAATAAGAACGGAAAAAACCAACAACCAATAGCGGCGCAACACTGATGGGTAGAACAAAAATAAACATAACCGATATTATAGGACTGTTTCAGACAGATGATGGCTCATTGCCAGATATCTATGTTGAGAATTTGAAGCCTAATGATGTTGAACATATTTATCATTGGGTACTTGCCCAAACGAGCACTTCAGGAAAGTTAGAATGTATAGAATTAAAAACCGACCAAACTATACACGTAGATTATTTTGACGCCATACAGTTACACAACCGCGGGATTATACAGGTATTTCGACACAGCCTGGAGGGTCTTAAGATCAATGGCCATGAGCTGCCATGTTTGACTTTTGCTTTGGAAGGCAACGGGGAATTTAGTTTTGACTACCGGATGGGCGATGAATGGACCATTGATATGATTACCTCTCTATTTGATTTTCTTTCACATATAAAAATTTTGGCTCCCTATGCTAATATTTTTCGTTGTGATGAAGGCAGCTATGACAATCCCAATGAAGAATTTAACATAGCATTTGAGACTTATTACTTAACCAACAAACAAAGAATAGCGGCGCAACACTGATGACTAACGAAACACAAAAATCACTGTTTGATAAGGTATGGGAACGCCATGTGGTGAGCTTTGAGACACACGAGCAGCCTGCGACCGTGTTCATTGACCTGCATTTGATCCATGAGGTGACAACGCCGCAGGCTTTTACTGTACTCAAGGAGCGGGGGTTAAAAGTGCGTAGGCCAGATTTAACCTTAGCCACAATTGACCACTCTACGCCGACGCTTTTGAACGAAGATGGCTCCCGGCCTTATGTGAACGAACAAGCGAAAAAACAGGTTGACCTCTTGCTTGCTAACGCCAAAACCCACGGCATCACCACCCATGGTTGGGACAGTCCGTATCGTGGTATTGTCCATGTCATGGGGCCAGAATTGGGCGCGACCCAACCGGGAATGACCATTGTCTGCGGCGACAGTCATACGGCGACCCACGGCGCATTTGGGGCGCTTGCCTTTGGTATAGGCACCACCCAGGTCGGGCATGTGTTGGCGAGCCAATGTATCCTTATGCGTAAGCCAAAGTCCATGTGTGTTTGGGTTGACGGCGAACTGTCGGACGGCGTATCGGCCAAGGATGTTATCCTTGCAATTATTGCTAATATTGGTGTCGGCGGCGGTACGGGTCACGTAATTGAATATCGCGGCACATGCTTTGAAAACATGAGCATGAGTGAGCGGATGACGGTCTGCAACATGTCCATAGAGGCAGGTGCACGGGCCGGGATGATTGCCCCTGATGTGACAACTGTCGCATACTTTGAAGATAAAGTTATGGCCCCAGATGATTTAGCGCAAACGGCATCGGATTGGCTTTCTCTGGCTTCCGACCCTGACTGCATTTATGATAAGGAAGTCCGTCTTGATGCTGCAGACATCAAGCCCATGGTGACTTACGGAACCCATCCCGGTATGGCTATGCCTATCGACGGAACTATCCCGCAAGAAAACGAAAAAGCGCTGACCTATATGAATATGCAAGCCGGCCTAGCCATTGCAGGCACTAAGGTAGATACGGTATTTATCGGATCGTGTACAAATTCGCGGATTGAGGATTTCCGTGTTGCGGCGAAAATCCTCAAGGGAAAATCAGTGGCGAAAAGTGTCACTGCGGTTTTCGTGCCGGGGTCTGAACAGGTGAAAGCCGAAGCCGAAGGCGAAGGTTTAGATAAAATATTTTTGCAAGCAGGCGCGCAGTGGCGTGAACCGGGTTGTTCCATGTGTATCGGCATGAACGGCGATATCGGGAGGCCGGGCGACCTCATTGTCTCTACCTCCAACCGTAATTTCGAAGGTAGGCAAGGGCCGGGTGTGCGCACGGTGCTGGCCTCCCCCGCTACGGCTGCGGCAAGTGCGGTTAAGGGCGTGATTACAGATGCGAGAGGATTATCATGAGTTTTGCACCCTTTAAAACACTGACCTCCCAGACATTGGTTCTGCGGACGCAAAACATTGATACCGACCAGATTATTCCGGCGCGGTTCTTGACCACGACGAGCCGCGAAGGTTTGGGGAAATTGGCATTTAATGATTGGCGCTATGATGCGGACGGTAAGGAAAATAATCACCCGCTCAATTCAGATACCGCCAAGGCTTGTCAAATACTGGTAACCGGGCATAATTTTGGCTGTGGCTCATCGCGTGAGCATGCGCCTTGGGCGTTGATGGATTATGGGTTACGCGCCGTGATAAGTTCAGAGATCGCCGATATATTCCACACCAATTCTTTGAAGAACGGATTTCTTCCTATCGTCATAGAGGCATCCGCTCATGAATGGTTGCTCGATAATCCGGGTGTAGATGTAACCATTGATCTGGAGACCTGCGAAGTCCGCTTGCCAAAAAACGGCGGCACATATCCGTTTAAAACAGACCCGTTCTCGAGGCATTGCTTGCTCGCAGGCCAAGACGAGTTGGATTATTTACTGGGGCAAGACGCGGCGATTGCCAAATATGAGGCGCGAAATGTATAAGAAAGATAACAACCCCAATATTCCGCTCACCCCGTCGAAGGGCGGAGTCCATCTTTCAGCTTTCACAGTGGATACCGGCCTGCGACGGTATGAGCGGGGCGTGGGGATGGTCTCATGAACATAAATTTCACATATCTTCCGGGCGACGGCATTGGACCAGAGGTTGGGCTAGCGGCGCTTACCGTTTTAAATGCTACGGCACATACATTTGGTCATACGCTGGAAATCGAAGAACATCTCATAGGCGGGGCGGCGATAGATGCATGCGGCACAACCTTACCATCAAATACGCTTACATCTGCGAAGCGCACAGGCGCGATTTTACTCGGTGCTGTTGGCGGGCCAAAATGGGATCATCTTAAGGGCAGTGACAGGCCCGAACTTGGCGGACTTCTGAAATTGCGCAAAGACCTGGAACTGTTCGCCAACGTGCGTCCGGCCAAGCCATTTGCAGGATTGATTGCAAGCTCACCGCTAAAGCCTGAATACCTTGAAGGCGTAGATTTCGTAGTGGTGCGAGAACTCACAGGCGGAATATATTTTGGCGATAAAGGTCGGGATAAGTCCCAAAAAAACAATCAAAGCGCATATGATGAATGCCGCTATAGTGAGCTTGAGATTGAACGCATTTCACACCGCGCTTTTGAAATGGCGGGTACACGGCGTAGCAAGGTCACTTCGGTGGATAAATCCAATGTTTTAGAAACATCCAGATTATGGCGGGAGGTCGTAACCAGGGTCGCCAAAGATTACCCGGATGTTGAACTTGAGCACACATTGGTTGATGCCATGGCCATGCATATGCTGACACGGCCACGGGATTTTGACGTTATTCTGACCGAAAACATGTTTGGTGATATTTTAACCGACGAAGCCTCCATGCTGTGCGGCTCCATGGGCGTAATTCCGTCCGCTTCATTAGGGGCGGGGCGAACCGGCATGTACGAACCGATACACGGCAGCGCACCAGACATTGCCGGACAAGGCAAAGCCAACCCCATAGCCATGATTTTATCCGCCGCGTGGATGCTGCGTACAAGTTTCGAACTTGAGCGCGAAGCCAGCGCAATAGAAAGCGCCGTAGAAGCGGCTTTGGGCGCGGGGCGGGTGAGCGGAGATTTGGGTGGTTCTTTATCAACACAAGACGTTGGAGCCAATATAGGGGAATGGGTCGCTAATAATGTCAATCCATGATTTGAAAACCATTGCAGATAGGGTTGATACGGCCAAAGTTTATCCTTTGGCTAAGCGCACGGACTTACATGCGATTGGCGATGACATCTGGCTAAAGCGAGAAGATCAACAAGACGTATTTTCATTTAAAATTCGCGGCGCGGCTAACCGAATCTCCAAACTGACAGACGCAGAAAAAAACCGTGGTGTGGTTTGTGCCAGTGCCGGCAACCATGCACAAGGCGTCGCTTTTGCGGCAAGTGATGCGGGGATAAAATCCACTATCTTCATGCCTGTCACCACGCCGGACATAAAGACACAGGCGGTACGCAGACTTGGCGGGGAGACAAGATTGGTCGGGGACAGCTATGATGCGGCCTATGATGCAGCACGGGATTTTTCCGCACAGACAGGCGCGGCATTTATCCATGCTTTTGACGACCCAGATGTGATTGCAGGGCAGGGAAGTGTCGCCAAAGAAATTTTGCAACAAAACCCAAACCCTGCGGCCATATATATTGGTGTCGGCGGCGGCGGCCTGCTTGCAGGCATCGGCGCATATCTGCACGTCCATAGCCCAGATACAAAAATGATAGCGGTAGAACCTGAGGGCGCAGCAACCCTGAAAACCTCCCTTGAAGCGGGCAAACCTACGACTTTGGATGTTGTGGACGGATTTGCCGATGGTGTCGCGGTTAAACGAATTGGCGAGACGACTTTCGCCCTGGCCAAACAAATTACACCAAAGAGCGTCCTCGTGAGCAATGACGAAATTTGCGCAGCAGTAAAAATCATATTTGAGAAAACCCGCACAGTGGTTGAACCAGCAGGGGCGCTGGCTCTGGCAGGCCTTTTGAAAGATGAAAACAGAGCGGGCGGCGACTGCATAGCTATAGTTTCTGGTGCCAATGTCAATTTTGACCGCATCGGCCATATGGTAGAGCGGGCGGAATTGGGCGCGGGCGAGGAAATTCTGTTTAGCGCCACCCTGCCTGAGAAACCTGGATCATTCTTGAAATTTTGCGAAGCTCTGGGCAATCATGCCGTCAGTGAATTTAACTACCGTTATGCAGATCAGAAAACGGCTCATGTGCTTGTCGGTATAAAGATCAAGACGCCTGAACAAGGCGCAAAGGTCATGGACAATGTTCGGGCTGCGGGCATGGAGGTGACAGATATGTCTCACAACCGTTTGGCGAAAGAACATTTACGCCATATGGTAGGCGGCACATCTTCGGCGCGGGGCGAAGAACATATCTACAGTTTCGAGTTTCCCGAACGCCCCGGGGCTCTACGGGATTTTCTGACCGCACTCGACAATCGTTGGAATATTTCCTTGTTTCACTACCGCAATCACGGCGCGTCAAGCGGTCAGGTTTTGTGCGGGTTTCAGACCCCCAAAAACAATAAAGCCGAACTGAGGGCCAGCTTGCAAAGCACAGGTTTTACGCTGCGTGATGAAACCAACAATCCAGCCTACCAAATGTTTTTGAAAGCCTAATATGTCCAAACAATCATCAGAAACTATGTTGAAATTTATTGAGATTGACGGCGAAATGCCGGCTAAACGTGATGCCAAAATTCGCGCTGAAGATTTTGGTGAAATTTACGCGGATTATATAAAAACAAAGGCCCAAGAGCAATCTTCGCGGTGCTCCCAATGCGGGGTTCCGTTTTGCCAATCTGCCTGCCCTTTGCAAAACAATATACCAGATTGGTTGTATTTAAGTGCCGAAGGGCGACTGGAAGAAGCTTATCAGCTTTCGGCTCAGACCAATTCTATGCCCGAAATATGTGGCCGCATTTGTCCACAAGACAGATTGTGCGAGGGCGCTTGTGTTATCGAAAAATCAGGCCACGGCGCGGTTACCATTGGCGCGATTGAAAAAACCTTGACCGACAATGCTTGGAAAAACGGTTGGGTAGCACCGATAAGCCCCGCGAATGAACGCGCTCTTTCGGTCGGGATTATTGGCGCAGGGCCAGCCGGACTTGCAGCCGCAGAAGCTTTGCGGGAACAAGGGTGGCAAGTCTGCATATATGATCGCCATGACCGCGCGGGCGGGTTATTAATGTACGGTATTCCCAATTTTAAGCTCGATAAAAAAATCGTCAAAAGACGCATTGACCGTTTGGAAAAAGGTGGTGTGAAATTTGTCCTTGGTACGAATATAGGCCCGAATGTAGACACGAATGTAGACACGAATGTTGACCCGAATATTAGCACGGATATTAGCTTTGCAGACTTGCAGGCTAAACATGCGGCTATCCTCGTGGCGACCGGGGTTTATAAATCCCGCGCTTTGCAAGTTCCAGGATGCGGCGCACAGGGGGTGATAGAAGCGCTCCCATATCTTACACATTCAAACCGCCTTGGCTTAGGTGACAAAGTACAGATGGAAACGGCCAAGGGCAAAGACGTGGTTGTCATCGGCGGTGGTGATACGGCTATGGATTGTGTGCGCACCGCAATTCGCCAACATGCAAAATCTGTCACATGTCTTTATAGGCGTGATCAGGCCAATATGCCGGGCAGTGCCCGCGAAACCAAAAACGCTATGGATGAGGGCGTAAAGTTTAATTGGTTGGCGGCACCGCAATCAATACATGATACAAATGGCGAAATAACAAAAGTACGCGCCGTAAAGATGCGCCTAGGCTTGCCTGACCGATCGGGTCGTCAAACCGTTAGTCCAATACAGGGCTCTGAATTTGATGTGAAAGCTGATATGGTGATACAGGCACTTGGTTTCACCCCTGAAGACATGCACCGATTAAACTCTGAAATAAAACTATCAAAACACGGTACCATAAAAACCCATCCGACACGCTTTGAAACCAACATAGCTGGTGTGTATGCCGCCGGCGATATCGTGCGCGGTGCCTCCCTTGTGGTTTGGGCCATTCGTGAAGGCCGCGATGCCGCTATGGCTATGCATAAATATTTACTAGAACAAAGTATGTGTGCGGCGGAAGAATAGAGATATGACAATGGAAAATTGGCAACAAACTTACGAACAAAACAAAGAGCGCCTCATCAAATCAGGTGCATATAATCCCGCTGACGAGCATGACGCCTGTGGCGTTGGTCTCGTGGCAAGCATAGACGGAAAGCCGCGCCGCGATATCGTAGAACTTGCGATAAAGTCTTTGAAAAATGTTTGGCACAGGGGCGCCGTTGACGCAGACGGTAAGACAGGGGACGGCGCAGGGATTATGCTGGATATTCCACAAGAATTTTTCCGCCAACAAGTTGCGCGAACAGGCCACAAGGCAAAAAAAGCATTGGTTGCTGTTGGCATGGTCTTCCTGCCGCGGACAGACTTTACGGCGCAAGATGCCGCGCGGACAATCGTCGAGTCTGAGCTCTTGCGCGCAGGTTGTTATATATATGGTTGGCGGCAAGTGCCGCTGGATGTCAGTATAATTGGTGATAAAGCGGCCAGTACGCGCCCTGCCATTGAGCAAGTTATGTTTAGGCCGCCTAAATCGTGGGATGCAACCAAACGTGAGCGCGAGCTTTATATTGTCCGCCGCCGCATCGAAAAACGCGCCATTGAAGCCGCATTGCCGGGGTTTTATGTGTGTTCGCTCTCTGGCCGGGTTATTACCTATAAAGGCATGTTTTTGGCCGAGCAAATCGATACATTTTATCCAGATTTACAAGATGAATTATTTACGTCTCGTGCCGTTTTATTTCATCAACGCTATTCCACCAATACATTTCCCCAGTGGTGGCTTGCTCATCCATTTCGGATGATCGCCCATAACGGCGAGATCAACACCGTGCGTGCCAACACAAATTTCATGAAAAACCATGAAATAAAAATGGCGTCGAGCGCCTTTGGCTCTCGGGCTGCAGATGTAAAACCGGTCATCCAAAAAGGGTCATCAGATTCAGCGGCACTCGATGCGGTGTTTGAATTATTAGTCCGCGCCGGACGCCCTGCCCCGCTCGCAAAAACATTGCTTATCCCCGAAGCTTATTCCAAACGAACCGAGCTTATGCCAGACAATTGGCGTTCGTTTTATGAGTATTGCAATGCAGTAATGGAGCCGTGGGACGGCCCTGCGGCTTTGGTGGGTTATGATGGTCAATGGGTCATGGCGGGGCTTGACCGTAACGGATTGCGCCCATTGCGTTATGCCATAACGGATGGTGGTATCTTAAGCGTGGGCTCAGAAACGGGCATATGCCCGCTGGATGAAAACGCCATAATTTCAAAAGGTGCCATTAAACCCGGGCGGCTTATTGCAGTTAATCTGGAAGAGGGTAAATTTTTTGATTCCGATCAAATCATCAATGAACTCTCACGGGCCAAACCGTATGATAAATGGTTGCAGCAAGTAGACGAATTGGACGAAAAACTAATCGGCGAAGAAACTAATCCAAAATTTACAGGTGCGGCATTGATGCGCGCGCATTTAGCCAGTGGGCGGTCTCGTGAAGATATAGATATTATTCTAAAGCCCATGGCCGAACACGGTAAAGAGAGCATTGGCTCTATGGGTGACGATACACCGCTTGCGGTGTTATCAGACGAATACCGCCCGCTCTCACATTTTTTTAGACAAAAGTTTTCACAAGTAACAAACCCGCCTATTGATCCCCTTCGAGAAACACGAGTGATGGGGTTAAAGACCCGGTTTCGCAATTTGCGGAATATCCTGGCCGACGCACCTGATGAAGCCTCCGCGCAAAAAGGTGAAATGTACGTGCTCGACAGCCCAGTGCTGACCAACGCCATGTATGATAATTATATAAAAATGGTCAAGGATAATGTAGTGGTTCTGGATTGTACATTTAAACCGCCCAAACCTGGCGCGCACCAAGGCAGTGCACTTAAATCAGTACTAAAACGGATCAACAAACAGGCAGAAAAAGCAGTACGGGCAGGCATTGAAAATATTGTGCTCAGCGACGAAGCGCTTGGTCCCAATAATGTGGTAGCTCCCGTAATTTTATGTGTTGGTGGTGTGCATTCGCACCTAATCAGACAAGGCCTGCGTTCCAATTGCTCTTTAATCATACGTTCAGCAGAATGTCTGGACACACATTATTTTGCCGTTCTTATCGGTGCAGGGGCAACTGTGATCAATCCGTATTTAATCCAAGATACTTTGGCCGAACTGACCCAGAAACGAACGCTTTGTGTAGATATGAAAACGGCATTGGCAAACTACACGACTGCTATAGATAATGGGCTTTTGAAAATCATTTCCAAATCGGGGATTTCGGTGATTTCGTCCTATCGGGGCGGCAATAACTTCGAAGCTCTTGGCTTATCCCGCTCTTTGGTAGACGAACATTTCCCCGGCATGACTTCGCGGATTTCCGGCATTGGTTTATCGGGCCTTGAGCAAAAAATAGTGGGTCAGCACAAAAAAGCATTTGCACCTGAAAAACCAAATCTGCCCATTGGTGGGTTTTACCGCAAACGCTCAGGAAGTGAGCGCCATGCCTACGGCGCAGATATGATAAACCTGTTACAAACTGCCGTTCGTACAAATGATTATCAGTCCTATAAGAAATTTACCGAAATGGTAAACGGGCAAGGCCCCATTCAAATTCGCGATCTGCTTGGCCTCAATGCACTAGGCAAACCTGTACCCTTAGAACGTGTTGAAAATATCAATGAAATTCGCAGACGGTTTTTGACCCAAGCCATGTCGCTAGGCGCACTTTCGCCCGAAGCTCACGGCACACTTAATATTGCCATGAACCGTATTGGGGCGCGTTCGGTTTCTGGGGAAGGCGGCGAAGATCCCAAGCGTTACAAACCTTCGCGAAACGGGGATAATGCAAACTCGGAAATTAAACAAATTGCATCAGGTCGTTTTGGGGTCACAGCAGAATATCTCAACAATTGTAAAGAAATAGAGATCAAAGTTGCACAAGGGGCCAAGCCCGGTGAAGGTGGGCAATTGCCCGGCTTTAAGGTGACGAAAATGATCGCAAAACTTCGCCACGCGACACCGGGCGTGACCCTTATCAGCCCCCCGCCGCACCATGATATATATTCTATCGAGGACCTGGCGCAGCTCATATACGACCTGAAGCAAATCAATCCGTCTGCGCGCGTCTGTGTAAAACTCGTGGCAAGCTCTGGCGTTGGTACGATTGCTGCGGGTGTCGCCAAGGCAAAAGCAGATACAATTTTAATTGCTGGCCATAACGGCGGCACTGGTGCGTCCCCCAACACCAGCCTAAAATATGCAGGCGTGCCGTGGGAGCTTGGCCTGTCAGAGGTGCACCAAATCTTAAGCTTGAACGGATTGCGCGATCACACAACCTTGCGTACAGACGGTGGTCTTAAAACCGGGCGTGATATTGTCATCGCCGCCATGCTCGGCGCGGAAGAATATGGGGTTGGTACATTGTCACTTGTGGCGATGGGGTGTTTGATGGTGCGGCAATGTCACAGCAACACTTGTCCGGTTGGGGTATGCACCCAAGATGAAGATTTGCGCGAAAAATTCACTGGAACACCGGAACACGTGATCAATCTCATGACATTTATGGCAGAAGACGTTCGCGAAATTCTCGCATCTCTTGGAGCCACGAGCCTGTCGGAAATCATAGGCCGTGCAGATTTGTTGTCACAAGTTTCGCGTGGAGCCACACATTTGGATGACCTAGACCTTAACGGTGTGTTGACCCGTATCGGTATAAACCCCGTAAAAGATAGCCGTGCAGGCCGTATCGACGTACCCGATAGTCTGGATGTTCAAATCCTGAAAGACGGCAAGCAATTGTTTGATTATGGTAAAAAAACCGAGCTTGTGTATACCGTGCATAACACAAACCGTGCTGTTGGCACACGAACATCGAGCGAGATTTACCGCCAATTTGGTGTCGGGGGCCTGCCTGACGGGCAATTGACCATTCGGTTGCGCGGCTCTGCTGGGCAGTCCTTGGGTGCATTTGCCATGAAAGGTTTGCGCATAATTGTTGATGGCGATGCCAATGATTATGTCGGTAAAGGTCTATCCGGCGCAGAGATTTTCCTTAGTCCGCAAGGCGGCAGCAAAATAGATGCCCATTCCAGCACGATACTTGGCAATACCTGTTTATACGGCGCAACGTCCGGCGCGTTATTTGCAGCTGGTCGAGCGGGAGAACGTTTCGCCGTGCGTAATTCTGGCGCAAATGCCGTGGTTGAAGGGTGTGGTACAAATGGTCTTGAATATATGACGGGGGGCACCGTTGTTATACTTGGTACCATAGGTGATAATTTTGCGGCAGGCATGACTGGCGGCATGGCATTTGTCTATGACCAAGGCGGAAATTTTGAAAAAGCAGTCAATCCGGATAGTGTTGTCTGGCAAAGCTTTGATAGCGCCCATTGGGAAGCGGCGTGCAAATCTTTGATCGCCGCCCACGCTAAAAACACAGGATCCGAATTTGCTAAAGTCATCATTCGCGACTGGGATATAGAGCGCGATAACTTCGTGCAAATCGTGCCCAAAGAAATGCTGGAACGGTTAGAACATCCCTTGAAGGATGTGGCTTGATTTGTCCTCCCCCGCAAGCGTGGTGAGGATGTCAGTCATAATTCAATATTGGCGCTAACCACCTCTCGGCTTCTGATAATGCAATCCCTTTGCGCAGTGCATAATCTTCGGCTTGGTCTTTTTCAATTTTCCCGACACCAAAATATAGGCTGTCTGGATGTGAAAAATATAATCCTGACACACTTGAGGCTGGTTGCATTGCGAAGCTTTCGGTAAGTTTCACACCCATTGTTTCTTCTGGGCAATCGCCGCCGAGCAGTTTGAATAAAACCGCTTTTTCAGTGTGATCAGGTTGCGCCGGATAGCCGGGCGCAGGACGAATGCCTTTATAATCCTCTGCCACCAAGCCCTTGACCCCGAAGCGAGCGGATTTCTCATAGCCCCAAAATTCACGCCTAACCCGTTCGTGTAAATGCTCGGCCAATGCTTCGGCTAATCTGTCGCACAGAGCTTGGAATAATATGGCGGAATAATCGTCGTCGGCAGCTTTAAAATCACGGACACGACTGCTTTCATCCTTCCCGTCTATTCCGAGGCCAGCCGTCACACAAAAGCCGCCAATATAATCTTGATTGATATTTTCAGGGGCAATAAAATCCGAAAGGGCATAATTATTACGCCCCTCTGATTTGACCATTTGTTGACGCAAAGTATGCAGAACGGCCAATTCGTTCTTTCGGCTTTCATCTGAGAACAATTGAATGTCATCACCTGTACTGACCGCAGGCCAGAAGCCAAGCGTTACTTGGGCTTGCACCCAATTTTCCGATAAAATTTTATCCAGCATAGCCCCAGCATCTCGGTATAAACCCCGCGCTGCTTCGCCGTAAACATTATGCTGAAGAATATCTGGGTAACGACCCTTTAGCTCCCACGTGGCAAAAAACGGCGTCCAATCTATATAGGGGCGCACAATGTTCAGGTCGTAATTTTTAAAGGTTTTTGCACCCAAAAAACTGGGTTTTGGGGCCTTGTAGCCATCCCAATCGAGCGCACATTTATTGGCGCGTGCATCCGCCAATGAAAGGCGCTTCCGCCCGCCTTGTGCACGGGCATGGGCGGCGCGGGCTTTTTTGTACTTGGTGTGTGTGTCTTGCTTGAAAGCCTCTGCATTATCTCCAAGCAGGTTGGTGACAACACCGACGGCCCGTGAAGCATCTTGTACATAAATGGTACTGTCTTTGGAATAAGCAGGCGCGATTTTTACCGCCGTATGGGTGATGCTTGTGGTCGCACCGCCAATCATCAAAGGCAGGTTTAAGCCTTGTCTTTGCATTTCGCCGGCCACATATACCATCTCGTCGAGGCTCGGTGTTATCAAACCGGACAGGCCAATAATATCTGCGTCAACTTCTTTTGCCGTTTCCAAGATTTTTTCGCAGGCCACCATGACACCCAAATCGATGACCTCATAGCCATTGCACTGCAAAACCACGCCGACAATATTTTTGCCAATGTCGTGAACATCACCTTTAACCGTCGCCATGACAATCCGACCATTGGATATATCTTCTGTGCCGAGGCGTTTTTTCTCTTCTTCCATATATGGCAAGAGATGCGCGACGGCCTGTTTCATGACACGGGCGGATTTCACCACTTGTGGTAAGAACATTTTACCGGCACCGAACAAATCCCCTACCTGGTTCATGCCGTCCATCAACGGCCCTTCGATAACATGCAATGGTCGCTCGCTTGCCAATCTGGCTTCTTCAGTATCTGCAACAATATATTTGGTGATACCGTTAACGAGGGCATGGGACAGACGGTCGGCAGTCGCCAGCTTGCGCCATTTAAGATCGGTCTTTTTTAATGTCCTTTTGCCGCCAGCATAATCCTGCGCCACTTCCAATAGGCGGTCTGTAGCATCTTCGCGTTTATTAAGGATTACATCTTCGACGCGGGTTTTGAGCGTATCTGGTATTCTATCGTAAATCGTCAATTGCCCCGCATTGACAATGGCCATATCAAGACCCGCTTTGATAGCGTGATAAAGAAACACACTGTGCATGGCTTCACGCACGGGATTGTTGCCGCGAAACGAGAAGCTAACATTGGAAAGCCCACCGGAAATCCGCGCATAGGGGAGGTGTTTTTTAATCCGTTTGCTGGCTTCAAAAAAGGCCACGGCATAATCATTATGCTCTTCTATGCCTGTCGCTACGGCGAAAATATTTGGATCGAAAATTATGTCTTGGGGCGGGAAACCGCACGCCGTCAATAAATCATAGGCCCGCTTGCAAATTTCAAATTTGTGATCGGCCGTTTCTGCTTGCCCGCCTTCGTCAAACGCCATAATGACCGCACTAGCGCCGTATCTACGTACCAGCTCGGCTTGTTCTAGGAATGGTTTTTCGCCTTCCTTTAAAGAAATGGAATTGACAACAGATTTCCCCTGCACACATTTAAGCCCAGCCTCGATGACATCCCATTTAGAGCTATCTAACATGATCGGAACGCGTGCTATGTCAGGTTCACTGGCCAACAGATTGAGGTAAGTCGTCATGGCGCGAACACCGTCAATCAACCCGTCGTCCATATTGATGTCGATAATTTGTGCGCCGTTTTCGACCTGCTGACGGGCAATAGACAATGCTTCGGCAAAGTCGCCGTCAACAATTAAACGCTTAAAGCGCGCCGAACCAGCGACATTGGTACGTTCGCCAATATTGATAAATCCCGTTGACGCACTCATGATGCACCCAATGCGAATGGCTCCAGCCCAGAAAGCCTAAGCGCGGGCTTTATATCTGGGATGTTTCGCGGTTCAAGCTCGCTGGTGTCTTGTTCTAATTTGGCAATATGTTTGGGTGTTGATCCACAACATCCACCAACAATATTGACCCACCCGTCTTGGGCCCACGGGAGGATATGATTACACATATGGGTCGGGGTTTCGACATATTCCCCAAAGGCATTGGGGAGCCCCGCATTGGGATAAGCCAATATATGCGTGTCCGCAATTTTGGCCAGTGCCTGCACATAGGGCCGCATTTCTTCGGCGCCCAATGCACAATTTAGCCCGACGGCAAAGGGCCGCGCGTGGGCAATTGAATACCAAAAAGCTTCTACGGTTTGCCCAGAAAGCGTCCGCCCGGAATTATCAGTAATGGTTCCGCTGATCATTAAAGGCAGCTCTTTATGGCGCGATGCGAACACTTCTTTTGCTGCAAAAATGGCCGCCTTGGCATTTAAAGTATCAAATATTGTTTCAATGAGCAGGGCGTCTACATAATCCCACATAGCTTCGATTTGAATTTTGTAAGATATAACGACCTGGTCAAAGTCTACATCACGAAAGCCCGGGTCTTCGACCTTTGGGGACAAGGATAAAGTTTTGGATAAGGGGCCAATTGCCCCCAATACGGCACGGGGTTTGTCAGGTGTTTTTTGTGTCCATTCGTCAGCGGCAGCGCGGGCTATTTTAGCGCCTGCTTTTGCGATGTCCCTCGCATGTTCGGACAGCCCGTAGTCAGATTGACTAATGGTCGTTGCGTTAAATGTGTTGGTTTCAATCATATCAGCGCCTGCTTTGAAAAAGTCTGCATGGACTTTTCGAACCGCGTCTGGCTTGGTGATGTTGAGCAAATCATTATTGCCGCGCAGGGGTGTCGGCCAATCGGCAAATTTTTTGCCGCGAAATGCAGCTTCGTCAAATTTATAAGCTTGCAGCATCGTGCCCATAGCCCCATCAAGAATGAGAATACGGTCTTTGATTGCCTGTTCTATTTTAGGCCAAATAGTCATGATATTATTGCCTTTTGCTTTTTAGGTTTTTCCGCTTTCACACCCAATATCTGGCAGGTGGAATAAGCAAGATCAGCCTTATTTAGAGTATAGAAATGAAAATGCTCCACGCCGCGTGCACGTAATTGCGCTGCCAAATCTGCTGCGGTTGACGCTGTGAGAAGTAACCTTGTCTCAGGGTCATCATCCAGAGGCTCAAACAAATTGTGATACCAATCCGGGATAGAAATATAACACAATTTCGATATGCGACATAGGCCGCGATAATTGGGCTGCAACATAAGGCCTGGAATAATGGGAATTTTGATACCTGCACTTAGCGCCTTGTCTTGATAACGCATAAATGTATCTGCCGAGAAGAAAAATTGCGTAATAGCCCGTGTCGCCCCCGCATCAATTTTGCGCTTCAGATTATCAAGTTCGTCGTCCCAATTAAGGCTTTCGGGATGTAGTTCTGGGTAAGCGCTGACAGATATGTCAAAATCTGCGACATTCTTAAGCCCTTCGACAAGGTCGCTGCCATAGGCATAGCCATTTTTGTGCGGCCTATAAGGTGCGCCAAGGCCGCCGACGGGGTCGCCGCGCAAAGCCACAATATGGCGTACACCCGCTTGCCAATATCCGCGGGCAATTTCGTCGATTTCGGCTTTATCCGTACCCACACAGGTTAAATGTGCGGCGACGTTTAAGGTGCTTTCTTTGGCAATCCGTGCGACAGTTTGGTGAGTGCGCTCACGTGTTGAACCGCCTGCGCCGTAGGTTACCGATACAAAATCGGGGTTAAGATTTTCCAGTTTTTGTATGGATTTCCACAAACCTGCGTTCATTTTTTCGGTCTTGGGCGGGAAAAATTCAAAACTAATTTTGGTGTGTTCGCCGCCGCCTGCGCTCGCACGGGTGCGCGTTCCAGGCACGGGGTGGTGCCCATCACTGGGAACATGTCTCTCATGTCTGGTTTCTTCAATAATCATGACTTAATCGGCTTTTTGTAGGTTTAAAATCATTGTAGTGAGGGAAGCAAATAGGTCGTCTTTATGTTCCATACCCACCGACATGCGCACAAGAGTGTCGCTGATACCGGCGGTATTTCTTTGCTCAGGCGTCATAGCGCGGTGGGTCATCGTTGCTGGGTGGCAAATCAAACTTTCCGTACCGCCAAGGCTTTCTGCAAATTGAAAAATTCCCGTGTTAGCGAAGAAGTATTTTAAGGTGTCCGATTGGGCATTTAATTCAAAGCTCAGCATGGCGCCAGGTCCTGATTGTTGTTTTTTTGCCAATTGACCATCAGGGTAATGTACGGATTTTACGGATGGGTGCCCACGCAGATATTTAACAATTTGGCGAGCGCTTTTTTCTTGAACGTCCATGCGGGCATGCAAGGTGCGCAACCCGCGTATGGTCAGGAAACTATCAAATGGTGCCCCGGTCACACCTGTGCAATTGGCCCACCAAGCTAGCTTTTCGGCTATGTCTTCACGCGCCGCAACCACAGCGCCGCCGACAACATCGCTGTGGCCATTGATAAATTTTGTCGTCGAATGCAAGACAATATCGGCGCCTAGAGTGAGAGGCGTTTGGCGGGCGGGCGATAAAAAAGTATTGTCGCAGACGGCTAATGCGCCAATGTCGTGCGCGGCTGAGGATAAGGCCGAAATATCGCTTAGGCGCATCAGGGGATTGCTTGGGGTTTCTATGAACACCAAGTCCGGATTTTTGGCGCGAATGGTGCTAGACGCGTTATTGGAAGTTTGGTTGATAAATTCGACCCGAAATCTTCCTTGCTCTTGACGGCTTAGCAATAAACGATAAGTGCCGCCGTAACAATCATGAGGTGCCAGAACCAGACCGCCATATGGAACAAGGTTCAGTACCAAATCTATAGCCGCCATGCCCGATGATGTTATCACCCCGCCGCAGCCAGTTTCTAGTTTGGTTATTGCTTCTGCCAAAGCGTCTCGGTTGGGGTTGCCGCCGCGCCCGTAATCATATTTTCCCATCTCGCCGTAAGCGGGAAACTTATAATTAGAGCTTAGGTATAAGGGCGGTGTCACGGCACCGTAAGCTTGATCTTGGCCAATGGCGGCATTGACGCATTCAGTTTGTTGGTTAAGCGGCACGACGACACCCTCCTACGAAATCAGACAATATTGGTGCCAATAAATCGGTAGCTTTCAGAAACGAATCGTGACCATAAATGCTATTGATGACATGCAGTTCAGCACGGCCAGACAGCGCGTCACACAATGCCTGCATTTCGCACGGCGGGGCCAATTGATCCGAACGCACTGCAATGAGGGTTGTTCGGGCATGGATTTTAGCAGGGTCGACAGTATGTAAATCTATGGATTCCGAAAGTGCCAGAAACCTGTTTACTGGCATGATGTTTTTGTAATGCCGCCCTCTGGATTCCAGATAATCGCCGACATCAAATGTGGCGGGAAAGGGGGCGGTCGTGTCCTTATTTGGGGTTGCCAAAAACCGTTCGCCAAACTCTTCGGCGGAACGATATGTCGTCATAGCCAATTCGCGTGCGAGCTTTAAACCTTCTAACGGCTCACCGAGCCTGGTCGCTAATTCAATGGTACGGCGCTGGATGCCGCGCAAAGCCACACCCATAGGCCAAGGCCTGTGCGCCGCGCCAAATATACATAAATTCTCTACGCGGTTTGGAAATTTTTGCGCAAAAGCCAGCGCAATCATGCCGCCGTAGCTCATGCCGATTAAACTGTGGACGCGCTCTATGTTCAAATGATCAAGCAGAGCCGCTAATCGTTTGGCTTGGTCGTTAGTTGTAATGGTTAAACGAGTTTCGCTATTGCCCGCGCCCGGAGCGCAATCAAAGCCAAGCACTTGCACATGGTTTAAATCAATCGGTCCGCCGGGATAAATCACATCCGACCACCAGCCACCAGAGCCGTCTTTGCCGTCAATGCCGTCCGCTACAAACCGTGATGCCGATATGCCCCCCGGGACAACAATTATTGGTGCGCCTTTTGGCCCGTATAACCGCCCGCGCACAACATCATCCCTAAGAACACCGCCGTGCTCCAAAGTAAAATCGCCTAAACAAACTTCTACATCATGGGCCATTGACCGCTCCTGCAATCATCTCACAGAAACAAAAAGCGAGAGCGTAGCTGCCAAGACACGGTATGTAACAGAATTAAGTCAAAGCGCCACCATTTGGCTTGGCTTTCCTCATCTGTCAGCACCTGAAAACAGGTCACCGAAGGACTTAGCACCTTTCCAAAATGTCTTCACATTTTGTTGGTTGCTCCAGCTTCAAAGGGCCTATCCCTCCACTGGTCTTGATGAATTTCTAAAATGAGGGAGTTTTAAGGCGGCGTCAAGAGGTTTTTAAGTGCTTAGGGTCAGAGCCTAAACCTTATCTCTTTTCAAAGCTTCTCGACAAAGCCGTCTAGGACTTTTTTATTGCCGGCTTTTTCGAAGGCTACGTCCAGTTTATTACCGCTTGCACTGGTGATACGTCCGTATCCGAATTTTTGGTGGAAAATCCGCTCGCCGACTTTGAAACTATTGCCTTTGTCTCTGCCAGAATGCGAGATCGGTTTGCGCGTTGCCGTGCCCTCTATAGTTTTGTTTTTCTGAAACCTCTGCCAACCGGGAGAACGCGGCGTTTTGTCGAAACTCTCGACAAAGCTTTCCGATACACCCGTATAGCCGCCTGCTGCATTGCCCATATTACCATTATGGTTGCCAAAATATCCGGTATCGGATTTAACCTCCACATGTTCGGGTGGGAGCTCATCAATAAACCGCGAAGGGATGCTGGCTTGCCATTGGCCGTAAATTTGGCGGTTGGCTGTGAAGTAAATTTCGGCGCGTTCGCGGGCCCGTGTGATCCCGACATAGGCAAGGCGGCGTTCTTCTTCGAGGCCCGCCGTCCCGCTCTCGTCCAATGATTTTTGTGATGGGAATGAACCTTCTTCCCAGCCGGGTAAAAACACCAAAGGAAATTCTAACCCCTTGGCGCCGTGTAAGGTCATCAAGCTGATTTTATCATCGTCCGCCCCGCCGGTTTCCATATCCAAAACCAAAGAAACATGGTCCATATAGCCTTCCAGCGTGTCAAACTCGCCCATGGCCTGGATGAGCTCTTTTAGGTTGTCGAGCCGCCCGTCTGCTTTGGGATCCCCATTATGCATATTGGCGTTTTGCCACATAGCGGTGTAGCCGCTTTCATCCAAGATTTTCTCGGCGAGTTCCGTGTGTCGTAAATCGGGCACGGCGCTGCGCCACCGATCAATGTCGAGCAAAAACGCCCGTAGCGCCGTGCGGGCTTTGCCGCGAATTTCGTCGGTTTTGGTAATCTGTCTGGTGGCTGCTTCTAGTGAAACTCCCATGGCCCGCGCCGCCGTTTGCAATTTTTGCACAGTGACGGCGCCAATGCCGCGCTTGGGAACGTTGATGATACGCTCAAACGCCAAATCGTCAGTGTCAGACCGAACGGTGCGCAGGTAAGCGTGGGCATCGCGTATTTCCATGCGCTCGAAAAACCGTGGCCCGCCAATAACGCGGTAGGGCAGACCCAGCGCGATAAAGCGTTCTTCGAATGCACGCATTTGTCGTGATGCGCGTACCAAGACGGCGACATCATTATAGAGCCGGCCATTGGACTGCCAGTTTTCAATTTCACCTGAGATAACCCTGGCTTCGGCGTCGCCGTCCCAGACGCCGGAAACCACGACCTTTTCGCCGCCTTCTTCGTCCGTCCACAATGTCTTGCCTAGCCGGTCTTGGTTGGCGGTTATGAGGCACGAGGCCGCGCCTAATATATGTTCGGTTGAACGATAATTGCGTTCCAGACGCACCACTTTTGCGCCCGGGAAGTCTTTTTCAAAGCGTAAAATATTATCTACTTCCGCACCGCGCCACCCATATATAGATTGGTCATCATCGCCGACAACGCACAGGTTTTGCTCGGATTTATCCGCCCGTTGCGCCAAAAGCCGCAGCCATAAATATTGCGCAACATTGGTATCTTGGTACTCGTCCACTAACAGGTATTTGAACTTGTTTTGATACTTGGCCAACACGTCCGGGTAGTTTTGAAAAATCGTCAGGTTATGCAGTAAAAGATCGCCAAAATCGACGGCATTAAGTGCCCGCAAGCGGTCTTGGTAAATACGGTATAGGGAACCGCCCCGTCCCATGCCAGAACTATCAGGCGCAAATCCGAACCCATCGCCTGTTGCCAGTTTTTCAGGGGTTTTGCCTTTGTTTTTCCAGCCATCAATCAGATGCCCGAGATGTCGGGGTGTCCAGCGTTTTTCGTCAATATCTTCGGCCTTTAGGATTTGTTTGAGCAAGCGCAACTGGTCATCTGTATCCAAAATGGTAAAACTGGATTTAAGCCCAACAAGCTCGGCGTGAAAACGCAGTATTTTTGCCGCCACCGAATGAAATGTACCAAGCCAAGGCAGGCCCTCGACTTCGGCACCGATTAATTCACCAACCCGTTCGCGCATTTCCCGCGCCGCTTTATTGGTAAAAGTCACACATAGAATTTGCGACGGAAACGCTTTGCCTTGCGCTAATATATGGGCAAATCTTGTTGTCAAAACACGCGTCTTGCCCGTGCCCGCCCCCGCCAAAACCAAAAGCGGCCCGTCAATGGCTTGCACCGCCTCGCTTTGTTCGGGGTTAAGCCCGTCCAGATAAGTATTATGGTGCACAGGGCGTGTGCCCATCATAGCACGTTCTGATATCGGTCTAGAATCAATCTCGGTCATGGGCGGAACATAAGGCAAACAAATTCTTGGGTAAACCGATAATGCAAAGCTATTTTTCTTTAAGCGTGCGCCTTTCAGACGCCCGCATTTTTTCGCTCTCGGATTTAAGCTGGCCGCAGGCTGCGAGTATGTCGCGGCCTCTTGGGGTGCGGATGGGAGACGCATAACCTGCTGCATTTATTTTATCAGCAAACCTCTCTATGGTTTCCCAGCTAGAGCATTCATATTCACTACCAGGCCACGGATTGAACGGGATGAGGTTTACTTTTGCGGGGATGCCTTTGAGCAAATTTATCAACTCCACGGCATGCCTCGGGCTGTCATTGACACCTTTGAGCATTACATATTCAAAGGTGATACGTTTGGCGTTAGACAGACCTGGATAGGCGCGGCAAGCCGCCATCAACTCGGCAAGCGGATATTTTTTATTTATTGGCATGATTTGCGTACGCAATTGATCATTGGCCGCGTGCAAGGAAATCGCTAACATGGCCTTGGTGCGTTCACCTGCAGATACGATTTCTGGCACAACGCCGGATGTAGATAGGGTGATGCGCCGGCGGCCAAAACTTAACCCTTCCGGGTCGCAAATAATGTCCAAAGCCTGCGCGACATTGTCCGTATTATATAAGGGTTCACCCATACCCATAAACACGATATTGGTGAGCTTGCGCCCCCCCTCAGAGCTTGGCCATTCTTCAAGGTCGTCTTTTGCCACCATCACCTGTAGTGCAATCTCTGCGGCGGAGAGATTACGCACCAAGCGTTGGCTGCCCGTATGACAAAATTTACAGGTTAGCGTACAGCCAACTTGTGAAGAGACGCACAAAGCACCGGTCTTGGATACGGCAGGAATAAAAACGCTCTCGACTTCTATGCCCGGCGCCATGCGTATGAGGTATTTACGCGTCCCGTCGACGCTTATTTGCCGCTCGACGATTTCTGGACGGTTGAGCTCAAACGCCCCTGACAACTCCGCCCGCAGTCCCTTGGCGATATTGGTCATAGACGACCAGTCCGTGACCCCGTAATTATAAACCCAGCGAAATATCTGTCCGGCGCGCATCCGCACTTGCTTGGGCTCAATACCAAAATCCGTAAGTGCGCCCGCTATTTCCGCGCGCGTCAAACCCGCCAACTGGATTTTGGCTGGTGGCTTAATATTCGGATTGGTTGTTATATCGAGTTCCATAAACGTGCTTTCGTGCCGCTCTCTAGCACATTGTTGCCGCCAGAACAGTGTTTAGTTCGGAATTGCCTTTTTTGCTTATCTCCTCTAAAGGCGGGCTTATCGAACGACTGGGGGAATTGATGCGCATATTGTTTTTTATTATTTTGCTGGATATTGCTGGGTTTGGGATATTGTTGCCGTCCATTATGTTTGTGCTTGAAAACATGGGTGCGGGGCCTGCTTATGCGTCGATCATTATTGCCACTTATTCTATTGGGCAATTTATTGCCGGCCCGTTTTGGGGCGCATTATCAGACCGCATAGGCCGCAAGCCGGTGTTAGCGATTGCTTTGTCGGGTGCTTTTCTGGCCTATATTATTATGATTTATGCCAAAACGCCGGAGGTGATATTGTTGTCCCGCGCCTTTGCTGGCCTGATGGCGGGCAATATTGCTACGGCCTATGCTGCGATTGCCGATTTGACGCCGCCCAAAGACCGCGCCAAGGGCATGGGAGTTTTGGGCGCAGCCTTCGGTCTCGGTTTTGTCATTGGCCCAGCCATTGGCGGCTATCTCGGCGGGGCAACGCCCGAGACAGCCAATATTGTCTATCCGGCCATAGCTTCAGCAGTGTTTTCACTGATGGCTATTTTGGCAATATTATTCCTGTTTAAAGAAACTCTAGACGAAACACACCGCCAAGAAATCCTTTCTAAGCCCCGTGTTACTCGACTGGAGGCAGTGAAGAAAGTCGCCGCGCATCCAGTGCTGATTATATTTTGTTTGTTCATTTTTTTGGTCTCGACGACAGGTGCGCTTATGGATCCTGTGACGCCCTTATTGGTTGGTAACCGTTATGGTTGGGGGCCAGAGCAAATGGGCCATATCTTTGTTATCGTCGGTATTTCCATTATTATTGTCCAAGGTGGTCTTGTAGGGCGTATGGCCAAGACATTTGGGGAAAAGAACATGGTACGGATTGCCCTTGTCTCTTTGATTGCGGGCTTAACTCTCATTATTTATACGCCAATTTCTTACGGTGTTGTCATTGGGTTTTGCCTGACGGGTATTGGCTCTACATTGTTCACAACGGGTATAAGTGCGCTGGCTTCGCACCGCGCCGCACCCCACGAACGCGGACTTGTCATGGGCGTTATTCAATCCATGCAATCCTTGGGCCGCTCGACGGGGCCATTATTTGCGGGTGGGTTATTTGTCATTTGGCAAGGCTTGCCCTATGGTGTTGGCATTGTTCTGGTCACAATAGCACTTGTCTGGATGAGTATGTTGATTAAGGGCGGAAAAATAGAAGATGTTCACCGCCCTGAAAGTTCTAAATAAGAGGCTAGTTTATAACCAGTGGACGGTCAGATATTAAAGAACCAGTGCAATCTAACGGCCAAAGTTTATGATACGGTCAATTTAATGGGAAAAAAGTGTATGCGCCATCTTAAATGGATTTTACCAATACTGGTTTTGCTTGGATCGGTTTTTGCATTTTCGGTACTGTCCAAAATGCGGCCAGAAACCCCTGCGGCTGAGCGCACTGAAAACCACCCGAGCGTGGATGTGTTGATCGCGCGGTTGTCCAGTTACCAGCCTAAAATACGCACGCAAGGCGTTGTCAGACCAAAATCATCGATAGAACTTGTGCCAGAAGTTGCCGGTAAAATTGTATGGGTCTCGCCGTCTTTTTCAAATGGCGGCGCCTATAAAAAAGGCGACACGTTAATACGTATAGACACACGCAATTATCAATTTGCCATAGAGGCCGCACAGGCAAATGTCGCCAATGCCGAAGCGGCTTTGGCTAAGGAGGTCGCAGAAGGTGAAATCGCGGCACAAGATTGGAATGATATCAGCGGTGGCCGTGCGGCCTCAGACCTTGCCCTGCGCAAGCCGCAATTGGCGGGCGCCAAAGCGGCTTTGGCGTCTGCAAAAGCTGCGTTAAGCAAGGCAGAACTGGATTTGGAGCGTACCAATATCACGGCACCATTTGCAGGCCGCGTTGATGTTAAGCGCACGGGGCTTGGGCAATATGTGTCTTTGGGCAAGGTGTTGGCTGATTTATATTCAACCGACGCTGCAGAAATCCATTTGCCGCTTACGGATACGCAAATGGGAAAAATTAACCTTGACCCATCGGCCACGGACGGAAAATTACAAGTCCAGTTATTTGCTAATGTCGGCGGTGTAAGACGGTCTTGGCAAGGGCAATTGGCGCGCACGTCTGGTGCCGTTGACCAAGAAAGCCGTGTGCTTAATTTAATTGTAGAGGTCATGGATCCATACGGCGTGGAAAATGGCGGACCACCCCTTTTGAACGGATTGTTCGTAGAAGCGGAAATTCCCGGAATTGCATTTGACAATGTCATTGAAATTCCGCGCAAGGCTTTACGGTCAGGAAACCGTGTTGTGACACTGGACACTGCCAATAAAATTAAAACCCGCGACGTAGAAGTCGTCCATACGCAACAAGGTCTTGCGTTTATTCGCGGTGTGCATTCGGGCACGCCCATTATAACATCGGCATTGGAAATTGTTATTGAAGGGACCGAAGTTACCATTAATTCCTCATCTTCAGGGCTGAGCCAATGAACGGATTGATCAAATGGTTTGTTCGTAATCCGGTCGCCTCTAATTTATTGATGTTGGTCATTATTGTCGGCGGCCTGATATCCTTGCGCGGCTATGACAAGGAAATCATGCCGTCTATGCCGGCCCAATCAATACAAATCGATATTGAATATGCTGGCGCTGATCCGGCGGAAGTAGAAGACAGATTATGTATCCGTGTTGAAGAAGCCGTCGCGGACGTCGAAGGTGTTTCCACGTTAAAATCACTTGCGACAACCGGAAAATGTACGGTCAATGCCGGCTTGGCGACCACTGTCGATAGGCAAGTGGCGCTGGGCAATATTAAAGCACAGGTTGATGCTATCAATACGTTCCCCGTAGATGCAGAACGCCCGGTTGTTGAATTGATAAAATTTGAAAGTAAACCCGTGCAAGTTGCCGTCCTGGCGGACACGGACGAACGCACCCGAAAACAAATAGCAACAAAAATCCGCGATGATCTGGCCAAATTACCAGGCGTAGATTATGCCGAACTGGTCGGTGCACGGGAATACGAAGTCGGCATAGAAATTTCCGAAGATGCCCTGAGGCGCTACGGGCTCACATTCGACGATATAGCAAATGCAGTCAGGGGGTCTTCATTAAATGTGCCTGCGGGTTTAATTCGCGCCGAGGGAGGAGACATTTCCCTGCGCACACGCTCCCAAGCCTACACAGCGGCAGATTTCAGCGCCATCTCTTTAATTAAAAATGCCAATGGTACTAATATCGCGCTCGGTGATGTTGCCACCGTCACAGACGGGTTTGATGAGAACCCTGTACTCGCCCGGTTTAACAACCGCCCTGCCGTTCTCATTGATGTCAAAACCGTATCCAATCCTGATGTGGTTGCCGCCAATAAAGCAGTGAAAAAATACATAAAGAACGCGCACAAAACCTTGCCGGAAGGAGTCGAGCTGATTGGCTGGCTAGATTTGTCAAAATCCTTCACCAGTCGGGTCAATATTTTAGTAAAAGGCGGGCTTGGCGGCCTGGTTCTTGTGTTTTTGCTTTTGATGATGTTTTTACGCCCGCGTATTGCGTTTTGGGTGTGTGCGGGCATGCTAACGGCCTTTATGGGGACGCTCTGGGTTTTGCCGACCGTTGGTATTTCTTTTAATATGATTTCGCTCTTTGCTTTTATTTTAGTGCTGGGCATGGTGGTGGATGATGCGATTATCATTGGCGAGAGCATTCATTCGGTGCGCGAAGACGGACTTATTGGTCGGGACGCAGCAGAGCAAGGTGCCATACGGGTTGCCCGTCCCGTGCTCTATGCGGGCATGACAACTATGGTGGCATTTTCGCCTATTTTGTTTTTGGAAGGCACGGCAGCTGCCGTCATGAAACCTCTGCCGTGGGTGGTGATCATTACATTGGTTTTTTCTTTGATTGAAAGCTATTTTATTCTGCCTGCGCATTTATCCCATCTTAAAAAAATCGGGCCAACGTCTAACCCAATAACGCGGTTGCAGCGGGCGATTGCGCGGGCTTTAAAGCGGTTTATTGAAAATATGTATGCCCCGTTTCTGGACTTGACCCTAAAGTTTAAATTCATGACGTTCGCCGTGTTTGTTGGCTTTTGGCTGGTGATGTTTTCCTTTGTGACAGGTGGTTGGGTTCGACAGGATTTCTTCCCAAATGTGCCCGGGGATTATGTCATTGCCGACATTACACTTACGGACGGCATCGCCTTTGAGCGGGCAGAACAAGTGTTGGCCCAGGTGGAAGCGGCGGCGCTGGGGTTGAACGCATATTATAATATTAACGGCGGCGAAGAGCCTGTGGTCAATGTGCATACATTTGCCAGCGGCAATAAAGTGAGTGCGACAATTGACCTTATTGACACAGAAAAGCGCAAAACCGAAATTCGCGATATATCAAACTATTGGCGCGAGGCTATTGGCCCTGTTGCAGATATGAAAGATTTTGAAGTTATTTATCAAAGCTGGAACCGTGATAAGCCGCTGAAATTTGTACTGGCTGCAGATACGCTCGCAACAATGGAGCTGGCCGCAAAAGATTTGGAAATTGAATTGGAAAAATTTGCAGGCGTTTTTGACGTCACAGATACATTACGCTCGGCCAAGCAAGAGCTCATAATTGACCTTAAGCCCGAAGCGGAAACATTAGGCCTCAATGCCAGTGATTTAGCCCGCCAAGTCAGGCAGGGTTTTTTCGGCGAAGAAGTGCAGCGCATTGCGCGCGGTCCTGATGATGTGCGTGTTAAAATTCGCTACCCTGCTGCGGCGCGAACGTCCTTGCAAAGCTTGCAAAATATGCGGGTTCGTACGCCAGACGGTGCACAAGTTCCGTTCGAGACTGTGGCTGACCTTCGTTTTGGTCAAGGCGCAACGGCCATAAGGCGGCTCAATCGCCGCCGCGTGGTTGAGGTCACCGGTAATATAAACCCCAAGAGAACCAACCCGCGCGAAGTCACGCGCACGGTTACGAATGAAGTCATACCTAAATTGCAAAAAATATATCCGGACTTGGAGTTTTTGTTGGAAGGTGACCAAAAAGAAATTGGTAAATTTATATCTGGTCTCATTATTGGGTTGTTTACGTCCCTTTTCGGGATTTACGCGCTCATTGCCATTGCGTTTCGTTCCTATAGCCAACCCTTATTGGTGATGTTTGCCATACCATTTGGTTATATTGGCGCAGTTCTGGGCCATCTGGTTTACGGCTTGCCTTGGTCAATGTTTTCATTCTTTGGCGTCGTGGCAACGGCGGGTGTCGTGGTCAATGATAATTTGGTGTTGATTGATTATATCAATGTTTTGCGGGCACGCGGCGTCGATATGATGGACGCAGTGCGCACAGCCGCGGCTAGTCGTTTTCGACCAATTTTACTCACGACCTTAACAACGTTTTTTGGACTAATGCCGATCACTTTCCAAAAAGCCCCACAGGCACAATACTTGATCCCTATGGCCGTATCTTTGGCTTTTGGTGTGGTGATGGCCTCTATTGTGACACTGGTTTTAATTCCGGCCATGTATGTCTGGATGGATAAGCTTAGGGGTGGCGCGCGCAAAAAATCAATAGAGAGTACTGAGGCGGATATTTCTCACGCACAATAACCATCCAAAAAAGTAGTGCATAAAAGCCGCGCAAATTCATCAACGGATAAATCGTAATTGCTTTCATTTTCTGGCTGGGCATACCATGTGTGTGTCCAGTTAATCATACCAACAAACATCATTGCGGTTGGAAATTGCAAATGTTTTTTGTGTCGGAGTTTTGGGTTCAAATCTATAAGGGTTGGGTACAAAGCTTCGATTGTACGCCGCAAGAGAAAATTTATTTCGCGCGATTGTTCATCGGACAAAGCACCGAGTTCATTTAAAATAAGTTTGTGTTGATTGCGGTATTTTACATTCATGCCGAGCAACGCTTTCGCATAATGCTCTAGCTTGTCTTTGGAATTGGCGTCCTGGTTTTGTAAAATTGGCAATAAGCTATCAATTAAAAATTCTGCATGGTCTTTGATAATCTCGTAAAATAAGTGTCCTTTGGACGGGAAATAGTAATACAGGCGCGACTTTACCGTGTTGCAAGCCTTTGCAATATCTATGATGGAGGTGCCGTTAAAACCCTTTGCGGCAAACAAAACCGTGGCGCTTGCTTTTATGCGCTCGCGCTTGGAATTGTAATCTTGTGCTTGTAAGCGGGCCATTAAATCCGCTCGATAACGCAGGCGATACCTTGGCCGACACCAATGCACATTGTAATCAGGCCGTAACGCCCACCAGTACGCTCTAATTGGTGTAAACCTGCTTGGGCTATGCGTGTTCCGCTCATGCCAAGTGGGTGGCCGATAGCAATAGCACCGCCGTTCGGGTTAACGCGCGGGTCTTCATCTTGCAAACCAAGCGCCCTCAGCACGGCAAGGCTTTGGGCTGCAAAAGCTTCGTTAAGTTCAATCACATCCATTTGCTCTAAGCTCAGCCCGACAAGAGCCAAGACTTTGCGTACGGCGGGCACAGGACCTATACCCATAATACGCGGTGCAATTCCGGCAACGGCTGCACCTAGTATGCGGGCGCGGGGCGTGAGATTGTATTTTATCGCCGCGGCATTTGATGCCACTAACATAGCAGCTGCGCCGTCGTTTATACCCGAAGCATTACCAGCAGTGATAGTACCGCCGTCTCTAAATGGTGTGCGGAGTTTTGCCAATACATCCAACGGCGATAAGCGTAAATGTTCGTCGTTTTCAACCGTGGTCACCGCGCCTTTGCGCCCTGATTTCTTTTGGTTTATTTCTACGGGAATTATTTCTTCTGCCAATCGACCCGCATCTTGGGCAGCTTTGGCCTTGCGCTGGGAAGCATAGGCGAATTTATCTTGGTCGGTGCGCGATATGCCAAAGTCTTCGGCAACATTTTCGGCTGTTTCTGGCATCGAATCTGTCCCGTACTGGGCGTCCATAAGCGTGTTGACAAAACGCCAACCGATCGTGGTGTCATAGGTTTCGGCATTACGGGAAAAGGCGGCTGTTGCCTTAGCAAAAACAAAGGGTGCACGCGACATGCTTTCGACACCTGCCGCAATCGCCAGCTCACCTTCACCGGATTTAATCAGGCGTGAAGCCTGCACGATTGCATCTAAGCCTGAACCACAAAGGCGGTTTAAGGTTACGCCTGGTACATCCGACGGTAAACCTGCCAACAGGCTGGCCATGTGGGCGACATTGCGGTTGTCCTCACCGGCTTGATTGGCGCACCCCATAAATACATCATCAACCTTTGCCCAGTTAACATCCGTATTTCGTGCCATCAAAGCCCGCAATGGCAGTGCCGCCAAATCATCTGCACGGACGCTGGATAGACCGCCACCATATCGCCCCACAGGGGTGCGCACGGCATCACAGATAAAAGCTTCGGTAATAGTTTTTGGCATTCTTTTGTCTCCAAATAATTGTTCATAAAGAAGGACATATGTCCCCTAGAACCGCTCATACCTGCGCATTAAGGTATCCATTCAGGTATCCATCGATGTAGTTTCAAGTTTAGCTTGATAGCTTATAAATAGACCCCTGCATGCGCAGGGGTGAGCGGAGTTAAGAGAGTAATTAATCGCCCACATCTTATTGTCCTGTAAACGTTGGCGTGCGTTTTTCCATGAAAGCTGAAACGGCTTCGGTGTAATCATCCGTAAAGCCAGCTTGTTGCATAGACACCCGCTCCAGCTCCAATTGTTCATCAAGTGTGTTGTTTAACGAAGCCCGTATTGCCGTGCGGTTTAAAACAAGTCCAAGTGGTGGTTTTGAGGCTAGGTTTTTCGCGAGTTTCATGGCTTCGTCCATTAAATCTGTCGGGTCGCACACCTCCCAAATAAGCCCCCATTTTTTAGCCTTTTTAGCGGCGAGTGGTGTCGCAAGCAGTGAAAGGCCAAGGGCACGCGCAAGCCCAATATGGCGCGGTAAATGATATGTTCCGCCGCTATCTGGTAAAAGCCCAATATTGGAAAACACTTCAACAAATTTAGCATTGCTTGCGGCGATGACAATATCACAAGCAAGGGCAATATTCGCGCCTGCGCCAGCGGCGACACCATTCACCGCACAGACTGTAGGCACTTTGCTATGGTGAAGGCGTTTGATCAGCGGATTGTAATAAGTGCCAACGGTTTTCCCAAGATCGGTTTTTTCTCCGCCCGCATTAACATTACGGTCGCCTAAATCCTGGCCAGCACAAAACCCGCGCCCTGCACCGCTCAACAATAAGCACCGCACGTTCTCATCTGCATCAACCATATTCAAAGTTAAATCCAATGCTTGGTGCATTTTTTCGTTAAACGAATTTAATTTATCTGGGCGGTTTAAGGTGATAATCGCTATGTCATCTATTTTTTCATACAAAACCGTCGATTGCTCTAATTCCGTGCTCATCTTTGTACCCTCGTTTAATTGCTTTGACAGTATTCAAGTTTATGGCAATATTTGACCGACCAATCAATTAATAAAAGGCCGTTTATGTTGTTAGAAAACTACGCCGAGGGAAAATGGGTCGCAGGAAGTTCCAACCTGCGGGATTTGCGCTGCGCCGTTACGGGAAAAACCATAGCACAAACGTCATCAACGGGTTTGGATTTTGGTGCCATGCTTGCCTATGCACGCACAACCGGCGGGGCAAATCTGCGCGAACACGGCTTTCATGACCGTGCCTACATGCTCAAGTCTTTGGCGAGTTATATGATGTCGCGCAAAGAAGAGCTGTATGAACTGTCTTATTATACGGGGGCGACCCGTGCCGACAGCTGGATAGATATTGAAGGCGGCATTATGACGTTGTTTGCCATCTCTGGCAAAGCGCGGCGCGAAATGCAAGACGGTCACGTTTTTGTAGACGGCGCCCTAGAGCCACTCTCGCGCGGCGGCACATTTATGGGCCAACATATTGCCCTGCCCCTGCGCGGAGCTGCAATTCATATTAATGCCTATAATTTCCCCATTTGGGGTGCGCTCGAAAAATTTGGCCCCGCCTTTATTGCCGGGGTTCCTGCCATCATAAAGCCTGCCAGTGACGGCTCGTATCTGACCGAAGCCATGGTCCGCATGATGCTGGATTCGGATATATTGCCGACGGGTGCCGTGCAATTGATTTGTGGTTCAACCGGGGATTTGCTTGAAAATGTCACTTGCCAGGATGTTATTTCGTTTACGGGTTCGGCGAACACAGCGCAGATGTTGCGTACACGCCCCAACATCATAAAAAACTCTACACGCTTTATCGCAGAACAAGACAGTTTAAACGGCTGTGTGCTTGGCTTGGATGCTAAGCCCGGTACGCCTGAATTTGATTTTTTCATCAAAGAAGTTGCTGCGGAAATATCCGTCAAGGCTGGGCAAAAATGTACGGCAATTCGCCGTGCGCTAGTGCCCCATAAATTCATGGATGCGGCGCTAGAGGCTTTGGGGCCGCGGCTCGCCAAAATATCCATAGGCAATCCGCGCGATAAGGACACCCGCATGGGCACACTTGCAGGCCAGAGCCAGCGGGCTGATGTATATGAGAAACTTGCGCGATTGAGCGCCGAAAATCCTATTGTCATTGGCAGTGCAGAGCGTTTCGCAAATGACGCTGGTGCTTATCTAGAGCCGATCGTCATGCGCTGTGATAACCCGCTTGAGAAAACCGCTGTCCATAGCGTCGAAGCCTTTGGGCCTGTCAGTACATTAATGGGATATAAGGATACCGACGAAGCTATTGCTTTGTTGCAAAAGGGCGGCGGATCTTTGGTGGCTTCTGTGTTTAGTTATGACGATAATTTTAACCGTGACCTTGTTATGGGTGCCGCCGCATTTCATGGGCGGATGCTGATAAGCGACCGTGACAGTGCGGGCGAGAGCACGGGGCATGGCTCGCCTTTGCCCAATCTGGTTCACGGTGGGCCGGGACGTGCGGGCGGCGGCGAAGAAATGGGCGGGGTACGCGGCGTCATGCACTATATGCAGCGCACGGCCATACAAGCAAGCCCGTCCGTGATTGCCAATATCACAGGTGAATGGATACCGGGCGCAATAACGAACAAAGCAAAAACCCATCCGTTCAGACGCATTTACAAAGACCTGCATATTGGTGATCAATTACAAACAAAATCCCGCAAGGTCACGCTGCAGGATATCGAGCTGTTCGCCAATTCCACGGGCGACACGTTCTATGCCCATATGGA
This sequence comes from Robiginitomaculum sp., assembly GCA_021776635.1. Classification (GTDB taxonomy): domain Bacteria; phylum Pseudomonadota; class Alphaproteobacteria; order Caulobacterales; family Maricaulaceae; genus Robiginitomaculum_A. The sequence goes on from JAJFFN010000021.1 coordinate 138,971, forward strand.
CGCGCACGCCGCGAAAGCCAATCCGTTCTTCGAAGACAGGGTTGCGCACGGATATCTCTTACTCAGTTGGGCTGCAGGTCTCTTTGTATCCCCTGCACCCGGCCCCGTCCTGGCCAACACCGGCCTCAATAATTTGGCTTTTATGACCCCTGTTTACGACGGCGACGCGATAAAAGTCGCACTTACGGTAAGGCGTAAAAAACGCCGTACGGAGGATTACGGTGAGGTCGGTTGGGACGTAGAGATTACGAACCAAAAAGATGAAGTCTGCGCAAGGTATGAATTGTTGACAATGGTGGCTTATAAATACCCGTAAATGCGCTAACCTGCCATCGCCGCTTTAATCGTTACTAATTTGCGTTTTTCTTCGCACCATAATTTAAGTTTTACGCATTTTAAGCTTTGCGCCATGGTGAGGCGCTTGACACTGACCAATTTTGGGTGGTCGCGCAAAGCCTCGGTTAGACGGTAAAACGGAATGCGAGAATTTAAATGGTGTACATGGTGAATGCCGATATTGCCGGTAATCCAACGAAGAGGCTTTGGTAGGTCGTAATGGGAGCTGCCAAATATTGCGGCTTCATTGCGGTCCCATTTTTCGTCGCCGTCCCACATGGTATCTTCGAATTGATGTTGTACAAAAAACATCCAAACACCAATAGCGCCTGCAACAATGACCATTGGAATATAAACCAGAAGATACGCTTGCCAGCCGACCAAATAAATGATGGTGCCGACGACCGTGATGATGAACAAATTTGTTCCCAAGGCGCTGAGCCAGTATTTTGGTTCTTTGCGCAAGAATTTATCAGGAAGGCGCTGGGCGATGAGAAAAATGTAAATGGGCCCGATGATAAACATCACCAATGGATTTCGGTATAATCTGTAAAAGAAGCGCGCTTTCGGCGAGCGGGCTTTGTATTCCTCGACGGTAAGCATGTGGATATCGCCAATGCCGCGTTTTTCCAAATTTCCCGACGATGCGTGATGGGTCAAATGCGCCCGCTTCCAAATTGAAAATGGGGTCATTGTGATAATGCCAATGATGCGGCCTACCCACTCATTGAGCTTTTTTTGCTTAAACAATGCGCCGTGGGAGCAATCGTGCTGGATGATAAATAACCTGACCAAAAAACCTGCGGCCAGTAAAGACAGGCCAAAGCTTAGAAATATGCTTATGTTCAGTGAAAAATAAGACAACACACACAAAGCAATAAAGGGCAAGAAGGTAACACCAATTTCAAACAGGCTGCGGAATAATTTTGGTTGGCGGTAAGCCATCATCAGGCGCATCCATTCTTTGGCCGTTAAGGCTGGGTTATTTTCGGCGGATTGCGCATTCTCGTTCGTGTTCATATGGCTCATGCAGGGGCTCTCTCTCATTGCTAATCACAGAATCTACACATATTAACGTAAGGCGAAATTAAATCTGTGCAAGGCAAAATGTGCAGGGCGTGCATAACAAAATGGTGAAAAATAGTTTACGACAAAGCTAAAATTCGTTGACTGTATGCACAAAATAATAATTTGACCGTTTGGTCTAATTTGTGTAAGCACTTATATATGTATTCAACCGATCTTAGAACTGACCAAGAAAAAAAATCTGCTGATCCGCAGGTGCTGGACGACGCAAAATTATGGGATACATTTCAATCCCGTATTGATAATGGCGATGTCATCGAAGCCAAAGACGACATGCCAGAAAAATACCGGCAGACTTTAATCCGGCAAATCTCCCAACATGCCCATTCGGAAATTGTAGGACAGCTCCCCGAAGGCAATTGGGTGACGCGTGCGCCTACCTTAAAGCGCAAGCTTATTTTGTTAGCGAAAATTCAAGACGAAGCTGGCCACGGGCTTTATTTGTATTCTGCCGCGGAAACCCTGGGCCGGTCGCGCGACGACATGGTAGCAGACTTGCTCTCGGGCAAAGCCAAATATTCGACAATTTTTAATTATCCGACCCCGACATGGGCTGATATTGGTACAATTGGCTGGCTGGTTGACGGGGCGGCTGTGACCAACCAGATACCTTTGTGTCGTTGTTCTTACGGGCCCTATGCGCGGGCCATGGTACGGGTTTGCAAAGAAGAAAGTTTTCACCAGCGTCAAGGCTATGAAATTGTCACGGTTTTGGCCCAAGGTACGCTGGCGCAAAAGGCATTGGCGCAAGACAGTCTTAACCGTTTTTGGTGGCCGTCATTGATGATGTTCGGGCCGAGCGATAGTGCATCGACACATTCCTCGCAAAACATGAAATGGAAAATTAAACGCCATTCAAATGATGAACTGCGGCAACGTTTCGTAGATGCAACCGTGCCGCAAGCTGAATTTCTCGGGTTGAGCATTCCTGATGCTGATATGAGATGGAATGAAGAGCGCGGCTCTTATGACCACGGCGAAATAAACTGGGATGAGTTTTGGGCGGTGATAAAAGACGGCGGCATATGTGGCAAAGACCGAATACGGGCGCGCCGCGCGGCTGCCAAAGACGGACAATGGGTAAGAGCGGCAGCGCACGCCTATGCACAAAAACAAGAAACCAAAGAACGGGTTGCTTAACAGAAATACTTAATGGGCAAATTGAATGGGCATGATTAATGGTCGCGAAAAGGAAACAATATGAGCCGTAACAATTGGCATCTCTACGAAGTCTTCATACGTTCCAAGAATGGCTTAGCCCATAAACATGCGGGAAGCGTCCATGCCCAGGATGCAGAAACGGCTATATTATCTGCGCGCGATCTTTATACGCGCCGCGGTGAAGCCAGCTCGCTTTGGATCATAAAATCCAGCGATATAATTGCTTCAGACCCTGGTGAAGCGGGCGAATTATATGATCCGTCTGATGATAAAATTTATCGCCACTCTACATTTTATACCGTCCCTGACGGTGTAAAAAACATGTAAATTATGCCCGCCTTGGAAAAATATATTGGCGCCAAGCACACGCGCAATCCGCACACCATTTATATGTTGCGACTTGCTGATAATGCTTTGATACTTGGCCAGCGCCTGTCTGAAATGTGTGGTCACGGCCCAGAAATGGAACTGGACATGGCCATGACAAATATGTCCCTCGATCTAATCGGGCAGGCAAAGCTATTGTTTGAGCATATTTTAACGCTGGAAGATTTAGCACCGAATGCAGATGTGTTGGCCCTGACCCGCCCGCTTGAACGCTATAGCAATTGCCTGCTTGTGGCACAGCCAAATGTAGATTTTGCCCATATTATGTTGAGGCAATTCCTGTTCTCAAGCATGCAAAAGCGTCAATATGAAGCTTTGTTAAATTCTAACGACAGCACATTGGCGGCGATAGCTGAAAAATCGCTGAAGGAAATTGCCTACCATATCCGTTTCGCAAAAGGTTGGGTGCTCAGGCTTGGTGACGGGACGAAAGAAAGCCGCGACCGTATGGCAGATGCACTTTCCTGCTTATGGCGGTTTACGGGTGAAATGTTTACCTGCGACGCAAGGGTCGCGGACGCCGTAGAAGCGGGGACGAGTTCAGATTTCACAAAAACTTATTCGGATTGGAAACTGGAAGTAAAAACCATTTTATCTGAAGCAGGCGGGTTAACACCGCACGAAAACACGCGCATGATTATGGGCGGCCACTTTGGCCAACATGATGATAATTTAGGGCATATCCTATCAGACATGCAGTTCATGCAACTCTCTTATCCGGGACTGGAATGGTAGGATATGAAGAATGGTAGACAACGCCCATTTGCTAAATTTGCTGGCTGAAATAATGGACCCCGAAATCCCTGTGATAAATATTGTAGAGCTTGGGATTGTAAGGGGCATAGAAGCGGCAGACCCCCCCAACATCATTATCACACCAACCTATGTCGGGTGCCCGGCAACGGATATGATAAGCGAAATGATCCGCGAAAAACTGGACGGGGCTGGCTATCATAATGTCGGTATAAAAAACCAATTATCCCCGGCGTGGACAACGGATTGGATAAGCAAAGAAGCCCACGAAAAACTCCGTATTTACGGTATTGATCCACCAGGCCCACACACAGCAAGCTGCCCGCGTTGTGGCTCAGCCCACACCAAGCTTATTAGTGAATTTGGTTCAACCCCGTGCAAGGCTTTGCATGCCTGTAAAGATTGCCTGGAGCCATTTGACCGGTTCAAATGCCATTAGTTTAAGGAAACAACATGTCTAAATTTTACAAAATTGCCGTAAAAAATGTTAAAATACTGACGCCGGATAGCGTGGTTATTACCTTTGCTATGCCTGAGGCGCTAAAAGACTTATTTGCGTTCAATGCGGGGCAACATGTCATAGCACGCACGACTATTGACGGCGAAGATATACGCCGCACCTATTCCTTTTGTTCTGGCCCGCGTGAGAATATTTACCGCATAGCCGTGCGGAAAATTGAAGGCGGCGTGTTTTCCACCTATGCCAATACCGTCTTGAAAGCAGGGGATGCCCTGGAAATATCTAAACCGCTTGGTGCGTTTTCATTGCTAGAAAAACCTGGGAAAACCTATGTGGGCATAGCGGCAGGTTCTGGCATCACCCCAATTATGTCTATGATCCGCACCGTTTTAACCGCAGACGAAAACAGCAGGTTTTTTCTGTATTACGGCAATAGAGACGCCCAGCACACGATGTTTCGCAGTGAATTGGCGGCGCTTAAAAATCTGTATATGGGCCGGTTTTCCGCGCAAATGTTCATGACCCGCCAAGCCGTGGACATACCGTTTAATAACGGGCGCATAGACGGCGCTAAAATCGCACATCTACACGAAAAAGTGTTCAGCGATTTGGAGGTTGATGGATATTATCTTTGTGGCCCTAAATCCATGATTGATGGCGCGCGAGATAGCCTGTTGGCGGCGCATGTAGATGCTGCAAATATCCACTCTGAAATGTTTTTTGCAGGTGATAAGCGTGCGCCTCGCAAAGCGGTTGACGCACCAAGCAAGGCTAAGATTACTGTGGTTATGGATGGCCGTAAAGTTGCGGTCGATTACCGTGATGAACATGGTTCAATATTAGAGGCCGTCCTTAGCGCTGGGCTGGATGCTTCTTTCTCTTGCAAAGGCGGTGTTTGTGCAACGTGCCGTGCGAAAATTACAGACGGCGAAGTAGACATGGGCATAAATTACGGTTTGGAACCTGAAGAGATTAAGCAAGGCTTTGTCCTGTCATGCCAATCCGTTCCGCTCTCTAAAAGCGTGACCATAAATTTTGATGCTTAAGCGCAAAACGCTTTAAATGTTCCGCCGCTCTGCGCTAATGTCTTAAGCAGGGGTGAGGCTTGCCAGAAATACGGGTCATCTTTGGCGAATTTTGTAATTTTTTCGTATATGTTTTTGGCGCCTATCGTATCGGCGTAAAACATTGGGCCGCCGTGATAGGCGGGAAAACCGTAACCGTGCACATAGACCATATCTATATCAAGCGCACGCGCCGCAATGCCTTCATCCAATATTTTTGCGCCTTCGTTAATAAGGGCGTAGAGGATGCGTTCACGGATTTCATCATCGCAAAAAGGGCGCGGGGTAATACCCAATCGTTTGCGCTCCGCTGCTATGATTTCTGTTGTTGCAGGGTCAATAATTGGCGCACGAGAACCCTGTTCATAGCGATAATAACCTGCACTTGATTTTTGCCCAAGCCGTCCTTGTTCATATAATAAATCAGCTATGCGTGAATAGCGCTCCCGCTTGGGTCTTGTTTCGTCCTCACGTCTTCGGTTAAAATATCCGATATCTATACCCGCCAAATCTGACACTGCGAACGGCCCCATGGCCATGCCAAACGCCTTCATGACGCGGTCAATATCGTGTGGCTCTGCCCCGTCTAGGACCATATAATCAGCCTGCTTGCGGTAAGACTTTAATATACGGTTACCAATAAAGCCGTCGCAAACCCCGGACAGCACCGTTATTTTTCCGATGGACTTTCCCAACGCCATTATGGTTGCCAGTACGTCGTCGCCAACGGTATCTGTGCGTACAACTTCTAACAATTTCATGATATTTGCCGGTGAGAAAAAATGCATACCGATAACATCGCCCTGTCTTTTGGTCTGGCGGCGGGTTTCTCGCGCCAAAATATTGATATCGAGATATGAGGTATTAGAAGCCAAAATAGCCCCCGGTTTGGCGATGCGGTCAAGATCACGAAATATGGATTTTTTTATTTCCAGATTTTCAGTTGCGGCCTCGATGATCAAGTCAGAATTTCCCAGAGCTTCCATGTCGCAAACCGCAGATAAATTGCCACTTTGTTTCTTCAAACTGTCCTTGGAAATTCTCCCTTTGGCCAAGTTTGATTGCAATGTTTTGGTGATGCGCTCCATGCCTGTATCCAAGGCTTTCGCGTCGACATCAAGCAGGCTTACATTATATCCGCCAGCAAGAAAAGCCAGCGTGATGCCAACGCCCATTGTGCCCGCGCCCAATATGCCAACGGATTTTATTGGCCTGGTATTTGACATATCCAAACCGGGGATTTTGGCAACTTGGCGTTGGGCGAAAAACGAATGGATAAGCCCTGCGCGCTGCGGGCTTTCCATACACTGCATAAATAATTCCCGCTCCCGTTTTAGCCCTTGGCGAAAGGGTAGTTCCCCAGCCGCACGCACGGCTTCTAGGGCTTTAATGGGTGATAATTGTCCGCGTGCACGGGCTTTGGTTTTTGCTTCTAGCTTGGAAAAGTTAGTGGCGTCTGGGCTGGGAAGTTTTGTAATCGTAGACAGTGCGACACCCATATCGCCCCGTTTTAGTTTATCTCTCATAAACGAAATGGCATTTTCGAGCAAGTTATCTGCGTACACCGCATCAACCACACCGAGTGCCAAAGCTTGGTCCGCCGGTATTGGTTTGCCCGTTGTAATCATTTCGCCTGCTTTGACGGCACCTATTAAGCGCGGTAATCTTTGTGTCCCGCCCGCCCCCGGTATGAGGCCGAGCTTAACTTCGGGTAGACCGGTTTTTGCGGCCACGCCCGTGACGCGAAACCGACAGCCAAGGGCCACTTCCAACCCGCCGCCGAGCGCCGCACCATTTATGGCCGCCACTGTCGGTACGCGGCAGTTTTCTAGAATATCGATGGCATCCGGCAAAAATGGTTCCCTCGGCGGTTTGCCAAACTCTTTGATATCCGCACCGCCGATGAATATCCGTCCAGCGCCAGTAAGCACGACGCCTTGGATATTTGTGTCGCAGTTGATTTGCTCTACGGCCTTTACAAGCCCCGCGCGAATATGGGTCGACAAGGCATTTACAGGCGGATTGTCAATGGTGATGACCGCTATGTTTTGGGTGATTTCAAAGTCTACGCTCATATTCACATCCGTCTAATTTTACTGATGGTTAGTGTTAAAGGCCATGTATTAACTTAGGCTTTTGGCATGGATTTTAGCCCCAATAGTAAGGCTGCAACCAAAATACCAATACCGCCGAGGCGGTCAATCCATTTTGATGCATTTGACGCAGTGAACTTACGAAGGCGCGATGCTGCAAACCCGTAAACGCTTAAAAATATCCCGTCGATGAAAATATAGGCTGCACTTAAAGCAATGAATTGTGGCCAAAATTCTGAAGCGTCTGAAATAAATTGAGGAAACAACGCCGCAAAAAATACGACGGCCTTTGGGTTAGTTGCAGAGGTTATGAAGCCCTGTAAATACAGTATTTTAAGACGTGTGCGTTTGGCGAGGGCATTATGTGCGCGCGGTTTAAATGATTTTCGTAACATCTGAACACCGAGCCAAACGAGATATAAAACACCGGCTATCTTAATGGCAATAAACGCCTTCGGTGCTGCAAGTATCAGTGCAGACAATCCGAGACCCGCCGCCAGCATTTGTAACATATTAGCGCACAGATCGCCTGCCGCCGTGGCCATGGATCGGCGAAACCCGTTTGAGGCAGAGTTGCTGAGCATCAAAAGGTGACTTGGCCCCGGTGTGCTCATGAGCATGAGGACGGTTAAAATATAGGCTATCAGGACTTCAGTTTGCATTGGGAATGAGTAGCGAGCAATTGCCCTAGGCGCAAACAAAAACGCCCCCAGCCGTTAAGCTGGAGGCGTTTATTACTTAATCTATGTTAGGCTATTAGCCAGTGACACGAAGTTTAACGTAGTAAGAACCACCATTAAATCCAAATGGCGACGCTTCTGGGTAAAGTTGGCCAATGCCAAGCTGTCCAGGGTTTTCATCCGGGAAGTTGTCAAAGACGTTGGCTGCACCAACAATAACTTCAACATTATCCATGACTTTTGCGCCAACTTCTAGATCGACAAGGAATTCGCCGCCGACTTTGACGCTACCATTCCCTGTATCAGTCCATGGTCCGTAATAATTTAGACGAGCCAAACCGCGCCAGATACCTTGTTCGTGGTTGAACATGATATTACCTTTCCAATTTGGAAGGAGTTCTTCCAAAGACTGGATACGGTTACCGGTTAGCGGAACAATTTTACCAGCGTTTTTGACTTCGGTATCCGTATAGTTGGCAGCTATAGAAACTGAAGAGCTCCCTGCACCAAGATCTATTGGCATACGCCCTACAACATCAACACCTTGTGTTTTGGTGTCAAAGTTATTGGTGAAGAAACGAAATGCCGCTAAATCTTCAAACCCGGCAAAATCAGCACGGTTAATTGTTCCCGCTGCGTCCAGAGTTGTCAACGCCGAAGCAATTGAAGAACCGTCATAACCTGCAACACCCGTACCTGTGAAATCCAAAACGTCTTGGAAATTAAAGTTATCAGTAAGGGCAATCCGGTCTTTCACAGTAATGTGGAAATAATCAACAGTCCAAGACATTGGACCTGTATCAAAAGCAACACCAAGGGATACGTTATCCGCAGTTTCAGGCCCTAAATCAGGACGAGGTCCTGATGAAGCCAAGAAGTCCGCAGCCAATTGACCCGGTGCCGTATTAAGCGGAATTGTACCTTGGTCAGCCAGTTCACCGAATGTGTTAAACGCCGTTGTTGTGTTTACGACATTTGCTTGTCCAGCAGACGGTGCATGGAAACCCGTAGAATAGGTACCGCGAAGACGTGCACTGTCCGTTAGCTTGTACAAAGCACCAACTTTCCAGTTGGTTGTAGTGCCGAACAAATTATAGTCTTCCCAACGAAGGGCCGCTTGTAAGGTAAATGCGTCGGTAACGTCTGCTTCCAAATCAGCGTAAAGCGCAATATTGTCTTGTGAATTTGAAGAAGAGTTAGCAAAACCAGCAAAACCGTTAGAGCTAGACGAGAAGCCTTGTCCGGTTGGGAAGCCTGTTACACCAGTACCTGCAACAGGATCGTAAGGTGCTGCAAGCGGACCCAAAGCGAATGACGCAGGGTCACCAGCTGTGATGTCAAATTCCTCATCATGCCATTCAAAACCGGTCGCGATATTAAGATCAGACGCCCAACCTTGAATTGGAACGCCGTAATTTAGATCCAAGTTAACCGAAGTTTCTGTTTGCTCATAGGCACCAGGCGTAAAGCTCGTTGGTGTATTTGGACCAAGAGACGCATTGATGGTATTGCTAATAAAGAACGTGGTCTTATTAGAACCGTGGCTAACACTCAAGTCGTAGCCTAGGCCATTACCCACTTCAAGTTCGCCGCGAAGGCCGCCTGTAAGGGCATAATCACGGTTGTCACCACCAAAGCGCGGGACAAATCCACCCGGGAACATTTCAAGGAATGAGAAACATTGTGGGTTAGCTGTTACAGCCGCAAGAATGGTTGGATCAGGAATGAGACCACCACCAGAAGTTAACGGAATACCACGCGGACATGTTGTTGCATCGCCGCCTGGCAATGTACCAACACGAACAGAAGCAACACCACCAGCAAGCGCGTCGCCGGTTAGAGGGTCAACTTCTGGCCCACGGAAAACACCGCCGCGATTGGTTGGGTTTCGGAAGAAGAAGCCGCCTTCAACGGTTCTTTCAGCGTAGTTACCAAAGGCGTAGGCTTCCATATTTTCGGAAAACTCGATACCAGAGTTTACAAAGATTTTGTAAGCGTCTGTTACATCAGGCTGACCCCAATATTGCACAAATTCGGTTGTTTGTGTGTTCACACTGATATCGCTAACGGCTGTGTTACCCGCAGCGATTAATGCGGCAGCGTCGCCGCGCTGAACCGCACGGAATGTACCGTCTTGCTCACCCCATTCGCCCGTAATGTTAACGAAACCGTTTTCACCAAGCGGCAGGCCAATATTACCAGCGATAGAGTAGTTGTCGCCGTCGCCGTCGTAAGTTGAACCATATTTAGCTTCAACAGTGAAACCTTCAGAGGCATCTTTAAGAACAAAGTTCATAACACCAGCAATAGCATCTGAACCATATTGTGAAGACGCACCGTCGCGAAGAACCTCAACCTGCTTTAAGCCGATAGCTGGCATAACGCCGATATCTACACCTTGTGCACCATCAGAGATACCACCGCCCAAAAAGGCAATAACGGAACCACGATGACGGCGTTTGCCGTTTAGAAGGACCAAAGTGTTATCAGGTGAAAGGCCGCGCAAGTTGGCAGGGCGGATAATTGTCGCCGCATCAGAAATAGGCTGTGCGTTTACGTTGTAGGACGGAACAACTGTCCGTAACAACTCAACAACATCAGAAGATGCATTGTTGACAAATTCGTCGCCTGAAATCACGTCAACTGGTGCTGGTGTATCAGCAGCAGAGCGAGCAACGCGGCGCGTGCCGGTTGAAATAACTTCGTCGGCGGCAAATGCGACTGTGCTCCAAGAGCCAGCAAGCATAAGCGCAGAAACGCCGAGTGCTAGTTGTGTTTTTAGTGGTGTGGTTCTCATTTGGATAATCCCCTTAATATGAGTAGTTTGCAATTAGTGCTAGATTTAGGTAATCTAACCTATACCTTTGACTGAATTTTTGGGTAATCTCAACCACTAATCGGTTAGTAAGTAATTTTGTTAAACAGCGTGACTTTTATGACACAATATTAAAATGAGCCCGCCCGCAAAAAATTTACGAATTATTAAGGCTACGCGCAAGGATTTGCCTGCATTGCAATCTTTAATGCGAAAATCTATAAAAATTTTGCAAACTCCATATTTAAGCAAACCGCAAATTCGGGCCAGTACAGAGGTTATGGGGCTCGATACGCAGCTGGTCGAGGACGGTACATATTTCGCCGTGTTTTTGAGGGACGCATTGGCTGGATGTGGTGGTTGGTCGCGGCGCGAGACACTCTACGGCGGTGACCACTCAAAAGGGCGAGATGCCAGACTGCTTGACCCGTCCCGCGAACCCGCCCGTATTCGCGCTATGTACACCCATCCGGACTTTATCCGTCGGGGCGTTGGTCGTTTGATTTTGGACACATGCGAGCAAGCGGCACGGGACGCAGGCTTTAAACGCGCCGAAATGATGGCGACATTGGCAGGCGTGCCTCTGTACGAAGCTTGCGGTTACGCGCACATAGAAGAGATTTCTGACACAACATCTGACGGCACCCAAATTCCCCTAATAAGGATGGGTAAGCCGCTATAGATTGTTATTTTTCTCGTGGGCCGTGTCTGCGCTTTTTGTTAACTTCGACCGTTGCATGTTCGACGCCAAACCTGTCGTGCAAGCGGGTTTTTATGGCGCTGGCTGTGTCTTCAATATCATATTCTTTTTGGATGATTGCTTCTAAGGTGATCATGGGCCGTTCTTGTGATATGGACCAAGCGTGAATATGATCGACATGCACAATTTCGGGAAATTGCGCGTGCATATCAGCACTGATGGTGCGCCGATCAAGACCTTTGGGTGTACCCTCCATAAGGATATGCCCAGCTTCTAAAACAATGTACCAAGCGGAGCGCAGGATAATCACGGCTACGAATACAGACATCAATAGATCTGCCGGCATCCAGCCTGTTAGTAATATTACAATGGCGGCACCGATGGCTGCAACGGACCCCAAAAGGTCACCCAAGACATGCAAGGCAGCACTGCGGATGTTTAAGTTGTCCTTATCACCACTAATAATAATGAAAAACACGGTAATATTGACCAATAACCCCAGTGTTGCCACGATCAGCATAGGCTTGCCCATAACTTCAATTGGTTGGCCAATACGTTTGATGGCCTCCCAGACGATCATACCAGCAACAAAAAACAAGGCGAGCCCATTGACAAAAGCCACAACGATGGAAAATCTGTCAAAACCAAATGTATGCTTCCAGTCTGCGGGGCGTTTTGCGATACGAAAAGCCAGCCAGGCCAAAGAAAGCGCAGCAAAATCGGTCAGCATGTGCCCGGCGTCTGCCATTAAAGCAAGAGAGCCTGACAAAATGCCGCCAATAAATTCGACCACCATAAAGGTCCCGGTCAAGACAGCGGCCAAGGCCATACGGCTTTGATTTTTTGAATTCACACCATGCGAATGGTAATGATTATGGTCGTGGCCGTGCGCCTGGTGTGCAGGCTTGCTATCTTTCTGGCCATCCTTCTGGCCATTTTTCTTGGCGTTTTTGTGGCTGTGGTTATGTTTATGAACGTTTCCCATGGCGCGATTATGCACAATTGTACAAAAAGAACAGTACAAAAATTATCAAAAAGAATTGCTGACAAAAGATTGCCAAAATTATTCGTGTTGGTTTAGACCTAATTAAGCGATAATATCTGGCGTCAATTTATCTTCGAGCTGAGCAATTTTGTCCTTCAAGGCGAGCTTGATTTTCTTCAGCCGCCCGATTTTAAGCATGTCGACAGTGCCAAATTCCCGCAGAGCAATAATTTCGTTGTCTATCCTGCGGTGGTCTGTCTGTAATTGCTTGAGCAGGCCACGCAGTTCAGCCAAGTCAGTATCGGGGATTTCTTCATTACTCATGGTCAGACATTAGCTCATGATTCTCATAAAATAAAGTGAACAAAGAAAATATCAGTACATAAAAATATTTTCGATTCCAGTAGGCGCGAGCGCGATTACATGCTAACAATGCAGGACTGAAACTCAAAACAGGAGGTGCGAATGGCTATAGCAGCGCATTTGAAGGAACTGAACAACAAACACGCAAGACTTGATGATAAAATTGAAAACGAACTTAAACACCCCGCGCCCGACGCTATGCTACTCACCAAATTGAAGAAACAAAAACTACACCTCAAACAAATAATATCCGAGTTACAGTCCGGATAAATCAACCCAATTAAAAGATAAGAAAACGGAGATTAAGTGGCAGACCGTAGAGTTGTTATTGTCACAGGCGGTGCCAAGGGTATTGGCTATGCCTGTGTGCGCAAATTTTACGATGACGGCGATAATGTCGTTATCGCAGACACAGATACAGAAGCGGGCTTCGATGCCGCCAGTAAATTGGACGCTAGCGGTGAACGGGTATTATTTGTAAAGGCGGACGTATCCGACAAGCTGTCCGTACACAATCTTATCGCGGAGACCTTAAGCAAATTTAGCCGTATTGATGTGTTGGTCAACAATGCAGGCATCATCATCAAGGGCGGCATTCTTGACCTTAGCCCCAAAGATTTCGACAAGGTACTATCGGTCAATCTGCGCGGTGCGTTTTTGACCTCTCAAGCCGTGGTCAAACATATGGTCGGCGTTCTGGACGACAGCGATGACCGTTCCGGCAGTAACCGCAACCCGTTTTCCATCATCAATATGTCTTCGGTCAATGCCGTGGTCGCCATTCCGGATATTTTGGCCTATGAGGTTTCCAAAGGCGGCATGAACCAATTGACCAAAGGCATGGCATTACAGCTCGCCCCCTACGGTATCCGCGTTAACGGCGTTGGCCCAGGCAGTATCAAAACTGATATGCTGGCGGGCGTGGCAGAAAACCAAGATGCCTTGGATATGATCCATTCGCGTACACCTTTGGGCCGTATCGCCAACCCCGACGAAGTCGCCAGTGTCGTGGCTTTCCTTGCCTCCGATGACGCCAGTTATATAACAGGCGAAACCATCTATGTAGACGGCGGCAGATTAGCGCTGAACTATGTGATGGCGAAAAAAGAGTAGACCCTAGAGTGTAAGTCCGGCAGATTTACAAACTTCGTCAAATGATTTAAGCGTATGTAAGACATTTTCCAACGTATCGAGCGGAATCATATTTGGGCCGTCAGACGGAGCCGTATCTGGGTCTTGGTGGGTTTCCATAAACACACCGGCAAGTCCAACAGCAACGGCGGCTCTTGCCAAAACGGGTGCATATTTACGCTGGCCGCCGCTCGAAGCGCCTTGCCCGCCCGGCTGTTGTACGGAATGGGTCGCATCAAAAATCACCGGTGCGCCTGTTGCGCGAAGCTCGGGTATTGAGCGCATATCAGAAATCAGAGTATTATAGCCAAAACTGGCACCGCGCTCTGTCACCATGACATTTTTTGCGCCAAAATCTATTAATTTATTGACCACATGTTGCATATCCCATGGGGCAAGAAATTGCCCCTTTTTGACGTTAATAATGCAATCTGTCTTGGCCGCCGCTTTTAATAAGTCTGTTTGGCGGCACAAAAAAGCAGGGATTTGTAGAATATCAACAACCTCACCGAGTTCTTTACATTGCTGTGGTAAATGGATGTCTGTCACAACCGGTAGTCCGACCTGGGTGCGCACGTCTTCGAATACGCGCAAGGCCTCTCCTAAATTTGGCCCCCGGTAGCCCTTGGTGCTGGTCCGGTTGGCCTTGTCAAACGAAGTTTTATATACGGCTTTAACGCCTACGCGCTCGGTTATGTCTTTGATTTTTGTTGCCATCATCATAGCATGGTCTCGACTTTCCATAGCACACGGCCCCAACAAAAACGAAATGGGTTTTGTGTTGGAAAAGTCAGCGGTATATCCATCCGCAGACGCAGCGCTCACAGTGGCGTTTAATTTTGACATACAATGCCCCTTTAACTGAAACCAAGGTTATGTCCTTACGAGATTAAATAATTGTAAGCAAGTCGGATATACAATACTAGGGTCTATCCATGATGTAGGGATTTGTTGTGCATCCATTCCAATATTGCCGTAGAAAATACTATGTTATATGAACAAGTTTGTTCCGATATTTTTGTTATTAAAAATAGCCGTCTTGCAACAATGTTTTGACATGGATTACACCAATAGGCTTCTGGTTCTCTACTATAAATGCATTTGATATTCTGTTATCAGTAAAAAGCTTGATTACCTCACTCATCATAATATCAAGACCGAAGGTTCCGGGCGACTTGGTCATAATATCCCCGGCAGTTTCTAATAGAAATTTACCGTCCATTGCTCTTTTACCGTCCATTGCTCTGCGCAAATCACCATCTGTAATCATGCCTTGCATATTCCCCGACTTATCGATTACGGCGACACATCCATTTAGACCTCTTGATATGGTTGAAATGACCTCTTGCATTTTTGTTGTCAACGATACCGTTGGTACGTCTTGGGGGTGTAAATCTAACCACTCGCGAACTGTTTGTAGCTGCATGCCTAATTTGCCGCCGGGATGGTGCCTACCAAAATCATCGCGCGTGAAACCTTTTTTAGCCATAACGGCCACGATTAGGGCATCTCCAAGCGCAAGCGTATTGGTAGTCGATGTGGTCGGTGCAAGGTTGTTAATACAGACTTCAGGCGTATCTGGGAGTTGCAAAACAACTTCGCAAAACTGGGCTAAAGTTGACTTTTCATCACGTGT
Organism: Robiginitomaculum sp.; assembly: GCA_021776635.1. Classification (GTDB taxonomy): domain Bacteria; phylum Pseudomonadota; class Alphaproteobacteria; order Caulobacterales; family Maricaulaceae; genus Robiginitomaculum_A. Next base: position 154,621 of record JAJFFN010000021.1, read on the forward strand.
TATACCTATGATGGGAATATGACTGCTCTTGGAGAAGGCTAAAACGTCACGAAGTTCTCGGCTTTCACCTGAATTGGATATGGCGAGAATAACACAACCCGGCGCGACCATGCCTAAATCGCCGTGGCTTGCCTCTGTTGGGTGCATGAAAAAAGCAGGTGTTCCAGTAGACGCAAAACTAGCGGCTAATTTATTGCCAATATGTCCTGACTTTCCCACCCCTACAATGATGAGAAAGGATTTTAAGGCGACCACTAAATCAACCGCTTTTGTAAACCGGTGGTCAATTAGCTTTTCTAGTTGTTTAAGGCCATCAGATTCCGCCGCTATTACATTTCGGCCAACCTCTATACTTTCGTCTTGAGCAGAAAAATTGGACATTGTTCACCTTTGTTTCAAATAACCGTGCTCACCAAGCAAGACCCGTTTATTACCCAGTCAGACTTGTAGGCGCAAGTGATATCAAGTGCTACAATATCCTGTCCAATTTAGCAAACCATCATCCATTCGCGTACGCCCTTGGGCCGTATCGCCAACCCCGACGAAGTCGCCAGTGTCGTGGCTTTCCTTGCCTCCGACGACGCCAGCTATATCACAGGCGAAACCATCTATGTAGACGGCGGCAGATTAGCGCTGAACTATGTGATGGCGAAGAAGAAATAGGCAGGATATTGGTATATTTATAAATACTCCAATATGGCTATTATCTATCAAAACAGAAATTGAATTACCTAACATATTTGCCAGCTACACTCTAAATACTAAATATTTAAATACTAGATAACTAGTTGACAGCGCAATCGAACGCCCCTAAATACTAGTTAACTAATATATAAGGAACTAACAATGAAACATAATTTTATCAGCCGATTACCCGCCATTATCTCATCGATTTACGCGATTGCGTTTTTGTCGTTTATCGGCTTGGGAGCTTACGCAAATGCCTCTGAGCACGTTCCTAAACGCGATACCGTCACTCTTCCTGCTTTCACTGACCTTACATCTCCATCATCGGTCGAGCTTTATTCTAGCGATATAGAATATGAAGTTGCACGTACCGATTCAGACTACATATTCGAACGTTTAACATATGAAGTTGACGGGCTTGATGTTGTTGCTTTCGTATATCGCTCCACAATTGACACTAAGCCACGGCCTACTGTAATATTTAATCGAGGCAGCTATATTCGTGATGACGCCGCACCTGAATACCTAACACTTTTCCATAGATTTGCTGTGGCGGGTTATACTGTAATTGCGCCGATGTACCGCGGGAGTGAAGGGGCTCCAGGGCATGATGAAATGGGGGGTGCTGATTTAAACGATTTGATGGCAATTCCAAAATTAATTGCGGGTTTTCCATCAGTAGATTCCGATAATCTCTTTCTATACGGTGAATCCCGAGGTGGAATGATGGTACTACAGGCATTGAGAGATGGATTCCCGGCTCGGGCGGCAGCGGTATTCGGGGCATTCACCAATCTCGAAGCCCTTGTTAAGAGCAAGCCGCAATACGGGCCCATGGCAGATTTGATATGGCCAGGATGGAAGACAAAAGAAGACACAATATTTCCTCTTAGGTCTGCCGTTAAATGGGCAGATAAAATTAATGCGCCAGTACTAATAATGCATGGAGGAAATGATCAATCGGTGCCAGTAGAGCAATCGTTGAATTTTGCTAAACAATTAGATAATCATGATAAGCCCTATCAGTTCATAATATACGCCTACGATAATCACGTTTTAACCGAAAACTCGGTAAAACGTGATTCCGATACATCTTTCTGGTTTGCAAAACATATGGTAAAAAAATAAATTAAGTCAGCAAACCGTTGGGATGAGTTGGAATTGATATCAGAGTTTGAGGTTTGGTTTTGTCCCAACAAATTAGAAAAACAACCAAGAATTTGATAATTAAATGTGATTGTACCCAGACATGTACTAGTTAACAAATATCATTGCTCGTACTAAATAGAATAAGTCATTTACAAGGAGTATAAGTGTGCCGCCTAATGTTTCCCCAATTTTAACCCCAAGTGAAAAACAAATCATGGATGTCCTTTGGAGGCTCAAATCAGCTTCTGTTCAAGAAGTGCATAGGGAGTTAAATATTCAGTCTGGTAAGGCTTACAACACGGTTCTTTCTACTTTGCGTACAATGGCGACAAAGGGGTATGTGAAACACCACAAGGAACAACGTGCTTTCATATATTCTCCTACGATAAGTGAGTTTCAGGCACGCGATAAGGCAATTAACAACCTTTTGGCTAGGTTTTTTGAGGGATCACCACAACTATTCGCACAGCATCTCCTTGGGGATAGACAGCCTGAGAAAAGTGACCTGAATGCATTGATGGAAGAAATTATTGCGGCTGAAAAGGAAGGCAAAAGTGGATAAGTTTGCTATAATTGTTGCATTCTTGGTACTGCTTCATATTTGGCAATCGGCTCTAGCACTTATGGCTTTATTTTTGCTGGATAATCTATTGAGGAAATCCAGTACAGAAATTCGATATTGGCTCGCCGTTGCTATCTTTTATTTTGTTGTTTTGGCGCCTTTTATATTCTTTGTACCCGGTAAAACCATATACGGAACAGCTAAGGCTATACTCGTTCAATCTCGGTTGGAGTTACATATATATGATCTTACTTGGTTAGGTATTTTTATAGGTGTAATTTGGTTAGGGGGAAGTATTGCTCACCTGTATAAATTAATACGATCTATATTGAATTCAAATGCTCTGCGGCTCTCTGCCATTTCGATAGCTTCGGTAAAACCACCGTTAGAGGTTGAAGCCAGAATGATTCCGGTTGTGGTGTCTGATAAAGCGGGCTCACCTATGGTCATAGGGTTTTCGAAGCCTCTTATAATTTTACCAACTTACTTTCTGAAACTTGCTTCAGATGCTGAAATACGTGCAGTCCTATTGCATGAAGAGTTTCACGTACAACGACGAGACATGATATTTTCGTTAGTAGAACAAGTTATTATTGCGTTGCTTTGGTGGAACCCAATTATGGAGCGAATTTTGTCGAAAATACGAGTTTTAAGAGAGGTTGTTTGTGATAGATACGCTGCCGACCGTGGCGACGATCCGATTGCATATGCTAAGATTTTGACTCGGACGGCACAATATGTGCAAAATGCGAATAAATACGAAAAGGAACCATTGGCATTATATTCTGCTCATTTTGGCATACATTATAGGGTTAGATCCTTGATCCAGACGGACAATCAAACCCCTTCTTCAACGACATCAAGACTCATACGCAAAGTTGCCGTAAGTGTTGGGCTGATCATAGCTTTCGTCATAATAATTTTAACTACACCTCGTGCTAGTGCGGGCAATAAATCACTCCCATACACGCTCACCCCGTTGCAGAACGGGGTCCACATTGAGGCTTGGCGGATTACTTAAGGTGGCGACCTGCGTATGTATGAGCGGGGTGTGAGGGGAGTTTATCCTCCCATACAAAAAACGTATCCACGGGTTTACGCCCGCCCTTATCCTGCAGCCATGAAATTTGATGTTGCTGAAATTAATAGAATGTCGCCGCCCAATCTTTGTGGGTTAAGGCTTTGGGACTTGGGGGTTTTGGTTTCGGTGATTGCTATGTTGCGCGGTGTAATTGCCTCGGGAAATGGGTCTGTTCTTTTATATGGACGGATGGTTGTTCGGTATTCTGAAAGCTTACGCGAAAGGACACGGGATAATCTTAATATGCGCATCAAGGCTTGGGTTTTGCAGTGTCCGCGCAGAATTGCGCACGTGCGCCGTATTATCGGAGAAGCGGCCATTCGCAATTGGCGCAAGAACCGATTGGCGGACTATGCCCTGACCAAATATTTCGGGGACTGGCGACGTAAATTTCCAAATGGGTTTTCTCACAAAAGCACCAAACCAAAGCGGCAAGCTGCGCCTAAATATAACGGTCAAACACGCGCCTATAATTGGAAGTTCTTTGCTCTAGTCAAAATCGTGAATGTGCGTGATTTCTTGTACGCGAACCGCACATCAAATGCGAAGAAAAACGCAGAAGAACAAGAAATGCAGGCCGCCTCTTATAAGCTTTGGGGGGTGGCGCCTGAGGGTGCCCTAATCTTGCGTACGTGGAAACAACCGCGCGGCGCACGCACTCGCAAGCCTATTCTGTTCACCCCTAATGAACTGGAAGTTGAACCAGAAGAAGCAGCGGCAATAGAACCGCCCATTTTGGTTGCGCAAGAAGCGCCCAAACGAATTGAAGGTGAGGTTCAATCTGACACAGAAACTCGTGAACGTCTACTTGACTGGCAACCGCCCTAATGGGTTTTACTATGAGTAATGAAAATAAGGCATGAAATCAAAAATTGGCCAAAGACTTTTAAAGAAACGCTCTAGCCAAGCAGATGTGCTATGGTATGAAAGCAAAAATCATTACAGGAGTAAGGCATGGCAAAACGTGAATATCCGAGCGGCAATCTTATGGCTGGCAAACGCGGGCTTATTATGGGGGTCGCCAATAAGAACTCTATTGCTTGGGCCATCGCAGAACAGCTGGCTGCCCAAGGGGCGGAAATAGCTTTTACCTATCAAGGCGAAGCTATGGAGCGGCGCGTGCGTCCTTTGGCTGAATCGTTAGGCGCAAAAATCATCATGTCCTGCGATGTCACCGATGATGCGTCTATGGATGCTTTGTTCGGCGCCATCAAAGACGAATGGGGCGAGATGGATTTTCTGGTCCACTCTGTCGCCTTTGCAGGCCGCGATCAATTGGCCGATAGCTTTATCGACAACACAACCCGTGAAGGCTTTAAGTCTGCGCTGGATATCTCCGCCTATAGTTTCGTTGATGCGGGTCGCCGCGCCAGCCAAATGATGAGCGAGGGCGGTGCCATGATTACCATGACTTATCTGGGTTCAGAGCGGGTCGTGCCCAATTACAATGTTATGGGGGTGGCCAAAGCAGCCCTCGAAGCCTGCACCCGTTATATGGCCGCAGACCTTGGTCCGCGCGGTATTCGCGTCAACGCTATTTCGGCGGGGCCAATTAAAACTTTGGCCGCAGCCGGTATAGGCTCTGGTCGTCATATGTTTAGGTTCAACAAAGCCACCGCAGCCATGCAAGAGCAAACAGACCTTGAAGGCGTCGCCGGCGCCGCGCTCTATCTATTGTCGTCGCTGGGCACAAGCTGCACAGGCGAAACCCACCATGTAGACGGCGGCTTCCACGCCATAGCCATGCCCCAAGAAGGGCCGCTTAAGGCCAGTTTAGGGATCGACTGAAATGGGAATCGACTAATCTTTTCTTCCTCCGTTCTTACGGGGGAAGTGGGCGCTTCTTAGCGCTCGATGGGGGTATCTCTCGTCGTGAACAAGATTGAAACTATTGCCACCATCGCCTCCGCATGGGCTCCGGCACTTCCCCAGTAAGAACGGGGGAAGGAAACGCATTACTTTCGCAATCCCGCAGCTTCACTTTCGCTCACTTGGGAGCGGGGTTCGCTTGGTTCGGATTTGTGGTTTTCTTTTGCAGTTTCTAGCTCTTCTTCAACCTCGTCAATAATGCGTTCTATGTCTTCGCCGCGCACTTGTGGGTCTACGGCGCGGCGCATTTCTCGGACGAATTGCTTACGCAAAGACCGCATACTAACAACACATTTATCGCGGTGGGCGGGCACGTCTGACTTGACCGTATCCAAGACATGATAGGCGTGAAGAATAGCCTCGAGCGCAGAAAGCCTGCGTTTATGATCGGCGTTCCAACCCGCATCTTCACGCGATGGGACTGCCAAATTCGGAAACAACCATTTGGCTTTGTCCAACAATCCGCGCATACGCGCCACGGTTCTCGCCCGCTCTAGATCGTAATCGGACGTGACAAATTTATCCGGGTTTATTTTACAAAGCTGCTGGGCATAGGCCATTTCGCGCACAACGGTACGTCCCCAGGCCCGCACTTCACTTTTATAGGTCTCTTCGGCACCCACAGCATGTAGTTTTTCCTGCTTTTTGGTCTCGGCAATTTGCCTGTCGGTTTCGGCGATAGCCCGGCGTACCGAAAGCATGCCAAACATCAATTGTGTCACCAAGGCAATCAATGAAACCATCATGGCAAAGAGCGAAATTATATTTCCGTCAAGTAGTTCTGCCATCCCCAGTCCTCTCAGTTATGCTTCAGCTATTTTAGCGCATCAAAGTCCGCTTTGTCCATAAGGCTAGCCGCAAGATAGACAATGTCCAGCAAAATGCTTGGTCGTCCGCGCCCGCTTATGGCTGCCAGAGTATCTGCATAAGCTGCATTTTCGGGCGATAGCCTTACCGTTGTTCTGCGTTTTGGTTTGAACCTAGCTTCCGAGAACCAAGCCGAAACCTCGGGCGCATGCACATTTTCGCGCAAATGGGTCAAAGCACCGTTCATCACCTTAGAGCGCGCTTTGGTCGACATCTTCCGCCCCATTTGGGCGAGGAGCTTTTCCGCCCCCGGTTCTATTATCATTTCCACGGCAATCATTTCAACAGCTTTCATATTCATGCTTTTTTCTTATCCATGACTTTGCATAGTATGGTTAACTAATAATTATCAAACATGTGGTTTTGAAAGCAGTTTCGGCAATAAGGTAAATGAAATATAAATAGGTATGGGGGAATGAAAGATAATTTGGCTTTCAATTGATTTACCAATGCAACAGAAGATAAACATAGCTGCATACTCGGTAAAATACAAATGACGGAAATAAAAATGGCTATAGGTGCCGTCCTACAAACCCTAAAGCGGTTTAGCGCCCCAGAGCATTGATCTAAGGGCGTAGCCTGTTATGTGGCTTTCTGGGTCTGTGACCCGGCACCAGTTTTTAGCGTCGCATTCCTCTAGTGCCAAAAGTGCGCCTTTACCAGCTGTGGCTTGCTTACGGGAATCTGATCTGGGTTTGGCGCGTAGGGTAATCTCGCCGCGTACCAACACCATGCGTTTACCGTCGAGTAGCCGTCTGTTCATCCAACTTTCATCGCCGTTAACATCGCGGACTTTGCGCCAAATTTCTGTTTCGGCGACCACGATCATCGGTAGGCCGCGTCTTGAATATTGCCACTGTACTGGGTGCTTGCTGCTCGGCCCTGTGCGGCCATTTGATGTGGAGTATTTCAAGGACACATAACGCGGCACTCTAAACCCGGATGGGGTCTTGGTAGCTTTGACCCGGATAAGGTTTTTGGTCACGCGCTCATTTGGCCCGGGGACATCTTCAACAATCCGGGCCTTAAATGGTGCATCAGCCGAATGCGGCGCAACCGCGCCCCTAGGCACAGTTTGCGCTGACGCTGAAATTGCCCCAAGCATTGCCCCAAGCATTGCCCCAAGAATTGTCGCAGACATTGCCGCTGACAATGCGAAAAACCTTGTTGTAAAAATGATTGAAAAAACCGACTTACTGCCCACGGCTAACCCTTTTGCTTTTGGTAAACAGATGGTTTATGGGCCAAGAGAATTACCGAGGCGTAAACAAGCTTAGATATTTGCCAAAACTTTACTTGCTAATGTGGCCAGAACAGGCTTTTTTACGGGGATGGAAAACCAACTAAAATCAAATATGGCCCAACCCGACACGACAAAGCCAAAGATAATTGTAACGCGCAGATTACCAGATGCCGTCCATACCCGATTGGTGGATTTGTTTGATGCCAAGTTAAATGACAATGATATTCCTATGAGCCAAGACGAACTTAAGCGGGCCGTAAAAACCGCAAATGTTTTGGTGCCAACGGTGACCGATAAAATAGACGCGGATGTGATTGCCGCCGCCGGGCCTGGGCTAAAACTGATTGCAAATTTCGGAGCTGGTACAGACCATATAGACCGCGCGAGCGCACACGCAAAAAACATCATCATCACCAATACGCCCGGTGTACTAACCGAAGACACCGCAGATTTCGCCATGGCTTTAATCTTGGCCGTACCCCGCCGTTTGGTCGCCGCGGATAGATTAACCCGAGCAGGCGAGTTTAAAGGCTGGACACCCACAGGTATTCTCGGCCACCGTGTGCGCGGCAAAAAGCTCGGCATTGTTGGTATGGGGCGGATTGGGCAAGCCATCGCAAGGCGGGCATCCGCATTTGGCCTCAAGGTACATTACCATAACCGCAGCCCGGTCTCTCCGCCCATTGAAGACGCCTTACATGCGACATATTGGCCCGACCTAGACGACATGATGGCCAATGTAGATATACTTTCTATTAACTGCCCAAGCACGCCCCAGACCTATCATTTAATCTCGGCAGAACGCCTTGCCGCCATGCCGAAACACGGGGTTATCATCAACACTTCGCGCGGCGAAATCATCGACGAAGCCGCCCTTGCTGATGCTCTGGCCAACTGTCAAATCGCAGGGGCTGGTCTTGATGTTTACGAAAATGAGCCAAAGATACACGCCGGATTACTCGGTTTGCCCAATGTTATTTTGGCGCCACATATAGCCTCAGCCACCCACGAATCGCGCCTAGAGATGGGCGAAAAAGTCATGATAAATATCCGCGCCCTCTACGATGGTCATAGATGCCCCGACAGAGTTTTACCGCCTGCGTAAGAAAACCGTAGTGAAATTACTTTAGTTTACTCTTCTTCGTCGCCCGTACCATCGCGGCCGAAATTTGGTTGGGGGTTGTCTTGGCCTGCGTCTATGATGCGGGTTCGGATGTCTCGGGTTTTTGTAAATTCCTTTAGGAGGGTATCTCCGTCGCCCCAGCGCACTGCTTTTTTAAGGGCGGTCAAATCTTCGATATAGCGCCCCAAAACATCAAGCACGGCATCTTTGTTTTGTAAAAATACATCGCGCCACATGACCGGGTCAGAGGCGGCAATACGGGTAAAATCCCGAAAACCGCCAGCCGAATATTTCACCACTTCACCACGGGTCACGGTTTCCATATCCGTAGCCGTTCCCACCAAAGCATAGGCGATTAAATGGGGCAGATGGGACGTGGTTGCCAACACCAAATCATGGTGCCCAGCGTCCATAAAAGTTACGCGCGAGCCTATGGTTTGCCAGAATTTTTTGAGTGTTTGTGCCGTAAGGTCTGTCTCATCAGTTGGCGTGAGAATACACCACCGGTCCGTAAACAACGCCGCAAAGCCTGCCTGCGGCCCGCTTTGTTCGGTGCCGGCGATTGGATGTCCACCGATGAAACTTATGCCCTTTGGCAAGATCGCCGTAATTTTTTCGACCACATCCCCTTTGACCGAACCAACATCCGTTAGGGTTGCACCCTGTTTCATATTTGGGAGTAGTTGTTTGGCCGTGCTAGAAATTTTATTTGGCGGCGTTGCCAATATAACCAGGTCTGCATGGGTAGGGTCGGCGACTTCTGTCACCTCATCACAGATTTTTAGACCGCGCAATGTTGTGCGTACATCTGCATTTGTGTCGGCAATAGCAACGTGTTTTGCTGCACCAAATTCACGGCAGGCCCGGGCTATGGACGAACCTATGAGCCCGCCGCCGACGATCAGAACATTTGAATATTTGGATGGTTGTGCCATGCTTTAATCTTCTACTGGAAGTGGGATCGGGGCAGGTAAAACGCCGATGATTTTTACGGCTTCTACCTGTGCGGACAGGCTTTGAATTTCTGAACTGTCGTCGGTAAAATATCCTGGCACACTATAGAGGCAACGGCCTTTCATTTCGGCGCGGAGCCTTCCCGGCAGTCCTGCATCTTCAAATAATTTGGATAAGCTCAACGGCGCGGCCAAAGGGCCTGCTTCTACATATACAAGCGTGATATCATCTCCCGACGGTTCTATCACTGCCTTAGATACGGCTACGGCTACGGGCCAATCCCAATTACCAATGCGCGGTAAAGCGGCCAAAATATGCATGCCGGACATAGCACCTTCAGGACCAAGAGCCGTCCACCAATTGCTCATAGTGCCAGGTGCAGGCAGCACGGCGACACCCTCAAGATCGGCAAAGGCTGCTGCCAGAGCTGCGCTTGTAGTCGGGTAGGTATGGGCGGGAATAGAGGCGCCAAATCGGTCGCGCACTAAAGACCATGATGAGAGCGCGTCCCCGACAAGGGCGATATGCAGCCCTATTGGGCCTTGTACGGTCAAGCTTGCGCTGGTCAGTTCGGCCCAAATATGCGAGACGAGTTCTGGTGCTGTTGCGCCGGCTTTACGGGCTAAGTCCCGCACATGGCTCTCTTCGCGCGAAGGCCGCCAGACATTGGCACCAGATTTTGCGCGGCGCACGGCGGCGGCCAAGTCCATACGCTCAGCGATTAAATTTAGCAAAGCCGTATCGACCCGGTCGATTTCGCTGCGCAGCGCTGCCATGGCTTTTGCATTTGGTGTACTCATCTTTTTGCGCCGTTTCTCTTATAGCTATGAACATGTGTCGAGGCGCCAGCGGATGTACCTAAAACTCCAGAGCCGGAAAATTGTGGGCGCCGCAGACGTTTTTGCTGTCGACCTTCTTGTCCGCCATACAGGCGCTTGACCGCTTCTACAAGTACCAGTCCTGAAAATCCTGGCCAAACGGTTTCGCCAAATTTTTCAAAACCGCTAGCCATAGACGCACCACATATTTTGTTAATGGGCGGGCAAAACAAGGCGCCGGAACGCACCAAAGGCACAAATCCGCTCGTTTTAAGGGCATCTGATAATTGTTTGCGCGAAAAAGGCCGCCCCGCCCCGAACGGGGTTTTGTCAGAACGTGCCCATAAACCAGCGCGGTTGGATGCGATAATGACAATGCGGCCTTCTGGTTTCATCACCCGCCAAAGCTCATCCAATAATGCAGGAATTAGCGGCGCTTCTTCTAGTCCGTGGGCTACCAATATGCGGTCGAACACACTGGGTTCAAATGGGAATTCATGTTCCATTGTTAGCGCAGAGATATTCCCTCGGTTTGACATTTGCCGCGCTGCTCCTTGCTCAGACGGCATGGCGTATATGAGGCTATGGGCACCGTCACCATAGACGTTTAAATAGGGTATACCATAGCCAAACCCTAATACGTCTAACCCGTTTAAGTCAGGCCATAAGGTTTGCAATTTTCGCGAAACCATGGTTTGCGCCGCTACGCCCAAGCGCGACGTATAAAACTGTTCCAATTTTTGTACACTTTGGCGCAATTGCGATATCCTATGGTTTGTATTACACTTATGGTTTTATATTACACTTATGGTTTTGTGTTACACTTGTCTATTTACTGCTGGGCATAAGTATTTCATATAATCACAGCTATGATAACCCTGTTTCCCTGCCTAAATGATAATTATGGATTTTTATTGGTTGAGCCAAAATCCGGCCTCTGTGCAACAATTGACACGCCTGACGGCAAACAAATTGCGGCAGAGCTTGATCGGCGCGGCCTGCGCTTGACCCATATTTTTAACACCCATCACCACTATGATCATGTCGATGGCAATCTATATTTAAAGGAAAAATACGGCGCGACCATTGTCGGCGCACAAATTGACGAGAAGCGGATTCCCGGTATTGATATTATGCTTGCGGACGGTGAAATTTTCAAATTTGGGGCCTATGATGTTCACCTAATCCATACGCCTGGACATACACTTGGTCATTGCGCCTATTATGTACCCGACGAAAAAAGCGTGTTTGTGGGCGATACTATTTTCGTTATGGGTTGCGGCAGGTTATTTGAAGGCACACCAGAGCAAATGTTTGCCAGCATTGCCAAGCTCGCCAGTTTACCACGCGAGACCAAAATCTATTGCGCCCATGAATATACATTATCAAATGCTGCATTTGCAAAAACTGTAGAGCCGGATAATCTGGATTTGCAAGCCGCCGTTAAAACGGCAAAATCCTTGCGCACCAAAGTGCTGCCAACAGTGCCCACGTCTATAATGGCTGAGCGAGCAACAAACCCGTTTATGCGGGCGAAGACAGCAGAAAAATTAGGGGAAATCCGCAAAGCAAAAGACAGATTTTAGCTAAGCTCTTTTAGTTTTCTTGGCCTCGTTATTGAGGCTGACTTGCGGGGACGGCGCGGGAATGCCAAACATAAAGCCTTGCAAATAATCAACGCCAAGCCTGGTGAGTAAATCCGCATCTTCGCGCGAGCCAACCATTTCTGCCACAGTTTTAACAGAAAATGTTTGTGCCAAATCCACCATCATGCGCACAAAAACTTGTTTGTGCGGGGTCAATGACAGATCTCGGATAAAGCTACCGTCAATTTTTATTTCGTCTGCTTCAATTGCCATTAAGTTTCTAAAGGTTGTGTGCCCTGCACCAAAATCATCAATAGAGAAATGGCATCCTAGGGCGCGAACTTCCATGGAGAACTGTCCTGCCATAGCCGGGTCGTCAAGCGCAACGGTCTCTGTCATTTCTACGTTCACGCGTTTGCACTGCGGGCCAAGTGATTTAAGGGCTCCAATATAGTCCCGCGCCGTTTGTTCGCATTTAACCGTAGCAGCGGATACATTGAGCGCGAGCTTGATGTTCGGAAAATTTATCAAAGTTTCTCTGGCAATCTCAAGGGCGCGTCTGTCAAGTAAATGCACACATTCAAGCCGTTCTGCAGCCATAATAAATTCTGCGGCTGATGTCAGTTCGCCGTCTTCGCGGCGCAAGCGTAACAAACATTCAAAGTGATGTGTGTCGCGTGTATCGGCGTGGACAATAGGCTGATATGCCAAAGTAATCCTGCGGTCATTGAGCGCGCCCACAACATCGTCGCGGGTTAAATCAGCTTTGCTTTGTCTTGGTTTAAGATCAGGTAAATCACGGCTATAAGCAACGAAATTTCCACCTTTTAAACGGGAATGGGCAATTGCTGTCGCGGCTTGTTGCATGGCATCGGTTGCGCTGGTTGCTTTTTGTGAAAGGGCACTGCCGCCTATTGCAAACCTGGCGCGAAGATCACCGTGAGGGCTTGCGTAGGGTGTTTCGGATACGGTTTTTAAAATCCGCGCCGCGATGTTTTGCATTTCCTTTGTGCCGCAATCCGAAAGGCCAATGCCAAAAGAGCGGCCTGATATCCGACCACAAATATCTGGCGTGCGCACACAGGCCTTTAAACGGTCCGCCACCGCTTTTACAAGCCGGTCGCCTGCTTCATAACCGTAGGTCGCGTTAATATCCATAATATTGGCAATTGAAAGCACAATATAACTAGCCTGGCGGTCATAGCGCTGTGCAGTTGCCAACATATGATTAAGACCTTCGGCAATCCGAGATTTATTCCAAAGACCGGTCAGGCTATCAAATGATGCATGATATCCTGCTTGTTCTTCTTGAATTTTGCGTGTTTGAATATTGGTGATCACGCCAATAATATGGCTGGCTTTCTTACCCTCTCCGTCTATGCGTTGCCCGCGCTCTTCGACCCAAATATTACGGCCATCAAAGGTTCGGATTTGGTAGTCTATTTGAAATTTTGCCCCGTTCCAGCTTAAGGAGCCAAGTGCCTGATTTCGCGTGCTGAGCGCATCGTCGCAAAGACGCTCAATATATTCGGCTTCTGATCGGGGGATGTCATCTGCGCGTGAACAAAAAAGTGCGGCAGTGAGATCCTCGTCCCGCCACTGAAATTTAGTTTTGTCCTCAACCAAGTGCCACGTATAGGTAGCCGCGCCCAAGAGCCCAATAATATCGCGCTCGCCGACTGCGTTTTCACACACTTTATTGAGTTTTTTCTTCGCCATCAGTTTTGTTCAATCTGGCCTAACTTAATAATCTCAAGGCCTGCTTTTATTCCTATTGCACACACAATTCTTATTGAAGAGCAACAATTACAGCAACAGCCTTAAGAAACCGATACCAAAACAGGGTAAATAAACTAAATTTTATTTACCCACCGAGGCCTTCACCAACGGCAAAATCACGTCTTGCGCTGGCAATTGTGACAATAAACCCAGCCATAACATCCATTAGGGCCATGAGCATGATCAAGAAAAATACGGAAGTCGCAAAGCCTTCAAGCATTAAAAATTCAACAAGGCAGAAAATGAACAATATCATTGAAAGTGCATGGTTCATTATAGCCGCACGGCCAACGCCCGTCGATTTAAGAAGTTCAAAAAACAATGTGAACAAAGCTACGGTCATCAATGCATGACCAGGTGTAATCACCCAGTTAGCGCCGCTTGCCATATGTATGGACTGAAAAGGTTCATTGAGGCGTGCGCTGAGCTGCTCAGCGGTGGCAAATGTCGCGTCCGCGAAGGCCATAATGTTATATATAATAATCGGTATAATCATTAGTGGTAAGATTGTAAATGCGCCCATGGTTGTTCCCCTTATTTACGATTTCACCCATTTATAGAGTTTTGCATGTATATAGTAAAGCGCTTAGAGAACATAGGTTAGTCGCCTATAATAAGTATTTTGCCTGAGATTTTCCCCTAAATTTTCCTCACTGAAAATACCTCTTGAAATTTTTGTGGACAGCCGTCAAAACATGAAGGCTGGGTAAAAAAAGAGAATAATATGCATCCATCATTAGAAAGTTTAGCAAGCGGGTTTCCATATTTAATTTTGTATTTACTTGTTGTAAGTGCAATATATGTCGTCGGGTTGACGGTGTATGTAAAGTTGACACCGCATAAGGAAATAGCCCTCATTCGAGAGAACAATCTTGCGGCAGCTATCTCGTTTAGTGGCCTGGTCGTTGGTTTGGCATTACCCCTTGCGGCATGCTTAGTCATGAAAATAGGGATCATTGATGTTTTGGTTTGGGGGACAGTGAGCACATTGTTACAGCTATTTTTATTTCGGGTCTCTGATCTTATTTTTGCTGGCATGCCCCAGCGTATTATAGACGGGGAAGTGTCTGCGGCCACCGTTTTGGTCGCATTTAAACTCGCCGGATCAATCATACTTGCTTTTGCTATTGCAGGGTAATCCTAAGCTGTGCGTATTACTAAAATTATACCAGATTGGCTGATTTATTGTTTGTTATTGGCGATCATTATCGCCAATGTTATGAACAAGGCTGACCAAGGTGATGTTTCCATGCCGCCGCCGCAATTGGGCCCAGCTCTGCCAAACGCCAAACCCACAGACCCTGCTTTGATTGTAGAAATCGATGCACCGCATTCAGCTATTGGTACTGCC
Source organism: Robiginitomaculum sp. (assembly GCA_021776635.1). Taxonomy (GTDB): domain Bacteria; phylum Pseudomonadota; class Alphaproteobacteria; order Caulobacterales; family Maricaulaceae; genus Robiginitomaculum_A. The sequence goes on from JAJFFN010000021.1 coordinate 169,690, forward strand.
TTTGCCGTTGACAATAGTGGCACCTGGGTAACGGCGCGTCATGTTGTAGATAGTTGTAATTCAGTGGGGTTGCGTCTGGGCGGTAACAAGCAGGTAAAAATGGATGTGGTGAAGCTTTCAAAAGACAGTGACATCGCTATATTGGAATCACGGTGGCAGCGGGCACCCCTAGCGCGAGACTTTACCAGTCGTCGGCAAATTGGAGAACGTGGTTTTTTAATCGGGTTTCCCCAAGGTCGACCCGGCGAAGTGGCAGGGGAGCTTATTGGCCGCCACAGAATGCTCATTCGCGGGCGCTACCGGACTACGGAACCTATTTTGGCGTGGGCGGAAATTGGCCGTTCACGCGGGCTTAAGGGCTCTATTGGTGGATTATCAGGCGGGCCAGTTTTTGATAAAGACGGAGAAGTTATAGGCCTGGTTGCCGCAGAAAGTTCAAGGCGCGGACGCGTGTATACCGTAGCACCCAGCTCACTTGCAAATGTGTTAAACCCGCCAAGTAGTGTCCCCGAAAGCGATGCTATGGCAATTGATAATTACGGACGAAGGGCCGATCAATATCGTCGTGCCCGCCGCATTGCCCAAGTGGTGTGTTTGGTGGAATAAGTTTCGTTACTCTAGACAGACGCTTAAGTGTTAAATATGATGCTCTTTTTTCGAGGAGAAAGAGATAAATATGTCTCGCATAATCTTATGGCTAGTGGGTCTTGCCTATATTATTAACGCATTGGTGATGTGGTTCATTCCGCATTTTTGGTACGAAACCGTACCGGGCATTACCATGATGGGTCCGTTTAATTTGCATTTCATCCGCGATATTGGTTTGGCTTATCTGGTCGGCGGGGCTGGTTTAATTTACGGCATTCGTAATTCAGGCATCGCTGTGTTCGCCGCCGTCTGGCCTGCTTTTCATGCCGTTTATCATATTTTTATCTTCTTTGGTCGCGGTGCACCACTGGATGCAATCTTTGCTATAAATTTACTTCTCATCCAAATGCCGGCCTGGGCAAGTTTATGGGCGGCTTGGTCGCGGCGTTGGGATTAAAATCAATCTTTCAAAATCCTGACTTCCCTTTGTGGCAACGGCATTTCTATACCGTGCTTTTGCAAGGTGCGCCAGACGATGAAATTTAAATCCGAGGTAAATTTGTTTTCGCCGTCGTCAATGCCTTCGCACCAAAACTCGATTGCAAATTTAATCCCAAAGTCACCAAATTCGCGCAACTCCAAATCCGGCTTTTCCGGTTCTTGTAAGACGCTAGGATGTTTAGATACGGCTGGTATGAGTATATCTTCAAGCGTGTCTATATCAGTATTATAGGTGACAGAAAAGTACACTTCATAACGTTGGCGCGGATCAGAATGTGTCCAGTTTTCATAGGCATCTTCTATGAATTTGACATTGGGCACCATAATGTCTTTGCCGTCTGTGGTCTCGATTGTTGCAGAGCGCATATTAAGCGCCGCCACATAACCCTCGCGGCCATCAGGTAGCAGAACATAATCGCCGATTTTCAACGTACGGTCGAGCAGCAAGATCATGCCGGATATAAAATTTGCGGCAATTTGTTGTAAGCCAAAACCCAAGCCAAGACCAATAGCACCACCAAGAACCACCAAGGCGCCTAAATTGATACCGGCGATATTCATCAGCAATATGAACAAAATACCAAACAGAACCATTTCAAAAATCTTGGAAAACACTTCGCGGGTACCCGCATCAATACTTTCTTGTTTTTGAATAACTTCTTTACCTTTGGTGTTTGAAATCCGGCCTACCCAAAACAAGATAGAGCCAAAAATTAAAATATTAGCGACCGTCCAAGCAGGTATGGAAATATTACCAAGTTCCAGCCTTGCGTCTTCTTGCATGAAGGCTTGAAATTCATCATACCAACCAAACACTTTGAGAACGGCTATAGGAATAGCAATCCAAATCACGACTTTTTCTACAAGTGGGTGTTTAATAAAGCGCTTGATCACTGTGTAGAGAAGGAAGACAACGGCAAGGCCTTGTGCAATTTTTACAAGCCAATTTTGACCTAGTATTGGGATGTTTTGTAGGAGCGGTGAAGCAAGTGCGTAAAACGTGATTAAGACTGCCGGAAAGATCAAGTCTCTGAGTTGGAACGCAATTTTTTTAATGCGAAGGGCTTTGCCTTTGGTTGGGTTCTCGCGGAAAAAATCAACGCGTTTCGTCAAATTCTTTGTGACGAGACGGGCTAAATAATACCCCAATATTACGGTCGCGACCATGACAAGAAATGCTGGGCTTGTTAACCAGTCTAATATTTGTTGGCCAACTTTAGCGGTAACTTCTTTTGTGTTTTCTAGAAAAGTGGCGAATGCATCTTCTTCGATATTGGTCGTTTCAGGTGTTAATGTTTCGGATTGATTTTCTATGGGTGTTGTGTTTTCTAGGGTTGCCAGATTTGTGTTGCTGGCTATATTTTCTGACGATGCTTGTTCTGCCACGGCTGCCTCGTTCACATTCGCCCGTGTTTCTTCTACAGTTTGAGTTTCTTCTACAGTCTGCGTTTCTTCTACAGTCTTCGTTTCTACGGGTTCGTTTTCTTGTTGCTGTGCCATGATTTTCCCCACTTTCGTAAATGAATTAATCACAAGACAAGCTTTTGTAAACACATTTACCAAATTCTCTTGACTTTATTTAGGAAAATCACTAATTAGATAATATGTTAAATAACAAAGCATTCAAAGCATTAGCGCATCCGGTCCGCAGGGATATCTTAAGACGACTGCGCGGCGGGCAACTAAGCGCAGGTGAAATTGCAGATGCGTACGATATATCTAAGCCTAGCATGTCAATACACTTCAAGGTGCTCAAAGAAGCCCGCCTGATACAGGCCGAACGCAAAGGTAATCATATTTATTACCGCTTAAATGTCACGGTTGGCGATGAAGTGCTTTCGGGAATTATGGATATATTTGGAATAGAGAAGGAAAAATAACATGGGAAAAATAACATTGTTTAGCTGGGCTTGTGTGCTCTTGATTTTTACGTTGGCTCTTTTAACCTGGATGCAATTACCTGAACTTACGCAATACCCTGTACATTGGGATGCGCGCGGTCTGCCAGACCGTTACGGTAGCAAGCTAGAGGTCGCTTTTTCTTTGTTTGTTATGCCGGTTGCTGCCGTATTTATTTTTCTTGTTTTCGTATTAATCCCAAAAATTGAACCTGTTCGGGCAAATGTTACGGCAAATATGCGCCCCTATACATATATTTGGGTTTTGACCATGCTCCTTTTGGTCGGCGTGTCGGGATTTATTTCCTATAGCTATACCAATTTAGAGTTATCCCCAGAAAGGTCAAAAATACCGATTTCTTTTCTCGTTATTACCATGAGCGCATTTTTCATATTCATTGGAAATATTATGGGTAAGTTTAAACGCAATTTTCTTATTGGTGTTAGAACACCTTGGACACTAAGCTCTGATTTGGCTTGGGACAAAACCCACAGACTTGTTGGCAAAATGTTTGTAGGTTTGGGGGTGGTCAGTATGATTGCTACGTTTGTCACGCGCGATGAAATTGCACTATATACCCTTATTGGCTTGAGCATATTCACGACAGTGTTTAGCGTGATTTATTCTTTCATTATTTGGAAAAATGACCCAGATAAACGCAACTAAGGCTATGCTTTGGTAATACTTATGCGCTAAATGGGCATTCACATTAAAAGGGAATGCTCAGATGTCATCAAATCCAAAAAAAGTTGTGCTCGCCTATTCCGGCGGGTTGGATACTTCAATAATTCTAAAATGGTTACAAGAAGAAAAAGGCTGTGAGGTTGTGACCTTTACGGCTGACCTTGGCCAGGGCGAAGAGTTGGAACCGGCACGGCGCAAGGCGGAAGCTGCTGGGGTCAAGGAAATATTCATTGACGATCTGCGCGAAGAGTTTGTCCGCGATTTTGTCTTCCCCATGTTTCGCGCCAATGCGTTATATGAGGGTCTATATTTGCTTGGGACATCTATTGCCCGCCCGCTTATTTCCAAACGGCAAATTGAAATTGCCCACATGGTTGGCGCTGATGCCGTCTGTCATGGTGCTACGGGCAAAGGTAATGATCAGGTACGGTTTGAGCTGGCTTATTATGCCTTAAATCCTGATATCAAAATCATTGCGCCTTGGCGCGAATGGGAGCTTAATTCCCGCACCAAGCTAATTGAATACGCCGAGAAGCACGGTATTGAAATCGCTACCGATAAGCGCGGGAAAGCTCCGTTTTCAGTCGACGCTAATATGCTGCATACGTCTTCTGAGGGCAAGGCTCTCGAAGATCCAGCCGAAGAGGCCCCAGAATTTGTCTATCAACGTACGGTGTCCCCCGAAGCCGCGCCAGACAAAGCCACCTATATTGAGGTCGGGTTTGAGCGCGGTGATGCGGTCAGTATTGACGGCACCCAAATGAGCCCGGCAACCATCTTGACGAAATTAAATGAACACGGAGGCGCTAACGGCATTGGCAGGCTTGACCTTTTGGAAAACAGATTTGTCGGCATGAAGTCGCGCGGTATTTACGAAACGCCCGGCGGTACGGTCTTGTTGATGGCCCACCGGGGTATCGAACAAATCACGATGGATAAGGGCGCTATGCACCTGAAAGACGAATTGATGCCCAAATACGCCGAGTTGATTTATAACGGCTATTGGTATTCACCTGAGCGCGAAATGCTCCAGGCTGCCATTGATAAATCACAAGAATTGGTCACCGGTATGGTGCGCCTTAAACTGTATAAAGGCAGCGTCAGTATTGTAGGGCGCACATCGCCTTATTCACTGTACTCACAAGAACATGTAACGTTTGAAGAAGACGATGTTTACGATCAAGCGGACGCAGGCGGTTTCATCAAAATCAACGCGCTCAGATTACGTCTGCTCAAGGCCAGAGATAAAAAAGCCGGGAAGAATGATTAAATCTTGGCAATATATTTAAAAAAGCTAATGCATTTGATGGTAGGGGCTTGATTTAGAGATTTGGTTGCTCTAGGCGATGTTTATCGCTTTTAGAGATTATAAAGACCGTCTGCTTCGCGCCCCGTTGCAGGCGGTTTTTGTTTGCCAAAATTAATATATTTGAAATTCTATTTTATAGGCAAATCCTCTCTGGTTTTTCCAAGGGAGTTTCTATATGAAAAGGCAAACCAAAAAAGGAAATATTATGCGCTCTCTTCTTATTGCCACCGCTACTACTGCTCTACTGATTGGATGTTCGCCAGCCAAACCTGTCGATATTTCTGAAACGCCAACTGTAGAACACACTCAAACCGCATCTGACCTACAAGCACGTTATGACCAGATTGTTACAGTAGATTTAACGCGAACGGATACCAGTTTTCTAAATGATGAGCAGCGCAATGTGGTCAATTTATTGATCGAGGCCGCCGCCTATATGGACGAAATTTACTTGCGTCAAGTTTCGCGTACCAATCCTAAAGTCCGCGCAGATATCGCCGCTTCGGATCATGCTGAGAAAGACTTGTTGCTTAAAATGTTTGATCGCCATTTTGGCCCTTGGGATACACTTGATGAAGACCATATTTATTGGGGTGACACTGAAAAACCAAAGGGCGCCGGCTTTTATCCCACCGACATTACCAAGGAAGAATTTGCAGCATGGATAGCTGCCCATCCTGAAGACGAGAAAGCGTTTAATTCATGGTATACCATTATCTCGCGCAAAGACGGTGGTCTGGTTGCTGAACCTTATTCGCAAGTGTATGCGCAATACTTAATACCCGCAGCAGCCAAGTTGCGCGAAGCGGCCAAACTGACTTCAAATCCTTCTTTGAAAAAATTCTTATCTTTACGCGCAGATGCTTTCTTAGATGATGATTATTACGCCAGCGAAATGGCATGGATGGATTTAACAGACACGCCCATCGAAGTCGTAATCGGGCCGTATGAGGTCTACACCGATAAATTGTTTAACGTCAAAACCGCTTTTGAAGCTTTTATCACTGTAAAAAATCCCGAAGAAAGTGCGGCGCTCTCCAAATATAAAAATTGGTTGGTTGATATGGAAAAGAACCTACCCGTAGAGGAAAGCTATAAAAACTTTGCAAGGGGTTTTAAAAGCCCGATCATTGCCAGCTACCAGATAAAAGGCGGCGGCGATAATGTACCTGGCGTGCAAACGATTGCCTTTAATTTGCCCAATGATGAATTGGTACGCGAAGCCAAAGGTGCCAAAAAAGTTATCTTGAACAATGTGCTCGGCGCGAAATTTGATTTGATCCTTGAACCTATGGCAGAGCAAGTTTTGGTTGCTGATCAAGCAAAAATGCTCGTCAAGAAATACATGTATTACGAAACATTGTTCCACGAATTGTCCCACTCACTTGGACCTGGAAAGATTGTGGTTGACGGTAGAGAAACCGAAGTCCGAGCAGAACTACAGGAGCTATATTCGACTATCGAAGAAGGCAAAGCGGATGTCATGGGTGCTTATAACATCTTGTATATGATGCAACGCAGCGAGTTACCTGTTTCAGAAAAGAAAGCATTTTTGGCCACCTATTTTGCTGGCTTATTTCGGGCAACGCGTTGGGGAACGGACGAAGCCCACGGTGGTGGCGCGGCCTATCAATATAGCTATTACAAAGAAGTAGGCGCCGTTAGCTGGGACGAAGGCGAAGAACGTTTTCGTGTTGATTTTGAGAAATTGGAGCAAGCCATCTCAGACTTAACAGGCATTGTTGTTGTCTTGGAAGGCAATGGTAATTATGCCAATGCCAAGGCGTTTTTGGACACATATAGAAATCTCGACGCCCATGCCAAACAGGTCATAGCCGCCACCAGTCACCTGCCAACCGACATTGCACCGATTTATCCTGATAAAATTTAGGGTGTAGGGAAGCACTCTATTTTTGTGCCAGCACCCATTTGGCCCAAATGATGAAAATTTTGGGCCCTTCGACGAGGTAGCGTTTCCACATGCGTTTTGGCTCAGATGCGAGGCGGTATAACCATTCAAGTCGTGCCTTTTGCATCCAACTTGGCGCCCGCTTAACCTTGCCCGCCAAAAAGTCTAGAGACGCCCCTACGCACAGACCTAAACCCTTGGCGTCTGCAGTTTTGAGCGCGGCTTTTGCGACCATTTCTTGTTGCGGGGAACCGACACAGATAAAAGTAAAACGGGCAGGATTATCGACAATAAATTGAGCTGCACTTGCTATCGATTCTGGTTTTTTACGCAGGCCCATTGGGGGCTGGTGGTGCTGCATATTGGACAAGCCGTAGCGCTTTATGACTTTAGTTATCACATCTGCATTGCCGCCAATTACATTAACCGGCTCATCTTTATCAATCACGTCCGCAAACAAGCGGGCCGTTAAATCAGAACCCGGCACGACGTGTAAAACCGGGCCGGAAATTTTGGCCAGTAATTGCAAAATTCGGCTGTCACAGACACTGAGCCATGCGGCTTGGTAAAGCGGCTTAAATATCTCAGGTTCTTTATTCAGGCGAACAACGTGGTCAACATTGGGGGTCACAATAAACCGGAACCTTTCCTTTGGCGAAATTTCTGCACAACACTGTAAGGTTTGCTCCGCGTCCAAATCATCAAACCGCACACCGCAAAATGTGGTGTCAGATGTTTTTTGTTCGTGTCCGACATTGGACTGTATGACTTGCGGCATGTGCGGCTCCTGAATTGAGGAGCTATATGGCACAATTGCCTAAAGATACCGTTTACAAACCTAGGGTCAGGCCTAGCTAATCGCGCAGAAGGTCATTCACCCCAGTCTTGGCGCGTGTTTTTTTGTCAACGGTTTTTACGATAACCGCGCAAGCAAGGCTCGGTCCGCCGTTATTATCCGGAAGAGCACCCGGGACGACGACGCTATAGGGGGGTATTTCGCCGTATGAAATGTTGCCGGATTTGCGCTCAACAATTTTAGTGGATTGGGAAATGAAAACTCCCATCGCCAAAACGGACCCTTCGCGGACAATCATACCTTCAACCACTTCCGAGCGTGCACCGATAAAACAATTGTCCTCAATAATGGTCGGATTTGCCTGTAAAGGTTCAAGCACGCCGCCAATACCAGCACCGGCAGATATATGGCAATGTTCACCGACTTGCGCACAGGAGCCAATAGATGCCCAAGTGTCAACCATGGTGCCTGTGCCGACACGGGCACCAATATTAACAAAACTGGGCATAAGAACGACGTCCGGCGCAATATAAGCACCGTGCCTGACGATGGCTCCTGGGACGGCGCGAAACCGAGCGTTCTCAAAATCACCTGCCGTCCAGCCATCAAATTTTGGGGCAACTTTATCCCACCAAACCGAGCCACCATGTCCGCCAGAAATTGCTTGCATTGGGTTTAGGCGAAACCCCAGGAGGACAGCTTTTTTTAGCCATTGATTGACTTTCCATTCCCCGTCTTTGGTTGGGTGCGCAACACGAAAACGACCATCATCCAAACCAGAAATCGCGGTTTCTATGGCCGTGCGGTCTTCTCCTTGCGTCGTTGGTGACAATGTTGAGCGCTGTGCCCAAGCCTTTTCTATTTTGTTTTCAAGTTCCTTTGTCATGTCTTTGCAATCCATTGATTAGTTAATGATGATATATGTTCTCTTATAACAATCTAACCATAAGACAAACCTTGATATGAAAACTATGAAAATAAACACAACTTAAGATATATTTAACCACAACCTTATAGCGAGTTACTACACTCAATTTAAGGGGAGGATTATGAAAAATAGGTATGATTTTATTGTTATCGGCAGTGGGCCAGCGGGCAGGCGTGGCGCTATACAGGCTGCAAAAGCGGGGCAGTCGGTTTTAATCGTTGATAAAGGCCGCGATATTGGTGGTGTCTGTGTCCATACGGGGACTGTGCCAAGTAAAACTTTGAGGGAAACGGTGCTTAACTTATCCGGCTGGCGGGAGCGTGGGTTTTACGGAAGCGCCTATAAGGTTAAAGCCAATATTTCTGCTGCAGATTTGAAGAAACGCCTTTTGATGACGATAGAACACGAGGTAAATGTTCTCGATAACCAATTTGATCGCAACCATGTAACCAGAGTTCAAGGAAAAGCGCAGCTGGTATCGTCAAGCCAGCTTAATATTACCACGCATGACGGTGAAGTTCACAGTATTGGATTTGGCAAAATACTTCTTGCCGTTGGTACAAAACCGTTTCGCCCTCATTATATACCATTTGACGGAAAACGAGTTTTGGATTGCGACGACATTTTGGACCTGCATGAATTGCCCAGGTCATTAACGATAATTGGCGCAGGGGTCATCGGGTTGGAATATGCATCTATTTTTAATGCACTTGATATTCCCGTAACTGTCATTGAACCACGAAAAACGGTATTAGAATTTCTGGATGAAGATATTGTTGAGGATTTTTTACACGAATTGCGCAAACGTGGTGTGCGTTTGTGTTTTGGCGTAAAGGCCAAGCAGATAAAAAATGATGGCAAAAGCTGTTTTGTGAAACTTGAGGACGGGCGGATTATTCAGTCTGACACGTTGCTATTTGCGGCGGGGCGCGTTGGTGCAACAGATGAGCTTGGCCTTGAAACTTGCGCCTTACAAGTCGATCATCGTGGGCGCATTGCGGTTAACCCGATAACATTTGAGACAACGACACCAAATATTTACGCCGCAGGAGATGTTATCGGGTTTCCAAGCCTTGCATCCACGTCAATGGAACAAGGCCGAATTGCCGCCTGTCATGCACTGGATATACCCAAAGCGAGCCCACCAGATTATTTTCCGTACGGGATTTACGCAGTGCCCGAAATATCAACCATAGGTTTGACAGAAAAAGAAGTCCGCGCTGCCAAGGTGCCCTACCAGGTTGGTATAGCAAGGTTAAAAGAGACTTCGCGCGGACAAATCATGGGGATACAAGGCGGTCTAATGAAAATGATATTTTCATTAGACACACGACAATTATTGGGCGTTCATATAATTGGTGAAGGGGCAACAGAGCTCATACATATTGGTCAGGCCGTTCTAAATTTGAATGGCAAGCTTGATTACTTTATCAATAATATCTTTAATTACCCAACTTTGGCAGAAGCGTATAAAATAGCGGCGTTGGACGCTTGGAATAAAATGCGCAACATCTCTATGGAGCAAGATACAAGTATAGATTTCGCATTTGACGCGTTGCCAAATAATCCATTCGAAGGCCTAAAAACTGCGTAGGTTATAAAATAAACTTGGAGAGGTCTGTATCAGTAGCAAGCTCACCAACATGCTTGCTGACATAGGCCTTGTTTATTTTTATCGTTTCGCCGTCGCGGTCCGATGCGCTAAAGCTGATATCGTCCAATAGGCGCTCCATGACCGTGTGTAAGCGTCTGGCACCTATATTTTCAACGCTCGCATTTACCTGTGCAGAAATGTTTGCAATCTCTTTGATGCCATTTGTTGTAAAATCCAAAGTGATGTTTTCAGTTGCCATTAATGCGGTGTATTGCTTGATCAGTGATGCTTCGGGTTCCGTTAATATTCGTTCGAAATCTTCGCGCGTCAATGCACGTAGCTCGACCCGTATGGGAAGCCGTCCTTGTAATTCAGGCAACATGTCTGACGGTTTGGAAAGATGAAACGCACCGGATGCTACAAATAATATATGGTCAGTTTTAACGGGCCCATGTTTTGTTGTGACGGTGGTACCCTCGATAAGGGGTAAAAGATCACGCTGCACGCCTTCGCGCGACACTTGCCCGCTGGCACCCGTATCACTGCGAACGGTGATTTTATCTATTTCATCTAGAAACACAATCCCGTCGTTTTCTACCAAGCCTATGGCGGTTTTTACCAGTGTTTCCTCGTCGAGCATTTTGTCAGCTTCATCGGCCAGTAAGGGCGCATAAGCATCCTTGACTTTCATTTTGACCTTTTTGGTTTTTCCGCCTTTGCCAAAAATACTACCAAGTTCAAGCATGCCCATTGAAGCACCTGGTTGTCCTGGAATATCAAAGCCTTGAAATGGTGAGCTATTATCAGCTAAATCCAGATCGACATCATTGTCATCAAGATCACCATTTAGTAGTTTTGTGCGAAATTTTTTGCGGGTAGCATCGCCGGCATTTTCGCCAACCAAAGCATCAATAATGCGGTTTTCTGCAGACTTTTCAGCCGCCGCTTTTACGTCTTTGCGACGACCGTCACGGGTTTGGGTGATGGCGATTTCAACCAAGTCGCGGATTATTTGTTCCACGTCGCGGCCAACATAACCGACTTCGGTGAATTTTGTGGCTTCGACCTTGAGAAACGGCGCATGGGCCAATTTAGCGAGCCTGCGCGAAATCTCTGTTTTGCCGACGCCCGTTGGTCCAATCATCAAAATATTTTTTGGCGTAATTTCCTCGCGTAAATCTGCCCCAACATGTTTGCGCCGCCAGCGCGAACGTAGTGCAATGGCAACGGCGCGCTTAGCGGCAGATTGTGCGACAATGTGCTTGTCGAGCTCAGAAACTATTTCGCGCGGAGATAACTCAGACATGTAAAATCCTTAGTATGTTCAGTATATTTAGCGTATTCAGTGTATTCAGTGTATTCAGTGTATTCATGTTACAGCGTATGAGATAAGAAGTGCAGGCACGAATTCAAGCATAAAACTGTATCAATGTAACTATTCAAATCAGCGCGTGGGCGGAAAAATCTTTGCAAATGGGCCTGTGGTCGGCAACGCAAATAATATTAATGTGCGGGCTGTATGCCAGCCGACACCTAAAAACACGATGCCGCCGCCCAACAACAGCAATGTTAAAGCAATGACAGAGCCAAAACCAAGCCCCGAGTCTTTCATTAAAAACCCGATGGCAAAGCCTGCATACCCCAAAGATGATACCAATAAAGCCCGTCTATTAATGGCGAGCCCGACAAAAGCCAAAACTCCGATGATTGCCAGCATAAACAGAGCATCTGTTTTGCCGAGCTGCACCATTGGCAATACCCCCATAATTTTTGTAACTTCGGGCTTAAGCACATAGACGGCAATGCCGTGAATGATCAAAGGGGCAGCGGTAAAGTGTAGCCAAAAAGCATTGTCTGCAAATCGGGTTTTACGGTCTGTATCGTGGCTATCGTAACCAATGGCAGCGATAAATAAAGCAAATCCCGAAAATACCATCAAGAGACCAGACGGAATGATGCCACCTAGAACGGCAAATACAATCATGATTAGCGACAAAGCAATAAGTGCGATTGAAAAAGGCAGGCGGAAGCGCCAATAAAACAGTAACATGGCCAATAGTGTGACAATCGCGGGTACAAGACCGGGCCTGCCCAGTTCCCCAGATATTCCCATTTCAAAGATCGAGCTTAGCCCTGTGTGCACAAAAATCAGATAAGCAAAAGCCAATAATAATGTGGGCAAGTGCGCACGCTTTTTACGGCCAAAATATTCACACATCAGCCATAGGAGTGCGGCCCCGGCTAAATAGCCAATACCGCCACCGAAAATGCCGATAGTGGTAAACATGCCCAATGACAATAATCCAATGCCAATAGATATAAACACATCCGAGAACGAACGGACAAACCGCATGTTTTCTTCGTCGCCAATAAGTGCCGCCCGCATGTCCGGCGCAGAGTTTAATTTTGCCAGCATGGTTTTGGCTTGCGCCGCGTCGATAATCCCTGCCTCTAAGGCCTTGGATATTTGCTTTGGTGTCATATTTGTCATGACTGTAGATTAGGGCAGGTCGTATAGGGAAGCAAGTGGGTGCTAACATGAATGCAAGGGCATGATTGCAACTTGGATGCTGGGGTTCCATATTAAAGTGGAGTGCTCTAAGTGACGCAAAACTTGATGTGAGAAATGTTATGAAATTTATGGTTTATACCCGTGATAGAGATGATGCTTTGGCAGTGCGGCAAGCGAACCGCGATGCACACTTGGCCTTTGTGCGCGGGCCTGGTGATGTGAAGGTCATATCTGCGGGGCCTTGGCTATCTGACAATGGCGTTATGAGTGGTTCATTGCTGCTGGTCGAAGCTAGTAATATTGAGGCCGTCAAGAGGTGGAATAAAAACGACCCTTATGTTTTGGCGGGACTAACCGCCAAGGTCACAATCCACCCGATGGGTGGCTGGGCGGATTTTTAGAGAGCGCCAAACCGTCTATTCTTGCTGTTCTAGTCTCCAAACTTGAATTGTATTTGGAAAAAAATGGTGTAAAAGCCCCACATGCCCAAGACAGACCCTATTAAACCAACCATAAAATCAACCATAGAACCTTGGACGGCGAGTGTGCTGACCTTGTTTCCGGACTCATTTCCTGGGGTATTGGGGGTTTCTGTCGTTGGCAACGCACTAAAAGATGAAAAATGGGCGCTAGAAGCTATAGACATACGAGATTTTTCCTATAATAAGCACCGTTCTGTTGACGCGAGCCCTGCTGGCGGCGGACCAGGTATGGTTTTAACGCCACAAGTAAGTGCAAGAGCAATAGACCATGTAGTGCAAAAAGGCGTGGCGCGAGACCCCAAGAGTAACGGGCAGACGCGACCGCTGATTTATCTGACACCGCGCGGGCGGCCCTTGACCCAAAAACGGGTAAGGGAATTGGCAAGTGGTTCAGGTGTAATTGTGTTCTGTGGACGTTTTGAGGGGCTCGACCAACGGGTCATCGAAGCGCGAAATATGGAAGAGGTTTGCGTCGGCGATTTTATTCTCGCAGGCGGAGAAATCGCGGCACAGGCAATGATAGAAGCCTGTGTGCGGTTACTGCCCGGTGTATTGGGTGGTGAGACCTCTACCGAGGAGGAGAGTTTTGAGGACGGGCTTTTGGAATACCCGCTTTACGCCAAGCCGCGTGCGTGGGAAGACCGGAAAATCCCGGAAGTTTTATTGTCAGGCGACCACAAGCGAATAGCGGACTGGCGCCGGCGCAAAATGGAAAAGAGTACTAAAGAACGACGTCCTGATATGTGGAAACGCTATATTGGGAATGATAAGAAAATTGAATAAACGCTACCCAGCAAAAGTGAGGCAAGGGTTCGTTAGCGTGAGCGAAAATAAACGGAGACATAAGATGAATATTATAGAAAAACTGAACAAAAAAGAAGAAGAACGGTTATTAGCCAACGGCAAATCCATTCCAGATTTTTCTGCTGGTGATACTTTGGTTGTTCAAGTGAAAATTAAAGAAGGCACGCGTGAGCGTCTGCAAGCTTTTGAAGGCGTTTGTATTGCCATTAATGGCAAGGGCCTGAACGAGAGCTTCACCATGCGCAAAATCACATATAACGAAGGCGTAGAGCGCGTATTCCCGATCTACTCTCCACTTGTGGATAGCATTGAAGTTAAGCGTAAAGGTAAAGTCCGCCGCGCCAAGCTATATTATCTTCGTGAACGCCGTGGGAAATCTGCACGTATCGCCGAGCGTACATCAGGTCGCGGTATCGACCAAACACGCGGTAAAAAATAAAAACTTTGGACTTGCTCTAGAGCGAGTATTTAAACTTAAAAACAAAAAGCGGACGCGTAAAACCACGAGTCCGCTTTTTTATGCTTCAAGATGCTCTACCCTAATTATTCTTCATTTTAACCCTAAATGGGTCGCAATCTGGTCTGCTATGATTGTGAAACCTGTGTGTGGGCCGCGCGGGCCAGGCTGTATTACATTAGGGCCAAAAGCGAGGACGGGGACTTGTTCGCGCGTGTGGTCTGTGCCAGGCCATGTGGGGTCGTTGCCGTGGTCTGCTGTGATAATGACCAGATCATCAGGCTTGAGCCTCTGAGCAAAATCTGCCAGCATAATATCGAAATCTTCTAATGCATTGGCATAGCCCGGTACGTCGCGGCGATGGCCGAAATCCATATCGAAATTGACGAAATTTGTAAAAATTAGCGCCCCGTTCTTTGCAGTTTCCGCCGCCTTGATTGTAGCTGCCATGAGGGCTTGATGACCAGAAGCCGGTAATTTTTGTGTTACACTGCGACCAGCAAAAATATCACTCACCTTGCCAACCGCATAGACCGCCCCGCCCGCCTTGGTGACCTTGTCCAACAAAGTCTCTCCAACTGGCGGGACGGCATAATCATGCCGATTACCAGTACGGACAAATTCACCAGGTTCTTCACCAACAAATGGTCTGGCAATGACGCGGCCAATATTGAGCGGATCTACCAATTTGCGTGCCAGTACACATAAATCTAAAAGGCGCTCAAGGCCGAAATGTTGCTCATGAGCACATATTTGAATGACTGAATCGGCGCTGGTATACAGTATGGGTTTTCTGGTTTTGATATGCTCTAGACCGAAGTCCTCAATAACTTGTGTGCCAGATGCATGGCAATTACCAAGCGTCCCTGATAATTTTCCTTTGTCAATCAACGCGTCTAAAAGAGCGCGCGGGAAACTATTGGTTTTATCAGTAAAATAGCCCCAGTCGAATGTCACGGGCAAACCCGCCATTTCCCAGTGCCCTGATATTGTGTCTTTGCCAGTGGACAATTCGGCGGCGGAACCGTACTGCCCGATAATATCGGGATTTGGGTTCATACCGTTTGGCAGTAAGCCTGTCGCCATTTCGGCGGCTTTTCCAAGGCCAAGCATTTCCAAAAACGGGATATGCAAAGACCCGCTTCGTACACCGTCAATATCACAACGTCCAACCGCACACCACTGGGCGATATGCCCAAATGTATTGGCACCAACATCACCAAATTCTTTAGCATCTGGCGCGCCGCCAATACCGACACTATCCATTACTAATAAAAATGCTCGTGCCATGGGCTATGCTCCTGTGCCGATATATTCTACAATCAGCGGGTTAGTATGTGCCTTATCGGCAAAGATATAAGCATTTTTAAGCATAATACCAGCTTCTCTGGCTTGGTCGGTGGTTCGCGCATGGATCCGTGCAAGCACATCACCTTTTATCAATTTGGTGCCTATGGGTGCGATTTGGTCAAACCCGACGGCGTAATCTATTTTGTCGTCCGGGTTTTTGCGACCCCCGCCCAAAACAATAACCGCCATACCGAGCTTACGGGTATCTATGGCTGAAACGGTGCCGGATTGGTCGGCTTTGATATCTGTAATTATGGGAGCTGTTGGCAGGTATTTATCATGGTTTTCTAAAAAGTCTGCAGGCCCGCCGAGCGCCGATATCATACGCGAAAAAATGTCCGCCGCTTTGCCGTTGTCAAATACGGCTTTGACCTTGGCGCGACCGTCACCTGTATCAGTAGCGAGACCGCCAGATACCAACATATCCGCACAAAGGGCAGAAGTAACCTCGTGTAAACGCCTATCGCGTTTGCCGTGAAAATGGTCAATAACATTTCGGACTTCAACGGCATTGCCGGCCGCGCTGGCCAAGGGTTCGTTCATGTCTGTAATAATACCAGACGTTTTAACGCCTGCTCCGTTGGCAACTGTTATCAATGCGTTTGCCAAAGCCTTGGCGCTGTTTAAATTACTCATTATCGCGCCAGAACCACATTTGATATCGAGCACCAACCCGTCCAAACCTTCGGCTAGTTTCTTGGATAAAATTGACGCAGTGATAAGCGGCAAGCTCCCAACGCTGGCAGTTGCCGAACGGATTGCATATATGGTTTTATCTGCCGGTGCGAGGGTGCCCGTTTGCCCAATAATAGCACAGCCAATATCTTTAACCGTCTTGCGAAATAAAGCATTGTCCGCATTTACATTATACCCGGGTACGGCATTAAATTTATCTAGTGTACCGCCCGTATGCCCAAGACCTTGCCCCGAAATCATAGGGACATAACCGCCGCATGCAGCGATGACGGGCGCGAGCAAAAGTGACACATTGTCCCCAACGCCGCCCGTAGAATGTTTGTCTAAAACAGGTCCTTGTAAATCCCACTGCATGACATCACCGCTATCCCTAACCGCTTTGGTCAAGGTAACAATATCGGCTTGCGCCAAACCCTTTAGATAAACCGCCATGACAAAGGCACCAATTTGTGCAGGGCTCGTATCACCCGTGGTAATGCCTTTGATGAAAGTTTGCATGTCTTGTGTCGATGCTTTCACACCATCACGAATTTGGCCAATAAACTCTTGTGGAAGAAAGGTGCTCATACGCTTCTTTTTCGTTTAGGCACCATAGGGCACCCAAATGTTTTTAACCTGAGACGCTTTCTCCATGAAGCGGCGGCCATATGCAGACGACCATTTTATCTCTTTTTCCTTATGGGACCAAACTTGCTTTAGATTGCCTATAGAAGCGGATTCGACGCTTGTAACCCCGCCCGCTTTGCCAAAATACCAAAGGGCATTCACCTCGTCGTGCTCGGCCAAAGTTGGGGTTAAAACATCATGTTCACCTGTGATGATATTCACAACACCTGCGGGCACATCTGATGTTTCCAAGACCTGATAAAAATCAGTGGCGGCGAGCGGATGGATATCGGACGGAATGATCACGGCGCGATTGCCTGTCGCAATCACCGGCGCTAACAATGATACAAATCCGAGTAGAGGTGCGTTTTGAGGCGCGACAATACCGACAATGCCAAGCGGCTCATTCATAGCGATGGCAATATCCCGAACCGGAGGGGCGTGGACTGCACCGTCAAATTTATCGGCAAAACCTGCGTAGAAAAACAGACGTTCAATAGACTGGGCAACTTCTTTCTTGGCGGAAGGCAAAGAACACCCCGTCATAGATTTAATCCGCTGCGCAAATTCATGTTTTCGCGCATCCAGGTTCTCGCCGATATAATATATAATTTGTGCGCGTAAATGCGCCGTTGATGATGACCATTTTGTAGCTTTGGTGGCTGCTTCGACGGCGTTCCTGATATCCTTGCGATTGCCGCGCCCAACCTCGTCCAGCCATTGTCCAGTGGATGAAATAACGGGCATGACCGAATTGCCATCAGGCCGCGCTTGTTTGCCGCCAACATAGTTTTTGGCTGTTTTATCTATGCCTGTTGCAGGTGCGCTGGATTTAAGAACCGCTTGTTTGACGGCGGTCAGTGGGCCTTCGTCTGTACCTTTTGGTTTGAGATAGGCCAACATGCCTTCGCGGCCACCTTCACGTCCATACCCACTTTCGCGCATACCGCCAAAGCCTACAGCTGCATCCAGTTGATTGGTCGAGTTGACCCAAATAACGCCAGCTTTAATCCGCGCGGCCATATCCAGTGCAGTGTTAATGTTTTCAGACCAGATGCTTGCCGCCAATCCGTAACGCGTGTTGTTGGCAAGCTTTACGGCTTCGTCAGGGGTACGGAACGTCATAGCCACCATGACAGGGCCAAAAATTTCCTCGCGAGCCAATGTACATGCTGTGTCTACACCCATGATTAATGTCGGGCGCATGAAACAACCTTTGTTCGGGACAGTTATATTTGCCTGGTAAACTTCACCGCCTTCTTTTAGGCCCGCCGCAACCATTTTTTGAATACGGGTTAATTGGATTTTGTCGACGAGGGAACCCATGTCGATAGTTTTATCAAGAGGATTGCCAACACGAAGTTTATCCATACGGCGCTTGAGCTTTTTATAAAATTTATCGGCGATAGCCTCGCTCACCAGCAAACGCGAACCTGCGCAACATACTTCGCCTTGGTTAAACCAAATAGCGTTCACCACGCCTTCTACGGCACTGTCGAGGTCAGCATCGGCGAACACAATAAACGGTGATTTTCCGCCCAATTCCAAAGTAATTTCTTTGCCGCTTCCTGCGGTGGCCTGCCTGATAAATTTACCTACTTCGGTCGAACCCGTAAAAGCAATCTTGCTTATATCTTTGTGTGCGACGATAGCTTGTCCCGTTTCGCCGTCTCCGGTGATGATATTAACCACACCGTGCGGCACGCCTGCTTTCATGCAAAGCTCTGCAAAATAAAGTGCACTTAACGGTGTTTGTTCAGCAGGCTTCATAACAACCGTATTTCCGGCGGCCAAGGCCGGTGCTATTTTCCATGCCATCATGAGAAGCGGAAAATTCCACGGAATAATCTGTCCAACAACACCGATTGGCTCATAATTTGGCAACTCACTGTCTCGTAAACTTGCCCAGCCTGCGTGGTGATAAAAATGCCGTGCCACCAAAGGAATATCTATATCGCGGGTTTCTCTGATGGGTTTGCCGTTATCCATACTTTCAAGCACAGCCAAAACACGCGCATGTTTTTGTATGAGACGCGCCAAAGCATACAGATATTTCGCCCGTGCATGACCGGATAAAGCCTGCCAGCTTGCACGGGCTGCATTGGCTGATTTGACGGCTTTGGCAACATCAGATTTACTGGCTTGACTGACCATAGCCAACTTGGCGCCGCTCGATGGGTTGTTTACAGCAAAGGATGCTCCGCTTGATTGTGTCCATTTACCACCGATAAACAGATCAAATTTATTCTTGTGGCTGGCAAGCCAAGCTTTGGCTTCGAGGTCACTTTCAGGGGCGGAGCCATACTCCATAGTTTTATATATTTCTTTTACAGACATTCTCTTATCCTAAACTAAAGACTGGTGATGGCGCGCGGCGTAGCGTCCTGTGGCACGATGTTCGAGTTGACGTTCTATATCGCCAAGTAGGCTAGACGCCCCGAAGCGAAACAAATCTGGCGTTAGCCATTCATCGCCAAGCTCTTCTTTTATCATGGACATATAAACAAGTGCAGTTTTCGCATCGGAAATGCCGCCCGCAGGCTTGTAGCCTATCTTGTATCCGGTCATTTCAAAATATTCACGGATCATCCGCACCATAACCAAAGATACGGGCAGGGTCGCATTGACGCTCTCTTTACCGGTTGAGGTTTTAATAAAATCTGCACCCGCCATCATTGAAACCATAGAGGCCTTAGCAACAGTGCTTAGTGTGCCAAGTTCACCTGTGGCCAATATAACTTTGATATGGGCATCACCACAAACTTCGCGGCACCGTTTGACCATGTTGTAAAGTGCCCGCCAATCTTCGCGCAAGGCCATATGACGTTCGATAACAATATCGATTTCCTTGGCACCCGCTTTGACGGATGCACGAATTTCAGAAAGCCGTGTCCCGAGCGGCGTATGACCCGCAGGAAACCCAGTAGAGACTGCGGCGACAGGAATACCAGTGCCTTCAAGAGCCTGCACGGCTGTTCCCACAAAATTATTATAGACGCAAACGGCACCAGGTTTCACGCCGATATCCGATGCACCGAGCATTTCCAACACATCAGCGCGAACTGGGTGACGTGCTTTGGTGCATAGTCGCCGGACACGTCCGTCCGTATCATCACCTGCTAATGTTGTTAGGTCGATAAAGGTAATGGCTTTTAGCAGCCATGCGGTTTGGTTGTCTTTTTTAACCGACCGGCGTGTACCAAGAGTGCTCGCGCGGCGTTCTAATGCGCTACGGTTAATTTGGACGGCGCCCACATGTTTCAGATCAAGGGGAATTCCCAAGTTTCTGGGACCGGGATTTCGAATACTGCTCATAATTGTTTATACTGCTTTAAAAAGGCCTTGATGAGGGCTTGGAATTGATCCGCGGATTTTGCGGCCCATTCCTTCGTCTGTTTGTGGGTGATGGCGGTAGCAGACATGCCTGCGGCCATATTTGTGATATTGGAAAAGCCGATAACTTTCATGTTGAGGAAACGTGCCAGAATAACTTCGGGGACTGTTGACATGCCAACGGCGTCCGCACCCATTACTTTCATCATGTTTATCTCTGCGGGTGTTTCAAATTGTGGTCCCGAAGCCCAAGCATAAATCCCATCCTTAAGCGGTACGCCAATATCCTCAGCGCCGCGCTTTGCCATAGCAATCAATTTTGGGTCATAGGCATCAACCATATCGACAAAGCGGGCGTCGCCGGGCTCGCCAATAAGCGGACTGGTTCCGGAAAGGTTTAAATGATCGGTTATCAGCATTTGCCAACCGGGTGGTATGTCTTTTCGCAAAGAGCCACCCGAATTGGTCACACATACAGTTTTTGCACCAAGGGCTTTTAAAACTTCTAGCGGCAAGCGCATAGCATCCGCCTTGCCGTGTTCATAATAATGGGACCGCCCACCAAATACGGCCACATTGACGCCCTCTATAGTTCCGATGACAAGGTTGGGATTATGGCCGGAAACACCAGCGTGGGGGAAGCCTGCCAAATCTTCGTAAGGCACAGCAACTGCGTCTTCGATTAAATCGACCAGGCCGGATAGGCCAGAGCCTAAAATCATACCCATATCCACAGGCTTGCTGCCCGTGCGTTTGTTGATCAATGTTGCTAAAGTTTCAGCTTTCATCATTTTTCCCCTAAATCCTTTTTCCCCAAATCCTGTTTGCCAAAGGCGACCGGCAGTAATGCCCCTAAGGTATAGGACTTTAAGTCGCCGCCTTTACCATGTACGAAGATCGGTGTATCTGCACGGGCGAATTCATTTATTTTTTGGCGACATCCACCGCAAGGTGCGACCTGCGCACTATCTGTTTTGGTGGATTTTTTGACAATGCATATTTGAGCGATCTCTAGGCAGCCACCCGCAACCATAGCTGCAATTGCACTGGCTTCCGCGCATTGGCCTTCAGGGTAAGCGGCGTTCTCTACGTTACAGCCAGCATATATATTTCCGTCCACACCCAAAATAGCGGCACCAACTTGAAACCTCGAATAAGGGGCATAAGCGTTACCCAAAACAGCCTGCGCCGTTTTCAAAAGGTCAGCATGAGGTGTTACATTATTTACTGTATTTGGCATCGATACTCCAAAACAAAGCCTACCCGCAAAATCGCGAAACTCCTTTCTATGATAATGAAAAGGTAAGGTCTAGGGGTTTATAGCTTTACTTTCCTCTTTACTTTATCTTCGGCGCATTCTTTAAGGTGCCATGCACACCACCCTTAAAAACGTTTTTGGATATGACGAATTCCGCCCTGGGCAAGAGCAGCCAATATGTGATTTGCTTGCGGGGAAAAATGTATTTTGTGTCATGCCTACGGGGGCAGGGAAATCTTTGATTTTTCAGATACCTGCCCTTTTGGGCTCTGGTCTAACAATAGTTGTATCGCCTCTCATCGCGTTGATGAGCGATCAGGTGAGTGCACTTAAATTATTGGGTGCGCCAGCGGAGACATTAAACTCTACTGTGTCACCCGAAGATAATGACAGGATATGGAACAGTGTACGCAGCGGTGTAACCAAGCTCTTGTATATGTCGCCGGAACGATTGATGGCGGCGGGGACATTAGCGACGCTGCGTTCGCTTAACATCACTCTTGTAGCCGTGGACGAAGCCCATTGTATTTCCCAATGGGGGCCATCATTTAGGCCAGAATACGAAATGCTGGTCGCGCTTAAAACCCATTTTCCTAGCGCACCTATTATTGCCCTAACCGCCAGTGCAGATGAGGTGACACGGGGGGACATTGCCGCTAAACTGTTCGCGGGTGACGTAAATATTTATGTCTCGGGCTTTGATCGTCCAAATATTTCTCTGGCCGTGACACCCAAACAAAGTTGGAAAAGCCAACTGGTGGCATTTGTAAAAACAAGAAAAGGCGATAGCGGTATCGTCTATTGCTTATCGCGCAAGAAATGCGAAGACGCGGCGGCTACGCTCAATAGCCTCGGTCACACGGCATTGGTTTATCATGCGGGCATGGATAAATTTGCCCGAGACGAAAACCAAAAACGTTTTGTGCGCGATCCCGGTATTATTATGTGTGCCACTATAGCGTTTGGGATGGGCATTGATAAACCGGATGTGCGGTTTGTATTTCATACGGATTTACCGTCTTCCATGGAAAATTATTATCAGGAATTTGGTCGGGCGGGTCGCGACGGCGATGTCGCGGACTGCGAGATGTTATTCGGCATGGGCGATATTCGTATGCGCCGCCAATTTATCGCGCAGGATGGTTCGGGCGAAGCGGAAACGCGCCGCGCCCATAAACGTCTCGACCGGCTGATAGCTTATTGTGAAGCGCCAACATGTCGCCGCCAAGCTTTGTTGGCTTATTTTGGCGAAACATCCAAGCCATGCAACAACTGTGATGTTTGTCTCGATCCGGTTGCGCTAAAAGAAGGCACCCGCGAAGCACAAATGGTGCTGTCAGCTATTGTGCGAACGGGGCAAAGGTTTGGCCCAGCGTATATTTGTGATATTTTAGTTGGCGCAGACATGCAGCGCATCCGTGATTTTGGTCATGATAAATTACCTACATGGGGCGTTGGCAAGCACCTTAAAAAACCGCAATGGCAATCCATTATACGCCAAATGGTGGCGGCTGGATTTGTCCATCTGGACGTGGCTGAATACGGTGGTGTATCTATGACGGCGCAGGGCAAAGATTTACTACGCGGTGCGGCGGATTTTTCTTATAGACCTATGACAATGAAAGCCGCCAAAGCGCCGCGCGGCACTAAAACCAAACAAGCCGAACAATCCTTATCCGAAGCCGAAATGGATATGCTTACACAATTAAAAACCGCTCGAAGCACATTGGCGCAAGAGCAAAATGTACCAGCGTTTATGATTTTTCACGATAAATCTCTGCGTGATATGGCAAGGAGGCGGCCTAAAAATATTAGCGATATGTCGAGCGTTCACGGCGTCGGTAAAGCCAAGCTAGATAGGTTTGGCGACGTATTTTTACAGGTTTTAAACGGGTAGTTTTTAAGCTGTTTCCACATCAACTAAGGTCTCAACTTCAGACTCAATTTCAGGGTCTTCACCCGCCGACAGCATAGCGACAAATTTATCTACGTTAATAGTAATATCGTCTTCACCTACTTGGTCAAATGGGTCTTCTAGGTGATCTTGTATATTATCAAGTCCAACCAGAATAATCGCAAATAAAATTGGCATAACATAGATCAAAACACTGTTATAAGATGTGGCTTCATGCGCGAAAAATGGGCCGTAGAGAATTGGTAATATGACAATGAAAAAATCACTGAAAGCGCGTAATGTTCTGGGTGTGCGATATTGAAAAATATGTTTCATACCCTCATAGGCCACTATGATTTTACCGACATATTGGTTGGCACGTGAGCATTCCCCGGACGGCAAGCCGTCTGCGCGTAAATGTTTGACGAATTCTGATAACTCGGAAAATGTGACATAAATAGCGACTTCGTGTTTTTCCATGTCGGATAATTTGCCTTTGAACATATCTCGGCAACCGCGCATTAGCCGGTCTAAAACACTTTCGATATGGGCAATACGGTCCGCATCCTCATGGGTCGGGAGCCAGTCGCGAGCCGCATAATAAAGTGCGCGGCCATGTGCCTTAAGTGCACCATATTTATCCAGAGCATTCTCTCGCCTTTTATAGGCGTGACCAATAGAAAACACGATAGGAAAAACAATCGCGGTTGATATCATTGTTAAGGGGAAGTCGGCGCGTATGTCAAAATGTAGGCATACCCAAGTCGACAACACGGCAAAGCCAGCAATGATTAGGCTTTTGAGGTTGATAATGAGTAAAATACTGCTTAGGCGGTTCATTATAACTTTCATAAATTCCGCGTAAAATACAAACCTTGCTAAGCAATTAAAATTTTGACTAAAAACCCTTGACCGAAAAAAACATGGGGCTTAAACGGGTCATGTTGGATAAGGGAAACCGGTGCGAAACCGGTACTGTCCCCGCAGCTGTAAGCGACAAGAGTTTTGCAGACGCCACTGGTATAACTATTAGTTTTTACTTTTAGTTTTTACTGGGAAGGTGCAAATGCTCGATTAAGTCGTAAGTCAGAAAACCTACCAACGACGTCGCCAGCGCCGACTCGCCGGGAATAGCGAAGAGCAGGAACCTCCCCTTTTTCAAGGGCTCCATGACGACATATGTTTAACCATGCCTACGACGTGGGCGTACAATGGAGTCGTTATGAAACGCTTGTTATTAAGTTCTGCTGTTGCAGTCATCATAGCCAACCCAGCTTATGGGCAAATTTCGGAAGATATCAAACAACAAGTAGATGCGCAAAACAACCGCATTGATGATTTAGATGATGATGTGGGTATTTTGGTACGACGTTATCCTTTTGAGAGCCACGAAATTATTGTAACAGGGAACCGCATTGGTTTTGTAGAAAAGAATGATTTTACGGCACCAGCGACAATAATAAATGCAGAAGAAATTCGCAATCGTGGTGCTGCATATATATCCGATTTATTACGCACTGTTCCAGGCGCGGCGGTTAACCGCTCGGGACCAATGGGCGGCCTGACACAGCTTCGGTTGCGCGGTTCAGAGGGAAATCATATTTTGGTATTAGTGGACGGTGTGGAGGTTTCCAACCCAAATACGGGTGAGTTTGATTTTGCCTCGTTGCGCAGTGAAGATGTGGTTCGTATTGAAGTTTTGCGCGGTGAACAATCCGCACTTTGGGGCAGTGATGCTTTGGGCGGTGTGGTGAATATAATTACCAAGGCGGGGGAAACTGTTGAAAGTTATCGTCTGGCACTTAAAGCGGGCAGCTTTAATACATTGGAAGGGCAGGTCTCGGCTGTTGTGCCTGTGGGTAAAGCCGCATTGTCTATCAATGGCAATGTGTTTCGCACGGATGGCTATGATGTATCTGGTGGAAATGGCGATAAGGACGGCGCGGACAGCCGTGCACTTAATATTGGTCTGAATGAAGTTGAAATTGGAGAACTAACCCTGAGCGCAAAATATTCTGCAAGTCATGCACTGTCGGAATTTGATGCGGATACGGATTTTGACGGGCGGTTGAACGACACATTATCAGATACCATCACGAAGACGCAAACCGGACGGATATCTGCGCGGTTTGAAGTTGCAGGGTTTGATAACCTCGTTAATTTTAGCCTCACAGATACCAAGCAAAATACGGTGGGTACAAGCTTCCCTAATGATACGACGGGCAAGCGCACCCAAATTAACTGGGCTGCTGAAAAAAATTGGGATGCCCATTCAATAACTGTGTTGGCTGAAACAGAAAAAGAACAGTTTTCAAACTTCGGCGGTGCGGGGGCAGGGCAAAACCAAAACGAAAGCATCCGTAACTATGCGCTTGCGGCTGATTATCGCTATAGTAAAAACGCGCTGACATTATCCGCGTCGGGGCGGGCGGATTTCAACGACATATTTGACAACAGCCAGACTTGGCGCATTGGTGCAGGCTATGCTATTCAAGACATAGGTGGGCGCTTGCGGGCTTCGGTAGGGTCGGGCGTTAAAAATCCGTCTATGACGGAGTTGTTTGGTTTCTTCCCAGCCTTTTTTGTCGGAAACCCAGACATCAAACCAGAAACCTCTACGGGCTATAATATTGGTTATGATCAGACTTGGCGCAGTTGGAATTTGAGTGCAGATTATTTCCGCTCCGACCTTAAGGACGAAATCTTCACTGATTTTGGTGTATTCCCATCTACGGTGCGAAACCGGGCCAGCAAGAGTAAGCGCGAAGGCGTAGAGCTTGAAGCCCGTGGTAATGTCGGAAAAACCATTGATGTGCGCGCATCGGCTACATTTTTAAATGCGAAAGAAAACGGTGTGCGTGAATTACGGCGTCCGAAATTCCTTGCCAGTGCTAGGGCTAGCTGGACACCGAACGAGCCTATTAGCCTCACACTTTCAGCAGATCATACAGGCAGCCAAATCGATACGGACTTTGCTACATTTAGTCGGGTTCAGCTCAAGGCTTTTACATTGGTGGGTTTGAATATACGTTATAGTGTAAATGATATTGTTACGCTTTCTGTGCGGGGCGAAAATCTCCTTGATGAAAAATATCAAGAAGTTGTAGGGTATGCAGCTCAGGGACGGGGGGTCTATGCGGGTATTAGCGCTGATTTTTAGCTTTTTCCTCACCGCCTGCGGGCTGGATATGGCAAATGACAATGCAAACACCCGCATTGTGTCTACATCTCTTTGCGGTGATACCTATGTGTTGGACGCTGTTGCTCACAATAATATAGCCGCTTTGTCATGGCAATCTGGAGACGATATTTCTATGGCTCCCGATACTTTCAAAGACAAGCCAAAAGCGTCTGACAATGCCGAAGTTTTGCTCGCCTTAAATCCGACTTTAGTCGTCTTCGGCCCAGGTGAAGGCGCATTGGCCAAACCTCTGCTGGACAGAAGCAAAATTGCCTATGTCAGTTTAGAATGGGGGGAAGATTTTGACAGCATCTCGCGCAATAAGGCTTTGCTTCTCAAAGCCGCTCAGCTCGAACCTGCGAGATTAAATAGTGTTCAACCCCTGCCCAGAAGAGCGCACCCACGGGTACTTTATATCACTTCATCAGGTGCAACGGCAGGGCCCGGGACTTATGTCGACGCAGCTATAGAGACGGCGGGCGGGAAAAATATTATCACCACACAAGGTTGGCACACGCCAAATATAGAAAATCTAGTCGCCCTAAACCCCGATCTAATTGTCACATCGTTTTTCAAAGACGGGTATGCTTCGGTCAATGATACGGGGTTACGCAATAAGGTTTTACGCGGTAAAATGAAAGAGGTTCCAATGGTCAATGTTCCGGGAAAATTATGGCCATGCGCAGGGCCAGGGCTTCTCGAAGCCACAAAAATTATTCGTGATGCACTTTTGGAGCTTAACCAATGAAAGTGTTTCTTTTGGTTTTTTTCTGTGTGATGGCAACACTGTTGTCCCTCAGCATCGGTGCCCTCAATATCCCATTTGGCGATCTTGTACCTGCACTGTTTGGGCGCGGTGATGAAATTCACATCACTATCATGCAAGATTTGCGTGCACCGCGTACCGTATTGGCTTTATTCATTGGCGCAGGGTTGGGGTCAAGTGGTGCGGCCTTGCAAGGCTATACCCGCAACCCTTTGGCGGATCCTGGAATATTAGGGTTTTCCGCTACGGCTGCACTGGGTGCGGTTTTGGCTTTGTACTTTGGACATCAAAATTTGGTGACACCTGCCGCACTTGCCGGAGCTGGTTTAGGTGCTGGTTTGTTGCTGGCTATGGCTAGCAACAAGAAAAGCGCTACAGTATTGATTTTGGCTGGCGTTGGTATTGGGGCTTTGGCAACATCTTTAACGGGACTGCTAATGAATTTTGCCCCTAATCCTTGGGCTTTGTCGGAAATTGTTTATTGGTTGATGGGCAGTCTGCGCAATTCAAGTTTTGGGGCGGCAATTTTGTGCGGCGTACTGACACTGGCCGGGCTTTTGTGTTTGGTTGTGACAGGGGGTGATTTACGCACGCTAAGCCTTGGGGAGGACACGGCAATAAGTTTGGGTGTATCGCTAACAAGGCTTCGTTTGTTGCTGGTAACTGGTGTTGCTTTGTGCGTTGGCTCAGGGGTGGCAGTTGCTGGTGCTATCGGGTTTATAGGTTTGTTTATCCCCCATATTTTACGCGGCATATTTGGTTCGGATCCTGCTAAACTCATTCCTTTATCAGCCTTGGGCGGTGCAGGTTTTTTAGTGCTCGCCGATAGTTTGACGCGGGTCTTGTCTAACAATGGCACGGTCTTGTATTTAGGTATTTTATCAGCACTCATAGGCGCACCGTTTTTTATCTGGCTCGCCTTTAAGGCGGGACGGTCATGAGCTTAGTTTTAGAAAACCTCAGTGCAGCTTATGGGAAATTACAGGTGCTTCATAAAATAAATGCGCGGGCAAAACCTGGTGAGTTGATAGGTTTGGTCGGCCCAAATGGTTCTGGTAAATCTTGTTTGCAAAAAACCATTGCCGGTTTGATAAAACCAGATACGGGTATGGTCCGCCTAGAGGACCAGAGTATACATTTGCTGGCACCAAGACTGCGGGCTCAGAAAATAGCATGGTTAGCCCAAGAGCGAAATACCAGTTGGGCTTTACCTGTTCGTGAATTGGTCTCTCTGGGCAGAGCCCCCTATAGAGGATTACTTGGGAAGCTTTCATTTGAGGACGAAAACGCTGTCGATCAAGCCTTAGTGTCTGCATATTGCTTAGACTTGCAAACCCAAAATTTTGACAAACTCAGTGGCGGCGAGCAAGCGCGGGTATTGTTGGCACGGGCTTTGGCTGTGGGCGCACCGCTTATACTGGCGGATGAACCAACGGCCTCACTGGATCCCTATTTTCAAATTTCCATAATGCAGTCTTTGAAAGACGAAGCCAAAAACGGAAAAATCGTTATTGCCAGCCTCCATGATTTAACACTCGCAAGGCAATTTTGTGACCGCCTATGGGTGATGAACGAGGGACAGTTAGTTGCGGATGATAAAGTGGGTAGAGCGCTGACCAATGCTGTCCTAGAGCGTGTGTTTAAAATAAAAACAATAAACGGTGAAATTACGCGCGTTCAAAAACCAGGGAAAATATAACAGGAACTTCTGGCGTAATAGACGGCAAGTTCGCAAGTTCGCGTAATTTTTCAACACCGTCTTTAAGCCCAAAAATATCAATATCCAATATAATTGGTGTCTGGCTCTCGACCATAACTTTATTATCGCCAAGACGCGTGATAAACATCGGAATGCTCAATTGCTCACTTTGCCCATGCATTTCTATACGCACTGGGACATCCATAGATTTACGCTCACCTACGTTTAGCAATGCAAATTCGGCTTTGCCTATCTGAGCAGAAAGAACGCACAAGGGATGATCAGCCGTATTGAACAGATGCTCGCGCATGCGTTCATTACGAATATCTATATTCGTTTCGACACTATCTAGGACTATATTGATTTGTGCTGTACCGTCATTTTTGACTATACCATTTAGCTCCGTGAAACTATGAACTTCGGTAATGGTGCCTTTTTTAACGCTGATAAACTCTACGCGGGATAAGGCATTGTCTAATGTCCAAGGGTTTGTGTTTGGTGTGAGTTTTGGAGCACTACAACTAGATAGTACCAAGACAAAAACAACGAGGATTAGTTTATAAATATGCATGTTTTATTCCCTTAAATAAGGGTTGATAACACATAATTTAGTATTGCTCTATGCTTTTATTATCACCGTTGGTGTTTGGCATCATACATGGCGCGGTCTGCGCGGTGTAAGATTTGTTTGGCTGTGTCATCCGGATAACATGGGCTTACACCCCAAGCGCTGCTCACTGAAATTTTCTCACCTGCCATATCAATGTTTTGCTCCGCTATGCGGCACGCCAATGAAGCCGCTTTGGCCTTGGCTTCGGCCAAATTGGTTTTAAACAGCAACACAGCGAATTCATCGCCTCCAATGCGTGCGACCATATCACAATCGCGTACGGTAGATTTTAATGTTTCTCCGATTTTTATCAGTAAATCATCACCAATACTGTGGCCAAATTTGTCATTAATATTTTTAAACCCGTTCAGATCGAAGAAAATCACACTGCATAAAATATCGTAGCGAGACATTAAGACTTGTGCTCTGCCGATTTCGCGCATCAAAGCCCGACGATTATATATTGGAACTAACGGGTCTGCGTCGGCTTTTTGCTCTACGTGTAAAAGTTTTGTTTTTAAGACACTAATTTCATCTTGCAAGCGCCTGATTGTATCACCAGAATCCGAGATATCATTAGCCGTACTTTCATCGTCAAACGGACTATTGAAATTAACGGGGATGTTTAAAACTGACATAGATTTACCAAATGATTCGTATACTCGGAGTAACTTTTAGCAAAATGGTGTTAAAAAATAACGAATGTTGATTATGAACAAAGTCTTTATGTGGGATTATCAAAATATGCTTTGCGACATATAATATTTAATTTGTTGACCGAAAACGAAATAAGGTTAGTTTCCGGTTTTTGCGCGAGCTCATTATGTCTTCTAGTACACAAAACCCCATCGCCATCATAATGGGATCAAAATCGGATTGGCCTACTATGCAAGCCTGTGCGGATGTTCTGGACGCGCTTGGTATTGGCTATGAAGCCAAGGTTATTTCTGCGCACCGCACCCCAAATAGATTGGTTGAATTTTCAACATCAGCAAAAGCAAACGGCTTTAAGGTTATTGTAGCCGGTGCGGGCGGTGCGGCGCATTTGCCAGGCATGGTCGCCTCTATGACGTCTTTGCCAGTCCTTGGCGTACCGATACAAAGCAAAGCCTTGAACGGGTTAGATAGTTTGCTCTCCATTGCACAAATGCCGGGCGGTATTCCTGTGGGAACGCTCGCGATCGGCAGTGCAGGTGCAAAAAACGCTGGCTTGTTAGCGGCTGCGATATTGTCACTTGCTGACAAAGATTTGGAAGTACGGCTTGAACGATGGCGCGACGCTCAAACTGAAGGTGTTGGGTTTGACCCAAAACAATAAAATTATGTGGGCGATTGCACGTGGTTGAATGCGAACAAGGTTCAACGATCGGCATATTTGGTGGTGGCCAATTGGGACGGATGTTGGTGCAAGCTGCACACAAGCTAGGCTACAAAGCCCATATATTTGACCCATTTGATGACACGCCAGCGGGCCGTATCGCTGATAAGCAAACCACGGCGCCGTTTGAGGACAAGACGGCAGTAGAGCTATTCGCTAATTGTTGTGATGTGTTGACCTATGAATTTGAAAATATTCCTATTGCCGCCATAGAGCATGCTGGCCGTTTTACCCGTGTGTTTCCCGATAAAAAAGCATTGCAAACGTCCCACGATAGATGGGTAGAGAAAACGTTTTTACGCGATAAAGCGCGCGCGCCTGTCGTCGATTTTAAGGCCGTTGAAACTATGAACGGTCTGTCGGAATTTGTTCGTGAGTTTGGTGGGCAGGCCATATTAAAAACACGGCGTTTTGGGTATGACGGCAAAGGACAGGTCAAAATCAGATCCCTACGTGATGTTAAAGCTGGCTTTGCCCGCTTGGGCGGTACGGACTTAATTGCGGAAAGTTTTGCTCCATTTATCCGAGAGTTTTCTATTATTGCTGCACGTGGTACAAATGGCGATATCGCATGTTATCCTTTGACAGAAAACGTCCACAAAGACCACCGTCTACATACCAGTATCGCCCCAGCAGGCGATCCCCAAAATGTAAGCCAAGAAGCACAAAAAATTACCCATAGAATTTTAGACGCTCTCAATTATATAGGCGTTATGGGCATTGAATTTTTTGAGTTGAAAGGGGGGCAATTAATAGTCAACGAGATTGCGCCGCGTGTGCATAATTCCGGACATTGGACACAAAATGCAGGATGTACAGATCAGTTTGAACAACATATTCGGGCCATAACAGGCATGAAACTCGGCAACACGACGCCTAAACAAATAATCAAAATGACCAATCTTATTGGCGACGAAATATTACATATAGATGCGTTGTCAAAAAAACCGAACACATTCGTTCACGATTACGAAAAGCGTGATATAAAACCAGGCCGAAAAATGGGGCATGTGAATACGGTCATCGGGGTATGCTAATGACGTCTTCTGCGCCGCCTGCGGCCATAGCGTAATCCACCTAAAATTTCGGCTGGTGACGGTAATTTGGCCAATCGTTTTTTAGCCTTAAATTTTGCGCTTTCAAACTGCATAACATTTTCTATGCGTCCATCCAGAAATGCGCGTGCTTTGTTTTTTTCTGGTTTATCGTCAGAGAGCCAACTGGCCAGACTTGTACTGATAACGGCAGAAAGTGTTGTTCGCTTTGAGTAATAATTGATGTCCGTAGAAGTGTCGCCAATGGCGCGCCAAATGGTGTCAGATGCCGCCCATAATATTTTTGGCCCAAGCAACAATCCATCCGGTAGCGCGGTGCGCGAAATTGCCCGTCTTGCGGCTTCTTCATAAGGACCAATCGCATAAAACCTAGCCAATACGCCCGCCGTAACTTTGTCGCGAATTCGCATTTCCTTCAAGTTTAATTTGGCCAGCTTGGCTTCGACAACTTTATCCATTTCTGCGTTCCAAAACTCGATCATTTCGAGAGCTCCTCCTGGAAAATAGAGTTCTTCGGAACCTTTAGGAAGGTCAGAGTTTTCTACGCCACGTTTTAAGGATTTACTGCTCCAACCGTCAAAGGGGATATGGGGCAATGTAGCTTGTAGCAATGCGAGCCTAGCAGTGTGTGATGGATCTATTTTGGTCATAATAGTTATCTTAACCGTTTTTGCGCCTTAAAACAACTCGGGAAAACCAAACTTTAACAGTTGCCATACCGCCGCCAGAGAGGACGCCATATCTAAACATGCGCGACGCGCCCCAAATAACCAATGCGCTTGAAAAAATTAATACGACTATGGAGCCCAATGTTTCCCAAAGTGGCGGATCAGAGGGCAACCGAATTACGGCAGCAAAGGGGGCAGAAAATGGGAACCAGGCGGCAGCAGACAATAGAGACGAATCGGGGTATGCGACGCCTATGGGCACGACCATTATACAAGCGGTCAATAACAGAACCATAGGCGTCATCAAGGTAGATGCGTCCTGCATACTTTCTGCTAAAGCGCCAAGGGCGATAAAGATTGATCCGTAAAACACGTAACCGAGTATAAAAAATACGGGTAAAAAAATCAGCATTTTTGTGCTCATAGCTTTTGCTAATCCGTCAACGATGGCACCGTCTGCAAATTGCGTGACACCGTAAAAACCTATCCCTCCTAAGATAATCCAAGGCAAGAGAGAGGCCAGTGTCAAAGCGGCTACGCCTAACAATTTACCCAAGAAAATTTCTGAAAACCGTGTTGTGGCTAAAAGCATTTCCAACACTTTGTTTATTTTTTCTTCGACCATGGACACCAACAACATATAAGCGCCCGTAAAAACTGTAAACCACAGCATCATTGATAAGCCCGCTGCGACTATATACGGAATACGGTCTTTGGCCGTAACGGTTTGCGTGCCGTCATCACCAGCTTGTTTGGCAGGGTTTAAAGTACTGACTCGCAAGGCATTTTTGCGCGCTTGTAGAGCCTGCTTACGGCTTAAGCCTGCTGCGGCCATATAGTTATCGGAGGCCGTGTCTGCGAAATATTGGTTTGCCAAATTTACAAGTTCACTTTTGTTGGGAGCCGTAGACCAAAACTCGGCTTTGGTTTTTCCGTCCTGCTCAAAGATATGCAATACACCACTGAGAAATTTGGCTTCGTTTTTTATAGAGAGATGCTTTGTGCCCATCAAATAGGGTTTGATTTTTTCAACTGAATTTTCAGGTGCGGTAACAAAGACCAATTTAGTGTCAGGCAAATCCAGTAATTTTGCCATAAATGGGCTGGTTTCCAAAATTAGTTTTCTGGCCGCATCCATTCCTTGCTCGTCCAGGACTTTGTTGAACGTATCTTTGTCTTTTTGTGGTATGGTCACGCGGGCTGCGCTTCGTAAAATATTCTCCAACTCACGGTTATTATTAGTGATCAATAATTCTTCGATAGCACCAGCGTGCAAACCAGTTTCGTCCAGAATAGTTGCATAGCGCGTAGGTTCGGATTGAGATAAAACCAACGGAAATAATATGCCAAATACTATGCCGAGAAATGGCCCGAGTGCCGTGAGCCAAAATCCCCAGGTTTTGATATAACCAAGAAAATCGCGACGTGCGATAAGGTACGTTCTTCTGGCACTTATTGGAAAAGAGCTCATGATTTTTCCTCTTGGTGAACTAGGGTGACAAAAGCCTCATGCAAGCTCGGACTTTCTGGTTCAAACCGAACTAATTCTAATTTCCCTTTGAGGCTATCTGCCAATACATGGCGGGCCTCTTTATCAGGTTTAAGAACAATATTATAAGTAGCGCCGCTTCGCACCAATTCTTGCGTGAGTGGTTTTAATATGGTTTCGGCATTGGCGCTCGGGGTCTCTATTTCTAAGCGGCGCGGCGCATGAGAGAGCGCTTGTTTTAACCCACCGTCAAATATTTTTTGCCCGTTTGAAAGTAGAATAATTTTATCACATAATCGTTCAGCATGTTCCATAACATGGGTCGAGAAAATAATTGTCCGTCCACGTTCGGCAATTTCGCGAACCATATCTTCTAGAAGTTTTTGGTTTACAGGATCCAATCCTGAAAAAGGCTCATCAAGGATTAAAAATTCTGGATCATGCGCAATAGCAGCAATTAATTGCACTTTTTGCGCCATGCCTTTGGACAGGGTTTTTATTTTTTTGCGTGCGACATCACCAAGACCGTAACGATTTAACATTTCATCGGCACGTATAAGTGCGTCTTTGCGTTTCATACCGTTAAGACAGGCAATATGCGCAATACCGTCCCGTGCTAAAATTTTACGGTAAAGCCCGCGCTCTTCCGGTAAAAAACCCACACGACCAAAGGCGTTTGGACCTGGGGAACCGCCAAAAAGCTTAATGTTACCACTATCAGGTGCAATCAAACCGAGAGACATGCGCAAAGTCGTCGTTTTCCCTGCGCCATTTGGGCCTAAAAAACCAACGATTTCACCTTTGTCGACTTGAAAACTGACATCACGAACGGCAAATTTTCCTGCAAAAGATTTGCTGATATTCTTGACGTCTAATATAGGCGTGGAAAATTTTTCTACCATAGTTTTGAACCTGAGAGTTTTTACACTTTTAATGGTGGCACTGTTTGGTATGCCTTGCAAATATTCGTTAAATTTTAGTTGTATTTAAGTGGCGAAAAATTGTCCTGCTAATGTCATAGGGCCGACACAAGTTGCCCGCCCCGTTTCGCATAAATGGATTAGATGGGATACAACACTCATAGCGGCAGCAGGATAAAGTCGTTTGTCGATATCAGTGTATATATGGGTGACCATATCTATGACAATTTCGTGCCCAATGCGCAGCGCAGCAATGACTTGTTCTTCGCGGTCTAAGCGGTGGTCTATATAGGCTTGAATAAACGGCGAAACATCGGTGATGGCCGGGCCGTGGGTAGGCCGGATAATATCATAATTCTGGTCTTTTACTTTATTTAGAGACGTTAAATAATCACCCATATGTCCGCCTGGCGGAATAACGACAGATGTCGCCCATCCCATAATGTGGTCGCCGGAAAACAAAGTGTTTTCTTCCCCTAAGGCAAAACACAAATGATTGGATGTATGCCCAGGTGTATGAACAGTTTTTAAGCTCCAATTTGACCCAAAAAATTCATCTTCGTCATCGATTGATATATCTGGAGCAAAACCCGGATCATCCCCGGCGTCCATTTGAACACCTGAGCCATCCACTGCCCCTTTAACAGGTGGCTTTCCATAAACTTTGCAACCATACTTTGTTGCTAACGGCTTAGCCATGGGGGAATGATCCGCATGATGATGGGTTAAAAAAATATGCGTTAAGGTCTTATTTTCCAGGGCGATATCAAGTGCTTTTGTGTGCGCAGGCGTAATCGGGCCAGGATCAATAATGGCGACATCTCGTGTACCGATAATAAAGACACCTGTTCCCGTAAATGTAAATGGGCCAGGATTGTCAGCTGTAATACGGTTAACAAGACGGCTTTGAGGTTCGGCTATACCATAGGCAAAATCATGCGTTCTTATGAACGGAATATCAGTCATTTATCAATTTCAGCAATTGTTTCGTTAAAATTGCGACGGATTTTGATTTGTCTTTTAACGACAGTGCAATCGGCGGGCCCATATCCGTTTTGTTGACGTCTACCACGTAAATTTTACCGTCCCGTTTATCACGCAATACATCCATGCCGCCCCAATCTAGCTGCATGGCTTTGGCAAATTCCTTCAGTTTACTCCGTTCTTGTTTGGTCAATAAATCTTCTGGATTACATAATTTCACACTTGAATTGAGGTTAGCAAATCGGTTTTTCAAAGGTCGCCGTTTTACAAAAATCACATTAATTTCCCCGCCAATTATAGGGCAGCGCATGTCTTCTGCCCATCTACCGTCTACGATATTGTCTATGAGTTTTTGGTATACCATATCTTGATTTACACTTTGCTCTTTTGGTAAAGGCGCCACGGCTTGATAGCCGTCGTGAGCTCCATTTTTTTCTGATTTAACAGCAATAGGGCCTTTGTATTTCTGAGGGTCAATTGTGAGGTTATAACCAAAAATCTGCTCAAATGTACGCGCCACCTTAGATTTTGATATATCGTAACAACCAAAATTAAAGGCCTTACCCGTTAATTCTATAGGGACTAGGGGGGGAGAAACAACCGTTTGATCTTCAAAATAAAAGACCGCGTCGGCTTTTGAAAAATCTTTTGTTTGCAGCATACATGCGCGGTAAGCGAGTACGGGTAATAAATACCACGGCCTTGGCACGACAGGGGTATAGGAAATTTTTATACGCTTTTGTGGGGAAAACAAATATTTTAACCGGTGCAGTTTTTCATAAAAATAAAACGGTGTCCATGCCAGTGCTTCTTTAATTATATTCCTATTAATTGGGAGTTCTGCACCCGTTGCTTTGACAATTATTTTTCTGTCTTTTATTTCAAAATCTTTGAACCAAGACGGCATAAATACTCCAACTTATTTGCTAAACTCAAACACAGCTAAAGCCGCAATGCAATCACAATAATCTCTATATTTGAAAAATAATTTTGAACTATAGATTAAATTCGTCTAGTTAAAAAAAAGTGCGGCGTCCTGCTTTGGGGGAGGGAATGCAGGACGCCGCGTCTAAAGCGGAAGCGGGAGCTTATTTCCAGTCCGAGGGGGTCAGAAGGAAAACTGGCAATCCCATATCAACGCCATAGATTATATTTAAGCAGTCTTACGCTTACCGGAAGATTTCCGAGAGGTTAAAGTTTTGTCAGGTTTGCCGCCTATGGAAATAGTTTTTGGTTTCATGGCTTCAGGAAGCTCGCGGCGCAAATCAATCCGAAGCATGCCGTTAACAAGATCGGCACCTGTAACGCTGACATGATCTGCGAGCTGGAACCGCCTCTCAAAGCCGCGTTCGGCAATACCGCGGTGCAAATAACCTGCCTCTGCTTGCGTTAAATTTTCATTTGCGCCTTTAGAGCCGATTATAGTTAAAACGTTTTCGTGTGTTTCGATCGTGATGTCCTTATCGCTGAAGCCAGCAACGGCGAGTTCGATCAAATATTCATCTTCGTTTATTTGGGCAATATTATAAGGGGGGTAGCTGCCCGTACCGTTTAATTTGGCGGCATTATCAATAAGACTTGCCATACGGTCAAATCCGATAAATGAGCGACTGAGGGGGGTGAAATCATAATTTAGCATAATACATCCTTTCAAAGCGATGTGTTGTTTGG
Organism: Robiginitomaculum sp.; assembly: GCA_021776635.1. GTDB lineage: Bacteria > Pseudomonadota > Alphaproteobacteria > Caulobacterales > Maricaulaceae > Robiginitomaculum_A. The sequence continues at coordinate 207,711 of JAJFFN010000021.1, forward strand.
ATGAAACCCGAAACCGGCATTTCATCTGTTTGTGTAGAGGTAAATTCGTTTTCCTCATAAAAAATATAGGAAAGCGTATTGGCTTTTCAAGGCGGCGCGGTTACGATTTGATAGGGCTTACAAATTATTGCGTATGTTTTCCTTGCCAAATTAAGTGAAATGCGTAATTTTCAGTCTAAAGCACACTATGGTTTTTAACAGTGAGGGAAAAATGAAAATTTCACATAAATTATTACTACTTGTTTCCAGTACGGCGCTTTTGTTGGGGGCTTGCGGGAAAAAAGCAGAAATAGAAGAAAAGCCTTCTGATGTTGTCGTTGCGCAAGAACTTCCAAAAATTTCGCCAATGCAAGCCGCACTTACAGGTGAGTGGCGGACAGAAGCAGCAAAACGAGATCAATTTCGCCACCCAGAACAAACTTTGGCGTTTTTTGATCTTGGCACGAACCAAAGCGTTTTGGAAATATACCCCGGTGGCGGTTGGTATACCGATATATTGGCGCCGTATATTAAGTTGGCTGGGGGAAAATACACGGCAGCTGTATTTGAAGAGTCCATGGGCGATCGATTTATAAAGGCCAACACACGGTTTTTAGAGAAATATGCGGATTCTGAAGTTTTTGGAGACATCAACTCTGTTCAGTTTGGCTCTACTTCAAGTTCTATTGGTGACAATGAATATGATTTAATTTTATCATTTCGCAATGTCCATAGCTGGATGGGCCGCGCCTATGAAGACAAAGCCTTTGCAGATTTTTATGCGGCACTAAAGCCTGGCGGAATACTGGGTATCGTCGAGCACCGTTTACCAGAATCAGCAGAGCAAAACCCAAAAGCGCCAACAGGATATGTTCAGGTAAGTTATACGAAAGACCTGGCCAAGAAGGCCGGGTTTGAGTTTGTAGAAGCAAGCGAAATAAATGCTAACCCAAAAGATACTGCAGATCATCCCTTTGGTGTTTGGACTTTGCCACCTGTAAGCCGTAAGCTTAAAGAAGGCGAAGAGGTAGAAGGGTTTGTTGCAGAAAAATATTTGGAAATAGGCGAATCCGATCGATATACCCTAAAATTCCGTAAGCCAGAATAGAGCCATTAGGACTAGCTTTTTGTCGCATGCTCATTGTATAAGGCTCATAGGCAACTAAATGCATATCATTTATAAAACATAATTGGAGATAACCCATGACGAACGAAGACATTATCGCAAAAATGAAAGAAGCTATCGGAAACACTGGAGGCCTTGATAAATCTGTGAAATTTGATTTCGGTGATGATGGTGTCATTCATGCTTCTGGTTTGGATGTCACGGGCGAAGATAATGATGCTGATTGTACCATTAGTGTGACGAAGGATGATTTTATTGCATTGGCTTCAGGAAATCTGGATCCAATGATGGCATTTATGTCTGGCAAATTAAAAGTAGCTGGTGACATGTCCGTGGCTATGGGTTTGCAAAAAATATTCAGTTCTATGTAAAGACCCCAAGAGGACAGTTAGTTAGGGTAGGGGTAAATGGATACAGAAATCACACCGGGCGAAGTTGTTCGTCTAGAAGGGTTAGATTTACCCCATGGTGCTCGGTTTCATTATGTCACAAACGGAGATGTTAAGCTCCGTGTGATGCTAGCAGAACCAAAACGTGAGCATCCAAGAGGCAGCATCATATTTCAACCGGGCCGTTCAGAGTTTATAGAGAAATTCTTTGAAACCATTGATGCATTAACGGACCGTGGTTTTATCGTTCTCATTTTAGATCCGCGCGGGCAAGGACTATCCTCACGGTTACTTGAAGACCCCCTCAAAGGTTGGGTTGCTTCGTTTGACGATTATTGTGATGACTTAGCATTTGTTACGGATGTTTTCAAAAATGATTTGCCGCGTCCGCATATTGTGATGGGGCATTCCATGGGGGGAACAATCGGCTTGCAAACCGTTTTAAGTGGCCGCTTAAACCCTGTAGCGGCGGTCTTCACAGCTCCAATGCTGGAATTGCAAGACATGAGTACGCCGTTTATGTCCGAAATTATCCGTTTTTTATCATGGGCTGGCCTTAAATTTAATCATTTACCGTTTCAAGCAACCCGCAACGGCAAACCACCCGCTTTTCGCGATAACAAATTAACCAATGATCCAAATCGCTATCAGCTTTGGGCGACGTATTTTGAAAATCACAAACGACTACGCCTAGGTCCGCCAACATTTGGCTGGATTGCCGCCGCCATGAAATCTATGAAATTTGTAAGAGATAATGCCAAACATTTAAAGATACCTGCTTTGATAACGGCCTGTGGGGCCGATGCTATTGTTACGCCATCGTCCATTGAAAATTTTGCAGCAAAAGCAGATGCCAAATTTATCAATTTTCCAGGGTGTAAGCATGAAATCTTTTTAGAGGAAGACGAACCGCGCGGCCAATTTTGGGCAGCTTTTGATGGATTTTTAGAAGAAAATGCTCTGTAATTTATCCATATTGAAGTTCTACTAATTCGTAATGAGTTTGCATATACCCTGCTACGCCAGCCCGTAAAAACAGATACCTTTCATCAGCCGTGCACCAAAGATTATAAGGCGGATGTTCTTCGGGCAGGTTACCGGCAGTATCAACCAATTGAAAATGTCGGGCTTTAAATGTGCCAGCGACTACGGTTATTTCTTCCTCGCCGACATAGCGAATACCGAAGCCGGTTTGGAAAATCTCAGGCCCAGTTGCACCCCTGTGATCAGGAGACGAAAGCATCAAATTATCAAAAAATTGTTTGCCTGGGCCCTTGGATAAATCATACAGTTTCATCAATAAAGCATCACCGATAATCGGATGGGCTTGGAACCATTTCACCGGTGCAGGGATTTTGATGTTCTGCGAAATGCGGCCTTTGCTGTCATTGTGGCTTTCGCAAATAACGTGATCTTGGGAAAATTGAAACCAACCAGACCCTTCATATATATCACCAACCGAAATACGAACGGAGCAATCTATAGGGCGCGATTTCTTGTCCATGGCCAGAACCACATCACGCACAACATTTGGGGCATCCTCTATTTCGCAGTGAGCATGCATGACGATATTTTCGTCGGCCTGTGTGGTCAAAGTGAACCATTCTCGGCCTCGTTCTTGGTCCATACGTTCGGGCTTTTTACTGGTATAAAGAATTTTACCCATGATGGTCTTATGGCGCATGATTAAGTCCTTTGATGTGGTCTGTTATATATTGAACGCGTACGACGTCAGCATATTTCGCGTGAAGGTCAAAGAGGTTTGCTTTATGCGCATCCATATTCCGGTCCCCTACGGCTTCACGGGCAATAAAAACTTTATAATTGTGTTGCAAGCCGTCCAATGTCGTAGCCCGCACGCAACCCGATGTGGTTAGGCCGGTTACAACAAGGCTATCCGCTTTTACAGATTGTAATTTTTCCGCCAATTCGGTTTTAAAAAACCCGCTGGCCCAGTGTTTTTCAATGATGTATTCGTTTTTTCGCCGTGAAAGGGCGGGGTTAATTTTCACCCACTCACTACCTGGTATTAGTACATTGAGAGCGGGTAAGCGGTCTCTGAATACCCGTGCTTGCGCAGTTTTGTTATATACGACTTTCGTAAAAAATACGGGTAGGTTGTTTTCGCGAAAAACGTTTAGTAATGCCAAATTGGCCTGTAAGATGTCTGGATAACTTCCTCCAAGAGGGCTTTTGGGATCCGTAAACCCATTGATCATATCGACAATAATCAATGCGGGACGATTTCCTAGGGTTTGTGAATGACGTGCTAGGTCGGTCATACTAAGTTCAGCACCAATTCTATTATTTCCCCGTTTATACCGCGCTTGATCATAGAGCGTTTGCTCTTAGTTGGGCAAGTCTTTGTCGTATTGCCAGCTGGCAAATTTTCAATAGCAAATGTCACCATTAATATGCCTTGGGCAAGCTGCTCACTTTGTTTTTGTGCCTGTTCGATTTCGTCGATTTCGATCAAGCTTTTATCCGCAAGCTGTAAGGTCGCAACCGGATGATTTCGTCCAAGTTCATAGCCGTAGGCTTGATTGATAACCGTGATTTTTGTGTTAAACTCCAGCCCCTTATTCGCCACTAGGTCTTCATAATATTTGAGCGTTTTTGATCTGTCATTTGTGCATAAGACTGGAATGAAAATGCCCTCTACTGCACATTTTGCTTGTGGCAGTTCAAACGGCGGCACGTCGCCTTTTATTTGCGTCAAATATAGAATTTCGCCCGCAGGTCCCCGCACTTGCACGGCGCGGATTTGATTGCTCAACGACAAGTCGGCAACCGGACGCAGAACCTCAAATGGGGAGTTATCCAAACCCTTGGCAATGGCGTCCACATTTTCGACGATTATTTCCAATGCCAACCAACCAGTGTGCTTTAACCTATCAATGGTTGCGCATTTGGTATATTCAACAATGCGTAAAAATGCAGCCCCTAGCGAATTAACCAATACCGCGTAAACACACCCCTCAAGCTGCGGCAGCCCCCAGAACCCTGCTTGGGCTTTGGATACTATTGCCGTTCTTTGAACGGTAACGTGTAGGTATTTTTCATAGGCTTCAACACACGCAGCCAAGTCCTTTGCAAGGAGAGTGCCGATAATAACCGGTCCCATTTTTGGTGGCGTGGCCATGTCTTTTACCGATCTTCCCAAGTTTGACCGCTGCGCAGGCTGTTACATTTAGTACTCATCATCATCATGGGTGTGGTCACCGCTGGTATGGTCATGACCGTGGGCTATACCGTTTTCATGAGCAAATTTATGGGCGGCTGCAATCTCGTCTTTGTGAAGATGGTCATGTTCATGAAAACTGTAGTTTTGATCTGCAAGTAATTTTGTTTGTGGGTGGTCACCATAATCGACAAATTCAAAATCCCGAGGCGGTTTTGAAGTCTCCACTTGGCCGACAACGCCGTGAGGATGATTGTGCCCGTCTGCCATTTGCACCCAACGGAACAGTTGTGGTCTTTGTCTGTATAAAACGGCTGCTGCACGGGATTGGTTTTCTTCTGGGTTTGACCACGGATTAAAGTGAAAATAATTGTGTAATTTACTGTCCGTTCGCCCCAAGGCAATACACCCAAGTTTGGACCTAAATGAGCCGTGATTAATATAAGGGGGACGCCAGAAATAACCACCCGTAGGAAGTTCACCAAATTGCATCATCCAGCTTGACCCCCAAATGTGATAACTCTCTTCGGCGCAATCATGATAACTGATATTGTCCTGAATATATTGGGGGCTCATGCAATATAAAAATGTCATGGCTTCGGTCAGTGGGTCAAAGCGCAAGAGCTTGAGGAACAATCCTGTTGCGACGGACGGCGAGACGATAGAGCCACCTGCCCACGGCATATCTTCATAAGCATTGACCGAGACGAAACCTTCTTTAAGGGCCAATTCATGGTTGGCATCGCTTTCTTCAAACGTGGGTTCGCTATCATTATAAAATAGCAAGGCTTCACATCCGTCCGGCACTTCCGTAGCGCCCAAGGCAACCCCGGCAGGGACAAATAAGAAATGACCTTCTTTGCAAACTTCACCGCCAATATGCATTTCTCCGGTCAGGATAAAGATTTCTAAATCGGAATAGGAAAGTCCCGGTGGCCGTTTAAATCCGCCGTTAAAACGGACTTTTAATGTACATGCCCCTTTGTCCGTATCCAAAGACATAGTCTTAAACTCTGCGCCGATAAAACCAGGAATTTTAAATTTTTTATAACCTTCATTAAGCTCAACAAAGGGTTCAATATGTGGTCTTGCCATTTTTTTTCTCCTTACCAGATTACGCGCATTGCGTCTGCACGATTTGGTTTTTTGGGGATTTCTTCTTTGGGGATGACGCGCTTGGTGTCTCCCGTCACATAAAAACCACGTGTTTGAATGAGGCGCAAAAATTCTTCAATCCATGCTGCACGTTCATTTTCAATCCCGTCTATCTCATCAACGATTGCTTTGTAGCGCACTTCCTGGGCGGCGATTTCGTCTTGCATCCAGGCTTTGGCCTCCTTGCCCATTGGGGGCTTGTGGTCTTGTACATTTTTACGCATACCGTCTCCTTATTTTGCGTTTAGGCTAATTTTGCTGTCCATCATTTCTTGTATTTCTGCATCTGAGTATCCGAGAGTTTGTAATATTTCAGAACTGTGTTCGCCCAATCTTGGCGCAAGTGTTCGGATGCTTGCAGGGGTTTTTGAAAAGTTAATCGGCGGGCTGGCCATGCGTAATTTGCCCTCGGTGGGGTGTTCATGGATTTGCCAAAACCCGCTTTCGGCCAAATGTGGATCGTCCTTAACACTGTCTAGGCTGTTCATGACCATGTGGGGTACATTGGTTTGCGCAAAAATTTCCAGCCATTGGCGCGTCGTCTTTTTCGCGATGGCTTGGCCGATTGCATCACAGGTATCAATAATGTTTTTCGTCCGAGCTTGCATATCAACAAAACGCGGATCGTCGGTCAGATGTGGCACTTCGGCAACTTGACAAAACGTACCCCAATGATTGTTCCAATAAGGAAGTACTGCTAAATACCCGTCCTTGGTTGGGTATGGTTTGCGTGTTTGTGCCAACAAACGCGTATAGCCAGCCGTCCCGAGAGCTGGCTCAAAAGTCTGCCCCCATAGATGTTCGACCATATTAAAAGCAACCATGCTTTCAAACATAGGGACTTCTATATCTTGACCTTCGCCGGTGCGTTCGCGGTGAAACAGCGCCGCCAGCACGGCTTGCACCACATTGCCGCCAGTGGTCTTATCAGCGACAATCGTTGGTAAGTAACGTGGCTCATTATGGCCCAAAGGCGCATTGGCTTGCCCCATGAGATCCGCCAGACCGGACGCCGCTTGGATACTATCGTCCAACGCTCCCATATTGCCGTAAGGACCCTTTTTAGAATAGCCATAGGTGGCACAATAAATCACACTAGGATTGGCGGCGCGTATTGTGGCGTAGTCCAACTTGAGCTTAACCATGGCCGACGGCCTAAAATTATGGACGATGACATCTGCACGCTCGCACAATTTTAACGCCGCTTCGTGACCGCGTTTTTCCTTAAGGTTCAAGACAATGGATTTTTTATTGCGGTTACAAGTCAAGTATAAGGCCGCCATATCGGGGTTGGATTTGTATGGCCCAAGCCGCCGATTGGTATCGCCGAAAGGTGGCTCGACTTTGATAACATCTGCACCCATATCGCCTAAAATTTGACAGGCCAATGGACCAAGGACGACCGAGGTAAATTCGACAATATTTATCCTGTCGAGCGGGCCTTTGGCGTTTTCAGGAGCGTTGTCAGTCACGACCCCTCCAACCCATCTTGATCTTTCAGCCCATAGAGCTTCAGCACATTGTCGCGCATAAATTTGCGGCGGACTTGTGGTTTAAGGTCTGCAGCGTCAATCTCTGTCACTGTGCGGCCAAACCGCAATACGGGGAAATCTGTGCCGAAGATGACTTTGTCCTGACCATAAGAGTTGATGTATTTCCAAACGGCCTCGGGCCAGTATTTCGGCGAATGGGCATCGGTCGCAATATAAACATTTTCGTGTTTCCAGGCCATGGCGATCATTTCGCGCTCCCAAGGAATACCGACATGTGTGCCTATGAGTTTTAACTCTGGCAGATCGCAAGCAATATCGTCAAGTGTAATGGGCCGACCAACGGAACGGGTTCGGTGCTGCGGTGAATATATCAGGCTCTGCCCCACTTGCATCTGAATGGGAATATCAAGCTCGATACATTTTGTATAAAACGGGTAGTATTTGGCATGGTTCGGCGCGAGGTCATACCAATGCGGATAAAGATGTGCGCCGATAAAGCCACATTCTTTTACGGCGTATTCCAATTCGCGTACCCCGTCCATGCCCATATAAGGATCAATGCCTAGCAAACCTTTAAACCGTTTTGGGTATTTGGCACATGCATTTGCAACTACAGACATGGGCATGTGATAGCATCCTGGCAACCCGACACGGCCAGCTTTGGCGGCAACTAAAAACCCCATCTCGATGTTGGCGGTGTCCATGTCCTCCAACATTTTTTCAAGGCTAATTCCCGCAGAGCTATGCTTGCCCTTCATTTTACCTTTGAAAAATTCATCGGTCCATCCAGGACGGTGCGACAGGGCTTCGCCGGTCCAGATATTCACGACCGCATCTATAGCTTTGTAATTAAAATCGCTCATGAATTATCCTATTACCCCATCTTCTTTTAAACTATCAATCACTTGGTCATCATAACCAAGAGATTGCAAAATCATATTGGTATCTGCGCCAACAAGGGCTAAATCGCTATCTGCGCCCAGCCTGTGGCCATCCATTTCAATAGGCAGAGCCGGGAGTTTGGCGGCGTTCCCATTGGGCAAGACGACATTTATCAATCCACCTTGTGCGTTTAAATGCGGATCATCAAACAAATCGGACGGCCTCGCTACGGGTGCAAAGGGAAGCCCAATATGTTCCAACTTTTCCGAGAGCACAGATATATCATAAGATTTAAACACGGCGGCAACGGCAGGTATCAGTTTTTCTTTATTTGCGACCCTGTCATTATTGGTGCCTAAATCTGGATCAGTTTTTAAATCTTCAAGACCAAACGCATCACAAAATGTGTACCACTGCGCGTCGCTGACAATGCCAACAAAAATTTGGTTGTTATCGTTGGTGTCAAAAATTTGGTATATTGCCCAAGCAGACGTCCGCACGGGCATGGGTTGTGCGGCTCTACCCGTTACGGATTGTTGTGCCATATGTTGCCCGACCAAATAGGCTGTGGTTTCGTAAAGAGACGCCGTTACTTTCTGTCCTACACCCGTTGTATGACGTTGTTGCAAGGCGCTGAGGATAGCTATTGCGCCGAACATTCCGCCGGTAATATCAATGACGCTCGCCCCTGCGCGAAGCGGTTTTCCAGGCGGGCCCGTCATATAGGCGAGCCCGCCCATCATTTGTGTAACTTCATCAAGAGCCGTACGGTTTTCGTAGGGACCCGAAAGAAAACCTTTTTCCGAAGCATAGATCAAAGCCGGGTTATGGTCGCGCATGACTTCATAGCCAAATCCCAGCTTGTCCATAACGCCGGGCCGGAAATTTTCAATCAACACATCTGCATTTTTGAGTAATCCAAGTGCTATGTCGTTGCCTGTTTTTGATTTCAAATTGAGGCACAAACTTTTTTTGCCCCTGTTAAACATGGGATAATATCCCGCACCCGACCCCGTTAGAGTGCGCGTTTTGTCGCCGCCTATGGGCTCGATACGTATCACTTCTGCCCCTAAGTCTGCTAAAATTGCTCCGACAGCGGGCCCCATAACCATATGGGTAAACTCGATAACAGTAATGCCGGTTAAGGGGAGTGTAGTCATTGTTGCGCTTTCCACTCCGTTGCAATTTGCCCGCCCGTTGCATTCCAAACCCAACCGGTTTGCATGAGAATTTCAAGTGTATCGTGCAGCGTTTTTATGCGCCAGGCTTGGCCAATGACAGAAGGTGTCAAAGAAAGATGTAAAATCCGTCCACCGCAAACTTTACTTTCGCGGTGTAGAAAATCGAAAGCCATCAAAATTTGTTCTTGCCATGTTTTTTCGTTTTGACCTAGGTTCACCAATAACTGTCTGTCATCCAATTCCATTGTATGCGGCATAACGATCAATTTATCTGCCTGACCTATCAAATAAGGCATATCATCATTGGCCCAGTCACAAACATATTGAATGTAATTTTTCGTCAGTAAAGATAATGTGTTTTCGCTTTCCGACCGTGCCGGCGATAACCAGCCGCTTACGTCTTGCCCCGTTGCTATTCGCAGACCTTTTAGGGAAGATTTTATTTGTTTCCTCTCTACATCTTCATCCATTCCGCCAAAGTGCAGGGCATTCATGTCCGTGCCGTGGCCGATAAATTCATGGTCGCGCTGGGCAATTTCACGTATTAAAAATGGGTAGCGCTTGGCCAGTACCGTATTAGTCGGGAAGCTTGCTTTGATGCCTAATTTATCGAAAATTTTTAAAATACGGTAGATGCCGACCCTATTGCCGTATTCACGTGCCGTATATGTACGGTAATCTGGATAAGGTGTGACCATGTTCCCAGGCGCTTTAAAAGGGGGAGATTTGACAGTTGTTTCGTGGTTTAAAGCCAGCGGAAAATACTCCAGCGCGACCGTTATCCACAAAGCAACATTTTTGTTTTTAGGCCACGTAACGGGAGCACGTTTAAACAAGTTGCTGTAATTATAAAGGTTGTGGTCCATTCCATTATTACGCTTTGGGTATTCGAGATATGATTTTGGCAAGGTCATATTTTCGCCGCCAGTCTGTTTGCGTCTGATATATTATGCAGCGCTGCATCATAACAATTATCGCGGTAATAATCCGCTATCTCCGCCGCCGTGGTCACCCAAACTTCGTCTTTATGTCTGGTAATATGGTCAAGCACTTCGGCGAAAGTCCCTATGCGGTGGGCACGGCCTATGAGGTAAGCGTGGAGCGGAATACACATAACAGTCCCGCTCTCTTCACCTTCAAGGAGCAATTGGTCGAAATGGCGTTTTAATAAATCAGCATATTGCCCCGAACTTTGTCCATATACGTTGAAAGCATAATGGTCGTTGACCTCTAGTGAATAAGGCATAGAAATAAGCTTGGATTTTTTCTTTGTGAGTAGGGGCTGTGGTTGATCGTCTTGAAAGAGATCACATGAATACCAAATTTCGTTCTCTGCCAAAAGTTCTATCGTGTGCTCTGAATGGGTTAAAGCAGGAGCAAGATAGCCGCGAACCCTTTGGCCGGTTGCCTCTTTTACCGTCTTGATGCTGTCTTTGATCATGGCGTCTTCTTGGGCACGCGACATGCCGTAGGTATAGCGCGTATTGTAAATCCCGTGGGAGAAAAACTCCCAATTCCGTTCATTACAAGCTTCGATAATATCGGGGTGGTGCTGGCAAATGGCAGTGGATAAGGACACAGACCCGCGCACCGCGAATTTATCCATTAATTCCATCAACCGCCAATGACCAACGCGGTTGCCGTGGTCGCGGTAGCTATAAGGCACAATGTCCGGTAAGGGTCGCGGCCAAGGTGTCCGCTTGGGATTGGGCGGCGGGTATAATTCATAAAACTCGATATTGGGTGCAACCCAAAACGCTAATTTTTTACCGCCAGGCCAAGTGATTTTTGGTCGGTTCAGATAAGGCCAATAATCATATAGTTTCGGATCAGCCTTCATAAGCACCGAGCCAAGCAATCACTTCGGCGACTTTAACGACGTCTGCATATTTTATTTGCAAGTCGGTTAAATTAGCAAAGTGAAAACTTTCATGTTTGTCGGCGACGCATTCTATAGGCAGTATTGTCCGGTACCCCCGCGATAAGCTATCAACGGCGGTGGCGCGGACACAACCAGATGTCGAGCCGCCTGTAACAATGACCGTGTCAATTTTGTGCCAAGTCAAAAACGATTGCAAAGGGGTCTCGAAAAAAGCTGAAGGCATGCGTTTGGTATAAACGGCGTCGACTGTTTGGTCGATTTCAACGCGTTCATCAAATTGATGACGTTCGGATCTGTATTTTATGTTTTGTAAGCTGTCCGGTGTGTCGGTGCGTGTGCCCCACACACCTGCGTCCGCAGCATTGTCCATATAAGCAACATGGGTCCAGACTACGGGCAAGGACTTGGCGCGGGCCATTTTGGATATTTGGTTGATATAATCCATTTGCTTGGGGTCGGTACTATAGGCCGTATTTGGAAACAAATCCGGTCTTGTATAACCCTTTTGCGGGTCAACATTAACGACGGCGAGTTTTTCTCCAAATCCAAATTTAGCCCGTTTGGTGTTGGCGTGTACACGTTCAAAAATTTGCCGTGCAGTTTCGTTTGAAAGTTCCATGGTCGATTTGGGGGTAGAAGACATATTCATCCACTTGCTCATCTTGTTTGGGTTTATTTAAATGTTATATTCTTATATCATTTAAGTCAATCTTTGTAACGATGGTCAGAACGGTTTGACTGCGCCGAAAAACGCCACCGTTAAAATTCCGACCCAATAAATATAAGCGACTGTTCGCGCCAGACGAATTGATTTTGCCAACTTGGCTTCGGCTTCTATGTTGGGGCCGCCTGCGAGAATTTTAAATAATTCCGGCCATTCATGCATGACGAACCGCAAAATGACGCCGATAATCAGCAGCATACCAAAAACCATAACCTTGGCACTATACCATCTAAGCCCTTCACTGGCATCAAATGGGCCATAGCCCATTAAGGAAAACAAGCCCGTTAGAATAAGAGTTGGAATTAACAAATAGCGACTCCAATCTTCGATTTTATAGAGAACTGGGCTAATGGGCTTGCCTCTGGTAAAGTAAGCCCCGTAAGTCACAGCAAACAACAAAGCGTACAAAACCCACATACCGACAAGCCAGCCGCCACCCAAGGGTTGAATGCCGTAAATATACCCCATATGCAGACCAAGCGGCAGTAAGGAAATAATTCCCGTGCGGGCTAATATATCTATGCGAAAGGCCGTATCCATATGACGCATACGTTCGTCGTGAGGCAATTTGGGGTCTGTAACCTTATAAGCGGTTTGAAAAACGCCCCATTCCCCGCCGAGCCAGTAAACCATGGCGACAATATGTAACCACCGTAAAATATCCACTGTTGCCATGACGTATCTCCAAAGCTCAAACCTTCCACACTATAACAGCATTATCGAGCCACACTTTGATTTTTGTCAACACGGTAAAAATCTTTGCAAATTTTGCGCAAATTTTGGGCAAGTTTTGGGCAAGTTTTGGGCAAGTTCTGCGCAAATTTTGGGCAAGTTTTGGGCAAGTTCTGCTTAACATCATTCATGAGCTAAGCTATGTAGTGTTCAGCTTTTAGGAGATCATTATGGATAGAGCAGTACGGGCAAGCCTTTTATTCATGGCATTTGTATTGGGTGCGTGGGTTTTATATTGGTTGCGCAATATTTTGGCGCCATTTGCATTGGCCGTGTTCTTTTGGTTAATCATTGATGGGTTTGCCAAATGGCTAGATTTGAAACTGCCGTTCTTACCCTATATAGCAACCCTAGGGATTGCCTTCTTAATTGTTATCGCAAGTTTGGTCGGCATTGGCGTCATCATTGCGGACACTGCTTTTGATATTGCCGCCCATGCAACGGAATATGAGCACCGTCTCGGCGAAATATTTAATCCGGTTCTCGAGCGCTTCGGTAATGGAAGCTGGGACGGCTTGGATGAGCAGTTTGGACTGACCACGCGTTTACAAGCCTTACTCGGTGGATTTGCTAAATCAATCCAAGGTGTGATGTCCAGCTTTGTGTTTATTGCTCTGTATGTCGTATTTCTATTCGCTGCTCAAAATTCTTTTGGGAAGAAAATGGATGATTTATGGCCTGACCCCAAAAAGCGCAAACAAGCTGCGAAAGTTGGCGAGCGCATTCGTATCAGTATTGAAAAATATTTGGGAATACAGACCCTGATGAGCATTATTATGACTGTGCTGAGTTTTATTGTGATGAAGGTGTTTGGTCTCGACAATGCATTGTTTTGGGCCTTGGTAATTTTTATCTTAAACTATATTCCTGTTGTTGGTTCGGTGCTTGCGGGTATTCTTCCTGCTATGTTTGCGCTGGTTCAGTTTGATGGCTTGGTAATGGTCGGTGCCATGGCTGGACTTTTGTTTGTTGTTCAGTTCGTCATATCCAATACCGTACAGCCAAAAATGATGGGTGATAGTATGAATTTATCGGCGCTGGTTGTGATATTATCATTGGTTTTATGGCAAGCAATGTGGGGTGGGGTTGGCGCGTTTTTATCAGCACCGCTCACAGTTATATTGATGATTGTCTTAGCTCAATTTTCTACCACGCGCTGGATCGCAGTTGTCTTATCTGCGGACGGTAATCCGGATATGAATAAAACGGAAGCTAAAACTGAACCTACGCCAACATCTTAATCCGGATTTGCAGGCGTTATTTTGCAGCCAGCTCATCTTGCATTTGGTTTTGATATTCCAAGAGCGTTGGTAGATAGCGTTCTTTAAGTTCAGTTATGGTCATGGCGGATGCAATGTAACGCATGGCCAGAGCGGCTAGAAAATGTCCATCGCGCATTATTGGCATAGCAATGGTATTGGTTTTACCAGGCTCGATAGTGCGCGGAGAGCGGATGTTCAGGGCATAGCCCTGATCGCGAACATTTGCCAGTAATTGTCGAAGGCGCTCTGGCTGTCTAGATAAAACATTAGTATCGTCTTCTGGTTCGCGACGCACAGCTTCTATAACAACGTCCCGTTCAAGCTCATTGCATGAGGCTAGATAGACATGGCCTGACGCAGTTGAAAGGATCGGTAATTTTAAGCCCTCATTATAGTAATCAAGTGCAAGTGGACTGTCATGATCCGTCGTAAAACGTAATGACATACGGTTATTGCGCGGTGCAATTATCGATATAGGCCAAATCACCGTTTTGCCTAAATCTATAGCTAATGGTTTGACGATTTCGGAAAGCCATGCACTATCATAGAAGCCTGATGACAGGTTTTTGACTAAAATAGTTAAACCATAACGCCCATCATGTTCGTCTCTGTATAGATAGCCAATAGAGCGTAGGTTTTCCAAAATCCGGTACGTCGTTGTGCGCGGCAATTCAATTTCACGTGCCATTTCTGCTACACTCAACTTGCGCTTCGTGTTGAGAATTTTCAAGGCGAGTAAGCCCCGATGTAATGAGCGGATCGTGTGCATTTTGCTTTCCTCTGGCCTTTGCAAATACCTACTCTAATTATTATATACTAGATGGCCACTAGATGGACTGTTGTTAAAACGGGTATATTGACCATATTGTGGTCATTGTAGTGTCAAACTAGCTGTTCCAACTTGATTATAGGGAAGTTTTAGGCGCAAACAAAGATATTGGAGAGCAAATATGACCACATTAATGCCCGCAGACCTAACACCTGACAACAAATCACAAGTAATACTGGACGCAGGTGATATTTGTGTAGCCGCGACATATGCGCTTGGGGAGCCGGATATACGCAGGAATGCCGGCGATGGTCGCATTTTGGTTTATGATAAAAACTTGATCTTAAAAGGTGCGCTATGGACCGGTGAAACCGGATTGGTTATTGGCGTTGAGTATTGTTCCAAGAACAAGGTGTTATTTGCGAGCGATACAACAAGCCAAACGCTCAAGCGTTTTTCGTTAGAGGGCGCGTTATTACCGTCCTTTCCAGAGCAACAAGGCAAACCATTTTCAACCATGGAATTTCGCAATGACGGCTCCATGGTCATTGGCGAGCATATTCACGGTGAAAAGCCACCGTTCATAGGTGCAGGTGATATTTGTGAATTTGATGCAGGTGGAAAACGTGTAAACTGTCATAGTGTAGAACACGATCCAGGAAAGTTTGGTTTTCACGCGGTCACAAATTTGACCTTAAGTGCAGACGAAACCAAAGCCATTTATCTTTCTGAAACTGGTAAACGTATCATGCAATACGATCTGGTGAACACAAAACAATTGCCAGACTTGTTCGCCTTTGGAGACGACGGTGCGGATGCGGACAAATTTACTGCTGGCATCGCTAGAACTCAAGATAACAATCTACTGATTTCTCATGTTTACAGCGCAAGTTTATATTCTATGGCCGGAGAGTTGTTAAAAGAATTCACAGATATACCACGGGACCGTGGTTGGGCTGCCATTTGGGCTTGTCATGATGGGCAGTCATTTTTGATTGGCAATTTTTTCACAGGAAGGATGGAAAAACGCAGTCTAAGCGACGGTGCTCTTTTAGGTTCTGTAGACACGGGATTGGTCTATAAATTATCTGAAATGTGCGAGATAGGTTAATGGCGACAAAGAGTTCATTAGCGGGCATATTAAGACGCACAAGTTTCGTCGTTAAGGATGCAGAAAAGATCGCGGACTTCTACAGTCATGTTTTTGGTTGGGAACGATTTTATGATAATGACACGCCCGTAGACGCACGCTTCCCACCTTGTGCACCGGACGCAGCGCTTGCTAAATTGATAATCCTTAAAGCCAAGGACCCAGATATCGGCATGCTTGGTTTTATGGAATATTTAGGGTTTGAGCCTAAAATATCGACCAACAAGGATAAAGATACGCTCGGAATAGGCGACCCTATTTTGGTGATTGAAGCATCGGACATAGATGCAGTTTACGAGAAAGTGAAAAGTACAGAAGCTCGCTTGGTAACAGAGCCAATAAAGTGGACCGTTAAGGACTACAAAGGAACAGGCTTAATTCATCTGTGCACTTTCTCGTTCTTTGATCCAATCGGAACCTATGTTGAGGTCAATACGCGGCTTGGCCAGAGTTAGTGCATCAGAGTTGATTTAGTTGCCAAGTTTTTCGCGAAATTTACGAATACGCGCGGCATTTGCACCAATGTCGGAGCCACCAACGCAGCTAATCGAGCGGATATCCAAAATTGAACCCCCGCCTTCGGACGCTTGAATACGGATAGCCACATCATCTTTAAAGCCAAACCAAAACGTACTGTCGGTTGCTTCGATGAGCCCTGTTTCTTCGGAGGCGGAAGCTTGTTTCCAACCCATTGCACCGACTGTCGCAAGTGCGCGTTTGTATAGAGCGTCT
Organism: Robiginitomaculum sp.; assembly: GCA_021776635.1. Taxonomy (GTDB): domain Bacteria; phylum Pseudomonadota; class Alphaproteobacteria; order Caulobacterales; family Maricaulaceae; genus Robiginitomaculum_A. Next base: position 224,348 of record JAJFFN010000021.1, read on the forward strand.
GCGTTATCAGAAAATACCAAAGTGCGGATATCTGGATAAGCTTTGACTTGTGCAACTGATACCAGTTTGTCGCTTTTGCCAATGGTCGCGCCAATGTAATCCAGTGCGTTACTGCATTTGGCGCGTCTATCAATAATAGCTTGGGTGAAGTTCGGCGGGTTTTGGGTGTCCGTTGTGATGTCGTGAATGAACGGTAAACTTCCCGCTTTGGCTTTCATGCTTTTTCCAAACCCCATGCCAACAATTGGCACGACAAGGCAAAGAAGCGCAACCAACCAGTCTTTGCGTGGTTTGATGACAAAAGCCAAGACCAAAGCAATAAGCGCAACGACAAATGTCAGCATCATCAATTTAGGGCCGTAACCAACTGTTAAAGTGCCAAAACCAAATCGCCACCCCCAAAGGCCAATTTTAGAGCCCAGTGCAGCAACCATAAAAAATATGGGTGTAAAAATTGCCAGGCCAATTGCAATTTTTACAACATAGGATTTAACTTTCGCTAGCTTTTCCATTATTTTATTCCTTTATCATTATTTCGATTATCTAATGTTCAATATTCGCATAATTTCGAACCAGAGTTCCGGTGCAAGTTTGAGTATCAGAAAAAATGCAATCAGCCCAAGCAAAATCAGCCAAAGCAAATTATTGGAACCACTTGCATCACCCCGCTCTCCCCAATTGTCTACACCTTTATTACTTTCGCGGACAAGACTCGTGTTTTTCTTACTGTGTATTATGGTCTCGATGCGGTTACGCTTAAAACGATCGCGTTGGTCCCGTTTTCGGACACGGGTGATATGAGATTTTGGAAAAACATCTGTATTGCCATCTCTTACATGCAGGCGTTTATGGGCGTTTTTCCGTGCTGTAGTATGGCCATGGGCATCGCGACTGCGTAGAGCGCGTTGTTTGTCGTACTGGTATCCGCTCGTATTTTTGTTTTGTGTTTTCATTTGCACTTGCGACCAGTTTTTTTGACCAGCGCGTGGTTTGCTGGTCGACTTTTTGCCCCGCTTGGTTTTTGTCGCGTTCTTAATCATCGGGATGACAACGAAAACAATGATCGCAAAAAAAATAAAACCGTCCATAATCCACTATCTTTCTTTTCCCATATTCAGGTAAAACCATACTAAGGGTAAAACCATACTAAGGGTAAAGTCTGCGCTTTGTCCATTCTTTTGAATTCGTGTCCCATTCAAACAATAAACGGTCGTGCAAGCGAAATGGCCTTTCCCTCCAAAATTCAATCTGCTCAGGCCGGATGCGCCAGCCTTTCCAACCTGGTGGTAATGGCACGGCAACGCCAGAAAATTTATCTGTGGCTGCGTTTATGGCTTTTTCAAATACGTTTGTACTGCGCATGGTTTTCGATTGCTGTGATGCCCATGCACCTAATTGAGAATCGCGTGGCCTTGTAGCGAAATATTTTCCAACTTCAAGTTTGGTCAGTGGTTCCACGGAACCACGTACACGCACGCACCGCCGTAAAGATTTCCAGTGAAAGTTCAAGGCGGCTTTGGGGTTTTGTTTTAACTGCTCACCTTTAGCACTGCCCGCATGAGAATAAAATACAAACCCGCGTACATCGATACCTTTTAACAAAACCATACGTACATCAGGGAGACCATTTTCGTCGACCGTAGCAATAGCCATGGCATTTGGCAAATTGGGTTCGCTTGTTTTGGCTTCAACCATCCATGAATTAAACAAAACATAGGGGTCTTCGTAGCGGAACATAGGTTTGGCGTTGGCGGCGGCTTGTTTTTCGTAAATTTTATCTGATTCTTTCATTGTTAACCATGCTTGTTAGTGAGGTCTTTACCATAGGGGGCTTAGGTCTGTCTGTCTATAATGGAGGGATAAGATGACACGGCATCAGGCAATGATGACATTGGGATTAAATATGAGCGCTCGCGAGGCTGATATAAGAACGGCGTGGAGAACAAAAGCTAAATTTTATCATCCCGATAGCCCTTACGGCAGTGTCAGTGCGTTCGTTAAATGTAAACAGGCATATGAAACATTGATTCCGCCTGCCCCGCAAACCATTCGTGTCCAAGCGGGTTCACGGGCCGTATAACTTTACAACACCTGACCCTAAGAATTGACTGGCACGCTCTGCGCACTTGTTGTAGCTAGACTGCATGTCACATAATACATTCGGGCATTTGTTTAGATTTACCAGCTGGGGTGAAAGCCACGGCCCCTCTATCGGCTGTGTAATTGACGGGTGTCCGCCGGGGCTGAAACTGGACGAAACTTACATTCAACAATTCCTGGATAAACGCAGACCAGGGACATCAAAATATGTTACCCAACGCCAAGAAGCGGACCAAGTAAAAATCCTATCTGGAGTATTTGGAGGTAAAACTACGGGTACGCCGATTTCATTGCGGATTGAAAACACGGATCAACGCTCACGGGATTATGGCGATATCAAAGATGTCTACCGTCCGGGGCATGCGGACTTTACGTATGATGCTAAATACGGCTTTCGTGATTATAGAGGCGGCGGACGCTCCAGTGCGCGCGAAACCGCTATGCGAGTTGCGGCGGGCGCTGTGGCACGTAAAGTTCTGGGCGATGGTGTGGTCATTCGCGGTGCTCTGACCCAAATTGGGAGCAAGATGATCGACGGCGAGAATTGGGATTGGGACGAGGTTGTTAAAAACCCGTTTTTCTGTCCCGATAAATCTATGGCAAATGAATGGGCAGAATATCTTGACGGGATTCGCAAAGACGGCAATTCTGTAGGTGCTATCGTAGAGGTTCAGGCCGAAGGTGTACCAGCAGGCTGGGGGGCGCCCGTCTACGGTAAATTGGATACAGAGATCGCCGCTGCACTCATGTCAATTAATGCAGCCAAAGGCGTAGAGATAGGTTCAGGCTTTGCGACGGCCAGCTTTAGCGGTACCGACAATGCGGACGAAATCCGTATGCAGGACGGCAAGCCTCTTTTCCTGACAAATAATGCAGGTGGCATTCTCGGCGGCATTTCCAACGGCGATACGATTGTTGCCCGTATGGCTATCAAACCAACATCCTCTATCTTAACCCCGCGCAAAACGATTACACGCGGTGGTAAGGAAACGGAAATACGCACCAAAGGTCGCCACGACCCGTGCGTTGGTATTCGCGCCGTTCCAGTCGCCGAAGCCATGTTAGCCTGTGTGTTGGCCGATCAAAAATTAAGACATAGAGGGCAGGTTGGTTGATGCCAACCGTGCCAAGCCCGAATGCGTACACTTCATACATATTTTTTGTACCGAATATTCGGATTTTGAGAAAGCCTTTAAGCGAATTAAACCGAAGCTAAAAAAAGACGGGCTAATGTGGATACGTTGGCCCAAGGGAACATCACCAATAGATGCGGATTGGAGCGGACTAAAATTTGTCTACCGTTTGAAGGCCGGATGAAAACGGCTTGGCTCCAATAATATGAACCCAATATAAATTTGTAGCTCAGAAAGGGTTCAAACGACTTTTCATATAAAGCAATCCTACACAGACACTTAAGTCTGGGAACACCGATAGGCAATTTTGCCGCCCGGGTTCGAACACAGGAGTTTGACATGAAAATGCTCACAACCTTTCGCGCCGCCACTTTCGCGACCCTCGCGGGTGCGGCAATTTCTCTTCCCGCTCTGGCCCAAGCTAATAACTATCAGGCTACGGATTATAATAGAGGTTATTATGACCCTGGCCAAAAGTGTCGGTCTCAAGAAAATGATGCGCAAATCGTTGGCGGTCTTCTTGGTGCCGTTGTCGGCGGTGTTGCTGGCTCACAGGTATCTGGAAATGGTGCCCGCACAGAAGGCTCCGTTATTGGTGCCGTGTTGGGCGGAATAGCTGGAGCCGCTATTGCTGATGAAAGTGTTGATTGCGACAAAAGACGCCGCGTTCGTTATACAAACACGACCTATAGCGGGCAAACTTATGGGCGTTCAGCACCTATAGTATATGGTCGTACCACAACGACACAACGCGTATACCAACCAACGCGGCGTACATACGGCAACAACAACGGTTACAATAACAATGGCTACACCACAGTAAACTATACGCGTATTGGTAAACTGCGTGCCAAATTAGATGATGTTCGCTATCGTTTGCGCGAATTACGCGAAAAAGACCGCCGCCTTGAGCGTAGGTTACGCCGTGATTATCGTCCGCGTCTCGCACAAAAACAGCTGTGGGTCCAAGACGAAATCCACCGCTTGCAACGCAAAAAAAGACGGTTGAAAAAACGTTTGCGCAACCAAAGACGTCGTTACTAGGTTTCCAATTATTTTCTAAAGAACGGGTTCGGTTTTGCCGGACCCGTTTTTTCTTGCTTAACCAACTAGAGGGTATGTGGCTTCTTTAATATAGGTGTTGGGTCCTTGTTTATGTTTTTGCGTAGAATAGAGGGCGAACTGGTCAACCAAAAACGGTTTGGATGTGAAGCGTACATGAAGGCGCAAGTATCTTTCAAAATCATCTTTGGCAATATTGCGGCGTAAATAGGCCAAACTTAGATGCGGTCTAAAATTTCTTTTTTCCATTTCAATAGTACTGCGCCTCGCTGCGCTGCGAACATATTTGTGCAAAGCGGCTAAAGCATGGTTTTTCTTAACCCCGAGCCAAAGCGTATGTGGCCGCGCGCCCCCAAAATAATCAACACCAGATAGGTTGACATCAAAACCAAAACCTGGCGACCGTGCTAATTCGCGGTCGAGAATTTCGGCATATTCATCGCTCAACTCCCCGAAATACCCAACAGTTATATGCAAATTGTCACGGGGTGACCAATTGATGCCCTCGACACCTTTTTGCAGCGCCTCTATGGCGTCTAGTATATCATCAGGCGGTTTTATGGCAGCGAAATATGTGGGCATTGTTTTGGTTATTCGGTGTTAGTATTAAGGGCAGGGGGATCTGTGTTTGACATGGAGTTTATGCGCGGCTTTGTTCATATCATCGCTCCATTCTATATCAAAAGCATCAATATTTTCTACAAGTTGTTCCATGTTGGTCGCCCCAATAATTGTGGCTGTTGTAAAAGCGCGGCTATCAACAAATTTTAATGCAAATTGCGCGGAGCTTAAGCCAAATTTTGCGGCAATATCTTCGCATTCTGCAATGGCTTTTGCGGCTGCTCCACCTTCATAACGTTCCATCCGCCCGAACAATGTTTTGCGCGCACCGGCAGGCTCTGCGCCGTCTCTATATTTTCCGCTCAAAAATCCTTGGGCGAGGGGCGAATATGCCAGCAAGCCGATATTTTCACGCATAGAAATTTCCGCCAAATCGTAATCAAAACGGCGGCTGACCAAGGAATAAGCATTTTGGATGGTCGCCATACGCGGCCAACCATGTTTTTCAGATAAGGCCAGATAGCGCATCGTTCCCCAGGCGCTTTCGTTAGAGAGGCCGAGATGGCGAATATTCCCCGCTTCCACATGACGGGCAAGGGCTTCCAGTGTGTCTTCGAAGGGTACCATGTCGTCAACACCGAAATCCCGAAACGAATGAAACCCAAACACTTCGCGTGGTCGGTCCGGCCAGTGCAGTTGATACAGATCGATATAGTCGGTCTGCAAAGCTTTGAGAGAACGCTCTACCGCAAAATCAATATCGGCTTTGGTGTGGCGCGGCGGGTTGCCGTCCGGGCGAAACCAGTTGGCACCCCCCTTATCCGAACTGGCCATACGGCCAACGATCTTGGTGGCGATGACCAATTTATCCCGATCATTTCGATTTTTGAGCCAGGTCCCGATATATTTTTCGGTTAGCCCGCGTGTGTCTGGCTTTGGCGGAATTGGGTATAGTTCCGCCGTATCAATAAAGTTGACCCCGCGAGAGACGGCGAAATCAAGTTGCGCATGGGCTTCTGATTCGGTGTTTTGTTGACCAAATGTCATAGTACCGAGACAAATACGAGAAACTTTGGTGTCTGTTCGGCCAAGATTTGAAAACTTCATCTTTTGTCCTTTGGGTATCTTCTTGTTAATTTGGGTTGGATTTTTAGCGGAAGCACCTATATAGTCTGAATACGAACTTCGCACAGCTGTGTGCAAGCATTAATTGGCCATATGTATTATCGGCCTAAAAATGGAGATAAAAATGAACCAATTTTCTAATGATTCAGTAGCTCGCGGCGGCGAAATGGATCTAGGCCTACGCAATTTTATGCTCGGTACCTATAAATATATGGTCGCTGCTATGGCCGTGTCTACAATTGTTGCTTATTTATTTGGCACACATGTTTTGCTAGCACCACACAGCCAGCCGGGTAATATTGTATTATCCCCAATTGGAAATATGATCAACAGCCCAGGAGCCGCCATTGGTCTAGTCATTGGTATTGTTGTTTTGTTTGGTGCTGTCGGTAGTAAACTGCACTCAATGAGCGTAAGTGCCGTTAAGATGTTTTTATTCGGTTTTGCAGCTATTATGGGCGTTTGGCTGTCTTCTATTGCGGTTCTTGTTGACCCGATGATTTCCGTTAAAATATTCTTTATGGCGGCGACGGCGTTTCTTGGTGTTAGCCTTGTTGGTTATACGATCAAAAAAGACTTAGGCGGCATTGCCAAGTTTTTTATCATGGTCTTTGTTGGCTTTATTGCAATAAATATACTTGGTATGTTTATCCCCGCCTTGGCTCTGGCTGGAACGGCTGGTTTTCTGTTTAACTTGGTTGGCCTTGTTGCTATTTGCGGGATTACCGCTTGGGAAACCCAATCATTAAAACGCATGTATTATGCTACGGCTGGTGATGGAGAGCTCGCAGAGAAGATGTCCGTTTACGGTGCAGCATCATTGTTGTTGTCCTTCATCAATATTTTTTCAATATTAATGAGCATGTTTGGTGGCGATTAATTTATTGCACGATAAAAGTGTAAAAAGCCCTATTTCGCAATAGGGCTTTTTTCTTTGCCTATATGTTAAAAAAATGTTAAGAAGTGAACACTGTTAACGAACCAAAGAGTTCGAAGCAGTTAATCGTAGTGGGCGAGAGCCCATAACACAAAACTCTTTAAGGGGGAAATTTATGTCTATTGCACGTATTATTTGGAGCCTCAGCCTGTTGGCTGCTATCGTATTGTCATTTGCCAATATGGAACAAGCCGGTATGGTATTAGCCATTCTAGGTTTGGTCGGCGGATATTTTTCAGACGCAGAACACCGTCTTGGCTTAATCGTCGCTGCTATCTTTTTAGCAGGCGGTGCTGCTGCTTGGGGCTCTATACCAGTCCTTGGCGAATATCTAACCAATATATTTACCAACTACTCAATGGTTCTAAGTGCTGGTGCGCTCATGGCCGTCTGTAAGACAACCGTAGAACGTGTCTTATTGGGTAAAGGTGCAGGAAAATAAAAAGCTAAATAATAGCGATTATTTTACCTAGCTTTAAGCCCGTCAACCTTTTGGTTGGCGGGTTTTTCTTTGCGTAAATATGTCTGTCTTAAAGGCTTTTGAAACGATCTTTGTCAAACACACGCAAGACGGTTTTTAAATCATGACCACGTTTTATAATTAGGCCACCTGGGGCAATAACACTGTATTGGCCTTGCTTATTTCGAAGGTCTGGCCGTTTGTTAATTTGGTACAAAGGCGTTTGTGTCGCTTGACGGTAAATAGAAAACACGGCCCGCTCCGCCAACATATCAATAGCATAATCCTTCCAATGACCTTGTGTAACCATCTGGCCATAAACATTGAGAATAGCTCCTAGCTCCTGCCGGTTGAAAGCAACAGGTGCTTGATTGTTACGGTTTGGTTTGGATTTACGACGAGAAATTGGGATTATTTTGGCGCTCATACAAGAGAGAATACCTAAAGCAAATTTAATGTAAAGTCGCAGTTTTGGTAACGAATGAGTAAGGTGATGGCTGTATTTAGGGTTTATGAAAAAATTAACCATACGAAACTCAACCACAATATTGGCCTCTTGCGTATTCGCATTTATGATATCTGGATGCACCACGGTCATGACTGCAGGTGTAAAGAAGGGCGATGAGCGAAATTTTGCCCGTTCTCTAAATGATGTTACTGCGACGCGCGCAATAGCAGCCCGATTAAGTCGGGTAGAGGACTTCAAGCTTGCTGGCGTTGACGTGGAAGTCGCTGAGGGAATAGCCGTTCTTTCAGGCAATGTTCCAACCGAAGCAGACCGTGTTGAAGCGGAGCGTATAGCATGGTCTGGGCCTAAGATTGTACAGGTTGGCAACGAGATCGTGATAAAAGGAAGACAGAATTTAATTCGAAATACCAAGGACGGTGTTCTCAATAATTCTGTACGGGCGCGTTTAATTGCAACCAAAGCCGTAAAGGCGCGAAATTATAGTGTCGAGGTTAATGACGGCGTTGTCTATTTGCTTGGGGTTGCCCGTACGCCTGAAGAATTGGCACTTGCTGCTCAAATCGCAAGTACGACCAAAGGCACGGCGGAAGTCATTTCCTATGTGCGCGTAGCCGGAGACAACACCCAACAGGTAAACACAGGTCCAGGGTTTAACGGTGAGCCAAGCCTGTCTGCTGGCATACCAAATTATCAACCGCTGAGCCAAGCTCCATTACCTCAGGCGCCATTATCTCAGGCTCCATTATCTGCGGTGCCAAATCCATATTCGCAGGGTGCAGAGCTCCCAAGCTTGCCATCCGCACCGTCAACGCAGTTGGACGATGATGCCATTGAAAGCGGTGAGCCATATTACCGAGATTTGGTGACCGGCGAACGCATAACATTGCCCGAAGGTGTAACACCAATCCCATATGTGCCTGGCAATGGCGCACCTGCTCTCGGATCTCCTACTCTCGGATCTCCTGCACCTGGCACTTATAATATTGATCCGGTTACCGGTGAAATGGTGCCAGCAAAATACGAAACTGAGTAGTCTTAGAAGCAGGCGTGATACAAATTCTATTTCTCTAATTTGGGCAAATCTTCGAATTGCCCTGGACGCTTTTGAGCGCGTGCTTGCATGGCTTCCATCATTTCTGTGGGGTTTAGGAAGCTGGCATTCCAAGTAGCAATTTGATTAAGTGCATCTTTTGTATTGTGATCGCGGCCATAGGTAATGGATTTTTTACAGCCCATAACGGCAAGAGGTGATTTGCTTGCAATCATGCCTGCAATCTCCATGACACCTGATAACATGTCGTCCTGCTTTTTATAGATATTATTGACGAGGCCGTGCCCTTTGGCTTCTACGGCATCCATTTTCCGACCTGTATAAGCAAGTTCGCGGGCAATCCCTTCGGGGAGATGGTTTAAAATGCGGGGAAATGTACCAACATCTGCCGTCATACCTACATCAATTTCTGTTATTGTGAAAAACGCATCTTCTGTACAATAGCGCATATCTGCCGCCGTTATCATATCAACACCAGCGCCATAACAGCCTCCTTGTACGGCGATTAAAACCGGAATTCTGCATTGCTCCAAGCTTGAGAAAGTGTCTTGTAGATATTTAACCTTAGTGAGGAATGCCGCGCCGTATGCAGGATGGTTTTTATCGTGTCCGCCTGCAACCCCGCCCGCCAGCATGGAGATATCAATACCTGCGCAAAATATTGGACCCGTTGAGGAAATGACAATGACGCGGGCTTTGGCACACTCGTCAATATTTCGAACGGCCTTGGGAAGTTCCGCCCAAAAGTCAGCGGCCAATGCGTTGCGTTTATCTGGACGGTTTAAGACAATATGTGCGATTTTGTTATCTATTGTGAGGTCGAAACTCTGGTAAGTCATGTTTTTCTCATTTCGGTTCTATAATTTAAACAAACGACCTTGCGCCGGGTCTGCTTTGCCGTCCAGAAAACCATTATAGCATTTCAGTAGCGCAGGTGCGCCCTCTTGTTTTGATATTGTTAGCCAAGATTTGGCGCTATCACAAAACGGGAGCCAGCTTGCTGCAAGGTTTTTAGCAAACCCTGCTCCGCCCCAATCAGCTATGCGTTTTTTGGCTTGGTCTGGTGCGAAAAACATTGCGGGAGGTGCGCCTCTTTTGGCCTTGGGCGGTGGGGCACCTTGCCAATGGGATTTCCCGACCATGCAGTTATAGACTATATTATCACCGAAATGATTATAGAGCTTTGCGTTGACTTCGCCGTTGCCTGCCATATCGATGAGAGCCGTTTTTTGACTAGCATCAAGTCCGCGGATATTGTCATAGCTCTCAATAGTATCGTAAAATCCGGTGCTTGTGGTAAATTCCATATTCCCACGTGATGTCAGGCCAACGACCTTAACCAAATTTCTTTTCTTTAAGCAAAATGCCGTCCCAAGGGCAGTTTTTGATGAGGCGCTTAGAAGAATAATTTGTTTTGCACCAAAAAAGCCGTTGTCGTCCAAGAAATCATCGATCAAAAATGATGTCGTAAATAACGGGCGCAGTACAGGCTGAATATCATCCAACTCGGATACAAAAGACGGATCATTTGTTGTCAGTGTATAGCTGTTGTAAATCGGGTGTAGGGCACGCCGGTGGGCGGCACCATCTTGAAACCCAAGTGGTGAAAGCTTGACGGGTTTAATATCTAAGCTTTTTGCAATAGGAAAAAATCCGTATATTCGAATACCAACCTCAAAATCTTTGCAATTGCTTTGGCGCACCGTGCCGTATCCCCAAACTGGCATACGCCCCATTTTTTGTGCGTTTATACCATATGCTTCGGGTTCAAAAAACTTCCAATATCCAATCAAATCACCTGTAACCATATAGGTAATGTTATTGGCGGTTAGGGCGAATGGACCAATATCAACACGGATATGTTCCGCGTCTAGCCTAGGATTTGGTACATCCACCAATTGTGTCTCGCGAAAATTGCTTTGATTGACGAGCAAGGTCTGGTTCATGCTAATAGCCTTTCATGACTTTGGTTGGCAGCCGGTCAAACACATCGTCTGGGACAAAAAAATCTCCAGCCAAGGGGCCGTCATAACCTGGTGCGTACCCAGAAAAATCCGTAATGCCTTGGGCCCGTAACAACTCTTCATCAATGATAAAATTACCGGTAAATTCTGCGGGGTCTTTGCACATCATAATATGTGCGGCATCTGAGAGAATATCAGGGGTACGGCTCATTTTAGCCATTTGATCGCCGCCTAACACATTACGCACGGCGGCTGTATCAATAGCGGTCAACGGCCAAAGAGAATTGACGCCTATGTCAAATGGTCGGAATTCTTCTGCCATACCCAGAGTGCACATAGACATACCGTATTTTGCCATGGTGTAGGCAGTGTGGCTCTTGAACCATTTAGACGACATATCGAGAGGGGGTGACAGATTGATAATATGAGCATGTTTTGAGGTTTTCAAATACGGCAAACACAACTTGGACATCAAAAACGTACCGCGTGCATTGACCTGGTTCATCAAATCATAACGTTTCATGCTGGTCGCTTCAGTTCCCGTAAGAGAAAGAGCACTGGCATTATTGACGCAAATGTCTAACCCGCCAAATGTATCAACCGTTTTATCAATCGCCGCAGAAACCATGTCTTCACTGCGGACATCGCATATCAAGGGCAGGGCATTGCCGCCCGCAGCCTCAATTTCCTTTGCGGCGGAATATATTGTACCTGGTAATTTTGCGTGGGGTTCGGCCGTTTTTGCGGCAATGGCTACATTAGCACCGTCCCGTGCTGCGCGCAGTGCAATGGCGAGCCCAATGCCGCGCGATCCACCTGACATGAATATTGTTTTGCCTTTTAGATTTTTTATATCCGCCATTTGCTATCCTTTATATTGTGCCTATGATAGAACTGTAACCTATATGCACATAATTGCATGATATTTTTGGAAAAAAACAATGGCCTTAGCCGAAGCGATACTTGTTTGTCTAACTGACCGCCCTATGAGCGGTTATGATCTGGCTAAAACATTTGATGCCAGTATCGGATTTTTTTGGCGTGCATCCCATCAACAGGTTTACCGCGAACTGGCTCGTTTGCGTGATAAAGGCTTGGTAGATAGCCGCGAGATTGAACAAAGTGGACGCCCAAACCGTATCATTCACACCATAACGGATGCGGGAGAAGGCGTTGTCCACATATGGTCGCAAAAACCATGTCGTGTACCGTCAGTGAAAGATGAATTATTGGTCAAGCTTTATGCGCTTGATAATGTTGATATTCCTGTTTTGCGCGAACAGCTCGACATAAGGCTAGACCAGCACCGCGCAAAATTAGCTGCATATTTTCGTATTAAAGAGAAATTTTATGATGGCAAATCCTTGAACCGCGCTCAAAAAGGCAAATTAATCGCCCTAACCATGGGTATTAGTAATGAAAGCGAGATGGTCAAAACACTTGGCAACGCCATTACAATGCTAGGAGAGATTGATGCGTGATACTAAAAAAAACCCTATGATGAAGTGGTTCATTGTTCATGTGATTGTGATTGCAGTTTTAATTGCTGGACTGTTTGCTTTGACGAAATTGCCAAAAGGCGGCGTGGTTGATAACCTTACGGTCGTTTATTTAGTCAGGCACGCGGAAAAAATTACTGGGGAAGAGGCGGGTCGTGACCCGGCATTAACGGCTGAAGGTGAAGCCCGTGCAATAACTTTGGCTGGCTTGTTACAAGAAGAAAATATCACGAAAATTTATTCCAGTAATTATATCCGTACGCGCGACACGGCGGCACCTACCGCTGAAATGTTTGGCTTGTCAGTAGACATTTATAACCCGCGACACTTGCAAGAACTGGCTGAGACAATCAAGGCCACCAAGGGGCATTATTTGGTCGTGGGTCATTCCAACACTATCCCTGAAACTGTTACTGCGCTTGGCGGAGTTGGCGGTGCACCCATATTCGAGAAATCTGAATTTGATAGATTGTATGTGGTGAAAATATTAAGGGACGGAATAGTGACGACAGAATTACGGCGCTACGGCGTTCCTTACGTGCCGCAAGATTAAGCCTTATTTACATGCAAACGGGTTGGAAATTCTGGATAGACCGGGGCGGTACATTTACTGATATTGTGGCTTGTGGCCCAGACGGCAAACTGCGTACTAAAAAACTGCTATCAGATAATCCAGAGAGTTACGAAGATGCGGCTCTAGAGGGTATTCGCCAATTCTTAGGCGCCGCTAAATATGAACCATTACCCAGCCATGATATTGATAGTGTCAAAATGGGGACAACCGTTGCGACCAATGCACTGCTGGAACGCAAAGGAGAGAAGACGGCTCTGGCAATAACGGCTGGGTTGCGCGATGCTCTAGAAATTGGCTACCAAGCTCGGGCAGATATTTTTGCCATGCAGGTTAAGAAACCCGCGCCTCTCTATGATGAATTGGTTGAAATTGATGAACGAATGGATGCGCATGGCAATGTTCTGGTTACACTAAATTTGAACAAGACGCGTACGCATTTACAGACTTTGTATGATGAAGGCTACCGTTCTTTGGCTATTGTATTTTTACATGCTTACAAAAACCCTGCTCACGAAAAAACAGTGGCAAAGCTTGCACGGGATATTGGTTTCACACAAATTTCTACCAGTTACGAAGCCAGCCCGCTCATTAAGATGATATCTCGTGGGCGCACAGCTGTTGTCGACGCCTATTTGTCACCAATTTTAAACAATTATATCGAAAAAGTCGCAGTTGCATTACGGGGCGTAGAAAAACTTTTGTTTATGCAATCGTCTGGCGGGCTGGCGGATGCTCAACATTTTCATGGCCGCAATGCCGTTCTGTCAGGGCCTGCTGGCGGCGTAGTTGGTGCTGTTCGTACGGCTGAAACTGCCGGTATTAAAAAAATTATTGGTTTTGATATGGGCGGCACATCAACGGATGTTTGCCATTATGCGGGCAACTATGAACGGGCTCAGGAGGCCGAAATAGCAGGCATAGCCATGCGCGCTGCGATGTTGGAAATCCATACCGTTGCAGCAGGCGGAGGGTCTGAGCTCAATTATGACGGCGCAAGATTTTTAGTAGGACCAAAATCTGCTGGTGCTGACCCTGGCCCGTCTGCCTACAGACGCGGCGGCCCGTTGACCATCACTGATGTTAATGTGGTACTAGGAAAATTACAGCCGCAGTTTTTTCCGGCAATTTTTGGGGATGATCAGAATTCTCCCTTAGACGTAGAGACACCCATGACCGCGTTTAAAGATATCTCGCTTCGGGCAGGAAAAAGCCTAGAAGAGACAGCAGAAGGGTTCTTGCAAATTGCTGTCGGACATATGGCGCGCGCCATCAAAAAAATATCCATAGAACGTGGCTATGATTTACAAGGGTACACCCTTGCTTGCTTTGGGGGTGCAGGTGGACAACATGCTTGTTTGGTCTGCGAAGAACTTGGCATTGAGCAGATATTAATACACCCTCTAGCGGGCGTACTATCCGCTTACGGTATGGGATTGGCTGACATTTTTGTTGTGGAACAAATTACAGTTAACCTACCTATTGGGGAAATGGATGCCGCAATGAAAGTTGCAGATGAATTGGTTGGCGTTGGGAAGAAAAATTTATTATCCCAGAAAGTAAATGCGACAGATATTAAAACAAAGTTGCGGGCCTTTGTGCGGTATGCAGATTCTGATACGGCATTGGAGTTACCGTTTGGCCCTAGCTTGAAACAGGACTTTGAACGGGCGCACCAAGCCCGCTTTAGTTTTATAGACAAAACCGCAAATATTATCATCGAAACTATGTGCGTGGAATGTTCGGGTGGGGGAGAGAATACTGGTGATTTCTTGCTCGAACCTGAAACGTCCCATCCAGAAAAATCGATTAAATTTTACTCTAAAGGTAATTGGCATGAAGCAAGGGTTTATGCGCGCTCTGGCTTAAAAATCGGCGAAACGATTTCTGGCCCCGCCGTTATTTTGGATGCGGGTGGCACCAATATTGTTGAGCTGGGATGGTGTGCAGAACTGACAAACGAGCAAAATCTCGTGCTTACATATCATGAAAGCAAAGTTACAAAACCGCATAAACCAACCTCTCGTCACAAAGTGGACCCTGTTCGCTTGGAAATATTCAACCATTTGTTTATGGCCATTGCTGAGCAAATGGGCGTTGTTTTACAAAATACGGCCCGCTCAGTGAATATCAAAGAGCGGTTGGATTTTTCATGCGCGGTGTTTGATGCTGGGGGCGGCCTGGTTGCTAATGCACCGCACATGCCAGTACATATAGGGTCAATGGATGCCAGTTTGCGTGCACTGATAAATTCTGGCCTGCAATTATCCGGCGGCGATACATTTGTTCATAACAACCCTTATGACGGCGGAACCCATTTGCCCGATATCAATGTTATTACGCCTGTGTTTGATGATAAGGGGCACCTGTTGGGCTATGTTGCCTCGCGCGGACACCATTCTGATATAGGCGGTTTAGCACCAGGGTCTATGTCACCCCTTGCTAAAAATATTCACGAGGAAGGTGTTGTCATTGATTGCATGAAATTGGTGTCACACGGACAATTTAACGATGCTGACATACGCAATGTCCTGACATCAGGGCAGTATTCTGCACGCAACCCCGAACAAAATATTGCAGATCTAAAAGCGCAAGTTGCTGCAAATACAAAAGGGGCTACGGAGTTGATTAAACTTCATCAAACCTACGGCAATGAAACCGTGTCAGCCTATATGGGGTATTGCCAGGACAACGGCGAAACCAGTGTCCGCCGCGCAATTTCGGCGCTACACGACGGCGAATTTGTTTACGAAATTGATCAAGGCAGTAAAATTTGTGTGCGCATTACAGTGAACACATCTAAAGGGTCTGCCTTAGTAGATTTTTCCGGTACGGATGCGCAGCGTGGTGATAATTTCAATGCGCCAGAAGCCGTCACACACGCCGCTGTACTTTATGTTTTTCGCTGTTTGGTCGGAACGGATATACCCCTAAACGCAGGATGTCTGCGACCTCTTGCGATTAAAATTCCCAAAGGTTCATTGCTGTCACCAGCTTATCCAGCCGCAATAGTTGCGGGTAATGTTGAACTGTCTCAGGCCGTTACCAATGCCCTGTTCGGCGCACTTGGTGTCTTGGGTTCAAGTCAGGGAACCATGAACAACCTTACATTTGGCAATGACCAGTATCAATATTATGAAACTATATGTTCAGGTTCGCCAGCCGGAGACGGATTTGACGGCGCGGCGGCAATTCACACACACATGACGAACTCACACCTTACCGATCCGGAAATCCTTGAGCTACGTTACCCTGTTCGGGTGAATTGTTTTGAAATAATGCGTGGTTCTGGCGGCAAAGGGAAATGGAACTCAGGTGATGGGGTCAGGCGGGCACTAAAATTTTTAGAACCCATGGATTGTGCTATTCTATCAGGGAACAGAGTGGTAGCTTGTGCGGGCATAGATGGTGGCCGTGCAGGAAATTTGGGACGCAATACAGTCATAAGACAAAGCGGAATTACAAAGACACTAAAGGGCTGTGATAACATTAAAATGGCAGTCGGGGATGTATTCATGGTGGAAACACCGACGGGTGGTGGCTATGGTAGTGCGCATGAATAATTTTGATGTAATGATGAACACAGACCACGAGGATATAGATATTCTAGGTGCAGCGGCGTGTGCAAAAATGGCCAAGGGTAAAGGCGTTCTATTGGTGGATATTCGTGATGTACGCGAACGCGAGCGGGACGGATGTATTGCTGGTGCTTATCACATGCCGCGCGGTATGTTAGAATTTTGGATGCATAAAGACAGTCCTTATTACAAATCAGTTTTCAATAAATATGAGCATTTTGTTTTTATTTGTGCAAAGGGTTGGCGGGCGCGGCTAGGGGCAAAGGCGGCTAAAGAGTTAGGTTATAAAGCCAGCGTCATGGACGGAGGTCAGTCGGCATGGCGGGACGCAGGCCTGGATTTGGTGCAGCCGGACGGAGAGAAATTTTACACCCTAAGCGACATCGAAAACGTGTTGCCTCATATATTAAAACGCCAGAACATTGCCCGATATGAAGACGGTAAAGTCCTTATAGGTAACCGCAATGATTACCCGTTTAAGAAAGATTTTGTGACGTGCGAAAGTGTTGAAGATGTAGCGGTCGCCATCGAAACCATGGTCACCCAAGGGGTCGGGCCGTGGGTGGCGGCAGTACATGCCATGGCCATGCGGGCAGATCAGTTAAAGGTGCAGGCAAATATTTTGGACGAACTGGTGGTGGCAAAAACCCGTTTGATAAAAACTCGCCCAACCAATACGCTTATTCGATTGCGGCTTGAGGACGTATTGAAATCCGCGTCCATTGCGTTGGATAAAGGCCGTGACCCTGCAGTATTTATCCTCAAACGCATCAAAACCGTCATGGACGAGATGTATAAATTCTATGGTCGTAGAGCCCAGTATGGTGCCAAGCTTATGGATGACGGCGACTGTATTTTGACCATGTGTTTTGCCGAAACCTCTTTCGTTTTGGCCGTGGTCATGGCAAAAGCGTCCGGTAAAAACATCACCGTCTATGTACCTGAAACGCGGCCCTTTCTTCAAGGGCCCCGTCTCACCGCACCGAGCCTTCATGCGTGCGGTGTTAATGTAAAATTGATTACGGACGGAATGCCCGCAGCACTGATGGCCGAAGGTAAAATCCAAAAATATATGACGGCAGCAGATCTCATCACCATGGACGGGCATGTGGTCAATAAGGTTGGCACTTTCCAAAACGCCATAGCCGCCCACGCTCACGGTATCCCGTATTTTGCTTTTGCCTGGGGCTGTGACCGTGCCAAACCCGACCGTGCAAGTATTGATATAGAAATGCGAGGTCCATCGGAAATTCGTACTGTTAGAGGCGCACCAACTACGCTAAATAATATTGACGCAGTTTATCCGGCTTTCGACATAACGCCTCCGAAATATGTCGCTGGAGTGATTACCAGACACGGCGTCATTTCGCCGTATCTACTAAAAAATGGATTTGAAGAATGACGGAAATAACGGCTATTATTGGCGGCACAGGGATTTATGCCCTATCTGGCATGAAACTGAGATCAGAAATAATCAAGACACCATACGCAGATGTGACGGTTGAGCGCACGGACGATTTGGTATTCTTACACCGCCATGCACCCAATCATTCGGTGCCGCCTCATAGGGTGAATTACCGAGCCAATATCAAGGCTCTGGATATGTTGGGCGTGAAACGGATTTGCGCGACTTTTGCAGTTGGCTCCATCAATCCTGATTTTGAATTGGCTGTGCCGGTTATCCTTTCGGATTTTATTGATTACTCATCAGGTCGTGAGCATTCATTTTTCGATACCATTGACCAAGGAAAAGGCCATGTAGACGTCAGCGTTCCGTTTTGTCCCGTGCTGTCAGGTGCATTGGAAGCGGAAGCAAAAAAATTAAATTTGAAAGTCAGGCGCGGCGGG
Source organism: Robiginitomaculum sp. (assembly GCA_021776635.1). Taxonomy (GTDB): domain Bacteria; phylum Pseudomonadota; class Alphaproteobacteria; order Caulobacterales; family Maricaulaceae; genus Robiginitomaculum_A. Next base: position 242,706 of record JAJFFN010000021.1, read on the forward strand.
GTATACGCGTCCACGAATGGGCCGAGGTTTGAGACGCCCGCAGAAATTCGTGCGTACCGACAATTTGGCGCCGATGTCGTTGGCATGACATTATGTCCCGAACTTCCATTGGCTCTTGAACGAGGTATGTCTTATGCAGGTTTTGCATTTTCCATAAATTGGGGTGCCGGCATGACACCAAGCATCGAGCTGGTACATGATGGTGTTGACGCTATTAAAGACAAAATGCTCCGCACAATGATAAATGCGCTGAAAAATACAAAAAATGCAGAGTGTACAATGGCACCAATTCACTAGCTGGCTTCTTATGACTACATTTTCATACATAAAACAATTGGACGATTTCAAAACTACAGCCGCATGGTTAGCAAGGCGTGGCTGGTCAGAGGCTGCGGGCGGCAATATGTCCGTAAGGTTGGATGCACTTGCGGCTTTACACGAGGATGATCATATTGAACTCCCTGTTGAGGTTCCGTATATAGCTGGGCAAATCGTTCTTTTGACGGGCTCCGGGACGCGCGCACGGGAAATCGGGGAGAACCCTGAGCCTAATATTGGGCTTTATAAAATTGCAGATGATGGACGTCATTATGGTTGGATTGCAGGTAATCACAATCCGTCAATGGAATTGCCAGCTCATTTTGCAATCCACAATGCACTTGAAAAAAACCGTCCTGAAGACAAGGCTATTCTTCATACCCACCCGGCGAGCCTCATTGCGCTTTGTCATGTGCCGGGCTTGAATAGTGGTAAAGCAATATCAGACAAAATACTGTCATTGCAAAGTGAAGCCAGGTTAATCTTGCCAGAAGGCATCGGTTTTGTGGACCATGAATTGCCTGGGTCTCTTGAACTTGGCCTAAAATCTGCTGAGCAACTATCACGCCACCATTTAGTGTTGTGGCAGTATCACGGTTTACTAGCTTCGGGCGCAACATTGGCGGGCGCATTTGACAAGCTCGAAGTGTTTGAAAAAAGTGCAAGCATTTACTGGAAGCTTCGCGCAGCAAATATTGATCCTGCCGGGATTGATAAATCTACGATTAAAGAGATTCTAAAAGCGTTTGGACGATTGGATAGATACTGACCCTAGGGTGTAGACCTAGAGTTTTTGCGCAATACTTTTAGTTTTTGGTTCACGCCAATGAGCATAAGTGAGTAATAATCCCGCATACACAACGAGCGCTATCCATCCTTTGTTGCCTACAAAATCCCATGATGAATATATGCCGTAGCCATAAATACCAACGGCCAATATGGGCAATAATTTTGTTGCCCAAATGGGTAGTTTAAACGGCGCGGCGGCGTAAGCTTTGGGGTTTTTACGGGCAAGGTTAAACAGGGCAAACACGGGGAACAACCCGAATATAGCACCAACTGCGTTCCCTAAAATAGCGACATAACTTAAGCTCATGCCAGTGATGATGGGAATAAATCCAACAACAAAAAACAGGCTTAAGAATATCCACGGTGTACCGAAACGGTTTTTTGCAGCAAGCTTTATCGGCAACCAGCCATCTTCGCTCGCCATACTCAACCCGCGCGTACACCAGGCAAATATGGCATTCAAAGATGTAACCAAAGATAACATCACGCCGCCTGCAATAAATGCTATATATATAGGCGCCGAAAAAATTACTTTTGCAGTAGCCGCTAAGTTTTTACCTTGAATATCTGCCAGTGGTAAAACGCCAGTGGCAACAATGCCTATCCCGATATAGATAAGCGTAACCAACCCTAGAGAAACACCCATAACGAGCGGAATAGTTCGCCCCGGGTTTTTCATTTCGTCGCCAAATTCCGAGATAAATTCAGATCCGATCAGACTCAGTCGTAATAAAAATGCGGCTGCAAAAAAACCGCCAAAACCATTGGGCAATATATGCTCCGGCTTTGTGTAATTGCTATAATCGTCCACATGACCAAGACCTGCAAAAATATAAAACAGCAGGGAAAAAATCAAAACCAAGACCATTAAGCTTTGGAACCGAGCTGCTGTTTTTATACCGAGAAGGTTGGCACCAAAACATGCGACCATGATAAACGCCGCAGTTAGTTTCATGTTGATATTGGGTAAAAGCGCATCCGCATATTCAGCAAACCCGATGGCAAAACTTGCCAATATTACCTGTCCCGCAATTAAGAGCCCCAAATATACGATCGAAGTTTTTGCGCCAAGAAGATCGCGTACATAAGTGTAATTGCCACCGCTTGCGGGTACGGCAGAACCAAGCGCAGCGATGCAAAGCGTAGGAATTGCGACTATGGCAAGGGCTAATAAAAATGCCCACGGGGCACCATACCCTGTCATGGAAATGCTAATGCCCGTCAGGACAACAACGCCTGTACCAATAATTTGCCCGAGAGATATGCTCAGCAAATCCCAAAAGCCTAGAGTTTTTTTTGCAGGTGTTTTGCCTAAAGAACTAGCCATAAACATATCCTATAAGCGTAAATAATGCTGTTCTCTTTATGTCGGCACACATATGTGCAGCGGTTTTTTTTGAATTAAAAAGGCCTGACAAATTGCAAAACCGCCAGTGGGTGCAATATTAAATAAGGCGCACAAGATTAAAACTGGCTTTCAAAAACTATAAATTTATCGTCTAACGCTTTAATCAATTCGGCTTTTTTCGTGTCGTCTATAAATGCGTATCTAAGACCATTATAAGTCATATCCTTAAGCTGCGCGTAGCTAAGGTCAAATTCCTGCGTTCCGCGAATATATTCGTGGGTCAAATCGATACGGGCTACGCCTTCGTCGTCCGTGGATAAGGAAATAGGGACACCGGCAGCACGGTAAACAGTCAGTGGGTGTTTTTCGCCAGTAATACCAAGTAATGCATCGGAGGAAGTCAAGTTGATTTCAACCATGATTTCGTTGTCAGCCATATGCTTAAGTAGCGCTTTGTAATTTGTTTCAAACACAATATCTGTGCCGTGCCCAATACGTTTTGCGTGCCCAATTTTTACGGCATCATTAATATGATTTCTAAGCTCGCTGGGATGAACTAAACCTAGCCAGAGCTCACCGGCGTGCAAAGAAACGTTTCTTGAGCCCAGTGTTTGGTATAAATAATCAAGCTGCTCCATATGGTCGTCATAATCTCGCAGGGCAATATAGTCGTCTTCTGGTGCGACTAGGTTTGTGCCAACAAATCGATCATCTTGTGCCATGAGCGCCCAACCAAATATTTGATGCGCGTAAACGGCCGACAAGGGCAATGTACGTACGGGTTGGTTTAAGAACCGCACTTCAACCTGGCAGCCTGGTTTGGCATTTTTTGTGCCACATTTAAGAAGGTTATTTTTGCGCGCCATAGCAGTGTCGGTATCACGCCTGGCCCGTGCAATCATATCGGGTAAGGCCTTGCCAAATTCTCCGCCCATCAAAGTTTCATAATCTTTGGCGGCGTCCCCGCTCATTGGTATGGCCGCGACCATGGGCAATATAGTTTCAAAGAGTTCCATGGTATGTAGCAATTCAAGATATGCCACATTTTGTTCGCCGGCTAAATTGGCGGTCTCGGCCACCATATCTCCAAACCGCGAAGGGAGAGCTGCCATGTCGGCAAATGTAGCAAAGAATTGATCATGCCCAGACCAACCTGCAGTGGGGACGAAGTCTCGAAGTGAAAAATTTTCTATGACTTCATTGCGCAAATCTTGATTAAAATTAAGCGCGGCCTTCATCGTTGGCAATTCGCCGCACCCTGCGCCGCTTGGAAACCGAATAGCAAGGGCAGCTTTGTCTAGGCATAACCCGTCTTCTTCTGCCCACTTAATCCAGCTTTCTGCGTAAACAGCTCCGAATAAATGATTATGCAAATCACCGCCTTTAGGCATGGCCTGTATAAATTCGCGCAAGGCTATCTCGTTGCCTTTAATGCTTTCAAACTTTGCCGACACACCTGTTTGTAAACTAGCCTCAGAGCAAGAAATAAGAATTGTGCCTGCTATTACGAACAGTAATTTTTTCACCTTGGCCTCCCTCTATGTTAGCTTTTATAAAAATGTTTTAAGGGGAATGGTCTCGTCTGCCAATGCTTTTTTATCAATATCCTTTTTGCCTGCTACAGAGAGGGGAATAAGACGCTTGCCGACCATATATTCTTGCGGACGATTAACGGCGTCTACGGCGAGGAGTGTATCATTTTTGAAATAAAACGCCGCAAAACTGCGACCCTTATCTGGGTTACCGCGCAGGACGATATCGTCATATCCGCCTGATAGTCCTGCGATTTGTAATTTCAAATCAAACTGATCCGACCAGAACCACGGCAACGCATTATAGGGTTTTGGCTTATCACAAATCGCCAGAGCTGCCGCCTTAGCTTGGTCGGTAGCATTGGGTACGGATTCGAGCCTTACTTGGATATCGTAAATCTGATTGTGATGCCAGGTCACATCACCTACGGCATAGATATTGGGATCAGATGTTCGGCAATTTTCATCAACGATAATACCGTTCCCAACGTTAAGGCCAGCCTCTTGCGCGATTTCAATATTTGGTATGACGCCTATGCCAACGATAACCATGTCGGTATCAAATACGCCCTTAGTGGTCTTAACACTAAGGTTTTCAATGGCTCTATTTTGAATTTCCGATGCCGCGCAATTTTCGATAATATTTATGCCTTCTTCGGTGTGGATGCGGTTGTAAAATTTTGACATAATTGGTGCTGTGACCCGTTGCAAAATCCGGTCTTCCATTTCCAAAATAGTGACGTGCATACCCTGTTTGTTCAAAGAAGCGGCTGTCTCCAGACCAATATAACCACCGCCAATTATCAAAGCCTTTTTGCCAGCACTAATCTGAGCTTTTATTGTTAATACATCATCTGCATTTCGAAGGTAAAGCACACGGGGATGTTCTGCACCCTTGATGGGCAGCTTTCTTGGCCGTGCACCTGTGGCCAATATCAATTTGTCATATTGTAAGGTTTCCCCGCCTTCTAAAAATACCAAGCGGTCACCTTTGTGTATGCTTTGGGCCTTCATGCCGCGGACGCAAATAATGTCTGCGGTTTCGTATGTTTCTTTAGGCCGGATTAAAATGTCATCTATATTTTTGCCGCCGGACAGAAAATCTTTTGACAAGGGCGGGCGGTGATAAGGAGCATAATCTTCTTCCCCGACAAGGATGATGTCTCCGTCCCAACCGGCTTGACGCAAAGATATAGCCGCTTGCCCGCCAGCATGGCTTGCGCCAATAATTACACAGGTTTGTTGATTTGCTTTGACCATGTTTTTGTTTCTTGTTTTCTGGATATGTCCCTAACCTCTATGGGATAAAATTTCGTGACCAAGTAAATCTTTTGGAAGAGATTTTTTGTCCAAAAGACGATTACAAAGACTAATAAGTGGCCCATCATGCATAATTGTGTCTAACCCACATTGCTCTTGTTTAATAATAATGTCAGCATAAATTTACTGGGTTTGACAAATTTATTGTGCATAGGTGCAACATCTTTTGAAAATTGATTTTGGATACAATTGATTGTTCGCCCGCGTTCTTCTACGTCGCGGCGTATGCGGCGATCCAGGCGTGTTTGTTCTTTGCAGGCTACATAAAATTTATAATCAAATGCCGCTCGTACTTTTTCTTGGGTCAGTATTAATATGCCCTCTATGAGTAAAATCGGTTTTGGTACAATGCGTTCAGTGATATTTGTCCGCCGGTGTGCCTTAAAGTCATAAGTAGGAACATCGACGGCTTGACCATTTTTTAGCAATTTTAAATGCTTTAAAAATAACGCCCAATCAAATGCCTTAGGGTGGTCGAAATTTGGCAAAGGTTGACCTGGCTTTACGCCGCCAAGATCAAGATAATAATTATCCTGGCGCAAGACGGTACAAGTTTCTTTGTTGCGTGTTTTATTCAAGGCTTCGCACGTATATTTGGCAAGGCGCGTTTTACCAGAACAACTCCCACCCGCAATTGCTATAATGTGAATATCCAAAATTGGCTCCCAAAATTGGCGTTTAGATTAGGAGGGTATGGCGCGGTTTTGGGTGATTTGCAATACGTGTTCTCATTGCCCGCTGACCCTAAAAGCCAAACAGGAAAACGATGACACTTGAGTGCCATCGTTGTTCTTCCCCGACATATTTCAAATAGTACGTAATTCGTATTTAAAGTGGAGTGTTCTAGCCTGCTTTGCGAGCAGCCATTTTTTCTGCTTTTTTCGCTAGTTGCTTTGCACGTACACGTTCAAAGCTATCTAGGGTATCCAATGCCATACGCAATTCATTGCTGAGCTCTTTGTTTTGCAGCTCGATATCATCAATCGTGACTTGCAGGTTTTGTTTGCGCAATATTACGGAATTGGCATATGAGCCATATGCAACATAGCCTTCTTTACGCGCTTTGGGAGAAACTTCTTCTTCTGGTACGCTAGCATTAAGCTTCCGCATTTGGCGCTCAAGGTCTTCCCGCGTAGCTTCCAAAACAGAAACTCTTTTTTGTAAATCTGAAATCGCGAAGCGTGTAGCACGCACGCTTTTATCCATAGAAGTATTCATCTTATCACCTAACCCTAATTTTTTCGGCGTTTTCGCCATTGATTGGGTTTTTACAAGAACAGCCTTACAAACTGGTAAACAAACGCAAAAAAAAGTGAATTAAGTGCGCAATGCCCCAAATTAGGGCGAAATTACCGTAAAAATGAATTTTATCGTTAACATTTGGTTTACGGGATTCACGTATTGGTTTTTTTACGTTAACTAATATTAATTGATTCGCCCATTTGGGCACGTCTTTGAGGTAATTTAAGCCGTTACGGTAAATACTGGGAGGTAATATATGCGAGTTCTTCTAATTGAAGATGATATGGCAACAGCACAAAGTATTGAGCTGATGCTGAAATCGGAAGGTTTTAATGTCTATACAACAGATTTAGGCGAAGAGGGCGTCGATTTGGGTAAGCTTTACGATTATGACATCATCCTGCTAGACCTTAATCTGCCAGACATGCCAGGTTTTGATGTATTGAAAACTTTACGCTTAGCGAAGATCAATACACCTATCTTTATTTTGTCAGGCACTGCCGATGTAGACACCAAAGTCCGCGGGCTTGGTACGGGCGCGGATGATTATATGACAAAGCCGTTCCACAAAGATGAGTTGGTCGCGCGTATTCACGCAGTTGTCCGCCGTTCTAAAGGACATGCACAGTCAATTATCCGTACAGGCGAAATTGCTGTAAACTTGGATGCTAAAACTGTTGAAGTTGGCGATCACCGTGTTCACTTGACCGGTAAGGAATACCAAATGCTTGAGCTTCTCTCTTTGCGCAAAGGCACGACCCTGACCAAAGAAATGTTCCTCAATCACCTATACGGCGGAATGGACGAGCCTGAGCTAAAAATTATTGACGTGTTTATTTGTAAGCTGCGTAAGAAATTGGCTGCGGCATCTCAGGGCGAGCATTATATCGAAACCGTTTGGGGTCGAGGTTATGTCCTACGCGAACCTAACAAAGAGCGCATCAGCGCTTAAAGTCTTCCTCCCACGAAGCACAAAAAACCCCGCTCTAGGAAACTAGAGCGGGTTTTTTTTTAAATACAGGTTTATTTATCTCAGCCTGGTAACACGTCTGGTTCTCCTGGCCAAATTGTTATGTGTTTTGGGTGGTCGTCCTCAGTAACATCAAGCTCGTGGACTGTGGCATCTTTTACACTCATGCCTTGTTCGTGAATAGTGTTCCTATCCCCGCTCACCAAATAATGCCAATCGGGTAGGTCTTTGCCTTCTGCCAGTAAGCGGTAGGCACATGTGCGTGGTATCCAGTGTAATTTGCTGACATTTTTTGCTGTCAGTTGCACGCAGTCGGGTACATATACCTTGCGGGTATCGTAATTTTTACAGCGGCAAGTGCCTGCATCCAGAAGTTTGCACCGGATATTTGTGACATAGATATTGGCGTTGTCTTCATCTTCCATGCGCAGCAAGCAACATTTACCACAGCCATCACAGAGGCTTTCCCATTCTTTATTGCTCATCTGGCTTAAGCTTTTGGTTTTCCAAAATGGTGTCGTCATAACAAATGTGATCCGCTGTCAAATTTATGCCCTATTCTTAGCGCATTTACATGAAAAACCAACTGGGCATTTCGCTAATTAAACGCTAAAGGGGGCTATGGAGACGTTTCGCGCAGATTTAAACACGGAAAATGAAAAAAGTGGAAATAGAAAACTCCGGTGGGTGTGGAGTATTTTATTTGGACTTGTGTTCATTGGAGCTATTGGATTTTTCTCAGCCCGCAGTTATTTATTAGACGGCATTCCAGAACTGCCGGACAAGCAGGCCATGTGGGAAAAAAACCTGCAACCGAATATTTCATTGCTTGACCGTGACGGCATAGTGATTGGTCACCGCGGGCCTTTTTATGGCCGCCCGCTTAAACTCTCTGAGATGCCGCCGTGGTTACCAGATGCATTCTTGGCCATAGAAGACCAGCGGTTTTGGCAACATCCGGGCATCGACCGAAAGGCTATCTTTCGCGCGCTTATAGAAAATTCCAAAGCGGGTAAGAAAGTTCAAGGCGGCTCAACATTGACCCAGCAATTGGTCAAAAATATGGTGCTGACACGTGAGAAAACTTACAAACGTAAATTTCAAGAAATGTGGCTTGCATATAAAATGGAGCAAATGCTGTCCAAGCAAGAAATTCTGGAACTTTATTTGAACCGTGTTGATCTTGGAAACCGTTCTTTTGGTGTTGAGGCGGCGTCACAAAGATTATTTGGTAAATCGGCTCAAGAAATTTCTATTTCCGAAGCTATCGTTTTGGCTGCCATCCCAAAAGCACCGACCACATATGACCCGATTAAACACCCCGAGGCTTCTGCAAACAGGGCACAGATGGTTTTGCAAAATATGATGGTGCAAGGCAAAATATCTCCACAAGAAATGCAAGAGGCTGCGTTAAAACCTGCAGAGCTCAAGATCGGAGAGAATGGGTATTTGGGTGAGCAAAACTTGGGACATTTGTTTGATGTGGTTACTGAGCGCGCGAAGGATCTCGTCGGTACGCAATCAGGAGATCTGATTATTAGCACGACGATAGACCCAAAACTGCAAGTTCATGCGCTAAAGACAATTACTACGGTCGTGGATAAATTTCAAAAAACCAAAAAAGTGAGCGATGGTGCTTTGGTCAGTATTGAAACAGAAACGGGTGCCGTTCGCGCGCTTGTTGGCGGACGTAACTACAATAAGAGTAAGTTTAACCGTGCAACCCAGGCATTACGCCAACCTGGTTCATCATTTAAAGCCTTCGTATATGCGGCAGCACTAGAGGCTGGATTTACGCCGGGGACTGTCCGCATCGACCAACCGACGACAATAGGGAGTGGGGAAACTGAATGGTCTCCTAAAAATTACACACGCCGTTATCGTGGGCCGTTAACGTTACGTGAAGCCTTAAAGCTTTCTATTAACACTGTTGCGGCCCAAGTTGCTGCGGAAGTTGGCCCCAATAAAGTAGTTGAACTGGCTAACCGTTTTGGCATAACGACAAAACTTGGTGCAAATTATTCAATTGCGCTAGGGTCTTCGGAAGTGCATCTCATCGACATGACGTCCTCATTTATGGTGTTTGCCAATGAAGGACAAAAATATCCGCCGTATTTAATTGAAAACATTACCGATACGGCGGGCAAAAATTTATTTACACATCGAAGCCGTCCGCCCGAAAGGGTATATGCACTGCCCTATGCCCGCCAAATGACCGGCATGTTACGGGATGTTGTCGAAAATGGTACTGGGCGCGGCGCTAAAATGGGTGAGCGCCAAGCTGCTGGCAAAACGGGGACATCGCAGGATTACCGTGACGCCTGGTTCATTGGTTTTACCGCAGATTATACGACGGGTGTTTGGATGGGAAATGATGATAACACCCCGATGAAGAAAATCACGGGTGGCCTATTACCGGTTGATGCATGGAAAATGTATATGAAAGAAGCGCATAAGGGTAAAAAAATCCGCGCGCTCAAAGCACCAGAACCATTGATAACCGATGCAGAGACAAAAATTCTCATGAGTTTTTATGAAAACCTAACCCAAAGCCTCACCGCAGAGCGCAACCTTGCCAATGGGCAAATCGCAAAAACAGCGGCGGGATCTGCTAATTAGGTGGTGGGTTAAATCAAGGAAACCAGTCAAATATTAACACGACATGTCGTAAGCTTAATGGAGCCATAACTTTAAATTAAGCTATATTTAATGTGCGCGTGGCCAATCTATATTGAAAGTGGCCAGTATATTGTTGAAGAATTGATGGTAGAATGAATGTATAATAGCAAAGTCAAATTATTGTGCTTTATAGCAATATGTTTTAGTCTGGCTGGGGTCGGTCAAATCAACGTATTTGCAGATGAAACTACATTTTTGAATAAACACACGGATGACGGGACTTACCGTGAAGCAACGGTAAAATCTTTTGAAGAGTGTACGGCTTTGTGTAAAGCGGACAGTCAAACATGCCGTGGGGCTCAATCGTTGCAGCCAGATATAACAAAACCAGTGGTTATTTGTCGGCTAAACAATGGTTTTGGAGCCAACCCATTATTTCCGTCAGAACCGCCAACACCATTAAATATGAACATCGCGCTTGCCGATCTTAATGCGTATCGTCGTCAATTTTCTCTCGGCCCAGTCATACTCAATGATAAGCTTAGTGCTGCGTCGAAAGCTCACGCCAATGATTTGGCACGGCACGGCAATATTTCCCATTCGGGTAGTGATGGGTCTGGGCATGGTGAGCGGGTACAAAGACAAGGCTATGAATTTAGCATTGCAGCCGAAAACGTTGCCACAGGACAGAAAAGTTGGGAGACGGTATTTAAGGCTTGGCAAGATAGTCCCGGTCACAATGAAAATCTTTTGCGTCCCGATGTGACAGACTTTGGGATTGCCTTGGTGTATGAGCCCAAAACAATGTATCAGACATATTGGGCAATGGTGGTTGCTGCACCTCTGGATGAGCCGCAAATAATTTACCGCTCACTTACAAATGCAAATGGCGCAAAAACACATTAACCAATCTTTGATATGGTTAACATATCGCTAATACCTAGGGTTCATTCTAGCAGATATTGATTCGCCATTTGGTAGAAAATATTGGAGGTTTGGATGCGCCGTATTGCTGTGTATTTTATTGTGTGTACCTGCACATTATTGACATTTTCAACTGTTAGCTTCGCCGCTGATAAATTTGCCTACAGAGCCGGGCAACCATATATGAAATCTACGGCAGCTCATTTCGGTGAATGCGAGGCGCAGTGCAGAGGTGATGCAGCGTGCCGGGGCTGGAATTTTATAAAACCAAACCCGCGTTCTCGTTCTGGCATTTGTGAATTTAATGCGCGTATTGCTGCAGCTGTCGCAAATCCCATAAGCATAAGCGGCGAAAACAGTACGAGTATTGACCAAGTGTTGAGCCGTGCTGTGCCCATAACAAGTGGTAATACGGTTCGCGTTGGTACACCAATTATGCCGATACCAGCTGTGTCAAAACGCGCCATTCGCGCACAACAGGTAAATACGCCACAACGTGTCATAAAAAAATTACCAGTCGAAAATGTAATAAGGGCACCTATTCCAGCGGGCTATAAACCCATAACACAATCAAGATTGCAACCATTTACGGGGCCAGTTATTCCGCGTCCAATGACACGCCAGCAAATCTATAAGGAACAAAAGGTTGCCGCTCAAAAGCGTACTGCAACCCAGGAGAAAATTCAGGCCCAAAGTCAGAACCAAGCTCTAGTTAATCTTCCGGCCAAGGTTCAAATGCCCCAAGCACAATATCCTGTAAATGCGCAAATCAGACCGGCACAACCAATTATACAAAGAAAGGTGCAAACACCACCAGTTCCAATAATGCCAATAGAGGCTTCAAGTCGGCAGTCCCTATATGGTTCTTTGCATGATGATTTGACCCAAAACATGACCACTGTGCCGCGCCCGCAGGCCATACCTGACCGTTTGAATAATCCTGACGCCCCAATCGCTACAAACCGCGGCGTACCGGTTGTACCTGTGCAAGCCGTTCCATTAGGATATCCAGCCATTGCAGGCCAACGCCCACCAAGCCAGCCGGTGCAAAACCAGAATTATCCCCAACCACAATTACAGCAACAACAAATACCGCAACAACAATTATCAGGCTTGGCTGGTGGTCATTAAGACGTAGAAACTTTAACGGTTTTTGCCATCACGGTCGTGACACCTTTGAGGGTCAAGCGCCCCCAGGCAAACATTACGAAACCGACAAATGACACCGTAACACCGAACAAAAGTGCAGTCGCAATTTTCTGAACGTCAAAACCTAGAATAATTAAAACGGATTGCCCGCCCGCCAGAGCCGTGAGCCCGCTGAGGAATGCCCAAAACCCTTTCCAGTAAAACCGTAAAAGCGGGTTTTTTTGTTTGAACTTGATAACCGGTAGCCAGAATAATGCGGCAAAGCCAATTGTTGTTAAAAACATGATGATGGCTGCTATATATTGTCCCGACATGATACATTCCTAAAGCGATTTGTGATTTCAAAGTTCACTTCGCAAGAAGTAGGCCAATAAACGGTTGCGGTGCAGGTTAGAGAGAATTAGAATCTATAAGTAAGTGAGAGGACAAATGATCAATACCAAAATTGCAAATGCAAACCAAATCGCCAACCAACGCCATTTGTTCGACATGCCGGACGATATTGCCTATTTGAACTGTGCCTATATGGGGCCGTTGATGAAAACGTCAGTACGGGCGGCAGAAATAGGCATCCAGTATAAAGTTCAGCCGTGGACTTATGGCGGGTCTGATTTTTTTACTTATACGGAGCAGCTTAGAGAATTAGCTGCCAAATTAGTCAACACCGATAGCGACAATATAGCCTTAGTGCCGTCCGCCAGTTACGGCATTCAAATCGCTGCGAATGCTTTACCTATAGACAAGGGCGGTGAAATTTTGATTATTAAGGATCAATTCCCGTCCCATGTCTATCCGTGGCGCGAGAAAGCCAAAGCCTGCGGCGGTAAAATAGTGACGGCTGAGCGTCCTGATAATGGAGATTGGACAGCATCCGTACTCAAATCCATCAGCCCGCGTACAGAAATTCTTGCGCTTCCTGCTACCCATTGGGCAGACGGCGGTTATTTGGACCTTGAAACTATCGGTAAGGCGGCGCGAGATATTGGTGCAAAACTGGCTCTAGATCTCACACAGTCCCTTGGCGCCCTGCCGTTTGATATTGCGGTAGTGCGGCCAGACTTCATGGTAGCTGCAGGTTATAAATGGCTGCTTGGGCCATATACATTGGGCTATCTATATATAGCACCCCAGTGGCAGAGCGGTGCGCCCCTGGAACATAATTGGATGAACCGTAAAGGCAGTGAGGATTTTTCCAGGCTCGTTGATTATCAAGACGAGTTTCAGCCGGGCGCAAGACGTTTTGATATGGGCGAAAAATCTAACCCCGCACAAGTGTTGGCGGCCTGCGCCGCGCTTGATCAAATACTGGACTGGGGCATTGCTAACATTTCAGACACCTTGGGCGCACGCAATTCCCGTGTCGCCGACCATGCGCGCCAGCTTGGTTTTCTCGTTACCGAAGACGAATATCGTTCACCACATTATATTGGTTTGGCATACAAAGATGGTGTGCCGAAAGGCTTGGCTGAAAAACTGGCAGAAAACAATATATTCTTATCGGTTCGCGGTAATTCAGTGCGTGTAACACCGCACCTCTATAATACCGAAGCCGATATTGAACGCTTGTTTGATGCGCTGCACTATGTTACGTCCCGCCCATGAAATTTGGACATTACATAAGCATACGAATTATGAGCCCGGTTTCCTAATTGGATGCCGGGATATTTGTATTTTGCTTAACATTTCCAATTTAAAGAAATTCTCATGACTGATTCACCAAACAACAATGAAGCCACACGCGATTACCGCGAAACTCTTTTCCTCCCAAAAACTGATTTCCCAATGCGGGCAGGGCTTCCGCGCAAAGAACCAGAATGGCTCGCTTATTGGGACAAAATCGATCTGTATAATACGCTGCGCAAGCAAAGCGCTGATAAGCCGACCTATGTACTGCACGACGGCCCGCCCTACGCCAATGGCCATATCCATATCGGTACGGCCATGAATAAAATTTTGAAAGACATAGTCGTTAAAGCCCAACAAGGCCTTGGCTATAATGCCAATTATGTACCGGGCTGGGATTGCCACGGACTTCCTATTGAATGGAAAGTCGAAGAAGAATTTAGAGGCAAAGGTCGCACCAAAGACCAAGTGCCGGGCAGTGAATTTCGGTCGCGTTGCCGTGAATATGCGGGCGAGTGGCTCGGCGTGCAGAAGGGGGAATTTAAACGCCTCGGTGTCATCGGTGATTGGGATAAACCCTATAAAACCATGGAGTTCAAGAGCGAATCCGTTATCTGCGGTGAGTTGCTAAAAATCGCAAGTTCCGGTCAATTATATCGTGGTTCAAAACCAATCATGTGGTCGCCGGTTGAACGCACCGCCTTGGCCGAAGCCGAAGTTGAATATGCGGACAGACGTGCGACGCAGATTTATGTTAAATTTCCGGTGCAAGGCACTAAAACCAATATTGTTATCTGGACGACAACACCATGGACAATCCCGGCCAACCGTGCCGTCAGTTATTCAGATAAAATTACTTACGGTCTTTATGAAGTCACGGAAATGCAAGAGGCGGAATTCGAGCCTTGGTCCAAGCCGGGCGACAAATTGATAGTTGCTGACGATTTATGGCAAAGTGTTGCCAAAGCGGGCTTAATCGCAAATGCAAAACGTATTGAGACAGTGAACGCGGCTACACTTGAAACTATGATACTCGACCACCCCCTCAAAAACATGGATGGGGCGGATGGGAAATTTGATTTTCCTGTACCGTTACTCGCGGGCGACCATGTATCCGATGAAGCGGGGACTGGGTTTGTCCATACGGCTCCAAGCCACGGCGAAGACGATTATGTTGCTTGGATTTCCAATCAGTTAAAACTGGAAAAATTGGGTATCGACCCTGTTGTACCTATGACCCTGGATGATGATGGTTGTTATACGGACGTGATGCCTGAACGCTTGCAAGGTTTGGATGTTATCCGCACCTCTGGCAAAAAACGTGGGCAAGACGGTAAGGCTAATCCTGAAGTTCTCAAGGCTTTGATGGAATGCGGTAATTTATTGGCGCGCGGCATTACAATGCTGCGTGATGCCCATTCATGGCGTAGTAAAGCGCCGGTTATCCGCCGTGCTACGCCGCAGTGGTTTGTCTCTATGAGCAAAGGTGGCCTGCGCGAAAAGGCGATTGCCGAAATTGAAAAAACTGAATTTATTCCGCCGCGCGGAAAAAACCGCCTTATGGCGATGGTGCAAGACCGCCCCGATTGGCTCATCTCGCGCCAACGCAATTGGGGTGTGCCGATTACGCTTATGGTACACGAAGACGGGCGTTTGCATACGGATAGAGACGATGCCGCCGCAATCAACAAACGCATACTCGACGCCGTAGAAGCAAAGGGCGTAGACGGTTGGTTCGATACGTCTATTGATATATTCATGCCTGATGACAACGAAGGTTGGACAAAGGTCACAGATATTCTTGATGTCTGGTTTGATTCAGGCTCGACCCATGCGTTTTGCTTGAAGCAACGCGACGACTTACCTGACCGTGCGGATTTATACCTTGAGGGTACCGACCAGCATCGGGGTTGGTTCCAATCCTCACTCCTTGAAAGCTGTGCTAATTACGGCGAAGCCCCTTACAAGGCCGTACTAACCCACGGATTTGTCATGGCCGAAGATGGTCGTAAAATGAGTAAATCTCTCGGCAACACAATCGCGCCAGAGCAAATCATCCGCCAATACGGCGCCGATATTTTGCGTCTATGGGTGGCCAGTTCCGATTTTACGGACGATCTTCGCATTGGTGATGAAATCATCAAAACCGCCGCAGATGCTTACCGCAAACTGCGCAATACATTGCGTTATATGATTGGTGCACTGGACGGTTATGACGCCGAGGACTCCATAGATTACGCCGACATGCCAGCACTAGAACAATGGGTGCTACACAGATTGTCCGAATTGGACGCATTGGTGAAAGCGGCCTACAAAAATCATGATTTCAAGAAAGTCTATACGGCATTGTTTAATTTTTGCACCAATGATCTCTCGGCATTTTATTTCGATATCCGCAAAGATGCGCTGTATTGTGACCCGCTTGGTTCAACACGCCGCCGGGCGTGCCGCACGGTCATGGACAAATTGTTCAACCGTCTGACATTATGGCTAGCACCAATCCTCAGTTTCACTATGGAAGAAGTTTGGCAAACACGCTGGAACGATGCGCAAGATTCCGTACATTTGCACGAGTTTCCTGCGGGTGAAGACGGATGGAAAAACGACAGCTTGGCCAAACATATGGACGCGCTCTTGGCATTTCGTGCCCAAGTTTCAGAAACCATCGAACCCTTACGCAAAGACGGCGTGATTAAATCCAGCCTTGAAGCAAGGGTCCTGGCTCCGGCGACAAATACTTTAGCATCTGCCCTAACTGCCCTGAACATCACTCGCAAAGACGTTTACCCCGACCCCTCGGCTCCGGTAGATACATTGGCGGATTATCTCATCGTTAGCGAATGCGATTTATCGGTCAATGCCGACGGCATAGATATTCAAGACTTAAAGCAGCACGGTTTTATAAAATGCGAACGCTCATGGAAATATTTCATAGCGGAGGGCGGTGCAAATATCACCCCACGCGATGTGGTGGCGAGCCAGCAGTGGGATAAAGCAAATGCCTAAACTGCGGAAAAAATTCTGGCTCTACGGTTGGCTTATCCCGGCTGCGGTGGTCGCATTCGATCAATTAACCAAAGCCTGGGCGCTCAACAAATTTGCTATGCCCCATAATATTTGTGCACTCAACCCTTATCCAGGTTTAGAGATCGAAGTCTCACCCATCGTCGATTTGGCGCTGGTCTGTAATCTCGGTGTCAGCTTCGGCCTGTTTCGGGAACATGCAGACATTGGTCGGTATGCTTTGACTGCTTTTGCCATTATTATGTGTACAGTATTGTTGGTGTGGCTCAACAAAGAAAAGAGTAAATTGGTCTCTGTATCCCTGGGCTTTATCATTGGCGGTGCGCTTGGTAATGCTATAGACAGGGCGCTTTACGGCGCGGTTACGGACTTTATCAATTTTTCTGATATCGGCTTTAAATGGGTGTTTAATGTCGCCGATATGGCCATAAATATTGGTGTTGCGGGATTATTGTTGTCAATGTTTTTGCAGTGGCAGGCGGAAAAAAGAACACATAAATCAACATAAGTTAACTTGGCATCTCGGATTTTATTCGCTAGAAGCCTTTTAACTGTTTTGACCTTAAGGAGTCGATAATGACATCTCGTAATTTTTTATTCATAAGCTTTCTTGGCGGCGCTTTACTGGGCTCCCCTGTTCTGTCTGGTTGTGCTTCTGCGGGTAAAGCACTTGGTATGAGCAAGAAGGCACCCAATGAGTTTAACATATTGACCAAGCCGCCATTGGTCGTGCCGCCCGAATATAATTTGCGTCCTCCGCGCGCTGGCGAGCTTAATGTGGAAGAAAAATATGCAACAGTAGCGGCGCGTAAGGCGTTGCTTGGTGAAATTGATCCGGCAAAACCGACACAAGGCGAAGCCGTGTTAATAGCAAAGGCAGGCGGCGGTAGGGCCGACCCTGCTGTACGTGTTATCATCGACGGGCAAAATTCTATTGAGCGCAAAAACCGTGGTTTTGCGGACCGCATCCTTTTTTGGAAAGATGGTAAGGCCGTAGGTGCTGACGGTACGCCGCTCGACCCTGATCAAGAAGCGCGACGCCAAAAAGCAATAACCTCAGCCACAGGTGGAGAACCCGTAAAGATTAAGCGTCGCCCCGGTGGTGCCAAATTGCCTGGTCTATAAATATAGGTTAAGCCTTTTATCGACTTTTCTATAGACTTTTTTATCGACCCTAGTGCTTCGTCGCGCTAGGGTTTTTTCATGTCAGATCCAACCCCAACGATTCGCAAATTACCAAAGCACACGATAAACCGTATTGCGGCGGGTGAGGTTGTAGAGCGGCCCGCGAGTGTAATTAAAGAATTGGTTGAAAATGCACTGGATGCTGGCGCAAGCCAAATTGACATCCGCTACGAGGCTGGTGGACGGCGTAGCCTCAGTGTAATCGATGACGGCAAGGGCATGACTAAGGCCGAATTATCACTTGCCGTAGAGCGCCATGCGACCTCAAAATTATCACCGGACGCTGACGGAAAATGGGATTTACTTAACATTGTAAGTATGGGGTTTCGTGGTGAGGCCTTGCCGTCTATTGGCTCTGTTTCGCGGCTAAAAATCACCACGCAAGTCATGAACGATGGTGCCGCATGGGAATTAAATATAGAGGGCGGCGCTTTATCTGGCCCCAAACCTGCACCGCGTTTTGGTCTTTCAGGTACTCGTATAGATGTTCGTGATTTATTTTACGCAACACCAGCACGGCTCAAATTTCTAAAGACGGAGCGCTCTGAAAGTATGGCCATATCCGATATGGTTAAACGGTTGGCTATGGCGCGGGCTGATGTTGGGTTTAGTTTGCACAACGGCACAAGGGCAACGCTTTCGCTGCCGCGCGAAACCGACAATAATGAGGGACGTCTCAAGCGCCTTGCAGATATTCTTGGTCATGATTTTCGCGATAATGCGCTTGCTATTGATGCACAGCGCGACGGTATCAAACTGACGGGATTTGCAGGCTTGCCGACATTTTCACGCGGGTCTTCTACCCATCAATATTTGTTTATCAATAACCGTCCTGTGCGCGATAAATTGCTCTACGGTGCAGTACGCGGTGCTTATCAGGATTTTCTAGCCCGTGGTCGCCATCCTGTGGTGGCGCTGTACGTGGATATTCCGACAAAATATGTAGATGTCAATGTGCACCCCGCCAAAACCGAAGTCCGGTTTCGTGATCCGGCTATTGTCCGCGGACTCATAGTAGGTGCGCTGCGTCATGCATTGGCTGGAGCAGGGCACCGCGCATCAACCACTACAAGTGCCTATGCTCTCGGTCGGGCGCAAGTCGGCGGCGCATTAGGTGCGCACCGTACAGGCTATGGAAATTATCAAGCCATGCCAATTCCAAATGCCCAAACCCAACCGCTCATCGACGGTTTCTCTGCCAAAGTAGAAAACTGGGTCGAAGAAGCGCCTGAATATTTCTCACCAACCCAAGACATTGACCCGCCAACCCCGCAAGATTTTTCTGACCGCCCGCTCGGCGCAGCAAGGGCGCAACTGCACGAAACTTATATCGTCGCACAAACGGCGGATGGTATGGTTGTTGTGGATCAACATGCCGCCCATGAGCGGCTGGTTTATGAACGCATGAAAAAGGCAATGGCTGACAAAGGCGTCGAGCGGCAGGCTTTGCTCATTCCGGATATTGTTGAATTGGGGGAGGGCGATGCTGGGCTTGTCTTAGCCCGTGCCGACGAACTGTCAAAGATGGGATTGGTCATAGAGCCGTTCGGGGTCGGCGCGGTGTGTGTGCGCGAAACGCCAGCATTGCTCGGCGAAATGGATGTGCAGGGATTGCTTAGGGATTTGGTTGATGATTTACGCGACACAGACGAAACACTGTCTTTAAATGAACGTTTTGAACATGTGTGCGGTACAATGGCTTGTCATGGTTCCGTTCGCGCAGGTCGTCGTCTGGGCGCCCAAGAAATGAACGCGCTACTGCGCCAAATGGAAGAAACCCCACATAGCGGCCAATGTAATCATGGGCGTCCTACATATGTAGAGTTAAAACTAGCGGATATAGAACGGCTGTTTGGGAGACGGTAAAACCTTATCTCAAAAATTTAGAGACGGCTTTCGCATCTTTAGTCGGTTTCAGTAATGCGAAATTGCCGCTTTGCAACATGTCAGTAGTCTGAGCCAGGCTTGCATAGGCATTTGAAGCCAGGCGACCGCCGACAGAAAGGCGGGCGGCGCCAGCGTCCGCAAAATCTTGTTGGCTATGATTTACCAAATTGCCAAGTACCAATATATTGACCGGTTTGGAAACGGCGCTGCAGATTTTGTGGACGGCATCTAAATCAGGTAACCCCGGCGCGAAAAGGACATCTGCGCCTGCGGCTTCGAAAGCTTGCAGACGTTCAATGATATCGTTTAAATCTGTGGTGCCGTGTAGCAGGCCGTCTGCGCGTGCGGTGAGGATAAAACCGTTTTCAGATTTTTTGGCTTCCGTCACTGCAGCTTCTATGCGTTTTACCGTATCAGACAAAGAATAACTAGGCTTGTCGGGGTCTCCTGTAGTGTCTTCGATTGAGCCACCACACAGTGCGGATTTTGTTGCCCAGTTAATGGTCTGGGCAACCTCTTCAGGTTCGTCGCCAAATCCGTTTTCCAGATCGGCGCTGACAGGAATGTCTACACAATCCGCAAGTGCTGTCGCATGACGTAAGGCTTCGCCGCGCGTCACGCCGTAATCATGTCGCCCCAATGTCCAAGCAAAACCCGAACTAGTGGTGGCAAGGGCAGCGTACCCTAACCCTTCTAGAACCCGTGCAGCCCCTATGTCCCACGGGTTGGGTATGATAAAAGGCGCACCCGGTTTGTGTAGCGCTAGAAAGTCGGTGGCCTTAATGTGTTGCGAAGTCATAAGTATCTCCAAAAAGTCTTTATAGCATAAAACGCGTCATATGTCATTGATATGTGCTGTAAATGAGTGTCGCTCGTGCGTGTCTTTAGTGGGTGCTTATGGTTTCAAAATTTAATGGTCACCGAGTCGTGACTGCAAAATGATTTGAAATGGCTTGTATTTATTGTATATCATTTGTTTTGCAGATTTAGGAATTTTCATGGTCAAGCAGGTCGAAAACAAACCGCAGACAAAGTCTATTGTCAAGGCGACAAAAACTGCGTCGGTCGCGAAACAAATTGATAAACATGTCACACTCAGTCCATTGGACGGCGATGGCGAAGTCAAATCTGCAAAAACCGCTATTCGCGAAGCCTTTGAGATTGGTGAGTATCCTTATGCGCAGCGGGTAACAACTAAAGCTTACGAAAAGCAAAAACGAGCCTTGCAGGTTGAACTCCTAAAGGTGCAAAAATGGGTTGAAGATACCGATCAGAAAATAATTTTGTTATTTGAAGGCCGAGATGCAGCCGGTAAAGGTGGGACGATCAAACGATTTATGGAGCATCTCAATCCGCGTAAAGCCCGGGTTGTAGCCCTGAATAAGCCTACCGATATTGAACGCCATCAATGGTATTTCCAGCGCTATGTCAATAGTTTACCGACGGCTGGCGAAATGGTGTTTTTTGATCGCTCTTGGTATAACCGTGCCGGTGTTGAGCGAGTCATGGGCTTTTGTGAGCCAGGTGAATATCTGGAATTTATGCGCCAGACGCCGGAATTTGAGCGCATGTTGGTCCGTTCCGGTATTCGCATTTTTAAATTCTGGTTCTCGGTGACACAGAATGAACAGCTTAGGCGGTTTAAATCTCGCGAGCTTGACCCGCTTAAACAGTGGAAATTATCCCCGATAGACAAAGCGTCCCTCGATAAATGGGACGATTACGCTGAGGCTAAAGAAGCCATGTTTTTCTACACAGATACGACGGACGCGCCGTGGACAATCATAAAATCCAACGATAAAAAACGCGCGCGCCTAGAGACGATGCAATATGTTCTCGACACACTGCCTTACCCGGACAAAGACACCAGCGTTGTCACAGGTGCAGACCCGCTTATTGTCAAAGGCACAAAACATGTCATCAACAATTCCGACCATATTTTAGGCACAAGCCTACATCCGGACATGCGTAAGGGTTAGAGCTAGAGCACTCCACTTTAATATGGAATCACTTTGAGCGCCCGAGTTTGTTCCGTGAACAGGAGGTGTTTCCGACGCGGTGTTATTGCCCGGCCAGTGCTTTGACGACGCAGATTGAAGCAGATTAGCTCCGAGTTTAAGTCACGTTTTGCATGGCCACTTTGCCCACTGGCATCGTTGTGAGCGTAGCCTGCCTCTTGTGAAAGCCTTGCCCCTAAAGGGATATAAAAAAATGC
>JAJFFN010000022.1 GCA_021776635.1 Robiginitomaculum sp.
TTCAGTTAGTTGGATTGTAGGTATTCTTAGTGTAGCAGAATTAACATTTGATCAAGTCATCAACATACTCAAAGTTTCATTATTCATTGGAATTGTTCACTTGGTTTGGGCAATGGTTCTAAGAGTAAAGAGATTAGCTGCTGAAGGTCACAAGTTTGTTATGTTTATGGAAGCAATTCCTAACATTACGCTTTATGGCGGAATTGTCGTCATCATGATGTGTGCAATTGGAGCTAATTATGATGTGATGAACATGTATTCCAAAGTTCATACCGAAGCAGTTCCTTGGGTTACAATTTTCTTAGGAGAATGGGCAGAAGTGTGGATAATTACAAGAATTGCAGTTGTGATAATTATTACATCAATGGTCTTGATGATAGTTGGTGGTGTAATGCATGCTAAGAAACATCCTGAAGACGGAGGTTCGGCTGCAAACGTGATCATGGAAGTATTTCTTGGAAAAACAGTAGAAAGTTTAGCACATACAATTAGTTATGCTCGATTAGGAATTATGTTACTTGTACACGCTGCATTACTCATGACAGTCAATAATGCATTTCAATCACTTGGAGGTGTTGAATCAGGTGCAGCAATGGCAATGATCATTGGAGGAAATTTGGGAATCATGATGATTGAAGGATTAATTGTATATATCCAATCCCTCAGATTGCACTTGTACGAATTCTTTACTAAATGGTATGATGGCGGTGCACAACCATTTAGACAAATTAGACCAGAGTTGATTTACAATCAATTTGTTTGGAAGAAAAAATAGATAATTTTAATTATTTTCATAAAGATTTACTGTAACGTTTGTAGTCCATGGTTTTAGATCATCAGGAAAGATTACTAGTAGGCCGCTATCTTTTTTGATATTTTCACAAGTACCACTGTAGCTTTGTTTGTTTACACCATAGCAACCAGAGTCCGTATAATAATCAAATTTTGAATTTGCAAAGTTTTCACGCTGCTCTGATGATGCAACAAAATACACATCAAAACCCAAATCTTTGTTGTCAGTTTTTACACTATAATCATATGATGTAGTATAATGTGAAGTACAGATTGGGAAAAATTGTACATACCCATTTTTGATTTTTAGTTGTTGCTCTGCATTATCATAATTTTTGTTCTCGATATCTGGATATACAGAAACGCTAGGATCTGTGCTTAATTGCTGTCCTTGGACATATTCTATCTCATGTCTTACAGTATCTACTGCTTTTCTATACAACATTGGTTGCCATTCCTCTTGGCAATTGCTGAATTCATGTTTTAATTCAACATATGATTTATCGTTGATTTCATGGAGTTGATTTGTATTGTATTCTTTAGATTCAGCATCAAATACATGATTAACATTATTAATTTTTTCTGATTTGTGCCAAGTATTTGTTACTTCAAAAATAATATTCTTTGAATCGCTTTGCCATTCAGACAACAAGTGAACATATACCGAATATTTGTTTACAACTTCTTGAGTTTCTGATGCAAAAATCAAATGACCAAAAAACATATTTACAAAAATTATAGAAAATGCAAGAACCGGGATTATCGCATAGATTATTTTATTCATTTTGACCTCCAAAACAGCTAAAAGATAATCCACAAAAACCACATGAGAATTTATCATCTTTGCATTCTATTTTTTCTGAACCACATTTGGGACATTCCTTACTTTTGATTAATTCAGTCATCTCTTCACCTCAAAGATCGATTTTGAAATAATACCAATTATTGCACCAAAAATAATGTGTCTAAACATAGTCATTGCTGGAACTTCAGGAGCAATATTTAATCCTGCAACACCAGCTCCTAAAGCGGGAAGCATTCCAAACCATACAGTAGTAGCAGTTACAATTACTCCAAAAATTATTCCATGTAACCAAATTCTACTGTTTAGAATTCTCCTTGAAATAGGCATGAAAACATATCCAAAAAATAGCGTCAAGCCTACTCCATTTGCAATATGGAAAATATTTCCAATGAAAATGGCTGACTCATCTTCTCCAGCAACTAATTGTCCCAAAACGACTGAAATGTCTAGAGGTATGCCAGTGATTTCCATGTCAATAAAGGCTGCAATGTAAAATGCTAAAATTCCCACTAGCCCAGCAATTACTAAACGAGAAAATTTTTGATTTTTAGATATTTGTTTGAGACTCATTTTAGTTCACTCCAGTTGCCTTTGAATTCAACCAAGAAGAGAGTAATTTTGAGGCTTTTGGTATAATGAATGTCATGTAAGATGGAATTACAATTGCATTGATCATTATTACTCCCCAGAGAGGCATAAAAGATGCCATAGAATCAAGTATTAAATTCAAACTAAAAGCCATTGGGACAGCAACTGTAACAGCAACAAGAGCTCGTTTAGAATAAGGTGGAAGACTAGACGATTGTTTATTTTTAGAGTTTGTTCTAAAAAAGAAAAAGGAGGGAGTTCGCATCATATTCATCACCTATTGATTTGTAAGATACTCCACTACATTTTGGGTTGTTCTTAATGGAACAATTTTTGTTGCATTAAATTTTGCAACTTTAGTTTCTACCATAAGATCTTGTATTGCATGTGCACCAGGAGCTTCAACTATCCATTCAAAAGTATGTTCTAAGCCAGAGTGATACATTGATAGAACTTTAATTCCTTTTGCGTTTGCATCTTGTTCAAAGGTAGATGCTACCTGTAGAAGCAATTTTTTGTTTTCCTCATTAAAAAGTGGGCATGCTTCAGTAGTATGGGTACCGTAGATTCCATAGGTCCCCATTGTTTGATTTTCTGTTTGTTGTGTTGTCATGAAGTAATATAATGAAAAATAATACATATGCTGGCTGGACTGATTTTTATTAAAAATTGTCCAGATTGGACATGAATAATAGTCTAAAAAGAGTAAATTTATCTAAAAATGTCCAGATTGGAAATTGATATTAGATTGTTCAATTAATAAAATTTGTTGGTCGACGAAGTAGATAGAATCATCTTATCACAATTAGGTAAAAATGCAAGAATGTCATCACAAGAATTACAAAAGATACTTGATGCCTTAGGACACAACATTACAGATAGAGGAGTTAGACATCGTTTACAAAAATTAGAAAAAAATAATGTAATACTAGGATATTCTGCAATTTTAAATCCTAATATTTTATCTGAGAAAATTAATCGTACCATAGTTTTAAAATTTAAATTTACAAAAGATACTCCTGAATTAATTGAACGATTAACAAGTTATGTTGTTGATGCTCAGTTTTGTACATTTTCTAGTAGACTAAGTGGGGATTATGATTGGATATGTCATTTTGTTTTTGATTCTATTGAGCAATATGATCTTGAAACAAATAATTTCTTAAATAGATTTGGGGAATTAATTTCAGACTTTCGATCCTATGAATCAAACACAATAAAATCATCTCCATATATGATATATGATGAACAAGAAACAAAAGAAAGAAAAAGACGAATTTATGAAATATTAGAATCATTAAAAAAATATGATAACATTAACGACAGATTCCAAGAAATTGTTGAATGTGTTGTGAAATATTTTGGAGCATCATTTGCACGAATTTGGTTTGTAGATAAACAAAGAAAAGAATTGATTCTTAAATTTAGTGCTGGAAAATATACGCAGATTGATGGTAGTTTTTCCAGAGTATCAATAAATTCATTAAAAATTGGACATATTGCAAAAACCAACAAGCCTGTGGTTTCAAACGATGTAGTTAATGATCCTCGAATCAAAATACAGGATTGGGCTAAAAAAGAGAAATTAAAATCATTTGTAGGTTACCCGTTATCTTACAAAGGAAAGGCAGTTGCTGTAGTTGCAATGTTTAGTAAGAAAAAAATGAATCATCTTGATTTTGAATTATTTGGATTATTCTCTGAGCAGCTTTCAAAGGAATTAACAGGATTTTTTGAGGCTAAAGACTTTCTTTCAGAATAGAATCTAAAAAATTATTGTGTTTGAATATCTGTTCCACAATGAACGCAAAAATAAGATCCGTTAGGAGCCCAATAGTGTTCACAATTAGAATCAGACATATCCAATTATACTATTTTTAATTCATTATCGCCATAGATTGTAATTTTGTACAAAATACGAAAAAAAATTCACATGATTTTACCTAGCCTAAGAGAGGCTTAGTTGTCCACAGGAAGTTCTAGTTTGTTTCCCCATTCTCCCCAAGATCCAAGATAAACTCGAACATTTTCAAACCCTAATTTTTTTAAAACTAAAAAAGAATTAGCAGCCCTATATGCCCCCTGACAATAAGTAACAATTTCAGCATCTTTTGAATAATTATACATTTGAGATAGCTCATCGTTATTTTTGAAAGTACCATCTTCATTGAGATTTTGATTCCAATCAATATTGATAGCATTTGGTATATGGCCAGATTGTGCTGCACGTACTGTAGTGCCATCATATTCTCCAGTTGAACGAGCATCTAAAATTTTTAGATTTTCTAGATTATCTCTAATGTATTCAAATCCTGAAATAATATCTGGATTAATTTTTCCTGAAAATTTAGAAGGTTTGAAACTATTTGGTTTTTCCTCAAGAGAAAGATTCTCTTTCTTCCATTTTGTAATTCCTCCATCTAGCATGAAGACATTTTGATGTGAAAAATACATCAGCATCCAAACACCCCTTGCTGCAAGCATTCCAGAAACTGAATCATAAAAAATAACTTTCTTCTCAGGTGTTACTCCAAGAAATGAAAGAAGATTTTGGGTTTGATTATTGAAATTTTCAATTCCTTTTTGCGTTGTATCAATCCAATGAAATGCAAATAAATCTAAATGGACGGCTCCTG
>JAJFFN010000023.1 GCA_021776635.1 Robiginitomaculum sp.
CACCGCGATCAACCTGACCGCTACCACCACCGTCACCGCGTTTGCAGTGAAGCTTAATTTTACCGATAGCGTTATCGGCAGTGCGGTCTATACCATCGAAACGGGTCCGCCCGATCCTTCGACCATCGCCCCTCCTTTGGATGACACGCTCATTGCCAACGTGGCCAGCAATACAGAGTTTCTCTACACGGGACCCGATCCCCTGCAAACAGGAGTGATTCCAGGAACCATTGAACCCAAACGCGGCGCTGTTGTGCGCGGCAAGGTATTGACCCGTGATGGCAATCCGCTACCCAGTGTCACAGTTTCTATTCTTAATCATCCTGAGTTTGGCCAGACGGTCAGTCGCTCGGACGGATTCTTCGACATGGCCGTCAACGGTGGTGGACTGCTGACAGTGGGTTATCAACTGGCAGGCCATCTCCCAGCCCAGAGACAAGTAAACGTCCCCTGGCAAGATTTTGCGATTGCGGAGGACGTTGCTCTGGTTGCGCTTGACCCACAAACCACAACCATAGATTTGACATCAGCCACTCCGATTCAGGTTGCACAGGGAAGCGTGCAGACTGATAGTGATGGTACGCGGCAGGCGACTTTACTATTCCCGCAAGGCACTACAGCAGAGATGATCGTCAATGGCTTTCCGCAACCGCTCACTACACTCAACGTGCGGGCGACGGAATTCACTGTAGGTCCCAACGGTCCGATGGCCATGCCAGCAAAACTTCCAGCTTCTTCCGCCTACACCTACGCCGCAGAATTTAGTATTGATGAAGCCATCGCCGCAGGTGCGACCTCGGTCAACTTCAGTCAGCCAGTTTACGGTTATCTGGAAAACTTTTTGAACTTCCCGACAGGCATCAACGTGCCTTCCGGTTCTTATGACAAGGTCAAAGGCCAATGGATTCCTGAGCCCAACGGAAAAGTGATCAAAATTCTCAGCATCACCGGAGGGTTAGCAGACCTCGACACTGATGGTGACGATGTGGCTGACAATGCCACGATCCTGGCTTCACTCAATATCACCGATGATGAACGCACCACTCTGGCAACGCAATACACCGCTGGGCAATCGCTGTGGCGTGTGCCCATGAATCATTTTTCTACTTACGATTGGAACTGGGCCAGGTCCATATTAGGACTGTTGAATCCCGTCGAACCAGCGGCTAAAGGGAACCAGGAACAGGATCAATGCGAAATATGTCCCAAGCAATCATTTGTGCAGATGCAGGCGCAGATTCTTGGTGAGAGCATTCCTGTCACTGGAACTCCTTTTCAACTGACTTATGTGACGGACAGAACACCCGGTTTTCGCGCCAATACCACCATCAACATTCCGGTCACAGGACCCACCGTACCCCCGACAGTCACCAACACACGAGTGACTGTCGAGGTAATGGGCCAAAAGTTCGAGTTTGTTCAACTGCCAACTCCCAACCTTTCCATTGACTTTACCTGGGATGGCAAGGATGTTTATGGCCGTGCCGTATCCGGGGCAATAACAGCGCACATTAAAATCGAATACGAGTTCGACGCTGCTTATAAGGAAACCGCGGGCTTCGGCCAATCGGGGCTCGGTGCCATTCTGCCAGGAACAAGAACCGCCTTTCTGACAGCTAAGGCATACAATGTGCAACTTAAATCCGTTGATATCAAAAGTTACGGGTTGGGCGGTTGGACTTTGGATCAACTGCACTTCTATGATCATTTTGCCAAAACCTTATACCTCGGCAATGGGAATCGCCGCAGTGAAGAAAGCATTGCCCTCACCATAGACACGGTAGCAGGAAGTGGGCAGCTTGGTTTCAATGTTCCCGTCACCGGGCAGAAAGCAACGGATGTTGCCTTTAGTTTTGCTGAAGGAGGTGTTGTCACCGATTCAGAAGGTAATTTTTACTTTGCTCCCCGGCGATTTAGCAGTTTCCCTCCATTCAACAGATGCTACTTGGTTAAGGTCGGTCCAGACGGAATTATGGACGTGCGCGCTCAAGTGGAGCAATGCTCGGTTGCCTTTTTGGATATTGATTCTGCAGGGAATATCTATATGTCCGTACAGGGTGGTACTTCAAGTACCAGTAACTCCCGCGTTGTGAAAGTCACTCCTCTTGGAGTTGCTACCGAGCTGACCAAAAACGTCTTCAGCGCAGGTTTTGCAGGAGATGGCGGTCCGGCGTCCGATGCACAGGTGAAGAGTCCCAAGGGTGTGGCAGTGGACAGCCAAGGAAACGTTTTCATCGCAGATTCTGGCAACAACCGCATTCGTAAAATTGATACAAACGGAATCATCAGCACCTTTTTGGAGGCCCCAAGTTTAGATATAGTCATTGACGTTCAAGACAATTTATACATCACCGATATATTTACTCGTCAAATTAAAAAAATTGATCCTCAAGGCAACGTCACTGTGATAGCCGGGAACGGGACACTGACAGTAGTAGATGACGTTCCTGCCACCGATTCAGGCATGCAACTCAGTCAAATTGCCCTGGATACGGAAGGTAACTTTTTTCTTCTGAACGGCGGCCCTACTGTTCGCAAAATCGACACCAGTGGGATCATCACGACGATTGTGGGCTCAGGGCAACTAACCCCTTTTAACGGAGATGATATTCCTGCCACTACTGCAAATTTATGGAACAGAGGTTTGGCGGTCGATCAGGATGGTGCCCTCTATCTGCCGCAAGTGGCTGACAATCGACTTCACAAGGTCATTCCACCCTTTCCAGGTTTTAGTGAGCAGGATGTTGTGATTGCGTCCCAGGACGGCACCGAGCTTTACGTATTCGATATCACCGGACGGCACCTGCGCACGATCAACACCGCAACCGGGGTCAACGTGTGGGTGTTTGCTTACGATACTGATGGACGACTGGCCTCTGTCACCGATGGCGATGGCGACGTCACCACCGTTCAGCGGGATGTGGACGGCAAGCCCACGGGAATTACTTCACAGGACGGGCAAACCACGGTGGTTGCCTTCGATACGAACGGATACCTGAGCGGCATCACCAACCCGGCGAACGAGACCAACTTGTTCACCTACACCCCGGAAGGGTTGATGACCAAACGCACCGATCCACGGCTCAACGATTCCCTTTACACCTATAACACTGAGGGAAAACTGACTCAGGATGCGGACCCGGCAGGAGGCTCGCTCAATCTGGCACGCACCGGGACCAACGACGACTACACCGTCACCAATACCTCTGCTATGGGGCGCGTGTCCAGTTTTGCGGTGGACAATGAAATAGCCAACGGCAAGAACCTGAGAACCAACACCGACCCCAGCGGATTTGCCACCACAACGCTATTGGGCACGGATCAAAGTCAGACCATCACCACGCCGGACGGAACAACGACCGTCATCAATGCCAAACCAGACCCGCGCTGGGGCATGCAAGCGCCTCTCAGCGATCTCACCGTCACCACACCCGGTGGGTTGATCTCGAGTCTCACCACGACCCGTAACGTGACCTTGGCCGATCCCCTTGATCCGCTCAGCCTTCTCACACAGACCGACACGCTCAATCTCAATGGACGCACGTTCACCAGCATATTTGATGCGAACCTGCTCAAGATTACTGACACGACGCCCGCGGGACGGACGACGACGGCGTTTGTGGATAATCAAGGACGTATTCTGACGCAACAAGTGCCCAACCTGGAAGACACGGCATTCGGCTACGACCTGCGCGGACGGTTGAACACCGTCACGCAAAGCACGGGAGTGACGGCGCGGGCCAGTACCATCGCCTACAACCCGCAAGGGTTTATCAGTGCCATCACCGATCCTGAATCGCGGGTGGTGGGTTTTCAATACGATCTCTCAGGACGGGTAACGAAACAGATTCTGCCCGACTTGCGCGAGATCAATTTTACGTATGATAACAACGGCAATGTCGGGTCGATCACGCCTCCAGGACGTCCGGCGCATGTGTTCAACTACACGGCGGTCAATCTGGAATCCGACTACACCCCGCCTGTGGTCACAGGCTCCGGCACCAACGCCTCGGTGTTTACCTACAACCTGGACAAACAACTAACGCTAATCACACGACCCGATACACAGACCATCGCCCTGAATTACGACACTGGCGGACGGCTCGGTAATGTTGTCATCCCACGCGGCACGACGACCTACGCTTATTTTGCGACTACGGGCAACCTTGCCTCCATCACTGCGCCCGATGCAGGCACGTTGACGTTTGCTTATGACGGATCGTTGCTCAGCAGTTCCACCTGGGCGGGAACGGTGGCCGGAAGCGTCTCAAGAACCTATGACACGGATTTCCGTGTGACCTCCAGAAGCGTCAACGGGGCCAACACGATTGCCTTTGGTTTTGACAACGATAGTTTATTGACGGTAGCCGGAGCGGAGACGCTGGCCTACGATTCCACCAACGGTCTTCTTACAGGGACTACCTTAGGCATTGTGACGGATTCTTTGACCTACAACGGTTTTGCGGAAGTGGATTCCTACACTGCCAACGTCAACGCCACTACCGTTTTTACAACGTCTTTCGTGCGGGATAAACTGGGGCGCATTGCCCAGAAGACCGAGACCGCGCAGAGTGTCACCCATGTGTTCGATTACACCTACGACACAGCGGGTCGGTTGACCGATGTGGATCGGGACAGCCTGCCGTTCGCATCCTACACCTACGATTCCAACGGAAACCGTTTGAATAATGGCGCGGTTTATGACGATCAGGATCGACTGTTATCTCAAGGAAGTTCCACCTATACCTATAGCGCAAATGGCGAGTTGTTGACCAAGACGAATGCCTCAGGAACCACGACTTATAGCTATGATGTACTTGGCAATTTGATTTCGGTAATTTTGCCATCCGGCACAACCATTGATTATCTGGTCGATGGGAGAAATCGTCGGATTGGTAAAAAAGTAAATGGTACACTGGAACGTAGTTGGCTTTACAAAGATGGTCTCAATCCAGTAGCAGAATTGGATGGAACCGGGGCTGTGGTTTCTAGATTAGTTTATGCCACTCGATCCAATATTCCAGACTTTATAATCAAGGGAGGAAATACATATAGAGTAATCTCAGACCATTTAGGAAGTCCTAGGCTAGTTATTGATACGGCTACCGGAACGGTCATCCAAACGATGGATTTCGACGAGTGGGGCAATGTCATAGCGGATACAAACCCTGAATTCCAGCCGTTCGGATTTGCTGGGGGCCTCTATGATTCTGATACGCAGTTAGTTCGTTTTGGCGCACGGGATTTAGATGCCGAAATAGGAAGATGGACCAGCAAAGATCCTATTAAATTTGCTGGAGAAGATACTAATCTATTTGGATATACCGATAGTGTCGGAAAACCCGTTATTGAGACGAATCTTTACGGGTACTCGTTCAATGACCCCATCAATTTTATTGACTTGGAAGGTCTTTTCCCAAGAAGCACTGTTGATGCGGCTATTCAGAAAGCTATACAACAAGGAAATATAAATGAGCTAAGAAGTATTACTTTGTCCGCTGGTTCGCCTGCCCAACAAGCTACTATTCGGGAAGCCATCAAAAGGCTTTCAACAACGGCTGATGATTTTATTGCGAAGTTTTGTAAGGGAGGTATAAAGGAAGTTTTTCCAGGAGAATTCAAAAAGAAGACAATCGCGCAAATTGTCAAAGCGGCTAATGAAGGAAATGCAAAAGCAAAAACCGCAAAAAAACTTTTAGATAAAAGGAAATTTAGAAAATGATGTTTTATGGAACTAGTTTACTTTTTAAGACTATTCATAGTGCTCCTTCTGGAAAGGAACCTATATGGGAATTTAGAGTGGTTTTAGTCGAAGCAATAGATGAACAAGGCGCTCAAGAGAAAGCTGAAAGAATTGGCAGAAATGCAGAGCATTCTTATGAAGCTCAAAAAGGGGACATAGTTACTTGGAAATTTATCCAAGTGGAAAGTATTTCTTCAATAGAAAGTGAAGATCTAAAAAATGGCACAGAATTATTCTCCCAATTCTTGTCAGATTCTACGGTAAAGAGCCTTCTTACCCCGTTTGAAGACTGATTGAGCTTGTTCCTTACCGTTGTTTCCTCGATAATGAACTGAGCGTCAGGTTTTAGCGTCTTCCCTTTATACCTCCACCCGGAGTCCTCCCATGCTTGAGCCTTCTTCGCCCCAGCAAGGCAGTTTCTTTGATCCTGAGTATGTGTGCGAGCAGTTGATTCCTGAAGACAGTTTTTATAGAAAGTTCCGTGAGAAAATTCGTCCATTAATTCGGGATGATATGTTCGAGTCAATGTATTGTCTGGACAACGGTCGTCCGCCGATATCGCCAGCGCTGTTGGCGATGGCGACCATCTTGCAGTTTCATCGCAACCTTTCGGATCGGGAGATGGAGCGTGCGTGCATGTTTGACATTGAGGTAAAGTATGCCTTGGGCCTCAGGTTGGACGAGCGTCCGTTTGATCATTCATCTTTGGGCGATTTTCGCCTCCGTTTGCTCCAGAACGATAAGGAGAAAGCGGTGTTCGACTGTTTGATCGAAACACTTGTCGAGCAAAAGTTGATCGGCAAGACCGAGATGCAACGAATCGACGCGACGCATGTGTTGGCGGATATCGCGTTACCCACGATGGTGGTGATGGTGAAGAAGGGGGTTCGCGGTGTTCTCATCCCTTTGCTGAAACGGCACTCTAAAACATATAAATCCCTTGGCAAGAAAATATCTCTTTTGGAGTACGATCATCGCCGAGTGGATCATGAAGTCGATGGCCGATTGGATATGGAGGCGAAACAGAAGAAGCTGGTAGAGGTGGTCTCCGATGCCCGCATCGTGCTGCGAAAAACGGAAACGATCCAAAATGACGATGAGCTTTCCCATCAGGTGGAATTACTCAAACGTATCCTGCGTGAGCACATCACCGAAGACGGTGACGGCAACCCTAAGGAAAAGACACGTAAGGAGAAGCCTTCTGATCTGCTCGTATCACCGGTCGATCCAGATGGCCGGTTCGGCGCGAAGTCCAAAACGAAAAAATTCCATGGCTACAAGGCAAATATCACTGAGACGGTGAGCAGTCGGTTCATCACCAGCATCCAAGCGATGCCGGGAAACAGACGCGACGGCGCAGTGACGGTGGAGTCCGTTGTCGAGCAAAAAGCCCACGGACTGAAGCCGGAAAAACTGATCGGCGATACGGCGTACAGTGACGGCGCTTACCGGAAAGAATTAAAAGAACATGGCACCGAATTGGTCGCGCCCATGCGAACGCGCAACAATATCACACGAGCGGTGTTTCCAAAACGGATGTTCGATTACGACGCTAAGAAGAACACGTTGACCTGTCCCGCAGGTGTGACGATTCCGCAGAGCTTTTACGACCGGGCAAAGGATATCAGGATATTCCACTATCCGCTGACGAGCTGCGGGCCATGTGAACACTTGAATCAATGCACGAACGCGAAAGAAAAACGGCGCGTGGTGGGCATCGGTCCAGCACATGCCGAGCTGATGGAAGCGGAACGCTACAACCGGACGGATCAATTTAAAGAAGACATGAAATTGCGACCGGCCATTGAAGGCAAGTTGTCAGAGATGAAGCGGTATCACGGTCTTAGGCGGGCGCGGTTTAGGGGGCTCAAAAAGTTTAGTTTGCAATGTTATTTTACGGCGGTTGCTGTGAACATCAAGCGTTGGATCAAACTGGAGTCGATGAAATGGAAACCACCGCCCCATTCCGCGCCGACTTGAATTGGCCGTGCAACGAATTAAATCAGTAAAACGCAACACTGGAAATCAAGAACAGGAGGCAAAAAGGGTAGCGAGGAGGAAGCGATAGTCCCGTAGGCAAATCCAAAACTAGGCCATCGAACACCTAAAATAGATTTTCGACACATTCGGATCAAATCAGCCGGGGTTCTCAGACGGTATCATACCCTAAATGACCCGATCAATTTAATTGACACGTTCGGGCTACTAAATGTCTTTGTTGGATTTGGTGGAAGTAA
Source organism: Robiginitomaculum sp. (assembly GCA_021776635.1). GTDB lineage: Bacteria > Pseudomonadota > Alphaproteobacteria > Caulobacterales > Maricaulaceae > Robiginitomaculum_A. The sequence continues at coordinate 7,981 of JAJFFN010000023.1, forward strand.
AGTTGAGGGTGTAGGAATAGAAGGCAGTACTGGATTCGCTATAAATCTAGAAACAAATTGTTCTGCTGGATTCATTTCAGCTGGAGCGGGAGGAGGTTTTAACGTGTCTGCAGATGTATTTGCAGGAGCAATCAAAGGTTCAATTAACGATCTTCAAGGGACCACAATAAATCAAAATATAGTTATTTTCGGTTTGGTAAGCATTACCTTTATAAATGATTTTAAAACTTCGGAATTTTTGGGAGCAACTATTGGGTTTGGTCCTTTTGTTCCAATACCTATTCAGCCATCCGTTACAGTTAGCGAAACAGTTATTTCGGTAGGAAAGTTGAGATAATATCTATTTAACAATTTATTTAAAATGTTCAAGATTCTATCGAGTTGATTTTTTATTTAATCCATTTTCCCATCAAAATTTTTTCTAATTTAAAGATGGGACAAAATTCAAAAAATATTTCATGCCTTTTCCCTTAAGTTCAAAAAAAACATTGTCTTTGGACCATTCTGATTTAAAGGGTGCCATGGATTTAACTATTAATGAGTTAAATTTTACATGCGTACAGAATATTGTTAATAACAAAAACCAAATAACTTTTGGGGCTGTACCAGATAACTAGCCCATACTCTGATTAACCCATTGTTTTAAGAGTTTTAATTGTGTTCTGGGGTTAGGGTTGTTAAATCGCCATTCACACTCTTTTAAAAATAGCCCAAAATGTTGAGTAGGAATACCGTTAAATTTTCGCATGTGACGCTTTGCCTGGTTCCAGAAGTTCTCGATTCCGTTGATGTGATTGCGCTTGTTTGCAAACAGTTTTGAGTGATTGATCCTATAGTGCTTGAACTCGGAAACATCCAAAACATTGTAACCTCGCCAGCAATCTGAATAAACAATACTATCGGGCTGGATCTTCTCACGAATAATTGGCATTAAGGTTCGACTCTTGGCATCTGGAATGACCTGTGTGTAAACCCTGCCTCCGCGCTTAAGAATTCCGAACACGGGAACTTTCCCGGCGGCTCCACGGCCACGCTTGCCCTTGCGAGTACCGCCAAAATAGCTTTCATCAATTTCAAATTCACCAGAAAGCATGGCTTCATTTTCTGACTCAAGAAATATAATTTCTCGTAAGCGGTGAAAATAATAAGCCGCAGTCTTAGTGTTTATATTGACAAGCTCGGCTGTACACCTGGCCGTTGAACCAGATATAAAATGTTCCAATAAACGGGATTGCTTATCTTTACTTAATCTACTTTTTCTCATGCCTGTACCTATAACTTAATTCAGTTATCTGGTACAGCCCCTAACTTTTTTATGTCCCGGCATATTTCTTGTTTCCAGCAAATATGGCTTTCCGTTGTATTCGAACAAACTTGTGAAATACAATGAAAAACTAATCGTACCTAAGTTTTTTAAATTTATTGAAGGTTCAATTGATTTTCAAGAGCAAGGTAACAAAATTAATATTTGTTATCATTTAAATTTTCTTCGGTTATTAATATTTTCTATCTCATTGGTTATTTGTTTGGGGTTAATAATTCCTTTTATAGAACCTTCTTCAATAGGAAATTTCTTGCCAAAAATTATTGGTTACTTATTTTTGGGTTGGCTTTGGATTTTTGGTTTATCATATTTAATTTTTGCTTTCCAATTTTCATGGTTTATGAGAAAAATACATAAAATTATCTGATATCGGAGAGTCAGAATAGAGTTATCCAAGAAACTAAAAGCATGTACTGGGAATGGAGTGAAATAATTTTTTTCTTCAAATTTCGTCCGAATTTTTTTTACAACACCTGTTTTAAACTCTATAAGCGTTCATTTTTAATTCCTCTGTTTTGAAAAGTTTAAAATTCTTCTCCCTTATAAAGAGCAAGCTTAAAGTCCTACTTCCAGTTTCCAATGATTTGAGTGGCGCTGGTTAATTTCCCTTAGAAGATTTTCCAGCGAAGCCAGAGAATTGCGTCTTTGAGCCGTGTCTGGATCGCTTTGAACCAATTCGTTGAATATCTTTCTGTAGAGCCCATGTAATTCAAGATCATTCAGCCTTGCCAGTTCATTGGTTGTGATGAGTTTTGTCATTTTCCTTTTCCTTGTTTTGTTTAAGGACCGACCAGCCGGTGCCTTTCTCACCCGCTACGCCACAGGAAAGGCAGCGATGGGCTGGGGCTGAAAACAGGAAAAAATTGACAAGCGAAATCCACCGAAATGAAAAAGGCATGAAAAGATTCATGAATGCAGTCGGTAGAAATAGGTTTGGAAGTGTTTTAAGAAGAATTGATATTGAAGAAAAATTTTAGTCAGTCACCGCGAAGCAAATTAACAACTGAAAGTTTCTAAGGGGTTTCACCCACTCGCGCCCGCAAGCCGTTTCCCCAACCTTCCGCACTACGTTTGTGCAGGTTGGGCGATCCCCCTCAGCTTGCACTTGCTACCCCCATC
>JAJFFN010000024.1 GCA_021776635.1 Robiginitomaculum sp.
TTAATATGGAACCACTTTGATGGGATGAGATTTGTTTTTTGGTAAGGCGCGGCATGCAGAGCGGGGCTTTAGTCCCGGTCAAGGGACGCAACGCACTCCAAAAAGCTAAGATCGCCCAAGCCACACGTAAGATATAGAAAACACGTGTTATTTTGGTTATTCTGGTCACCCGATTTTGCACCCGCAGGGCACAAGACCCCGTGAATGCGTCGCTGTCTCCTAACGGTGCTAAGGCACCGCGTCGGAAACACCTCCTGTTCACGGAACAAACTCGGGCGCTCAAAGTGATTCCATATTAAAGTGGAGTGCTCTAGATTGAAGACATTTGCTAAGCGAATATCTTACTTTGCGGTTCCGCCTATCTTGTCTTGGATGCGTTCAATATCTTCATTGTTGTTGTTGCACTGCGTTTCCATCCTTTGCAAATTTTTCCTGATATGGTCAGTTCTTCCCTTGCGGGTGACGATTTCCTCCATAATTTTGATAACGGCTTCGCCATCCTGTGGATCGTCCGTGATATTTCTTTCATCTGTCAGCCAGGTGCTAAGTTCGCTTCGTTCGTACCGTGAAGAAGATGGCATTAGAGAAGAATTTTTAATGTCGTAAATACGGTATTTTTCCTTCAATACATCCAAAACGTTAAATACATCAGCTGCCGTTACATTTGTGGGTTTGGGTGTACCAGTGGCATAGAGTGTAAAATAAACCTCATCTTCATCAGTCAAAATTTTCTCACGTTTGCTGGACTTTTTACGCGGACGAAGGGCATTCAAATGTCTGAGAGCCTTAAAGGATTTACCTAACTGCCATGCATATTGGTCAATATCCATCAGGCAGCCCGCTTTGCGAGTTTTAGCTTTGGACAGTTTATCTTGAAGATTGGCTATGGCCTGGTGGGGCGCTGCAGCCTCAACAGATATTAATTTGGATTGACAAATCTCGAGCGCTGCTCTTGCGTTCGTTAATTGTTTTCCTGCAGTCTTTGTTGATTTAACCAATGGCATGCAAATCGCCCTTTGTTTGTCATAGGCCTGCTGTGCGGCTTTGGTTTTTTTTGCGGCGGTTCTGGCGGTTTTGGATGCGTTGCGTGAGGCTTTTTTAAGTGCCTTAAGATTGGCCGCTGTCATTGCCGCCTCGGCTACAACTTGCTCATCTTTTGCATTTGTTAACGCAGTCTTCAATACCCTTAGTTTTGCCAGACATGTGGAGGTCTTACTGACTTTATCCGTAAAATTGCTGTTAGATGATGCAACACTTGCCGTCTTTTTTATACATTTTAGTCGGGTGTTGCGTAGGTTCTTCAAATCTTGGCCCCGCATGTTTTTTTCAAATTCAAACGGTGTATGGAAGATCACAACACTGCTTTTTGGTAAACCGGTGTCCGTAACTTTCGAATGAAGTTTTCGTTTTGGTTTTTTGTCATCGAACATTTTTCCTGGCTCAATAACCCACTCACGCCCTTTAGGTGGTGGTGCTACATTCTCGTCAGGTTCTATCTCAAGAGGGCGTTCATCAGGTTGAAACAAAGGTTCGTCAGGGTTTTCTTCTAACCCACCAATTTCGATACGGTCAAGCCGATCAAGAAATTCAAGATAACGCCGTACCGCCACATCGGAGTCATTGGAATCATCGGCGTCAGCATTTGAATAAATAAACTTAGAGCCTATGGGAAATTGATCAAGATAGGATGGGTGCCATTCTTCCCAGACAAATCCACCAAGCTCCGCGTCACGTGGATAATTTTCACCTCCTCCAATTGGGGTGAGCAGGTACGGAAGTTCTTCTGTCGTATTTAGTGAGGAGCCGTTGAATGGGAACCAGATTACGCCGTTCTTCAGAGGTACAACTGCCTGTTCTGAAATGGGTTCGCCCTGAATTAAACCTGGGTTGACTTTAATGAAAGCTCCGGTTCTTGGATCCTGTACAGGTACTAGTGACCCTCCTGACGGAGCCCCACTATTTGGCTCCACTCCTATTAGGTTTCCATTCGCATCAATGGGATTACCATCATAATCAAAGAAAGCTTCACGGTAGCCAGCCGATGTATCTTGCGTAGTAGCAGAGCCGAAAGGTTCTCCCCGTTCTGGTTCGCGTCCTTCTGGCCCGTCTGCATCATTGGGGTCATCATCAACTGGTTCGCGTCCCTTTGGTCCGTCTGCATCATTGGGGTCATCATCAAAAAGTTCACCGCTGACTGGTATTTCGTTACCGGGAACACTGTCTCCAACAAGCCAAATAGGCGGTCCCAGAGGTATGTTTACATTCCCGGCTATAATATCATTAACTGCATCAAGAAAGCTGTCATAGTTGCCGGGATTGCGGGTAGCGGGTCGCGGAATGCGAAATTCAATATTCACTTTTTGGTCATTGGCTGTGCAAGATGTGAATATCCACCATCCGCAGCTCTCACAATTTATGGCGAGGCTGCCTTTATAACGACCTGGTGAAAGATTGGAGAAGTCCAGAAGTAGTTCTGATGATTGCGAGTCTCCTGCTGGAATGTTTGACAGGACAGTTGGTCCGGACAATCGAAACCAAGGCTCACTGGATAATTTGATACGAAAATCTTGAGGTGCTAAGCAATTCTCGTTACGTGCGGTTAGCTTCAAAGGTTTTACCAAGCCTGTTGCAACTTCGCCCAGATCAATATCTGCAATCTGAGCCTGCACATTTCCTGCAAACGCAAAAAATGCTAATAAGACTAGGATTTTTAGCTTAATTAACGACATATGCGCCTCCTAAGTAAAAAATAACATAAATTTGCCTTTAGCACAACACTACCGAGATTGCGGTAGTGTATCACTTTGAATTTCTTTTCTTATAAGACCCTCGCTTCTTTGGCTTAGGTGCGCGGGCGTCAATTAAACCAACAATCCATTCTGTATTGCGTAATTCATTAGATATACCCGATTCCATTGCAGGACTAACTTTCAAGGTCTTATGAATGCGACAAAAATTGTAATGCACAAAATATAGTGAAAGCATATGAATGTGATTATCAATCTTTTTAGAAAAGCCATTTGTTAGCCTTGTAAAGCGGCGCATTGACATTCTCATCGTTAGGTTTTGACGCTCCACATAAGAAGTTGAAATATCGTTTTCATCTGGATTGCCCTCGATACGGTTTTTCTTGATACCAGTACACTTTGCAGGGCTATTTCATATTCAGACATGGTGTGCCCGTTGCGTAATAATTGGTCACGTTCAGACTTTGGGCATAGCAACATTAAAGCCATCCACTTAGCGTTATTTTCGCTAATATAACTTTCTGTAGGGTTTAAAGGCTCTAGTTCGATTTCTTCGAGAAAGCCTGAATATTTTTCGGACGAGTTTATTTGCCCATCTTCGGTATCAAAAACATGCATTAGTTCTTTACACCAGACTAATCTACTCCAACAGACGTTTAAACTACTATCGTAAGTAATTGTCGCCATCCAAGCATTTTCAGCGTCGTATGCGGCGTCCTGCCCTGCTATACATTCGTAGTGACCAATAGGATCACCCTCTTGGCAGTCTATTGGATAAAATCGAACCCTGTCCAGCCAATTAACATTTCTAGATATTTTTGCAGACAACATTCGGACAGGGATAATCGGTCTTTTCCCGTCTTTATGACGAGATGCCATGTATTCTTCGGATATTTGGTACAAAGCAGAATATTTCATAGGGGTAAGCTACCCCTACTACTATCCACTAGTCAATAAGGTCTCTATCTAATAACGTATTTTCCTGTGAAACACCTGCTCGAATTTGCGCCCAAGCACGTTTCCTATAATCGTCTAAAGTTGACGCTTTTGAACCATGGCGAAAGTAAAATTTTACATTACGCACCTGCTCTTTGTCACGCGAGAGACTATATTGTTCGGTTTTAATTTCATCGCTCATAACAATCTCCTTTCTAATTCCACCTAGCTTCGGCAGCAGCCTTAGCTATTTCAGTTCTCTTTTGTGCCGACAATGCGGCATTACGGGCTTTTGCTCCTGCAATCCCGCTATTTCGTTTACCAGACATTCGCGTATCATCGCGCTCGCCAGTTGCAATCTCTGCAACCATAACAGCGCACCCGATGGCGTCTGCTGGTCTCTTTTGTCCATTTGGCCCTTTTGGCAACACAAAATCCTTAATTAAGTTATCGAATCCCAATATGGGATACCCCATTATACACAATTATCTTAACAAGCCTACAATAAAAGACTTGACAACATGAACAGAATCTGAATTGAAGTTTAACAGGCGGACGACTCCCTCTGTTAAACTTTGCATTAAACGCAATTCGTTTTATGTCAACACTTATTGGAAACTACTAAATGGAAATCCTCTTAATCCCTAAAATTGTGACCTTATTGCCACACTATCTATGTAATTACGAAATGTGGTATTTCAATGAAACTTACATGTAATTGCCGTAATATTCAAAGTGAGACACTACCGAGATTGCGGGTTGACAATACTCCCATAAACAGACTTTGGATCTTTGGGTGGTCAGTTAATGGGGGGTGGTCAGTTTATGGGAAAAGTGAGTATGATTTAAGCCGTAATAAATTCGTAAAAATATTGCGCTGCATTGCATTTGATACAATCAAATGCGGTCACTTTGTGGGTTCAAATCCACACCATTTTATATACCATTATTACCCCACACAAAGACTTGATACCTTTGCATATATCCGTGTATTGCTATTTTCGTCTTTTTTGCTAGGTTTATACAAACAAGGGAGCGTGTTATGACTATTGTTAGGTGGGTTTTGGTAATTTTATTAGCAGCATTTTTAGTGTTCATGGGGGTGCAAAAATTTGGGGCTGAGAATGTTATCTTTGCCACAATAGCTGAGCGGTCCGGTATATCTTTGTTTGAACCATTATTTAGAGTGGTAACTGGTGTGGCTGAAATTTTAGCGGCGATTTTACTGGTTGTTCCAAAAATGCGCACAAATGGAGCGCGGGTTGCACTATTGATTTTTGTCGGTGCCGTTGGGTTTCATATATCGCCTTGGCTTGGTATCGAAGTTGAAGGCATGGGCAATAGCCTGTTTATGATGGCAGTTGGCGGGTTGGTCCTGACATGTACGGTATTGGTTTTGGAGCGGTTAGCTCGCAAATAATTCCGTCCTTTGAGGAAAAATTTTTACTTCCAAATTCCAAATGCTATCAACCCAACAACCGCTACCAATAACATCCAACCAGGGTGTTTTCCGCGTGTGCCCCAAAATTGCCGACGGTGCCAAATATATAAAAATACCGACAAATACTGCCTCGCGCCTTCAGTCAAAAATGCTATTGATTGGCCATTAAAACCCTCTTAATCTCGCCGCATGCCTAAACGTCTTTCCAACAACAAACTTCAGTATTCTCAAGATGAAATTATTCCTTTGCAACCGCTTCGCATAAGCGAAGGTTGGCGTATGGATTATAATAATGGCCTTTATGAGATTGATGTAGATACCGAACTACTGCATTCGGATGACTACTGGTGTATATTCAAGGAAGACATGTTGACGCTCACTCACTCTAGGCGGGATCGATTGATCGATATCGGCTTTTATCCAGAGGGTGATCTTGAAGAGGGAAGCTATGGCATGGTACTTCATGAAAGTGACCACGCCGGTAAAGTAATCGCCAAGTTATACACGCGTGATAGACATCATCTCGTCAAAATTATTGAAGAGTGGATGCGCAAGGTTACTGATGGTAAGTTGTAAACTTCAATGCTTATACAATATAATGGCACCTAGATTATGAAACTAGCAAAAACGTTTCTGAACTACTTCCAATCGGGATTAATCTTTCCAGCTCCAGATAAAGTAATCCAGATATCGCGAATAGTCTTGAGGATTGGGTAGACTATTTTTGCCCAACGACCACTTCCAAAGGCTTTCAAGAAAAGTCCAGCGCGTGAAAAAGTTTGGTAATCCGTTTTGGCCAACTTTTTCATTGCAATAACTCCTCCAAACATTTCCCCATCTTTCATAAATACTCCGCCATGGTCGAGGTTAATATTATTCTCTTTGATTCTTTCGAGAATAGGAAGGTTGGATTGAGTTCTTGAATCAATAAGCGCTACATTGTCCTCAAATGTGGCTCGCTGGTAACTAACAGCCGCATATGTGCAAAGCGGGCATGCCCCATCGTAAACACAAGTAATTTCATTTTGACTGTTCATTTTAACACAATTATTCCAAATACGATCAACCCAACAGCCGCTGCCAGAAGCATCCAACCTGGGTGTTTGCCGCGTGTGCCCCAAAAGTTGCCAACAGCACCAAACGTATAAAAACTGCCGACAAATATTGCCGTGGTGAGCTTGGCTGAACCGTCCATATAAAACGGGGCAGCAATAAGCGCGAGGCCGCCCAAAAACCAAGCAATGGTACTAAAGTGTAAAAGCGGGGCCGTTAGCCGTCTGAAACTATCGTTCATCTTGGCCGTTTCCAAGATAGTTGGGATCATAGATTTTTGCAGTATCAGTCCGTGTATGACTGCGACAATACTGCCAATACTACCCGCTCCAATAAACGCCCAATCAGATATATTCACAGTGACCTCCTTGCTACTAAGAACTTAACCTTAGCAATACAGAGACACTATGACAGTGATTTCAGGCGTTTGCGAACAAGTTGCGCGCGGCTATTTTGAGCTATCTTTTCGCCAGTATCATTTCCAGTTTCACCGTTTCACCAGCGCGGTCCACAATAACTTCTACCTTGTCGTCGGGGTTATATTTGCCCAACTCATTGGTGTAGGCTTGTAAATCTTTGACCTCTGCACCGCCGAAATTGGTGATGATGTCGCCTTTCATCAGGCCTGCTTTGGCACCGGGGCTATCGTCTGATACCATCATGACTTTGACGCCGACACCTTCAAATGCGAAGTCTGGCATTGTGCCTGTGCTGACGCTACGGCCTTTACGCTCTCCCGCAGGCGGTAGGACTTTCTCTGTACTTGGCTTGATTTGATTGGTCATTGGCTCAGGGCGTCCGCCTAGATATTCTACAACTTCTTTGGTGAGAGCGGCAACGCGCATCAAACTGCCTGGTTTAATCTTTTCGGCCGTATCGCTTGGGCGGTGATAGTCACCGCTGGGTGCACCAAAAATATGTATGGCAGGAACATTAGCCTCTAGGAACGCTGTGTGATCTGATGCGTTGACCGCTTGTTTCACTAGATTAGTTTTAATACCCGTTGTTGCAGTGGTTCCCATGAAAATAAAAGGCCATTCACGGGCAGATGTACTGCCGAAAATAGTAATTTTATCATCCGAACGACCAACCGTATCCAAATTGACATTGGCGAACATTTTATCTGCCGGATAATCTGTAGCGGTTTTTACATAGTGACGTGCACCTAGCAATCCAGCTTCTTCTGCTGTTGCCGCCAATAGGATTATAGTCCGTTCTGGCGCTGATTTAGCCAATGCGTGTGCCATTTCTAACAAGACGGCGACACCGGAAGCATTGTCATCTGCCCCAGGGTGAATTTGATCCCTAAACGCATCGCGAACACCTGGCCAGCCATGACCGAGATGGTCATAATGGGCGGAGAGAATTACGGACTGCCCTTCATATTTAGGGTTGGTACCGGGAATTACGGCCACAACGTTGCGAACATCTACGGGGGTGCCATCAGGGCCATCGACAGAAAAGCGTTGATAATATCCACCGTCGCCGCCAGGTTTCAAGCCTGCATCTCTGAATGTATCAGCTATATATCGGGCCGCTTTTTTGAGTCCGGCTGTGCCGACGCCGCGCCCTTCATATTCGCGGGAGGAAAGTGTTTCCACTACGTTCATCATGCGCTTACTATCAAACACCGCTTTGAGCTCGGCGAGAGCTGGGCGTGGTTTAAGTTTTGCAGTCGTTGTTACATTTTTGTCGAGAACTGCGACCAGAGGAGAACCAACGGCAGGCCATTGCCCCTTTGCTGAATTTGTCGGTTCGTCGCCTGTAAATGCCAGATAAGAATATTTTCCGTAATGAGGTAATTTTCTGGCGAGCCCGGCAACGGCAGCATCTGAATGTATTGTCAAACCAACAACAACAATTTCAGGGTCGTCCTTATGGCGAACTGCAATAATGGTAGAATTTTCAGCCTTTGCCAATTCGTTGCCGCCAAGTGTGACGGAAGTATCCCCAATTTCAGCGTCATAACCGTCTAGTGATTGTTTCACGTGTTCATAAAATTTATTATTAGCTCCCAAAACCCAATTTGCACCTTCGAGGGGGAGGGTATCAATATCGCTGTCTTTCACAATTTTGACGTTTCCACGCTCACTCCAGAGTGTCGCCAGTTTCGTATAACGAGAGCTAAGTTTTGAGGTTGTTTGGGTCGGTAGAACGATCGTAACTTTGTCTGCTCCAAATGCAGCACCTAGAGAGGGCGGTATTTCCGCCCAATGTAAGCGGCGAAACAAGTTGAAATGAGAATCGACTTCTACGCGAACTACAGAACCAACAACCGGTAATGTGAACACTTGTTTGCGCTCAGTCATGTTAACGTTATGTTTTGTAACACCGTCGGCAGTAAAAATGGCGATTGGAACTTGCAAATCAAAGGGGTCATGGCTTTGGTTTTGTTTAAGCATTACTGTGAGTTTATCACCATCTTGAGCCGCTTTTTCTATTGCCAGCTCTGGTGCACCAACGTCGTTTACCCATTGGTCAAAAAACGGTTTCAAATCTTTATCAGTGGTTTCCTCAAACGAAGTACGAATGTCGTCCCAAGTACCAACAGCATATTTATTGTTACGGTAGAACCGTTGGAAGCTCCGAACAAAATTTTCATCGCCGACTTGCTCGCGTAGCATGTCAAAGACCATTGAGGTTTTACCGTACCCAACGGCCTCGGTGTGGCCATCTGTGCGTCCAACAAAATCCTTTAAAGGGAAATCTGTGCTGTCATCCACATAGCTGGTGTAGCGTTGTAATGTTGAGCGGCGGTATTCTGCGCCTGTACCGCGCTGCTCCGCAACCAAATGGTCGGCCATATATGCGGTCAGGCCTTCGGCCCAATTGCCTGTGTCGAAGTCGATATAAACGGAGTTACCCCACCAGTTATGAAGAAGCTCGTGCGGGTAAGACGAATGCAAGATGAACGGGAAACGAATGATTTGCGAGCCAAGTAAAGTAAAGCTCGGCATGCCGTAGCCAGTTTCCCAAAAATTCTCAACGAGTGCGAATTTTGTGTATGGATATGGGCCGAGCATTTGCCGGTACATTTCCATATACTGTGCCGTAGTTTCCAAATATTTATTGGCCATGGCTTCATCGGGCGTGCGCAAATAGGCCATGGCCGTTACATTGCCAATAGGAAGTTCGTACTGCGTAAATTCAGCCGCAATAACATAAATTTCTTCGGTCGGAGTCGGTGCTGACCATTGGTCTTTGTGCTTGCCGTCTACGACTTCATTTTGCTTGCGTTCCCCTTGGGAAACAGAAGACCAACCTTCGGGTAAGGTGACGGTTAAGTCATATGTAATCAGCGTATCTTCTATAGTCGGTACCCAGTAGGTCGCACCAGCCAAATAAGCACCGCGGTCTTCGATAAGACCAGGTGAGGAGGAAAAACCACGGGCATATTCGCTCCCCAATTGTTGAATTTCATTGTTGATTTCACCAACCATAGATAATGTAATCGTATTATCGCTACCTGCAAAATTGCTCAGCTCATATACATTGACTTTGATGATGCTATCTTCGCTACTGTTATCCCGGTCCATGCCTAAATCATCGGCGTTGCGGTTTTCTGCCACGAGTTTTAGATTTAATTTGCCGGCAGTTTTTTCAACTGCCAAGTCTGAATTTAGCATGATTTTCAGGCCGTCTTTGGCCAAGTTGGCTGGAATAGTCAGGACATCACTTGCAAACAAGCTATGGGTTGAAGGGGTAATCGCCACTTCAATTTCATGATGTAATGTGCCTTTAGTCGCCGATTTTTGAGCCGTGAGAGTTTTTATGGTTTCAGTTTTCACATCTTTCGGCGAACAAGCAGAAATGGTGAGAGCGCAGAGGCAAGCAAGAGTAAAACGCAACATGGGTAATTCCTATAAAATTTCTAAGGAATTTATCCACAAATTTTGGAGTTATACAAGTATTTGGTATAAATGTTGGCCACAAGGTGGACGCAAGCATCTAGCCTAATTTATACTGCGTGCCTCAAACGGGCTATCCAATGAGAACGCCGGTATTTCTACATCAAATTTGGTGCCGTCTGGAGTTTGTACTTGATAAGTACCAAGCATGACACCAGAGGGTGCGGAAAGCGGGGCACCCGAAGTATAACGAAACACTTCTCCTGGTTTAAGGCTCGGTTTTTCGCCGACAACACCTTCTCCGCGGACTTCTTGGACCTGGCCATTGCGGTCGGTGATTTGCCAAAACCGTTCAACCACTTGCATGTCTTCACCTGTGTGATTTTCAATTTCGACCGTATAGGCCCAAATATAACGGTCATCTGCATCCGAGGATTGGTCGTTTAAAAATTCAGGTTCAACCCTGACAACTACATCACGTGTTCTGCGTTCGTACATCTTTTTGTCCCTTAAAAGTAAAACTTCACAGTTCGTTAGTCATCAATACCCGTCCGCAAAAAAGGTGCAAGGGAATAACCCAGTAAAGCGAGCGATTTAATCATTTTAATGTTCTGTATAGGGAGAAATTATCTTCTGTTCACGTACGAGTGGCTCTGGTAGAGGCTATTTATGAATATAGAATCAGAAATAAAAAACGGGATACTCCCAGCACAGGACTTAGCTAAGTTGATAACGGATGGATATGTTCATGCCCGCAAATCCAATGTGCCTACTCTAGGAAGGGAATTTGAACCAGAGATCGAGATGGGGCAAATTCAACCCGCATCATTGGATCTACGGCTCGGCACAGTAGCTTACCGTCTTCGGGCATCTTTTTTACCAGGCGAAGGACGTGCCGTCATAGATTGTCTTGACGAAAAATTAGTCATGCACAAAATTGATTTAACGGACGGTGCGGTTTTGGAAACAGGTTGCGTGTATCTAGTGCCGCTAATGGAGAGTTTGCACTTACCTAAAGATTTATCTGCTCGTACCAACCCGAAAAGTTCTACAGGAAGACTTGATGTGTTTACCCGTGTCATTGCCGACGGGGCTTCACAATTTGAAACGATTAAAACAGGTTATACTGGACCGTTATATGTCGAAATTGCCCCGCGTACATTTTCAGTATTGGCAAGGCCAGGGGATCGATTGGTACAAATTAGATTTAGGCGCGGTGCGGAGAAAGTTTTGCGCTCCCAAACCGTCAGCATTGATCTTGAAGCAAAAGATGTGGACGGTATAATTGGTTGGCGTGCACGTCGACATTCTGGATTAGTCGATATAACAGGCGTTGATGCGCATAATGCACGGGATTATTGGCAGCCATTGAGTGCACCAGATGGACGGTTGATCCTTGATCCGGAAGAATTTTATATTTTGGCTTCTAAAGAAGCTGTAATCATCCCCGAAAATGAAGCTGCTGAAATGGCACCAATCGCGCCAGAGATTGGTGAGTTTCGCGCACACTACGCAGGTTTTTTTGATCCAGGGTTTGGATTGAAACAAGCCGGCGGGGCAGGCTCACGGGCAGTGTTAGAAGTCCGCGGGCGCGACGTCCCCTTTATGCTGCGACACGGGCAGGCCGTCGCCAAACTGGATTTTGAAGCCATGAGCGCTGTGCCAAAAAACCTATACGGTGATAACGGCTCCCACTACCAAGCTCAGGGCTTACGATTGTCAAAGCATTTTAAGCTGTAGTAGTTATCAATGACACATGGGGACTTGCGTGCATCCGGTGTTTTTGCTAACTTGCTGTTGTAATAAGACATATTAGTAATTGGGGTCTGTATGCGCATTTTTTTATCATTTTTCATACTCATAATATTATCGGTTTTAATTATAAAACCTGTGACAGCAAAACCCGTGCCAGTAGAATACTATTCGCGACTGCCTGCTATATATGATGCCGCGATTTCGCCGGACGGAAATTGGCTGGCGACGATTGTAAATTATAACGGTGAGTATGTTTTAAAAGTTTATAATTTAGCAAACCCTAGTGACAAAAAGAAACGCGGTACCACATACCCAAGCTCCGTCAAAGTAAATTGGGTGCGATGGGCAAACAATGAACAAATTTTACTTTCAACTAGGCAATCTGAAAAATCTAAAGGTACAGTATATTATTCAGGCTATTTGTTCGCTATAGATAGAGACGTTACAAAGTCAAGAATGGTGTTAAAGCCGGATGTCGGCAAAGCTGGAAGTGGTGTTCGTTTAGGGGGCGTTGGCATGTTTCGCCAATTCAACAACACTGTTGTAGATTTTTTACCTAATGAACCTAATCACATTATAATGGCATTTGGTGCCGAAGATCCATACGCTATAGGTGCGCACAAAGTTAATATTAATAACCGCAGCAAGACAAGCCTGAATAGAGGCTCAACGGATATCCAATATTGGTTAACGGACAGAAGAGGGGAGGTTCGGATAGGTCAAGGTCGCAAAGAAGGCTCTGGTGATTGGCGTATGACTATTAAGGATGGAGCGAGCAATAAATGGCGTGGGGCGGAATACTACCCTGGCCTAGAAGCCGGTAGTGCTGTGTATGGTTTTACATCTGACCAAAGGGAACTCATTGTAGGTTCTTACAATGGGAAAGATACATTTGGACTATATGTGTATAATCTAGCTCATAAGAAACAAACACGGAAATTATTTCACAATAATAAATATGACGTTGAAGACATTATTGTTAGCCCTGACGGGAAAAGTATTGTTGGCGCCACTTATTTGGCAAATACTATAAAACGTGAATATTTTGATGCAGGATATAAAGACCGGATTGCAACAATTGAGCGACAATTGCCAGGATATCAAATTCATTTGATTGAAGAAACGCCTGATGGGCGTATTGCTTTGTTTAAGGCCGAGGCTGCTAGTGTTGCACCTGCTCTATATTTGTATAATTTTGAAGAAAAGAGAGGAGACTTCTTAGCGCGAGATTATCCTGAAATTGGTGAAACAATCCAAGGAGACGTCACCGATGTTAGTTATACTGCGCGAGACCAATTTAAAATTCCCGGCTATATTACAACACCTCCAAAAATAGGCTCTGGAGAGGTTGAATTTAAAAACCTACCATTCATAATAATGCCGCACGGGGGACCTTATGCACGCGATACATCTAGTTTTGATTATTTGGCACAATTTATGGCATCACGCGGATACGCAGTTTTACAAATGAATTTCCGAGGTTCTGAAGGTTATGGCAGCGCGCATGAGGAAGCAGGTCGCAAAAATTGGGAAATTATGCAGCAGGATGTAGAAGATGGGACGCGTTGGTTAATTAAGAAGGGATATGCTGACCCAGAAAGAATTTGCATTGTTGGTTGGTCATATGGAGGATATGCGGCTTTGATGGGTGCTATTACAGACCCCGACCTTTATACATGTTCTGCAAGCATTGCAGGCGTTACGGATCTTAAAGATATGATAAATGACATAAAAAAATATAGATTTGGCAAGCATGCTGTGAAGAGTTTTATTATAAAGGGGTTTAAAGATAAAGATGATATAAAGGCGAACTCCCCAGTAAAACGAGCCAATGAAATCACCACACCAATTTTTATGGCTCACGGCACTGATGATGTAAATGTGCATATTGATCAATTCACCCGTATGAAATCTGCCCTTAAAAAAAGCAAAGCCAAAACTACATTCATGAAGTTTAAGGACGAGGACCACTATTTCATCGATTTTGAAAACCGGTCAAAAATGATGAGAGGTCTGGATAAATTCTTGCGCGATAATCTTGGTGAAAGCGAAGCGGCGCCATAAGGGGGCGTTGTAATATTGACGACCATTAGGCGTTCTGCCATTTTGCAATGGAATAGGGGGCGATATGCGCACTGAAGACACTTATCACGGCAAGATTTGCGTTATTACCGGAGCGGCGTCAGGAATTGGGCGGGCGTTGGCTTTGCGGCTGAGTGCGGCTGGGGCAATGTTGGCTATCAGTGATTTAGATAAGGATGGGTTGGCGGAAACGGTTCGGCTTCTTGGTGGCGCAAATTCTAACAGCATTTTAGCAGATTATCTTGATGTGTCGGACGGCGATGCCATCGCGGCTTATGCACCGCATGTACAAGCGACGCTCGGTGCGGCGGATTATGTGTTTAATGTTGCGGGTTTGACGCGGGTAGGGAATTTTGACCAAACGCCCTTGTCGTCAATGGAAAAAATCATGGATGTTAATTATTGGAGTGTGGTGCGCATGTGTAAGGCTTTTTTGCCACAAGTTAAGAGCACCAAAGGCGGGCTGATCAATATTGCCAGTATTTTTGGCATAATCGGATATTCGGGCCAAACGCATTATTGTGCGTCTAAATTTGCGGTTAGAGGTTTTTCCGAAACCTTGGCTCAAGAATTAGCGGACGATGGTGTAAAGGTCAGTGTGGTATGTCCCGGCGGTGTAGCGACTAATATTGCTAGAAACGCCAAAGTGGATGCATTGCCCGACGATGTGCAAAACCGTGAACGGCTAAATGAAAACTTTGATAAAGTTGCTATCACAAGTGCAAAAGATGCGGCGAAGATAATTCTAAACGGGGTTGCGAAAGGACAATTGCAAATACTTGTCGGCAAAGATGCCAAGCGGGTTTCGTTGATACAAAGATTATTTCCGCAACGTTATGTGAAAATATTAGAACGTCGACGTGTTAAAAATTAGGATTTGATGTAGCGTTCACCTATGTGACAACCGCCATGCCCAAACCAGTATTACAAGTCCGTATTAGCAGTGTATAAGTACTGATTTCAAATTTATGCTTAATTCGAGCTAGGGTCAGGACCTATTCAATAAAAACCCCAGTCTCCAATTTATCATACCTGTTTTACTGGTCTAGATGTCCAATTTAAAGTTTAGCTTGGTTTAATATAATGACTAAATTAGTTTAGTCATTATATTAAACGATAAATATGAAGAGTTAAAGCGTGTTGCCGCTCTATTTGATGCCTTTCTATGGGATGCCTTGGGACATTATCGCCGGATATTAATTTTTAAGACATTGCAAGAAAACGGTGCGGCGGTATTAAATTTTGGTGGTTTGGCGGAAACCACAAATATCAGCGAAGCCAATCTCGCCCATCATATTCGGATGATGAAAAAAGGAAAAATCGTCATATCGCGCACCGTGGGCCGCAATACTCCCCTGTCTTTTAAATACCAATGATTTGTCGCAAAGTTGGGCTTTTCTTGACCTAAAAACAGGATAATTGTTTAACAGCTACGCGCTTTGCAACATAGTATTTATGCTGAACAGCTCGCCCCACCGAGTACGCAGAATTTTGCACAGTGAGGGTGGTTTAGTTTAATGGGTGCGCGGGCACCACGCAGCGTTGAGCCTAGTTCAAATTGATCATCGTCCCATAGTAAAGTGCAGGCTAGAACTGTGGCTCTAGGTGAACCCTTGCGGCGGACGACCATGCGTGAGCTTGCGCACATGATGTCGTCCGGGCTTACACCCAAAATATCCCAACAGGTGGTTGTGATTTCAGGTACATCAATTTGCTTGTCCATCTCTGGAAAGAGCACCAATTGTTTTGTATCTGCTGTGTCTATATTCCAGCCATGGCTTTTGATAAGGTTTGCGTAACCCGCACGCGAATCATTTTCGCTCTCATTCCAGATGGTTCTACCGGCAATGTTTATATTTATTCCATTATTTGACAGCCAATTAAGCCCTTTCAAAGCGTCTGAAAAACTTATGATCCCGCGTTCATGGTCGTGGTGTTTTTCGGCATAATGATCCAAGCTAATGCGTAGCGTCATGGCGTCGCTAAAACGTTCATGTAAATCCAGTAGCCCTTTTTGTACGCGCGGACGCATCATAGGCCTCATGGCATTTGTTAAAACCAACAATTTATGTCCACGTTCAAGCGCCATTTCTGAAAGGCGGATTATATGTGGGTTCAAATAGGGTTCGCCGCCCGTAAATGCGATTTCAATTTGACCATAGCCCAGGGCCTCGACCTCGTCCAAAAAGGGTGCCATATCCTCAGGCGTTAAATAAACGAAGTGGTCGGCACTTGGCGAGCTCTCTATATAGCAATTCATGCATTCTATGTTGCATAACGATCCCGTAAAAAACCAAAGAGTTTTTAAGCCCTTGAAATGCACCCGCGCACGCTTTTCACCTGCCGCAGTCACGTCCGGGTTTGTAAATTTATTGGGGTCGAGAACAGGCTGATTGTTCTGATTCTTTGGGTCTATAAGTATATTCATGTGCGCCTTCTAACGGATTGTAGGTAAACTGTCACACAAATTTCTGTGAAGTCATGTAAAATGTAGTTGATATAATGGAAAGGTAGCTTGACATAATGGTTTTTTGCATGTATGTAAAGGGTACTTGACTAATTATGGAGAACATTATGAAACGACCTTTTTACCTAAATCCAGATGCCTTGGAAAAGAAATGGCTATCCCGCGAAGATTTTTACATTTTTGCTATAGTCCTTATTTTCGGGACATTTGCAGTTTTTACATATCTTGCAATATCTAGTTCACCGCATTCGCAATATGCAGCGATCGGCACATCAGCAGGGTATGGCGGTGGATTGATAGGTGTGTATCAGCACTTTAATCAACAAACTAAAAAAATGGATGAATTCACAACCAATGTATTCAATCAGGCAATTGCCCAAGCGGGGCTTAGCACAATTATTATTGTCGCGCTTATTACTTTGTACGGTGGTGTCACGCAGCGCGAGCCAAGCGCGATTTGGACATTGCTCGCGCCAGTTATGTTTTTAGGGATGACTTGGAAACGAGCCCGCATAATCTCCCGCGCCTTTGCAAGCTTAACTGTTTAGGAGAATATGATGACACAGAAACAAGCCCACCTCAGATATATGAAATTATTTGTCCCTGCTATGGCCATGTATGTGCTTAGTATGTTGGGGATTAGCTTAGCTAAGAAAAACGCGAGCATACCTGAGCCGCTTTTATACGGTGTAGCGCTCATTCCTGCCGTATTTGTGCTCGTATGGATATGGGGTCATATGCGTTATATTACTGAACTGGATGAGTATTTACGTGGTTTGCAAGTCCGAGCTATCATGTTCGCCATGGCAGCAGTTATGGCATTCTCAACTGTATGGGGCATGTTGGAAGAACTAGCTGATGCGCCTGCTATGCCCATATTTTTCATCGTCCCTGGATTTTATTTTACATATGGCTTGGCCTACGTAATTGTTGCCAAACGGGCTGGCGTAAAGGGCGGGTATCTATGAAAAACCGCTTGAAAGTCTTGAGGGCTGAACGGGATTGGTCACAAGCTGTTCTAGGCGAAAAGCTTGATGTTTCACGACAGACCGTAAACGCAATTGAGACTGGCCGCTACGATCCGTCCCTGCCGCTGGCCTTTAAAATAGCTAAACTGTTCGAATGTATAATTGAACAAATTTTTGAAGATGAAAAAGGAGAAAAAAATGAACAAGAAGAAAACATATAGAAACAATAGTATTCTAATATTAAGTGCTGCTATCCTGGCCGCGGCTTGGATGATCGGTGGACCAGATGTACTTAGTAAATTAAACTGGAACTCGAAAATCATTGATTTATTGGTATGGATGCCAGCTATGACAGTGTTCTTTTGGTCTATATCTGGCAATAAAATTTTTTTGGCCTGTGAACGTAGGTCTTTTAAAAAGCTATTAAATTTGCGATAAAGGGTCAATGAAATTTGATTCTATTCACAAAACTAAGGCGCGTAATGCGGCTAAAATGATCCGCGCCAAATTGGCTGCGGATCAACCTGGTGCGGGTATTGAACTTTTACGCCATTGGCCAGATATAGGGAACGGGCTAGATAGAGTTAAAGTCTGCGTCGCGGCCTTTATTCCTATACATTCTGAGATTGATGTTTTGCCTTTGATGCACGCTTTGCAAGACGCAGGGCATACTCTCGCCTTGCCGTGCATAAAGCGAAAAGCACACCCGCTTGAATTTCGTAATTTCACACTAGGCGATAAGCTGAGGCGCGGGGCGTTCGGGACGCGCGAACCCATGCGAAACGCGGCATTGGTTACACCGGATATTGTGCTTTTACCTATGTTAGCATATGCACGAGATGGGTACAGACTTGGCTATGGTGGCGGGTTTTATGACCGTACACTGGCATCATTACGCCAAATAGAATCGAATGCCGGTGAAATCTATGCTTGCGGCGTGGCATACGCTGGGCAAGAAGTGCCGACAGTGCCCACGGACCAATACGACGAGAAATTGGATGGTGTGCTGACAGAAACAGGATTTAGGACATTTACATGAGACCTTACCTATGAGATTGGCATTTTTTGGCGATGTGGTGGGACGTTCCGGGCGTAAAGCAATAAGTAAACATCTGCCACGTCTACGCAAAGATTTGAGCTTGGACGCCGTTGTCATTAACGGCGAAAACGCGGCTGGTGGCTTTGGTATCACCGAAGCAACGGCGGGCGAGCTTTACGATGCTGGTGCAGATGTCATCACGCTTGGTAATCACAGTTTTGATAACGCTAATGCACTTACTTATATTGAGCGAGAACCACGTTTACTGCGTCCCGTTAATTACCCAGCAGGCACAGCGCCGGGCAATGGCTCCGGTCTATATGATATTGGTGGTTACCGTCTTTTGGTGGTCAATGTGCTTGGCCGCGTGTTTATGGATGCATTGGACGATCCATTTGTGGCGATTGCAAAAGAGTTGGATGCTTGCCCGCTAGGGGAAGTTGCTGATGCTATTTTAGTGGATATACACGCAGAAGCCACTTCTGAAAAGCAAGCTATGGGGCATGTATGTGATGGTCGTGTCTCGTTAGTAGTCGGCACGCATCAACATGTGCCCACATCTGATACGCGTATTTTACCAAATGGCACAGCTTACCAAACTGATGCAGGCATGTGTGGTGATTATTCCGGTGTTATCGGTATGGATAAAGCCGAACCTATTCACCGTTTCACCACCAGAATGCGTGGTGGTCGCTTTGAAACGGCGAGCGGAGAAGGCACACTATGTGGAGTATATGTAGATATTGACAATAAAACCGGATTAGCCATCCGCGCGGAACCGATACGCGTTGGACCAAGCTTAATGGAACATCTTCCTATGGTTTAATACATATTGTCTAAGGGGAAATAGCTTTTTCTTTAGAGCATAAATATTATGATTTCTTTCATGTCTATGGGTTGATATACGCAAATAGTCCTCCCATATTTGGATGATAGACAACAAGTGAGTTGAAAACAAAGTTATGACAGAAAAACAAACATTACCAGTTCTACCACTGCGCGATATTGTAGTATTCCCCCATATGGTGGTGCCTCTATTTGTTGGGCGTGATAAATCAATCAAAGCGCTTGAGGAGGTAATGAAAGCGGATAAAAAAATTCTGCTCCTGACCCAAAAAAACGCCAAAACAGAAGACCCAACAATAGATGATATTCATAATATCGGGTGTATTGCAAAAATATTACAGTTGCTAAAATTACCGGACGGTACAGTACGCGTACTTGTCGAAGGTGGTGTGCGGGCGCAGGT
Source organism: Robiginitomaculum sp. (assembly GCA_021776635.1). Lineage (GTDB taxonomy): Bacteria > Pseudomonadota > Alphaproteobacteria > Caulobacterales > Maricaulaceae > Robiginitomaculum_A. The sequence goes on from JAJFFN010000024.1 coordinate 19,586, forward strand.
TGTTCAATTTACTGAACAAGCCGAATACTTTGAAGCCCATGCCGTGCCTGTAAAAAGTAAAGGCAAGGCAACTAAGACAACCAAGGTTCTAATGCGCAGTGTTTTTGATCAATTCACAAAATATGTAAAACTCAACAAGAAAATATCTGAAGATATTGTTACAGCTGTTGCGGACACCAAAGATGCGGCCAAGCTGGTTGATACGATTGCTGTACATTTGAATGTGAAAATAGCTGAGAAACAAAAGCTTTTGTCCGAAGTTGATGTGTCAAAACGACTTGAAAAAGTGTTTACACTAATGGAAGGCGAAATTAGCGTTCTAAAAGTAGAGAAAAAAATTCGTGGTCGCGTTAAACGACAAATGGAAAAAACCCAACGCGAATATTACCTAAACGAGCAAATGAAGGCTATTAAGACGGAGCTTGGTGGTGAAGAAGATAATGATGAGATCGCGGATTTAACAAAAAACATCTCGGAAACTAAATTTACCAAAGAAGCACGTAAGAAAGCGCAATCTGAGCTTAAAAAGCTTTCGCAAATGAGCCCGATGTCGGCAGAAGCCAATGTGTCTCGCAATTATCTTGATTGGCTTTTATCAGTCCCTTGGGGCAAGAAAAAACGTGTTCGCAAGGATTTGGATGAAGCACAAACCATTCTTGACCGCGATCATTATGGGCTCGATAAAGTCAAAGAACGAATTATCGAACATCTCGCTGTGCAAACCCGCATGAAGAAACTTAAAGGCCCAATCTTATGTTTGGTTGGCCCACCTGGCGTTGGTAAAACGTCACTTGGGAAATCTATTGCCGAGGCAACTGGGCGTGAGTTTGTGCGTGTATCCCTTGGTGGTGTGCGCGACGAGAGTGAAATACGAGGTCATCGCCGCACTTATATTGGGTCTATGCCTGGTCGCATAATTCAGCGCATGAAAAAGGCCAAATACACGAATCCCATGTTTTTGCTCGATGAAATTGACAAGATGGGGAGCGATATGCGCGGCGATCCTTCGGCTGCTCTATTGGAAGTTCTTGATCCAGAACAAAACGCAAATTTCAATGACCATTATTTAGAAGTAGATTACGATCTTTCAGATGTGATGTTCGTGACAACTGCCAATACACTCGACATTTCACCGCCGCTTCTTGACCGAATGGAAGTTATTCGTATTCCAGGTTACACCGAAGATGAAAAGGTTGAAATTGTCGAGCAACATTTGTTAGCTAAACAGATTAAAAACCACGGGCTGCGAAAAGGTGAATTTGTTGTTCAAACAGAAGCCCTTAGAGATATAATCCGGTATTATACGCGTGAAGCAGGCGTACGTAGTTTAGAGCGTGAACTGGCTAGGCTGGCTCGTAAATCTGTAGCAAAGATTGTTGCGGGCGAAACGAAAAAAATAAACATTACCAAAAAGAATTTGAATGATTTTCTTGGTGTGCAAAAATTCCGTTTTGGTGAAGCTGATGACGAAGATCAAATCGGTATGGTTACTGGATTGGCATGGACAGCTGCAGGTGGTGATATCCTGACAATCGAAGCCGTTTCTATGTCTGGGCGTGGTAAGATGACAATTACTGGCAATTTAAAAGATGTGATGAAGGAAAGTATTTCAGCGGCAAATGCGTATGTGCAATCTCGGGCTCCAAAATTTGGTATCAGCCCAAAGGTGTTCCGTACAACAGATATCCATGTCCATGTGCCCGAAGGTGCGACGCCAAAAGACGGTCCGTCTGCTGGTGTTGGTATGGCAACAGCGATAGTTTCTGTGCTGACGGGCATAAAAGTCCGCAAGGATATTGCAATGACGGGCGAAATTACATTGCGCGGCCAAGTGCTTCCAATTGGTGGTCTTAAGGAAAAATTACTGGCGGCACTCCGCGGTGGTGTAAAAACAGTCCTTATCCCACTTGACAATGCTAAAGACTTGGCAGATATCCCCGACAACGTAAAATCTAAGTTGGAAATTATCCCTGTGGCGACGGTTGATGAAGTATTGCAAAATGCGCTCACGAAACCTTTGACACCAGTAAAATGGACAGCTAAAGACGAGGCCGAATTGTCAGGGATGCTTTCCAAAGATAGTTCACAAGATCATGGCGGGGTAACAGCCCATTGATTAATTTAGGCAACCCATGTTGAAATGGGGGTGATTAGCTCAGATGGTAGAGCATCTCCTTTACACGGAGAGGGTCAGCGGTTCGATCCCGTTATCACCCACCAGCCTAAATTGTTTCAATATTAATCCTACATTTCTCCGATATTAATTATGCCAAAAATAACGCCGGAGGGTATAAATCCCATCATACAAAGTGGCTCTAGCTTAACGCTCCATGCTCTAGAATTTTCAAGCTTTCCTTTCGCAACAAGTTAATTTCATTGTATTTTATTAAAAATTAGGCAAACTAATCCAAGATAATTTGGGAGGGTATGTCATGAGACTAATATTTGCACGAATTGGGTTATTTGTTTGCCTGGCTATTTCTGCTTGCTCGCCTAAGAGCGAACATAGTCTTGATGTGCCAACTGAAAGTGTTGGAGCAGATAGAGACATTCACGGATGTATTGGTTCGGCTGGCTATAGTTGGTCAGAACTTACTCAAGAGTGTGTACGCCTATGGGAAGTGGGAACAGTACTTAACGACGCACGTGACCCAGATGCAACATTGTCTGCATATCTAATTAGCGCATGTGAAGGCGCATTTTTAGAACTCTTTTTACCGACGAGTGATGCTGTTCAATTGGAACTTGGGCAATCAGGCATATGGACGAGCAAGACGGGTGATTATTTTGTTAAGTCAGGCCCAAATGTGAAATATTCAGTCTATAATAGTGATGGTCAGCTATTGTTTCAAAGCGAACATATTGCACATAAAGAGGTTCTACGAAATCCGAATGATGATATACTGAGTGAATTCGGTAAGGTTGTTTCTGTCGAAGACGGTGCATACCCAATGTTCTCGGTCAGCATTGAATTCCCAAAACGTGACATGCAGGTATCATTTTCGCTAAATGTAGAAGCCGTCGCAATTGATCCATCTGATCTTACCAAAATGGTTGGAGAATATGTCTCAATTAATTATACAAGTGAATTGGAAACTGACCTGGCAGATATGCTGCTGGACGGTGTATCCTTAGTGGGGAATACAGACGGAATTCAAGAACATTGGGTTGAAATTACGGGCGTTTTGGACGGTGCAGATGCGCCAACGATGAGCGATCTTCCAGGTATGGTTTATCTGGATGTAACTGGGCATGACAGGATGTCCTTTGAATACTATATAACAGATGAAATGGTGGCGGCAAATGGTAAAGAAGTGAGCGTTTATTATGTGTCTCAAGGCAAAAACAAAATTACCAAAATCGAAGTTTCCAAAGAATAAAAATTTAAGAGGTCTTTAATATGAAGACGCATTCAATATGGCGCATTCTCGCTTGGACTAACATAGTTATCTATGCTTTGCTTGTATACGAGATGTGGCGCTTGTGGACGGCACCAACAGCAGCCGATTTGCCGCGTGTCACTACGCTTGCGCTTCTGATGGGCTTTGAATTCATCCTTGTTCATTCCGCAATATTTACGCTCGTTTTTCCGCGCAAGGTCACTATTTTATTCCTTTTCCCAGTTTATGGTGTTGTCGCATTAATGCTTAATTCTGGTGCGCAAAACAATGTAATACTTTACTTATATTTAGGGCTCCTTGTGACCCGATTGCGGTATTTATTTGGGGAAAAAGATGCACAGCAACGCACCAAGGTTTTGAAGACGTCTATATTATCCGGATTTTTATATCTGTTTGCTGTTGCTGTTATTGCTTTTGGCGAGACAAGCTTACCGGAGAAGGGCTTAAATAAGGCGTTTCTCACGGCCAATAATTATTATGAGAGCTTAAATGTGCAGGGTATTTTCACCGAAAACCCGCATTTACCGCTAATAATGGGTATCGTATATTTTTCACTGATGGTTGGGTTGGAGCTATTGATAATCATTAAAAACAGTTTTAATCATAATAAAGATGTTGAAAAACCGAGTTAGAGTTGGGTTTTTTGTAGGTTAAAGTATGAGCATTAGAAAGTGGCAACCAGGTGAGTTTTCGCTCCTAACTGATGTGGACAGTTATAAAGCGTCGCATTATTTGCAATATCCTCCTGACACAGAATATGTGTCTAGCTATATTGAAGCTCGGGGTGGCAGGTTTAATAAAATGTTGTTTTTCGGGCTTCAGGCCTATTTAAAGCGGTGTCTTTCAAGAGCAATTACCCGTGAAGAAATCGACTATGCAGAATAACTCTGGCGCGCCCATGGTGTGCCCTTTAATCGTCAAGGTTGGGTGCATATTTTGGAAAAACATAAAGGGGTGTTACCCTTGCGTATTGAAGCGGTGAGAGAAGGGTGCGTTCTCCCAATAAAAAATGTAGTGGTGCAAGTAGAAAATACAGACCCAGAAGTTCCTTGGTTGACATCTTATATCGAAACTGCGCTATTGCGAGCAGTATGGTACCCGACGACTGTGGCGACACTGTCTTGGCATGTGAAGCAGATTATTGGCAAATATTTGCAAGAAACTTGCGAAAAACCTCAGGCTGAATTGCCATTTAAATTACATGATTTTGGGGCGCGGGGGTCTACCTCCTACGAGGCGGCATCAATCGGTGGGTTGGCACATTTGGTCAATTTTCAAGGTACTGATACCGTTAGTGCTTTGCTGGAGGGGCGTAATTATTACAATGTGGACATGGCTGGGTTTTCCATCCCTGCTTCAGAGCATTCGACGATGACGGCATGGGGAAGGTCGCGCGAAACGGAAGCTTATGACAATATGATCAAACAGTTTGGTGGCGAAGACCGGGTATTTGCAGTGGTCTCTGATAGCTATGATCTGTTTAGTGCTGTTAAAAACATTTGGGGCGGTCATCTGAAAAATAAAGTTATGGAGAACGGTGGTACTTTGGTCGTTCGGCCTGATAGTGGTAATCCGATCAAGGTTTGCGTTGATGTCGTTGAAAGTCTTGATGATATTTTCGGTTATAAAATAAATTTACGCGGCTATAAAGTTCTTCCGCCTTATGTTCGGGTTATACAAGGTGACGGCGTACATGCACTTTCTATTGAAGCCATTTTGCAGAGACTTAAAAAACGAGGTTGGAGCGCAGAGAACATTGCTTTTGGAATGGGGGGAGCGTTGTTACAGCGAGATATCCACCGTGATATAATGAACTGGGCAATGAAAGCTAACGCCATAAAATTTACCGACGAAAGTAACTGGAGAGAAGTTTACAAAGACCCAATCACTGACCCAGGAAAAAAATCAAAACGTGGGCGCCAAGCCCTCGTTAAAGATATTGGTATTTATAAGACAATTCGGAGAACGGAATTGGGAAATAGAGAAAATCAACTCCAAGAGGTTTGGCGAAATGGCCAGCTTGTAAGGGATCAAACTTTTGATGAAATACGCAAACTATCTAGGTCCTGACCCTAAAACGTAGAACCATTTCTATATACGCGCAGTAGAAATGTACGGCACTATGAAAATTCATCATGGACAGAATCATTAAACTGGGTCAGACCTTAGTCAAATCCAAGACTTGTCTAATATGATTGATTGGAACATAATTAGAATACATTAAAAGGTGAAATGATATGGCTGGCTCATTAAATAAAGTTACATTGATTGGAAATTTAGGCAACGACCCTGAAATTCGCTCTATGAATAATGGCGGTAAAGTCGCCACACTATCTGTTGCAACGACAGATAGCTGGAAAGACAAACAATCTGGTGAGAAACGCGAGAAAACAGAATGGCACCGCGTTGTCATCTTTGGCGATGGCCTCGTGCGTGTTGCGGAAAATTATTTGAAGAAGGGTTCTAAGATTTATATCGAGGGTTCTTTACAAACACGCAAATGGCAAGACCGGGACGGCAATGATAAATATACGACTGAAGTCGTCTTGCAAGGGTTTGGCGGAACATTGATTATGCTCGATAGCCGTGGCGGCGGCGGTGGCGGCGGTGGCGGCTACAATCAAGATCCAGGATATGGCCAGGGCGGCGGCGGTGCACGCTCAGCATCTGAACAAAAAGGACCTGCCGAAAACTTTGATATGGATGATGACATTCCGTTTTAAGAAAACCTGCGTTTTCCAAGTAAATTTACAATTAGAGCGCGAATGTTTAACGAATACAAAGTATTTGTTAGGGAATTCTTAGGAGCTTCTCATTAATAGAGTATCTTGTGGGAAATATGGGGCTCGTATTGGAAGTGACTAAGGAAAAACAAGTTCAAGCAACAGAATTCGTCAATACGTTGACGCATGTGGAAGAACCTGTTGTAAAACAGGTTGTATTGGCTGTGATTTGGGCTGGCGCAGTTTTTTTAGCCATGGGGCCTATGACTTCTGGCGTTTGGCTCGCTCTTATTCTTTCAAGCGTAGTATTGCCGCGCTTAGGAAAATTCAAAAATGAAATAAATGCGCAACCTTATGGGTTGGTCAGCCAATTTTTTGGTATATTAACTGCTGCTATATGGGGTGTCGCGCCTTTCATGGTTTGGACTGCGGGTGGTGGCAAATACGATTACTTAGCTATTACAATGCTCGGAATAGGTTTTTTGCAAGTCATTAGCCAATATCGCTCAGAGCCAAAACCGGCATTTTTAGTAGCCGTGCCGTACATGATGTTAATCGGTTGGTTTTTGTACCAATCGAGACTGGACACGGCGTTCATATTGGCGCTCATCGTTACGCTTGCTTATCTTATGACATTGTTCGGGTTTGTTTGGGCAGGACAAAAGTCTAAAAAGTCTATTGTTGAATACAAGATAGAGCAGGACAAGCTTAAGCAAAAGTTAGAAGATGCGCGCGATGATGCTGAGAAAGCCAACCATGCTAAATCCGCATTTTTAGCAAATATGAGCCATGAATTACGCACACCTTTAAATGGTATTTTGGGGTTGTCTGATATTTTGAAAACTGAGGAATTGACCGATAACCAATTTAGGAAAATTGAATTAATTCATGATTGTGGCGGTAGCTTACTTGAATTGTTGAATGACATTCTAGACATTTCCAAAATTGAGGCAGAAGGCATTACATTAGAAAAATTAGAAGTGAATTTGCATGATTTATTACACAATACATTTGCTTTCTGGAAACCTGTTTTCGACCAAAAAAATATAGAATTAATATTTCAAAAACAAAAAGATTTGCAGTCTCATATTCTAGCTGATCCTACGCGAATACGTCAGTGTTTAAATAATTTGATAAGCAATGCCTTGAAATTTACGCTTGAAAAGGGCCGCGTCGTAGTAACGGCTACTGGGCATCAAGACGATGATGGCTATGTATTAGAGTTGTCCATCCAAGATACTGGGATTGGGTTAAGTCAGGAGAATATTGGTAAGTTGTTCAATCCCTTCGTTCAAGCTGATGATGGCACAACTCGGAAATTTGGCGGGTCAGGGCTTGGCTTGGCCATCACACGTAATTTATGCCGATTGATGGGCGGTGATGTTACAGTACAAAGTGTTTTGGGTAAGGGGTCAAATTTTCGGATGTTCATTATGACGGCCATAGCTGAGACAAAATCTGTTGAACTAATTTCTTGTGAAGAAGCACCACTTATTACTTCAGAAATTACGGGAAAACGCTGCCTTGTTGTGGAAGACAACGAAATTAATTTGGAAGTCCTGTTATTGTTATTAGAACCCTATCAACTGGAAATCGTTGTTACCCGAAATGGTCGTGAAGCCATTGATGTCTTGGAAACACAATTATTTGATTTCGTCCTTATGGATTTGCAAATGCCTGTGTTAGGTGGGCTAGAAGCCACAAAATTAATTAGAAGTAGTGGTTCAGTTTATGGCGAAGTGCCAATAATTGCTATGACCGCTAATGCTATGACAGGCGATAAAGGCAGATGTTTAGCTGCTGGTATGAATGGTTATGTATCGAAACCATTATCACGCATAGGTTTGGTGAAAACTATAATGGAGGCACTAACTACTGTGCCTAAACAAGCGGAAAACATTGCTTAGACAATAACAAATTTAGCTGTGATTTTATCATACATTTGATTGCCGAACACGCCCAAAAATGTTATATTTCTTTGGTGAAAATACACGATTCGGTGTAAGGCTGGATTTTGGTAAATTGCCAATAAATTCGCAAAAAACGGGTTAATAAATTGTCTGATGAAAACGATGAAAATGATGGCGGTAAATCTTTACCACCAAACGACCCTGATAGCGGTGGGGAACCTCCAATTGCGTTAGGTGTTTCACCAATAAACATCGAAGACGAGATGAGCAGGTCCTATCTTGATTACGCAATGAGCGTCATTGTTAGTCGTGCCATACCTGACGTTCGTGATGGTTTGAAACCTGTTCACCGCCGTATTCTATATTCCATGCACGAAAATGGCTTTGTTCGTGAAAAGCCTTATAAGAAGTCTGCGCGGGTAGTTGGGGACGTCATTGGTAAATATCACCCCCACGGTGACAATGCCGTTTATGACGCTCTGGTAAGGTTGGCGCAGGACTTTTCAATGTCATTGCCACTTTTAGATGGGCAAGGCAATTTTGGCTCGGTTGATGGAGACCGTCCTGCCGCCATGCGCTATACCGAAGTCCGGATGGATAAACCGGCTGCGCATTTACTTGCTGATATTGAAAAAGACACTGTCAATTTTCAGGAAAATTATGATGCGTCTGAGAGCGAGCCTTCAGTTTTACCGGCGCGATACCCTAATTTATTGGTCAATGGTGCTGGGGGTATTGCCGTCGGTATGGCGACCAATATTGCTCCACATAATTTAGGCGAAGTCATTGATGCTACATTAGCATTAATGGATGATGCGCAAATAAGTGATGAAGGTTTGTTGGATATTATACCCGGGCCAGATTTCCCAACGGGGGCTTTGATCTTAGGGCAATCTGGTGCGCGGCAAGGTCTACTTACGGGGCGCGGCTCCGTTATTATGCGCGGGCGGCATCATCTTGAAGAGTTCAAAAAAGATCGGACGGCAATTGTATTCACTGAAATTCCTTACCAGGTCAACAAAGCAAATTTGATCAAGAAAATTGCCGAACATGTGCGTGAAAAACGCATTGAAGGCATATCAGATATGCGCGACGAAAGCGATCGTGAAGGTATGCGCATTGTTATTGAGCTTAAGCGAGATGCAGTACCAGATATTGTCTTGAACCAATTATTTAGATTTTCCCAACTTCAGACAAATTTTGCATCAAACATGCTCGCGCTTAACGCAGGGCGTCCACAGCAAATGAATTTGCGTCAAATGTTGGAAGCGTTCTTAGGTTTTCGCGAAGAAATTATCGCACGCCGTACAAAATTTGACCTCAGCAAAGCACGTGCGCGTGCTCATATTTTGGTGGGATTGGCGACAGCTGTTTCAAATATAGATGAAATCATAAAAATTATTAGGGGTTCTTCTAACCCTAAAGAAGCGCGTGAAAATTTACTAACGCGCACGTGGCCCGCTCAATCAATGGCCTCACTTATCACATTAATAGCTGATCCGCGCTCTATCTTATTGGATGACGGGAATATTCAACTTACTGAAGAACAAGCAAAAGCCATTCTTGATCTTCGCTTGCACCGTCTGACAGGTCTTGGCATGGAAGATATTACTTCTGAGGCTGAAAAACTAGCTGCGCGCATAACTGACCTTTTGGATATTTTGCGGTCACGCCAACGTGTTATGGATATTATCAAAGAAGAACTAGCTGAAATTAAAGGCTTGTTTGCAGTACCGCGCCGTTCGGAATTTGTTGAAGGTGGTATGGATTTTGAAGATGAGGATCTCATCACCGAAGAAGATATGGTGGTCACGGTAACTGCGGCTGGTTATATCAAGAGGACTGCGCTTGATACTTATCGCACCCAAAGACGAGGCGGCCGTGGTCGTTCAGGCATGTCCATGAAGGACGATGATTATGTGACCACGGTGTTTGTGGCTTCTACCCATACGCCGGTATTGTTTTTTTCTTCAACCGGGATTGTCTACAAGCTTAAAGTATGGAAATTACCTATAGGGGGTGCCAATACACGTGGTAAGGCTTTGGTCAATATCTTGCCAATGGACAAGGATGCGCAAATCAATTCTATTATGGCATTGCCGCAAGACGAGGATAGCTGGAAGGACATGGATATCATGTTTGCGGCACGCTCGGGCGGTGTTCGCCGTAACTCGCTTGCCGATTTCACGCGGGTTAACCGTAATGGTAAAATAGCCATGAAGCCCGACGAAGGTGACGGTATTGTTGCGGTAAGGTTGTGTACTGAAGAAGATGATGTTTTGCTGACGACTGCCAACGGAAAGTCTATCCGCTTTAAAGTCACCGATATCCGCCGTTTCGTTGGCCGCACATCGAGTGGTGTGCGCGGCGTTAAACTGGCGGATGGCGACGTAGTTATCTCTATGGCCATTCTACGCCATGTGGAAATAGAAACCGACGAAGCGCGGGCTTATATGAAACACGCGAATGCCAAACGTAGAGCGCTCAATGCGGAACCTGGTGAGGCGTTCGCAGCAGAAGACGATAATTCTCTATCTATGGAACGCAAAATCGAGTTGGAAGCAGCGGAACAATTTTTGTTAACTCTGGCCGAAGACGGTTACGGAAAACGTTCATCTAGCTATGATTACCGCTGTATGAACCGCGGCGGGCAGGGTGTAACGGCCCAAGATTTGGGTCGTAAAGCTGCAAAAGACGCGAAATTGGTCCGTTCAATGTCGATTGCTGATGAAGATCAATTAATGATAGTTACTGATGGTGGGCAGCTCATTAGATGCCCAGTGAAAAACATCAGCATAATCAGCCGCTCCTCTAAAGGTGTCATGGTCATCCGCGTTAAAGACGGCGAACACGTGGTGTCGGTCGAACGCATCGAAGAAACCGAAGATGATGAGAATGGAGCAGGCAGTGAAGGCGGAAATGCACCTGCAATAAAGGATGACAGCGAAAGCTGAATGCGGTTATAAGAGCTTCATGACAAAACTGACAAAAAGAACGGCCCTTTATCCTGGTACATTTGATCCTATGACCAATGGGCATTTAGATATTATTAGGCGTGCTTGTAAGTTGTGCGATAAACTGGTCATCGGTGTGGCAATCAATACTGGTAAGAACCCGCTATTTAAACTTGAAGAGCGCACAGATATGGTCAAAGAAGCTCTCGCAGATATAAAAGGTGATTGCGAAGTTGAGGTGCTTTCTTTTGAAGGTTTGCTGATACATTTTGTTGAAAACATTGGGGCTTCCATGATAGTACGTGGATTAAGGGCCGTGTCCGATTTCGAGTTTGAGTATCAAATGGTAGGTATGAACCATAAACTTAACCCGGATATTGAGACGGTTTTTTTAATGGCGGATGCGCAAAATCAGGCAATTGCTTCTAGATTGGTAAAGGAAATTGCCAAGCTAGGCGGTGATGTAACCCCGTTTGTAAGCGTGTCTGTAAAGAAAAGACTTGAGGAAAAATATTCATGATGACTCGTATTTCTTTGTCTCTTTTGGCGGCTGGATTTTTATTTACTTCGGCTTGTGCTGAAGAAAAACAGCCCATAAAAACTGCACCAGAAATTACTGAAGCGCAGGAAATAGACTATAATTTACCCGATACAACGGACGCAGATTGGCGTGAACCGGACTTGGAAAATACCCTATATATAAAAACAAAATACGGCACATTTGTAATAGAAATGATGCCAGAATTTGCACCAAAACATGTGGAGCAAATAAAAACACTGACCCGCCGCAAATATTACGACAACATAACTTTTCACCGCGTTATTAAAAACTTTATGAACCAAACGGGTGATCCGGGTGGAGATGGAACTGGCGATTCTGATTTACCTGATCTTGCTAGTGAATTTACATTTAGACGCGCACCGAGCGAACTGCCTGTTACACTCATAAGTCGCCGAGCGACAGAGGCAGGTGAAGTTGATACTGGATTTTACAAAGCTATGCCTGTAGCGACGAAACCTTCCTCGCAGGCATTTATGACGAAAGATGGTAAAGTTGAAGCATGGGGATTACATTGTAAAAGTGTAACATCTATGGCTCGCGGTGATCCTGAAAACAGTGCAAATAGTCAGTTCTTTTTGATGCGTCATGAATACTCGTCTCTTGATATGAAATATTCGATTTGGGGGACTACTATTTGGGGAAGGGAAGGTCTAACAAAAATAAAAATAGGCTCGGCAAGCGAAGATACTAACTTCGTTCCTGATGAACTTATCTCGATGCGTGTGGCGGCGGATATCCCAGAAGAAGACAGGATATATGTACAAGTTTTGCGTACTGACTCAGATGTTTTCCAAGCTTATGTTAATTCACTTATAAGCGACACTGGAAAAGCACCTAATGTTTGTGATGTTGAAATACCCACACGTTTGAAAAAAATAAATTGAAATTATTATATTCATACTTATATATCTAAACAATTTTCTATAAAAACAAGGATTTACAAATGGCTGATAAACTAATTATGACTGTAGATAGCGGCGACATAGTTATTAAACTTCGTCCTGATCTTGCACCTAAACACGTTGCGCAGATAACTACGCTCGTTGAAGATGGTTATTATGATGGCCTCACATTCCACCGTGTAATCGACGGTTTTATGGCGCAAGGTGGTTGCCCTGACGGAACGGGCATGGGAGGTTCTGGTAAGAATATCCCTGCAGAATTTTCAGACGCTCCACATGCTCGTGGTGTTTGCTCTATGGCGCGTTCATCCAACCCAGATTCAGCCAGTTCACAATTCTTCATCTGCCTTGATGATGCCAATTTTCTTGATGGGCAATATACCGTTTGGGGTGAGGTTGAAAGTGGCATGGAACATGTAGATGCAATTCCCAAAGGTGAGCCACCAGTGGTGCCAGGTAATATTGTGAAAGTTGTTTCTGCATAGATTCTGGTCGGGGCGTAGTTAATGGACGTCGAGCATTTTAACTTTGAATTGCCAGAAGCGCGTATTGCGCTTAGACCTGCCAGTCCGAGAGATAGCTCTCGATTACTTCAAGTTAAAGAAGGTAGATTTACGGATTATATTGCGCGTGATTTGGCTAATTTATTGTGCCCAGGTGATGTGTTGGTGCTCAATGAAACCAAAGTTATGCGTGCAAGCTTAACAGGCGTTCGGCCTGCTCGTTCGCACGGTGGAGGTGGGGATGTAAATATAGACTTTAATTTGCATAAACAATTATCAGAGGATAGTTGGCGCGCTTTTGCCCGTCCTGCAAAAAGGTTAAAACAGGGTGATGCAATCAGGTTCTCAGATGCATTGAATGCCCTAATTATTGAAAAAGTAAAAGGTGGGGATACTGAATTAAAGTTTAATTTAAGTGGACACGAATTGGAACAAGCCATTGAAAATGTTGGTAAAATGCCTTTACCGCCATATATTTCCAGGCAACGTGTCGTCGATGACCAGGATAATCAAGACTATCAAACGGTGTTTGCAGCCCAAAAAGGGTCTGTTGCAGCACCGACTGCTGGCTTGCATTTTACTTCGCGGCTTCTAGAAAAACTTGAGAAAGCTGGTGTGGAAATTGCCTATTTGACATTGCATGTGGGTGCGGGGACTTTTTTGCCCATGACATGTGACGATACAGACGACCATAATATGCACTCTGAATGGTATACAATCGATGCTGAAAATACTGAACGTATCAACCGGATAAAACGGTCAGGTGGGAAAGTCATAGCTGTTGGTACGACGGCATTACGTGCTCTTGAGAGCTGTGCAAATTCCAAAGGTTTTCTTGAGCCTCGGAGTGAAGAAACAGATATTTTTATAACACCAGGATATAATTTTAAAATCATAGATGGAATGCTGACTAACTTTCATTTGCCAAAATCTACGTTGTTCATGTTGGTAAGCTCGTTTTGCGGACTAGATATAATGCAAGCTGCTTATAAATACGCCATAGAGAATAAATACCGCTTTTATTCCTATGGTGATACGAGTTTATTATGGAAGAATAATGGCTGATTTTGCGTTTGACATTCATGCAACAGAGGGGGCAGCGCGCACAGGTGTTCTTAAAACATCGCGCGGAGACATTCGCACTCCAGCCTTTATGCCTGTTGGTACGGCGGGCACAGTCAAGGCCTTATATATGGATCAAGTTCGAGATGCTGGTTCGGACATCATTTTAGGGAATACCTATCATTTAATGTTACGCCCAGGAGCAGATCGCGTAGCAAAACTTGGTGGTTTGCATAGTTTTTCCGGATGGCGCGGACCTATGCTCACGGATAGCGGAGGATTTCAGGTTTGGTCTTTGTCTAAGCTTCGTAAAATGAGCGAAAAAGGCGTGGAATTTCAAAGCCATCTGGATGGCTCTAAACATATGTTAAGTCCAGAACGTTCCATAGAAATTCAAGCAAAATTGCTGGGTGCAGATATTTGTATGCAATTAGATGAGTGTACTAATTTTCCTGCCACTCGCGACGAAGCTGCGGGCTCAATGGAATTATCTTTACGTTGGGGAAAACGATCGCTGACCGCATTTGGTGAGCGTGACTTACAATCATTGTTTGCTATTATTCAAGGGTCTACTTTTTCTGATTTAAGACAAGTGAGTGCGCAGGCTAGTGTTGATACAAAGGTCAACGGTATCGGTTATGGTGGGTACGCTATTGGTGGCTTAGCCGTGGGGGAAGGGCATGACGCAATGGTGGAGACACTAGAGAATGTCATGCCATATTTGCCAGCCACGCGGCCTCGCTATCTTATGGGTGTTGGCAAACCTATAGACTTAGTGGAATCTGTTGCCCGCGGTGTAGATATGTTCGATTGTGTCGTGCCTACAAGGTCAGGTCGTCATGGTCAGGTGTGGAGTGATTTTGGGTCTTATAATATCAAACGTGCAGAGTTTTCTGAAAATTTGGATCCCCTTGATCCTTCAATAAACTGTCCAGCTAGTCGTGATTATTCCAAGGCATATTTACATCATTTAATTAGAAGTGGTGAGCTTTTGGGGGGAATGCTGCTTAGTTGGCATAATATTGCATATTTCCAAAACCTTATGTCACGTATTCGGCACGCTATTCGTGAAGGGGATTTTGACAAATTTGCATGTGATTTTAGGCGAAATTGGCAAAAATAATGCCAATAAAGGCGCCAGTAAATAACCGACAAAAGTCGAAATTTAGGCCTTGACCTCTGCATAAGCGCACCCTAATTAACGCCCTCTTTTGGGAGCTGTTAGCTCAGTTGGTAGAGCAACTGACTTTTAATCAGTAGGTCCAGGGTTCGAATCCCTGACAGCTCACCATTATATTACTGATTCTATGGAATGTTATGGGAAGTGGCATCACCAATTTCGCTTTATTGGCTAAACATTGGTGAATATGGTGCATTTTTGCAACTCTACACACAATAACCATGTATAATTGTTGATTTTTACACATGAACAACTAGCCAAATACAATAGCTTGGTGTAGTTGCAAAGCAACGGTATGCGTCAAGTGTTCGGTATTGTTTTATAGAAGAGGCGAGTGATCGCAAATATAATTAAGTCGACGCTAGGTTGACTATATTCGGAGGGAATAACATGAAGTTAAAGCTTCTTTCAGCGGCGGCGAGTGTCGCTTTATTAGCTATACCTACTTTGGCATCTGCGGATGATTCTGGTTGGTATGTACGTGGCAATGTGGGTTATGGCGTTATAACTGATGTTGATTTAGCAGGTGATCTTGTTGGCGATGTTGAAGGTGAAGGTAATGTTGCTGCATCATTGGGTCTTGGCTATGAGTTTGGGAATAACTGGCGCCTTGAATTAGACGCTACGCAGCTTTGGAATGATATGGGTGCGATTAGCCAGGCTGGGAACACATCATCAGATATGCGTATCACAACTGGCATGCTGAATGCTATTTATGATTTTTCAGATTTTGGTGACTGGCAGCCATATGTAGGTGCTGGTATCGGATTGGCACGTGCCAATTTAAGCGCCTTTGCCCACAGTCAACCAAATGGTGCAGTTCAAGTTAATAGCCCGACATGCCCAGGTTGGAATACTTGTGGTTTTAGTGATGTTGATAATGGGATTGCCTGGCAATTGCTGGCTGGCCTTGGGTATAAAATTTCTGACAATCTGATTTGGGATACCCAGTATCGTTATTTAGATGTTGGTAAATTGGATTTTGACGGTTTTGCACAGGATCTTGTTAATTCTTCAACACCAGGTGTTTTTGGTAATATTTCTAACATTAACTCAACAGCGCGCGGTGCGGGAAGCCATACTCTTATGACGGGTCTTCGTTACAGATTTGGTGCAAAACCTGCACCGGTTATGTATTCTTGTTGGGATGGCAGCAGTGTCTTGGATACGGCTTCATGTCCTGCACAGCCGATTGTTTATACGACGTGTTGGGACGGTACACAGGTTGAAGAGGGTACATCTTGTCCTGCGCGTCCTGTGGTTCAATGTTGGGATGGTAGCACGGTTTCCGACGCTGCCTCTTGTCCGACCCGCCCGACAATAACGTGTTGGGACGGTACGATTGCTTATGATCAGGCAGCATGTCCGGTTAGAGTTGTTTCCGTTTGTGATGCAGGTTCGACCGAGTTTAGCGTATATTTCCCATGGGATAAGTCTGCGCTGACAGACCAGGCAAAAGCGGTTGTAGCGAATGCTGCCAGTATTGCTAATCAGTGTAGTGTTTCTGGCATTGTGATTGAAGGTCATACCGATAGTTCTGGTACACAAAGCTATAATGTTGGTCTTTCAAATCGCCGTGCAAACAGCGTAGAGTCTGAATTGCGGAGCAATGGCATTACGACCACGAATATTACTAAGTCTGCAAAAGGCGAAACAGCATTGGCTGTTTCTACTGGCGACGGGGTTCGTGAGCCTTTAAACCGCCGTACAGAAGTGACCATTCGTCTTATTCCGGGTAGCAATTAAGCCCTAAATATAGACAAAACTTTATGCAAAACGCTCCACCTCGGTGGGGCGTTTTTTTTATGAATAGAACTGTTATTTTTTCTTTAAATTTGGTAGCTTGAACAATTGTTTGAACCGAATCCTAAAATTATCAGGTAAGAAATGGCACATATTGAAAATACAATATCTAAACTGAAATTGAGTGAACAAGAACAGTTGGTCCTGGGAAATATAAGCAAGCTACAAAATGCTATGCAGGAAAAATTGATAGATTGGTCTGAAATAAATTCCGGTTCACATAACAAAGATGGATTGAAAATTATGCGAGCGAAATTATGTGCCGCATTTTCCAAATTACCTGGTCAATTATCAGAGCCAAAATTGTCAATGGGAAAAATAGTTCAGCAAGACGGAAATATTCAAGACATAGAATATGAGCCGGCCCTTCTTCTATCAGTACGTCCCGATGCGGATATTAAAATTGTTCTCACAGGGCATTATGACACGGTTTTTCCGCAAAACAGCCACTTTCAAGAAACAAAACTATTGGAGGATGATATATTAGGCGGGCCTGGAACGGCAGATATGAAGGGCGGCATATTGGTAATGCTAGAAGCCCTAAAAGCTTTTGAAGCTAGCGCAAACGCCCATAAAATTGGATATTCTGTTCTACTGAGCCCTGATGAGGAAATTGGTTCTCCAGGTTCTGCAGCAATATTGGCTACACTTGGTAGCAAGTCACATATTGGGCTTACTTATGAACCATCTTTGGCTGATGGGTCACTTGCTGGTGCACGTAAGGGCAGCGGTAATTTTGCAATTATCATAAAAGGACTTGCTGCGCACGCTGGGCGTGAACATCACTTAGGTCGGAACGCAATCAATGCAATGGCGCGTTTGACCGTGGCAATGGACGAATTAAACGAGCAACGTGAAGGCGTTACTTTTAACATGGCAAAAATTGATGGTGGGGGTGCAGTAAATATTGTTCCAGAGCTTGCTATTGGTCGTTTTAACGTACGCATGCTCGACGCATCAGACCAAAAATGGATAAGTGAGAAACTCGCTGATTTGGTTGCGACTGCAAATATGGAAGAGGGTATTTCAGCTGAGCTAACGGGTGGTTTTACCAGACCACCCAAGCCCATGGCACCGGCCAATGCACTTGTTTTTGACTGGGTTAAACGCGCAGGCGATGCATTGGGCCTCACCGTTTCGTGGAAACCTAGCGGTGGTGTTTGTGAAGGTAATAATTTATGGGCAAGTGGTTGTCCAAATGTGGATACATTGGGCGTACGCGGCGGGGAGATACATTCTGATAGAGAATATATGGTACTTTCTAGTTTAACAGAGAGGGCAAGGCTTTCTGCTCTGATATTGATGAAAATAGCGTCCGGTGAATTTGATGCTAAGCAGGCTAAGAATTTAGCAATAACACACAGACCCTAAGAGAAATAACATGTTAATAGTAAGACCCGCACGTGCTGATGACCTTGATAGTTTTATAGAACTTGCTCGCTCTGCTGGGCCGGGCTTTACATCTCTTGCAGTCCCAGATAGCGACTTAGAAGCGCGTCTGAAAAAATCAGTAAAGAGTTTTTCAGCAGACATAGATACGCCTGGAGATCAAATTTATTTATTAATGTTAGAAGACGATGATACAGGTGAAATTGTAGGCGTGAGTGCTGTCAAGGCTAAGGTCGGTATAAGCAAGCCATTCTTTAGTTTCAAAATGCTAAAAATTGCACAAAGTTCTAGTGTTGCAAACCGTCACTTTGATATGAATGTTATGCTGCTCGTCAATGAATATTCAGGCACGAGTGAAGTTGGCACTTTGTTTGTGAAAAGTAAAATGCGGGGGACTGGCGCGGGACGTTTGATATCACAAGCGCGTTATATGTTGATTGCGACGGCACCTGAACGTATTGCAAATAAAATTATTTCAGAATTGCGAGGACAAGTTGATAAACTAGGGCATTCACCATTTTGGGAGTCGTTGGGTCGGAAGTTTTTTAAAATGGACTTTAACGAAGCTGACGAAATTACGGCACAAACTGACAATCAATTCATCACAGATTTAATGCCTAAATATCCGATTTACTTAGATTTATTGTCCGAAGAGGCTCAAGAAGTTGTAGGCAAAACCCATCCTGATGGGGTTGGTGCACGAAGGTTACTAGAGGCTGAAGGTTTTCGGTATGATGGCTATGTTGATATTTTTGATGGCGGGCCGACAATGGCCGCACCACGAGACCAAATTAGAACGGTAAAAGATGCGCATGTATTAAGAGTTGTTGAGCAAGCGAATTTGAAGGCAACGCACAATGCACTCATTAGTAATGAACAGGTTGATAACTTTAGAGCGGTTTATGCTAAAACTAGCTTTGAAAATGATGCCTTACATCTTCAAAGAGATGTTATTAAGGCGTTAAACTTAAAACCTGGTGATAAAGCAAGAGTTTTTGCGACACGAATAGGAACTGGATAATGGCAAAGGGTAATTTTATTAATGGTCAATGGCAACAGGCTAATGGGAGTGGGTTTGCTAGCATTAACCCTGCAGATGGTTCGCAAATTTGGCAAGGGAACGAAGCCTCAAATATTGATGTAAATGCGGCTTTTCGTTCTGCAAAAAATGCATTTGAAGATTGGTCTGAGACAAGCATACAAGACCGTAGCGGTCTGGTTTTACGTTTCAAGGAATTGGCCCTCGCAAATAAAGATAGATTAGGTGAACTAATCGCTAAAGAGACCGGAAAAGTCTTGTGGGATGCAAATGGGGAGGCGGCTGCAGTTGCTGGGAAGGTTGATATATCACTCAATTCATATGGTGAGCGAACAGGCACATCAACCACCCAAACCGCATTTGGCAGGGCTGATTTACAACATCGACCACATGGGGTGATGGCTGTCTTGGGGCCATATAATTTTCCGGCGCACTTACCAAATGGCCAAATCATTCCGGCCTTAATTGCTGGAAATACGATTGTATTTAAACCGAGCGAACAGTGTCCTGCAGTTGGCGAATTCCTTATAAGCCTTTTTGAACAAGCAGGTTTTCCAGCGGGTGTTGTAAATATGGTTCAAGGTGGACGCAATACGGGCACCGCCGTCCTAGATCATCCGCATATTGACGGTGTCTTGTTCACGGGCGCAGCGGGTACAGGCAAGTTTATTCACGAAAAATTTGGCGGTCGTCCAGAAGTAGTTTTAGCACTTGAGCTTGGCGGCAATAACCCGTTATTGCTCTGGGATGTTGCCGACGTGCAAGCGGCTGCCAGCATTATTGTACAATCTGCGTTCATTTCGTCTGGCCAACGATGTACGTGTGCAAGACGAATACTATTACCGAAAGGCAAGGCTGGAGATGCCGTACAAGACGGCATTGTTTCAATGGTAGACAGTATGATAGTCGGGGCATGGAACGATACAGAAGAAGCATTCATCGGCCCTGTAATTAGTTCTAATATTGCTTCTCATGTCGTTGAACGCGCGAACAAGCTTGGCGGTAATGTCATTAGACAAACAAAAATTATGACACGCGGCCCCGCTTTTATCAGGCCTGGTATTGTTGATATTACAGACGAACAAGTTCCTGATGAAGAAATTTTTGGGCCAGTGATGCAGATTATTCGTGTACCATCTTTAGAAGCCGGGATAAATGAAGCAAATAACACCAAATTTGGCCTTTCAGCAGGCTTGATTAGCGATAATCCTAAAAACTGGGAAATGTTTCGCCGTAAAATACGTGCTGGTGTGGTTAATTTCAATCGCCCGACAACAGGTGCGGCAGGGTTTTTGCCGTTTGGTGGACCCGGAGCATCGGGTAACCATAACCCTGGGGCGTATTATGCTGCAGATTTTTGTGCATGGCCTATGGCGAGCCAAATATCTGATACAGTAGAAGTTCACCCTGCTAAAGGCCTATCAACGTGTTAAGGAGAGCCTTATGTTAGCGCACGAAGCAAATTATGACGGCCTCATTGGGCCAACTCATAATTACGGCGGATTATCAACTGGAAACCTTGCAAGTGCTAAGAATAAAGGATTAATTGCAAAGCCGCGCGCGGCTGCTTTGCAGGGCTTGCAAAAGATGAAACTTATGGCTGACGCTGGCTTGGTTCAAGGTGTATTGCCGCCGCACGCTCGCCCGAATATATTAGAATTACGTTTTATGGGTTTTTCGGGAAGTGATGAAAACGTTCTACAATCTGCATGGCGTGCCAACCCAATTTTAGTTCGTAATATGTATTCAGCTTCGAGTATGTGGTCTGCCAATGCGGCTACGGTCAGCCCATCGGCAGATTGCGCAGATGGTAATTTGCATTTTACGCCAGCTAATCTTTCGACTATGTTGCACCGTTCAATAGAGCATGAGCAAACGGGCAGGGCACTTCGTGCGGCATTCCCAAATGCTGTTGTACATGACGCTTTACCCATGCAATCATCATATAGCGACGAAGGCGCTGCCAATCATGTAAGACTTTGTGCTGAGCAAGGCCAAAAAGGGGTTGAATTATTCGTCTATGGCCGTGATGCACTGGCAGGCTTAGCGGAAACAAAATTCCCCTCGCGGCAAACTTTACAAGCAAGCCATATTATTGCCTCACGGCACCAATTGTCCGGTGCACATACTGTATTTGCGAAGCAATCTCCTCAAGTCATTGATGCAGGAGCTTTTCATAATGATGTTGTTTGCGTAGGTGCTAAGCAATGTTTATTTTATCATGAGCTTGCTTTCGAAGACACTGCGGGTATTTTAGCGGCACTTACCAAAGCCGCCGCAGGTTTGTTTGAACCCCAATTCGTAGAGGTTTCCAACGAGGATGTACCATTAAATGATGCAATAACTGCGTATTTATTTAACTCAATGTTGGTACAATTTCCTGGTGAAGAAAGGCTGACATTGGTCGCGCCAACTGAAACTGAAAACAATAAATTTACAAAACTATATTGTGATAAATTAATAGCGGGTAATGGCCCTATTGGTGCCGTGAAATATGTGGATGTTCGTCAATCTATGCGTAATGGCGGAGGTCCAGCCTGTTTGCGGTTAAGAGTGGTTTTAACAGATGTGGAGCTAGCAGATACAAACTCCAAAATGCTACTTGATGATAAGCTATTTGCTCAACTATCAAAATGGGTCAACAAGCATTATCGAGAAAATTTGGAACCAAATGATTTGCAAGATACGGAATTAATGCATGAGAGTTTCACCGCTCTTGACGCTTTGACAGGCATCATGGGACTTGGCGGTGATTTTTATCCGTTTCAACGTAATTGAGGTATATTATTGCGTGCATTTCAGGCAGTGTATTAAAATGGTTCTGGGACTAAATCTTACGGTATCTCTTTTAATGTAAACTATTTGTTCACCATATTTACAAACATTTCATTCACCATAATATTCTACTGATTGCTTTTCACCTAGGCACTTAAATTATGGCAACACAATTAAAAATTAGCTCGGAAGATGTGAAGAAGCTCGTTTCTCACCCAGATAGAGATGTAAGAGCGGTGTTTGCACAAAAAGTCTGCCGAAGTATTAAATCATTAGAGCTGACGTCGCGTGAGAAAAAAATTGTTGATGAAATTCTTTGGTTTATAGCACGCGATACGGCGGTAATGGTACGGCGTGCTCTTGCCGTAACGTTAAAAAACTCAAAAAATTTGCCTTACGAAATAGCTCAAAAATTGATCAAGGATGTTGACACTGTGGCTGTACCCGTATTGACATTTTCACCCGTACTTGGTGAGGGTGACTTACTCGAAATATTGAGATCAAAAGCTGCTTCAAAAATGATGGCCATTTCTAAGCGTTCACACATTGGCGGGGATTTGGTTAAAGCGATTGTACGGTTTGGTGATAGTCGCGTTATTGCTTCGGTCGCAGCAAATGATGGTGCAGAAATTGGTGCCGAGCTCGGTAGTCAGATGTTGGATGTTTATCATGATAATGACCTGATTAAAGAAAACTTTATTTCTAGAAGAGAGCTTCCTGTTTTAGTTGTTGAAAAACTGTTAACAATGGTTAGTTCGGAAGCGGCAAAACGGCTTTACCAAAACCATGAAGTGCCATTAGAAATAGCTGTTGAAATAGCCACACAATCACGAGAGCGAGCAAGTGTAGATTTCATTTCACAAAGCTGGATAAGTCATGATCTTAGGTCTTTGATTAAGAGACTAGATTCTGAAGACCGTCTAACAAATACACTTATAATCCGCGCGGCCTGTTGTGGGCAGATGCAATTTTGTGAACAAGCATTGGCACAAAAATCTGGAATTAGTATCTATAAATCGGCACTCATGATGCACGACAGTGGGCCTTTTGGTTTAAAGGCACTGAGTACGCAAGCGGGACTGAATGGACGTGATTTTGCTATTTTAAAGGCAAGTTTGGATATTTTTAGAGATTTAGAAAGTACAGGGGGAAAATTAAGCCGACAAAAATATCAATCAAAAATGTTAGAGCGTGCGCTTAGTTTACCCATAACGTTTTCCGATGAAGACACAAATTACTTGTTTGATAAATTGGACGCAGTAGGGGTTTAATTTTCCCGTTAAATTTTAACAATTTTGTCACTGATTTGTATTTCGCCTTTATTTGGTGGATTGTCCCAATGAGATTGTATCCGCTTAAGGGCTGCAGCGGGTGTGGTCTCATGTAACAGATGTCCTTTTACCCAAGTGGGACTAAAATTTGATGCGATGGTGTGGTGCAGTAAGTCCATTAAAGGCTTCCAATAACCATCCGTATCCACGAATATAATTGGTTTGGCATGCAGATGCAAACGCATCCAGGACATGATCTCAACTGCTTCCTCAAGCGTGCCTATTCCACCAGGTAAAACTATAAATGCATCGGATTTTTCATACATAAGACGTTTTCTTTCATGCATATCATCAACGACTATATGCTCAATTGTTTCTAGCAGAACTTCTATTTCAGTTAAAAACTTTGGGATTATGCCAAGAACTTTTCCGCCCGCATGATGTGCGGCAAGGGCCGCCGTACCCATTAACCCGGTGCTACCACCTCCATAAACCATATTGTATCCATTCTCGGCAATTGTCTTTCCACATTCATTTGCCAATTCGAAGAAATGAAGAGCAACATGTTGTGATGCCCCACAAAACACACAAATGCTTTTGCCGCGTAGTTTAGTTTTATCTTTTTTTTGCTTTGTCATAGTAACCCTGTATATTTGAGTGTTGTCAGGCCGAGCAAATAGACGTAGATATTTTGCAACCGTTATGTTTAAGGTGTAAAGCCAAGTTATGTTCAAAAGCAAACCATTATTGATAATGATTTCAGGTTTGGTATGCGCAGTGCTATTATGGACATTTTTTCTAATGTCGGAAAAACAACGCGTGAATATTGACGAGGTTCAAAACGATTCCGAACAAATATTAACAATAAACACCTTAAGTCCTACAACGCCTACAACGCCTACATTTGGGCAAAATATTTATACGCCTGCTAATGTTTTATCGGCGCAACAGATTGGCAATACTATAAAATCTAATGGGACAGGTGTACCAAATTCAACAGTTATTTTGTACAATAATAGTGAGGAGATTGGCCGTTCAATTGTTAATGCAAACGGAGATTGGGCAATGTCGCTATTGAATAATATTGATGATGAATATTCTGTCTTCGACATATTAACGGTTACTTCTGATGGACAGCAAATTTATTCTGATCAGTCTTTGTTTGTTGCAAATATAAGAGAAAAACCCGATATGCAAACAACAAATAATAATAGTGCCTTACTGTTATTGATGGCTCCTGGCGCAAATTCTCGGGTTTTGCAAAGCCCTTTCACGAAGGTAACCGTAAAAAATGGGTTTGCACTTGAGGCAATTGATTATGACAACTCTGGGGGTGTGATTTTTTCAGGAACTTCAGAACACGCAGGCAGAGTGCTTATCTATGCAGGGCAGAATTTGGTAGGAGAAAGTCGGGTTGATAATAAGGGTCGCTGGAGTCTGATATTTGGTAATATTATGCCACTTGGTGAATATACGATCAGTGCTAAACTGGTATTAGCCGATGAAAATGCCGTGAGCATCACTCTGCCATTTAAGCGTATGCAACCATTATTCGAGGCTGAAGGTAGTCCAAAGATCGTCATAGAGCATCTTGACGACCGCATCCAAATTGGCAGAGCATTGTTTGGCGGTGGATATCAGTATTCAGTTGTTTATAATTCAACAGCTTTGGTTGATTAAAGTCACATTTTAGTCTGGGGGTATTACCTGGGCAAGTGATTTATTAGGTCCGGACTTAAAGCTATTCTGCCGTAGGTTTGATGTCGCCATCAATCCAATCTTCATCTTCACTCCAAGGTTCTTCTTTGTTACGGTAAACCCATGCAAAACCTTGCTTTAATTGTTGCCACCAAAGAGCTGGTCCTGCGAGCATGACGGGTGTCAAAATAAGGGTTAAAATTGTAGAAAAAGCCAAGCCGCACACAAGTACATAAGAAATTGGCGCCCAAATAGCTGATGTTGATGAGCCTTTCGTGGAAAATTCTGCGGCAAACAAGTCTGCTTTCAAGGCCAATGCCATTGGCATCAATCCGACAATCGTTGTTATGGTTGTCAACAGAACCGGGCGCAGACGCTGAGCGGCTGTACGCACTACGGCCTCGTGCGTGTCATGACCTTCACGTTTGAGATTTTGAAAAGTGTCAATGAGAACAATATTATTGTTCACCACAATCCCGGCCAAAGCCAACACCCCCGTTCCGCACAAGAGAATACTGACATACGGATAGAATATCAGGCCGAGCAAGACACCAGCGATAGAGAACACAACTGCTGATAGAGTCAGGGTAACATGCCAAAAACTGTTAAATTGCCACAGCAAAATTACACCCATCATGAAGAGTGTGGCTAAGCCAGCAACTGCAAAAAATTGTCCAGCAGCTTTGTTTTCTTCGTCTTGCCCTAAAAATTTATAAGTGACATCAGGGTCAAAA
This sequence comes from Robiginitomaculum sp., assembly GCA_021776635.1. Classification (GTDB taxonomy): domain Bacteria; phylum Pseudomonadota; class Alphaproteobacteria; order Caulobacterales; family Maricaulaceae; genus Robiginitomaculum_A. The sequence continues at coordinate 45,492 of JAJFFN010000024.1, forward strand.
TCAGCTTCGTTATTGATCCAATTCTTAACGTCTGAAACGATTTGGTTCGTTGCTATTCCAGGGGCGGAATTACCTTTCACCTCATAGACACGCAACTGGTTACGGCGTTGGATACTGTCCTGCCTTGTACTGGCCGTTCGTGTAACGACGGAAGAAAGGGGTAAGGCACCTTCGCGGGTCAGGATGCGTAGGTTGTCCAGTTCAGATAGGTCGCGCGATGCCTTGGGGAAACGAATACGAATATCCACTTCTTCATCACTATCAATAGGTCGAAAAAACCCGACCAGAGAACCTTCAGTGACAAATTGCACAGCGGCGCCGATCGTATTGACGTCCAGCCCCAATCGCCCAGATTCTTCACGGTCTATTTCAAGTTTCCATTCAATACCCGGCAAAGGCATAGTATTTTCAACCTCAATGAGGGAATTGTTATTTTCCATAAAAATGGTCAGTGCACGTGCAGCTTTGTTGAGATGATCTAGATTGTCAGATGTTAGTTCAACGCTAACATCTTTACCTGTTGGCGGTCCATCTGAAAGCACTTCAACCTCCATAAGAAGGCCTGGCATATTGGTGAGAGCAGTACGCACATCTTTTTCAATTTCTAATGTGCTGCGGCGGTCATCGAATGGTTTTAACTCTAGGAACGTTCTTGATACTGTGTCCAACGGAATAGAATTTGGGCCCCTAAATCCGCCAGTTGAAGAAGCACCAGCTCCAGCAATTGTAAATATGGACTGAATACCCTTTATCCCACTTATTCGCTCTTCAACTTGTTTAGCAATATCATACTCATTAATGGTTGCGGTATTGCCGCGCGCCCGCGCATAAACGTAAATCTCTTGCCCACCGTCGGCGGTAAAAAACTCAACGCGTCTATCTCCTCCTGTGGCCCCGAAGGCATAAAAAATACCAATAACCAGTGCGAGTATTGCTATCAAAACTTTTAATGGATGACGCGCCAACTTATTTATCAGCCGTGCATATTTACCAGTAAATCCCTCTATTGATAACGGGTCGCCTTCTGCCCCTGATAAGGCTTTTAAACTCTCACGGGCACCTTTTAGCTTCTTTGGGCCAAATAATGCACCAATTGTTGGTAAGAATATAACTGCCATTAATAGAGATGCCGTTAGTACATACATTAAGGTTTTTGGAAAATACGACATAAACTGTCCTGGTAGCGTATTCCAAAATAATAGGGGTAAAAATGCCGCTAGCGTAGTCGCTGTACTAGACATAATAGGCCAAAACATTCGCTTGCCAGCCATAACATAAGCATCATAACGATCGAGGCCTTCAGCTAGTTTCCTATCGGCGTATTCGATGATGACGATAGCGCTATCCACTAATATTCCAACTGATAAAATCATACCAAACATAACCATCATGTTCACAGATGCCCCTTGAATTTTAAGCATCAGTAATGTCATCAGGAAACTCGTGGGTATGGCAAACCCGACCATGAGTGCAGAACGTAAACCAAGTGCGGCAATACAAACTATAACCACCAAGACAACCGCGTTGACGATACTTGAAATAAGAGATTTTATCATATCCATGATTTGAATGGTCTGATTTTGTGACATTTCCACATTGACAGTCTCTGGCCACTTTTTGGTCGTTTCCGCAACTATGGCTTCGACCGTTTCGATAGTATCAATAATATTTTCGCCGTTTCGCTTGGAAACTTCCAATGAAACTGATGGACGGTTTTGGTATAAGGCATAGCTTTCTCGGTCTTTATAATTGCGGCGAACTTCTGCAATGTCACTTATTCTAACAATAGAGCCATCAGCAGATTTACGGATAACTATATCTGCTAGATCGTTAGCTTTCTCTATTAGTCCTGGAAGTTTAACAGCAAATTTTCCGCTGCCTGTTTCTAAATTCCCAGCAGCAATGAGCTGATTGTTTTGTGAAATCGCAGCGGCCAGATCATTAAAGGTGATGCCGTAGCTTTCCATCATAGCCGGATCGATAACGGCTTCTAGCACTTGTTCGCGTTCGCCTTGTATAATGGCTTCTAAAACTTTTGAATTGGCCTCAAGGGCGGCTTGTAGTTTTTTTGCTAGTTTTTGTAGTTTTCTATCAGGTGAATCACCGTATAAATTTACAACAATAATAGGTAATGTTTGTGTATTTAATTCCTCTACCAATGGTTCTTTGGCTTCTTCCGGTAATTCACCGCGGGCTTTATTGACTGCTTCAAGCACATCGTCTGTAGCTGAATCTTGATCAAAATTTGCATTAAATTCTAGTACAACCATGCCTACGGACGTTCGCGCTATGCCGTCCATTTGTTTTATCCCGTCCAGAGATTTTAGTTCCGTTTCAAGTGGTTTTACTAATAGTCTCTCACTATCCTCTGGCGATACACCAGGCAGAACAACTTGGACAGTTACAAACGGTATGGCAACATCAGGTTCTGCATCAAGGGCTACAGTAAACATAGCCGTTACACCACCAATGATGGAAACAACTAATATAGCTAAAGTCATGCGCCATTGACGGACTGCAAAGTCAACAATTCCTGTCATCAATCAGTGCCAATATTTGATATGTTATCAAATTGTGTTGTAACCTTAACACCCTCTGTTACATAGTCTTGCCCTTGAACGATCAAATTAGTGTTTTTTGCTAACCCTGAAACCCAAATTCCTGCACTTGTTTCATCAATTGTTGTAACACGTGAAAACCTGACTTTGTTTTCGAAATCCAGATAGCGCACCCCTACACTTCCTTGTTCATCTAACGTCAATACGCTCGCTGGGATAAGGTGTGCTTCTGTTTGACCGGCAGATATGATAATTGTCGCACTTACACCAGAACGTAAATTGCCTTCTTTGTTAGGCACAGCTACCTCAATGCGAAATGTCCGCGTAGAAGGGTTGGCACGTGTTTCGATAAAACGAATTTCTCCTGATAAATTTTCTCCAGTTGCCAACTTTATTGTCGCAGGTTTGCCAACGTCTAATTTGCCAATCTGTTTTTCGGTAACTTCGCCTGTGACAACTAACGGATCAAGATCAACCAATAATCCGCAAGCTTGTCCTGGCGCGAGGTAATCGCCAATCTCCGCAATTTGTTTTTCAAAAATACCGCCAAATGGTGCGCGCATATTTACATTGCCAAGTTCTATCTGGGCTTGTTTAACTTGTGCCTTTGCACCGTCCAATGCGGCAAGAGCACCAGCGGCTTGGGTGGATGAACGAAAGCCTTTTTCAACAAGTTGCTTAGCTGCCTCATATTCCAACTCACGTGAACGCAGCGCGGCTTTAGCCTGATCAAGAACCGCTTGTCGTGCATCGACATCTTGGGCGCACATTAATGTACCGCGTTTAACATAATTTCCTTCTTGCAGAGGCGTTTTTACAACCAGTCCTGCGGTTTCGGCTTTTACAGAAACTTCGCGGTTTGATTCGGTGCGGCCATATAATTCCAAATAATTCTCATGCAATTCGGCCTTAAGCTTCTTGATGACGACGCTTGGTAAAACGGTTTCATTGTCAACAATTGGTGTAGAAATAGGCTTGTCTGGTTTTTTGCTGCCAATGACAAACCATAACACTATCAGCGACATAAGGAGTGCGGCAACGAGATATGATGTTTTTATTTTCATACGGGTTAATCTATGCTGATTTCTTGCAACCGCAAGGTTTTATACCTGAAAAATAAGTAACAGTTGCGGCTAGCATCTATACAAAATTGAATGACGAAATAAAGGTTTTGTTTTAGCTGTGTTTAGGTAATATCGCGCTATCTCAATGTGCAAACTTAAGTACCAGTAGGGGGACTGCTTTGAAAAATATTCTAGAGCAATTGGAAGAGCGGCGTGCCGCCGCGCGGCTAGGCGGCGGCGAAAAGCGTATAGAAGCACAACACGCGAAAGGAAAATTGACGGCGAGAGAACGCATAAACCTGTTATTGGATGAAGATAGTTTCGAAGAATTCGATATGTTTGTATCGCACCGCTGTACGGATTTTGGTATGGAGGATAAAGGATTTCCAGGGGATGGCGTTGTCACAGGTTGGGGAACTATTAATGGCCGTAAAACTTTTGTATTTGCTCAGGACTTTACCGTGTTTGGTGGGTCCCTGTCAGAAACCAATGCCAAGAAAATATGCAAGATACAAGAAATGGCCATCAAACACCGTGCGCCTATCATTGGCCTCAATGATAGTGGCGGTGCTCGCATCCAAGAGGGCGTCGTTTCCCTAGGTGGTTATGCGGATGTCTTTCAAAACAATGTGCTTGCCAGCGGTGTCATACCGCAAATTAGCGTCATTATGGGGCCGTGTGCGGGTGGGGCGGTTTACTCGCCTGCGCTCACCGATTTCATATTTATGGTGCGCGACACATCATATATGTTTGTCACGGGGCCAGATGTGGTCAAAACCGTGACCAATGAAATCGTCACCGCAGAAGAACTGGGCGGCGCGAAAACCCATACGACTAAATCATCTGTAGCCGACGGTGCTTTTGATAATGATATGGAAGCGTTGGCGGAAATTCGCCGTTTATTTGATTTTTTACCGCTGCATAACAAAGGCAAATTGCCGACCCGTAAAGTATTTGACGACCCTGAGCGCACAGAAATTTCATTAGATACTCTTGTACCAGAAAACCCAAACCTGCCCTATGATATGACCGAGCTGATTACCAAAATTGCGGACGAGGGTGATTTTTACGAACTTCAAAAAGACTATGCCAAAAATATCCTAACGGGCTTCATTCGTCTTGATGGTTCGACCGTTGGCGTTGTTGCTAATCAACCAATGGTTTTGGCTGGATGTCTGGATAGTGACAGCTCTCGCAAAGCGGCACGGTTTGTGCGTTTCTGTGATGCGTTTTCTATCCCCATATTGACATTTGTTGACGTGCCCGGATTTCTGCCTGGTACGGCACAAGAATATGGCGGCATCATCAAGCACGGCGCGAAACTTCTTTATGCTTACGGCGAAGCGACAGTGCCCAAGGTTACGGTCATCACGCGCAAGGCCTACGGCGGTGCCTATGATGTCATGGCACCCAAACATCTGCGCGGGGATATGAATTACGCATGGCCGTCCGCTCAGATTGCGGTGATGGGCGCAAAAGGCGCGGTGGAAATCCTCTACCGCAAAGACCTAGGCGCCCCCGACAAGATTGCCAAACACACGCTCGAGTACGAAAAGAACTTCGCCAACCCGTTCAAAGCGGCCGAAAAAGGATATATTGACGAAGTCATCATGCCACACAGTACAAGAAAACGCATCTGCCGCTCGTTCTCCATGCTAAAAGACAAAGACCTAAAAAACCCATGGAAAAAACACGGGAATTTGCCGTTGTGATGTGCAAAACCCAATTCCCCTCACTCTCCGCTCATACCTGCGCATGCAGGTATCCACCTCTGCGCTATCGGGGAAAGAAACATTACTCGGAGATAGACCCCTGCATGCGCAGGGGGGAGCGGGGTGGTTGGGGTGTTAAATATGTGACCCAAACTGCCCACCAATCCGCTCATTCCCGACCCCGATCGGGAATCAAGCGAATAAAGGGTGCGCCAAAAGAGCACACATTTTTGTCAGAACTGGATAACCGCATTTGCGGGTAGAATCGGAGTGCGGTGGGATGACTAACCCAGAACTTGATATTGAAGATAGAAAGCCGATTTGGAATGTGATGCAAATGGTCTGGATGGATACGGATATTAAATATGAGTATGAAAATATTGCTAATACATGCGCAAAGTCAAAGTATTCCATTTCAGAGTTGGAAGCAATATATTGGAATGAAGTTTACCCTTGTGTTCGTAGTAATTTATGGATTCTCATTGCTCCTGAATGGTGCGGATATGAACTAGAATGGCTTGCCAAGTATATTGTGAAGAAAAATAGGTTTGGCCAAAAATTATTGAAACCCCGGATGCGATTTTATTCTTTTGGGCCTTGGGAGGAGATAAGATTGTTGGTTATAAAGAAACGTAGAAAACTGATGACAAAGAAAACTAAATGACCAAAAAAATAAAAAAAATACTGATAGCTAACCGTGGCGAAATCGCTTGCCGGGTTATTAAGACCGCCCGCAAGATGGGCATTGCTACCGTTGCGGTGTATTCGGATGCCGACAAAAATGCGCTGCATGTGTCCATGGCGGACGAGGCGGTTTATATTGGTGCGTCCCCTGCTTCAGAGAGTTATCTTGTTATGGACAAGATACTTGCGGCTATCACAGACACTGGTGCGGACGCTGTGCATCCTGGCTATGGTTTCTTAAGCGAAAACAAGGACTTTGCCCTTAAACTTCAAGGCATGGGCGTGACGTTTATTGGACCGAATGTTCGGGCGATTGAGGCTATGGGCGACAAAATTGCCTCTAAAAACCTGGCCATAGAAGCGGGCGTATCCTGTGTTCCGGGGCATATGGGCTTAATCAAAGACGCCGAGGAAGCCGTGAAAATTGCCAACAAAGTCGGCTATCCTGTGATGATAAAAGCATCGGCGGGTGGTGGCGGCAAGGGTATGCGTATTGCCTATAATGATGAAGAAGCGCGCGAAGGTTTTCAGTCCTCCAAGAACGAAGCCAAATCATCTTTTGGCGATGACCGTATATTCATAGAAAAATTCATTGAAAGCCCACGCCATATTGAAATTCAGGTTTTGGGTGATAAGCATGGCAACATAATCTATCTTGGCGAGCGTGAATGTTCCATTCAACGCCGCAACCAAAAAATTATCGAAGAAGCCCCAAGCCCGTTCCTCGACGAAGCAACCCGCAAGGTGATGGGTGAACAATCTATGGCATTGGCTGCAACCGTTGATTACGACAGTGCTGGAACGGTAGAATATATCGTCGATAAAGACATGAATTTCTATTTTCTGGAAATGAACACACGCTTGCAGGTCGAGCATCCTGTCACAGAACTGATCACAGGCGTAGACCTCGTCGAGCAAATGATACGTATTGCGGGCGGCGAGAAACTCAAGCTTAAACAAAAAGACGTCAAACTTAACGGCTGGGCCATAGAGAGCCGCATTTACGCCGAAGACCCGTACCGAAATTTCCTACCAAGCATAGGCCGTCTTATCCATTACCGCCCGCCTACAGAAGCTAAAACAGCGAATGGTGCCATTGTCCGCAATGATACAGGCGTATACGAGGGCGGCGAAATATCCATGTTTTACGACCCAATGATTGCAAAACTCTGCACATGGGGCGAGGACAGAGATGTTGCCGTAAAGGCTATGCAAGGTGGGCTCGATAATTTCGAAATCACGGGTGTTGGCCATAACATCCCGTTTCTGTCCGCCGTTATGCAAAGCGATAGATTTGAGCGTGGAGATATTTCAACAAATTATATCGCCGAAGAATACCCGGACGGATTTGAGGGCGTGCAACTTAACGCTGGTGATGCGCGTGCTATTGCCAGTGTTTGTACATTGATGGCGCAAAAATTGGCCGAACGCGCCGCGAGTGGTTCCGGTATCTTGACCCACCATGACCGCGCAATCCCTACGGATGTTCGTGTTCAGGTCGGCGATCGACATTATGAGATCACCACCGAAAGTACGAATGGTAGTCATTTGGTGACGTCTACTGATGGTACTGATAAGGCGGCAATTGAGCTTGAAATATCTACCGCATGGACTCCCGGTCAAACTTTAGTGACGTCGTTGATTGACAATGAAACATTTGTATTCGCAGCGCACCCAATTCCAGAGGGGTATAATGTACAATATCGCGGCTCTAATACAGAGGTCCGAGTACGTACCCCTGCGCAGGCTAAACTCGCTAAATTAATGCCAGAAAAAATTGAGGCCGATACATCAAACCTACTCTTATGTCCTATGCCTGGTGTCATAGTTTCTATTTTAGTTGAAGATGGAGATGAGGTCCAAGCTGGGCAGGCACTCGCCGTTGTTGAAGCCATGAAAATGGAAAATACGCTTCGTGCGGAGAACAAAGCTGTGGTCACAAAAATTAATGTGGGCAAAGGTGACAACCTTGCGGTGGATGCAATTATTATGGAGTTTGAGACTAGCTTGTACTAACTGTTTTTTTAACATAAACTTCTAAAAAAGGGGAGTAAATAATGTTGAGTTTTCTAGAACCGAATATCCATCCTGTGTTGGTGCATTTTTCTTACGCGCTTACAGTGAGTGCGGCATTGCTGTATCTTATCGTCACTTTTTTTCCAGGAGGGAAAAAATTCACAGGGATGATTTCCGCCGCAAATTGGATGTTGGCCATGGGGGCAATTGCTGTACTTGCGACTGTTGCCGCCGGATTTCAGGCATTTTATTCTGTAGATCATGATACACCGTCACATGCAGCTATGTTGGTTCACCGTAAATTGGCCGTTGGTGCTGGTTTTATCATTTTGGTTTTGGCAATATGGCGGTTTACGGCTCGTGAAAATGAGCCTTCAAAAGTTTTTGGGGTTGCAATGCTTGTATCTGCCTTGATGATATCCAACGCGGCATTGTGGGGTGGTAAATTAGTTTATGAACACGGGCTTGGTGTCGCTAGCTTACCTGTCATTACTAGCGATGGACATGACCATGAACACGGTGATGAAGAACACAAATCTAAGCTTGAAGAAACCAAAGTGGTGGTTGCTTCTTCTTCTGTTGGCATTGACAAAAGCAGTGCTACGTCCGTTGTGGACGGCTTTCAGGCGGCTCTGAAATTAGGTGATAAAGCGTTGGTTGAAAGCCTTATGGCACCTGGTGTTATCATAGCCGAAGGAGGTAATGCAGAATGGTCGTTCGCAGAATACCGCGACCACCATATGGAAGCTGACATGGAACAAACGGGCTCCAGCGATGTCGTTGTAGAGCGAACCGTTCACCGCCGCGAAATCATTGAGAACGGTGACAGTGCGACTGTAATCACCCACTCTCAATTAGACGGCGATATGGGTGGTGGTAAAGAATTTCATTACCGCATGATGGAAACTATGGTTGTAGCACGCACAAATGATGAATGGCGAATATCCCACATTCATTGGTCCGCAGCTCCGATTAAAGATAAGCCAAAAACTAAAGTTGAGGCGAAGCCAACAGACGATCACGATGACGACCACGAGCATTAGTTAATAAATCCGTATTTTATCGTTACACCTTCGCGAGAACCGTACCCGCCAAATATAGCGATCCGCAGATTAAGATACGGGGACGCTGCTTTGGTTTTGTTTTTAAAATATTAGCAAGTGCCGTCTCTACGGTATCGTTTTCTTCAGCTTTAATGCCGCGCCCTTTGGCAATATCTATGAGGCTTTCTGGTGATATACTTGCGTGGCCTTCGATTGGAACAACGATAATTTTTTGAGCCAAACCTTCAAAAGCATCCAAGAAACCTGGTGCATCCTTGTTAGCTAACATCCCCATAATCAAAATAAGTGGGCGAGGTTCGTTTGCATCAAGTTCCGCCATTGCGCTTGCTAACGCACGACCAGCGTGAGGGTTATGACCGCCGTCCAGCCAAAGCTCAGCGCCTGCCGTATTCGCTATTTTTGCGAGCGAGCCATTGCTTAGAGGTTGTAGGCGTGCTGGCCAATTTGCGGTTTTTATACCTTTGGCAATCGCGCGTTCATCAATGAGCAAGGATTTGGCTATGGCAACTGCCAAGCCGGCATTCATCACTTGATGGGCGCCCCGTAACGTTGGGAGGGGGAGGTCAAGTAATGAGGTTTCGTCCTCATAGATGAGACGTCCTTGCTGAGCATAGGCACTGAAATGCTCACCCATGTTTTGTAATTTACACTGAGATTTAACGGCCTCAGCATCTAAAACGGCACGGACAAGGTTGGTTTGTTCCGCCGAAAATGCTGGCGTATGCGCTTTAAATATCCCGGCTTTTTCCCGCGTGATTTGTGCAAGATCTCTACCGAGAAACTCTGCGTGATCATAGTCTATAGGTGTAATAACACATGTGGCAGGGCGGTCGATAACATTGGTTGCATCAAAACGACCACCTAAGCCAACTTCCAAGATTAACAAATCTGCTGAAGTCTCTGAAAATGCAACAAAACCTGCGGCAGTTGTGGCCTCAAAAAATGATAATGGCTCATCATTATTAGCGTCTTGCACACGTGCTAAAATGTCTAGTAGTACTTGTTCTTCAATAATTTTTCCGGCCAGGACGATGCGCTCGCAAAAACTGACGAGATGTGGCGATGTATATACATGGACGCGCAAACCTTGAGCTTCGGCCATAGCGCGCAAAAATGCAGTCGTGGAGCCTTTGCCATTGGTGCCAGCAACATGTATGGTCGGCGGAAGTTTATGTTGCGGGTTGCCAAGTTTTTTTAAGACCCGTTCAATGCGTTCCAACCCGAGATCGATTTTTTTTGGGTGGAGGTGTTCGAGGTTCCGAAGTGCCTGTTGCAGGGCAGGGCTATCTTTACGCATCAGATTTTATGCTTCTTCTAGTGCTTTGGCCGTCACTCGTTTTTTATCCATTAAAATAGATAGAATTTTCCCGAGAGCCGAACGCATGTCTTTACGATGAACAACTTGGTCAATCATGCCCTTTGCTTTTAAGTATTCTGAACGCTGAAAGCCTTCTGGCAGTTTTTCGCGAATGGTTTGTTCAATGACACGTGGCCCTGCAAAGCAAATAAGAGCGTCAGGTTCGGCCAAATGAATATCGCCGATCATTGCATAACTAGCGGTTACACCACCTGTTGTCGGGTCGGTAAGAACAACGATATAGGGAAGCCCCGCATCACGGAGTTCCTGTACACCAATCGTGGTACGGGGTAGTTGCATAAGTGACAAAGCACCTTCTTGCATGCGCGCTCCGCCTGCAGCGGTAAAAGCGACCATTGGTATATCACGAGCAACGGCTTGTTCACAAGCGGTGATAAATGCATCCCCCGCCGCCATGCCGAGTGATCCGCCCATAAAGGCAAAATTTTGTACCAAAACCAGAGTTTCGATACCTTCGATACGGCCAACGGCTATGGTGACGGCATCATCCATACCCGTTTTAGCGCGGGCAGTTTTAAGGCGCTCAGTATATTTACGGTCATCTTTGAATTTAAGTGGGTCCGTAGCAACTTGCGGTGTTTCAAGTTTTTCGTACTTGCCGCCATCAAATGTGTAAGCCAGTCTATACTCAGGCCCAATACGCATATGGTACCCAGCAGGGGTAACATGCAGTGCTGCTTCGAGATCAGCATGAAACACCATTTCGCCAGATTTAGGACATTTGACCCAGAGATTATCAGGCGTGTCACGTTTGGTGAAGATTTTTTTGACGCCTGGAGGCGTTAATTTTGATAGCCAGTTCATGAGAAGGGTTTAACCACTTTGTTTATAATCGGGCAAGTCTGAAAACAAATATTATTGCACAGAATTACAAGTTTTCTGCGTGGTGCTGCAGATGGTCTTCGATGAATGTCGCGATGAAATAATAGGAATGATCATAGCCGTCTTGCATGCGCAGGGTTGTGGCTTGATCAGACTTGGCACATGCGTTCGCAAATATTTCGGGGCGGAGCTGCTCGGTTAGGAAATTATCATCTGTGCCTTGGTCGATGAGAATATTGGCTTTGGACGGGTTGGCGACCAATTCTGTGGCATCATATTGCGCCCAGTCTGCTTCATTGTCGCTTAGATAACCTTTAAAGGCTTTCTGCCCCCACGGGACTTGCGACGGAGAGGTGATGGGCGCGAAAGCCGAGCATGTCTTGTAAAGTTCAGGGTTTTTCAAATGCAGCGTAATCGCACCGTGCCCGCCCATAGAATGCCCGCTAATACCGATACGGTTTTTGTCTATGGGGAAATTGTTCAGCATCCATTCAGTGAGTTCATCGCGAACATAAGTCTGCATCTGATAATTCTTCGCCCACGGCATCCGGGTCGCGTCCAGATAAAACCCTGCGCCCTTAGCGAAATCATAACTGTCTTTATCATCGGGCACATCATCACCGCGCGGGGATGTATCCGGTGCAATCAGAATAATGCCAAGCTCAGCTGCTACCTTCTGAGCTCCAGCTTTAACTGTGAAGTTTTCTTCGGTACAAGTCAGCCCCGATAACCATAGCACAGCAGGGCAGGGAACAGGGTTGTCACCCAAAGCTAGCGGCGGCAAATAAACTGCCACACGCATATCACAACCATTGGCGTCAGAGCGGTGGGTGTAAACGGACTGTGTGCCGCCAAACATTTTATTTTGCGATATTGGGGTTGGTAGGGTCATGTAAAATACCTTGCGTAAATGGTCTATTTGGTCTAATTCGTCTAAAATAGACCAATTTATTCTGGAGTGAATCATGCATAAGATGACTGCTAACCAAGCTAAACAAAATTTCGGTGAATTACTAGACAAAGCTCAAGCCGAGCCAGTGGAAATTACGCGGCACGGACGTCGTGTTGGAGTGCTAGTTTCTGATGAATGGTTTTCTTTTGATCAGTTTAAAAAACGACGTGATATTGAAAAACGCCTTGAAGAGTCTATGAAACAGGTAGAGCGCGGCGAAGTTAATACGCTAGATGAGGTTCGTCAGGAAATGCGAGCAAAAATCGCAAAGTGGTCACATGAAATAGATGAGAAGTCTTAAACTATGAAGTTGGTCATTAGCGAAAATGCCAAAGAGGATTTGGCGGAAATGCTTCGCTATGGTACTTGGCATTGGGGAAGAGAACGAGCTTTACAGTTTCTTGACACATTCATTGAAGAACTTGAAATTTTAATTCGTTATCCAGAAATGGGAGCAAGAGACAGAAAATACCGTGAACTTCCAAGTGATAATTACCGCACCGTCTATACAATTAAGGACCAAACTATCGTGGTGATTGGCATTGAACCTAAGGGGCGCACACGGAGATAAAATGTCGGAACAAGTAAACATAATCGATGCAATAGCGTTAGTGAATGATTTTAGAGGTGATGCACTCACATCAACGATTGCACAGTTAGAAAACAGGTGGTGGGTAAAGATAAGTCCGAGGTTGTCGGTCTAAATGACAAAAACAATTTAGATGCAAACATTTACGCAGCGGCAAAAATAGTAAAACAAGCTTCACGACAGATTGATGTAATTATCCACACAATTGGTATTTTACGTTCTTTGGAGCATATATTAGAGCACGATGAAATCGTTGAAAGCGTTTCTTTAGGTGCTGGAAATACAGGAAAGAAGTTTGATTTAGAAACAACCCACAGGATTGCCGAGTATAAATTTATAGATTGGAAAGGTGGTTCTGAATCAATTCGACAAAATGGAATCTTCAAAGATTTTTATAATCTCGCAGAGCATGATACTTCGAAAAGAAAAGTTCTTTACGTAAATGGAACTATGTTTCCACTGAAGTTTTTCAAAGGTAGGCGTGTTTAACAAGTGTGTTGTGCAGACAACTCAATATGTTGGACAACATACGCCAAAAACATGGGCCAGGAATATCTGTTGTGCGGGATTATTACCGGATTTATGAGAAAGAAGTGCAAATTGAAGATATTGCAAGTGTTCTCACCCCCTAAAACTCCACAACACTCCGAATACTCTCCCCCGCATGCATCAAATCAAACGCCTTGTTGATATCCTCCAGCCCCATTTTGTGGGTGATTAGGTCGTCTATATTGATGCGCCCGTCCATATACATGTCGACTATGCTTGGCACGTCTGTGCGGCCTCTGGCACCGCCGAAAGCTGTGCCGCGCCAACTTCTGCCCGTGACGAGCTGAAATGGCCTTGTAGAGATTTCTTTGCCTGCGCCTGCTACACCGATGATAATGCTTTCGCCCCAACCTTTGTGGCAGCTCTCTAGAGCCACACGCATAACGTCGGTATTGCCGATACATTCGAATGTGTAATCTGCCCCGCCGCCTGTGACCTCGACCAAATATCCGGCCAAATCGCCTTTGACATTATTGGGATTAACGAAATGGGTCATGCCGAATTGGCGAGCCGTAGCTTCGCGTGCAGGGTTGATATCAACACCAACGATTTGTTTTGCGCCGATCATTTTTAGACCTTGGATAACATTGAGACCAATGCCGCCAAGCCCGAAGACAATAGCCACGCAATCCGGCTCCGCTTTCGCCGTATAAATCACTGCGCCTACGCCTGTTGTAACACCGCAACCGATATAACAGGCCTTATCGAACGGTGCATCTTTACGAATTTTTGCAAGAGAAACTTCTGGCAGAACTGTGTAATTAGAAAACGTAGAACAACCCATATAGTGGAGCACTGGCTTACCGTTATAACTAAACCTAGAGGTCCCATTCGGCATGACACCACGTCCTTGCGTTTCGCGTACGCTTTGACAAAGATTGGTTTTCGGATGCAGGCAATAATCGCATTCACGACACTCTGCTGTATAAAGCGGGATAACGTGATCGCCCGGTTTAAGAGAGGTGACACCCTTGCCAACTTCACGGACAATGCCTGCACCCTCATGGCCTAAAATTGCTGGGAATGCACCTTCTGGATCATCGCCGGAAAGCGTAAAAGCGTCCGTATGGCATATGCCTGTGGCTTTAATTTCGACCATAACTTCACCGTCCTTTGGACCGCTGACGTCAACTTCGTCGATTATCAATTTTTCTCCTGCTTTAATGGCAAGTGCCGCACGTGATTTCATGATTTTTCCTTTAGAACGGTAATGATAAAATATAGTTATACGAATCCGGTTGTTGTATTGCATACACGTAAGTTTTAGTTAGGTAAATGGGGAAGAAAAACCCAACCTAAGATATACATAAGCCGAAGACATATCTTTGAATAAGATGCAACAGAGTATTTTCAATGCAATGTTGCGTTACGCAAAGCTTGATGCGTGCGTTATTCTAGGTTAACTCCGTGAAATGACAAATACACCATATGATAAATTAGGCCAACTCGGAAGCCTTACAGTAACACCGACAGCACCGGGTGCGGCAAAGCTAGAACGAGTTGAAAATCCAATTAAGAATGCCAAGACGGATCCATATCTCATCCGTTTTACTTGCCCAGAGTTTACATCGCTTTGTCCCGTCACTGGACAACCGGATTTTGCGCATTTGGTCATTGATTATGCGCCTGACAAATGGATTGTAGAGAGCAAATCTTTAAAGCTGTATTTGACATCTTTTCGTAATCATGGTGATTTTCATGAAGCTTGCACGGTTGGAATAGGTCAAAGAATTATCAAAGAAATTCAGCCATTATGGTTGCGGATTGGAGGGTATTGGTATCCGCGAGGTGGTATCCCCATTGACGTGTTTTATCAACATGGTCAACAACCAGAGGGTCTTTGGGTGCCAGATCAAGGTGTTGCCGCCTATAAAGGGCGGGGTTAACATATTTGTGATATTAGCCACTCGGACTTGGTGTTAGGCAATATCGTTCCTATGTATAGAACAACAGGAGAATACCATGTCCGTGATTGAACTTTCACCCACCCAAAACGTCCTAAATCAAGTCTGGTCTACATTGCAAGATGAAGCAAAAGAGTTCGCTGAAGCGGAGCGGGCTTTGTCATCTTTATTTTATGCAACAATCCTGAACCAAGAGAGTTATGGCCGTGCACTTGCTCGTCATTTATCAGAAAAACTTGCTACGCCTGAGGTTTCTGCTTTGCATTTACGCAAATTGTTTCTAGATATTTACCGTGAAGACGATAGCATAGTTGAAGCTGCTGCTCAGGATATAATCGCTGTACGTGAACGTGATCCTGCGTGTACTTCATATCTGCAATGTTTCTTTTATTTTAAAGGGTTTTCTGCTCTACAAACTTACCGTGTCGCCAATGGGTTTTGGAAACATGACCGCAAGATTATGGCCTACCACCTACAAAATCGTTCCACAGAACTATTCGGCGTGGATATACATCCTGCCGCTGATTTCGGTTCTGGGATTATGCTTGATCATGCAGATGGTCTTGTTGCTGGTGAAACCAGCCGTGTCGGAAATGGGTGTTCGATTTTGCACGGCGTAACCCTAGGCGGAACAGGTAAAGCGCATATGGATAGGCACCCGAAGATCGGTAAAAATGTGCTTATTGGTGCTGGTGCTAAAATTCTTGGAAATATAAAAGTCGGTGACGGTGCGCGGATTGCTTCTGGATCCGTAGTTCTTAAAGACGTCATGGCAAATTGTACGGTTGCAGGTGTTCCGGCCATACCAGTTGGTAGCAAGTGTTGTGAAAACCCGGCCTCAGAAATGAACCAAATACTTGTTGATGAATAAAGTTTCAGTTTGATTTGCTTTGGCGAAAAGGTAATGTCACTGCAAAGAAATAGGAGCATATTATGACTGCGCAGCAAATCGCACAGGTACAGGCATATCTTAAGCAACGCCTTGGTACGGAAAACCTAACTATTAGCCCTCGAAAGGTTGCTGATAGTGTAGAAGTATACCTCAATGATGAAATTCTCGGTGTCTTATATATTGATGACGAAGATAAAGACGATATCTCTTACGACCTCAATATTTCTATTTTGCAGCAAGATTTGGACGAAATGTAGTCATGAGCTTGTTTGCTCTTGATGGCATCTCTCCGCAGCTATCTGTAGGTGCTTGGATTGCGCCAAATGCTTCAGTTATTGGTGATATAAAACTAGGTAAAAATGCCTCTGTGTGGTTCGGCGTTGTTATCAGATGTGATAACGAGGCAATAACAATAGGCCAAGCAACAAATATACAAGACAACTCTGTTTTGCATTCTGACCCAGGCATGCCGCTCACTATAGGCGCAGGTGTCACGGTTGGTCACAAGGCCATGTTGCATGGTTGCAGTGTCGGAGATAATTCTCTCATTGGTATTGGTGCGACGGTACTCAATGGGGCTGTTATTGGGAAAAACTGTATAGTTGGTGCACACACTCTTATCACAGAAGGCAAAGTCATTCCTGATAATTCAATGGTTGTCGGGTCACCCGGACGTGTGATGAAAACTTTAGGCGAGCCACAAGTGCAGATGCTTAAAGCGAGCGCACTGCATTATGTGGAAAACGCGCAACGATTTAAGAATGGTTTGGAAGAAATTTAACGCTTATCAAATTTATCTGTACGTCTGACGCCAAACAGCAATTTTGTCTCTAATCTACCACGTAAAGCCGAATAATATGCGTTCAAAAACTCACGTCTCGCGTTGTTATCATCTGTTTTTACAGGTTCAGGCCATGAAATTTTAATCATAATACGGTTAGTGACTTCTTTAATTGTCTTGGGATCACTTTTTCGTAATACGTTTTCCAGTACATGTAGTTCTTTGACACCATATGCATCAATTTGCTTTTGGCTAAATATGTAACGCCCTAGCGGTTTGGACGCTCCAGCCAAATCTTTTGACAAAATTGGTTTAGGGGATTTTACCACCCAAGTTCCTGCTATTAAATCACCGGCGCGAAGACGATCTTTGTTAAACAGTGGAAACAACATAAAAATAAAGCTCCAAATCAGGCCGAGCCAAACTAGCCAGCCTTCAACTCCCTGATTGAAACCAAACATTGCCGATAACAAGAACGCCAATGGGAGAAAAAATTCAAGTTCCCGTAGTGCATTTCGAGCAAACACTGCATTTGCCTTCAGATGCCCACCTTGCCGGTTTGCAACGCGCGTATTCATCAACATTTTTCCGGGTGTGGCTGCTTTGGTCCCCATTTCGAAAAACATAAAATAGAAATTGCGCAAAAAGAAGGCAAACAACAACCACACGGCTATTATGATCTCTTCTCCCGTGTCGTCCATTCCTGACGTGGAATACGAAAGTATGTAGGTAATTGCTATCAAGGTGATTATCATAATGAACAAATCAATGACGAAAGCCCCGACGCGTGCGCCGCCATCAGCTATGCGCAGACGTAAATCTATACCTTCTGGTGTTATCAAAGTGCGGACGTTTTTGTCTGGATTGAAAGTTTGTTTTGTGCGCGTGCGTTTTGAAGGCTTAGTTTTCTTCATGATAGCTCACCAGTGTCTTCAACATTCCATTCATCAATTTCTCTGGGCATATAAAAATATGCCAACCATAAACCAAGAGTGGAAAACCCAACAATGTACCTGATAAAATCATTGGTAATTAATTGACGCCCATAACCTTCGAGAAGGCCCGCCAAGAATAACATTATTACAACACCACCGAGAACAATCGCAGCTTCAGAGCCAGCTGAACTGGCGGCTTCCATTCGACTTTTTTTACCGGGAAATGCAAGGCTCCAACCTATATTCATGCCTGCGGCTCCGGCTAAAATGATAGCAAATATTTCTGTAGCACCGTGAATAATCAACCAGCCACCAACTTCAAACCCTAAACCCTTGTCTACAAATAAAGCCACAAATGCACCAAGCGTACAGCCATTATATAAAATTAGCACGACGGACGGTATTGCAAATGCAAAGCCTAATGCAAAAGCAAGAATTGCAATGCGGGCATTGTGGGAAAATAAGAAGCTAGCAAAGGCGGTCAATCCGCTTTCATCCCCGCTATGATATAGTGTCTCGCGCAGTTCTATTGTTGTGCTTGCTGGTGTTCTCGTGTCCATCAAACTTTCAGGAATGAAGGAAAAATACCAATCCATATTGGTGCGGACCAAGACATAGGCGAGTAAAGCACCAAGAAACATGATCAGTGCCGAGGCAATCGTTTCTTTTGTTAAATTTTGCACTGCCCGTGGCCACCCAACTTGAAAAAAATGTTTTATCCTAGACGTCATACGCATTTGATTGCCATAAATTGCAAAATAAGAGCGTGTACTAAGGCTTTCCAGATAAGATATAACGTCTTGGTCGAGCGAAGTGGCGCGGGCAACACTTAGCGATGATAATGTCGCACGGTAAAGGGCTGGCAGAGCAATCATTTCTGCGTCCGTAAGTGAACGAATAGAGCGGTTTTCAAGACGCTTTAATAATACTTCCAATTGTTTCCAATCATCTTCACGGTCAAGACGAAATTTATGGCTTTTAAGAGAAATGCCGGTCATATCATTTCTCGCCGTTTAAGTTCCAAAAAACGATTGAGTACAGCTGTGCTCATATGTTCGATATCCGTTCGTACAATTTGTACGCCCATGCGTTCGAGCCTCGCCAACACAATATCACGTTCCTTGTTCATAGATGCTGCAATGACGGCTTTGGTAACGTCCCTAGGTGTTTTTGGCTCCGCCTCAATCAAGTTTTTCATCTCTATGTCCTTAAAGGTGACAAATAGGACGATATGAGATTTTATCAGGCGGTTTACATTTTCAATCATTAATTCTGCATTTGTAGTGTCGACAAATTCTGTGAATACAATAATCAGCGACCGCCTGCGCAGAGATTTGGATAAAGAGGATAGACTTAATGTAAAGTTGGTCTCGTTGCTGGAGTATTCAAGTTGTGCGGTTAGGTTTTGCAAATGAGGAAAGCCATTGGTTCCTGATATAGGTTTAGTGAAGAGATAGGGTTGTTTATCAAAACCAAAATAGCCTACGCGATCTCCGTATTTTAAAGATATATAAGAAACCAACAAAGATGCATTGATAGCCCAATCTAATTTCGCAATACCTTTTACAGGTTCACACATCAGATAGCCGGTATCGACTGCAAAAATGATATTGTGATTGCGTTCTGTGCGAAATTCCTTGGCGTGTAGTTTGCGGTGTCTGGCTGAGTGCTTCCAATCTATTGCACGTTTGTCCATGCCAGGCATATATTCTCTTAGACTGTCAAACTCAGTGCCTTGGCCACGTTCTATCTGCATTTTTTGACCATGGACTGCTGAGCGCGAAAATATTTCTATGGCTTTGTCCTTTACCAGACGTGTGTCAGGAATAATAGCGACTGTCTTACCGAGTGGTTGTTTGATTTGTCGCCACATTAGACCAAGCGGACCCGTCCAACGCGTCCATATGTTTTTTACATCCCCTTCACCACGCCGAAGAGCTGTAATACGGAAACACCCTAACAACTGGTTGTGCTCAAAATCTGGGTGCCAGACATCTGGTGAAACATGTAACCTGTCTCCAAGTGTCAACTTCATCTCAGGAGAATTTGGCTTGCGACTTCCTTTGATTTTGTAGATAAAATTAACATCTATTTTTGAACCCACATATAGTGAAACTGGGATTTCTGTATCTAGCTCAAATTGTGTTGGCGCAGGGGCCAGCATTGTATCATATAAAATCAACCCAAATACCAACGCAATCCATGCAGCTCCAACGGCCCATAAATTTGGATTGAGAACGGCTAGTACCAATGTCACAGGCAATCCTAATCCCATCAATAAAACCGCGCGTTGGGTTGGGTAAAACATTTAAGCCTTGTCTCCTCTTATCGTGGAGCTTCTGTTTGCTCGATAATATCTCGAATGAGTTCGTCAGCACTGCGGCCTTCAATCTCGGCCACTGGGGAAAGGATGACACGGTGTCTAAGGGCAGGTAGGGCAATTGATTTAACATCATCTGGGATGACAAAATCACGACCTTCAAGCGCGGCACAAGCTCTGGCCGCTGCGGCGAGCATTGCGGCAGCACGCGGGCTTGCACCAGTTTCAAATAACGGGTTTTCCCGTGTTGCACGTATGAGGTCAACGACATACAAGATGACATCCTCGGTGAGGCGCACTTGTCTCGTGCAGTTTACGGCTTCGTTTAGATGCTTAGCAGTGACGACAGAAGTTATACCCATGTCTTTTGATGAAGGGGAACCTGTTTTCGCACCGTGGCGTGTGACGATGGCAATTTCTTCATCACGGTTTGGATAATCGAGATTGTGCTTAAACAAAAACCGATCAAGCTGAGCTTCGGGTAAGGGGTAGGTGCCTTGCTGTTCAATTGGGTTTTGTGTGGCAATAACCATAAACCGCTCACCGAGTGAAAAACCTTTGCCGTCAATTGTTATTTGTCGTTCTTGCATGGCTTCTAATAGAGCCGCTTGTGTTTTAGGCGGTGTCCGATTTATTTCATCGGCTAATAACAAATCACAGAAAATTGGCCCTTTTATCAGCGAAAATTCATTGGTCTGGAAATTAAACAGATTGGTTCCCAATAAATCTCCTGGCATAAGGTCTGGTGTAAATTGTATACGGCCAAACTTAAGTTTGGTTGCATCTGCAAAGCACTGCGCTAGAAAAGTTTTAGCGGTTCCAGGTGGACCTTCTAATAATATGTGTCCACCAGCGAACAGAGAAATTAACATCAGATCTATTGTATCATGTTGCCCAATGATGGCCTTAGCGACTTGCTTGCGAATAAGTACGGCTAAACTTTGTACGTCAGTTACGTTCATGGGTGATATCTCCTCGCCATTTATATAATTTTTGGGCATTTTTCATTAATTCTGTTGCGTTTTTTGGAGCAAATTTCTCTGCCTCCAACTTGCTCCAATTTTCATCTGCACCGGTGTGTTTACTATAGGTGTCTAACCGTTGTATTTTGTCTGCCTCTGTTAAGCTTGACACTATGTGCAATTTGTCCATCGCTATTTTTTTTGTTAATTCAGCATATTCGGCTGCCATTTTATATTCCCGTCCTGCTAAATTGATAAACCCTGCCGCGCTTAGGAGTAAACTCAATTTTCCCATGGCAATATTACGCTCTGAACGCATAGGATCTCCAAACCGCGACAAAGCCTGCCACGCTATGAGTAACCCCATTGCTAGCAGGCACAAAGTTGCTGCCAAAAAAGGTGGCGTCAGCGCTAACTTAATCAAGTTTTGCGAGCGCACAAAACCGTGCAAGGAAATATCAAATACATAGCCATTTGCATTAGTTCGCTTTTCAATCAACTGCAGAATACCATAAGCAAATTCGGCGCGGTCAGGGTTCGCCACCCCAAATGTATTTAGGAAGTCTGGGTCAGAAAGAATGTAAATTTCTTTGTCTTCGACTTGGGATACTATTGCACCTCTATGACTAGTAATTATTGGTATAAGACTATCACCAGTCATTGTTTGTATTTGTTCAAAATTATAAAAACTTAATTCTGAATTGATACCATTGTCAGGGTTTGAGTAGATGTATATTTTTTCATTATTTGAGCGGCTTCTTTTAAATTGGATGTCTTTGACAACCGGCATGAGTAAAGAAGACAATTGTTCTAATTTTAGTAAATCCGGATTTGGCACATTAAGACGTTGCACCCAACCTTTTTGCTTTGGATGTTTGCGCGTTCGCCACT
Source organism: Robiginitomaculum sp. (assembly GCA_021776635.1). GTDB lineage: Bacteria > Pseudomonadota > Alphaproteobacteria > Caulobacterales > Maricaulaceae > Robiginitomaculum_A. Next base: position 67,565 of record JAJFFN010000024.1, read on the forward strand.
TTGGCATGATAATTAGCGTTGGTGTATCAATCACCATCTCTTCCAAATTAGTCGAAAACCACCCTTTTGTAAGCGAGACAATCCGAACCTGAGATATTGCAGCATCTCGTAAAACATAAGAGCGTGATAAATCGACTGTATTCCCATTTTGCTTTAAAAGGTGTAATAAACCACCATAACCTGTTGCAGATTTTGACAAAGCATGAGCACCCCCATTATTACCGTTTTTTAAATCTCCTGAAAATCCACTTAGTGTGAAATAAGCTCCGAAAGAAAAGACACCTAAAACTATTAACAAGAGGATTGAGCGTGGGTTAAAAACAGCATGTGCCGGCTTGCTTTGCTTGCGGCCTTGCAATGTATTTTGGACAGTATTTTTCACCTCACAGTCCTTGTAAACCGTGAAGGTTTTGAATGTGCTAGGTTCTCAAATGCGAAAGCTTTATAGGCTGATTTGGAAAGCTGATAATCTTCCACATTTAAATGCCCACCGCCAAAAAAGCTTTTCTCGACTAATTTGCCGATTTGCGAAAATACAGCACGGGCTTTGGGGGTTAGGATCGATAGGTGGGCGATTTCTCTACTGGTCAATGAACGTTTAATGTGGTGCGGACGCTTATCTTCAATATCTTGGATGCTTCGAAACAATAATATGTGGACGGCTTCGGCGAATTTACCTTGGGCTGCCAAAGCGTCAGCATCATCGAGTAAAATCCGTGCCGTTTCTGCATCCGGTTGGTAAGTGGGTACATCTGGTAATTCTTCTGCCTTTTCATTTTTTACTGCGCTACGCTTAGTGACAACTATGGTATTGATAATAAGGAAAAGAATATAAAGTACGGCGAGGGCTAAGATACCGTAAAAAATTATTTGTAGTGTTGGCCCTAAGAAACCAAAATCAAAAAACGGAACTTTTGTTTTTTCAGGTTTTGGCTCCAGTTTTGCTTTATCTTGAGGAAGATCGGTTTGGTAACCAGGCGGCATTTCAAACGTGAATTTTGTAGAGGTTATTTCAGTAGATTTATATGGATCGCTTGTTTTATTATTCTGGGCAGAAACAGGCAATGAAATTATTATTGCAATATTTAAAAGTAGCAAAATAAACAATTGTTTTACACCAAACATATTACTTACTGTAAGTGTAAGTCACTGCAATGCAATGCCAAAATTATGACTTTATATGGTTGATTTTATGATGTCGTAGACTTCGGGTATATTGTCGCGAATTTCTTCTTTTGTGAGCCCTTCAATTGAATAGGGAAAGTTGAGCCATTTTTCTGTAGTGTATAAATAGTATTCAGGCACACGATCCGTTAAATTTGCCTCAGGTTTATAATAAGGTACTGCGACGCGGATGTCATGGGGAGCATTTTTACGTGCACGATTATTTAACTGATCGATGACAGCCTTTATTGTATTTCCGGTATCAAAAACATCATCGACAATTAAGACGGAGTCTTTGTGCCCAAGATTTTTAAGTAAATATGACATACCGTAAATATCGACAGTGTTGCGCCGTTCAGCAATGCCGTGATAAGAAGAAGTACGTATTGCGATGTTATCGGAATTGCAATTACCATAATAATCAAGAAATTCTTGTACGGCGATTCCTATGGGTGTGCCGCCGCGCCACAAGGCGATAATGAATTTTGGCCTAAACCCACTTTCTAAAATCTTAGCGCCAAGACGAAAACTATCATTCAGTAACTCTTGAGAATCTAGATATACTTTTTCAACCATGGTCTGTGCCGTTTTTATAAGTGTAACAGTTTCATAAAACAGTTTTTTTTGTGCATCAAGGCTTTACATTAACGGCAGGGAAAATGTATGTCTTCTAAGAGTGAGGGAATATGGAAAAACGATTTATAAGCTCGCAGGAGCTGCTTGAAGATAGTTTTCGCTTAGCTGTAAAGATATATGAAAGCGGATTTAGGCCTGATTATATTGTCGGTATTTGGCGCGGTGGCACTCCAGTCGGCATAGTTGTACATGATTTTCTTGCTTATGTTGGCGTGAAAGTAAATCATATATCTGTACGAACATCGTATAAAGGTTTAGAATTTTACAACACAAACGGTCCCAAACAGCAAACACGTGTGCATAATACTCGATTCCTAGTCGATCGGGTGAATGCCGGTGATTCATTACTCATTGTTGATGATGTTTATTCTTCTGGCCGTAGTGTTGATGCCGTAATTAAACGGTTAAAACGCAAACTAAGGCGCAATATGGCGCGTGATGTGCGTGTTGCCGTTCCTTGGTATAAACCCAACCACAATCGTACCGGACGTATACCTGAATATGCTCTTCATGAAAGCGAAGATTGGTTGGTTATGCCGCATGAGTTAAATGGTCTTAAGCCTGAAGAAATCAAAAAATATCGCCCCGAAGTTCATAAATTGGCTATGAAGGCTTTGGCTGCTAAATAGGCTTTATTAACTATTACTAACGCTCTTTAGCCAAGCGGGCTCATGCCCATCAATCCTGCAATAGAGAGTGCAATCCCGACGAGGGCTGCACTTGTAAAATTGGACAATGAGCCTGCGAGTAGGGACTTCATACCCAGTTTGGATATTTCTTGCTTGCGCTCAGGTAATACCGCGCCCAAGCCGGCCATCAAAATACCGACACCCACGAAGTTGGCAAAACCACAAAGTGCGACAGTAATTGCGACTTGGCCTTTTAGGGAAAACTCATCTATATGTTGAGTGAAGTTCAAATAGGCCAGAAACTCATTCGCAACTAATTTTTGTCCAAGGAAGGGGCCGGCGCTCATGACTTCGCTTGCGGGAACGCCTATAAGCCAAGCGATAGGTGAGAATATATACCCAAAGACGATTTCCAATGAAAATTCGGGATGCCCAAACCATTTACCGATGCCACCGAATATACCGTTGACCAATGCAATCATGGCGATAAATGCGATAATAACAGCAATGACATTTAGCATAATTGTTAGACCCGTTAGGGCACCTGTTGTTGCAGCTTCAATCAAATTCGTTGCTTGGTTGGGGTCGTCCTCAGTCTTTGTGTCTTTGAAATTGGCAATGTCAAATGGTTCTTCTGTTTCAGGTATCAATAATTTACCCATCAAAAGCCCGCCAGGTGCCGCCATGAATGACGCTATTATCAAAAGTTTACCGTCCACTCCTAATGACATATAAACGACCAGAACTGTGCCGGCGATAGAAGCCATTCCGCAGGACATCACTGTGAATAGCTGTGAGCGGGTCATATTTTTCAAGTACGGTAGAATAGCCAAAGGAGCTTCGACCATGCCGACAAAGATACTGGCGGCAGAAACTGTTGATTCTAGTCTTGAAGCACCGGTTACAAACCTGATAACCCCGCCGAGGGTCTTAATCACTACATCCATAATACGAAGGTGAAACAATACGGCGAATAAAGTCGCGAGGAAAACTATTATCGGGAAGACTTGGAAAGCGAGTATCGTGCCGACGCCTTGTTTGCCTGCTACAGGTGCTAATACACCTTCCATTGTAACCCAATTGGACAATTCGCCAAAAACGAAATACATGCCTACATTTGCGAATTCGATAACATGCGTGATAGAAACGGTAACTTTATTGAGGAGTGCTGTACCAAACGGAATAGCTAATGCCAGCAATGCTATGGCAAATTGCAAACCGAGGGTTCGCCCTGCGTTTTTGTAGTTGATTTTGTCTCTAGCTTCTGAAAGCCAAACGGCAATTCCACAAAAAACGATAACCCCTAAGATGTTTGCTATTGGCATAAATTCCCCATTTCGTTTAATTTTGAGAAACATAAGCGGGGCACGGTGTATTTGTAAACCAGATTAATAGAAAAGTTTCACAAAGAATAAAAGTGGGAGTTTTTTTTGCCAGCTACTCCCGGAGCCCGCCTAACCGTCTGAAGGCGCGTAGTGGCGGCAATCGATTTTATCGATTGCAACGAAGCGCAGGCATCGTTTCGATGGCTGGCCCTTGTATCATGTGAACTAGATAAAAGTGGGAGTTTCTGTTGCCAGCTACTCCCGGAGCCCGCCTAACCGTCTGAAGGGCTAGGAGTTAAAGTCGAATTAGCTCGAACTGCTTACGCAGCCAAAGCGAACTCTTCAGTGTTGTTATCATTAGCAACTACTGTAATTGGGCATTTATCGGTACCCATCCGGACGAAAGCTAACATTTTTACACGTCTGTCGATCCTATTTCGGCCCCATCAAAAATAGTCCCAATTGTGGAACTATTTGTGGTGGAGCCGCCGGGTACCGCCCCCGGGTCCAGCCCGCTTATTACATGCGCGTTTATCGTCATAGTCACGCAAGGTGACAAGGTTTATATAGGAGCACGTGGCCAATTTGTGAAGTGTATTTAAGAAAAAAAAGCTGAGGTGTGGATTCAAGCTTTAAATCTTGTGTGTTATACTATAGGTAGTTATGAGGGGCGTTGGTAAGAGGACGGTATGCCCAGAAACAAAACAGTTCAGAAAACAGTCATTCGAAGCCTCATGGCTGTGGGGTCTGAACGTGAGGCAAAATTTTACACTGAAGTTTTCCAAAATTTAGCACCAGAGCGCTTTGCATTGATTGTCATAGATCCAAGATGTTTAGTTAGCCCTTTGTTTGAAGCGCTTATTAGTGATTTGAAGATATTATCCAACCTAGGATTAACGCCCATTTTGGTGATTGGTGCGTTACATCAGGATACAACAAATATACTTTTTCAAAGTCAACGCCTTTGCAAAGCTCTCGAAAAAGCCAAAATCAAAATGGTGAAGCTTAATTGTGCATCCTATCAATTTATTTCAGCTGTAAAAAAACAGGCAAGGTCAGGACATTTTGCTGTTGTGGAGATGACAGAATATAAAACTGGTTTAGATTTGCAAAGCTTGGCGAACCGCTTGCAACCTGCAAAAATAGTTTTTTTGCAGCCCTCTGGCGGATTCCAAATTAATGATGAACGAATAGCGGTGATAAATGTGGATCAGCCAAACTGTTTCCCGACATCAGTAGAAATGAGCGCCGGACAAAAAAAGTTTATTGAAACGGTCAAGTCAATGATTGAGAAAAATGATTTCAAATGTACTTATGTTATTGTTTCGCCCCTCAATTTATTGTCTGAGTTATTTACGGTTAGGGGAGCAGGGACTATGTTGAGGCGAGGCGCGAAGGTTAAATGCCTCAGCAATTATAAAAATGTTGGCAAACATGCACTAAAGACTGCAATTGAAAAGGCTTTTGGCCGCAAGCTTTTAAAGGATTATTTGCGGCGGCCAATTACAAAAATTTGTTTGGAAGAAAATTTACGCGGCGGAGCTATTGTAACTGAATTAGCAGGTTTACCTTATTTAAGTAAGTTTTGGGTTTCCCAAGAAGCACAAGGTGAGGGGATAGCGCGTGATATTTGGCAGGCTTTTAGTAAAGGATTGCCAGGATTTTTTTGGCGATCACGAAATAACAACCCTTTTAACACTTGGTACATGAAAATGTGCGAAGGCATGCAGATTAGTGGTGAATGGCGGGTGTTTTGGATTGGGCTGGATGCCTCTGAAATACCTAAGGCTGTAAGCGCGGCGGCTAATAAAAAACAAGATTTTAAATAATATAAGAATAAGGTTGGGGTCATGCACATCACTCAAAATTTTGACGGCGGCAATATTGTCGTTTTATCAGCGTCTAATCCTAAAAATATTAGTTTGAAAATTCGTGAGGATAACAAGTCTGATTTTTATCAGTGGTTTTATTATCGCCTAAGTGGGGTTGAGGGGCAAGATTGTGTGATGACCATAGAAAATGCTGCGGGCGCAGCATTTACAGGCGGTTGGGAAAATTATCTGGCTCGGGCATCTTATGACCGTGAAGAATGGTTTTTGGTGCCGACACAATATAAAGACGGTAAGTTAATTATAGAACACACACCCGAATTTGGTTCTGTTTATTATGCGTATTTTGCCCCGTATTCTATGGAGCGCCATGCCGATTTAATTGCTAATTGCCAAATACATTCTGATGTCAGTGCAAGTGTACTCGGTCAGACACTAGACGGCCAAGACCTAGACTTATTGACAATTGGAACGCCCGGTAAAGGCAAGAAATCCATGTGGGTTGATGCCCGCCAACACCCAGGCGAAATAATGGCAGAATGGTGGATGGAGGGCTTTCTCGCACGCTTGCTGGATGATGATGATCCAACCGCACGGGTTCTTAGAGAAAAATGCGTGTTTTATGTCGTGCCAAATATGAACCCGGATGGTTCACGCCGTGGGCATTTGCGAACAAATGCCTGTGGAGCCAATTTAAACCGCGAATGGGGTGTAGCGACACAGGAAAGATCACCTGAAGTTCTGCTTGTAATGAATAAGATGCAAGAAACGGGTGTCGATTTTTGTCTAGACGTTCACGGCGATGAAGCGCTGCCTTATAACTTTGTTGCAGGCGCAGAGGGTGTGCCAAGCTTTACTAAACAGGGGCAAAAATGGCTGGACGATTTCAAGGAAGCGTACAAGCGCTTTAGCCCGGATTTTCAAACAAAACATGGATATGGCAAAACACCGACAGGTAAAGCAAATCTAACCTATGCCACCAATTATGTAGCAGAAACCCACGGATGTTTGGCCGTGACCCTGGAAATGCCGTTCAAGGACAATGCCAACCTTCCGGATCCAGAATATGGCTGGTCACCTGAGCGCTCCGCAAAGCTCGGGGCAGATGTGTTGGGCGCTATGCTAGCTGTGGTGGATGAATTGTAGTCAATCTCTTGCGAATCGCGTAATGCGGTAGCTATGAAACAATATCTTGAACTCTTAGCGCGGGTAATGGACGAGGGTGTGGACCGTTCGGACCGTACTGGAACTGGCACACGCGGCGTATTTGGGCACCAAATGCGGTTTAATCTGGCGGACGGCTTTCCGATGCTGACGACCAAGAAACTTCACCTTAAATCTATTGTCCACGAATTGATCTGGTTTTTAGCCGGTGACACCAATGTCAAATATTTACAAGAGAATGGTGTCAAAATTTGGGATGCTTGGGCCGATAAAGACGGCGACCTTGGCCCAGTTTACGGCAAACAATGGCGGCGCTGGGAGACCAAAGACGGTCGGGTTATCGATCAGATGAGTGCCGTTGTTGAGGCCATCAAAACCAACCCATATTCACGCAGACATATTGTTTCGGCGTGGAATCCTGCGGAAGTGGACGATATGGCTTTACCGCCTTGCCATTGTTTGTTCCAATTCCATGTGGCTGATGGTCGTCTGTCCTGTCAACTTTACCAAAGAAGCGCGGATATCTTCCTCGGTGTGCCGTTTAATATAGCATCCTATGCGCTCCTGACCCATATGATGGCGCAGGTTTGCGGGCTAAAAGCAGGCGATTTCGTCCATACTTTTGGGGATGCCCACATTTATTCAAATCACTTCGAACAGGTAAAATTACAACTAAGGCGTGACACGCGCGGCCTACCAACACTGACATTAAATTTGGACGTTAAGTCATTGTACGATTTTACTTTTGATGATGTGAGTATCTCGGGATATCACCCTGACAAGCACATTGCTGGTAAGGTTGCGGTTTAAATTACCCGCTGTTTCCGCCGCCGCACAAACCACCAAATCACCAAGGCACCTACCATTTTACCGGCTATGGACATGACTACATTGGGCACGGTGAGCATGCCGTCCCTTATTAGTTCTGCACCGTAGAGAAAAATTGTTGTGTCTACAGGTGCAGCGAGGGCGCTCGACAGCAAAACACGGGTCGAGAGCTTGTATTTTGAAAATGTAAATAACAGCCAATCTACGATTTCTGATATGGCAAATGCAGCACCGCTAGCCAAGGCAAGTTCTGGCCCGGCGGCGAGCGCAGTTAATCCTAAAGCGACTGCCATGGCTATCAAAACTTCATGGCCAATTTCGCGCTGTGCAAAATCACGTACCACCAGAACCAAGCCCGTAATAATCGTCACAGGATTAAAGGCCCAACCGGGGAATAATTCCCACATAGGTGCCCACGTAAATGACCAATTTATCAATGGTATCAGCAATACATATAACAACGTGTATTTGACAAATCTAAGGCTGGTTGGTTTTTGGCCAGTTGTGCCTGTATCTTTTTTACTATAGGTGCTCATAAACAACTGCATAACAGGAAAAATGAGAATGTCCACCGAGCCGCATCTAAGCCTAATTGTAGCTAAATCTTTAAACGGAGTAATTGGTGTGGACGGTGATTTGCCGTGGCATTTATCGTCGGATTTACAATATTTTAAACGCACAACACTTGGCAAGCCAGTCTTAATGGGACGTGTGACCTGGGAAGGATTACCATTTCCATTGCCAGGGCGGCCAAACCTGGTGTTGACCCGCGACCATTCCTATAAAGCTAAAGGGGCAGAGGTTTTCCACGATTTGGAAACTATGATAGGAAGAGGTTTTGAACTGGCTGGCGAAACGGGAACAAATGAAATCATGCTTATTGGCGGTGCTAAAGTATATCTTGAGGCTCAAAAATATGTCAGCCGTATGTACATAACCGAAGTCGATGTGATGATAGAGGGTGACGCACATTTTCCTGCTGTACAAGCATCTGATTGGCAGTTGATATCAGAAACGCCGCACGCCAAAGGGTCAAAAGACGATTACCCGTTCACAATTAAAGTGTTTGCTCGACGTTAATTAAAATACCTGTGCATTTACAACAAAATCACTCTTGATATATTGAGCGTTCACCCTCACATATAGGGGGATATTAAAAATGGAGACAATATGTCTGAAGGAAAAAGTCCTTGGGGTAGTTCTGGAAATAACAATGGTAATAATGGCGGGCGCGGAAATAGTCCGTGGGCTAATGACGGCGGCAACAATCCTCCGCGAAAACCACAGCAACCTGCTGACCTGGATAATGTGATCAGAGGATTTAAGGATAAATTCGGTGGTGGTTCTGGCGGTAAAGGCGGTAGCGGTAAAGGCCTAGCTGGCATACCGCTCATCATATTGCTTGGTGCAGTGTTGCTCATTGGCAAGAGTACGTTTTTCACTGTAGACCAGCAAGAAGAAGCTGTGGTTTTACGTTTTGGCGAATATCAGCGTACGGTTGCCTCGGGTCTGCATTTCAAATTGCCTAATCCGATTGAATCCTACCATAAGGAGAAAACCCGCGAAATTAAGAAAATTGATATTGGCGGTAATATTTCTCAAAGTGAAATGTTGACTGGTGATGAAAATATTGTTGAAATTGATTTCTCTGTACTTTGGCGGATTAGTAATCTTGAGGAATATTTGTTTGACGTAAAAGACCCAGACACAGCCACAAGGGCAGTTGCCGAAAGTGCAATGCGCGAAGTTATCGGCAAACATGCCCTAGAAGGCATTATCACGACTGAGCGTCTTTCAGTAACGACTGATGTTAAAAAATTAATGCAAGAGACTTTGGATGAGTATAATACCGGTGTCCAAGTTGTTGAAGTGCAATTACAAAAGGCCTATGTCCCCCCTGCTGTGGTTGATTCTTTTCGCGATGTGGTCAATGCTGCGCAGGATGCCGAAACCGCAATCAACCAAGCTACTGAACATGCCAATAAAGTTATTCCCGAAGCAGAAGGTACGGCCTTAAAAACTATACAAGAAGCCGAAGCCTATAAAGGTAAAGAAGTTGCTGAAGCCAAAGGTGAAGCTGCACGCTTTAAATTAGTGTACAGGGAATACAAAGCGGCTCCACGTGTAACAAGGCAACGTATGTATTTGGAAACAATGGAAAAAGTTTACGAAAACGCAGATAAACTCATTTTGGATAGTGAAGGAAATGGTGTTGTGCCATACCTCTCTCTTGATGAATTAAAACGTAAATCAGGAGGCAAATAATGAAAAAACTCACCCACTTATTGATAATATCCACGCTGGCTATTGTTGCCTTTTTTGCCACTTGTACATTCTCGGTTAAACAGTGGGAACAAGCACTGGTGTTGGAATTTGGTCAAGCAAAACGTGTTGAAAACCCTTGGGGTAATGAACCAGATGCAGGATTGAAGTTAAAAAAGCCATGGGAAAGCCGGGTTATTCTTGATCGACGAAATCTTGAAATTGATTTAAAGCCTGTCGAACTATTGGCCGCTGACCAAGAACCAATGTTGGTCGACGCATTTGTGCGGTACAGAATTGTAGACGGCATAAAATTTTATGAATCATTACGGGATGAAGAGGGTGCACAGCATAAACTACAATCAATTATGGACTCAACATTGCGCGATGTTTTGGGCCGTGTGAAAACGGCAGACATTATCTCAGGTAAACGTGCGGCGCTTATGACCGAGATACAAACTGTGACCAATGCAACTGCCAATGCACCTGAAAACGATTTTGGCGTGACGATTATTGATGTTCGTATCAAACGTGCTGACCTTCCCAAGGAGAATGCGCAAAGGGTCTTTGCCCGTATGATAACGGAACGTAACCAGCGCGCGGCACAAATAAGAGCTGAAGGCGAAAAACGTTCGCGTGAAATTCGGGCCACAGCAGACAAAACTGCGGTCGTGACCAAAGCGAAAGCCAATGAGACGGCGGAACGCATTAAAGGTCAAGCGGATGGTGAACGGAACAAAATTTATGCGGATGCCTATAATTTAGATCCTGAATTTGCTAAATTTTTCCTATCTATGCAGGCTTATGAAAAGGGCTTGGTCAACAAAACAACTTATGTCTTATCGCCAGATTCAGATTTTCTTGGCTATTTGGACAACCAAAAAGGACGCTGATAGCAAGCCATGCCGAGTTGGGTTATTGTACTGATAATTGCACTGGGTGGTGCGATGTTACTTGAGGGTGCGGTCTATGCACTGTTTCCCAGTGGCATGAAGCGGGCTATGCGCGAAATCATGGAAATGCCAGAAGGACAACTGCGTAGTGGTGGTTTGATCATTGCTACTATTGGGCTGGCTATTATAGTTGTTTTGCTACAAAAAATCTGAGATTTGGGAATATGAGCATTATTTAATCTTTATTCGCACCCATTTTGCTCTATCGTGCAAATAAATGGAGATTAATATGATAATACGGCTTTTATTTACTTCACTTGCCTTAGGCGTTTTTACAGTTTTTGCTAGTCCTACCTTAAGTGCTGCGCAAGAAAGACCGCATGACTTTGTAGAACTATCTGAAAGATTATCGCCTGCAGTTGTCAATATCTCCACGGCACAAACAGTTGAGATAGATAATGACAATCGAGCGTTTCCAAAGGGTTCGCCATTGGAAAAATTTAATGATTTTTTTGGAAATGGTGGCGATAAAAACCGCATAGCGCGATCATTGGGTTCTGGTTTCGTCATTGATAAAGCCGGATTCATAGTAACAAACAATCATGTTATTGAGGGGGCGGATGAGATTGAAGTTGCGTTTCCTGATGGTGCTACATTTGAAGCCAGACTAATTGGACGTGATCCATCGACTGATATTGCCCTTTTGAAAATTGATGCAGGCCAAGATATTCCATTTGTCAATTTTGCAGGAATTGACTCCGCTAAAGTTGGAGAATGGGTCATCGCAATTGGCAATCCTCTTGGATATTCATCTTCGGTTGCAGTAGGAATTGTCTCAGCGCGACATCGGCAAATGTCTATGACTAATTATGATGATTTTATCCAAACAGACGTGGCTATTAATAAAGGGAACTCTGGTGGGCCGTTGTTTAATATGGACGGGGATGTTGTTGGCGTTAACACCGCTATTGTTTCTCCGACGGGTTATAGTGTTGGCCTCAGTTTTTCTATTCCGGCTGACCTAGCCAGCTCAGTGGTCAATCAACTGCGTGAATACGGCGAAACACGGCGCGGGTTTCTAGGCGTACGGGTGCAAAAAGTTACAAAAAATATTGCCAAAGCTTATAAGCTTAAGACGCCCCATGGTGCACTTATCAGTTATATCTCAGATGATAGCCCAGCAGAAAAAGCGGGGCTTAAACGGGGGGATTTAATTGTTGCACTAGGCGGAATAAAGTTGGAAAACTCTAATAAACTTGCCCGCATAATAGCTGAATCAACGATTGATGCGCCGCTCAAAGTCGATTTTATTCGCCGCAAGAAACGTAAATCACTCAATGTGATAGTTGAACGCTTGGAAGAGGTGGTCACAAAACAAGGTAGCGATAAGATTACTAATGACGATAGTAGTATGACCAATAGCGTTATGGGCATTACAGTTGAAGAAATTTCTGATAAGATACGCTCGCGTTTGCGGCTTGATGATGATGTTACTGGGGTCCGTGTTACCAAAATTAGCTTAAAATCTATTGCCCAAGGCATGTTACGTAAAGGTGACATTATAATGGAAGTGGCACAAGAGCAGGTTGGAACTCCAACAGATTTTGCAAAAAAAATGGAAGCTGCCAAACAAAATGAGGATGCAATACTATTATTAGTTAATAGAGGCGGTGTTCCCGTATTTTATTCGCTAGAGCTTGAAACGTAAACAAATTCCTCTTCACTGTATCCTTGAAAATATAAGGCCGTGGTTAAATCCGTATGGTTGATGGCACAGTGTGCTGCGTCCGCAACAATTGGTTTGGCCTTGTAGGCAATACCAAGACCAGAGGAGGTAATCATAGAAAGGTCATTCGCCCCATCGCCGATTGCTAAAGCATGTGAAGGGCCCCCAAGAGACATGCTGTGCTGTTCAAGAGCTTTTTTCTTTGCATCACGACCGAGTATCGGCATGCCAACTGTGCCCAGTAAAGTTTTACCGTCGTCGTGAAGCGTATTTGCTTGGTGCACATCAAAACCGACTGCTTTGGCAATCCGGTCCGTAAAATATGTGAACCCACCAGATACAATAACTGTTTTAGCGCCAGACGCTTTCATAGAAGCTGCAAGGGTCTTTGCTCCTACATTTAAATTAATTCGTTCATTATAACAGTCGTTTAGGGCCTTTAATGAAAGTCCTTTTAATAATTTTACACGCCCAATTAAGGCTTTTTCAAAATCCAATTCACCACGCATAGCACGCTCAGTTATTACTGAAACTCGGTCTTTGACACCTGCAAAATCGGCCAGTTCGTCTATACATTCTTGCCCAATCAGCGTAGAGTCCATGTCACAAATCAACAAGGCTTTCTTGCGGTTCTCTATTGGTTGTAAACAAAAATCGGCTTTTAACTTTTTACCCTTAAACGCTTTGTCAATTCTAGTACGTAGGTTTTTTGGCGCATTAGTTATTATTACATCTACGGCTTTGTCCTTGGATAATATGTTGACATTTTCAACATTAATATCAGGCGTTTCAACACAAAAACTAGCGAGCAGTCTAAAAGAATTTTCGTTTTTCTGGTTTAATACGAATGTTAAACTCTTTTTGTCTTCTGTGTGGCTATTTGGTTTTGGCATGGCTAAAAGCTCTATATGAAAATTATTCAATGTATTGCAGGCCCTACAGCTAGCGGCAAGAGCGCTTTTGCTGTAAAATTGGCAAAACGCTTGGACGGCGAAATCGTCAATGCAGATGCGCTACAGGTTTACTCTAAACTACAGATTCTCTCTGCTAGGCCCACGAAGACAGAAATGGGTAAAATTCCGCACCATTTGTTCGGTCATGTTAATCCCGAGAAAAAATATTCTACTGGCCATTGGCTACGCGCAGTTGATCCTTTGATAATTGAAATTTTAGCCCGTGGTAAAACACCAATTTTAGTTGGTGGTACAGGCCTGTATTACAAAGCACTTACGCAAGGGTTGGCGCAAGTCCCAAAACTTCCTGATGATGCAATGAAGAATGCGCAAGAGGTGTTAGAAGAGGGCGGTATAGACGCTCTGCGCAGACTAGCTGATAACCTTGACCCTAGGGCCTCCTCTAAAGTCCTTGGCAATGACCCTCAACGTCTTTTGCGCATTGTCAGTGTTGCGAAAGGGACAGGTAAGCCATTGAGCTTGTGGCAAAGCGAAACAAATGCAGTTTTACCAGCAGGGACATGGAAAGGATTTGTATTATTGCCAAATCGAGAAAACTTGTACGATAGAATTAATACGCGGTTTGCCGATATGATTAAAAATGGTGGGCTAGCTGAAGCCAAGTACATACACAGCCTTAACTTAGCAAAAGATTTACCCGCCATGAAGGCGATTGGTTTACGAGACCTCATAGCACATTTAGAGGGCGAAATTAGCCTTGATATGGCCATTGAGCGCGCTATGCGCCAAACCAGACGTTTTGCTAAGCGTCAATACACGTGGCTACGTGGCCAGATGTCGCACTGGGAACACGTATAATACACTTGTAATTAGTCAAACATGGCCTGATTGTTGCAGTATAAGGTTTTGATATATCAATGTGAAACATGTGAACTGTTAAATAGTATGATTAGGAATACAAAAAAATGTTTGTTTGTTGCTTGCTTGTACGGGCTTGCACATTTGCTGACTTTCGGAACACTTGCCAATGCGCAGAATACGCAGAATACGCCGACAAGCTTTCAAGCTTCGCGCCCCGTCGAGATATTGATGGCAAAACCTGCACAAACAGGGTCTTCTGAAAGCTTAGCCTTGTTTGAACAGGCAAAACGTTATCATGATGGGGATAAAGTTGCTCAGGACTTAGTAAAAGCCCGAAAATTGTACCTTTTGGCTGCCCAAAAAGGAAGCAATGACGCTAAAGTAAATTTGGGATATTTATATTTCATGGGTGAGGGTGTTGCTCAAAGTTATGATGAGGCTCGCAAATGGTATTTAAGTGCTGCGCAAAACGGCAGTAAAGATGCGCAATTAAATTTGGCAATGATTTACCAAAATGGTTTTGGTGTATTTAAAAATGAAACAAAAGCTCAATACTGGCGAACGTATGAACAATCACGGCAAATAACAAAAAAACCAGTTGTGAGACCAATAACACCAGTGGCCAAAAAGCCGACTATTGAGATTAAAACTGTTGTTCCACAACCAAAAACTAGCTTGGTAATAGCAAAGCAAGATGTTAAGCGTGATGTGCAACCAACAAAGTCAATTAAGCCTCAACCCAATATTTCTAAAACCGCAAGTGTTTCAAAAATCAATGAGCTTAAGCCAGATATAGACTATAAGGTTGGGCGTGTTACGAAGCTTGCCGAAATTAATTCTGCTGCAAGCATAAATGCGATAGAGCCCAATACCGCAATTTCTCAAAATGAGAGTGAAAACCACAAGCTAGAGGATGTCGAAATTTCGAACACGCATAGGGTAGCGAATACAATAGACCAAGTGCAGATACTTACAACATCGGCGCAAGATGGATTGGTTGAAACAAAAGCCCCTTCAACTCTATCTAATGGCAAATCTTATCGATCGTCACCGACTGGGACATTGCGTAAGCGAACACGTTTAGGTGGTGCGAGCAATCAAGTTTTGCCACAATGGATAAGTAACTTAATTGCATGTATAATGCTGATATCTGTAATGTTTACCTGTGTCTGGTTTATTATCCAATATTCTAAAATTGGCAACCAAAAAAAGGCGCACGTTTTTGCGAGGGCTTTTTATGCCCATCATAGAGACCGCCTGCGTATAAATTATTTACATTACCCAGAAAAACATCGCAGGATTGATAATATTGACGATTCATGGGCGGCTGTTTTATGTGTGCTAATGGTTAAATTTGCACAAAGCAAAAAGGACGAAGAATCTTTGGTTGGCATACAAAGTAGGGTGATTATCCAAGCTCTTGGCGAAAGCCCATTTAAAGCAAAACAATCCGTATTTCCTTTTGTAAAAAGTACGCAGCAAAGAATATTCGAAGATATTGAAGCACATGAGTGTAATTTTAATGGTACTGTAGAGAGAGAAGACGAAAAATTGATGAAGGAGATGTTGCAAGCTCCCGATATAGAAAAATCTACAGAGGTCAAACTAATATCCGTAGACAATGAAAACCAAACTTCAATATTGAAAGAAACCCCTTCACCTTACATCGAAGACCTTTAATTTATGTTTTTAAGAATTGACTGGACAAAAATTCATTTGATAAATTATTCAATTCCCATAAAGGGCTAAGCTAACTTAGCTTTTAGGTACACATTGCAACGATTTCAAAACATATTTAAAAACCGGAGTGCATTGTTTTGGATAATTGTTATTCAAATATTTGTGCTTGGAATCGTTACGCTTAGTATTGATTTTAAGCCTGCTTCTATTGCCAGTTGGTTTCAAACATTTGGCCAGTCAGTTTATGCTATTCCAGCAACTTTTGGTATTTACGTGCTTTCGGCATTTGTAAATGTTCCGCAATTAATGTTGCATACGGGTGTCGTATTGACATTTGGGCCAGTCATTGGATCATTGGTCGCCTGGATTGCAACTTTGATCTCGGCAAGTTTTAATTTTTGGCTTGGCCAAAGAATGGGTGCCGACCGCATTAGTAAAATTAGTAGCGGAAATATGACTAAGGTTTTACGGCTTATAAGAAAACACGGTTTTTTAGCCAGTATGGGGGTTAGAATCGTGCCGACAGGGCCATTTATACTGGTTAATATGGTGGCTGGCGTTACCCATATGAAGTTTTCACATTTTTTTGTAGGCACAGCAATCGGGATTATTCCAAAGATAGCCATTGTTGTTTTTTTAAGCGAAGGCGTTAAAGCTACGGTGACGGGTAAGGGACCAATATATGTTGCTATAGTGGTTGCTATTGCACTGATATGGATGGGTATAATTTATGCCACTGGTTCGCGGTTGAAACGTAAAATGGCAAATGACAATGAGGATGTGCAAATTAGCAGGGGAAAGACTGAAAAAAATACATCAAAATAGCTGTGTTTTATGTTTACAGTCTTGCTTTTATGCAACACTCCGCCCATTAACTGTCTGAATCATTTTTATTTTGTGAGTGCTTTCAAAATGCTGATATTTGTTCTTGGCTAGTTAGTATGGCTCGCAATTCCATTATTGGGAATTTTTATGTTTGATAGACTATTCGGATTTTTTTCGGCAGATATTGCCATAGATCTGGGAACTGCAAATACACTCGTCTATGTTAAAGGACGAGACGTTGTGTTGAACGAACCTTCAGTCGTTGCTTATTCAACGAGAAATGGACGTAAAGAAGTCCATGCTGTTGGTGATGATGCGCGTATGATGCTTGGAAGAACGCCTGATCATATCGAAGCTATTCGTCCTATGAAAGATGGCGTTATTGCCGATTTTGCCGTTGCTGAAGTGATGATCGACCATTTCATTAAGAAAGTTCATAACCGGAAAAATTTCGTCTCACCACAAGTTGTTATTTGTGTGCCATCAGGAGCTACTGCGGTTGAACGTCGGGCTATTCATGACAGTGCCGCAAGAGCTGGGGCACGAAAAGTATTTTTAATTCGTGAACCGATGGCTGCTGCGCTTGGGGCAGGCTTGCCAATACATGAACCGACTGGTTCTATGATTGTTGATATTGGTGGTGGTACGACCGAAGTTGCCGTATTATCTTTGGACGGTATAGTTTATGATCGCTCAGTACGTGTTGGCGGCGATAAAATGGACGACGCGATTATTCAATATGTCCGCCGTACAACAAATTTGTTGCTTGGGGAAATGAGTGCCGAACAAGTTAAGAAAGAGATAGGTACAGCTCAAATGCCTGAAGACGGTGAGGGCATGACCGTACAGATTAAGGGGCGTGATCTGATGAACGGTGTACCCAGAGAAATTCGGGTGACTGAAGCTATGATTGCGGAAGCGTTGTCCGAGCCAGTTGAGCAAATTGTAGAGGCGGTTAAGATTGCACTCGAGGCTACACCACCGGAATTAGCCGCAGATATTGTTGATAAAGGTATCATGTTAACGGGTGGTGGCGCATTGTTGCGTAATTTTGATACCGAATTGCGAAGTCGTACTGGACTGCCTGTTTCTTTGGCCGAAGACCCACTTTCGTGTGTGGTTCGCGGTTCTGGAATTGTTGTTGAGAATTTGGGTAAGTGGAAAAATATTCTGTCTACAGGCTATTAGTTCCATAATTTCTTACTTGTATAAACGTATGAATGTCAGGAAGAGGATATGAGCAAAAGCGGCTATAACGGTCCGCAACGTCGTCGAATTTCTCGGCGTAGTATCGCTTTTACCCTCATTTTCATTAGTATTGTTGTGTTACTAGCAGACCGCCAGCAACGTTCTATGCTAGCATCTGGCCGTTTGACGACGGATAATATTAGCTCGAAAATTATTGGTTTTATTGCGACGCCAATACGTGGCCTCGAATCCTTGTTTGTTGAAGCTGGTAATAGAAAAAATGCTTATAAGGAAAACGTAAAACTCAAGGCGGAAATAGAAAGGCTGAAAAACATAGAGAACACAGTTTTTGATTTACAGTTACGCATCAAACGATTTGAGGAAATGCTGGATATAGAAAGCTCTTCTTATCTACCCGAGACAAAATTTATTGCGAGAACAGTCAGTGAGAGTAAAGGGCCGTTTGTTCACTCTGCCTTGATTGACATTGGTATCAACAAGGACATAAAAGTTGGATATTCGGTTATGACAACCGAGGGATTATATGGCCATATTATTCAAACCGGTTCAGTCTCTGCGCGCGTTCTTCTGCTTAATGATTTAAACAGCCGAATATCCGTTATGTCACAGCGATCGCGCGGACGAGCGATACTTGTCGGAAATAACACCAAAAGCCCAAAACTCTCTTATGTATCAAATGAGATAGATTGGCGGGAAGGTGACCGTGTAATTACTTCTGGTGATGGGGGCGTACTGCCAAGTGGTTTACCTATAGGTACAATAAGTTTGAATAAGAACGGTAACCGTGAAGTTGATTTGTTTTACTTAAAAGAACCAGTTGATTGGGTGTGGGTGTACCCATTTACGCCCATTCCGGCACCCGAAAACTCTTTACCTGAAAACGCAAATGCGCAAGGCGATGTAACACCTGATAACATTGTACAAAAGGCGACTGAATGACAGACCAAAAGACAGTTAGCCAAACCCAATCATTTTCTTTAGCTTTACAAGGTTTTCTTGCCGGTATCATAATTGTTTTTCTCTCTTTGTTGAGCTTAGATTTAGGCATTTTGCACTTTGGGTTTAGTTTTTTGCCCGTCTTCATTATTTATTTTTGGCCGTGCGCGGCATCTTATACGTGGTCTTTGTTTTTTATTTTTTTACTGGGTATGTATTACGATATAGCAAGTGCCAATCCATTAGGGATATGGACTTTGACTTTTCTAATTCTATTTATGACTTTAGACGGAGTACCTAAGAGTAAAAGCGGACTTGGCATAACAATTATTGAATTTTCTTTATGTGTTATGTTTAGTGCCATCGTTGCATTTCTATTTGGTTGGCTTTCCTTGGGTAGGCCCCCACAAATAGTTACACTTTTTGGAAATGCTGTTGCTAGCATTGTTGTATTCCCCATTTTTTATTGGCTGCGTAGTTTGTTTGTTACAATACGTAGCCCTTCCATGAGCTTGTGAGAATGAAAAAAAACGATGACATAGCAAATATGATAAGTAGGCGCTCAACTTTGATTGGTTTAGTTGGATTAGGAGCCTATTCAGTATTGGCAACAAGGTTGTATTATTTACAGGTTACAAAAGCAGAAAATTACAAAGTATTATCAGATAAAAATAGATTTAATTTCAACACTATAGTACCAGAGCGCGGCAAAATCTTAGATAGATTTGGTACCCCTTTGGCGACTAACAAACAGGACTTTCGTTTAGTGCTTGTACCAGAGCGGGTAAATAGCATCGATTTGGCCTTACAGAAGATTGACAAAATATTACCGCTAAGTACGGCAAAGAAAAAACATATTAAAAATGAAATTAGCAGAGAAGCTAAATTTATTCCTGTGCTTATTGATGAGCATATCAAATGGCCTGTTTTTTCGAAGCTAAATATTAGCCTACCGGATTTGCCAGGCGCAATCCCTATCGAAGGTAAGAGCCGACATTATCCTTACGGAGGTGTTTTTGCTCATGTATTAGGATATGTAGGCAAGCCAAATTCAGCGGCACTTGAAAAAGAAAAAGATACTTTACTACGTCAACCAGCGTTTCGAATGGGGAAAACGGGGATTGAACAGTCTCACGATAAAAAATTGCGCGGCAGTGCAGGACGTCAAAAGGTTGAGGTCAATTCAGTTGGTCGCACTGTTCATGAATGGGATATTGATAAAATTCCTGCCGCTACGGGTAAAGACGTGTGGCTTACATTGGATAGTGAATTGCAAACTTATGCTGCTTCCTTATTTGGTGAAGAAAGCGGAGGTGCTGCCGTTATAGATGTTTTTACAGGTGAGCTTCGCACATTACTATCAATGCCAACCTTTGATGGTAATCTTTTTGTTATGGGGTTAACGAACAAGCAATTTAAGAAACTTGATACTGACCCACGCAGGCCACAATTTAACAAAGTCATCGGGGGTGGTTACCCTCCGGCCTCTACTTTTAAAATGGCCGTTATGTTGGCGGCTTTAGAACATAAAATACTTAAGCCTAAAGATAAAATTCGTTGTACGGGGAAAGTTCATGTCGGCAACAGGGATTTTCATTGTTGGTATCCTAGAGGGCATGGCTTAATGAATATGCATTCTGCCTTGAAACATTCGTGTGATGTTTATTTTTATGAGATTATTCAAAGACTTGGCATGGAAAAAGTAAAGCCATTTGCCGAGAAATTGGGCTTAGGGCAAACATACCAACTTGGGCTTGGCGGACAGGCCAAAGGTGTTGTACCTGTTCCACAATGGAAATTAGATAAGATTGGAAATAGCTGGCGGACAGGGGATTCGTTGAACGCCACAATTGGTCAAGGATATGTATTAAGCACACCTCTTCAGCTTGCCGTAATGGCAGCGCGTATAGCAAATGGTGAAAACGCCGTGTCTCCTTTTATTGTTGTTGGTGAAAATTCTCCGGCGCAAAAACCACTGGGAATTAATCCTGATCATTTACTAATAGTTCAAAAAGCAATGTATGCAGTTTGTGAGGAGCCAGGCGGAACGGCATATAAGCATGACGGCTTAGGCATTCCCGGTGTTAAAATGGCTGGCAAGACGGGAACAGGTCAAGTCCGCGGTATATCTGCTGCTGAGCGATTAACAGGTGTATTAAAAAATAAAATATTACCATGGAAATTACGCGACCATTCAATTTTTGTCGGATATGCACCCTATGAAAATCCGCGTTTTGCTGCCTGTGTATTAGTAGAACACGGCGGTTCTGGTGCCAAAAAAGCGGCAAATATTTGCCGCAAAATATTAGGCCGAGCACTAGAACGCGACGGCGTTAGTGGTAAAAACATGCAAGTTGAAGTGAGTGGCAATTAATGCGTAGTCATGTGACCCATAGAACACTTTTTGCTAAATTAGCTGACATAAATTGGTTGTTACCCGTATTGATTTTTCTCATCGGTATGATTGGTGTTGCAACTATTTTTTCTGCTACGGGTGGCGGCTGGGAATTAGGCGCTAAGCAGCATTTTGTTCGTTTAATGGTCGGCCTGCTGTTTATGGTTTTAATCGCATTAACAGATATAAGACTTTGGTATACAATGGCTTACCCAGGTTTTATTTTTGCCTTAGTATTATTGTTGGGCGTTGAGTTTGCGGGGGTATCCGTGAACGGTTCGCAACGTTGGCTTGATTTAGGTTTTGTCCGTATTCAACCTTCAGAACTCATGAAGCTTGCCGCTGCTTTAGCCTTGGCACGTTTCTATCACGATTTACCCAATTGGCGCGTTTCAAGCCCCATTGGTATTCTTGGTGCATTAATCATTGTGTTTATTCCGGTATCTTTGATTTTACATCAACCAGATTTAGGGACAAGTATCATGCTAGCGGCCTCTGGCATTGCTGTCATCTTTTTAGCCGGTATAAATTGGCGTGTGATACTAAGTGCCGTAACTGTGGCTGCATTTGCTATACCGATTTTCTTTATGTACGGTCTAAAAGAGTACCAAAGGGCACGTATTTTAACTTTTCTAGACCCTGAACGTGATCCTACAGGCGCAAGTTACCACATAATACAATCAAAAATAGCCTTAGGCAGCGGAGGATTTAGCGGTAAAGGATTTATGCAAGGTACGCAGGCTGCACTGAATTATGTACCTGAAAATCGTACCGATTTTATCTTCACAGTTATTGGTGAGGAGTTTGGATTAATCGGTGGGCTAAGCACTATGGCATTATATATACTCGTCATAGGGGTTTGTTTTTGGATGGCTGGAAAAATAAAACAGATGTTTTCAAGATTGTTAATTCTGGGTTTAGCCATAACATTTTCGCTATATGTATTGATTAATTTAGCGATGGTGATGGGATTAGCACCGGTCGTTGGTGTGCCATTGCCATTAATTTCTTATGGCGGTACCGTCATGATGACCGTGCTCGCTGGATTTGGTATCATCCTGTCAGCACATTTGCATAGAGAAACAGAGCTGCCACGCGGATCTGGCTTGTTATTATAGAAAAGGTATAAGATGAGACATTATTTACTCGCATTCGTTTCGGTTTTTTTTGTTGCTGCCTGTACAACATTGACACCAGTCTCAACAATTAAGCACACAACGCCTGAACCAATCGTTATTATGGTTGGCATTGATGGCCTTCGTTGGGATGCTCTAGACAGGTATGATGCGCCGACACTCGACGGCCTTGTAAAAGAGGGCGTAAGGGCAGTGTCTATGACACCTGTCATGCCGTCCAAAACCTTTGTGAATTTTTACGCGTTGGCAACGGGTCTTTATGCGGACAGTACAGGCATTACTGGTAATTTACCGTATTCCAAAGAACATGATGCCGTAATGGGGCGAGATATGCACGGTGAAACGCGTTGGTGGGGCGGTGAGCCAATATGGGTTACGGCGGAAAAACAAGGTGTCAAAACTGCTGCGATGTTTTGGCTTGGGTCTGAAGCAAAAATCAATGGGAAACGGCCAAATCACTGGATGCCTTATGAGCACAATAAACTACATAAGGAACGTGTGGATCAAGTCTTGGAATGGCTTGCTTTGCCCGAATCTGAACGTCCACGACTTCTTACGATTTATTTTTCAGACGTGGACTCTGCAGGGCATAGATACGGCCCAGAAACACCAGAAGTAGGAAATGCGCTTACAAAAGTCGATGGTAGTTTAGCTGACCTACGGGCCGGAATTGAAAAACTTGGCTTAACAAGCAGAGTAAACCTAGTCGTCGTTTCCGATCATGGTATGACCAAAATTGATCCAGAATTCATGATTTATCTTGATGATTATATTAGCATGGATAAATTATTTATACCGTCGTTCCATTCACAGGCTGGTCCGCATTCAGATCCTTTTGTCCATATATTTGTAAAAGAAGGTGCGAATGTGGACGAAGTATATACAGGTCTGAAAAATGCTCACAAAGGCATGCAAGTTTATAAACGTGAAGATATTCCTGCAGATTGGCATTTAAACAATCCGGATAGAACAGGGGATATCTTTGCCGTAGCTGATGCTGGCGGCATGATATTTGTCCGCGACCTCACCTCAACTTATAAATATCCTGCGACTGGTATGCATGGATATGACCGTTTCGATCAAGATATGCAGGCAACATTTATAGCCGCTGGGCCCAATTTCAAAAAAGGTATGAAGGTAAAACCAATAGAAAACGTAGAAGTTTACGGCATTATTGCCCGTGTACTTGGTATTAAGCCTGCAAACACAGACGGAAATATTAAAAATGTTGAATATTTTATGGTGCCATAAATAAGGCTTAGAACCTAGGTTCAGGATATAATAATTACATCCATTCTGTTGCTAATAACCGTTTCTGGAGCAAGGAAATCTGTCGCAGGACTAGCCAAGCTAATTCAAGACGGGTTTTCGCCGAACCAGGGACGGTTATGACCAACCCGTAGGGCTCTTCCTAAGTGTTTCCTAATTGCGTTGCAAGCCCTTGAAAGTGATTGGCACTTCCTGCGGCTTTGCGCCTGCTCAAAAAACACTTAGAAAGAGCAGAATTAATGGAGTTAATAGGTCCTGACCCTATGCTTTTAAATATTCCAGTTCCTGCTTCTTTAGCCGTCCAGGTCGAATATTTGAAATATATGCCCATCCGCCTACAAGAACACCAGTTATAGAAGAACAAACTGCCCATGCCATTTCTCGTAAATTACTATCAGCAAGCCAGCCTGGTACATCCCCACCTTTTTCTGTTGAAAATGGAATGAGCCCTCTGAATAGATCGATTGTATTGTTGCCCATCAGGAATTTAATGCCCTCACTTAATAGGGCAATAACAAATAGTGATTTTGCAATGAAACCAACAATATTTTCAACTTTACTTCGCTCAGCACCCAATATTTTTAATAAAGTGGCAATCAATCGCGCAATTCCCCAGACCGCGGCTAAATTTAACAGCAAGTTAAAGTCCTGTGCCATTTTAGTATTGGCAATGGCCTGGATTATGAAATTGGGCAAAGGTACATTAGCCACAATTTCTACTAGGTTTGGTAATATATCTATAATTTTTCTTGCAGCGAAAGCTAAGATTGATGCAATATTTTTAACAATTCCGAGGTTTTCAAAAATAACAGCGATAAAAGAAATAGCGGCAATCCATTCTATGATTTTTGCAACATTTCGAAACGTATTCCGAACAGGTTTTCCAAGATTTTCAGTCATATAAAATCCCCCTAAAATTCCCATCCAACCTATATTAAGTTATTAAAAAAACAATAGCGGGTTCTCGCCAAGGAGGCGATATAGGTCTATGAATGCCCGCAATAGGGGAAAACTACTAATAAAATAACGCAGTGCGCAGTCTTGCGGGCACTGTTTTGCTCAAATTTTCTTTGTTAAATAGGGAATTTACTGGGAAAATTAGCGTTTACCGATAATTTTGGGTTTTATACGCACAAACACATAGAAAACACAGTGTTATTTAGTGAGTTACCTAAAAAACAACAGGGAAATTTCAGGTAAAAATAGGGTGGGCCAGAAGTGGGCCAGGTGATGCAAAAATAGCGCCCTCCAAAATTAAAAAAGTGGCCCACAAAGCCCTAAAGGACTTCCTTTGGTCGTAGATGGTGCCCTGAGCGTAGCAGCCCAAGACTACTTCCTACGGGCGCGTGGAAATGCCCTTAGGGTATAAAACAAGGCGTTAGCCTGCGAGTGGGCCAGAATGGCGTTTCGCTCGCTGTGAGCGGCATCGCCGCGATCAAGTCCCCTTGGGGGATATCTTGCTAACCATCCATTACGTCCCATTTTCCGATTGTCTCCACAACTCTCACTAAAATTAAGCTCTTGCTGAAGATCGTATCTTTAACTTTCCTTGGTGCGTTACTTAAAAGACTCTGGGAGCGACATATCTACATCACATTGCAGATTTTCCCCATCAACATACCCCGTGATTTTTACTCTATCCCAAGGCTTTTCAGCACTTAAATCTACAACGTCATACCGCTTTGTAATAACTCCGCTGCCAACTTGTGATAAATGATATAATTCTGATATTTCGACATTTTCTCCCACATCGTTGACGCCCAAGATTTTCAATGCCTCACAGTTCCCAATAGTTAGCGGGCCATCTGTTGACCAAATTTTTTCCGATACCTGTTTGAGTGCAGCAGAGTTGCCGCAGGATATTATCTCAATTTTAGTGAAGTCATATGCCTTGGTATTAATGCAAATTTTCTCTTGTTGTTTGTATAAATCAGAACACCCGCAAAGAACCGTTACTACCATCGGAGCTATAAATATTTTCAACTTGTTTAGTATCATCGTATTGACCCAACCGTAATTTATTGTTTTGGTTCTTCTATTGGGAATGGCTTTATTTGCTCTGTCCCGCTTTCATCTGTTTCAATGACAACTAGATTTTCAGGGTTTATCTCTCTTCCTTCAGAGGCAGCATTTCGGCCCTCCGCATTATTATTCAAATCCATTTTCTTTTGAGTCGGTGAGTTCTTTTCACCTGCCGGATTTTCTGAATGTTGCCCCTGCATTTCTTTTAGGTCACCTAAAACTTTCGCTCCAGCTTCTCCTGTAATGAGCTCCTCAGTTAATATTTTGCTCGTAGTGGCGTGTCGCATTGCATCATTTGCATCGTCTACACCAGGAAACTTTACTGATTGTTGAGCCGCAACTGAACGTGCTTTTGTAATGTCATGAACAGAGACTGCCCCAGCCGTTCGACTCGGATTGGAAACGCCGCATAGCGGGCAGGTAATCGGAAAATTGCCATCCGGGTCAATCATGTTCACAGGGTCATTAAATCCGTAGGCATATCTGTTGAACATTGCAGGATTTCCCGTATCCGTAAACTTCACCGGGTCTATGCTCAGGAACCGCCCAATCAGCGGATCATAATACCGTGCCTGCATGTAGGTCAGACCTGTGGCGCTGTCTTTTATGTGCTGAGTAATCGGTTGGGCGAAGCCCAAACAATTGTTCCTGTGAAACGATTGTAGATGCAGAAGGCCACGGCAGTGGCGCCCAGTAAAGCCGGCTTGGTTGTTGTTGGAGGCGGGGTTGATGAGGGTGGTGCCGTAGGGGGTGTATTTCTCGCGCCAGAGCACGCCGCCTATTGAATTACTGGCGGTCTGGGCAGAGCCTAGGTGGTCCATATGCAGCCATGTCGGTGCACCGTTCTTAACACGGGCAAACTTCCAATGTAATCCGTAGCATTACCATCGGTCGCCTCGTCAACGTGAACAAGCGTGCCACTGGCATCATAAATATTATAGATGGTTTTCCCGTCGACTATGGCTCGGACGCGTTTTTTATTACCGTCGTAAACATAGTCGCCACTGGTCGAGCTAGATAGTGCCGTTGGCTGATTGTTCAGATCATAGCTAAAGGACTGAGCGCCGAGCCCAGTAACATTACCGCGCCCGTCATAGCCAAGGCTTACACTGGTGCCCCCAATAGGATTGCCGCTGCCGTCCTTGTCCACATGAGAGCTTAGGCGGTTTTTGGTGTCATAGCTCATACCAATGCTTGCCAGAGCAGAGCTTGGCAGGAGCATAACTGCGCCCGCTAGCACGGCGAGTAAAATGCGGACAGTGGAAAGCCAGAGTTTCATGAGGCAGTATTAGCCGGATTTAGCGGGTGCAACAAGGGCGATAAATACAATAATCAGGCGGATTGCCGCCAACCCGTCCCGTGCGGGGCGCACCTTGTGAGCCGGAACCATTGCGCCTGCGCCGACCAAAGAGGATGTCATCATCCTGTGCCATAAAGAGAAGTGTAGCAAGATACACGCCAAGAGTCTCGGCGATAAAGAGGGTAATAATTCAGGTAAAAACAAGAGGCGAGGAGGGAGCGACAGCGACCGACCGGGAAGCAAAAATGAGGTGGGCCAGAAGTGGGCCAGGTGATGCAAAAATAGCGCCCTCCAAAATTAAAAAAGTGGCCCACAAAGCCCTAAAGGACTTCCTTTGGTCGTAGATCGTTAAAACAAGGCGTTAGCCTGCGAACTGGGCCAGAATGGCGTTTCAGCCCAAGACTACTTCCTCGCTTCGCTCAGGGCGCGTTCGCTGTGAGCGGCATCGCCGCGATCAAGTCCCCTTGGGGGATATCTTGCTTAACAATAATTATGGATCTTTATCCAATTTCTGCTTCCTTCTTCTATCTAATTTTCCGTACACCCAAGCCCATACGATTGGTAAAATCATGAAGAAAAAATAACAGGCTAAAGATAAAGGATGTATGAGTAAATTTAGAAAGAACTTAGGAAAGTAACCGATGGGAGTCTGATCAATCATAAAGCTAAAAAGCGATCCCAAAAAAGCTATAGCAAAAATCATCAGTGCGAATATTTTTACAAGCCCAATCGCTGCTTTTAAATTTTCATCCATCATTTATTTTCTTCAATTTTGGGTTCTGGAAGCGGTACAGCATTCGCACCCTCAGTTATTCCCGCTGCAAGTGCATTCCCCAAGGACTCCCCTGCGACAACTCCAATTCCGCTAACATTCCCAACACCACCAAAAGCAGGGGCTTTTTTAATAACTTCTCCAATTCCCGGTGACGCAGCACCACCAAGCCCTGCGCCTAAACCTCCAGTCCCATAGTTTTTAACAGAATTAGATGAGATCACTTCTGCTGACGCGCCGTCTTCAATGTCATTGGTGATCCCAACAATTGCGTTGCCCGTCGCTCCAACAGCTGCAGAAGGTAATGCGATCGTTGCCGCCGCCCCCACACCTGTAGCGCCAGTCAAACCTACTACTCCAGCTGCAGCTCCCCCAGTTAACCCAACAGCACCACCTACTAGTGCGCCTTTTCCGGCCCTCGAACCAATTTTACCTAAATCAAACCCATTTCCAGCTTTACCTTGTTTGTAAGCTTCGACGCCACCACCAACAACTCCACCTACAATTGCTCCAATCGCGGCGGTAACACACATCGGACACTGTCCAGTTGGATCAGTAAGGTTCACCGGATCATTGTTGACATAAGCATACCGATTAAACATCTGTGGTTTGCTTGGGCTAAACCTGACCGGATCAGTACTCAAGAACAGGTTCCCCTGACGGGGGTCGTCGTAAACAATCGCAAAAACTCTAGGCGTAGCTTATATTTTAGCTTGTGGTTCTTCGATAAGCGTTCCTCCTCGTAATAAATTTGCCTTGATGCGGGTTTGAGATTGCAATAATTTTTGCGCCTTGAACAGGGTTTTCTTTTTTAGCGGCTAAAAAGATAAGGCCAGCTTCGCGCTTGAGGGGGTAAACCAGCTTGGCCAGGATAGGATGAGAGGTCGGTTACAAGTCCCCCAAGCGCGTCCATATCTTCATGGGAGAGCCGTTTATTGAGCTTCGCGCTCGGATGGCGTTTTAACGTCATTGTCAGCCGTGATCTTATCCTCAAACCTTATGGAGACTAACCCCATGCCAGATACCAAACCCACACTAAAATTGCAGAAGCTTCCTAATCTCACACCGAGCAAGATGACCATCACCATCACACCTGATTTGCAGGCTGATTTGGAAAGCTATGCCAAGATTTACGAACGGACATATGAAGACAAACAAAATGTCAGTTCACTCATTCCGTCAATGCTTGCGGGGTTCCTCGCTAGTGATGCCGGTTTCAAGAAGGCCAAGCGCGAGCTGGCCTAATTTCACTAACGTCAATGCATTGGAGAAAAACGCTATGGCTACTATAGGAACATTTAAACCAACAAAAACAGGATATGAGGGGACAATCGCAACCCTCATGACCAACCGCAAAGTTCGCTTTGTGGCTAATGAGGACAAGAAGTCGGTTAAGTCCCCTGACTATTTTGTAAAATCTGCCCGCTGCGATCTAGGCGTTGCCTGGAACGAAGTAACAGAGCCAGATGATGATGCATATCCGCTCGAATATATCAGCGTAAAATTTGATGGCCCAGAAACGGACAAGCCGTTTAACGCCTCTCTGTTTGACCGCGAAGATGGCGCTGACCTCGTTTGGTCACGACCTAAGCAAAAATAAGATACAAAATATTTTAAAATAATCTGATGCGTGTTCAGGCGCGCATCCATTAGCTTAAAGAGTTGGACAAACCATGCATAACGACACACGATCAAATTTCATGCTTTTAACTGTAGAGCAAACTGCGGATCATTTAGGACTGGCCGTTTCAACATTAAACAAATGGCGTTGCAATGGGGAAGGACCAATTTTTGTGAAGCTTGGTCGTGCAGTTAGATATAAACAATCTGATATAGACGCGTAAATTGAACGCCATTCTCTCAGTTGCACATCATTAGTCTAAAGCACGGGCAATACACAACATTGGCCCAGTTGCCGCCATACGCCTGAGGGTGAAAAACCTACATTTCTTTTAGAAACTACGTTGAGCAATAGCCGCGCTTTAGATTATTCTATTTGCTTCGGCTAGAATACGTAAATGGCCTATTCGGTCAGCATTACGGCGCCTAAAGGCAAGTTGACCTGAATTGAAAATACCCAATGGTCCATATCGAAGATACTAAGGCAATCAAACCTTTTTATGAAACATAATCTTTATAAACCATGCGAAATGGGGGAGGTGGCTTACTATAGGCTTACTTTTTATTTTTAGTAATTTGACAAATTAGAAATAATTTCGTATCCTATTGTTTCTATTGGGGAAAATGGTGCCGCAAGGGAGAATTGAACTCCCGACCTCATCATTACCAACAGAGTTATAGTGGTTTTCTGGTGTTGTCTGTGGTTTCCTTAAATGATGTAACATATTGAAAATAATGCACTTTTGTTATTTTGAGTTTCCTTGAGTGAGTTGTGAGTTGCTGTCGCCGTGCTTACTATGTGCTTACTGGCAACTTTTGGCGATATAGCAAAGGAACAACATTATGAGGCTAACAAAACGAACCGTAGAGAAACAAAAATCAACTGACAAGGCTATTTATCTTTGGGACGGTGATTTATCTGGTTTTGGTGTGAAAGTGCTACCATCTGGCAGAAAATCCTATCTCGTGCAATATAGAATTGGTGGTCGTACTGGTCGTACTCGCCGCGTGTCATTGGGCATACATGGAAATATAACAACGGAGCAAGCAAGAGTAGAAGCAAAGAAATTGTTAGGGCAGGTTGCCATAGGCGTTGATCCGCTCGCAGAAAAAGATGCCCGTAAGAATTTGTTGATTTTTAAGGATGTTTTTCAAATATTCATGACCACTCATGTTGAAGTAAATTTAAAACCGCACACGCAATATAGTTACCGTACAACGGCCCGCATTCGGTTCCCGGATGCTCTGTGGAAAATGCCTATTAAAGAAGTGGATCGTCAATATGTAGCTCGGCTTCATCATTCGCTTCACGAAACGCCGTCCATTGCTAACAAAGTAGTCGCATTATTGTCCAGTTTCTTTAATTGGTCTGAAAGATTAGGTTATCGAGACGATTATACAAATCCCTGTCGCCACGTTAAAAAATACAAAGAGACACCACGCCAACGCTTTTTGTCGTCCGAAGAACAAAGACGGTTGGGTGAGGCGCTAAACGAAGCTGAAAATGAGGGGTTGGCAACAATTTATGCAATTGATGCCTTGCGGATGCTTAGCCTCACAGGTGCGCGGCTTCGAGAAATATTGCACCTTAAATGGAAGTATGTCGATTTAGATCGCGGTGTACTTAATTTGCCAGCCTCAAAAACGGGAGCGAAAACCATTTATCTTAATGAAGCTGGGATTGAAATATTACGTAATGTCATACGGCAATTTGATAATCCATTCGTCTTTTGTGGGTTAAGGCAAGGCCAACCTATTCATGAAATTCAAAAGGCATGGCAACGGATTAGGAAAACGGCGGGGCTATGATCTCAAGCCCGTGCTTCAAAGCATGGGTTTCAATAGCTGATCTTTGTTCAACCAGAGAAACGCCGTGCGTACCTTGTTTCACCGTTGAGACACGGGTGTAGGCAAAGTATTTTTTCATAAGTTTGGATGTCTATTTAGTCTACAAAAAATGGCTCAAGGAGTCGAATCCGGTTTATTGGTTATTTCGGTGTCGCTTTTAGCCTGCTCCTCTCGCTCCATGACCTTTAAAACAACCCGCACGAAAGCCCGCATATTGGTACAACATGTATCGAGTTCTTTCTCGGTTAAATGGGGATAATTCTGCGTAAAGAAATCGCGTAAATCTGATTTTGGCATAAGTTAAGAGTTGTCATCATCAGCTTTTAAATCTTCATCGTCATATAGAGGCCATGGCAATGAACCATCAGCTCGTCTTTGCCAATATTGCATCCGGCAAAACTCAAGATACTCTTCCAAATTACCGTCTCTATCGTCGATCTCTTCATAAATCAGATCAAGGGCATCATCGGACAATACCTCATCTGTTTCAGGGGTCTCGTTTTTATCTTTCATAGAAAACCAGTGTATTGCACCGCTTGGTTTTAGGTAGATGTCGGATTATTTCTAAAAGTAATAATCCGACATCTTGGATATTTCTCCCGCTGTCATAGGCTTGGCAGATATGCACAAACCGACACTAAAAAAGACCACAAAGCCGACAACCAAACCCAAAACGGAAATCGCAGTCTCAAAAATCCTTGGTAAGCAATCTTTTGTGGAACTGCTGTTTGACCCAGAAAAAGATAAAACTTCACTTGGGGTATGGAAAGACGGTCAGTTTAAAACTAGCTCCAGTGTTAAGCTCAGCGAGAGCAAGCACCTAACTCCGGTGCCGCCGAGCAACAATCTCATTAAGCACAATGTGCTTTTGTTCCCATCAAATGCGCAAGACTACGGTCTGGAGGTCGAACTTGTTGCGGCAATACAATCCTTCATTCATAAATATTGTGATCTTGGCGAGAGATTTGAAATTGTCGCAACTTATTATGTATTGCTCACTTGGGTATATGACCGGTTTCGTGAATTGCCCTATTTGCGCATGCAGGGTGATTTTGGCACGGGTAAAACCCGGTTTTTACAGGTGGTCGGTTCGCTTTGTTATAAGCCTCTATTTGCGAGTGGTGCTTCGACCATCTCCCCTATCTTTCATTCGCTTAATACATTTAGGGGAACTTTGGTGATGGATGAGGCGGATTTTAGGTTTAGCGATGAAAAAGCTGACATTATTAAAATCCTTAACAACGGAAACATGAAGGGGTTTCCGTTATTGCGTTCAGAAGTGAGCCGGGCAGGGACCTATAACCCGAAAGCCTTTAATGTATTTGGCCCTAAGGTACTGGCAACTAGAGGCGCATATAAAGACCCGGCACTGGAGAGTAGGATTATTACGAAACGCGCACGAACTGGCAATATTCGCTCAGACATACCGCTTACACTGCCACCAGATTTTGAGCATGAAGCACGTATATTGAGGAATAAATTACTCATGTATCGTTTTAAGAATTGGAACAAAATTCAAAGAAGTGAAAACCGGATCGCAGATCAAACCTCGCTGCGTATTTCGCAGATATTCAGGCCTTTGCTGGCCGTCACACTAGACGCAAAAGCCCGAGCGGTAATTTGCAACTATGCTAGACAATCTGATCTTATTCTCAAATCTTCACTTGCCTATTCACCTGAAGAGAACTTGCTTAAAATCATTCATGGATTGCTTGATAAGAATATATCACCAGTATCGATTAAAGACATTACCCGCATCTATCAACAAAGACACGGTGCTGACCATACCGCA
>JAJFFN010000025.1 GCA_021776635.1 Robiginitomaculum sp.
CGAAGCTTATAAGTTTTGATTATGGCAGCATATCCAGCTAGCACGGCTTGTTCGGGAAGCCTTTTTTCTTGAAAAGTAATGACTCTATCTGAAAATGGATGATTTTTTGTAGTGCTCATGAAATATAATGACAATCTTTGGCTTTTAGTGATTTGATGTAAGTATACCTGAAAAACAATGATAATCCACAAAAAATGATGATATTTAGGAAAATTTTTGAAAAATGATGATATATTAAATAAAACTAACTTATGGACAACTTTATGGATAGTGGCGGATATGTTTTTGTGTATTTGTTTATTCACCGACCAGCCTAGTAAAAAATGATGAGAAGAGAGATAACTGATATGGTGTCTTTTCAAGGCGGGCTAAAATCTTAGTATGGAATATGGTACTTGAGCAAAATTACAGGCTACGAATTGTGTAAAGCCCCGTTTTGTTTGCACCATTATATTTCACTATACCGAAATCACAGAGCTGATGAATATCCCGCTTCCCCGTCCGTTCTGAAACTATCCAAAAATCAGCAATATCTTTAGCCTTGATTTTTTTGTTAATTTGCAACTCTCCCAAGAACCATAGCTGTCTGATATTAAGCTGTCTGGCCAAATTGACTGGAATTAAAATATTCAAATGGACAAATTTGTCCCTATACCCACTAGGTTGATATAGGGAATTCAGCACGTCAAAATTTTCAGTTTCACCATGATGAACTTGATCACTTATACTACAAAGATCGGTTCTACTGATAAGCCTTAGCAGTTCTGTTAAAATTGATGGGTATACGGATGCTAGGATCATTAAATGATTACTTTTAGGCGCATGTAACCCCTGGTACCATTTGGGAATAGTGAATATATTTATACCCGTATTGGCGGATATTCGTTTAACTGCAGATGTGTCATTTTTATGTTCGCTACGCAGGACTCGAGAGACGACTTTTGCAATTAATTGATCTGTAATATCATCAAGTAATTCTTGGTTCTTTTTTCCAAATGACATGTGATTGGCTCTTCTGTTAAATCTATCAAAGGCCGCTCCAGTAGTTTTTAACTTGAGAGAGGAAATTAGCAGGATAATGGACAAATTTTGTGGAAAGAAAAATGCAAGCTGGAACGAAACAAACTGAAGAAAATTCAGCCTTGCAAGCTGCTATTTATGTTAGGATGTCTACCGACCACCAAAAATACTCCACACTTAATCAGGAAGATGTTATTCGCAAATATGCCACTGATCACAATATTGAAATTGTGGCCCGATATGCTGATAATGGGAAAAGCGGGTTGAATATAGATGGGCGTGAGGCCATCAAAAACCTGATTAATGATGTTCAAAACGGCCAAGTAGAGTTCAATGTTATCCTCGTTTTAGATATTACACGTTGGGGAAGATTTCAGGATGCGGATGAAAGTGCATACTATGAATATATCTGCAAAAATGCGGGTGTCGAAGTACAATATGTCGGCGAGCAGTTCAAAAATGATGGAAGCCCAAGCTCTACAATCATCAAAAGTGTCAAACGTGCAATGGCTGGAGAGTATAGCCGCGAACTCTCCAAAAAAGTGTTTGCTGGTCAATGTCGACTAATAGCGTTGGGTTACCGTCAAGGTGGACCCGCAGGATTTGGTCTTAGACGTATGTTGATTGACGAGCAAGGCCGCCAAAAGGGCGAACTGAAGTTTGGTGAACATAAAAGCTTGCAAACTGATCGTGTTATTTTAGTTCCCGGCCCATCCAATGAGGTTGAAACCGTTCGATGGATGTATCGAGCATTCATTGATGAAGGCATGAACGAAACGGAAATAGCCAATGATTTGAATTGCCGCAATATTATGACTGACCTTGAAAGGCCTTGGACGCGTGGGACAGTACATCAAATTCTGAGTAATGAAAAATATATTGGAAACAATGTATTTAATCGCACATCCCATAAGTTAAAAAAGAAACGCGTCTTAAATGATCACGACATGTGGGTTCGTGCAGAAGGAGTATTCAAAGCTATCGTTTCCACACATGATTTTTATATCATTCAAGGCATAATCAAAGAACGCTGCAAGCGGTACTCCGATGAAGAGATGTTGGAGAGGCTTAAAGTTCTCCACCAAAACACAGGACACCTGTCGGGCATTATTATTGACGAGCAATCAGATATGCCATCCAGTGGCGCATATCAAAATCGTTTTGGGAGCTTGATCCGCGCCTACCATTTGATCGGCTTCACTCCAATGCGAGACTATCGCTATATAGAAATAAATAGATATCTTCGCAAATTACACCAAAATATCTTAGCTGATACAATTGAGAAAATTGAAAATTTGGGAACTGTAGTCACTGTTTGCGATAAGACTGGGATGGTAGAGGTTAATGCTGAACTTAAAGTATCCATTGTAATATGTAGATGTTTCGAAACAGCGTCTGGCGCATTGCGCTGGAAAGTCAGACTAGATACGGGGTTTAAACCCGACATTACGATAGCCGTACGGATGGATGATCGTAATAAAGACCCTTTGGACTACTACTTACTGCCATCCTCACATTTCAATACTTCAAAAATTAGATTATCGAAATCCAACCCTGTCGAATTTGATACATTTCGGCAAGGCACACTAGATCAGTTTTTTAGTTTTACAGAAAGAGTTCAAATAAGGGATGCAGCATGATTGATAATCAAAAGATTCAACAGATCAAAATTTCAAGCATCAACATTCTTAATCCACGGGCACGTAGTAAGAAAATATTTGGCGATATGGTTGAAAACATCCGACTGGTTGGTCTCAAACGTCCCATTACCGTATCCTCAAAAAAACCAACGACAAAGCAGTACAAATATGATTTGGTTTGTGGACAGGGTAGAATAGAGGCATTCCAAGAGCTGGGACAAGTCCATATACCTGCCATAATTATTGAGGAACCCGAAGAAACTGTTTTACTCAAAAGTTTGGTGGAAAATTTAGCACGACGGTTGCACCAACCCCTAGATCACTTAGCCGCAATTAAAATTCTCATGGATAAAAAGTACGACTCGAGTGACATTTCTCAGAAAACAGGTTTGGCCGAATCTTATGTCTGTATGATTGGCGTACTGATACGAGAGGGTGAGGATAGATTGCTCACAGCAGTTGAACTGGGCCAGATACCCATCACAGTTGCCATTCAAATAGTTACATCACCAGAGGAAGAGCAAAAAGCTCTCCAAGAAGCCTATGAGAAAAACGGAATGAGAGGTGATAAGCTCAAACAGGTACAGGAGATATTAGAGGCGAGACGGTTGCGCGGAAAAAGCACCAAAAGCTCACATTGTCATGATCGTAAAACGAGGTCAAAACGCCGTCTTACCGGGGAAGACATTCTAAAAATTTATCAAAAAGAAGTAGAACGAAAACAAACTTTGAGTCGTCAGGCTGAAAAAATCAGTCGCCAAATACATTTTATAACTCAAGCATTGCGCGAGTTATTCAGTGAAGACCATTTTGTTACACTACTTCGCGCCGAAAGCTTAACCACTATGCCAAAACATCTGCAAACATTATTGGAAAAGTCAGAATAATGTCTACTGAACCAATCAACATTTATCTCGCGTTCGACGACGAACTGATTGAGCTTGATACAAGTAACATTATACCAGTGAAAATTGTCAGCCAGGCAATCAAAAATAGCTCCAAGTTCAAGCAGATTAAGTCTTCTATTAATGCACTAGGCGTGATTGAGCCATTGGTAGTGAAACGAGAGAGTAAAAAATCCAAGTCATATATTTTACTCGACGGCCATTTGAGACTAGAGGCGTTGAACCAACTCAATTTATCAAAAACACAGTGCCTGTTGTCTTCAGATGATGAAACATACACATATAACAAATACATAAACCGCATTGCACCCGTCCAAGAGCATCGCATGATACTCAAGGCCATTGCACGTGGTGTTTCAGAAGAAAAAATTGCAGGAGCATTAAATATTGATGCTCGGAGTATTGCTTTGAAGCGCGATCTATTACGAGGTGTATGTCCCGAAGTTGCTGAAATGCTGAAAGATAAGATTATTGGGTATGCTGTATTTCAGGAATTGCGGAAAATGAAAGCAATTCGTCAAATAGAATCAGTGAAGCTAATGGAGAGCGCAAATAATTACACAGTTAATTACGCTAAGATGTTACTTGCAGCGACACCAAAAGATCAATTGATCAAAGTCGATAAAACCAAAAAAGTTCATGGATTAAGTCCTGATCAGGTAGCTCGAATGGAAGCTGAAATGCAACAACTCCAGAAGGAGTTCCGAATAGTTGAAGAACAATATGGTGAAGATGTCCTGCATCATACCTTGGTAAAAAGTTACCTCCGAACCATACTGAAAAATTCTAAGGTAAACAAATATTTAGAACGTAAACACGCTGATATACTTGACGTTTTCAACCAAATTATAGTATGAAATTGGAGTGGCCGTGAACCTAGAAAATGCCCTCTACAGTGTCAAGAAAGCCATTAATATCCTAAGTCATTGGAATAACTACTCTGATTAGAACACAACGGATCATAACGGCTCAAAAAAAGCAATAAAAACAATAGTCGCGTCATAGGTTCCGTATGAAAAGCGTGTGAGTCGGAGACGAACAACAATTCGATGCTCATTAAGTTATTGTTTTTATTAAGTAAACTGGTGGACACTGAAGCAAAATTCCCAAAGCAATTTTGGGAAGAATTACAGGAATGGGATTACCGAATCAGCCAACTACAAGCCGCACCTCCAAAACTTGAACCATAGACGAAAACACACTTTTGATTGATTGACTAGATACATTTCAACTATTTATTGTCCCCTACCATAAAAACACCATTTTTTAGAAGTTGTCCAAGAGCCAGCGGCTTGCAGCTAGACATGTTTGACAGGTCACATAAGCACAGATACATCTATAGAATTAAGACACTACATCAAAACATTTACTGCATTATTCCTGCTAAGCCCCGAGACTTTTATAAATGACTGTACAAAAATATAAACAAAGTGAAGTCAATCCTCGCTACCTTTACCTTGTCCTCGCCGATATTGTTGATAATGACGAAGTGAATGGAGTAGATGTTGCGCTAGCGCGAAAACGGCACGCTGCATATTTCAAGACTAAAAATGGTCAGCCAATGGATTGTTATGTGCTGAGTTATCATTTTATGACCCAAGAATTTAGCGATGTGAGTAAGGAAGAAGCCGAAACCTATCTGCTAGAAGACTATATGGAGGGGGCAGAAAGTATACCTGACAATATCACATCACCTCAAAAACAGGCTTCGCTATTGCGCGATGCTTACCCGAAGCAGGAAGATTTGACTTTGGGCGCAAGCTTGATGGCACGCTTGCATTGCTATGGTGGTTACAGAAGCTATTTTAATTATTATCACGGTTTAGGCATCTTCGCTTATTGGCGCGATGTGTTCACATTGCTTGGCATTCTCCATCCACCTTGGATATGGACAGATGACCCAGACGATGATTTGTAGACATACAAATGACTAGGGCAAAGGTTTAAAACAATTCATCTTGGCGCATATTCTCGATGTATTTCAACCATTTCTTGCTTTTGGCTTCTTCATCCAGCCAATCGGCAACAAATTGAACCACATCACCTCCATATGCTTCAATTGTACCAATTGCATGGAAATGCGACCTATAGCCTGTTTCTGTCATCGGCAATTGAGCGCGTGGCGGGTTAGTTGTTTCAATTTCCAAATGAGCAACAATGTTTCCCATATCTCTAGGCTTGTATCGTATCTCCACCTCAATGTTCTGCCATGTCAGTCTATATATTTGAACATCCATCTTAAAAACTTCCAATAAAACAAGGGTTGCATATGCAACCTTGCCCTTTGGCGAAAACGGGGTGTGCAAACGGAGGTAAAAATCGATAAGGTTGGTGCAGGCGCACAAGCAAAGCGCGGAGCCACGGCCTTGTCTATTTTTATCGAAGTGCGCTGAGGGGCTGGTCCCTAAGGAATATAATTTTTATTTTTCAAACCACCATTTTTTATTTACAAGCTTCAGAATGACCTAGATCACAGGCTTTTATCAAAAACCCTTTATGTGTATTGCCATTCGAGTTGGGTAGATAGCCTTTGATTATCAGTTGTGCTGCATTCCAACAACCTTTGCCCAAGTTGAGATTGCAAGATTTTTCGTAATATTTGAAGGCCTGTTTATAGTCAGTGGTTATTCCAGCACCTTGTTCGTAGAACACCCCAATACGATTACAAGAATACCAAACACCAGCATCACAAGTTAATTTAAATGCATTTATAGATTTTGTGGTTTCTTTCTTTGTTAGATAATACGACCCAAGAAGGAAGCATGCTTGCATTTTGTTTTTTTCACAATACTTGGAGAGAGTTTTCAATTTTTTCGGGTTTGTTGCACGCTGTGTTTGGCGAATTTCTTTACCTTCTTTACTCATGTCTATTTTACCCATACTCATCCACTCGATAATGTAACTCTCTATATCCTTGTTATTTTCCCAAAGGGCGTACTGAATTGCTTCTCCATTAGCGTTCCACATGATGCCAATACCTTCGCGTAGACCGTGCGCCGTAAGGCCACCTTCATAACGCGTGTTATTACAATACTCAATCACACCAAATTTTTGGTTTCCTTCCCTATCATCATTCCCCTCAGTCCCTAAAAACATATGCCATGCTTTTACGGAGGATTTTCCATCACAATGGACTTTTAATTGACCGTAACCTTGTCGGCTACCGCCTTCAAATTCGCCGGCATAGGTATCATAATGATTTTTATTATCGTCATTTGTTGCAAATATTAAAACTCCTTGCCCGTTGCAGCCTTTGTTTTGTACGAAACGGCAATAGTTCTCGTTGCCAACAGAACTACTAATCCCTGCTATTGTAACACCATATCCATCTGCAGACAGCCCGTTTTTAGTTCTTTTAACCTCCCCTCTGTAGTAGTTTCCATTGCCAGCCTTAAAATGAGCAAGACCTCCTGACATTTCTTCACGCGGAATGGCCTCTGCTACTGAAGCAGCTTCTTCAGCAAGCACTTTTACACGTTTTGCCTGTTTTACAGTTCGCTCTACAATATCTTTGGTGTTTCTGGCATTGTTAATTGCCTTTACTATAATACCGGGAAGATTATTCGTTGAATATGGCTCCTTATTTATAACGGGTTTGAACTTAGTTTCTGAGTTTTTAGGTTTTTGGTTGTGCAGAACATCCATGAATGTATCAGGATAAAGGTTCCGTATCGCATCCAAACGTCTAACAATTGCGGTTAAACTGTCGAGTTTGACTTCGAC
The DNA here is from genome assembly GCA_021776635.1 of Robiginitomaculum sp. Taxonomy (GTDB): domain Bacteria; phylum Pseudomonadota; class Alphaproteobacteria; order Caulobacterales; family Maricaulaceae; genus Robiginitomaculum_A. The sequence continues at coordinate 7,289 of JAJFFN010000025.1, forward strand.
AACATATCCGACCGGTATGCCACCAAAGACAACGACAGAACCACTCATACCCCTTTGAAAACGCTGCAACTCCTGCTCGGATATTTTAATTTCGATTTCATCAGCAGATGTTCTTTTCAAATCAACATCAATCACACTACCATTACCGGACGAATCTACTACCCACATTTCGCGTTCGCCCCCACTTAACAAGGCTTGGTTGATTTCTGCATTGGTTGGCAAATGTGGGCAGTCAGATTTGTTGACATGATTTTGGCGGATGATTGCAACATCATACTTTTCACTGTCAACTCTGTCGACAATGGCTTTGTCGGTTCCTGTTTTTAGAGGTTTTATGATGGGGGTTCCCGTACCTTCAACAACATGGGCAGCTGTGATTGTGATGCAGCCATTAACAGTGAAGAAACGTGCTCCGTTGCCAATTGCGCCAGTAAGCGGGTTTTCCACAAAGACGGGATCGAAACGCGCATTCTGTGCCCATGCATCACTCAAAGCGTTTGAAAAGCAAGTGAATAGAAAAGTCAGAGAAAACACCAATCGCCAGCTTAACATGCTTTACTCCTTAATTGACCTAATTGCACTTTCTATACGCTTGTAATTTAAATTCAGCAGAAAGAAATTAAAAAAGTTCATTATGAGTGTAAAGATAATCAAAATAAATGCCCATTCACCTTGTGCCTCAAGCCTAGACCAAAAGGACGGTACCCGGCTTATGGGGTAGCTCCAGTCACCGCCCACCTGCCGGACATTTGCAACATGAGCGTTCGAATGTACCACCACCTGATAGAGCTTCTTGTCTGGATTAAATCTTGCAAAGGTAGTTGCTCTTATATCTGCACCATTCGAATTCGCAGAAGAAAAATAAACCTGATCTCCAGGATACAGGTTGGTGTTTTCAACAACGCGTCCACTTTTAAATGGAAAACTTGAAGATGAGGCTGTGATAATGCCGTTGATTAGAACTTTTTTTTCTGCAACTCCAGAAGGCGGTAACTGGCCTAAAGTAACCATTCCCTCTTGAACAATGCGCATTTCGAAAGTTTGGCCAGGGAAGTAAAAACTATTCACGCCGCTGATTTCAATATTTTTTTCTGCACAATTCAGTGTTCCGTAACTCTTATTGGCATCTGTAGAATAAATTATGATTATGGGTCTATTTTGTTCGTCTATTGTAAAGGTAAATCGCAGTTCAACGGGTAGTATTTCAGCAAATTGCACTGAAATTGGCACAGATGGACCGCAATTAAACTTTGTAGGATTAGTGATATTTAATTGTAAAAGATCTTTAGAAAGAACATTGCCTTTGTTGAGATCAATGGACCAAACTTCCGTTTCAACATTGGCGGAAAGTCTCGCGGCAGGGGTTATTGTCATCAGGAGTAGACTTAATATTACTACCACAAAACCGGAAACTGCTACTATTCGCACACATTTCATGGAACGAATATTTACCAAACGTTTTTTGAGCCCCTTGAAGGTCTTAGACAGTTTTTTTCTCATAAGCAATTACGACGCAAAATAAGGTTCGGCCCCTTAAGGTGGCCATTGGAAACTACTGTGAGCGCAAAAAGAGTCTCCGATTTGCAGCTTTCAGGTTTTAAGGAACAAACATAATTAAAAGCTCTAAAGGTTTTATTACTATCTTTGATTACCATATCTACTGGCAGGCAATCCGCAACGTTCTTCGTGCCTTGTAAGGCTATTTTAGCAGAATCATGTCCATTCAAATTAGCGAAAATATTAAAGCTGTCTTTTAATTTGGGCATACCATTCCAACTTGTTGTTAAAAACTCTGCTTCACCTTCGCATTCCCGGTTTGGACTCACTTTAGCAACGATGGCCAGATCACTTGCGGTCGCGCGGTAAATAGATTTTTTCTTTGTCGGTAGTTTCACACGAATGGTTGAACCTAACTTCGGGTTCTTGATGTTCGCTTGCGCAATATAAGTACCGCTTCTATTTTCAACCCTGATGCATATATTCTTGTCTGTTAATTTAATACCTGTCAGCAAAAGTGCTGGGCGGGATATTTTCTCATTTAAATCACCAAAATGATAACCGACAATCGCATTTTCTAGCGAAATTTTTTGTACGTCAGGCAGGCTTTCAAAGAAATTTTTTGGCTTAACTTTGTATTCCGGCGTGTCTGATGCTTCCGACGGGGAAGCACTCAAAACAATCAAAGATAAAACAAAAGCGAATAATTTATAGTTCAAAGCCATAAGTTTATCCTTCTTATACTCAAGAGCACTCTTGCTTAGGTTCAGGCAAACCGCTGCATTATTTGGCATAATACATCCCCGAGCTGTTATTTGCTATATAGTTATTATTACTAGTATTTCAATAGAGGGCGTAATTAAATTACTGAATATATAACCGTAAATAGCGCCCAATTGAAAATCTAAGAGAGGAAGTAATTGCGGACTTCCCAATACTTCAAATCACTAAAAGTTGCACTTCTTTCTTTTTTATGTTACTATATTACATAATAATTATTTTGATACCTGAAAGGAAGGTGCGACATAAAAACAGAAAAGTATTTTAATCTAAAGGATGAATTCAAAGCCATGGCAATTATAGGGGCTAGTATCATGGTGCCAGCCTTCTTTTTCCCTCAAATATTTGGACCATATGCTTATACATTTATTGCACTTGGATATTTAGGAGGTAGGTTAGCTGGTTATGGTATTGCAGGGGATCGCTCTGAGAGGCAATCGGAAGAAAGCCCTACTATACCTAACTGACCGTATGTGGAGTAATAGACTTTACACACCCTAAAGGCAGAAACCAAATCGCAACTGCATGAGCAGTGCTTTTTGCACCTAGTTTTTTACGAGTAGCAAAGAGATGCAAACTTACTGTCTCTGATTTTAAGTTAAGTTCATAAGCTATTTCTTTGGTTCTGTAGCCGGACGCAATTAGACTTAATACCTGTTCTTGACGTTTTGTAAGTGTCACAGGCGGCTTGGAATTAGGAGTGATCCATATCCAGTCTCTTTGTATTTTCTTCGACATAAATGGAAACCAGCCGCCCGCGAGCAACTAAAAACCAACAACGTCAGAGACTTATATATGGGTATAATTTGCTAATTTTCAAGATTAGCCTAGTGACAATTCATATTGCTGCTTACGCTTTTTGTCCTGCTCCCGCCTCATTTGAGCGCGGGTTTTTTCTTGCCCTAATTTCTTAGAAAGCCGTTCAAAGCCCTTTGCTTCACGTCTTTCCTGCTTGGCAATCAAATCCGAACAACGATTTAAGCGCATGAGTTCTTGCTTTTGGCTTTGTGCTAATAGCCGTTTTTCATTAGCGTGGTCTTGCACAAGCCGCCTGTCTTGATGGGCGTATTTCCAACTTAGGAATAATTCATAGCCAAGAACGGCCTGAATGTTTTTGGCTAAGCCTTGCGGCTTTTTCTTATATCTCTGACGCAGAGTTTTTACTTCTTCGGCTCTCTGTTTTTTCAAGAGTAAATCAAGCTCCTCATGATGGCGTATTTTTGCAGATGTGGTTTGCCGCTTTAATTTCTTTCTCCTGCTGTCCCCAAGACGGTCAATACGGGCGGCCATACCCCGAAGCTTACGATACAGTTTTTGTTCCCGTGTAAGGTCAAAACGGGTTTTAGCTTTCGGTTGTTTCTTATTAGTCGCCTTAATTATTCGCTGTTGCTCCTTGGCTTCTTCTATAGGTGGGTAGTTTTCTAGCAAACCTAAAATTTGTTTGACTTGCTTTGTTTTCACACCATCAATTTGCCTCGCTAAAGAATGTATTTGATTATCTCTATCGACAACAACAAAGGCGCGGCGTTGCCCTTGGGCAATGATATAACCCTGATTACTCATAGCGGCAGCAAACTCTTTTTTATCGCTATGCTCATGCCATAATTTGGCGATGGTATTTTTGCGAGCTTCCACACTATCAATATCACGGTTCGTACCTTGTGATTCACCAAGGTCATAGCCTTGCTTTCTAGCTTCTATTCGGTCTTTTCCCGTCTTATAATTAATTTGCAAATCAAAGGTCTTGGCAAGTTCTTTGGTGCAAGTCCGAAGATGGTAATAATCATTACCCATATGAATGGCTTTCAGTGTCCTTCCATTGATACGGCTCCACACAACGTGGCAATGATTTCGCAACTCACCGTCCTTTTCAGCAATCTTTGAATGGTAGATTATTGCTCTGGGCTGACCTGATAAACCAAGCTTGTTTTCAATATGATCAATGGCATATTGCCATTCTTTTTCGCTCCAATCGCGTTGTGATTTATCAGGATTGATCGAGAGTGAATAAAATCCTTTCTTGCAATTGGTGTTATCAGCGATAGTTTCCCACTCACGGAATGCTTCATAGATATTATCGCTGGCAGAACCTCTAAAACCACTAATGACTACGCGCTCATTATCCACTTCGTTGGATAAATGAAGAGCCAGATCAAGCGCACCTCTTCGTGCGCTTCCTTTTAATATCATGGTTTACGCCGTAGCGAATTGAAGCATTGATCGCGCACGGTCATGATTTCACGGCGCAGTGCGGCAAACATAATTTGCTGCTGTCTGTCTTGATGCTCCGCGTCTTTGGCATAGGATTTGAGCATATCCATCAATCTTCCAAGACAGGCTAAGACGAGGGCAATCTGCTTGCCCTCTGATATTGGAATAGATTTACGAGCAGACAAACCATAATTGCCTTTAAGCGAACATGTTCGCATATAGGCACTTGCAGATAATCTCTGATTATCTGCATTGTGGGCAATGGTTTGTTTCTCTTTTTTGCTAAGGCGTACAGACACCACAAGCGGACGTACCGCTTTGGTTTTATCTGTACCGTCCGTATGATTTGGCGGCATAGAATATCTTTCATGATTTGTATCCCCGCATACGCGCTTTTATGATGATGTTTTATATCATCATACAGCGTAGCCGAACTTTGCAAACTGGCTTGATGCTTATTGCAAAGTCTATGGGGAGGGTTTTAACGGGAGGGGCTTTTGCCCTTCCCTTAACAAGGGTGCTGTTCCGTAGGACAGCGCATACCTTGCACAAATCCAATCTATCAAAAAGTACCGATAAGGTTCAACATAAAAATCATCACACCGATACTATCCGGAGACTTAGAACCATTTTATGACGCCGCAAACATAGGTCAAAGCTGCGTTATCTACGGGTCAAATTCATTTAATCTTCGTACTAATGTCGAGGGGTGAACGCTAAATATACTGGCAATAGAAACTATATTCTCACCTTGGGATAATAAGGTTTTAGCCTTGCTCAAATGTATAGAGGTAAGCTTGCGCGGGCGTCCGATATGTACTCCGCGTTTCTGTGCCGCCATCATGCCCGCCTTAGTACGCTCTGATATGAGGTCGCGTTCAAACTCGGCCAATGCTCCCATAATATGAAAGCACAGCCTGCCGCCTGCGGTGGTGGTATCAATCGCATCTTTCAGCGAGCAGAAACTTATATCGCGTTTCATCAAACCTTTGAGCGTATGGATAAGATGGGATAGCGAGCGGCCAAGCCTATCTAGTTTCCACACAACCAATACATCTCCGGGCTTTATGTCAACGAGTAGTTTATCGAGTCCGGGACGGTCGCGTTTTACGCCTGATATGCCGTGGTCTTTATAGATAACATCACAGCCTGCTAATTTAAGCGCATCAATCTGTAAGGCCAAGTTCTGGTCTGTAGTCGAGATACGGGCATAGCCTAGTTTACGTCCTGTAATAATAGTTCTCTCTTTCCCAAGGCCGGAGCGCAAAAGGGGTCCTTATTGTCAAACCCTATTTGCAGCAAATTGCAGTTCCGCAACGTCTTGTAAAATAAGGATATCAGATTCGAAAGGCATTGCTTATGCCCTCCCCTCAAAACCGACCCCTTTTGCGATTAAGGCAAGAGGTAATTTCCATATGTCGTTTTCTTTAAATCTTGATGTTCTGACTGTCTTTGAGGTCATAGGCATAGCTCTTGCCGTCATTGGCTTTTTTAATCTAAGTACAAAGCTTGATGAGATGTTTTCCAAAATGGAGAATGGCTTCGTAGCCAATGCGGACTGGAAAATTAAATATGCGCGTTCGTATTGGCCACCGCATAAAAATATAAAACGTATGGCGATAGAGGCGGCAAAATCATTTCCAATAGCAGGTGGCTTATATGTTGGCACAGTCCTGCTTATGGGCTGGTGGTCTATTATGTGGCATGCTTATTTAGGGCTGGCTCTATCATGGCAAATAGCCGCAATTTTTAGTTTGATTCTTGCCTTTGTACTCAATGAGCTATTTGCAACATTTATCATCATGAGATTTTTTGCAATGATAGCCCACATGTTTAGCCGGATATTTAGACTATTATCAATACCGCCTAGCGGCATGACAGGAACGCTAGGATTGCTCGTGACTATAACAAGTTTTGTAATAGGCAGAATTTAGTTGCTAGGTATTGCAGGTGAAAACGCACTATGGACTTGGACTACACTCGGTGTTTCTGGCATCAAATTATGCTCGATAATTGATTCTGCACTGACAGAATTTGCGCTCAATGAGGCCATTGCTACTGCCGTAAGAATAATCGGGGTAAAATATTTACCCACGCTAATTTGCGAACGTTTCGATGCTTTTGTTAGAAATCCACGTGCCTTCAAATATCCTCCTAGTTAATATACATATTATAACACATGTTACTACATAACGTCAAATTTGTGTTTAAAATAGCTAATATCTTTAATTTAAGGCCAACTTAGGCTAAGCCAATTAAATTGCACTGGCATCACATACGGCAGTAGTGTAACATCTGCTTTACAACCTCTAACTTATGTTTGGAATATGTCCGAATTAGTACATGATGAACTTGAAGATAACAGCCCCATGTCAGAGGCTGCTGCGCTAAATGATATATTATGTTGGTCGGAATCGAGAGCGCCATGGCAAAGAGATGCGCTGAAGAGATTAGTCACACTTGGTAATGATTTGTCTGCCAACGATATTGATGAGTTATATGAAATCTGTATTAATGAAAATTCTGACTTCTCCCCTCTTAAATCTGATAATATTTCACCTGAAAATATTGAAGACGACCCTGTAACAATATTGAAAATCGCTAACCCGACAGGCGTTAATGCGCTCGCCAACAATCAAAATTTAAATTTTGCTGTAGCTGGCCTGACTGTAGTTTATGGTGATAATGGTTCAGGTAAATCTGGATATGTACGAATATTAAAACACGCTTGTCGTACACGCGACTCAAAACTCAATATTTTGCCAGATATTAATGCTCCTAAAAGTCTCCCTCAAACAGCAGACATCCATTTTGCGAAAGGCGCAAGCCAAAAGCATATAGAATGGTCACCATCAGGTGTACCAAACGCCAGCTTAGCCTCAGTAAGTATTTTCGATACTAGAAGCGCGAATACACATTTAGGGGGGCAACATCATGTAGCATACACACCTTTTCCAATGGTGGTTCTCAGTGAGTTAAGTGGTATTTGTGAGAAAATAAAAGAAAAGATTAGTTTTAATATTGCAAATTTAAGCAAGCAAACGCCTTTAGCAATTAGCCAACATAAACTTAACAATAAAACGGCCGCAGGAGCTTTCCTTTCCAAGCTATCGAGTAAAACTAATTTATCAGAACTAGACATACTGGTAAACCTCACCGCCGATGAAAAGAGTAGATATGAAAGCTTGCAATCAGATTTATCCGGTGATCCATCAAAAGTTACAGCCCAACTTAATTCACTTAAGAGTAGGTTAGGATATAGTTCAAATAGCGTTCAGCAGTTAATACATTCAACCAGTGAAAAAGAATTTACGAAATTTAGGGCACAACAGAACTTACTTGTTGAGAAATCAGAGTTGGCAGTTGCTGCTTCTGATAAATTATTCGAAGCATCGCCATTGCCTGATATAGGTGGCGCACGTTGGAGATCTCTTTGGGAGGCTGCTAGAACTTATTCTGATTACGAAGCCAACAAAGAAAAAGAATTTCCTAATGTAGACCACCCAGATGATTTATGCGTTTTGTGTCAACAGCCACTCGAAAAGGACACAATTGACAGATGGAGTACATTTGAAGAATTCATCAAGGGAACCACAAAACTTGATGAACAAAATGCCCGCTCAGAGTTAGAACTTTTTATCTCTAATCTAAGGTCAAAAAAAGTAAGTGTCTCAGACATTCGGGATTTACGATTATTAGTTAAAAAAGAAATTGGCAATTCAACACTGGCAAGAAAAATTCAACATTCCTCATTGATTGCCAATTTGCGATTTGAAGGACTTTTAAAGCATTCAGAGAATGTTATTGAGCAAATACCGTTTCCACAAGACGACATCAAGAAAGCCATCAAAACAATTGAAATCAGAATTAGCGACATTAAAAGTGCTGAAGATGCGGATAAACGGGATCAGTTGTTATTAGAAATGGAAGGCTACAAAGACCGAATGTCTTTGGCTGCAATAAAAGATGATATAATATCTGAAATAGAACGGCTGAAAAACATTTCTCAACTAAAAGCGGCGGAAAAAACAACTGCTAAGATTTCAATTACTAAAAAGAACAAAGAGCTTTCGGATAAGTTAGTTACAAATGTACTGCGAGCAAGGTTCGCTAGAGAGATAAATAAATTTGACTTAATCGCGATGCCTGTAGAGTTAAAGAAGCAAAGCGATAGGAATGCTCAATCATATTTTAAAGTAGTTCTACTGGGCAAACCTGATGAATCCATTGGAGAAATATTAAGCGAGGGTGAACATCGATGTGTCGCACTAGCCGCTTTCTTGGCTGAACTTGTTACATCCAATGATTATTCTGGAATAGTTTTTGACGATCCCATGTCTTCTTTAGATCATATATATCGAGGGAAAGTAGCAAAACGTTTAGCCGAAGAGGCAGAGCATCGACAAGTGATTATCTTTACACACGATATCTCATTTTTATTTGAGATTACTCGAGAAGCCAAAGAACAATCACGTTCTATTGTTTATCAAACAATTCGGCGTAACTCTAAAAGCCCTGGGATTGTAGAGGCAGATTTACCCTTTAAGGCAAAAATGTCTGGCTCAATGGAAAATAGCATAAGAAGCCAGTTAAAATCTTTAAAAGGTAGTTTTGACAACAAGCTCGAAATCGAACGAACGATGATAGCAACTGGGATAATTGCACTAATACGAAAAGCATGGGAGCAAGGCATCGCTGATTTTATAGAGCCTGTTTTAGCGAGGTTTGATGATAGTGTTAAAGTGGGTAGTTTGTTTAAACTGCTTGTCTTAGAAGAAGGAGACGTTGTTGCGGCACAATCGGCTCGTTCTCGCCTCTCAAAAGACGTTCACGCCACATCCCACACACTGAACCCAGCCGAAGTAAACCACAGTCAACTGGTATCAGAACTAGACCTACTGGCTGCATGGTTACAGCGTCTACGTGAAAATCAGAAAAAAGCAGTTAAGCCAAGCAATACTTCGTAAGGATAAATAGCACAGGTGTTAAATGATTGAGACAGATGAACGGCGTATAAAAGAAATTTGGAACAATTCAAAAACTTCTATCTTACTTCGAAGAGGTGGTAAGGGAGAAAAATTGAGAGTTAGAATTTGTGGACGAAAACTTTTTGATGCTGGAGATATGGCTTGGTTAAAAGATGATAAAAAAATAGACCCTGAATGGAACCAAAAGCTACGGTGTTGGGAAACTCCTAAATCTTGGTTTAATCGTCTTGTTAAGAATTTCGTTCAAACGGACGGAGGTCTCTATATTGTGCAGCCCTTTAGGGAACAGGAAAAATGTTCGCCAGCATGTCAAAATGCTAAAGGTCATGAATGCCAATGTTCTTGTATGGGAGAACATCACGGTGCTGGAAATATTGATTCAGGCTGGTTCACGGTTTCAGACACTTTTGCAACAAGATGGGGCAGTAAATCTCTTGCGTGCCGTTTAATTACAAGTACTAGCTAACACCTGTAATCATCACCTAACAAGTTCAACGCTCTATCCAAAACAGTTACAATGATAAGCACGACTCATACGAGCCGTGCTTATGTCGTACCTAAACCAGCTTTGGCTGATAGTTGGGATCAACTGGCAGTGTAAATATCACACCTTGATGTAGGGCTAGTTCGGCGGGAACGTGATCTAGTTTTAGAATACCGCCTTTCTTACCGTTCTTGCGTGGCCAGATCGCGCCGATCTCGCGGGCGGGGCCGAGCTTATCATTTCCGTTCTCGTCTTTGCCTATAATGCGGGCAAAGGTGATGCGGTGAGTTGGCCTTACTTTGATACTCTCGCTTGCTGATTGTGTTTGTTTAGTATTTGTCATGATTGACACTCCTTTTGTTTGTTCCAGCCAGTTCATTCCGGCTGATGGCACACGAGAGAAAGATAGGGATCAGAAAATGCTTCAAGGGTTTACACGGATGCTTGGAGCGGGCTGCCCTTTAAGATTTTCGCATATCTTTCAGGGTTCATCACTTAAGCCGGATGTGCTTGGCGGGTTAAAAGGGGTTAGATACCGCTATGCAAATTCTTGCACATATCAGTTTTGATAGTATCAATTTTGACAGGTATTCACCTGTTGTTTCTTGTGGCACATAAAACTCAAGAACATTGATAAGTCGGGACATGGTGGTGCTGGGTGCTGCTCCTCTCGCAACTTCATAAATATATTGGTATTCAGATTGATGATGGCGTCTCCGCCTAAACCCTAATCTGTTTTTTAAGTGAGATCGCATCATGGTAAAGAAAAGAGTATTTGGAAGCAGGCCACATTCAGCCCCTGTGTTAGTTGATAAAACTAAGGATGCTAAGCCTGCGTCTAGTAAAATGCCAAAAACATTGAAGATGGTAAAGAGTGTACCAAGCAAGCTCAAAGCTACTCTCATTGCTTTACGGCGCGGTACACAGAGCGTTCCGTTTTTCACATCAGCCACGACTTTTGGGTTTATGAGCCTCGGGCTGGTTTTAATCCTGCCAGTATTGTTTGTGGGCTTTGTTGTCTCATACCCAAATTTAATTGTAGGTCTAATAGGTATAGCTGGCAATCTCGCCTATTTGGGATTGATTGCTCTATTGGTGTTTACCGTCATATGTGTGGGCTACCTGACCATAACCAGTAATTGGCATTTATATATATCGTGGTGGCTCACACGGCGTGCTTTTAAAAAAGACCGCAAATTATCTGTTACCACCCACTTTAGAGTTATCCGCTCTCGTTTTGCCAGATATAAGGAACAAGGCTTCTTGCTAACCATGGCACCAGCCTTGCGGTTCCCTAAAATGGATAAGCAGAAGATCACCTTTGATGATGCCCGCCATATTACAATGGTGGCGGGTAGTCAGGCGGGCAAAGGCACAAGCTTTATCATTCCAAACCTTTTGCACCATAAAGGCAGTGTCATTGTCTATGACCCAAGCGGGGAGAACTTTGCTGCGACTGCGGCTTTTCGTCAGCAGATATTGGGACAAAAAATCATCCTCCTTGATCCTATGCAAGTAACAGGGATGCAAAGCGATACGTGGAATCCTATGAGCGAGATAGATTTTGATAATGACCCGTTCGCTATAGATAAATGCTATATGCTGGCTGAAAGCATTCAGTTTGATAAATCATCTGACCCATATTGGACAGATGCCTCAAGAAAACTCTTAGCCATGACCATTGCCTATGTTGGGGCAAGATCAATTCCCGAACATAATCATCTTGGTACTGTGCGTGATTTACTCATGGGTTCTGAATTGTCCGCACTTTGGAATGCTATGACGGTCTGTGAAGCTTACGGCGGCATTGTTCGCCGCTTCGGCGAGGCCAATGAAAGCCGACCAGAGAAAGAGCTTGGCTCTGTCATAGAGACCGTGCGCACTGCGCTTAAATTCTTAGATAGCGAGGTCATGACAGATTTTGTGCGTGTCAGTAATTTTGATATGCGCGAACTCAAGAAAGATGGCGTTAGCGTCTATATCGTTCTGCCTGCTGGCCTCGGTGAAAGCTACAAGCCTTGGATACGTTTATTGTTCAATGCGGCTTTCGATGCGGCGCAAGATTTAACTATTCCCAAGCCCAAACACTCAACTCTATTCGTCATGGATGAGTTCCCTCTAATGGGTAAAATGGAGCGCATTAAACGCGCCGCAGGGGAAACCGCAAAGTTTGGGGTGAAGCTATTTATTATTGCCCAAGACATCAGCCAGCTTAAAGAGCTTTACGGCGTAGCTTGGGAAACCTTTATTGCCAACTCCGGCGTCCTTATCATGTTTGCCAATAATGACATGACAAGCCAAAAATACATATCTGAACGATTGGGCAAAGAGAAAGTTAGAAAACGGAGCTTTTCTAAAGGCTATCAATCTTCCTCCGAGACCACAAGCTATGAGTTAGAAGATGTTGCACGGCCAGACCAGTTGGAGAAATCATCCAGTCGGCAATCTGGTAGTGCCTATATCTTCATCGCTGGCGCAAAGCCCATGCGTTTGCCTCGTGCCACATATTATGATTGGGACATGGTGCCAAAGGGCTTGAAGTTTAAATCAACATTAACGTCCAAATCTAATAATGAGGTGGCGCAAATCGCCGCCGAGTAATCTCCTCTAGCTACGAGACACACCATGAAAGAACGATTTAACCAACCCGCAGGTGAGACCTACGAGAAGCGGCTTGCTGCCTTAAAAAAACAGGGCAATGCTATTGATAAGTTCCTGCGTACTCCACAAACGCCGAGACAGCAGCTTGTCCCCAAAGGGCAAATGCGCGCTCAAGGCTTGCATAAAGCTCGGCAGTCCATGACACAAAACCGCATTCATATCACGGATGAAGTGAAGCAAATTCAGCAAAGGTTAGAAAAACAAAAGCAACGACAAAAAGATAAAGTTAGGACGCGCTAAACTCGGTGTGTCAATACAGGGTTCATGTAAATAATATAAGGAGCAATATTGCTGCCATGTGGACGGATAACAATATCAACATCACAATCAAGCGCACCAAGCAGGCGAGTTAAACGCTCAACGCTATAGCCTCTAAAATTCCCACGTAGAATATTGGATAGATCAGGTTGTTTAATGCCCATACGTTTAGCGGCTTTGGTTTGGTTGAGTTTTAAGCTTTTCATACGGGCTTTAATTGTAAGTGCCATATCCGCTTTAATACGGTGTTCGGGCGCATAACCAAGATCATCAAAAACTGAACCTTTTGATTTTTGTATATTTACAGCCATTGTTCAATATCCTGTTGACCAATCACAGCCATAATTTCAATGTGATTATCTTCAATACGGTAGTAAACTGAATGTGGACCACAAACACACCGCCGGTAACCTTTACGGATATGATTTACAGCTTGGGATAAATATGGCTGCTCAGCCAATTGTTCAAATTGCTGTTTTAACTTATCGCGGTACTGGTTTGATTTTTGGATGCCGTAATTTTTATCGCCATATTTTGCGATAGCGATCAAATTGAGTTTAGCTGTTTCTGATAGTTTGTAGTTAGGCATCCAGTCTAGCTTCTGCCCATATTTGATCTACTGTTTTATCCGTAAATCCGCTTTTCTCTGCTTCAATAAGTTTAGAGCGTATGGCTTGAATTTGTGCAGGTGTTTCTGCTTCTAGCCTCTGTTTTTCACGAATTAAATCGCGCACAACTTCACTCTCATTGCCGAAGCGGCCACTGGCAAGTTGGGCTTTTATCCATTCAGCCTGCTGGTCTGTTACAGTGAAACTTTTCTTAATAAGTGTCATAATGCGTACCTCCAAAGAGTTTATATTTATCCTACTTAGTCTTATTATATACGATATAATGCATTTTATCAAGTAATTTGACATTACCAATATATTTACAACAAGACTTGTCTTGTAATTCACAGATACAATCTGCTATGTTTGTTCGTGATATGTTCTTGCATGAGTTTATCCTGAATTGAACAAGCAAGAACGGGAAACCCAGCGCTTCCCTTAACTAAAAACCCCAACTCGAAAAAGGAGAATCCATGAGCAATCATGACGAAGGCTATGCTGTGCCTGAAGACAGCAAACCAGATAAATCAAGCCCACAAAGCTTTGTGAAAGGTGTAAGCCTCCAGTCTAAGCCGCCCACATTAGTGCTTGATATTGAGAAATACATTCATCAATTTGATGGCTATGATTTAAGTGAAGATCAGAAAATAGAGATACTTAAATCCTTGTGGCAAATCATGTCATGCTTTGTAGAGCTGGGCTTTGGGCTAGATTCTGTGTCTTTGGCGTGTGCGCAAAATGGTAAAACCACGGGACTTGAGCGGGATATTTTGCTAGACTGTGAACATATCAAACAAACCAATAACAAATAAGGAGACAACTCATGTTTATGAGTTCAAATTACGATTCCCCTAATGGTAATAGAAAACATAATGCCTCCTGCGCCGTTATTTACGCTCGTGTATCGAGTTCAAAGCAAGTTACCAAAGGTGATGGCTTAAACTCGCAAATCACACGTTGCAAAGAATATGCAGGCAATAAGGGCTATAAAGTAGTTCAGACATTTAAAGATGACATTTCCGGTAAATTTTCTGAACGCCCAGGCATGTCGGCAATGCTCGCCTTTCTAAAAAAGCAACGAAAAAATCCGCATGTGGTTATTATTGATGACATCTCAAGATTGGCAAGAGGGCTAGAAGCTCACCTTACCTTACGTCACGATATTGCAGATGTGGGCGGCATTCTAGAAAGTCCCTCCATTGAGTTTGGTGAAGATTCAGACAGCCAGTTTATGGAACATATGATGGCTGTAATCGCCCAACATCAGCGTAAAAAGAATGCTGAACAAGCCAAAAACAGAATGCGCGCTCGTGCTATGTCAGGGTTTTGGGTCTTTCGAGCGCCTTTAGGATTGCGATATGAACGCCAAGCTGGGCGCGGTAAAATTCTTGTCCACCATGAGCCTATGGCAAGCGTAATCAGGGTAGCATTAGAGGGTTACGCATCAGGGCGATTCCAAACCCAAGCTGAGATCATGCGTTATTTTGAAACCCTGCCACATTTTCCAAGAGATGGGCGGGGCAATATACGCTTTCACCGCTTCAAGGAGATGCTTACAGAGCCTCTCTACGCCGGAATGGTGGAATTCCCCAGTTGGGGCGTTACCTTACGTAACGGTCAGCATGAAGGCATAATCAGCGTCGAAACTTATGATAAAATACAGAAACGTCGTACCAAAAAGCCATTTATGCCTATTCGCAAAAACATAGGTGATGATTTTGTTCTACGCGGTGCCGTCGCTTGCGGCGACTGTGGTTGGAATCTCACATCAAGTTGGTCGCAAGGGCGAACTAAGAGATATCCTTACTATATATGCAACCATAAAGGCTGTGGTAGTTACGGTAAATCTATTAGGCGAGCATCGGTCGAGGATGAATTTGAAGTTATCTTAAAAAGCATAACACCTCAGCCGGGGCTTGCTGATTTCATGCTTAATATGATCAAGGATGGCTGGGGACAGCTTGAGCAAGGTTTCAATGACCAAGGCCAAGATTGGAAACAAGAAATAAAGCGCGTTCAAGCTTCAATCAATACTTTGGTCGAGCGCATTGTTGAAAGTAGCAATTCTACTGTCATTAAAGCCTATGAAAACAAGATTGGCGATATGGAACGACAAAAGGCTGTACTGCAAGAAAGGCTTCAAAACGGCAATTTACCAAGAGACTATAAGGCAATCTCCCGAACCGCCCTAGATTTCTTGCTAAACCCCTATAAAATATGGAGTATTGGTACACTAGCAGAGCGTAGATTGGTCGTAAATCTCGCTTTTGGTAGCAGTTTGGTCTATGACAGGAATAAGGGATATCGAACCGTTAAAACCGCCCTACCTTTTCAAATAATTCAAGGACTTAGCGGCAACTTGGATGCACACGATTCTTCAAATAGCCGGATGGTGGACGATACTGGGATTGAACCAGTGACCCCTACAATGTCAATGTAGTGCTCTACCGCTGAGCTAATCGTCCTCGCCAATATTGGTGAGCGTGATTTATCCCTGTAACAGTGGGATTGCAAGCGCAAAATAGACCTCGTATGTATAGTGAAAATACTTACGAGAGATAGCGTAATCATCCTTAAGCATGATTTGTGCACATTTCAATTATTGCGCATGGCAATGGGCGACCATTCGCAAAAGAGGAAGAAACTGTGTTAATATTTCTGCTGATGCCATAGCGGATGAGCGTATCGGCCTTGTTTATGCTGCACGTATAAAGCTTAACGAACCTTATATAGGTAAAGGAAATTTCCGCCGCCCGTTGACGAGCGGTATGAACGCAACCGCATAGCTTAAAACCGGCAAGTGCGGATTATTGATTTTATTCTATCCCTTATTATCAAGGCATCCCACGAGGCGGGGGAACGTTAGTGACCGATAGGTAAATATAAACGGCACCCCAAGAGCACTTCCATGAGGGCGCTCTGGATAAAGTGTTTGTCAAAATAAATGGCGAACTTGACTATTTATGGAGGGCAGTAAATCAAGAAGGTTTAGTGTTGGAAATTTACGTCACTAAGAGGCGAAATCATCAAGCGACCTTGAATTTTTTACGTAAAATGATGAAACGACACGGTCCATCTCAGACGATAATCACTGATAAACTTAGGTCTTATAAAGCCGCGATGCGGCAGATTGGCAATACGGATAAACAAAATACTACCCAATATCACAACAATCAGGCGTAGTACTCTCATCACTCGTTTAGGCGACGAGAACGAGCAATGAATAAGTTTCGAGCGGAGAAATCACTTCAAAAATTTGTGTCTATTCACGCGCAAATTCACAACCACTTTAAACACGAACGACATCTAAACCGCAGAGACATTTTCAAGAAATACCGATATTTGGCGCTGAACGTATGGAGGGAAATTGCGCCCTGAACAGCGTGAGGAAGAAGTCTTGGACTGCTTAAACTCAAGCCAAAATTAAATCTTGTAAATTACTGACTTTCCTCTGAATATCCCGATCAAAGTGATGGCAATATAAGAAAAAGTGCTCTTGCTTCCCCTTAACCTTCATCCAATAATGGGACCTCATCTAGCCCGCCGATTTCTGGCATTGCGTTTCCGGCTATACCTTGTAAATCGCCGTGCATACCAAGGGTACTGGAAATGACGGCATCTATTTGTGTTTCGCGTTTGGCCCAGTTTTTGAGGGTTACTTTTTTCTCTCGTTCCAGATCAATGCGCATGTCATCGAATTTTTCAACAATGGCTTCAATACGGTGACGAAATCTGGTGCCCGTCAAATAATCATAAACCAATTCGGTTTTGCTTGCTTGTCCGTCGCGTACCGCGTACACACCTGCCAGTTCAATCAAGCTAAGGCGTAGGACTTCGACCAGTGATATGGCACTGTCAAAACTGGTCACCCAGACACCGTCGATTTGCTTAAACGTAGTTTTCTCAAATTCTTTAGGCAAAGTGGTGCTCATAAGGACGGCGATATCGGCACCGCAATTTCGTTGATCTGCTTTCAGTTTGGGAAGCCAGGTTGCATGCCAAGCTTTGGTGCGCTTGGTTTCCCACAGAATGGAACCACACATTTTCCCGTTCGGAGACATGACGGTTTGGATGATGTCACCCCCAACCACGCCTTTGGCCACAGGCTTGATTTCATCATAAGGAAATTTGTGCGCGAGGATGTCTTCTAGTTCCATTTCCAAGACTTCGCCTTGGTGTTGTTGTGAGCCTTGTTCTGCGCGTCGTTTAAGATTGTCGATTTGGGTTCGCATGGCGTTGATTTGCTGTTCGCTCTCACGTTGTTTGAGGAGGAATGCGCTTTCTTGTTCTGCTTTGGCTTTAGCGCGGATTTGCTCAACTTCTTCTTGCAACCGTTTTTCTACGGTTAACTCCAACTCGCGTTTTTCATCTTCAAGAGCACGACGTTCTTTCATAATCATGGCTTGCTCTTCTTGTGCGCGACCAAGTTTGGCTTCGTTATCGCGCAAGGCTTCGCGCAATTCGTCTGCTTCTTTGGCTTTGGCGGCGATATCTTGCGCCGATTTTTCGGCTGCTTTTTTCGCCTCGATACGAACGATTTCGGCGCGGGCGTTTTCGACGCCTCGCTTTAATTTAGTGTCGAGTTCGGCTTGCTCCTCCGCGAGCTTTGATTGTTGCGCTGCCATTTCAGCATTTTTTTGACGTAGTTTTTCCGCAAACTCATTGCGAGCTTCTGCCAGTAAAGGCCCGGCAAGACTTTCATTTAGCTTAATCGACGTGCCACATTCAGGACAGGTTAGGGTAGGGTCAGACATAGAATTTCCATTATAGATTTACCGCCATTGTATAGTATTAATTTGCAAACGCAATATTTGTTCGATATATGTTCTAGCTATACTGTACCTACTTGGCCTAGGGTAGATGATGTGTTAGCGAGGCCTATGAAAAAAATATTCAAAATTATATTTACCGGGTTTATCATATTGATCATCGGAGCGGGGATTTGGGCATGGTCGCCTTTACCCAATAACCCTGACGCCGAAACTCTTAGTAAAGGGGCAGATAAATACGATGTCAATATCATCCGAGATGATTGGGGCGTGCCACATATTTACGGCAAAACGGATGCGGATGTTGCTTTTGGATTGGCGTATGCACACGCCGAAGACGATTTTGAAACTATGCAGTTGGCGGTTGCTGCTGCGCGCGGAACGTTAGCCCGTTACCAAGGAAAAGGCGCAGCTGTAACTGATTATTTAGTGGCATTGATGGGTGTGTGGGATACAATTGAGAGGCGATATAAAACCGATGTTTCCCCAGATGTTAAAGCAGCCGCAGAAGCTTATGCGGCGGGGTTAAATCTATATGCAGCGCAAAATCCAGGTGCAACATGGCGTGGTCTGGCACCATTTAGCGGTGAAGACGTAATCGCTGGTTTTATTTTTAAAACGCCGTTGTTTTATGGCTTGGACGGAACACTTCTCGAATTATTTGGAGATGAGCGGGCGCAGGAAATAGCTCTGGACCCGTCAGGTGGGCGACAAAATTTTCATGTCACTCCAAAGACATTGGCTGAACGGGGTTCAAATGGGATCGCAATCTCGGCGACGCGTTCGGGCGATAATACAACGCGACTATTGATAAATTCTCATCAACCCATGAGCGGACCAGTTGCATGGTATGAGGCGCATTTGGTGTCTGAACAGGGTATCAATATGACGGGTGGTGTTTTTCCCGGTACACCTTTTATTCTACACGGATTTAATGATAATTTAGGTTGGGCCAATACGGTCAGTGCCCAAGACTTGGTCGATGTCTATGTCTTGACGATTAACCCAAAAAACAAAAATCAATATTTGTTGGACGAGGTATGGGTAGATTTTGAACAAAGAACAGCACTCATAAAGGTAAAACTATTTGGCCCCTTTGCTTTTAAAGCCAAGCGGAAGGTAAAATATAGTGCCCACGGGCCTGTCGTAGAAAGCAAACATGGGGTTTATGCGTTTCGTTATGCAGGCATGGACGAAATTAGACAGTTAGAGCAATATTATCGTTTGAACCAGACCAAGGACTTGGACGGGTTTTTGGATGCTATGTCAATGAATGCGCTGCCCAGCATAAATTATATTTACGGCGACAAAGACGGTAATGTTGCTTTTATCCACAATGCGCAATACCCAAACCGTAAAGAGGGTTGGGATTGGAAAAAATATTTGCCGGGTGATCGTTCGGATTTAATTTGGCAAGGTTACCGTCCATTTTCTGACGTGCCAAAATTGATAAATCCGTCGTCCGGACTTGTCTATAATTCAAACAATTCGCCATTTACGTCAACAGACGGGCCGGATAATTTATTACCAAGCAGTTTTCCAAACTCTATGGGTTTGCAAATAAATCAGACCAATCGATCTTTACGCATGATTGAAATGACAGACGGTGAAACACACATGGATAAGGCGGGGTTGTTGGCGCTCAAATTCGACAACAAATATGCAAAAGATTCTCGTGTTGCGGAAGTAATCAAAGAAGTATTGGTTTTTGACTGGAGTGATGAGCCACAAATGCTAAAGGCTGCGGTTCTCTTGCGGTCATGGGATATGCACACGAATGTAGATAACCGAGCTGCCGCGCTTGGGGTATTGCTGACGCTTAAAGACATTACCGAAGAATTTACCCATATTCCTGCGCCTGCGCCCGAAACTGCATTTCGCGAAGCCGTGGCTTACCTACTTGCGCACCATGGGCGAATCGATCCGAAGTGGGGCGAAGTAAACAGGTTGATACGCGGCGATATAAACATACCGATTGACGGCGCACCAGATGTCATGCGGGCAATTTACCCAGCAGATATGGGAGACAAAGGACAACTCGACGCCGTAGCGGGCGACACTTGGATTGCTATTATTGAATGGACTACAGATGAAGACGGCGACAGTAAAATGAATGCAGAGCTTATCCATCAATTTGGCAGTGCAACGTCAGTGCCCACCTCGAAACACTATGCAGACCAAGCCGAAATGTTCGCAACCCACAAATGGCGAAAAGCTCTGCGAGATAAGGCAGAAATAAAAAAGAGAGCGGTACGTAACTATTCGCCCGCGATGCCGAATTAAAACACAATTTAATTGCGCTCCCGCAAATTTTTCTCCACAAGACCCAAAAGGGATGATATATGGAAACTGCTGTACAAACGTTTGGGCTATGGTCGGTATTTCCGCCGTTGGTTGCAATTATTTTGGCGCTTTGGACACGGCAAGTTTTCATGGCACTCGCTGTAGGTATTTGGTTTGGCTATATGATTATGGCGGGGTGGCATCCGTTGACGGGCACAATAGATACCATTAATTCATTTGTCACCGTTCTTACCGATACGGGTAATGCGCGAATGGTAATGTTTTCATTGACGATTGGTCCACTCATTGCACTGGTGCAGCGTTCTGGCGGTGTCGAAGGTTTTATCGATCATATTTTGCGGTTTATTGATAGGGTGAGCGTTAAGCACACAGAAAAAGGAAACCGCAAAATTGTTGAAAGCCTAGCAGCCTTAACCGGCATCCTTCTGTTTATTGAAAGTAATATTTCACTATTTACAGTTGGCACATTGTATAGACCCGTTTTTGACAAACTTAAAATTCCCCGTGAAAAACTGGCCTATATTGCAGATTCCACGTCTGCCCCATCTAATATACTCATGCCGTTTAATGCTTGGGGCGCATTTATCATGACCTTGTTGATCGTGTATACTACCGGCCCCGACAAAGTGTTTGATAATGAATTTGAAGTGTTGGTGAAATCCATAGCTTATAATTTTTATCCGATGTTGACCTTTGTACTCATTTTCTTTGTTATTTGGAGCGGCAAAGATTGGGGCGATATGAAAAAGGCAGAAATCCGCGCCGAAGAAACTGGGAAGATATTGCGCGATGGGGCTGTCCCTATGATGGACGACAGTGTCTCCATGCTTGAAGCCAAAGACGGTGTGCCTTTTCGAGCATTTAACATGCTGGTGCCTATTATTTCCATGGTTGTACTGGTACCGACTTTCTTGATCTATACGGGGTGGGCAGATGCTAATGGAGCAGGGGTTTGGGACGCGCTTAAAAGAGGTTCAGGTTCTGCTGCCGTTCTATATGCTGTGACTTTTGCGACCTTCATTGCTATGGCAATGTACCGGGCTCAGGGAATTATGAAAATTACCGAAATGGTCGACTTGTCCCTCAAGGCAATGGCAGGTATGGTCAATGTTGCTATTCTTGCCGTATTGGCATTTGCACTGAATGCAATGTGTAAGGAAATTGGAACGGGGAATTTTGTTGCTGGTATTGTCAGTGAAAATATTCATGCAGGTCTGATACCGGCATTTATTTTTATCATCGCTGCATTTATTGGATTTTCTACTGGAACCAGTTGGGGTACGTTCTCCATTATGATTGCTGTAGCCGTACCAATTGCCGGTAATGTCGAGGGTATTAATTTGTATATGGTCGTCGCGGCTGCGCTCGGCGGCGGAATATTTGGTGATCATTGCTCCCCGACATCCGATACCACGATTATAGCAAGTATGGCGACTGCCAACGACCATATAGATCATGTCCGAACGCAAATTCCTTATGCTTTGATAGCTGGCGGTGGTACGGTAATAGTATATTTGATACTAGGTTTTATGGGCGTGTAATGTCCGCAATATACCCTGTGGATTTATAGTAATAAGAGGACTATTAGCAACAAAACACAACATCCCGACACAGTGATGTGAAAAATAGAACGGTCATATAATGCGTATTTTTATACTCACAGTTTTTGCGCTGTTAAGTGCGGCTTGTGCCCAGGCACAAAATGCAAAAACGACTATCAGTGAATTTCCAGCCTCTTCCAGTATATTTAACGGAGCATGGCAAAACGAGTCTGGTTCGCGCGTTAGTTTTGTTGTGTCAGACGGAGAAGTGCGCGGGGTCTATCAAACCAATGTTGGGCAGCCGGATAAAAACCAAAGCTTTCCACTGATTGGTTTTGTGCAAGGTGACCAAATTACCTTCACTGTTAATTTTAAGGGTTATGGTTCCATGACCGCATGGGTAGGACAAATGACATTGGATAAAACGGGGAAACCTTTTATCCGGACTTTATGGCATTTGACGAGAGATAAAACAGACGACAAAGAGCAGGATGAACTTTGGCAATCAATAATAACAGGAGCAAGTAATTTTGCCTCTGTTAAATGAATAGCTTTGGTCGAACATCTTAGCTCCTAACCCTAGCTAATTGGTGCATCGCAAGTGCCGCCGCTGCCTTTAAGTATCCACCGTGCGCTCCAGTCTTCAAATCTGCGCGGCCCGTTTAGCGTCATGGCTGCAATACCGTAACCATAATAACATGTATCTTGCTTGTAGACCCAAAAGCAAGAAATGCCGGCGCCCATATTTTCGTCATTTGGATATTTGTAGCAGATTTTTTGTTTGCCCAATGTATACCAAACCCCTTTGCTTTTAAGAGACCCTTCAAAATAATCTGTGGTGCCGTCTTTATTGTGTTTTTCTGAAAAATTATAGGTTTTTGTCCGCTCTCGCATTTGGCGGTACTCGCCAATAATAGTGTTGCCTGGTAGTAGAATTTGAAATTGCGGTGCCGTAATAGGCGCGTATTGTTTTGCATTATCTGCTTCTCCTGCACTGGCTGTAATCGCAGTGCAGAAATACAAGACAATCATGAGAAGGATATATTTCATAGCATCATCCTACAGGTATATTACACGTACCGCCCGCACCTTTGCGTACCGCACGGGATGACCATTTATCCCAGTTTTTTGGGCCGCGGTTAAGGGTCATTTCTCGCGCCGTAAATTTATAATAACAGCCATCGACATTGAAGACAAAAAAACAATAAGTTTGGGTGTAATATCTGCTACGGGGATACTTATAACAAATTTTGTCTTCGCCGACAATATTCCAACGCCCGCTCTCTTTTTTGCGGCCTTCTACATAATCCGTCGTTCCGTCTGCATGATGGCTTTCCGTGTAATTATACGTACGGGTTATGTCGCGGTATTCTTGGTATTCTCCGACCATAGTTGTGTCTAAAAACACAGCGCGTAAATTGCCACCTTTGAGTTGTAAGCTGTTACCTACATTATTTGCATGAGCGGAAAAAGGGAAGCCGGTCACCATTATGACAGCCAAAGGAAATGCAGTGAGTATGTGTTTCATCTTAATCACATATAATATATACCAAGATAAATCGCCCACGGCAATTCACCATTACATGAATTAATTGCCATCAACAATTAGAGAAAATACATGGCCCGTAAATATACAGATACTGGAAAACGTGGTGATGATCGTTCGTCTGCCCGCCCATCAGAACGGATGTTCCGTCGTTCCCGCGCCGCAGAAAACCGGCGCCGGATTAAAGAAAATAAAGACCAAAGGTTCTTTCGGTTCATTTTTGGACTGACAAGCATTGGAATATTTGCGGCTTTTATCATCATCATATTTATGACTAAGACAGCGTACGGACAAGAAGCGGGCGCTGAAATAGCACCCGAAACGGCCCTTACCCGAGCCTTTACTGGTGATTTTTCTTTACTGGATTTAATGGGGGTTGCCTTTGTGATTGTTGCTGGTTATGCGGTCTACCGCAAATATAGTAATAAGGACTAAGAATATCATGGGTTTGAAAATTGCAGTCGTCGGCGCGACAGGAAATGTCGGAACCGAAATGCTCACCATTTTGGACGAGAGTGACCTTAATATTGAAAAGGTTTACGCTATTGCTTCGCGCCGCTCGCTTGGCCGTGCAGTAAGCTACGGCGATAAAGAGCTAAATTGTTTGGACATAGAACAGTTTGATTTTTCAAAGGTTGACATTGTCTTGATGAGTGCAGGTGGTGATGTATCTAAAGTATGGTCGCCGAAAATTGTTGCTGCTGGCTGCAAAGTGGTCATTGATAATTCATCTGCTTGGCGCATGGACCCTGCTGTGCCTTTGGTGGTGCCGGAAGTAAATGCCAACGCCGTCGAAAGTTTTGCAAATAAAGGCATCATTGCCAATCCTAATTGTTCGACCATTCAAATGGTTGTGGCGCTAAAGCCACTTCACGATGCTGCCACTGTCAAACGTGTTGTTGTCTCGACTTATCAATCGACAAGTGGTGGTGGTCGAGCGGCGATGGACGAGCTTTGGATACAAACAAAAGGCATTTATGTAAATGATACGCCGACGCCTGACAAATTTCCCAAGCAAATTGCCTTCAATGTTATTCCGCAAATCGACGTATTTATGGACGGCGGTGACACCAAGGAAGAATGGAAAATGAAAGCCGAAACCAAGAAAATCTTGGATTCTAAAATAAAAGTTTCAGCAACATGTGTGCGCGTACCGACATTTATCGGACATGCGGAAGCTATCAATATAGAGTTTGAAAACGAAATGAACGCCGACCAGGCTCGTGATATTTTACGTGAAAGCCCTGGCATAATGGTTTATGATAAACCAGAAGAAGAAGGCGGGTATATGACTCCGGTTGATATCTCTGGTGAGTTCGCCACCTATGTATCGCGTATCCGCGATGACAGTACCCAAGACAACACCATCAACCTGTGGTGCGTAGGTGATAACCTCCGCAAAGGTGCAGCTCTAAACGCGGTTCAAATTGCAGAGGTTATGGTCAATAAGGGTTTGGTTTAACAGAATCCCTTCTCAGTTATTGCGGCGTCTAGAAATTAAAAAATTCCTCAGCCCTTGCGAATCGTTTTGATCATTCCAATGTCAAATATAAGCAAAACAGGAGGTCATTATGACCAAATTTTTGTACGTCCCCGATGAATGCAATCGCACCAACGATTGATAGCTATAGTGAGGGGTTCGGAGCGAACGAAGGAAAGTGCAATGTTGGCATCAAAACCGACAACACTTGCCATAAACTGTTGGTGCAGTTGTGGTTATTACTGAGGAGAGGTAGCACTATAGCCTCGGCGGAAGACGGGTCCAAAAACCCTCACATGTGTGAGACAATTTTTGGGGTGTCCTATTTCGTCGGTGATATTCAAAATGCCTCTTGTTCCATTTAAAAAATATACATTCCAACATAATTAAGAAATTTCCCTTCCCTCGTACTTACCGGGGAAGTGCCGAAGTGTAGCGAAGGCGATGGGGGAGCGCATCTTGCGCTAAACATTTTTGCAGAAAGCCTAATAGATTATAACGATGCAAAACGTCGCCCCCATCCCCCTTTGGGGTACTTCCCCGGTAAGTACGGGGGAAGGGTAGTTATTTTAACTCTGTTAGATGTGCGTAGATGTCGTCCAGTACATCATCTATGTTTTTATAAATTTCTTCATTGCCGTAGCGGACGACGTTCCATCCTTTAGATTTAAGAAAATTTATGCGTTTATCGTCGTAGATAATTTCTATTTTACTTCCGTGTGTGGCGCCGTCAACTTCAACAATGAGTTTTTTAGGAATGCAGGCAAAGTCCGTGATGTAACTGCCGATTGGGTGTTGCCGTCTAAATTTATAACCGCCGAGTAATTTCATACGCAAATGTAACCATAATTTACTTTCAGCTTCAGTCATATTTTTGCGCAATGCACGTGCATTTTTTCGGGATTGTCGCTTGGGTTTGCGCAATTCGTTCATTTTTGTCGTATCTTTTTAGGCCGCAGAAATACCCTATGTGTCACCAGCGCAACCCAACTCAGGCCAAAAAGTAAGGCTGCGAAAGCTGCCAGTTTTAGCCACCATAGATTTATGTTATCGCGCTCTTTATAATCCATTATGTGGAGCATCCACATAAAATCAAATGTGCGCCAAAGGCGGGTGCGGACATTGATAAGCTCGCCGTCAATCGGCGCAATATAAAGGCGTGTGCGAGATTTGTCATCAAATGAGACCTGCCAGACGGGGATGTCTTTGCGGAAGTCCTTGGGCACGATTTCGGTAAATAAAACTGCTTTGCTAATGACGGCTTCACCTTTGTAGTAAGAACGCGCCACGCCCCTGATGTCGTCTTCATTAAGGCCGTACCATATCTTGGCAGGATTACCAAAATAATGGGTTTTGACCTCGCCTGTATCGAACTCCCACACGGGTGTCCCTGCGGCCGAGAGAAGTTTAATGCTTTCCAGCCGGTCAATGATGCAGGCGTTTCTTTGCATTGGTTTGCAGTGAATATTTTTTTGGTGTTCTTCATAAACAGCGTGTACTTCGCTAAAGGCCGCAATCTGTTCCATGCGAAGTGGCCAAGTGCGCCCCTCGGCAATATGATCGCCGTGAACTTTGTCGATGTGAAAAAAGCTCATGAACAGGCCAGACGAAAACCACAATATAATTTGAATGCCAAGAACAAATCCGGCCCATTTATGTATGCGCGTCAAAGCCCGCCAAAATTTACGTCTATCCATATGTATACATAAGGCTATACACAGGATTATGACAATAAAAATAATTGTATTTATTCTATTATCGGCTTTAATCACTGCCACGATTTCCGGTATTTTTGGTATGGCGGGCGGCCTTATCTTCATGGGGGTAATTGCAAGCTTTATGGGCGTTGCCGAAGCAATGGTTATCCACGGTGCCGTACAAAGTATTTCAAACTCTTACCGCGCCTATTTACTCAAAAACCATGTACGGTGGGATGTTTTTTTTAAAATCTGTATTGGGTCCATTCCGACATTGGCAGTTTTGTTGTTGTTTAGTTTTGTGCCTAGCAAAGGCGTCTTGTTTTTAGTGCTTGGCTTGCTCCCAATTTTGTTGTGGTTGCCTTTGTCCTGGATTTCACTAGATGTGCAAAAACCCCATCATGCAATATTTTTGGGGTTTTGCGTTACGGGGCTTAACCTTGTTGCAGGTGTAGCAGGGCCCGCGCTCGATATGTTTTTTATCAAAACTAAGATGCCTAGGCACGAAATTGTTGCTACAAAAGCGATTGTCATGTTTGCGTCCCACCTGATGAAAATATTTTATTTCGGCATCCCTATGTTGATGGCTGCTAATCTGTCAGCTCAGGTCCCAAACTTACCGCCTCTATGGTTTTTTGCCGCCTCCATACCGCTTATTATGCTTGGAACATTTACAGGCACTCGCATTTTAAACCGTATGAGCAATGTCGGTTTTCGCAGCTACACAAAATATCTGGTTAGTATGATTGGCGTGGTTTATATATTCAAAGGCGTAACTCTGCTGGGTTGGGTTTAGGGTCAGGATCCTAGCTTACCACGGAATAACAGGCGTGTTGATTTGAGTATTTAAATCAAACTCCACGCGAAAATGCCGGCCTTCACGGTTAAGCTCATAAGCATACATTTCATGTGTCACTTCTACAGCCCAAATATTGGTCACAGAAGCTTCTAAGTCGCGCAACATAAATAATGCGACGGAAAACCCGTCTGCTGGAAATTCCTGGCGTGTTGCTGCTCCTTCAGTCGTTGTGTCGCCGCCGTACTGGCTGACCAAGTCTTCACTACCATCTTCGTGCTTGTGGTGATGGGAAAGGTTCAACCCTGTTGCGGTTTTGTTAAATACCCAAGTACGCGAACGGTCGTCGCCGACAGCGAAAGGTATACGAATTGAACCGTCTGGGCAATTGACGGTCATGGCCATTTCTTTATCTGCCATATCTGCATCCGCCTCATCAGTGCTAACGAGTTTGCCTGCGTAAGATTTTCCGCACAATAAACTTAATTTTATCCAAAATGTTTCATGTGCTTTTAACGTTGGCGCTGCGGGTTCAGTTGTAGAAACGGGTGCAGGAACAGGTTGGGCAGAAACAGGGTTTTCAGCCTGCTTTGGCTCGCACCCTATTAAACTAAAGGTGGCTAAAACGAATAAGGTTGTTGGTAAAAATTTGCCCATGAGATTCTCCTATTTAGGAGAACCGTAACGCTTTACCAATCAATCTGCAATCGTGTATATAGCCCTTTTGCAGAGAAAAGGTCACCGCTGGCGTCTGTATAGTTTACCTTTACGCGCAAATG
Organism: Robiginitomaculum sp.; assembly: GCA_021776635.1. GTDB lineage: Bacteria > Pseudomonadota > Alphaproteobacteria > Caulobacterales > Maricaulaceae > Robiginitomaculum_A. Next base: position 35,688 of record JAJFFN010000025.1, read on the forward strand.
ACTTTCTGGGTACCAAGTCAATCCTAATGTCCAGGCATTAACTTTTTCGTCGCCAGCCTTTCGTGCATCAAGCGTGTCATACCTCGCAGCGACTTCCCAGCCTCCCAAGCCACCTTTGGATAGTGGTTTTAGCGGTTTGGTTCGGTCGAACTTTCCTGCACTAGCTTTATACTTACGGGTTTCACCGGTTAGGAAATATCCGGCATAGACAAAACCACCATCAACGGAACCAAGATCACCATCTTCTTTGACAAATTCTGCGTGTCCATGAAGAGGCCCCATTACGGCAGCCGCTTCCAGACCAAATAAAGTGGCGTCATCTCCTATGATAGGTTTCACTTTTTCTGTTGCCAGATGTGAGCCCCAACGTGCAGAATGTTTAGGTGCACCGCGAGCTCTATCAGTATAGCGTACTGATGCGCCAATATGGACAATCCGGTCTTTTTCAAGAACAGGTGTATAAGTGCCGCGCACTGCCCAAATGTTATTGGTTGGCTTACCATCTGCCGCACCGTCAATTGAGTTGCCAAATACACCGCCGTTTAACGAGTAATTTTTGCCGGAAGTTCCAATATTAACACCGATACGGCGGTCAAAACCAACGGCATCTGTAATCATTCCGCGTTCCATAAATGTTGTATGGCGCGAGGAAGTTGTTTCTTCCATACTCGGACCAGCTTTCATTTGACCTACTGTAACATTTAATGGACCTTTCCAGGTTAAATTTACATCGGTTGCAGTTGTTTTACCACCGCCAAAATCTACTTCGGCTTTATATTTGAAATTGGAATATTGGCCTTCTATGCCAATGCGAGCGGCTCGAAATTCAGTATCTTCAAAATTATTTTTAAGGCCGGCCGTTGGTGTTTCAGACAATGCTGCGGTATCCCACAAAATCCGGCCCCGAATTTTCCAAAAATTACCGTTGTCATCTTTTATTTTGGGTGCGCCGTGTAATAATTCCCAGAAATTCGCATCTGATTCTCCTGCATTGGCGGAAGTGGTTAGGGGTACTGCGCCCAAAGCAAGGACAGTTGATGCTAATAAAGTTTTCATGTTTATTCTCTATTTTCCCCAAAAAGTATATTTGGGGCAGGGGTTGATATAAATAACGTAACGAAATTGTTTTTGCTAGTACATTGATGATGTTGGTGATGCTCTAGGGTTTATAGCAGATTTTAATAGATTGGGGTCTTGCGGCTTTTGCTGCATTCGGATAGTGGCAGTATATGTTTAATTTCGATTTATTCTGGTCGGCATTTGCCGTGTTGTTTGTCATTATTGACCCGCCGGGATGTGCGCCTATTTTCGCGACATTGACACAAGGGACAAGCAAACTGCACCAACGTGTTATGGCCTTTAAATCTGTTGCCGTTGCTGCGGGGATTTTATTTGTTTTTGCATTTTTTGGCGAGCAGATTTTCCATGCGCTTGGCATAGACTTTCACGCATTGCGTATAGCGGGCGGTATCATGCTGTTTATCATTGCTCTTCAAATGGTGTTTGAGAAGCGCACAGAGCACCGCGAAACGCGTGCCGAAGAAGCCTTGGAAGCCATAGACGACCCAGAAGATATTTCAGTATTTCCTATGGGAATTCCTATGATAGCCGGACCAGGTACGATTGCATCGCTTTTGCTTTTAATGTCTGATGCTGATGGTTCCATAGATGTAGCTTCGATCATGGCTGCACTTACGGCTGTTTTACTAATCACTTTGTTCTCGTTTTTAATCGCAGGCTTCTTAATAAAGCTGATGGGCAAAACTTTTACCAATGTGTTGACCCGAGTGCTTGGGTTTTTACTGGCAGCACTCGCAGCGCAATTTGTTATTGATGGCGTCAAAGGCGCACTTGGTACATTTTTATGATTGCATCCGTTGTGCCCCACCTTTAGTAAGGCGAAAATGGAGAAAATATGACCCTTGCACAATCCCTCATTGTTTATTTTATTAGCCCAGTTATTGGCGTCCTTATTTTCATGATAGTCGTGCAAATCATTATGAGTTGGTTGATCCAGTTTAACGTGATAAATATCCGTAATCAGTTTGTTTCTACCATTTATTACATGTTAAGCCGTTTTGTTGAGCCTATTTTAGCGCCAATTCAACGTATTATTCCCAGCTTTGGTGGTTTGGATTTATCCCCGATCGTCGCAATTTTGGCACTGCAATGGGTGCAAGGTTTTGTTTTACCAAGATTATACATGACGCTAGGTTAAATGATATTCGTAAACTTGATTGACGGCAAAGCTATTGCGCACACGTGTGCGCACGGACGTATTTTAAGCCGTTTCTAACTTATCGCAAGATGCTCTAAAATAAGTTTATGATTCCGCGCCGATTTAATTGGTTTTGCCCCTAATGACAAAAAAATCTCAACGTAAAACCAAATTGGTTGGGGATATTTAATATAGATTTTGACTTGCGATAATTCCGCAGGCTTGTAGTTTCGCCCCATGGTGAAAAACAAAAAACAGAAAAAAAGACCGTTATGTCTGATTACCGGTGCCTCAGCCGGGATCGGCGCGGCATTGGCACGCGAATTTGCCAAAGCTGGCTGGGATTTAGCTTTAACGGCACGGCGAGAAGCGCCAATGCTTACACTCGCTAAAGAGCTAAAGCGCGATTACGGGGCGACATCTCACATAATTCCGGCAGACCTCTCAAAGCCGGGAGCGTGTGCAGATATTTTGGAACGATTGGGTAAAAAAACCACCCATATAGATGGTTTGGTGAATAATGCCGGCTTTGGCCTTACCGGTAATTTCATTGAAAATGAGTGGTCGGCACATAAAGATTTTTTAACTTTGATGTTAGAGGCGCCAACTGAAATGACAAGAATGTTGGTTGATGGTATGGTAGAGCGTCGTTTTGGCCGGATAATAAATGTGGCAAGTTTGGCTGGACATGTTCCAGGTTCGCGTGGCCATACTTTATATGCAGCCACCAAAAGCTATCTAATTAAGTTTTCACAATCACTGAATTTGGAACTTCAAGAACACGGTATCAAAGTATCTGCCTTATGCCCGGGTTTTACATATAGTGAATTTCACGATGTAAATGAAACCCGTTCCGCGGTCAGCAAATTGCCTGATTGGATGTGGATGAGCGCCGAAGATGTTGCGCAAAGTGGATTTCTAGCATTATCGCACAACAAAGCCGTACATATTCCGGGCGCTGGTAATAAAATAATAGCCCTGTTGGCACGGTTATTACCAGACCCTTGGGCGCTGGCTTTAATGAACCGCAATTCAGAGCGGGTTCGTAAAGGCACAAAATAATGTCTGACCCACGCCTATTTGTGGCTCTGGATTTGCCGGATATTGAAAGTGCCCGTTCTATGGTTAATACACTTGGTAATACAGTGTCTTCCTATAAAATTGGCTTGCAGCTTTTACCACAGGGCGGCACGGAATTTGGACGCGCGCTTAAACAAGCTGGCAAAAATGTCTTCTTAGATTTCAAACTGCACGATATTGGTGCCACAGTTGAAAAGGCCACGCGATCAATTACTGAAATGGGCGCAGACTTGCTTACGGTTCATGCCACACCAGATGTTATGGCTGCGGCGGTCAAAGGACGTGGAAATAGCTCATTAAAAATCATGGCTGTTACAGTGCTAACATCACTGGATGATCGATCTCTTTTTGATATGGGATACTTTAATACGGTCGAAGAACTGGTCATGCACCGTGTTCGACAAGCGGTAGCAGCGGGTGTTGATGGTGTGATTTCTTCACCATTGGAAGCCAAAGCAATTAGGGCGATTGTCCCCAAAGGCTTTCTCATTGTCACCCCTGGAGTCCGCATGATTGGCGGGGACAAGGGGGACCAAAAACGTATTGCCACGCCGAAACATGCTCTACAGCACGGCGCCAGCCATATCGTCGTTGGCCGCCCAATCACACAAGCACAAAACCCGCGAAAAGCGGCAGAAGAAATTCTGGCGAATATCGGAAATAATTAGAAATAATTGATTGCCCCAAATTCACACAAGGGAGGCAATTTTTGGTCTATTGAAATAGTGTATAGCCACTTTTGGGAATTCTATCTGAAAATAAAACCCGCATTGTTTAATTATATATTGTACCCTAATCCAAATCCAAAATTTCGTGGTTGATTTGGTTGATTTTTGTGATGCCGGTAAGTGCCATGCAGACGTCCATTTCGGCTTTGAATGTTTTTAATAAACCGTTCAGGCCCATTTCGCCTCGTGCTGCTAGTGCCCATATCCAGGGTCGCCCAATAAGGACAGTCTGCGCGCCACTGGCGATTGCTTTGACAATATCTTGACCACTACGTATGCCGCCGTCCATAATAATATTCGTGCGCTCACCAACTGCATCTCTTATTTTTGATGTCATGTTGATGGTAGAAGAAACACCGTCTAATTGCCGTCCGCCGTGATTGGACACAACAATACCGTCCGCTCCCGTTTTTACGGCTGCGACGGCATCTTTCGGGCTTAGGATGCCTTTGATAATCAAATTTCCGTCCCAAACCCCGCGCAGCCATTCTATGTCTTTCCAGGTACAAGACGGGTCAAATTGCGCGTCGACCCATGCTTTGAAATCTGAAATAGATTGGGCAGTGGGTACGAAATCAGCAAGGTTGCCAAATGTGTGTGGTTTGCCATTGACGCCAACATCAATTGCCCATGCTGGATGGGTTGGGTATTCCAATGCGGCCCTAATTTTACCCATGGGTCCAAGACCACCTGCCAAACCATTGCGAATATCCCTATAGCGTGCACCGACTACGGCCAAATCAACGGTAAAGACTAGTGTCTTACAGCCTGCGGCTTTGGCACGTTCAAGTAGCCCACGTACATAACCACGATCACGCATCATATAGAGTTGAAACCAAAAAGGTTTGGTTGCCGCCTTGGCAACTTCTTCCAGTGAACAAATAGAAACGGTTGAGAGACAAAACGGAATACCGGCTTTCTCTGCTGCCCGTACCGCTTGTACTTCGGCGCGCCTAGCCATCATACCGGCTAAACCAATGGGGGCCAGGCCCAATGGTATATTGAGACTTTCGCCGAACAAATCTGTACTTGTGTCAATTTTTGAAACATCGTGCATGACCCGTTGGTGCAGACGCAGGGTTGCAAGGTCTTGCGTGTTAGCGCGTAATGTGGTTTCGCCGTAGGCGCCGCCGTCAATGTAATCGAACAAATTGCGCGGTAATCGCTTTTCAGCAAGACGCCGATAATCATTTGTAGATGCGGGTACCAGGTTTAAGCTTGGCATATTCTCTACCCACCAGGCGGCGGAATGATGGCTTCAACCAGCCGTGGCCCTTTGTGTGCCAATGCATCTTTTAGCGCTTTGTGAAAATCTTCGGCAGTCTCTGCACGTACAGCCGGTACGCCTTGACCTTCAGAAAGGGCAACCCAATCAAGTGTTGGGTTGGAAAGGTCAAGCATAGACAAGGCTTTTGGTCCGGGATTGCTTACCCCGACCCTTGCAAGTTCGATATTGAGGATTGCATAACTACTATTGTTGAGAATGACCGTTGTTACATCAAGGTTTTCTCTTGCCATAGTCCACAAGGCTTGCACGGTATACATGGCGCTGCCGTCCGCTTGCAGGCAAATGACTTTGCGCTCAGGGCAGGCAATTGCCGCGCCGACGCCAACGGGCAAACCCTGTCCGATGGCTCCACCTGTAAGATTTAGCCAATCATGCTTTGCGGCACCAGCCGTTAATGGGAAAAGCGCCAGGCCAGAGGTTGCGGCTTCATCAGAAATGATGGCATTTTTAGGCATGAGTTCGGCGACAACACTCCCCACCCCAGCAGCCGTTAACCGACCAGGCTCTGTAGGCGGTATCATGGGGGCTTGTATATTGCTGGGTTCTGCAGGTGCATCCAAAGCATCTGCCAAACGTGTTAGCGCATTTTCTGCGTCACAGTGCACGTCTGCAAGGATTTGCAGTTTAGTATGCTCTGCTGCAATAAAGCTGGGTTTGCCTGGATAGGCAAAAAACGAGACAGGTGGTTTTGCACCAACAAAAATAATTCTGTCAAAATCTTTTATATAATCAGCGGCCATTTCGCCAAAATAAGGTAGGCGTTCCAATGCCACCCGCCCGGCGCCGCGCTGCAAGCGTGTTTGGAAGGTTTCGCAAAGCAATCGCGCACCAGTAGCGGCGGCTATACGGCCAGCTTGCACAAGTGCGTCTTCGCGTAAGGCACGGCTGCCCAAGAACAAAGCCGTGTTGCCTGATTGGCTAAAGGCATTGGCTGCTTTTTCTACAGTGGATTTGGACACGGTTTTTGGTATTGTAGGTTTTGCAGGTTTAGCGGGCGACTTACATTCGTCCCAGGCATGGTTTGCGGGGGCAATTATCGTTGCAACCTGCCCAGGATATGTCATTGCGGCTTCAATGGCTTTAGCACCTTGTTTGGCCAAATCATCTGGTGATTTCGATGTTGCCACCCAATTTGACATAGGGGCTGCAACACCTGCAATATCTGATGTTAAGGGGGCATCATATTCCAGATGATATGTTGCATGGTCGCCGACAATATTGACTACGGGTGAATATGCGCGTCTTGCATTGTGCAAATTGGCGAGACCGTTCCCCAACCCTGCACCTAAGTGTAACAAAGTTGCCGCAGGTTTGTCGGCCATGCGCCCATAACCATCTGCTGCGCCGGTGACAACACCTTCAAACAAGCCTAGGACGGCGCGCATTTTTGGTTGCCCATCAATTGCCGCTACCATGTGCATTTCAGATGTGCCAGGATTTGCAAAACATACTTCTATACCGCTGTCACAAAATACTTGTATTATTGCTTCTGCACCGTTCATATCCGTATCCTTGTTTTGATAATAGGTCCTGACCTTAATTAACACATTAGATTGCCTATAGTAATGTGAAAGCCTGCGCTTTCATATTACTATAGGTATAATGTGCGTGCGCAAATAATATAATTTTGGTTTTGTTTGTTAAATCTTTTACGCAAAATTAATAAACATGCGCGTAAATACAACTGTAAGTTGTTTATCTGATCATGACTTTAAACATACTTGCTTGTACGGCGTTTTCAATCCTGATACCAGTACGCCGCACACAAACTTAGAACCTGCAGCCTATTCCCATAGATACCTGCAGGTTCTTTTTATTTGGGGCCAGAGCCTGGGGTAAGAGCCTGGGGTAAGAGCTGGACCCTAATGTAAGTGTCAGGGCATTTTACTGAGTAATAAAGCATCAAGTGCGCGGCTGTTTTCTTGTTCTTCATTGCTTAAAGCATGGGCGGATTGTTGAATGCTTGCCATATCTTTGGCGGCAATATTTTGTGCAAGGATTTTTTTATAGTCCTGTTTCTTATCTAAAATTTGTTTGCTAAGCGTATTTAGCTTTTCGCTTTTCGCTAATATTTTTAATTTTTGGTTTGCCCGCCATTTTTCCAAAACTATCTTACCTTCAGTGTTTGAAAATTTATTGGCTATGTTTTCATTTATTGTAGAAATTTCCAATAAATAACGATTTGATTGACGCGAAAGCGCGGCAATATCTGCCTCTACTTTTTGTTGTTGCATATCAAGTATTTTTATTATTTCTAGCATGATTAATTGCCTTTATCAGAGAGCCTGTCTGCGTAATGAATTGCAGCCGCGACGGCGGCGTAATGTTCTGGTGAAATGATTTCACCAAGTTTGGTTTGTGCGAAGAGGGCGCGAGCGGTAGGGGGGTTTTCATATATTGCAACACCAGCAAGTTTGGCTCTTTCGCGGATACGAAATGCCATATTATCGACGCCCTTCGCTACACATTTAGGCGCTTCACCAGAACTTCGGTCCCATTTTAAAGCAACGGCATAATGTTGCGGGTTGACGATGACAACACTGGCACCGGTGACATCTTGCAGCATTGTCGTCTTGGCAATTTCTTCGGCTTTTTGGCGTCGTCTTTGTTTCTGATAGGGATCACCCTCGCTCTCTTTGCGTTCGTCCTTGGCTTCTTGCAATGTCATGCGCATCTTCTTTTGGTGTGACAGCCATTTCGCAGGCATATCGAGGGCAGCGATAAATGCTGTACCGATGATGATATAAAGAAGCAGCTGTAGTGTTTTTTGCGCAAGTAAAACGAGCAACGCATTTGCTGGTAAGCTGCTATAAATTGGGAGCGTAAAAAACTCCTTTTTCAGAAAAATACTCGCAACAACCGCTATCAAGCATAATTTGGCAAAGCTTTTTAAAAACTCGCCTAACCCACTCGTGCCGTATTTTTTCTTGGCATTGGCAATGGGAGATATTTTGGACAATTTCGGCTTGATTTTACTGGGCGAGAAAACTATGCCGCGTTGGGCAATAAGCGACAAAATTACAAATATTGCGGGCAGGGCGAAAAACGGGAATAATTTACTCCCGAGTGATTGCATTATTTGGGTAGGCAACGGGTTTTTAATATCTCCTAAGAACGCTTGTGCTACAAGTTCAGGCCGTTCAAGCATGCCAAAAAGAACCATAGCAAGCCCTTTTACCAGTGCTGCGCCCAATAAAATTATTGAGAGGCCAATTCCTATATAAAGCATGAGCGTGTTTAGCTCGGTCGAGATGGGTATATCCCCTTTCTCGCGAGCTTTTTTTAATTTTTGCTCCGATGCTGCGAGGGTTTTCTCTTGGCCTTCATTTTTTTCCTCTGCCATTAGTACAGCCCTGAAAAATGTGCATAATATTCGTCCAGCCAAACCAACAAAATACTGCCAATGGAAAGCGCAAGTAAAACAATCCCTGCGCCAATAACAAATGGCATACCAACAAATGACACCATTAGCTGAGGCATTGCTTTATTCAAAAAACCAAGCATCAGGTTGTAAATGAAATTCAAAATTAGAAATGGCAGCGCCAAAGCGACAGCGAAACTAAACACCGACATGCATTTGGCCGCTGCCCAATACGCCAATTTGTCTAAATTTACTGTGCTCGCTAAAGGGAATATATCATAGGTTTGTACAAGTAGAGCAAATGCACGAACATGTAAATCGAGCGTGACTAATAAGGTCACACCCGCCAACATCAAGAGTGTACCAATTGTTGTATTGGGCTCACTTGTCATGCCGCCTCCAAAAACCTGGGTCAGGGAGAGGCTTTGAGAAATCATTGAACCGGCGATTTGCAATGCATAGACCATCACCCGCAGCCCAAAACCAAGCGTGAACCCGTGTAGGGCTTCCAACCCAAAGCCCATGAACATTTTGGCGATACCCCAATCCCCCATTGTGGGTGCTATTTGGGTATTCATAACAATCGGTGTCATCAGCCATGTCACTACCAAACTTGCGGCTAGGCGGGTCCGTATAGATATGGCCGTTTCTCCAAGCCCTGGCAGCATGAATACCATTGTAGAAATACGTGTAAAAATTGCGACAACAGGAAAGACATAAGCAAAATTATTAAGAACCGTATCTGCGATAATCTGTAAAAATTCCATAGTCCTCCCTATGCCACGGCTAAAATAATAGGCTTTTCTGCAGGCGGGATTTCTTCATAGGAAATAACGGGATTGCGAATGCCCTTCGCAGTCATGACAGTTTTAATAAAACGGCGTCTGTGCGCACTGGTGGCAATAGCAGCATATTGTCCAGTATGTGCACTTTTATCCAAATTGGCCTGTACGGAGGCTGCTAATTTGTTGAATTCATCTGGCGGCAAAGCAATATCGACAGGCAATCCTTGCGCGTTTTCTGGTTTTTTAATTTCATGCTCGCAGAATAGAGTTTCCCAATCAGGCCCAATTTGTATCAATGGCAGCCTGCCTTGCTCATCGTGTAATTTAGAAATAAATTGATATGAAAGTCTTTGGCGGACACATTCGGTAATTTGTTCTATCGAATTCATTACAGGTTTAACTTCAGCAATGGTTTCAAGGATCAATGGGATATTACGCATAGAAACACGCTCTGCCAAAAGTAGACGCAATACACCCTGTAGCGTGTCCATCGGAACCTTGTCTGGAATAAATTCATCGAGTATTCTTTTATTGGAAGTAGCTCGATCTGAATCCGAAACATCCTTAAAGGCTTCCAATGTTTCTTGCAAGGAACGTCGGCTCAATAGCCGCGTAAAATGAGATTGTATGGTTTCAAGCAAGTGTGTTGCCAAAACTTCTTCAGGCTCAACTATCGGCAAACCGGCCATGACCAATTCATCGCGCCTTGATTTTTCTACCCACCGCGCAGATGCCTGATAAACCGGTTCACGAAAATTTTGTCCCTTTATTTCCGGGTGTGCGCCTTCTTCAATCAATGCCATGACATGCCCAGGCAAGATCATGCTTGTGCTAACGGTATGGCCTTGGATCATGATTTTGTACGTATGGGACGACAGTTCTGAATTGTCGGTTAGCCGAACAGAGGGAAGCAGAAAACCATGTTCAGTCGCAATGTATTTTCTTATTTTTTCAACGCGCTTGTTGAACCCTGTTTCTGTATCCATAGCAATTGGCACAAGTTCTTTTGATAGAATTAAATGAATTTCATCAATATTAATTGCATCTCCTAGCGTTGGTTTTTGCTCGACTTTTTCTTCTGTATTTTTTGTTTGCTCAAGCTTTGCCTGATCAGCCTTTCTCTTATGAATTTTATAGGCGGCAATACCGATTCCAATCGAGCCGACCATAAAAGGTACAAAGGGCAGTCCTGGAAAAAACGCAAACACCACCAGTATAAATGAGACGGATGCAAGTGCAGATGGATGTGCTGATAATTGTTTGATTAAAGTGCCGTCGACCGTACCTTCATCTTTACCTTTGGCAAGCAAAAGCGCGGCAGCAATCGAAATTATCACTGCCGGGATTTGCGACACAAGTCCGTCACCAACCGTGAGCATGGAGTAATTCGTCATGGCATCAGCGAAGCTAACATGATGCACACCGACACCGATGGCGATGCCGGCGACCAAATTTAGCAATGTGATTAATAGCCCTGCGATCGCATCACCTTTCATAAATTTGGAAACGCCGTCTAATGAGCCTAAGAAAGCGGTCTCTTCTTGCTCTGTTTTGCGCCGATCACTGGCTTCTTTGTGGGAAATGGCGCCGGCCGCCAAATCGGAATCAATAGCCAGTTGTTTGCCCGGCATAGCATCCAACGCAAACCTTGCGCCAACCTCTGCCATTCTTCCCGCACCTTTAGTGATAACCATAAAGTTGACGATAATGAGGACAGAAAATACAATAAGTCCAAGGAAAACATCCCCACCCATTATGAATTGAGCAAAGCCTTCAATTATCCCGCCTGCTGCATCTGTTCCTGTATGACCTTGCCCGATAATCAATTTTGTTGATGAGATATTAAGCGATAAACGCAGTAAGAGTGATGCCAGCAAGACCGCAGGGAAAGAGGAAAAATCAAGTGGTTTTTCTATGAATAATGTAATCATAAAAATTAAGATGGCAAATGCGAAGCTCGCCGTTAAGCCTATGTCCAATAGCCAACTGGGCACGGGCAAGACCATCATTATGATAATAACCATCAAGGCTAAAGCCATGACAGCAGTAGGGTCAAAGATGTTTTTAAGAGATAATTTTCCCACCTCAGTGTCCCGCAATGACAGGGAGGACTTGCGTTTCAAACAATGTCAAGACTATACGCGACATGTACCCTGCTGATATGAAAAACACGAACAGCATAACCGCTAATTTTGGTACAAAAGTTAAGGTCATTTCTTGAATGGAGGTCAAGGCTTGTAACAATCCAATGACAAGGCCGACTAGCAATGCTGTGATCAATATGGGTGCAGCCATCAATGCTGCGCCCCAAAGAAACTCCCGTAGTATTGAAAGAATGTCGGTTTGGCTCATGTCCAACCTTGTCTAAACAGGCATTCGAAGAAGTTCTTGGTAAGCTTCGACAACGCGGTTGCGTACAGTAACAGCAGTTTCAAGAGCCAATTCGGCATTTGCCATAGCTTCAACAACAGAATGAGCATCGGCTTTGCCAGTCGCAAAGCTGTGCGCGGTCTGCTCGACAGTTTTAAAAACATTTGAAAACTCTTCAACACCTTTGGCGAGAGCATTTTCTTGGGCACCGGATTTGGCTTTTGCGCCAGTTGCTATATCAGGTTTGAGGGCGTTTTGGGTATTTTGATATTGGCGTAGGGCGCCTAGGCTTGCGATTTCCATGTTTATCTCCGAATTAAATCAAGCAGCCCGCTATACATTTTCCGAGCTTGGTTAAATGTTGTAAGGTTGGCTTCATAAGACCGACTTGCTTCTCGGGCATCTGATAATTCAATCATCATATCGACATTAGACATGCGAACATATCCATTCGCATCTGCTAGCGGGTGGGCTGGATCAAACAGTTGTTCCCCGAAGCTCTGGTCAAGGGTGACATTGCCAATTGATAAATTTTGCTTGCCAGACTTTGCATCAAACTGATTTTCAAAAGAAACCAGTTTGCGTTTATAGCCATGTGTATCGACATTGGATAAGTTTTCGCTGACAACACGTAAGCGAAATGATTGCGCCTTCATACCTTGTGAGGCCGATGACATGGCAGAAGCTATTAGATTATTTGTCATAGTGTTTCCTATTCAAGTTACGGTCAAATATTTTTGCCAATAGCCAATTTCATCAAGTCTAATGTTTTACGGTACATGAGTGTGGCAATATCGTGCGTGCCCACGGCTTGAACTGAGGTCAGCATTTGCTCTTCAAGAGAAACTGTATTGCCGTTTGGATCTGCGCTTGCTGGTGCAGTCAATAATTGCGATGTCGTTGAAATATCCGCCAGACTTTTTTCCGACCGGATAGATTGTTTATAGATTTCGGCAAATGGTTTTACATCTTTAGCTTTAAACCCTGGTGTGTCTGCATTGGCAATATTTTCTGAGATAACGGCATGTCGCCTTGCAGCATGTACAGCCATTGCCGATGTTGTTTTTAGCAGCGCTAAATCATTGATCATTAGTGTTCCTACTCAATTTACCATTTCCTATGGTTAACGAATTTCTAATAAATACACGCAATAGTTGAATAAACAGTTAATACATGAGGTAAGGTATGCACACGCAAATGGAAAAGAAATTTTTTGCTGACGTCATAGATGTACCCGTAAAAATTTACGGAATTGTCAGAGAAATCTCGACGCAGAGTATTAAAATAAGTGGGCTCTCTGGGCGGGCTCGAATTGGTGATCAAGTCGATATGCATGGGCAAGGGAGTGTTATCGTTCGCGGCGAAATTATTTCTATATGCGAACAGGATGTCGTAGCAACTGCATATCATAATATTAATAAAATTAAACTAGGGGCGAAAGCCGTCTATCTAGGCCCGCAAGAACCCAGGCCGTGCCAAAGTTGGATTGGCAAAATACTGGACCATTCTGGGAACTGCCAAGATGGAAGTAGACCAAAAAAAGGGGATTGTGTTTACAACCTTACAGCCATACCGCCGCAAAACCGAAGAGCGATAGGCTCTCGCTTGGATACAGGCTTGGCGGCAATTGATACTTTTTTGCCGCTTTGCAAAGGTCAAAGGCTAGGTTTATTTGCTGGTTCTGGCGTCGGTAAATCTACCCTATTGTCAGACATCGCCAAAGGCGTAGAAGCGGATGTGGTCATACTTGCCTTAGTCGGAGAACGTGGCCGGGAAGTGCGTGAATTCACAGAAAAAACCCTTGGTGCAGAGGGAATGCAGAAATCTATTGTATTTGTGGCAACGTCTGAAGAGCCACCTGCACTAAAGTTGCGCACGGCTTTGTTGGCTATTGCCACCGCAGAATATTTCAGAGACCGTGGCCAACATGTATTGCTTTTGTTTGATAGCCTGACCCGGTTTGCAGAAGCCCACAGGAGTGTCGCATTGAGTGCAGGCGAAACACCATCCCTGCGCGCTTATCCGCCTTCGACTTTTCAGGCCTTGGCACAATTGTGTGAACGGGCAGGCCCCGGGCGTGAGCATGAAAATGTCGGTGATATCACAGCCGTGTTTAGTGTACTCGTTGCAGGCTCAAACATGGAGGAGCCAGTTGCTGATATGGTTCGCGGAATTTTAGATGGGCATATTGTATTGGAACGTGAAATCGCAGAGCGTGGGCGTTACCCTGCTATAGATTTAAGGCGTAGCGTCTCTCGCTCTTTGCCTGATTGTGCAACAAATGTAGAAAACGGTCTTCTGGAACATGCCAGAAAACTTGTCGGGGTTTATGAGGACGCAAAAACATTAATCCGCGCCGGCCTATACCAATCAGGAGGCGATGCGGTATTAGACGAGGCAGTAAAGAAGTTTGAAAAGTTAGACAGGTTCATTGCCCAGAAAAGCAATGGTAAAGCTACAAACAGTTTTCAGAGATTAAAAGAGATTTTACAGCACGAAGAAGAATTAAGTGTTGGATAAAAGAAGATTTAAAAACCCGTTGGCGCCAAGGCCCCCTTGTAACAGGTTGAGCGCGGCCATTCCAGGTGTTGAAGCATCTGGGCCATTATTGATTTGTTCTTGCAAATGAAACCTTCTGATCATGTCGTTTAGTACTTCAGGTTTTGAGAATACATTTATGCTCTCGCCACCGAAAAACTTGTTTGCTTTTGCCATCAAAATTTCTTTTTGCTGGTCTAGTCCGATTTGTGAAAATTCGGCAGGCAAATTAAAGGCAGATTCGAGCACGGCCCTGATGGGCTGAGAACCCATTGCGCGAAACCACCCAATATTAAGGGGAAGGTCTTGTTCTGCGAGTGCGCCCATTTCGCGTTTGAAATTTAAGGCAAGGCGCATAGTGTTATCAACATCGCCTACGGCTTCTTCAAACTGTGTGCTGAGAAAGTTGTCCGCGATATCGTTGATACGGTTTGTTGTTGGAACGAACCCGCCATCGTTCCCAAATGAAAAAGTTTCAGCAAATTTTATATATTTGCTATTGCCCAATCTATTGGCAAATGAAAGGGAATCAAATGTACCGCCGTCTATGACTTTACGGACAAAGGCCTGCTTGTTTATTTCATCTGAAAGACCAAATGCACCTAGGGCCACGGCCAACAAACGCCGGTCGCCAACAAGTTCAGCAGAGCTTGATATATTGTTGATATTATCTTTGAAATAATCAACTTCC
The DNA here is from genome assembly GCA_021776635.1 of Robiginitomaculum sp. GTDB lineage: Bacteria > Pseudomonadota > Alphaproteobacteria > Caulobacterales > Maricaulaceae > Robiginitomaculum_A. The sequence goes on from JAJFFN010000025.1 coordinate 50,747, forward strand.
CTTTGGAGATCGGGTGAGCGGTTGAAAAGTGTTTGTTGTCTTTCCTGGGTATTTTCTAAAAACCGCCATCCACCAAGACCACTAAGAGGTATTACAGGTGCAAAGGCCATTATCTTGCGAGTTCGCTTTGTTTGATTGGTATCTGTGCGGTGGTGTTAAGCATTTGTTCTTCAAGGGGGAGAACACGTTTAAGCCCTACCAAGACGGAATAATAGCGCTCTTGTGTTGTATCGAGTAATATTTTTGTAATCAGCGTTTCTACCGAAGTGCCTGCGAATACTTTGTCTAGATCATACAATGCTGCTGTTAATTTCAGCTTTCCACTATCGCGCCCTATATCGCCTGAAAGAATAAGTTGTGCCAGATAATAGGCATGGCGAACCGGTGAATTTATCTCGTCAGGATGCAAGCAGTCACTGAGGCGCAAAACATTAACACTGTTATCCGGCAGGCGAATTTGCGCACGTTTTGGACCATTTTGCACCATCGCACCATTGACCAAAAATTTTTCGTCCGCTTTAAGGCTTAACATTAAACCAGCCATTATGCTGCCTCCACTTTGCCTGCGCGTTTGAAATAATCTCGCTTACCAGAAATAATATTTTTGTTTATTTCGACCAATATTTCAGCGCCTGCTTCACCTTTTAAAACCTTACTGGTATGTTGACCTGTAAATTCCGCCAAATAAATCAACCCGCTTTTAAGTTCGCGCTCTAGGTTGTTATTGGGATTGGTAATGTCCAAATAGATTAAATTCCAAAGCCTAGCATTGTCTTGCAAAGCCGTTGCTAAATTACTCATGCCGCCAGGAAGTGAAGCATCTGCTGCAGCTAGTCGGCCTGTAATGTCAGTGAATATTTTTAGTTCCAATTCTATGTCGGAACCCATTTGTTTTTGTGTATTTGCATAGCCTTTCTTGGCTCTTTCAGATATGTGCATTTTTCCGAAACTCCTTTTGGAAATGATGTGTGGTCAGAGCACCAAAGCGCTCTGACCTTGATAAAAATCCCTCTAAGTCTACCTAAACAATGATAGGAGAGATTGGGGAGCTTGATTGGCAATTGAAAGCGCTTGCACGCCCAGTTGTTGTTGCACTTGAAGTGACTGCAATCGTGCTGACGCCTCTTCTAGATCTGCATCTACCAATGCGCCAATTCCGACCTTCATGCTATCCATTAGGGAGCTAACGAATTCACCTTGAGTGTCGATACGTTTTTGTGCAGAACCAAAACTAGCGGCTGCATCTATGGAAGTCGTCAATAATGCATCAATAGCATTCAACGCGGAGGTGGCACCAGATTGTGTTGAAACATCCAGGCTAGTGAGAGCGGCTAAACCACCACCAATAGTACCACCGGTAAAGCTGGTTGTTGCTGACGTCGCAGTAGAACCAGTATCATTATTGATTGTTAATACTGTGTTTGTCGCGGCTGGATCAGAGACCTGCGTGATATCAACTGTAAAACCTGCATTAATATTCGTGTTGGCTTCAATGGCAGTTTTAAGACCGGTTGCGACATCATTTAATGTCTCATTGGCTTTGGCAACATATGTAATGTTTTCGCTCGCCAATGTGACAGTGAACGTATCACCAGTAGAGATAGCACCGGCAGTGAATGTAGCCGTAACGGAAGCAGCGTCTGCTACAGTACCGCCTGAGATAGCGGCAAAGCCTGTATTGCCTGATGTAATAGCTACCGTACCAGCCGTTTCCGCTGATGTTTCAAGGCTTACGCGTGAAACATTGATATTGCTTGCTGAAACACTACCGTCAGATGCGCGGTCAAGAGAGGCTAAAACATCTATAGAACCACTCCCTGCGATTAGGTTTTGGCCGTTAAATTGAGCCGCACCAACAATTGTGTCAATTTGGCTTTTTAAAGCCGCAACGTCGGTTTGAATTTTAGTGCGGTCAACATTGTCTTCTTGCGCAGAGACAATAAGCCCTTTCATTTCGGTTAAAATATCAACGACTTGCTCAGAAGCTGCTCGTGCGACCCCAACAGTTGCTGAGCCTAGGTTGAGAGTGTCTGAAATTTTGTCAAACGAAGAAACATCTGCACTCATAACTGTAGAGATAGCAAATACTGCTGCGTTGTCTTTCGCGTTTGAAACTTTTTTACCTGTAGAAATTTCGCTTTGTACTTGGTTCATACCTTTATTGATTCCGCGAAGGGTCTCAAGGGCCACCATAGCGCTTTGGTTAGTTAAAATACTGGACATAGGTTTTTCCTAATATTGTACCTACAATTGATGTAGGGGATTGAAGAACACCTTCCCCACCATTGGAAAAGGTATGAAACAATGTTTCTTGTAAATTGTTTCCCTATGTCGTCCTGACATTAATTGTAATAAACAAAAAACCATCCTAGGTTGAATAACTTATTACACTAAAAGGCTAATTTATTATTAAGAGTGATGGAAAATTTAGAAAGTTAGAATTTTTTTTCATTTTCTGAAGCGTCTTCTAGAAAAGTTAGCGATCGTCCTTTTTGACCATACACACCGACTTGTGTATGTGTATTACGCAACCGATATATCCTTTGGTTTGCAGACTTAATACCGTTGGTTACAGCGAGTAACAATTTACTGTATTGCGCGCCGAGGGCATTAAGAGCCATGAGTTGATTTTGAAGTTTGGCTTTGCCTTGATGGAAATTTTCACTCTTTGCAAACTCTTTTAAAGTGGAGAACAATGTACCAATTTTTTCAGTTTTTAAATCGGATGATTGTTTGATTTTCAAGTAGTCTCCAGCACGGATTTGTTTTATGTCCGCCTTCAATAATATTATGAGTTCTGATATAATACGGTTACAGTTGACCAAGCTCGTCATTGGATCCCCTTTTATTTTGAATGTGTGTGTAAATGCTCTTAGCGATACCAAAGCCGCCGTTCTCTGATATCTTTTCAGCTAGTGCCTCTAGGTAAAATTGACTGAAGCTTTGCAAGTCTTCACCGCCGCTACTGGTCAGGGCGTCCGCTAGGCCGCTATATTGTAGCATTTGTGCAATAAAAGCCGCCTCAAATTCTTTGGCGCTTTTTTGGGCGCTTTTTTGGTCGCTTGCTTGCAAGCTCACCTGATTTTCGTTACGGGTGGTGTCCGTAGGGTTACCGTCTTTAAGTAGCGGCGAGTATTCGACTGAATAGTTCATAGATGCATATAAATAAATACACGTTAACGTAGAGTTAAGTATGTTTCTATAATTTAGTGTTATGAATTTGCTTTCCAAAGATTTAAATGAGCTCTTTAACGGTGTAGAGATACTTAAGCCGCAAAATGAAGAGCAACCCGATGTAGAAATATCTGATGAGGATAAGAGTGAATTTGCCAATACTTTGGCACAAGTTAATAAAATTAAAGATCAGCCAATCCGAAACATTGCTTTAGCAAACAGTCCTAAAGCTAAAGATTTCACACCAGAAGACGAAACAGATTTGTTAAATGTAGGTACGAATATTTTTGCGCCTGGCCAAATTGAAAATGATATTGGCATCTTACAATCAACGCCTATAGCCTCAGCAACGCCTATGGCTTCAGCAACGCCTATGGCCTCAGCTAAGGATGATAAGAGTGTGCTGGACTTGAAATTGCAGCCAGATAACAATCAAAGCTTGCTTGCAAAAACAGAAACATCAGTTGAGCAAAATAAAGCAACACGTGATAAACTCGTTTCTCGTATTTCTATCAAAAGTTCAAATTTCTATGTGACAGAGACACAACTGGCATTACCAGAAGAGGGTGTTTCGCAAAAGAAAAAACTTGTCGGTGAAGTAAAAGACAATTCTTTAGTGACCTTTAAAAACTTACCTGAATACTCAAATCTTAATAATGTTGGAAATACGAATGCGCACTCTTTATTTCCTGCTCGTAGCGTAACTGGCGCAAATACAACAATGAGTACACAAAATATTTTTACAGCGCCTGATGGGATTACAAAAGTAGAACCAGGGACGCAAACTTCTGTGCAAATACCGAACCAGGTACAAACGGAAATAAATGCTCTGACACATACGCAAACACATGCGCCAACACATACGCAAACACATGCGCCAACAAGCACGTTGCTCACGCAAATTCGTGAACCAATAATTGAACATATGCGAACAATAATTGATACATCGCCAGAGCAAATTGGTAATAAGCCAAAAGATATTATTGTGCAATTGTCACCAGCTGAGCTTGGTAGGGTTCAAATACGTTTTAGCTTTGATGTTGGTGAGCGCTTGGTCACACAAATCGTTGCAGAAAATTCCGAAACCATGGCGGTTTTGCGTCAAAAATCAGGGCTATTGTTGGGGCAACTTAGGAACAGTGGTTTTGAAAATGTAGATTTAAATTTTGTTACTTCTGGCGCTGATGATAATTCAGAAAGTTTTTTAGGAAAGCATGCAGGGAATGGCCGCAGCGCACAGTTGTTCCAAGAACATAAAGGGCAAACAGGCCTACATTATTGGGAAGGTGATTCCGACCCTGCGCTAAATGAAAACCAAAAATTGGATGCGCGCAATATTGTTACCCCTGTACTCAATTTAACCAGCTTAGGATCAGAGCAAATCGACATTATCTTATAGGAGATAAGAATGAATATAAAAGAAACAATTAGCTTGCTGCAAAGCCAGCCTATTCAAAAATCAACTGATAAGCCGCAAATTAGCAATGAAGAAGACGAGGGGGATACACCTAGCGTTAACCAGCAAAGTACTGGGGAAGAGTTTTCAACATTTCTCACATTGCTGACAGCGCAAATTCAAAATCAAGACCCTCTCGCACCTCTTGATTCGACGCAATTTGTTGAACAATTAGCAACCTTTACAAACCTTGAGCTGCAAGCAAAAGGCAATCAATCTTTGGATCTAATTGCGGCTCTTCTTGTTCGACAAATAGAACTGCTATCGCCGCCCGAAGAGGGTTCACAAAATAGCGCTAGTGCGTTTGATACAACAAGCTAAAGCACCGAGATTGACTGCTCTTCTAAGGATTGGCCAATGTTTATTGGTCTTGCCTAGCTAGATCAAGAATCAAAACGTTTTCCACCCCATCCGTTATAATGCTTTGGCTCGCTAAGAGGAGGGCGGCTTGTAATTTCTCATAGGTATCCGCACTCGTTAAGTCGTGAGAAAATACACCAGAATGAGACAAAGCCAACAACTCACGCATGATAGAATCGCGTAGTTTCGGCTCAAGCGTATAAGTATTAGCTGGTGCATCAGGCCCAAGTTCCAGATTTAAATTAAGCAATACAAGTGAGTTAATATTTCCGTCTTCCATAACTGGCACAACAAATTGGCGTTTGAACTTTATATAAGTTGGCGCGTTCGAGCCATTGTCATTTTTGGCACTTCCGTGACTGTCTTTGCTTTTTTTCTTGCTCTTTTTATGGTTCTTATCTTTCTTTTTGTGGGCCGAAGCATTTTTATCGCCGTGGCTGTCGGGCTTATCCTTTGGTGTATGCGTGTCGGGGTTGGTGGCTGTTTCCATTTGTCGATTACGTAAAAAATCAGCACTAACGCCGCCTAAAATAACAACAATTATTAATGTGAGTGGAAAGAGAATATTTTTCATCATTATGACCTCTAAAACGGAATAATTTTTCGGATGACTTTACGACCTATTTTTTCTTGTGTCGCGGTTGTTACTTGCCCGCGCCCGCCGTAGAAAATTTTTGCCTCGGCAATTTTATCGTAAGTAATGGTGTTGAGCCGTGAAATGTCGGCAATGCGTATAATACCTGTTACTTGTAGGTACCGTACTTCATTGTTGACCATAATTTCTTGTCGTCCCGTTAAGCCAAGATAACCATTTGGTAGCACGCTACTGACTTGCGCGGCTAACCGCAAAGTGAGTTTTTCTTTGCGTGAAATATTGCCAGTACCAGATAAATCATCTGTTGCGCTCATATCGACGGCGGGTTTAAGGCTGGCACCTGCGGGGAGGATTTTAGCAACCAATTCCGGTAAGCCAAAAAAAGACCCAACCTCAAGATTTTTTTTGCTACTTTGTTGTGTCGTGACAGAATTTTGCAATTGTGCTTCTTCATCGATTTCTATGACGACCGTCAAAATATCGCCAAGCTTGCTTGCCCGTCTATCCCCAAACAAGGAACGTGGTGATGAACTCCAGAGCGAAGTTGATTGTGTGTCTTGCATGTTTATACTGTTGGTGTTTGAAATTGCAGCAGGATAGGCCTGCGTGATTTCATCAGTTTGCCAGTTGCTCGGCAATGCTTTTGGTGGTGCGAGGGGTTTATTTGAAGCACAAGCACATAGAGATAATGCCAAAGCGGCTAGGGTGGCCAGAGATATTTTATGCAACACTATCTGACCTCCACAGTGTCTATGCCAGTGACCGTAGCGGATATTTTTTTACGTGAGCTTAAATTCATCACCGATATTAAATCGCCCTTCGTACCAGTTTCGAGGGCTTTGCCCTTAGCCGTTAAGCGCAATGTTCCAGAGGAATAAACCATGTTGATCTGAGCATTTCGTTTGATCAATGTTGGTGCGCTTAAATAGCTTAGATCTATGACACGACCGGCATAGATTGTCCGGTTCAGCTCAAGTCCGACAAAATTTTTGCGTAAATCAACAAGGCTTTCCCCATCGTTTTTCTGTAACGATATGTGACTGTCATTCAAAACTGTACCGCGCCGCAAAGTCATGGTTGCGGTTGCCTCCCCTGCCTCTGCGGATAGGGGAATGAATAAGAGCATAACTAAGACATAGGCCTTCATCATAAATCCTTTATCTAATGCGTGTCGTAGCAGAGTACATTTCGTCCGCAGCGGTTATTACTTTTGCATTCAGTTCATAGCCGCGTTGGGCTTCGATGAGTTCAGATATTTCAGCAACGACATCGACACTCGATTCCTCAAGGTAGCCTTGGCGCATAAAGCCAATACCCTCAGTACCGGGTTGCCCAGCAATGGGAATGCCTGATGCCTCCGTTTGGCGAAAAAGGTTTCCGCCCAGTGCTTCAAGGCCTTTTTCGTTGGCAAAAACCGACATGGTAATTGAGCCAATTGTCTGTCCGCCAACAACATTATCAAAAAACGCAGATACTTCGCCGTCGCGGCTGATAACAATTCGCTGTGCGTCATCTGGTATAGTGATATTGTCGGCGAGTGAAAACCCGTCGGTGGTAACCATGAGACCTTCCGCAGAGCGGTTAAATTTCCCATCTCTGGTATAGGCGCTATCCCCGCTTGGCAGAGAAATTTCAAAATATCCCCGGCCTTCAATTCCCAAATCCAAATCACCTCCCGTTGGGCTAAGTGCACCTTGCGCTATTTCAATAGAAACGGTTGAAGGCCTGACCCCCATCCCCATCTGAATACCTGCAGGTACAATTTCGCCAGTTTGTGAGGAGAGGGCTCCGGGTGTAAGGTTTTGTTGGTATATTAAGTCGGCAAATTCCGCAGTGCGCGGCGCATATGCTGTGGTGCTCATATTGGCAATATTATTGGCTATAACATCAACACGAATTTGTTGGGCCGCCATGCCGGTGGCTGCGATTTTTAAAGCATTCATTGGGATCCTCCCTTTTAAAGTGTGTTCTTACATTGTGGTGTCGTTAAAGTTTTACGGTGGTTGTCTCATCGCACTGACGGTTTTTGCGATAAGGTCGTTATCAATATCCAATAATTTTTGCCCAGCTTCATAAGCGCGTTGAACTTCAATCATCCGAGAGATTTCAAGGATTGGGTTTACATTCGAATCTTCCAAAAAGCCTTGCACAATGGTTGCGCCGTCAACAGGCAGAACCCCTTCTTTCGATTGCCAAAGATTATTTCCTGTGCGCGAAAGGGAGGCGGTTGGCGCATTAAAAACACCTATTTTCCCGAGGGGTTCTCCGTTCGCACTCATGGTTCCGTCTTCGCCGATAGTAATTAAATCTGCACCCAAGGGGATTTGGATGGTACTGCCCGCATCATCGAGTACCAAATGCCCATCAACCGTAATTAATGCGCCGTCGCGGTTCGTGAGAAAGTTACCAGCACGGGTTAAACGTTCACCATCAGGTGTCTCGACCAGGAAAAACCCCTCACCGTCAATAGCAAGGTCAAGTGCGCCGCCTGTACGGGCTAGACTGCCAGTACTAAAGTCAATATAGTGTCCACCAAGACGTCCAATGGCGACGCTGTTTCTTAGATAGTTGTTTTGTTCTGTTGCATTTCCTGATCTGGCTTGGGAAACAAATTCACTAAAAATTGCCGCTTCGCGGCGAAACCCTATTGTGTCAGCATTTGCTATATTATTAGCAATCACATTCATCTCTTTCATCAAACCAGATTGGCGGGAAATGTTTATGTAATTTGCATTATCCATTTTTTGCTCCCGTGGCTGCGGGTGCCTTTGACAGCAAATAAGAACGAAAAATTTTCAAATCACTTTCAAGATGTGATTGCAAGGCCTGTTGGTCGGCCAATTTGCTTGGGCGGTGGGACTTAATGAGTACCGGAGATAGAGCACTCAGGGTTGAAGCCAGCTTTTGGTTGTAAACAATATTAGTATTTGGATTTTTATCCAACTCGGCATGTGCCAATGACCAATATCCATTCTCCCAAGCGGCTTGCTTAAACGCAATTTGCCGTTCAACCGAATTTGGGTTTTCGTTCAGAATTTTAAGGGCTTGCTTGGGATTTTTATTATCGAGAGCTTTGCGCAAATTTAATGCCCTTAACGACGGGCTTTCCATTATTTGCTTTGGGAAATGGTAGGTTTTTGGCTTAACGTGCTGCAAAGCCAGATGCGTTAATGTCGCATCATCCAAATTCTTCCAATACGGTGTGGACAGAATGGTCGGTGCAAAGTCTGCGAGGCCTAAATCGAGACTGGCTTTGACGCCTGCTATTTGCAGGGGTTTTTCATCATCCAATTTTGCAAAGAAATTACCCTCTGCGATAAATGCATCTAGCGCCGCTAATTGAAAATTGGGATTTGGACTAGACAAGTCAATTTGCATTTCTCGGCTGATTGCGCGCACACTTTGGTCAAAATACTGACTATGAGGATCAAAACTGTCTTTGGTCAATGAAATAGCATTGGACAATTTATGCTGCTTGGCTAAGAAATTAATTTTTTGAACTTTAGCGCGTTGGCCTGAAGGGGTTTGCGAGAACGTTTGTGTGACACTGTCCAAATCTTGCTCGTATTCAGGATATAATTCATCGGACTTACTAAGGGCTTGAATAGCCTGCGCACGGGTAAGGCCTTCACGTTCTGCCAGAGAATTTAGTATAGCAATGCCGCGATTGTGTTCATTTACATTGCCATTATTTACGGCCAGCAAAGCATCCAATAGGGTTATAGAATCGTTTTGCAAATACGGTGAGAGCGCTGGATCATAACCGTCTTTGTTCTCAATATTTGATTGAATATGATCGTAGAGCAACTGGGCTGACTTCAAGTCATTATTTTGTATGGCCTTTAAAGCAAATCTAAGCCCCATAGTTAGGCCGAGTTGTTGTGGGAGTTTATTTAAATCTACAAAATCGGCGTCCGTAAACATTTCGTAATTTTGGCTTGCGAGCTTGTACCAAATTTTTGCCGCCGCAGAGCATGATGCATTTTCTTTTAAGGTCTTCTTGTGGGCATTTGTATGTGTTGAACGCAGTACATTTACCATTGCGGTTGCCATAGCTTGTTCGGCGCTATTAAGATGCGTGGCAATGTCCATTGCTTCTTCGCCGAAACCTATACCCAGATAAGCCTGTGTGAGGATACGAGAAATGTGCGGATCTACCTTTTCTGGTTCCGTAAACATTTGTTTCTTTAAAGCTAGAATATCTTCGTAGTTTTTTATGTGTGATTCCTGTGGAAAGGAATATAGGTTTTTTGTAGGACATTTCTGAGGGTTAACGGTTTTCACAGGACGGGCAGGCGGTTGTTCAGCCGTACGTGTGTCCGGTCGTTGTCGGCGAACCCCTACTAAATTTTGGGCAGCAGCGGCTTTGATGAGTTTTTCTAGTCTTTGTTCTGTGTCGCTAAGTTTGCTCGATCTGGGTGTATTTGTTGATTGTGTTTGGGGCTTACTCTCGGATTGTGCAAAAGTTGGCATAGAGATTTGTAACGTGCATAAACTTAAACTGGTTATAAGAAATTTATTTAACATCATGCCGCTTTTTTGAGAGCCTTTAGAGCTTCCTCAACTTCGTTGAAACTCGGTCGGTGGTGTTTAGGTGCGCTACGTCTTGCTACTTCTACACAGATGTTCGTAGGATTTTTATGTAGGCTGGAGACCAAAACTTCGCGGATGAGTGCGTAGAAATAATGCTCTTGTTCGCGCAGAGCTTTGACTTTGATCGCAAGTGGGCCAACCAAAGCATAGGCTAGGAATACACCTAGAAATGTACCGACCAAAGCACTGCCAATCATTTGACCAAGAATTTCTGGCGGTTTGTCAATGGACGACATGGTCTTGATAATACCGAGTACGGCAGCAACAATACCGAGAGCGGGGAGGGCGTCTGCCATAGATTGTAAAGCGTGAGACCCGTGTAGTTTTTCTTCTTTTACAGTTTCGAGTTGCTTATCCAATAACTCTTCGACCTGATAAACATCATCAAAATTCATTATCATAGAACGGATAGTGTCACAGATGAGTTCGACAAAATTTTTGTCTTTTAAAATTTTAGGATATTTTTGGAATAACTCCGACTCTTCCGGCTCTTCAATATGTGTTTCTATTTCCACGGGGCTTTCACGGCTTATACGTACCAGCTCATGCATGAGACATAAAAGGTCGTTATAATCTGATTTTTTCCATTTTGGCCCCTTGAAAACAGCGGCTATATCGCCAACCGTGTGTTTAACGGCAGACATATCATTACCGACAAGGAATGCCCCAATGGCCGCGCCGCCAATTATCATCATTTCATGGGGTGCCGAATGGGTGATAACGGACATATTGCCGCCCGCCAGAAGGAAGCCGCCAAACACCATCAATAAAGTCAATACTAATCCGAGAACAGAAGTCATGATTTCAAATAACGCGGTAAGGTTGATAAAAACTTAAAATACAAATTAAAATAGTAATTCTATGTGGATGGTCTTCTTTGCTCTACATCTGCAAAGCCGGCTAAAAAAGATGGGTCAATGTCGTCTAATAATTTAACCGCTTTATTAGATTTGAACATGCCCAGTGTAGCATTTGAGATATTCTGTATGTCAGAGTTGGTGCGGACTTTTAGATCAAGACGGGTATGCGAGGCACCTGGTAGATTTATTATTTGGCCAATTTCAAGGCGTGTGCAATCTGCGATCGACATCGTGACGTCTTCAATCACAACTTCTACCATTTGTGTACTCTCCATTATCATATTTCGCATATGGCTTGACCAGGGATTGGTTGGATCAATGGCTTTATTGTTTTGTTTGGAGTGCACAATTTCGTTCAAAGTATTGATGAGCGGTTCAGCCAAATATAGAGTGATTGTTTTATCGGTATTTGAACTTTTTTCATCCGTTTTAAAAGGTAAGTCTATACAAAGCCAATGATTGCAACTGAGTATTTCAGCCTCCATTTGGCCTATATTTTCAGAACCAATACACCGTGAAATAATTTTATCTGTACTGTTTGAAATACCAAGATTGGTAAACGCTGCCAATGCAGTTTTTGCAAATGTTTGCATAAGGATCAAATCGAATACGCTAAGCGTATATTTATCATTAGATTTAGAGCCGAATTTTGTCTCTACCACACTTTTTGTTATATTGGCAGATAACTCTATCAATATTTGGCACGGATTGTTTTTGTTGCCGAGCCCATAGAATAAACCATCCTTATTTTGTGAAAGGGATTTGAAGCTGCCTACTGTAAAACTTGCTTCATGAAGCAGCGTTTCAATATTTGTACTTTTGCTTAATTGTTGTGCCCATTCAATATGTAATGGTGAAAACAAGTCTATGCTATTGCTTAAATTACCGGTATTTCTGGAGCCAGTTTCTAGTTTTTTTCTTACTATGTTCATATCGCACACTTTATAAATAACTCTTTGGAAACCATATTTGTTATACTGAAATTCAGCATTTATTCGTAAAGACACAACCTTAAGTAATTATAAATAGGCTGGGTAAATTATTATGAACGAATGTGTTGGGGAATGTCAGCGACCAATTATAATCCGTAAGAAAAAAATCTATAAGGCGGATGGTCATCACGGCGGGGCATGGAAAGTGGCCTATGCTGATTTTGTGACTGCAATGATGGCGTTTTTTTTGCTCATGTGGCTTTTAAATGCGACAACTGAAGAGCAGCGAAAAGGCATTTCAGACTATTTCAATCCAAATATCCCACTTGCCGCCGTATCTGGCGGCGGGGCAGATGCGCTTAATGGAGACAGTATATTTACTGAAGAAACTCAAGCGCGAAATGGAACAGGTGCAGACAGCAAGCGGAAATCACCCAGCGCAGAAAACCCCAAAGACGAGGAGAAAACCGATGAAGAAAATGCTGCAAAAAGCTTTGAAAACCTCGCTGATTTGGCCAAAACAATGGGAGAAGAAAGTCGGGAGGTATCTAAGCACATACAGATTAAGATGAGCCCTGAAGGGCTTGTGATAGAGCTAATTGATGGTGACAATGAGCCATTGTTTTCAGTCGGCCAGTCCGAGCCATCTCCACTCATGCGTGATCTTATCGAAATAATTGCCAAGGTGTTTAGAGATGTGGAAAACAATGTAAAAATTGTTGGGCATACAGATGCGCGGGCATTTACTGGGCACGGGTATTACTCAAATTGGGAGCTGTCTTCTGATCGCGCCAACCGTGCACGGCGGCTTTTAATCGATAGCAATTTCAAGGGCAAACAAATTGTTGAAGTGTCTGGCAAAGCCGATACTGATCATGTTGTACCAGATGGCATGGCTGCGCAAAATCGTCGTATTTCGATTATACTATTAAAATAACACAACCACAGGTTATAGTTTTATTAACTTCCCATAATTACACCTACTAATTGTAATAACGATTAGTTTAGGATAAACTTATGTCAATTTCTTCTGCTTTAAACGCAAGCGTAATGGGTTTGAATGTCAACTCAACGCGCCTTGCTACCATCGCCGACAATATTTCCAACTCAGCAACATTCGGGTATAAAAGATCCGATGTAAATTTTTCTTCCATGGTGATTAATCAGCGCAGATCCGTCTATGCTGCGGGTGGTGTAAGAGCCACATCTTTTAAAGATATTTCAGGCCAAGGTGCACTCGTATCTACAGGCAATTCTACCGATATTTCAATTGGAGGTCGCGGCATGATACCTGTGACTGACGAATTCGGCATATTGGAAACCAGCACACAACGTGCTCTTCAATTTTTACCAACGGGTTCGTTTTCTGCGGACGAAAATGGATTTCTTCGCACACTCAGCGGCTTGCATTTGCTAGGTTGGCCTGCGGGAACAGACGGTTCTGTAGCCAATGTTAGTCGAGATAGTGGCGCGGGTTTGGTACCCGTAAATATTAATGTCAGTCAATTTTCTGCATCGCCTACAAACCTGATTAATTTAGGTGTTAATCTACCGGCAGAAAGTACTCTGCCGACTGCAAATGGTGACCCGTTCACACTGCCCGTAGAATATTACGATAATCTAGGCCGTGCGCAAAACCTGACATACACATTTACACCTGTCATAAATGCTGGCGGTGCAACCAATGAGTGGACTGTAAACGCCGTAGACGGCGCGGGTGATCCAGATGTATCTATCGCCACTTTCAACATCATTTTTAATGATAATGAGGGAAATGGCGGTTCTATTGCAAGTGTGACACCCGGAACGGGAATGAGCTATGATGCCGCAACTGGGCAAATTACTTTCAACGTTGCCAAGGGGCCGATTAATACTTTTATAGGCCGTATTGGGGATAATGCCGGGCTGACCCAACTTTCTGCCCCATTTTCCCCATATAATGTTAACAAGGACGGGGCGCCGATAGGTGACCTTCAATCAGTGGAAATTGACTCACAAGGGTTTCTAGAAGCCGTATATGATACGGGGTTTAGGCAGGTTCTGTACCAAATTCCTGTAGCAGATGTGCCAAATATAAATGGTCTGCAAGCTTTGAATAACCAGGCTTATGCGGTCTCACAAGATTCTGGTGACGTATATTTCTGGGATGCTGGTTCTGGCCCAGTTGGTAGCTTGGTAGGTTTCGCATTGATGGAATCCACAACAGATGTTGCAACTGAACTGACCAATTTGATTGAAACCCAGCGTGCTTATTCCTCAAATGCGAAAATAGTCCAGACTGTCGATGAAATGCTACAAGAAACGACCAACTTAAAGCGTTAGGGTGGTCCGATGACATTAACTTCTGCGCTTTCTGCGGCTAATTCGGGCCTGGCAACAACGGCAAGGCGTGCTGATATTGCCGCTGGTAACATTGCCAATGCAGCTACGCCCGGCTATGTCCGTCGCACATTAAATGTCGGCGAAATAGTTCTGTCAGGGCGCGGGCAAGGCGTTCGCGCCAATGGTGTTGAACGCGCACAAGATTTGGCGTTAACACGTGAGCGCCGCCAGGCTGGTGCATCTGCTGCGCGAGCTGATATTATTGCCCAAGGTAGTGCAGAGTTGTTTCGTGAACTGGGAACGCCAGGGGATGGCTACGGGTTATTTGCAACGTATCAAGGTGTAGAAACTGCTTTGCGCGAATTAAGCGTCACTCCGGAATCCACTGCGCTTCAAAATGCAGGGGTAAATGCGCTCGGTGCTTTAGCCTTAGAATTTAATGAACTTTTTAGTATTGGCCAAAATCAGAGAATTACTGCTGATAATGCAATCGCCCGAACCGTAAGAGATGTGAACGCTGGCCTACACCGAATAGCGGGGCTTAATGGTCAAATTTCTGGGTTGGGTAACCGCTCAGGCGAGACGGCTGCTTTGGAAGATGAAAGGCAGAGGGTTTTGGATGATATTGCAGAAATACTGCCAATTCGTATCATTGCAAAAGAACATGGCCAAATAGATATTATGACTGAGCAAGGTGTGTTTTTACTGGCGGGTAGTGTTCAAGAAATAAACTTTACGCCGGCAGGTGTGATTGCACCGGGCGCAGTTTATGACAGTAACACAGGTGCTTTATCAGGACTTAGTGTTGCAGAGCAAAACCTAACACCAAATACCAGCGGGCATTTTGCTGTAACTGGCGGCACACTCGCTGGTCTGTTTTCCCTGCGCGATCAAGTTGCCCCAGATTTTCTAACGGGACTTGATACTCTGGCGGCTGATTTGCTGACACGATTTTCAGATAATAGTCTTGATCCTACTAAAACCATTGGCGAGCCTGGTTTATTTACAGATGCGGGCGGGTCTTTGGACGTGAATAATATCCCCGGAATTGCAGGGCGCATTCGG
This sequence comes from Robiginitomaculum sp., assembly GCA_021776635.1. GTDB lineage: Bacteria > Pseudomonadota > Alphaproteobacteria > Caulobacterales > Maricaulaceae > Robiginitomaculum_A. The sequence continues at coordinate 66,104 of JAJFFN010000025.1, forward strand.
ATTAATGCTGCCCTTGACAAAAGCCAAGGTGGGCTCGCGAGCAATTTACGCGATGGTCTTGGCGCATCGGGTGGCGGCGTAGTTGGGAATGCAGACATACTAAATAATTTATTGGGTGCGTTTACTAAGAGCTCAAATGCTCCAAATGGTTCCGGACTTTTGGGCGAACATACGTCTGTGGAATTGGCCGCAGGATTTTCCTCTATTATTGGTGAAAACAGGGTCAATGCTGATGCAGTTGCGACGACGGCTTTGGCAAGAGCAGGGGTTTTGGCAGATGCAGAATTGTCTTTAAGCGGAGTTGATACGGATGCGGAAATGCAGTCCTTATTGTTCATAGAAGAGAGCTATGCTGCAAATGCACGGGTCATTCAAACGATCAGTGAAATGCTGGATATTTTGATGCAGATATAGAGTTCATATGATATTAAACGCCCTACCAGATTTGCTAACGTTCCAACGTCAAACCCGTTTAACTGCTGATTTAAAATCCCGGTTAGAGCAAACTTCGCGCGAGGCTGTTACCGGACGACGTGAAGATATTGCCCAGGCTGTAAACGGAGATGTTGGCAGTGTACATTTGTTGGAAAAAGCATTGAACGATATAAAGGTCGATAGCCGGATAAATGCTCTATCCGGCGCGCGTATAGATTTGATGTCATCTTCATTACGTGCCGTTCGTGGGGTCGTAAATGGGTTGGATATAACGGCGCTTGCGGCTTTGACGATACCTGATGATTTTGGCATAGGTACGGTGAGCAAACAAGCTGAAGCCAATTTACGATCCGTCATGTCTTTGTTGAGCACGACCCATGGTTCACGTAAGTTGTTTTCTGGTGATGCAACGGATCAAATACCTTTGGCAAATCCAGATACGCTTTTGGCTGATATTACATCAATTATGCAAATTGAGCCTGATGCAGACAGTATAGAAATTGCGCTTGATGTCTATTTCAACGATCCTGACGGCGGATTTGCGCAAAATATTTACCAAGGTGGTGATGGTACGGCTCCACCAAGCTTTTTGGCTGATGGGTCAAGTGTGGAGTTTGCAGTTAAAGCAAATGATCAAGCCTTACGGGATACTTTGCGTGGTTTGGCCGTATTGGCAACAGCACAAAATACACAATACGACATTAAGGGCTCTGAATTTTCCGATGTATTTTCCAGTGGTGCATCCATACTTGGCAAGGGCATGGCTGCCGTCATAAAAATAGAAGGAAATCTCGGCGTTTCTGCCGGCTTGATTGAAAACGCAAATACACAACAAGCCGCCGAACAATTGATAATTGGACAAGCTTTAAACGCAGTCATTGGACGTGACCAATTCGAAGCGGCAGCGGAATTAAAACAATTAGAGGCGCAACTGGAAGCTTCATATTTAGTCACATCACGTTTGGCCAATCTCAGTCTAACAAATTTCATTCGGTAAATTATGCGTATATTTATTTTTTCTATTCTTGCCGTTTTCATTGGGTTTTCTACCCAAGTACAGGCACAAGTAAAAATAAAGGATATTGTCGACATAGAGAATGTACGCGGTAATGACCTTGTTGGTTATGGTCTTGTCATTGGTTTGGACGGTAGCGGCGATACAATTCGAAATTCACCCTATACCGAAGAAGCTTTGTCAAATTTGCTTGAGCGTCTCGGTGTTAATATTCAAGGCAGTGATTTTCGCCCCAACAACATTGCTGCGGTTATTATCACAGCAACATTGCCGCCCTTTGCTCGTGTTGGTTCACGTATAGATGTTAATGTTGCGTCTATTGGTGATGCCAAAAGCTTATCTGGTGGAACATTGGTTATGACACCTCTCAATGCGGCAGATGGGCAGGTTTATGCTGCAGCACAAGGCAGTGTCCTTATCAGCGGCTTTAAAGCAGAGGGGGATGCGGTGTCTATTACGGAGGGGGTACCAACCTCAGGCTCTATCCCGGGGGGTGCCCGTGTTGAGCGAGAAATCCCTTTTGATTTTAATGCTTTGGATAGTGTTAGGCTGGCCTTGCGTGCACCGGATTTCACAACGGCATTAAGGATAGAAAGAATTATCAATACTAACGCCGGTGCTAGGACAGCGAAATTACTGGATTCAGGTACTGTCGAAGTTTCATTGACAAGCTTGGAAGGCTCTGCGGCTCAGCAATTGGCAAATATAGAGAACTATGAATTAATGCCAGCTCAAAAAGCACGCGTGGTTATTGACCAACGCTCAGGAACTATAGTTCTAGGTGCAAATGTTAGGATTTCTGCGGTTGCAATAGCGCAAGGAAATTTGTCCATAAAAATCGCAGAATCTCCTATAGTGTCACAACCAAACCCATTTGCACCTGGTGAAAGCATAGTTTTACCTCGAACGGATATCCGTGTGGAAGATGGTAAGCCTGGCAATATTGCTCTCATACAAAGCAATATCACATTACCAGATTTAGTCGCAGGTTTGAATGCATTGGGCGTATCGCCGCGCGAAATGATAGATATATTAAAAACTATGAAAGCGGCAGGTGCATTGCATGCGGAGCTTGTTTTGCAATAAATTCTATAACGCAGAGTTGTTTTGAAGCCTCGTTAAGTTTAGAAGCGTTTATGTCCAACCAACCTCCATACGCTTTGTTTGTTCGCGGAACACAAACCGCAATATTTGAAATTTCGGATCAGTTGGGGTTTGAAATGGATATGCAGGCTTTGGCCGTATCTGTTTTCGAAGATGGGCCTAATATGATGTTTGTGCAGGCCTTATTTGAAACTGCAGATGAAGCAAAGGTTTGTGCGGCGCAATTGGACTTAGATGGGTTGGAATATTCAATTTCACAATTGCCAGATGAAGACTGGACATCTTTGTCACAAGCTGGCTTGCCGCCCGTTGAAGCGGGTCGGTTTTTTATATACGGTTCCCACGATGCGCAGAATATCCCAGCACATTTCCAATTTCCAATCCGTATAGATGCTGGTTTGGCCTTTGGGACGGGTCACCACGGTACGACCAAAGGGTGTTTGCTGGCTTTTGAAGAATTGATTTCTAAATCCAAATCTTTCCCAAAGGGATGGCCAAACACTATTCTTGATCTTGGCTGTGGGTCCGGTGTTCTAGCAATAGCAGCTGCCATGGCACTTGGGAAAAATGTAAATGCGTCTGATATTGATCTAGATGCGGTTAATGTCACCAAGCAAAACACCACCATAAATGATGTCGCGGACTATGTACTGACGGTTCAGGCTGATGGGATAACGGATACCGGTCAATTTGATTTAATCTTTGCAAATATTCTCGCAGGCCCTCTGATGAATTTGGCGCCTGATATTGCAAAAGCACTTACTAAAACAGGGCATGTAATATTAGCCGGGTTATTGGACGAACAAGCTGACAAAGTCATTGTGTGTTATCAAGAACTTGGTTTGACCTTAAAAAGACGTGCAAGTGTTAGTGGTTGGGCCATTTTAACGATGGCTTTTTTGGACGAAACTTAAAGCAAACAAACGCAGATAAGCGGCAAGCCCATGTGGGCTGTTTTGAAGTGTGCGTTCATCGTCAAGTGCGGTGATAAAAGCTGCCAAAGAGCGTCCATCCTGTGAGACAGCTTCGTCAATTATGTGCCAGAATTCGGATTCCAGTGCAATCGATGTGCGGTGTGAATGAATAGATAATGAGCGCTTTTGCATGGTTTTATTAGGGCTTATTTATCGTTTAAATTATGGCCGTCCAAATGTTTTATAAATTTGTTGTGTTCAAAATCATTTTTGCATTTTTCGGATTTCGCGCGGCCAAATTTCTTGCGGTTAGCCGCAGCCTTAGCTTCTTTGGCAGCATAGCCTGCCCGTTTTTTTGAAGCCTTGAAATTTATAATATTGCCAGTCATTTCTTGGGTTCAGTCATTTCTTGGGGCCAATCATCAGCTTTGGTTGTACAATTTTGTCAAATTCTGCTTTGGTTACATAGCCTAGTTTCACGGCTTCTTCGCGCAATATCGTACCATTTTTGTGTGCGGTTTTGGCAACTTTGGTCGCGTTGTCATAGCCAATAGTTGGTGCAAGTGCAGTCACCAACATAAGTGAACGATCAAGCAAGGTTTTTATTTGGTCTTCATTTGCAGTAATGCCTACGACACAACGTTCTGCAAAGCTGGCACAGACATCAGACAGCAAACGAATGCTTTGGTTCATATTGTAAATCATTACTGGTTTATAGACGTTAAGCTCGAAATGACCTTGCGAGCCTGCAACGCTCATGGTCGTGTTATTGCCCATGACTTGTGTGCAGGCCATGGTCATGGCTTCGACCTGGGTCGGGTTGACCTTGCCAGGCATGATGGATGAGCCTGGTTCATTTGCGGGTAGAGAGATTTCGCCTAACCCTGAACGGGGGCCAGAGGCAAGAAAGCGAATATCATTAGATATTTTATAAAGACTGACTGCGACCGTATTGAGCGCACCGTGGCACGAGACGAATGCATCATGGGCGGCGAGGGCTTCAAATTTGTTGGGCGCGGTTTTAAACGGTAATTTTGTATAACTAGCGACCTCTGTGGCAAACATTTTAGCAAATTCTGGTTTTGTATTCAGACCAGTGCCAACGGCAGTGCCGCCTTGGGCGAGGGGCATAAGTTCTTTCAGGCCTGCTTTAACCCGTTTGATACCGCCTTCCATCTGCGCCACATATCCGGAAAATTCTTGACCCAAAGTACAAGGTGTCGCGTCTTGGGTGTGTGTGCGGCCAATTTTGATTATTGTCTTAAACTCTTGTGATTTGTCATTCAGAGCATTGCGTAGAACGCTCAACGCAGGCAAAAGGCGGTGATGAATTTCCTCTGCCGCCGCAATATGCATAGCGGTGGGGAATGTATCATTTGAACTTTGGCCCATATTAACGTGGTCATTAGGGTGTACGGGATCTTTGGAGCCAATGTCTCCGCCTAGTATTTCAATGGCGCGGTTTGCTATGACCTCGTTGGCATTCATATTACTTTGTGTGCCAGAGCCTGTTTGCCATATTGATAGCGGAAAATTATCATCAAGTTTACCTTCTGCAACTTCTGAAGCCGCCCGTACAATGGCTTTGCTCCGTTTGGCATCCAAGTCTTTCAAATTTTTATTGGTAAGCGCCGCAGAGCGTTTAATAATGCCAAGGGCACGGATCACCGCAGGGGGCATTGTTTCAATACCGATAGGAAAATTGATAAGTGAGCGCGCGGTTTGTGCGCCGTAATATTTCTCAGCCGGGACTTTTAATTTGCCAAAACTGTCTGTTTCGCTGCGCGTTTTTGTCATAAAATTGCTCTGTGATCGGGCGTTAAACTATTTTTTTCGAAAAGCATCCAAGCTTACAATCTTGTTCTCGTCATCTGCTTTGGCGCTCTCTTTTGCCGCAGTTTTCTTAGCAGGTTTATTTGGTTTATCTTTAGAAGATGATTTCGCCTTCCCACCAGTTTTTTGTTTTGGCGCTTTGTTTTTGGGCGATGTTTCAGGTTGTAATTTGGTCAATGTTAAAGGTGTTTTAGGTTTGTTTTGGCTTTCAGGTTCAAGGGTGTTTTCTACCATTTCTTCTGGCGGATCAAATTGCATTGCAAAACCTACACTTGGGTCATGAAAGCGACTAATGGCAGTGTAAGGAACAAATAAGTATTTTGGTACGCCGCCAAATTTTAAGGTCACTTCAAAACTGTCATCATGGGCTTTTAAATCCCAAAATTGATGTTCCAGTACTATTGTCACTTCTTCGGGATATTTTTTGGCCAGGCTTTCGTCAATATCAACGCCTGGAAACCGCGTTAAAAATGTGATGTAGAAATGATGGGCACCGGGCAAGCCGTCTTCACGAATAACACGGCGAATAGCATCACGGACAACGCCCCTTAAGGCCAATTGTGTCATTCTGTCGTAATTCATCAAGTCTTGTGACAAAATTTTTCTCCTAAAACTTACGGCTAGTTTAAGCTAACCAATCGAATTTGCAACTGGGATTTATCAAGCTAATACACCCTGACTTAATATATAGTCGTCATGATTTGTTAAGTACAATGTCGAGATGAATATTAAGCGTTTTCATATAAATAGTTATGAAAATGAGAAAGCATTTCGGGTGGATAATTCAATTTCCCAAGTCAACACACACATAATGGGTCATTTAGGCTCAGACCAAATGAAGGTCTCATGGCTTGCACCCGTACGTATGGTAATCATAGCCATTATAGCCTTTGGCTATGCGTCTACCATGCCGTACGGGCCAGGGTCGGCTGAATACTTTAAACTATTTGGCTATGAGCCGAGCTGGTACGGTATCCAGCTTATTTTTATGATAAGTGGTTTTCTTGCCCTGCGTTCTTTGCAACGTCATGGCTCTGCAATAAAATTTCTCATATCGAGGGCCGTGCGTAATATACCCACATTGATTGTTTTTACGGGAATTTTGATAATGGTTTTGTACCCATTTTTTGCGGTACCTATTGCAGAAGGAGAAACGCGTTTTGCGCAACACATTGCATATATTTTCCAAGTTATAACGTGTGTCAACCCTAATGCATTAACGCCGGGTTTGTTAGATAATGCGTTATATATGTGCGCTATCCAAGGGGGGCTTTGGACCTTTAAATGGGGTGTGATAGCATTTATTGTCACTGCGATACTCTGGGTGATTGGTGGATTGCGAGATAGGCGATTTATGGCATTGCTGACAATAGGTGTTACTATGTTATATGCAGCTTTTGTTGCGTTAGACGTAAATAATTCAGGTGTTGTAAATGAGCAAATCTTGGAATTCGCTTTATTGGGTTTTCGGCTTGGCTGGATGTATTTGGTTGGTATGTGCATGTATGCATTTAAGGATGTTTTGAGCCGAAGTGTAGCGATACCAATTGCTTTGTTAATGTTAGCAGGTATGCAGTTTATGCTTTTACCGTGGACACCATTTATAGAAATTAGCGCAGATTTGGGTTTTGGTTATTTAGTGTTTCTGGCCATAACAAGCCGTATTGCCGTACCAATAACCCTAGCTCGCTTACCTGATTTATCATTAGGACTATATGTTTTTAACTGGCCTACAACACAGATCACTTTATTGGTTATGCCGTCATTAACACCCTATCCATTATTTGCTGTGTCATTTCCAATTACCGTTTTATTGTCTTACACGACTTGGTTAGTAGTAAGCCGAAAAATTAATATTAACCTTTCACTGCGCCTGGAAACTCAATCGGCATAACGTTCGTTAATTGCCTTTGTTAGCTTGTGCCCTTGTGCCCCGCTCAACGCAGCACAAAGTTGAATTCTCTCTAGGGTTTGTGCCAATGAACGCTCATAGCCTGGAATAATATCGGCCTTGCTTTTGAAAAATGCTTCAACTTCGTGCATTTTTTGTGTGCTGCAAAAACCACTTGTGTAACGCGGTATACTGCCGCGCCGAACATCGGCCACACGGTTCTCAACAAATGCATCGAAGTTCTCCTGAAACCAAAGCCATGTATTTTCCCGTGTATCAATATTGCCCATAAACCCTGCTACCAAAGTTCCGGCTTGGCGGTTGGTAAAGGCGTCATTGTTTGAAAGCGCATCTGATAAAAGCTTCGCAACCAATTCTGGGTCTTCGGTAGAGGATAAAGCCCTAACCGCACTTCCCTTTTGGGCGGGCGAACCTGATTTTACCAACTCCATCAATGCAGGTAATGCATCAATACCTCTTACTTTGAAGGCTTCGGTAAGGCCAAGGCTCAGCATTCTAGGTGAAATCGCGGAAGTGTCAGCGTCTCCTTCCAATCCCAAATACCGTGCACCTGCATTTGAGAATTGTTTTGCCAGAGCTTTGTCATCTCCAATACTAATCAAACGACTAGCGAGTGTTGGTGCCATTAAGCGCGCTTCCATAGTTTGTGCATCTTTAATAGCTACATAGCGCTCGGAATAAAGCTCGCGGGTAAACTTTGCTAAATCATCATGTGCCCATTGCTCTATGAGGTCTTCTTTCAAGCTCGCAAGACTACCTCCAGCTTTAAGGGCAACATCATATTCTTTTGATTTTGAAAATGAAAGCAAACCAGTAAGATAGGTCGTCGCTTCCATTTTATTGGCATTAAAAGCCGCTTCGAAACTATCAAGAACAGAAAGAAGCTCGTTTTTATTAAGGACTTCTAAATTGCTAAGCAGGCCGGTCCAACCTTCACTATTTAGAGAGAACCGATAATACCCGGCACCATCTGCATTCAAAGTTACCCAGCTTGGGCAGGTTTCAGTTTCTAATTCTATGCTTGTTTTATTATCTTCAAGCAATGTGCAGGTTTTTTCTCTCTTTTCATTATTGCCGTAAGCGATACAGACAGGGATTTTCCAAGCTTGGCCTTGTTCAACACTGGAGCCATGAGGGGTGTAACGCGACTGGGTCAAAGTTAGCTTATTGTTACCACAATTCACCGTTCCGCTCACCAATGGTAGGCCTGGTTGGTCTACGAAACTTTTGAGTGCAGGTGCGACTTTGTCGTTACCAGAGCCATCAGCTAAGGATTGGAAAAAATCATCGGCACTGGCAACATCGTCTTCAAAACGCTTCATGTGCAAACGAACGCCGTCTTGAAACTTATCTTCACCGAGATAGCTTTCAAACATAGACAAGACCCCGCCACCTTTGCGGTAAGTTATACCGTCAAACTGGTCCATTACATTTTCGGTGCGAAGCAAAGGCTCACGTATGCTGCGCGTACTGGCAAGGCTATCTGTACCCATAACGCCAAGTGCACCTTTCAAGGTTTGTGCACCAAATTTATACTCTGGTGCCCAGCTTGTAACTGCTTTGTTGCCCATCCATGTGGCAAAGGCTTCGTTCAGCCATATATCTTCCCACCATATGGGTGTAACCAAATCACCAAACCATTGATGGGCTAATTCGTGTGCATTTACCGAAGCATATGCCCGGCGTTGACCAAGTGACGAGTTCTCGTCCATCATTAACAAAAATTCTGTAAAGACAATGGCGCCGGGATTTTCCATAGCCCCAAATGCATATTCTGGAGCTGCAATTAAATCCAGTTTTTCGTAAGGGTAGGGAATACCGAAATAGGTTTCCAGAGTTTCTAATATACCCACCGTGTTTTTCAGGGCGTATGCCATGTTTTTGCCATCGCCGCGCGCGGCTATACCGCGCAGAGGAATTGCTCTTTGTCTTATTTCCGTTGGGGGTAGGGCTGCGTATTCGACAACGTCCCAAGGCCCAACACCAAAGGCTAACAAATATGTTGGCAATGGACGGGTCGTCGCAAATGTATGCTTGACCATGTCTTCAGCAATTGTTTCAGTTTTTATTTCTGGTGTATTGGCATAAACGAAATCTTTTTTGGGGGCCGTAATTGACAATGAAAATGGCACTTTAAAGCGCGGCTCGTCAAATCCTGGAAATGCTTGGCGTGCACCAATGGCCTCGAACTGGGTGACAATATAGCTGTCGCCTTCGCGTACAGTTTTGTAAGCAGAGTTTAGCTTTGTATTAAAAGGTGTTGTGTAGGGAATAACCAAAGTCACTGCGCCAGGGCCAATTGGTTTTGCCAAATTTAGAGATGCCACACCGGACGGCGCGGTCGTTATATCTTCTTCAACATATTCAGCTGATATTTCCGTACCGTCAGCTAAGCGCGCAACCGCTCCATTTGCTGTGATGGTCTGCCCATGCAGCCAAATTTTAGCCGTTGTTTCCTTAATATTAGCATCAATACTGACTGTGCCAGAGAATGTGTCACTGTTTGGATTAATCGTCAAATCTATCGCATACTTGCTCGGAACAACATTATCACCAAGCTGTGCATGGGGTGTAGTGTCGGGATTGGCCGCCAGTGTTGTATCTGTTATTGCATCTACCTTCGATTGCTTCGAGGGTGTTTCCGGTTTGCCAGAACATGCCGCACAAAACGTCATAACTAACAACCCACCGCAAATTGTTCTTAAATTTATCATTATTAACTCCCATATCACGTAAAAACGGTAATGGGTGTGCATGGGTTTGTCACGCAAAAAGAGAAGGGTCAGGGCTTATTAAATGTTTCAAGCAGTTCTTCGATATTTGTGTTGAGCCCGCTATCTTCGGTGCGCAATTGTTCTATGCGTTTAACCGCATGAATAACCGTTGTATGGTCGCGACCGCCAAATCGTCTGCCGATATCCGGTAATGATCTTGTTGTGAGCGTTTTTGCCAGATACATGGCGACTTGACGTGGGCGTGCGATAGCGCGTGCGCGGCGTTTGGACAGCATGTCTTCCATACTAATGTCAAATTGTTTGGCTGTTGCCCGTTGGATTTTATCAACAGTTGGGCGGACTTGTCCAGTGTAACGCGAATGTGCCAAAGCCTCTTGAATGCTTTCCAATGTTAAAGGTTTGCCCAAAAACTCTAGTCGGGCCACAACCTGATTAAAAGCACCCTCAAGGTCGCGCGGTGTCGCATTAATACGTGCGGCAAGATGATCACGCGCATCAGAAGGCATCGCCAATGTTGGGTGCCCGCCAACGCGACGGCGTTCTATTAAGCGGTCCAATATACGCAAGCGCAGCTCATAATCCGCCGCGCCTATATCGCAAAGCAACCCGCCGCATAAGTGGGATTTAAGACGGTCACTGGCTTTATTAATCGCTTGAGGATGGCGATCACTCGCCAATAAAATTTGTTTGCCGCTATCCACCAAGGAAATCAGTGTGTGCATCAATTCTTCTTGAGAGCCGGGCTTGTCCGCAATGAAATGTGCGTCGTCTATAATGAGCAAATCGACATCTCTTAGACTGGATTTAAAAGCGTCTATAGCTGTGCGGCCTTGTGCACGAACAGATTGGACAAATGAAGCCACAAAATCTTCGGCGGAAATTAAATTGACACGCCGCGCGGGATCGGTTTTTTCGATTTCCGTTTTTAAGGCATGCAAGAGATGGGTTTTCCCCATACCGTGCGGGCCATGGATGACGATAGGATTGTATTGGCTCTCGCGAGAGCCAGCCACCCGACGTGCGATTGCAAATGCGAGTTCATTTGGGCCGCCGACTACAAAATTATCAAATGTAAAACGGTCCTTGTTTTGCAAAGGGTTTGCTGTGCTTTTTTGGCCTAATTCTCGCTTAGGTATATCCGAAGAAGGCTGTGGTGCGCTAGTTTTTTGTGTAAAACGGCTTTGTGAAAATGTACGTGCATTTACAAAAGGAGTTGTTTTGACATTCGGTGTTGCTTTGGCCGTTCCGCAGCCAATTTTCACATTGCGCGTATCACACTCTGACCATAATTTACGTACCAAGTCACCATATTTTCCGTCAATCCGACTGGCAACAAATTTGGATGGTGCGTTGAGAACGGCTAGATGTTCATCTGCAGATTGCAAAGCCAATTGTCCCGTCCAAGACATATGGACGCGGTTACCCAAAAATGCGCGTAATTTATTTTGTACCTGTCGCCAGACTTGCTCTGGATCATTGGATTTTAGTGTATTTTCATCAATTTGGTTAGGTGACGCTTCATCGGGCGTTCGCTCTGTCGGTGTATTTTTACCACCGTCAAATTTGTCATGCCAATCGCTCACAAAAAAACCCCAAATCGTAGCGCTAGTTAAAACGCCTAAATCGCTTTAACTCATTGAAAAATATACATAATTATCGTAATTATTAGAGAAAAAGTCATATTAATTCTCTAATCGTTATTGGGCCGTGCCCCCTAGTGTTGACCCTTCCCTTTTCCCTTTAAAGCGGGTTTGCAGCGAGGCGTCAATGGGGTTTTTTTACGTTTTCTTAAGATTCATTGCTTGACAGAAAAAAAGTTAATTTTCACGGGCATTTGCTAGCCTCAAAAAATGAAAATAATTTCAGAATAATTTTTAACTCTCGTCAGAGCTGAAAAAACTATTCCCGCTCTAAAGACACGAAAGCCCAGTATTTCAACTAAGAAACCCGGGCTTAATCAGCAAAATTTTTAAATGTTTAGGCAGACATAGTCTTGACGCGTTTGGTCAGGCGAGAAATTTTCCGTGCGCCTGTGTTTTTGTGGAAGATGCCTTTGCCTACGGCACGCATCATAGCCGGTTCAGCAGCAATCAATGCCTCTTTAGCAGCAGTTTGATCGCCAGCGGTGATTGCATCTTCAACTTTACGCAATGTAGAACGCACATTTGTACGGCGGTTTTTATTAACGTTCGTTTTGCGTTCCATTTTACGAACGCATTTTTTTGCGGATGATGTGTTTGCCATAAGTGTGTCTTTACTGTCTTTACTTCATTGTTGTGTACGCTAGATAAGTCCAGCAGAATTTCGAATTGCGCCTATAGACGCTGGCTCATGAGCCGTCAACCATGTAATGTGCGTAGAATGTTTAGCTTATAATACAATGTGAGAGCGTCGTATGCCTATTTATTATTAAAGTGCGGTTTGCGTTTTTCTGCGAATGCCGCCATGCCTTCTTTTTGGTCTTCGGTGGAGAACATGGCTTGAAACAAGCGGCGCTCGAAATGTATGCCTTGAGATAATGTGGTTTCGAAGGACGTGTTGACCGCTTCTTTGGTCATCATGGCAATAGGTTGTGACTGCGCGGCGATTTTCTTTGCTGCGTCCAAGGCAGTTTCCAATAATTCATCAACGCTAACAACGCGCGACACAAGCCCGCATGCAAGTGCCTCATCCGCCTTCATCATCCGCCCTGTGAGGCACATATCCATAGCTTTGGATTTACCCACAGCTTTGGTCAGGCGCTGGGTACCGCCACTGCCTGGCATAACACCAAGGTTTATTTCAGGCTGGCCAAATTTGGCATTGTCTGCAGCAATAATAAAATCACACATCATGGCGATTTCGCAACCACCGCCCAAGGCATAACCCGCCACCGCCGCAATGATTGGTTTTCTAAACCGTGCCACAGCTTCCCAGTACAAGCCGAACACATCATGCTTATACATGCTCAGGAAAGTCCCGTCTTGCAGCTCTTTGATATCGGCGCCGGCAGCGAAGGCTTTTTCAGAGCCCGTTAATATTACGCAGCCGATTTTATCATCAGCCTCCAACTTGGCCAATGCATCGGCCAATTCCATGGTCAGCTCGGCGCACAAAGCGTTGAGGGCTTTGGGGCGGTTTAGCTTGATGGTACAAACACCGGCTTCTTTAGTAACTTCTAATGTATTATAGGCCATAAGGTGCTCCATGAGATTTAAGTGTGGTATTTTATACCCCTTACGCAGAGAGTCACGGACTATTTAATGACTATCTTTGGCAGGTGTCGCAATAAAAGCTGGAGCGACCGGATTGTTTTATGCGGCTAATTGTCCCTGTGCAATCTGTATCAGGGCAATCGTCGCCTTTATGGTCGTAGACTTTGAAGCGGTGCTGAAAATATCCGAGCGCGCCGTCGACTGCAGCAAAATCCTTGAGGGTCGAGCCGCCGGCTTCAATAGCCAGCCCCAGCGTGGTCTTAATCTCTGCGCTGAGCCGTTCGCATTCATCTTCACTTAATGTGGTTGATATGCGCAGGGGTGAAATATGCGCCCCGAACAAAGCTTCGCAGACATAAATATTGCCTAGCCCCGCCACAATGTGTTGGTCAAGCAGGGCAGATTTAATCGGCGCTTTTTTGCCCGCAAGTTTTGTATGTAGAGCAGGGCCGTTAAAATTATTGGACAGGGGTTCTGGCCCGAGGTCAGCCATCCGTCCCAAGTCTGCGGGCGCCAACAACTCCATAAAGCCAAAACGGCGTGGGTCATTATAGATGATGAGCGGTGCATCATCGCCGGACATGGTGAAAACCACATGGTCGTGTTTTGGGTTGTGGCTGCCGCTGTCTGGTGGCCAAGTGCCGTTCTCAATGACAAACCGCCCGGACATGCCAAGATGCATGAGCAAGGTTTCACCGCTGGAAAGCTCCGCCACCAAAAACTTTGCCCGGCGGCTCAGCCTTTCCAACGTCACACCTTGTAAGCGCTCTATAAAGTTATCAGGAAAGGGAAACCGGATGTCTGCACGATTGAGCAAAACATGTGCAAACTCACGCCCCTCCATAACGGGGGCAAGCCCACGCCTCACAATTTCGACTTCTGGTAATTCTGGCATAGTATTCCTATTTAACTTCAAGTACAGGGATTGAATTATGTTCCCAATTTTCAGTGGTAGTTTTTATGGCTAAGAGATTTTACAAACAACAGCAACTCCTAATGGGATTAGCCTCCTTCGGTGTATGTGCGCAAACGGTTGGTGCACAGACACCGCCAGACACTATTGCGAAGGACGAAATTATCGTCACGGCCACCAAGCGTGCGCAAAATGTGATGGACGTGCCAATTTCCCTCAGCGTTTTCGACAAGCGGGACATAGAGGCATTACGGGCTGAAAGCCTGTCGGACATAAGCCAATTTGCGCCCAATATGTATTTGCCGCCTGCAGGTGAAGCTGGGCAAAATAATATCACCATTCGCGGTATTGGTGGCGGCATTAACCGTTCGGCTGGCCGGGCGGTCGGGGTATATATAGACGGGGTCTATGTCAGTGCCGATACGGCTTTGGATGTTGCACTGGCCGATGTTGAGCGCGTAGAAATTTTACGTGGACCCCAAGGCACATTATTTGGCCGCAACACAATTGGGGGTGCCGTCAATATTACAACTAAACCCGCCCTACATTCAAATAAAGGCATGACCGGCAACGTCCAGCTTAGTTATGGCAATTTTGACCATAAGAAAATTATTGCCAACGCCACTGTACCGTTGATTCCAGATCAATTGTCCCTAAGAGTGGCAGGACTAAAAACCAAGACCGATGGCCATATTGTCAACTTAAACGGCGGACAAAATCTAGGAAGTGAAGACCATAGTAGCTTGAGCGGGCAATTAAATTATGCGCCTATGGATGCTTTGTCTGTCCGTCTTGGCTATAATTATCAACACAAGGATGACCATCCCAACGCCCAAGGGGAACCGATTACCAATATCGGTTCGGACACAGTTCCGTTTACCGTGAACTTTGACCAGCAAGAACGCCAAACCCAAACCGCCCAGCGCGCTTCCTTACATGTAGAATACGAAACCAAAAGTGGCTTTACACTCACATCCATAAGTGCCTGGTCGGATGTGCATGATAATTATCTGCAAGATAGCGACCGTCTGCCCCAAGCGATAACCGTCAACCAGTTTGAAGGTGAAGTGGAGGATATAACCCAGGAATTGCGCCTGACCTCACCCGCCTATGAGCGTTTTGATTATGTGGCTGGCCTTTATTATCTAAAGACCCAAAGGCTTTATTCGCCAACATTCCCCCTCATGAGTACGGCATTTTTGGATCAGGTGTTTTTCCTGCCCCGCCCATTACATCCACCGGACGAACTGGACGGCCAGAGGATTGTCAGCAATGACCAGAGCATCGCCGTCTACGGACATGGTAATTTTAAATTAACGAATAAGCTTAGCCTTTTTGGTGGGCTGCGCTATACACACGACGAAAAACGGGTGGACTATAATATTTTCGGAGAGACATTCGCACTTTTCGGACTGCCTGCATTAAGCTCCACACAAAAATTGACAAATAATCCGGTATCATGGAGCGTTGGTGCCAATTATAAAGCCAATGCAAATTTAAACCTCTATGCCAGCGCGGCGCGGGCATTTCGTAGTGCCACGGTCAAGGACGATTTTATTGGCCAAGCCGACCTTGATGCACCTACTGGATTTTTCACTAAGCCGGAATTTGTCACAAATTACGAAGCCGGGTTCAAGCTACAGGGATTTGAGCGGAAATTACGGCTCAACACATCCGCATTTTATATGGATTATACGGATATACAGGTGTCGATATCCCAAGAACCATTTTTGTTTTTGCGCACACTGACCAATGCGGCCAAAGCCCATATATGGGGGCTGGAAATGGACGCGAGCCTACAAATCACCCCAAATTTTCATATCAACACTAGTGCAGGTTATCTGAAAACCAGCTATGATGAATTTGTTTCTGAACCAGGCCGGGACTTATCTGGCACCGGATTTGGTACGGCACCGGAATTTAGCTTTAGTACGGCGCTGGATTATCAAAGAGACATTAGTTTTGGGCAATGGCGGGTGCACGTTGATTATAAAAACCAAACCGCTCCAGATGATTTCGCCTTACGCACAATACCGTTTGTCGGCAGTCACGGTATCGTCAATGGGTGGACGGGGTTTACGCCCACGCACGAAAAATGGTCAGTGAAATTATGGGTGCGTAATCTGGCCAATTTGGACAAGCCAACCACAAATTTTCATTGGGGGGCAGGGCTTGGCCCGCTCCTTGATAATATCACCCAGCAATACGAAAAACCACGCAGTTATGGAGTGAGTTTCGATTACACATTCGGCGGGTGATGCTCAAGTTTCTTTTTATGCAGAATATATCAGGGCTTGAAGCGGGACACATTTCCTGCGAATGAACTTGGGTGATTATGAAAGTAATGCTGTGGTAAAGACAAAAGAAGATACAATTGATTTCGGCTTTGAGCAGGTACCTGTATCCGAGAAGCAGACAAAGGTACGCGGCGTTTTTGATAGTGTGGCTTCTAAATACGATTTGATGAATGATGCCATGAGCATGGGCGTCCACCGCTTGTGGAAAGACATGACTATCGCCAAAATCAATCCGCAACCCGGCGAGATACATATAGATGTGGCCGGCGGTACGGGTGATTTGGCTAGGCGTTTCATTAAGAAAGCAGACCAGGCCAGATTGAGACGCGGCGGTGATGTGGCCAAAGCTTTTATCGTCGACATCAATGCCGAAATGTTGCTGGCTGGCATTGATGAGAAAAAAGATGCAGGCCTAGATTTAACCCGAGTATGTGGAAATGCACAAGTGTTGCCTTTTGCGGACAATTTTGCCGATGTCATTACCATTGCCTTTGGTATTCGCAATGTCACAGACCGGATGATGGCCCTACGCGATATGCGCCGTGTCCTCAAACCGGGCGGCAGGTTTTTCTGCCTTGAATTTTCTACGCCGCCAACGGAATGGTTGCGCAAATTTTACGATGCTTATTCGTTCAACGTTATTCCGCCCATGGGTAAAGTTTTAACCGGTGACCGCGACTGCTATCAGTATTTGATTGAGAGCATCCGTAAATTTCCCAAACAGGAAGAATTTGCCCAAATGCTGAGAGAGGCAGGCTATAAACAGGTCGGCTATGAAAATTACACAGGCGGCGTCTGCGCCCTACATTGGGGCTTTAATGTGGGGTTTGATTGACATTTAGTCAGTTTTGACTTTGCTGTCTTGTATTTACTCCGGTATTAGAAAGCCGCGTTCATCTAGCAAGTTGAACCTGACAAATGTTTCTACGCCATGTCTTGAGACGGCGACACCGTCCAAGATTTTAGGATTGTATTGCCATTTTTGTACGGCTTTGATGGTTGGACGCTTGAAAATAGCCTGTGAGCAATATGTAGTGACCACATCGTACGGTTGACCTTGCGCGGTTAGATTAAAACGGACTTTGCAATGGCCTGACCTTTGTGCACGGGGCGGCATCACTGGTTCGAAGCGTAATATCGGTTGCTCATCTTTGTCGACAATGACCAATGTGACAGTTTGTGGGTCTAATGTAAGTTTATCATATGTGGGTTCTACGATATATTTATCTGCTATAGGTTCGCTTGGTGCTGTTGGCTCTTGTATATCGATGATAGGCGGTGCAGGTGGCGGTGTAACGCGTATTAACACCGCTTTGCGTTTTTTTATTGGTGTTTCCTTTATGATTTCCGGATTGATAGTAAAACTCATTTTTTCTGGTTTGTCCGGTAGTGTGACGTAAGGCACATGGATCATTTTTGCCATAATCAAAGCTAGTCCAGTCGTGACAACAAAGGCGCTCGGCCCGCTCATAATTGTTCTTGTAAAACTATTCATTTTATCCTCCCTTTTAATATAGTTATGTTATAACATAGAAAAATATATTATGCAATAGTATAATATAACATTAAATAATTATGAGTTTTCCTAGCCAAATTGAGGGCGGGGCGTTAGATTTTTCACATGAAAAATATAAAGACAAAACAATCAAATATTGCACTGGCCTTGCACGGTGGTGCAGGAAAATATGTTAAATCCGAGCAAGATGCGCAAATAGAACATTTACACAGCGTGGCTGCGCAAGGCCATTGCATGTTGATGGATGGGTCAACTGCTTTGGATGTGGTGGAAGCATTGGCAATCTTGCTTGAAGATGCAGGGCTATATGTGGCGGGTAAAGGCACGGGGCCAAATTCTGCGGGCGAATACGAGTTGGATGCCTGTATTATGGACGGTCATAGCCGCAGTGTCGGTGCGGTTGCTGCGCTCAAGGGCTATAAAAACCCCGTGCGGGTTGCGCGCTGCGTCATGGAACACACGCCCCATGTCATGTTGGCAGGGCGCGGTGCAGAAACCTTTGCGGCTTTGCAAAACTGTGCGCCTGTCGAGAAACCTCTGGAATATTATATACTTCACGGTGTCACGCGTTTACCCCATGAACTCGACACAGGCACGATCGGTGTTGTGGCACGAGACAGCCAAGGCAGACTTGCTGCTGCGACTTCGACTGGCGGGTTATTGGGCAAGATGGCAGGCCGGGTCGGCGACAGCCCTCTTCCAGGCGCAGGGTGTTGGGCAGACGAGAGGGTTGCAGTTTCCTGTACGGGGCAAGGCGAATTTTTTATCAAGGCGGCAACTGCCGCAGATGTTTCGGCGCGTATGGCTTACGCGAAAACTCCATTAAAGGCCGCCGCAAAAGCGGCGTTAAAAGATATGCAAAAACAAGGTGGTTATGGTGGTGTAATTGCTCTGGGAAGTACAGGGCAACCAACAATGCCGTTCACATCACAAGGCATGCGCAGAGCATGGATAGATAAAGCCGGTACTATAAAGGTAGATGTTTAATTCGTGCTAGGGTCAGAGCCTAGGTCCTGACCCTTGTAATTCAAGTGAGGTAATGGCACATGTACTGGACAGTGGCAGGACTTTATACTGGACAGTGGGCAGATTATAAAATTCAGCCCTGTACCACCAAAATAGTAAAGGTGGATAGGTAGGTATTACTGAACTTAAAGGGTGCGAAAGAACGATGTTTTTTTTCCGATTTATGACAATTTTGTATTGCACGTTGGTTGTAGCCGTTCCGGCCAGTGGTAAGATCATTTCGTCCTCATCTGAGCAATTCACATTACGTCATGAGGCAATTTCAAAATTACCGCTCGAAGATTTATGGAAAATTTTAATCGAGCCTGCAAAATGGTGGGCAGCAGACCATACGTATTCTGGAAATTCGAACAACCTGTCCCTTGAACTAAAACCTGGCGGGCTATGGCAGGAAATATGGGATGATGGCTCTGTCAAACACGGAGAAGTAATTTATGTAAAACACCAAGAACAACTCCGGTTAAATGCACCTTTTGGTCCTTTACAAGAAAAGGCTGTTATAGATGTTTGGACGATTACTCTGACGCCACATCAAGAAGGCACAATGATCGTATTTGATGAGGTTGTTACGGGTTCCGGTATAAGCAAATTAGATGAATTGGCACCGGCTGTAGATTACGTAAAAAATGAAGCTATTACGCGTCTGTCCCTAGTAAAAAAATAACGCTATAACCGTATAAATTTTATTTCTAAAATTATTGCGACGCCGTTGGGGTTTGGTTCGTATCAGTGACAAGAGCTTCAGAAATAAATTCAGGTGATAGTTTAACCGCGTCTACTGGTGGGTTTGGGAATTGAGAGGTAAATTTTATTGTTTGTCCTGGTTTAAGTGTTGATTGTGTTGGCTCGACGACCCACGAGGTGAGAACCTCACCACTTGCATTCTTAAAACTCAGTTGAATAAGTTCTACATCTCGCGTTTTCACATCGAAATTTTTAACACGTCCATTAATAAATAATACTTGAACACCTTCATTGTTTCCAAAACGAGTTTCAATATCGTAGATTTCTAATCCTGATACATTTGCCTCAAGGCCAATTGCATTATAAATTGGAGCTGTTCCAGGAAAGGACTTAACTATGTGTGCTCGAAATAGAATGGCAGCAAGCGTAAACAAAGCCAAAATGACCAAGGTGACAATCCAAATCATGCTCACACCAAGCAAGCGTCTCCGGGCTTTTTTGCGGTCAGCCGTCTCACGTATAGCGGCATGAGCACCAATATTAGCAGTGAAGTTTTTATTTTGGTCTTCTAAACCTTCAACGATATTGTCAGGGTTTGTACTGCCCGCTTGGTCGGGTAAACTCACGTCATGTACGGGTTCGCGAATAACCTCTTCGCGCAGTTCATTGTTTTTCTGGGCGTCGTCTAAATTTAGTGCATCGGGTTCTGCTGCTACAAACCATGTCGCCGAGCACTGGGAACAGCGAACTGTCCTCCCATTTGCGCCAATAGCATCATCGGCAATCTTAAAGCGTGTGGCACATTCAGGACATTCAAGTATCATTTATTTTTCCCGAATCGATCATGAAAAGAATGTGGCGAAGTGATAAGAAAATGTCTAGGGTGAATTTAAATGGTCAAATAGAATATAATACGAGTCGCATATTAATCATACACGTAATCATACAGGCGTAGACCCAAGTTCCAACGTTCATTTTGAACGGGTAGGATTTCGCTATGGCCGTGACAATGAAATTCTCAGTGATGTTAGTTTTTCCCTACCGGCGGGATCAATGACATTTATAATTGGGCCGTCAGGTGCCGGGAAAAGCACTTTGCTAAAATTGATTTATTTGCAAATGCGACAATCACGTGGTCACATCACATTATTTGGCCGCGATACGTCCCAAATTGAACGTAAGGAAATTCCTGCACTGAAACGCAGAATGGGCATAGTCTTACAAGATTTTAGGCTAATTGATCATTTAAGCGTTTTTGAAAATGTGGCTTTGCCTCTAAGGGTCGCAGGGAGTAAACAAGAGGATTATAAAGAAGACGTGCTTGGTCTCTTAAAATGGGTGGGGCTTGGCAATCGTTACCATGCTTTGCCGCCAACATTATCAGGAGGGGAAAAACAACGCGCCGCAATAGCCCGCGCCGTGATTACAAAACCTGATATCTTGATTGCTGATGAACCCACCGGCAATGTTGATGAAGGTATGGGGCGTCGCTTAATCCGACTTTTTTCTGAACTCAACAGGCTGGGGACAACTACGATTATAGCCACCCACAATACGGCCCTTATTCCAGAGGATGCAAATACATTATCAATAGAACATGGCCAGATAACGGGCACAATAAATGGTGAGCAAATTGGCTGACACACATATACAAAAAACTGACTTTACGGCTAAAAGGCAGCCAATACTGCCCTATAACAAAAAGACAGACCGTCCTTTATTTATGGTGCTGGTGATATTAGCTTTTCTCGCAACTATGACTTTACTGGCAACGTCATCTGGTCATCGGGCAGCAGAAGGATGGCGCAGTAATTTGCAAGGAAAATTGACGGTACAAATCAAGCCTGGACAGAAAAAATCAGACACTGAGTTCTTAGATACGGCACAAAAGGCCAAGTCCCTATTAAAGGAATTCGCGCCAGTTGAGTTTGTAACAATTTTACCGCCTGAGTATTCACAATCTTTATTAGAGCCGTGGTTGGGAAATGTTCCTATACCGGATGATATACCCTTACCAATTTTGTTAGATGTGAAGTTATATGACGGTCAGTTATTTGACACTAAAAAGGTCATGATTGCATTTGCAGATGCTGGCATTCGTGTAGATATAAACGACCATAGCCAGTGGGATAAGCAGATTAAACGTACAACCAGTGCGGCAAGACTGCTATCGTATTTGGCCTTAGGTTTAATAATTATTGCAAGTATTGCCGCATCTATTTTTGCAACGCGAGCCGGGCTAACTTCGCAGCGCCGTTTGATGGATGTACTACACCAGATAGGAGCACCGCCTGCTTATACAGCGCGTTTGCTAAGTACCCGCTTTGCAATTTCGGGGTTCAAGGCTGGGGGGATTGGTGCGCTCTCAGCACTGGTAATTTCGGTGTTAGTCGGAAGCATGTTTTCCGTATCAGACGGGTTTTCGTATTTTTTACCAGGACTGCATTTATCAATGACCGATATCTTTTTGGTTGTTGCTGTTCCGATTGTAATGGCTTTGATCATAATCATTGTAAGTTGGCGTACAGTGATAAAAATATTATATACTGAAATTTATCCATGAATAGCGCTAAAAAATCATTGAATCCCCCTGCAAACAAGGCGCGTGTTCGCGCGGCGCTTTTCAACGTATGTAAATTTCTATTCGGATTTGGCACCACGATGTTGATTATCGGATTTGCAGTATTTGTTGTCTATATTTCTACTATGAAACCGCCTGGACAGTTGCCAAAAGTCGACGGCATTGTTGTCTTAACTGGCGCAGACGGGTCAAGATTGCATGTTGGTGCTGAACTTTTAAAAACGGGGCACGGAGAACGCTTACTAATTTCAGGCGTCAATCCAAGCATTAAACCCGAACAGATACAAGGGTTGCTTGCACTAGACCCGGCCCAGTTTAATTGTTGTGTGGATTTGGATTACGAAGCTGAAAACACCTATGGTAATGCACAAGAAACGGCGCGCTGGGCGACTGTTATGGGCTTTGAAAAAATTGTATTGGTGACGTCTGCATATCATATGCCCCGCGCAAAAATGGAAATTGCCTCGGTCATGAATAATGTAGAAATCATAGCATATCCGGTTGCAGCAAAAGCTGCTGCAGAAGCGCCTTGGTGGGGCGGGTGGGACAAAATTAGACTGTTATCACGAGAATACGGGAAATTATTGGTCAGCTTTGCTCGTGAGCCTGGTAAACGACCCATTAGACATAAATTACAAACAACAAATGGTTAGTTCAAAAACAAAGCCCAAAACGATGAACAAGCTGATAACTATACCCCGGTTAATTATTTTCGGTTTATTGATACTTGTATTGATTATGTGTGCGTGGGTTTATCTACGTAATGTGTTGGCAAATAATTTGGTAGCTAATATCACAAGCCTTGAAAGCCAAAATTATCAAATTGGGCATGACGGGTTAAAAGTTTCGGGTTTTCCGTTTATTGTAGACGCGAAATTAGGTGATGCTTCTGTTCGTGGGCCCATAAGCAACACATCTGACCTGGTCAAGAACTGGTCCGTTAAATCAGGTGATATCCGAGTGTATAGCTCAACCTTTACACCTTTATCGTGGCAATTCGAACACAGAGGAAAAATGCGAATAGATTTGCGCGGATATAGCGGTGAGCGTTTTACATTTGATGTCGTTCCAGCAACTATAGATGGGCAGGTCTCTTTTTCTATAGCGGGTGGATTAAAATCGGCGCAAATTGACATTGCTCAGGCAAAGTTTAAGCCTTTGGCAAATACGGCGCCCATAATAAGTCAGTTTGAAAAAATCTTTGCGGACATAGACGTCTTAAACAATATTGGTCGGGTGAACATCTCTGGTGCCAATATTGCGTTATCGGAGGACATTCCGAAAATATTGGCCAATATCGTTGGCGACAATCTTACTGCAATTGAACTGAATACAAAAATTGATAATTGGGCACTGTTGGAGGTAAATGGTATAGAAACGTGGCTTACAGCCGATAGTCGGTTATCGTCAGATTACTTGGCCTTAAAATGGGGTCTGGTTGATATCGTTGGTGATTTTGACATCACATTTAAAAACCGGTTGCCGGAAGGTATTATTCACATCCGCATCAAAGAACCTGAACAATTGCTACAAAACCTCATCGCTAATCAACTCGTTCGTGAACCGTATATAGACATGGCAAAAATGTTGATTGCAGTATACCCAACGCAGCCTGACGGGCGCAAATACTTTGAAATTACGATTAAAGACGGCGTTGTGAAAACTGGTATTATACCGATTTATAAGTTCTAAGACGAAGGGTGTAATAGGTCCTGACCCTAGATTATAGAACCGCCAAAATACAATCTGCTAACCTATCAATAGTTTCTGTGCGTGCACCGGCAATATTGATACGTCCAGAGTTCAGCAAAAACACCGAATGTTCGCTACGCAACTTATCCGCCTGCTCTTGGCTTACGGGCAAGAGCGAGAACATGCCTTTTTGCGCCGTAATTGCTGCGGCCATTTGTTCTGCACCTTGCACCAACAAAGCTTCACCGAGTGATGCCCGCAATCCGGTCATCCGCACGCGCATATCTTCCAATTCGGTTTTCCAATCTGCGGTAAGAGCAGGGTCTGCCAATATTTTGGCTACCAGAGCCGCGCCGTGGTCTGGCGGCATTGATATCATGCGGCGCATCGTCAAGCCAATCTGGCCGTGGGCTAATTTGGCATCATCAGGGGTGGCGCATAATGCCCCTACCAATCCGACACGCTCCTTGTAGAGCCCGAAATTTTTTGAACATGATGCTGCCAAAACAAGTTCTGGAAATATTCCTGCCAATAACCTCAACCCGTAACTGTCTTGCGCAAGCCCGTCCCCAAGCCCCGCATAGGCCAAATCAACAAATGGCAACAGATTTTTTTCTAACATTAAATCGGCTATGGTTTGCCACTGGGATTCGCTGAGGTCTGCGCCCGTTGGGTTATGACAACACCCATGCAAAAGAACCGCATCACCAACTTTGGCATTGTCGCGTAATTCTGCACACATATCATCAAAATCTATGCGCTGTGTTTCTTTATTATAGTAAGGATATTGCTTGATACGTAATCCGGTCGAACCAATTAAAGGCTGGTGGTTTGCCCATGTTGGTGTGCTGACCCAAATCGTGGCCGCCGGATTGGCGAGCTTGATAAGTTCTGCCCCAAGTCGTAGTGCCCCAGAACCACCTGCCGCTTGCGCCGTAGCCAACCGCCCTGATGTTATAGCTTCGCTGTTCGCCCCAAATATCAATTTTGAGAAAAGGCTATTGAAGGCAGGGTTCCCGTGTATACCAATATATTTTTTGCTGTCTTCTTCTCTAAGCAAGCGTTTTTCGGCTTCTTTCACCGCACGCATGACAGGCGTCGCACCCACTTTGTCTTGGTAAATGCCAACGCCTAAGTCAATTTTCTTAGGGTTGGTATCTGCAGCCGCTATTTTTATCATGCCGACGATGGCATCTGGCGGTGTTGCGGATAAAGTTTCAAACATTATGACCTCTTATGAAGACTACATGTCTCGCTAACTTATTTCATTCGCAATGAAAAGACGCAAAATGACACATGAATCGGAATATGTCAGGTAGTGTACTCATAAACTCAGGCCTAAATGGAGCGAAATATGCGAAAATATGAGAGGAAAAGTGTGCGCGGCGGGCTTGTTGCCCGGCTAAGCACTTTGACGTAGCAGATTGAAGCAGATTTAGCTCCGCGCTTAAGTCACGTTTAGCATGGCCACTTTGCTCATTGGCGTCGTTTTAAAACCTTGCCCCTAAAGGGATATAAAAAAATGCTAGCATTTACTGCGGTTTTACGCCTAGCCAGTGAACAAATTGCCTCATGCCATTTAGGTCTGAGTTTATGAGTACACTACCTAGTTCTGCATGAAGATTAACAGTTTTCCCATTGCAATTCAGGAACGAGCCCTTATGGTTTCGCAAAATTAAAAACAAAATGGGGAATATATCCGTGGAAAAATTTGAACATTATTTAGAGGCTTTTTATAGTGTGCTCAGCGGCACCAGTTTAAGCACATTTGGCATTAAATTACCTATCTTGGGTGAAATGCCTTTCTTTGCGCTTTTACTGTTAGGCACAGGTTTTTACTTGACTATCGCACTTCGGTTCATGCCAATTTTCCGTATACCTGCTGGTTTTGCCATGCTTTGGAAAGGCCGCAAGCCTAAACCGGGCCATGAAGGCGAGATTACACCCTTTGCGGCTTTGATGACGGCTTTGTCGTCTACGGTCGGGACAGGGAATTTAGCGGGTGTGGCTACGGCGATTACGCTCGGCGGCCCCGGCGCAATTTTCTGGATGTGGATGACGGCGCTTGTCGGTATGGCGACTAAATACGCGGAAAGCTTGCTGGCGGTTCGCTATAGAGAAGTTGATGAAAACGGTGTCTATAAAGGCGGCCCGATGTATTATATTAAAAACGGCCTTGGCCCGAAATGGAAATGGCTGGCTATATTATTCTGTATTGGCGCGATTATGGGCTCATTCGGTGCGGGCAATATGGTGCAATCTACAGAAATTGCAAATGTTGCGAAAACAAATATGAATGCGCCTACGGTTCTAACAGGCTTGATATTAGCGTCTTTGACATTTCTTGTTATTATTGGCGGCATTAAAAACATTGGTAAATTTGCTTCCAAATTGGTGCCTGTAATGGCCTTTAGTTACATCACTGCGGCACTTATTGTATTAGCAATGAATGCTTCGGGTATTCCTGCCGCATTTAAGTTGATATTCACGGACGCTTTCAACGGACATGCAGCGGTTGGTGGTTTTACCGGTGCGGTGATTGCTGAAGCCATTCGCTTTGGTGTGGCTCGCGGCTTGTTCTCTAATGAAGCCGGTCAAGGTTCAGCGCCAATTGCGCATGCGGCGGCACAAACAAATGACCCTGTGCAACAAGGTACAATCGGTATGCTCGGCACATTCATCGATACAATTGTTATTTGTACAATGACGGCGTTGGTTATTCTCAGTGTAAAAGGCGGGTTCACTGCTGATGTTGATGGTGTGAAAATAGCCGTTGATCATGCATGGCAAACTAATTTGCAAGGTTCCGGTATTACATCCGCAGCGTTTGAAGCTGGTATAACTGGTGGTAAATGGATTATTACCATTGCTCTCATGGTCTTTGCTTTGACGACAATTTTGGGTTGGTCATATTACGGCGAAAGAGCCGTTGCCTTTATGTTTGGTGAGAAATCCGTGTTCCCATTTCGCATAATATATTGCATCTTAGTATTTGTCGGTGCGATTATTCCTGCGAGAGCCGTATGGACCATGGGTGATATCGGCAACATCTTTATGGCAACACCAAACTTGGTAGCGGTTATCCTGCTGGCTGGCGTTGTGGTCTCCATGACACGGGGTGGGCCTGATAAACGCGAAATTCAACCCCACGATGAAAGTGCCCATGCTAAAGGCCTTCATAATGTGGACGGAGAAGCCTGAGGTTAAATGCTCTTTTATTTAAGAAGCCCTCGTTCTCGGGGGCTTTTTTTTGACGTAAATTTGGTGTGGTTTTCTAATTGTGCGATTGACCTGAAAATACCACGAAAAATTTCAAGTAACTTGTTGACGTATGAGAATCTCCTGTTATGTTCCCGCTCGCTTGAGGAATTGATGTCAGATTCATAGAGATTTGAGACCCCTTTCTTGGCAAAAAGTTTTATATATTTGTTCCTAATTTTGGCGGTTTTGCTTGGATTGGGGGCGGTTCCAGCGTGAAACGTCTTATTTTCAGAGCCTATTAAAAGGGTGATGAGGCGGATATTTCGCGCGTTTTGTGCAGGAAGTTATTATTGCTGACTGTGCGTTGTTTGTTTGTGTCTCGCCTTAATTTGGAGAGCACGTTTTAATAAGAGGCCTTTATGCCAACAGTATCGCAGCTTATCCGTAAGCCCCGTAAACCAAAGCCAAAGCGGAATAAGGTTCCGGCAATGGAAGCCTGTCCGCAAAAACGCGGCGTGTGTACACGTGTCTATACCACAACACCGAAAAAGCCGAACTCAGCTCTTCGTAAGGTGGCAAAAGTACGTTTGACAAATGGTTTTGAGGTTGTGAGCTATATTCCAGGTGAAGGCCATAATCTGCAAGAGCACAGTGTTGTGCTTATTCGCGGTGGCCGGGTCAAAGACTTGCCGGGTGTGCGTTATCACGTTCTACGTGGTGTGCTGGATACTCAAGGCGTAAAAGACCGTAAGCAGCGTCGTTCCAAATACGGTGCAAAACGTCCTAAATAGGGCGTCCGAAACAAGAGGTATAAAGTATGTCACGTCGCCACCGCGCAGAGAAACGGGAAATTCTTCCAGATCCAAAGTTTGGAGATATTGTCCTGTCTAAATTTATGAACGCTATTATGTTGGACGGGAAAAAATCCGCCGCAGAGAAAATCGTATACGGAGCATTGGACATAGTTGAGGATCGGGCAAAGTCTGAACCTTTGGCCAAGTTCCATGACGCGCTTGAAAATATCAAGCCGTCCGTAGAGGTGCGTTCACGTCGGGTTGGTGGTGCTACCTATCAAATACCTGTGGAGGTTCGTACGGAGCGCAAACAAGCTCTGGCAATTCGTTGGTTGGTGTCTGCATCTCGTTCGCGTAACGAAAACACAATGCGCGAGAGATTGGCTGGAGAGTTATTGGATGCTTCCAACAACCGTGGTTCAGCCGTGAAAAAACGTGAAGACACACATAAAATGGCTGAGGCGAACCGTGCGTTCTCTCATTACCGTTGGTAAAGACTGATAGAAATTAGAGACGATTATGGCACGCGAATATAAAATTGAAAATTATCGCAATTTTGGTATCATGGCGCATATTGATGCGGGTAAAACCACCTGCACCGAGCGTATTCTTTACTATACAGGTAAAAACCACAAAATTGCTGAAGTTCATGATGGCGCGGCCACTATGGATTGGATGGAACAAGAACAAGAGCGCGGCATTACCATTACATCTGCGGCGACGACCTGTTTTTGGAAGGGTAAGCGCCTGAATATTATTGATACACCGGGACACGTTGATTTCACCATTGAGGTTGAGCGTTCTTTGCGTGTGCTTGATGGCGCAGTTGCGCTTCTAGATGCTAATGCAGGTGTTGAGCCGCAAACGGAAACCGTGTGGCGTCAGGCTGATAAATACAATGTGCCGCGCATGATTTTCTGTAATAAAATGGATAAATTGGGCGCGGATTTCTACGCCTCATTCGATAGTGTGAAAAAACGTCTGGGTGCGCCTGCGGTTGCAATGCAGTTGCCGATTGGCTCTGAAAGCGAATTTAAAGGCATGGTCGATTTAATCGAAATGCAGGCTTATGTTTGGGCGGATGATGCGGAATTGGGTGCAAAATTCGACACTGTTGAAATTCCTGCAGATTTGGCTGATAAGGCTGCGCAGTACCGCGAAACACTAGTGGAGACGGTGGCTGAGCTTGATGACGATGTCATGGAAGCGTATCTTGAAGGTGAAACCATTGACAACGCTACGCTCAAGCGTCTTATCCGTAAGGGTACGATTGAGGGCAAACTTGTGCCTATGTTCTGTGGTACGGCGTTTAAAAACAAGGGTGTTCAGCCTTTGCTTGATGCTGTTGTGGATTATCTACCAAGCCCAGTTGAAATTCCCGCTATTAGCGGCATTGATGTTAAAACCGGTGAGGAAACAACACGTCCTGCATCTGATGATGAGCCGCTTTCTATGCTGGCCTTTAAGATTATGAACGATAAATTCGTTGGTACATTGACATTTTGCCGGATTTACTCCGGTAAACTTGAGACTGGTACGACGCTTCTAAACTCTGTGAAGGAGAAGAAAGAGCGCGTTGGTCGTATGATGATGATGCATTCCAATGACCGTGAGGATATTCAAGAAGCCTATGCAGGCGATATTATTGCCGTTGCTGGTCTTAAGGGCACGACAACGGGTGATACACTTTGTGATACGGGTGCGCCGGTTATTCTTGAGCGTATGGAGTTCCCAGATCCTGTTATCGAGATTGCAGTTGAGCCAAAAACTAAGGCTGACCAAGAGAAATTAGGTGTTGGTTTGCAAAGATTGGCTGCTGAAGATCCGTCTTTTCGTGTAACAACTGATCACGAATCTGGCCAAACCATTATGGCGGGAATGGGTGAGCTTCACTTGGATATCCTTGTTGACCGCCTTAAGCGCGAATTTGGTGTAGAGGCCAATATTGGCCAGCCACAAGTGGCTTACCGCGAAACGCTTATCGGGCCGATTGATATTGATTATACCCACAAGAAACAATCTGGTGGTTCTGGTCAATTTGGCCGTGTGAAAATTAAATTTGCCCCGTCTGAGCCTGGTGAAGGCATTACCTTTGAGAGCAAAGTTGTTGGTGGTAATGTACCGAAGGAATATATCCCTGGTGTTGAAAAGGGTATTCGCACGATGGCTGAAAGTGGTCTATTGGCGGGCTTCCCAGTTATTGATTTCCACGCAGAGCTTTATGATGGTGCTTACCATGATGTCGACTCGTCTGTGATGGCGTTTGAAATCGCTGCGCGGGCTGCGTTTCGCGAGATTAAAAAAGAGGGCGGCATTAAGCTGCTTGAACCAATCATGAGTGTAGTTGTTGAAACGCCTGAGGATTATATGGGCGATATTATTGGCGATCTCAGTTCTCGTCGCGGCATGATTTCTGGCACAGAAGCGCGCGGTGTTACCACTGTGATTAACTCTATGGTGCCGCTCGCCAACATGTTTGGGTATGTGAATAATTTGCGTTCCATGTCGCAAGGGCGTGCGCAATTCACAATGACATTTGACCATTATGAAACGACACCAAAAGCAATATCGGATGAAGTCATTGAAAAGCAGGGCGGCGCATAAGTACCGCTAAGAAAGCGCTGAAAAGCATTTATTGAAGAAAGAAAGTAACGGAGAAGACCATGTCTAAAGAGAAATTTGAACGTAATAAGCCCCATGCGAATGTTGGTACAGTTGGTCATGTTGACCACGGCAAGACGACTTTGACGGCTGCGATCACTAAATATTTTGGTGATTTTCA